>JBOGCF010000017.1:0-250083 GCA_051656605.1 Tannerellaceae bacterium | reverse complement strand
TTGTGCTAGCATACTCAAAACTATAATAACTTAAAGATACGAAATATAAACAACTTCATTATAGAACCTATTTATAATTTAGCTTTATGAGCAAGTATACTTATTGATTTTTTCAGTGCCCTCGTGCCGACCTGACGATTTGTTCTTCGTTTGTTTTAAATCGTCTGATGGCGGTCTGACGATTTACTCTTCACTATAACAGAATTGTTTGATGCCCATCAAACAATTTGATTCTCGTATACTTTCTTTTTAGAGGCTTGTTAGATCTTTACGCGAAGACCCTCGTTGGCCGCAATCGTATTAGGGAATATCCTTTTTGCTTCCTCCAAAAGTGGCTTGATGTCTTCGTATCGTGCCGAATAATGCCCAATCATCAATTGTTTTACATTTGCTTTTAATGCGATTTCGGCAGCTTGTCGGGCCGTAGAGTGAAACGTGTCTCTCGCTCGCTTTAACTCCGTATCGGCAAACGTAGCTTCGTGGTATAATAAATCTACCCCTTCAATAACGGGAACGATCTTTTCCGAAAAAGCCGTGTCTGAGCAGTAAGCATAGCTTCGAGGTTTAGAGGCCGGCTTAGTCAGCCTGCTATTGGGGATGATTTCTCCTTCGCCGGTAATGAAATCCGCACCGCGTTTGATGTTTTGGATCTCTTTGATCGGTACTTGATAAAAGTCGATCATTTCTCGAATCAAATGTGCTTCTTTCGGTTTCTCCTTAAAAAGGAAACCGGTAGAAGGTATCCTGTGTTTGAGAGGTATTGAATATACTTCGACTGAACGGTCTTCGAAGATTAGCTCAGAGTCGCTTCCTGCCTTAACCGGATTAATGGTTACCGGATAGGGAAGATCCTTGCAAAAGAAATCGAGGGTGGGTTGAAGAAATTTTTGGATCTCTTCGTGTGCGTGAATTACTAGTTCTCCGTTTCGGCCCAATAACCCAAGTGTAGAAATCAATCCCGGCAGCCCGAAACAGTGATCTCCATGAAGGTGAGAGATGAAGATGTGATTGAGCCTGCTGAATTTAATTTTCATCTTTCGCATTTGAAGCTGAGTGCCTTCTCCGCAATCAATCATATATAGCTTATCTCTTAGATTGATTACTTGTGAGGAGGGTTGATGGCGCGTGGTAGGCAGCGCAGAGCCACAACCTAATATATGAAGATCAAAACATTCCATAATACAATATGTTTATTCTTTCTTACAAATGTACAAAATCTTTCTACTCTTGTTTTGATCCTTCATTTTAAAGACCGAATCAAGGCTTCGTCGTTTTATTTGACAAAAAAAGAACTCTTTATGTGAAACTAATTTGACAGGTAGATTACAGTAAATGTGTTGTTAAACATTGTCAATGGGATTTGGATTCTTAGTTTCTAAAGTATATATTTGTAAAGAAGGAAAGTGTGAGTAAGTTGAATAGCTTAATTGCTCTTTTCTCTTGAAAAAGACATTTACAGATTATTTATAGATACCTTAACTAACTTTTTCTTTTTGTTTAAACGGTTAATATGTGAAACGGCTTGGTGCGAACCCCGCCGTTTCTTTTTTTTACCACACAACCGATTTGTCTATGAAAGAGAAAATGGTGTGATATGCATCGTCACGCGCTTGCTTGGGCGATAAAATCAAGTCGTGCATGCCACCTTCTATACATTCCAGTGTTACTTTATCCCCTAGTTTCTTTCCATACTTCTGAATATCATTTACATCCAGAACTATATCAGCATGCATAAATCCTTCGTTCCACTCATCGGTTTCTTCAAGACTTTTATCTGAGTACATTACCAAAATAGGAATGTTTAGTTTAAGTCCTTTGTGGATTGTATTTTGGCCTTTATGAATGGCGCCTATCCAAGCTGCTGTAATGGGCGCACTTGCGGCTAATTTCCAGTCGGTATTGTAGGTCCATTCTCCATGGTATTGTTGTAGCAAACTTTGGCTATAGCCACTTGCTGATCCTGGTTTCCCTGCTCCGGAGACCACTAAGTTTGGAAATAAAGGAGAGATCATTGAAACGATAGGGACCATTACAGACTCCATGAATCCGCCAAGGTTCATGTCGAGGAACGGACTGTTTAGTATAAGGGCTTTTACTTCACTTTGTGGGCGAGCATTGAGGTATAACGGGGTGATTAAGCCTCCGGTTGAGTGAGCCATTAGTATGATTTCTTTATTTCCTTCGCTTTGTATGATGGATAAGGCTGTGTCAATGTCTGCAAAGTATTCAGTCAATGACTTTACGTAAAAGCGGGTTTGATTGGGGAGATAAGAACGTCCGTATTTTCGAAGGTCGAGTGCGTAAAAGTTGAGACCGTGTTTGGTGACGCTATCTCCAAGTTGCGATTGAAAAAAGTAATCGTTGTAGCCATGAATATATAGGATGGCTTTGTCGGTATGTAGGGTGTCTACTTTCTTAATCAACGTGCACGTTACTTTTCCTTGATAGTCATCGGGCATGTTGATGGTACGGTTCACATAATCATCTCCTAATAGATCTTTGCTGTATTGGGCGCGGACGGTTGTTGCGATCAACAATAATCCGATCAGAAGAATGTGCTTAAGTTGTTTCATATGAGCTTGTTTGTATTGTTTGTTTTATATAGATAAAGTGGAAAAACGTTGTTTTGTTGTTGTAAATGTAGAGTTTTAGATTGAAACTGCCGATATTCTCGTCTTAAACCCAATAGGGTAGATAGGTGTAAAAAAGGGTTTAAAACTCTGTATAAGAAAGAAATGGTGCAAAGTGTTTGTCTTTTCAGTAAAAATCACTACTTTTGCGCCACGAAACATTTTATTAATCAAATTATAAACGAAGTTTTATGAACAATTACGAAGCCGTTTTCATTTTGACTCCCGTTTTGTCTGATGTACAGATGAAGGAAGCGGTAGACAAATTCACGAGCCTTTTGGTTGAGAAAGGTTCTGAGATCGTAAACGAAGAGAACTGGGGTTTGCGCAAACTAGCTTATCCAATTCAAAAGAAATCGACAGGTTTTTACCAACTAGTAGAATTCAAAGCAGAACCATCTGTTATTGCAGAACTAGAAAAGATCTTCCGTCGTGACGAGCGTGTGATCCGCTTCTTGACTTTCCGTCAAGACAAATATGCTGCTGAATATGCTGCTAAAAGAAGAGGTTTGAAATCACAATCTAAAGAAAACAAGGAGAACTAATCATGGCAAACAACAATCAATCAGAAATCAGATACTTAACTCCTCCTTCAGTAGACGTTAAGAAGAAAAAATATTGCCGTTTCAAAAAGAACGGTATCAAATATATCGACTACAAAGATCCTGAGTTCTTGAAAAAATTCTTGAACGAGCAAGGTAAAATCCTTCCACGTCGTATCACTGGTACTTCTTTGAAGTTCCAACGTCGTGTAGCTCAAGCAGTGAAAAGAGCACGTCACTTGGCGTTGCTTCCTTATGTAACCGATTTGATGAAATAATTAACGAAGGAGGATAAAGAACATGCAAGTTATTTTGAAAGAAGACGTAGCTAATCTTGGCTACAAAGACGAAGTAGTAACAGTAAAACCTGGCTACGGTCGTAACTATCTTATCCCTCAAGGTAAGGCTATCATCGCTACTCCTTCATCTTTGAAAGTTTTGGCAGAAAACTTGAAACAACGTGCACACAAATTGGCTAAAATCAAAGCTGATGCACAAGAACTAGCTGCTAAACTAGAAGGTGTAACTTTGACAATCGGTGCTAAAACTAGCTCTACTGGAACTATCTTCGGTTCAGTTGGTAACATCCAAGTTGCTGAGGCTCTAGAAAAAGCAGGTTTCAACATCGACAGAAAGCTAATCGCTATCAAAGGTTCTGTTAAAGAAGCTGGTAGCTATGTAGCTACTATCAAACTTCACAAAGAAGTTTCTGTAGAAATTCCTTTCGAAGTTGTTGCTGAATAATTTTCAAATTATCAGATATAAAAAAGGCTCTCATTTGAGAGCCTTTTTTTTGTTCTGTTTAGAGCTAAAAAAGCGTGCAGTATTTATATTACTGCACGCTTTTTTGTTTGCGATTATAATGTGTAACTGATGGAAGCCCAGAATGCTCTTGCATCACGATTACGATGTATGTATTGTGTTTCTGACCCACTAACAAAGGTGGTAGACTCTTCCATGGAGTCAAAGATGTTCTGGATAGAGAGCGTAATGCACATGCGCTGATTTAGTAAGTACTGTGAAGCGCCGGCGTTAACACTGTACAGTGAAGAGATGCTGCCTTGAGGGGTAAGCTGTTTGTCGGTATAGTATCCGTCGATTTGTAATCGAGTATTTCTAAAAGGAAGATATGTGATTCCGCCTTTAGCATCTACTGCAAAATCTCCTTTACGTTTTCCCCAGCCTTGGCGCTGCCCGTCGATTTCATAATGATATCCATTTGCAGTAAGATAAACAAATAGTTGTCTGAATGGCTGCCAAGAAGCATTGATTTCAAGACCTGCACTCTGGGTGTTTGAAGCATTCTCCTTTGTCCAAATAGTTTTGTTGTCTTCTACTTGGGCAATGTCCATAATTCGATTCGATCTATATGCATAATATACGATCGGATTCAGAGTAAAGGTTCCAAATCGAGAAGTATTGGAGATTTGTGTTAGATGAACGAGTTCATTTTTAAGACTTGGATTCCCCTTGCGCGTAAAGGTTGGATCGCTTGTGTCGATGTATGGATTCAAATCACGAAGCACCGGACGATTGATGCGTTGTGAGTAACTGATATTCCACGTAGTATTCTTGCTTGAAGAATAGGTCATGTTTATTTGAGGAAGTAGAGTAAACAGGTGTTTTGTTTCTACTTGCTGGTGCTTCGAATCCGTTTTTCGACTACTTATATCTCCTTGCAAAGATACATTAGCAAGGAAGTTACCTTTCGATATTTGTGTGCCTAAGGATATTAAGTGGATATTCGAGTTTAGATCAAACGTATCGCACTTTGCCAGATTGGGGGTCCATTTATCGTTGACTAGGTTATACCCATTTGCACGATAGGCATCTCTTTTGAATCTGCCGGTATAGCCTACATAATAAGATAACAGTGGATTTATGGCTTGCTCAAATCGAGCCTGTGCAATGTATTGATGCTTTTCTTGATTGATAAATAACTCTTCTTGGGCAAGAATTTGTTCTGTATCGGGTTTCTTGTTTTTGAAGTAGTTATCTTCATCGTATGCATAGTTGTCGTAGTTGAAGCCTGCTTGTAGAGAGGCATTCTTTAGTTTGGTAAATGTATGTTTCCATTCGGTACCGGTCGACCATGCTTTTTGTTTTTGGTTATTGTCTCGTTGTCGAATCATGTGGTTGGCAACGCTACCGTCAGGTTTCAATTTCTTATTATCAATATTACCTAAGCGATCGTAGTTCATATCAAACAACAGGCCGTTAAATACCAATTGGTTATTAGCATTGATATTTACACCAGTATTTACATAGCCGAAATTGATATTTGGATGTGCGGAGGCATTGTTGTTTTGGTAAGCAGTGCCGGTATTGTTGATCGTCTCTTTTCTAAAGGTGCGATGTCTGTATTCGCGCTTGAAGTTGTAGCCTGCGTCAAAGAAGAACTTCTTTGTAGAGATTCCCCCTTTAATCTCTGCGTTGTAACGCTCATGAGCGCCCATTGCACCTGTTAGTTGTAGATACTTCTCTTTTTTATTTGATGAAAAAGGTCTGAGGTTGATGATGCCAGAGCCTCCGTCTACAAAAGTATAGTCGTAAAGATTGTCTCCAGTCTCGATGCTATTTAAAGTAGAAGATGGAAATAAGATAAGGGCATCTCCTCTGTTTTCTTCAAATAAGGCTAAAGGGATACCGTTGAAAAGAAGATTTACGTCGGTATTGCCTCTTCGGCGTATATCTCCTTCTATGCCAATGTTGACTGATGGTAACTGAGCGATGGCTTCAGATACGTTGAGTCTGTTTATCGAGGGGTTATTATCAATAGAAACAGTCTGTGTTGGATATTGGATTGGAGATCTTCTATACGAACCTGTAACTTCCACTTCTTTGAGTCGAAGGGTTTGTATGGAGGTCTGGATACTATCTTGTGCAGACTGTGCATACATTTTTGGGATACTTAGTATGCAGCTAAATAGGGTTATTGCTTTTCTGTTCATAATTCACTTTTGGTAAAAAAAATAGTCTGTATGCATGCATACAGACTATTTCAATTTTTTGATGCTGAAAATTATTTCTCAGCTGCTGGTGCTGTAGTCGCTGTAGAATCAGCGGCAACTGTTGCTGAATCAGCAACAACTTCTTCTACTACAGTAACTTCTTCCGCTGCTACTGGTGTAGCTTCAACAACAACTTCTTCTGATGATGCAGAATCTGCTTGTTTAGACGAGCAAGAAGCGAAAGAAACAGCTGCTACAACTGCAGCAAATGCAACTAACTTTTTCATTTTGTTTTCTAATTTAAAACGGTAAACGGTCTTTTGTATATTCTAAAATAACGATGCAAATGTATGTATTAAAAGAATATGTTGTACAACAGAAAGTAAATATTTTTTCAATAATCATATTATTTTCTGTATGCATTTAAACAACAAGAAAAAAACAGTTTAGTTGCAATAAAGATATCTTTTTATGCTTTTCTTCGGTGTTTTTTCAAATTCCGTAGGAAAAAGCTGTATTTCGGCGATGCGTTCATACGGAGCAACGATTTTATTAAGCTCTGTTTTATTTTCTGTCATAACAGAATTTAAGTCTGATTGAGATAGTCCGGCTGCATCTCCGGCCTCGTAATCAGGATAAACTAAAGCTACCAATTTGCCGTTGCGTTCAACTACTAAACTTTCCATCACAAAAGGAAGATTGTTTAGTTTAGCTTCGATCTCTTCAGGGAAAATGTTTTGTCCGCTCGAACTAAGAATCATAGTCTTACTTCTACCACGAATGTAGATGCGATGGTCTGCATCAATACGTCCGAGGTCACCGGTTTTTAACCATCCGTCTTCAGTAAAGACATTGCGGGTCGCTTCTTCATTCTTATAATATCCGACCATTACATTTTCTCCACGTACCTGAATTTCTCCAATCTTATTATAAGGATCTTCAGAGTCGATACGTACTTCCATGATTCCTTTCAGAACTTGTCCACACGAGGTAGGGATGAAGTCGTAATAATGATCGTAGCTAATGAGTGGGGCACACTCTGTCATTCCGTAGCCTACGGTGAATGGAAATTTTATTTTATGCAGAAATTCTTCAACTTCAGCATTAAGAGCTGCACCACCAATGATCACTTCGCTAAAGTTTCCTCCCATAGCTGTGATGAGTTTGTTTCTAATCTTAGCGTAGATCTTATTTTTGACGATTGGTAAGCTTAGCGCAAACTTAATAGCCGGCTTACTAATAGTTGGGAGGATCGTGTTTTTATAGATCTTCTCAATGATAAGCGGAACAGTAATTACAATATTCGGTTTTACGTCAGCAAATGCTTTCAGTAAGATATTTGGAGTTGGAACCTTTCCTAATAAATAAATGTGTACTCCGTTTGCTAATGGAAGCAAGAAGTTGAACGCACAACCATAGGCATGTGCAAGTGGCAGGAATGAAAGAGCATGCTGACCACGGTTGAGCAAATCAAGCGTACGTGCATAAGTTACATTTCCTGCAAGGTTATTTGCAGTAAGCATTACCCCCTTGCTAAAACCAGTTGTACCCGAAGTATAATTGATTAGCACAAGTTCAGAGTTTGGAACTTCTGCATATTGAATATCGTTTTGAGTAAATCCATTCGGATACTTTTGGCAATATAGAGCATCTTTATTGTCAAGAAACGATTGTATAGACTCTTTATCTTTAGTAGCCATTAGTAGCTTGCAGCTCGAAAGCGAGAATGCAGCTTTTAATCCTTCAAACTTATCCGTATTGAGTGATTCCCATATTTTGGTACTGGAAAACAATACAACAGATTCAGAGTGATTGATGATGTGCTGTACATCGTGCGGATTAAAGTCTTGAAGAATCGGAACAATTACAGCACCATAAGTTATAGTTGCCATATAGACAATACACCAATGAATATTGTCTTTTCCGATGAGCGCGATTTTGTCTCCTTTTTTTACATTCAGATGTTCAAATAGCAAATGGTACTTTGCAATTTCTTGTGCCACACCTTGATAAGTAAGAGTTGTCCCCTTGCTATAATCGCTAAGTGCTGGCAAATCCCAGTTGGTTTTGAAACTATCTTCGTAAATCTTTATGAAATTCTCTTGTATCATAGCACACTCATGTGAAATTTGTGCAAAAATAGCTACTGAGCGTCAGATAAACAAGGAAAGGACCTAATTTGTCTATCGGATTTACTAACTTTGTATAGTAAATTAGCTTTTCAGATGATTGATCAAAGTGTGTTTGAAAATAAGATTGCAGCCTATTACACATTGGGTTGCAAGTTAAATTTTGCGGAGACCTCCACTATTGGAAAGCTCCTCGAAGAGAATGGTATTCGTCGTGCTCGCAGCGGAGAAAAAGCAGATATTTGTGTTATCAATACCTGCTCCGTGACCGAACTCGCGGATAAAAAGTGCCGACAAGCAATTCGTCGTTACGGAAAGATGCACCCGGGTGCATTGATGGTAGTGACGGGTTGTTATGCTCAGTTGAAGCCCGAAGATGTTGCTGATATTGAAGGTGTAGACCTTGTATTAGGAGCAGGACAAAAGCTTGATATTTTACAGTATATTGCAGATTTCAAAAAACAAGAACGTCGTGGTGTTATCGTAACAAGTAAAGCTGCCGACGTACGTAAATTTGCCCCTTCTTGTTCCAAAGGAGACCGCACACGCTATTTCCTGAAGGTGCAAGATGGTTGTGATTATTATTGTTCTTATTGTACCATT
This sequence comes from Tannerellaceae bacterium, assembly GCA_051656605.1. Classification (GTDB taxonomy): domain Bacteria; phylum Bacteroidota; class Bacteroidia; order Bacteroidales; family CAMTPD01; genus UBA12018. The sequence continues at coordinate 241,228 of JBOGCF010000017.1, read as the reverse complement.
CCATTTGCACGAGGTAGAAGTCGTAATGGAACTGTTGCAGAACTGGTAGAACAGGCACGTCAAGTAACCCGTGATGGAGGCAAAGAGATTGTGCTTACCGGTGTCAATATAGGAGACTTTGGTAAAACAACCGGCGATACCTTTCTTGATTTGGTTAAAGCATTGGATGAGGTAGAAGGTATCGAAAGATATCGTATCTCTTCGATCGAGCCAAACTTGCTTACTGATGAAATTATCGACTTTGTATCTACATCAAAACGTTTTGCGCCTCACTTCCACATTCCGTTACAATCGGGCAGTGACGAGGTACTACAATTGATGAAACGTAGATACGATACAGCTTTGTTTGCGTCTAAAATTGCGAAAGTAAAAGAGGTGATGCCTCATGCTTTTATAGGTGTGGATGTAATCGTAGGTGTGCGAGGTGAGGTAGATCAATACTTTGAAGACGCTCGTCGCTTTATCGAGTCACTAGACATTTCTCAACTTCATGTGTTCACATATTCGGAGCGTCCGGGTACGATGGCCTTGAAGATTGATTATGCTGTAGATCCGAAAACGAAACACGATAGAAGTAAAGTGATCTTAGATATTTCGGACAAGAAATTGAAAGATTTCTATGTTTCACAACTCGGAACAGAACGTATTGCTCTTATCGAGCATACGAAGAAGGACGGACTTATGCATGGTTTTACAGAAAACTATGTAAAAGTAGAACTACCTTATGATGCGGCTTTGGTAAACAAAACCTGCAAAGTGAGATTACTCGAGCTGAACGAAGACGGTTCGGCCGTAAAAGTGGAATTACTCTAAATTCTATTTGTAATGAATAAACTGGCATATTGGTCAATTTATATAATGGTGAAGGCAATCGCAGTATTGCCTTTTTCCATTTTATATTTGTTGTCTGATCTTCTTTATCTATTAGTGTATAAAGTGATTGGATATAGAAAAAAGGTTGTTGCTGCTAACTTAAGAAACTCTTTCCCTGAAAAAACAAGCGACGAGTTAAAAGAGATTGAACGAAAGTTTTATCATCATTTTTGTGATTATCTTGTCGAAAGCTTCAAGCTATTTCATATTTCGGATGAAGAGATAATGAAGCGTGCAAAAATAAACAATAAGGAGCTACTGTTTGATTTGGTAGAAAAGAATCCCGGTCCGGTATTGATGTATATCGGTCACTATGGAAACTGGGAATGGTTTACTGCAAGTTCACTGTTTTTTGGAGATAAGCTTGCTTCTTATCAGATCTATCGTAAGATAAAATCGAAACCAATCGATCAACTATTTATAAACTTGAGAGAAAGTTTTGGGGCGTTAGGTATTGAGAAGAACGATACCTTGCGAGCTATGATACGTCTTAAAAAAGAAAAGACTAGATCGCAAGTTGCGTTTTTGACCGATCAAACACCATCAAAAGCCAATATTCACTATTGGACAACATTCTTAAATCAAGACTCAGCGGTGCTTACCGGTGCAGAAAAGATTGCAGAAAAGTTAGATTTGGCTGTAGTGTATGCAGATGTACGAAAGGTGAAGCGCGGATATTATGAAGCAGATCTTCAGCTGATAACAGCCAATGCAAAAGGAGTACCCGAGTTTTCGATTACAGAAGAATACATACGAAGAATGGAAAAAACAATTCTTCGAGATCCGGCATATTGGCTATGGTCGCACAAGCGCTGGAAGCATAAAAGAGAATCCTAATACCTTATGAATAAAAAAGTCTCTGTCGTAATTCTAAACTGGAATGGCCGTAAATGGCTAGAGCAGTTCTTGCCTTCTGTAATTCGGAACTCACCCGAGCAAATCACACAAATCGTAGTGGCCGATAATGGATCGACTGACGATTCGCTCGAATATGTTAGTACACATTATCAACAGGTCTTGTTAATAAAGCTCGATAAGAATTATGGTTTTGCTGGAGGATATAATAGAGCGATCGCTCAGATTGAAACACCATATACAGTTTTGCTTAATTCAGATGTAGAGGTAACTCCGGGTTGGCTCGATGCACCGCTTCAAGCACTTGAAAAGAATCAGAATATTGCAGCGGTGCAGCCTAAGCTATTGGCATACCGTCACAACAATTTGTTTGAATATGCAGGAGCAGCAGGTGGTTTTCTCGATAAATATGGCTTTCCTTTTTGTAGAGGGCGTGTGTTAGAAACTATCGAAGCCGATAAAGGTCAGTATAATCAACCTTGTGAGGTTTTGTGGGCTTCGGGGGCCGCATTGTTTATCAGAACAGCTTTGTATCGAAACTGTGGAGGATTGGACGAGTTCTTTTTTGCACATCAAGAAGAAATAGACCTTTGTTGGAGGCTACGAAATCTAGGTTATCAAATCGTATGTACTCCCGATTCGGTTGTATACCATGTAGGAGGAGGGACCCTGCAGATGGAGCATCCTCACAAAACGTATCTCAACATACGAAACAACTTGTTGATGATTTATAAAAATATAGATCGAAGCGCATTGCAAAAGGTTATGTTCGTGCGATTTGTATTTGACCATCTCATTGCTCTACGTTTTGTCTTGAAGGGATATTGGCCCAATGCTAAAGCTGTATTTAGGGCGCGTCGTGATTTTCATAAAGCTCGAAAACAATACAAAGAATTTATCTTGAAGCATCCTGCAAACACACAAAATACTGAAGGTGTCATGTTAGACAAAAGTATAGTGATCGAGTCTATATGGAAAGGTAAAACGTTGTTTTCACAATTGATGAATACCATACCCATGAGGGATGATAAATAATAAAAATAAAAAAGCTGTCTCAGAAAAGTGAGACAGCTTTTTTTTATGCAAAGCGAAGTAAATCCAGTATAGAGTGGATTTGTCTAAATTTCGGATTACCAACCGGAGCATCGGCTATTTCATGTATCCATACCGATTCATGAGGAATATAGACGGCTTTTGCTCCGCTACGAAGAACCGGTAAAATGTCCGATTTGATTGAATTACCGACCATCATAAATTGATTGGGGCGGATATCTAAGTGTTTTATAACCTTCGTATATTCAGTTTCTGTTTTATGACTAACTATTTCTACATGGTGAAAAAACGGTTTCAATCCAGATCGTTGTAGCTTCAATTCCTGGTCGAGCAAGTCTCCTTTTGTTACCACAATTAGTTTGTAGTTTCCGGCTAGTCGTTCGAGTACGCCCCTTACAAAAGGCAGAAGTACAACCGGCTTCTCGAGCTGCTCTCTTCCGATTTCCATGATCTGATTAATTACATCGGCCTTTACTTTGTTTTTGCTTATTTGCAAAGCAGTTTCAATCATTGAGAGTGTAAACGATTTTACACCGTATCCAAATAAAGGGATATTGATCGTCTCTATATTATAGAGTTTCTTCTCAATTTCTTTTGCCGGAGCAAATTCTTTTAGAAGTTCAAAAAACTTCTTTTCCGATTCTCGGAAGTAGATTTCATTTTCCCATAGTGTGTCATCTGCGTCAAATCCAATTACTTTAATTCGTTTCATATTAATTTATTGTGTCGAAATATTGAAAATACTTTGTAAAATAGGTCGTAGTCCACTAAAAAAGAACTCAACTGCAATAACCATTACAATAAGTCCCATCAAGCGCATTAATACATTGTTTCCGGTTTCGCCCAAGAACTTGATGATGGTGGATGAACTTCTCAAAATAAAATAGCAAAATAGCAAGACAAGTGAGATGCAAACAATCAATGTGACTTTGAGCCATATTGTCGTAGCAGCCTCCATAAGTACAATTGAGTTTGTGATTGCTCCGGGTCCACATATAAGTGGAATTGCAAGTGGGGTTACAGAGATATCATTCGAATAATTCTTGATTTCAGACTCACTCACCTTAACCTTTGTGATACGAGCTTGTAGCATATCCATACCGATGGTAAAGAAGATAATCCCTCCTGCTACACGAAAACTGTCTACTGAGATTCCAAAGAATTTGAACAGAAGTTGTCCTGAAAAAGCGAAGACCAAGAGAGTAACAAAGGCAACGATACAGGCTTTTTTTGCAATACGTTGGCGGTCGGTGTCGTTGAGCTCCATTGTCATAGTCATGAATATAGGCATGGTTCCCAACGGATTGGTTAGCGTAAAAAATGATGTTAGGCACAATAGTGCGAAAGATAGAATTTCGTTCATATGTATCATTAATTAATGTGTTTGTAATCAAAGTCTTTACAAAATAAAACTATGTTTACTAAAACACAAGAGAAGTGACTTTTTATTGATCTTTTCTGAAATATTTTTTGCAAATAGTGATTGATACTCTCATGAGTGGTGGTTGTGGCCTGAAAAAAAGGACTAAATGATCATGTGGTGAGTATTTAGTCCTTTTTTTGTTTGCTATCAAATAGATATAGATAATGTTTGATATTATTCTTCCCAAACAAGATAAGCAGAAACTAACCAGTGGTTTAGTTTGTCGCCATCGATAGCTTGTGCTTCCGGAATACTAAACTTAATCACGTGATTGCCTGCAGTGATGTCTGCAAGTTCTACTTCTTCAGGAACTACGTCAGAACCCGGACACCAGTTGGAACGAGAAAGGTCTGAAGATGCAATCGCTTCTTCAATTTTCTTTTCTGCATAACCTCCTTTTTTACTGTCGATATACGATGCTGTACGTTCACGCAACCAAACTCCCGATGTCGGATTGAAACGACGGAACGATGCACAGTCTTTTCTCCATGGAGTAAACTTCAAAACTTCGTTGCCATCAATCGAAACAATGTTTTCTTTCTCTACGAATTCGTCTCCGCCAGAGTGACCTCCGTGGCCGGTAACGATGTATTTAAGTTTTACATTCTTAGCGTTTGCCGGAATAGTAAAAGGAACTTCTACATCTTTGTCTGCAAAAATACCCGGATATTGTTGACCTACATAGTATACAGTATTAATAAGAGGCTCTACATGTGTATCCTTCATTGCATAGGTAGGAGCAGGGTTTTCTTCAAAATCGAGTGTAAGACCGGCAACATATCCGTCAGGATGCCATGTGTCGATAAATACACCTACCCAAGCCGAATCCTCAAGACAAGAGTAAAGGTCTGTAATATCTTGTGTCCATTCTACTTTATCGGCCCATCCGTCTACATACACAGGCATACGTTTTGGGTAGCTTGCGGTATCACGGCTATAGTGTCCTACGCCAAAAGGAGTCATAAAGCGCATCAATTCTACAGTGGGTAGATAATCTTGCCCCGGAACAATACCTGAAAGATTCTCCAGTTTAGTAGAGTCAATAGCAGGGTATTGAGCAATACCTTGTGCGATTTTCATCAAGTTGATAGCAGATTGATTTGGAATAATGAATGCTGAACCTGATTTATCCCAGCGGTCGCCGTTTGATGCAACGGTAACGGTTGCTTTTACTTTAACATCACGTTCGTAATCAGGGATTAGTATTTTCTTCATGATAATACGTCCGTTTACAAGACGTACAATGTCTGTCGTATCTGATGTGTTAAATCCTTGTGGATACTTATCAGGATTGAAAGAAACAACTTCGTTGTTGAAAACTTCAACAGAAACGTCACCCATTGATGGTAACTCTTTCGGAGCACATGAGGTGCTTACAATTGCCAACACGCAAGCAATTGTAGAAAAGATTTTTTTCATTGATATTGTGCTTTTTGTATATTTAATGTAATTCATTGCTGCATATTATAAAATAATTGCAAATGTAGTCAAATAAGATCAAAATACAAGAAGTTGTTGGTAGGTTGAGAAGGGTTCACTTAGAATTAGAATCGATCAGAAGAAATGGTGATATAGAAACAAAAAAAACCAAGCTTACTTTTTTCAAAAAGCATGCTTGGTTTTTGGAAAAACCTCTAATAGTTTTCAGAAAAACGATGTGAGCTTTTCTGAGCAACGATTAGGCGATTTTATTGATTCGATTCTTACGTATACAAACACACATTTTAGATGTCTTTATAGACTAAGAGTCTTTTGAAATTCAACAAGGTTATTGTTGATTAGAAAGGATAGGACAGAAGTAGTTTTTAAAACACAACGCTACTAGTGCAGTACCATACTCTTTCTCTGGAACGAAGGTTTTTGTCATCAGCTTTGTTTCTCCGATTACGTAATCCTCTTCGAATCCGTTTACGTAAAGCTCGTTTAAACTTGCACGAAGCATTTCTTCAATTTCTTCAATGGTGTAATTCCCATTATGTTCGCAAACTAAACCACCGTATCTTTCACCGGTGTTGCGGTTGATTAACCATCCATAGATAATACCAGCCGTTGCTCTTTCTCCTTTGCGAGAGTGTGCTACTGCCATGATCGACTCCATTACTTCACCATGCACATACGTGGCAGGTCTTTCGATCAGGTTGGCAATTCCGGGTAAAATAGAAGAGTAAGTCATAATATTTGCTTTCTCTATACCGGCTTCTCTCAATGCTAAATGGTAAGAACCTGCGTGAATGGTAATGTCGCTTTCGCCAACTCCATCGGTAATGAAATAATCTTTAGGAATTCTATTACCAATCACTACACCTTGCATTTGCGGTGTTGTAGCCTTGTTTGCGCCACAAAGCTCATCATTAAGGAACTGATTTGTCATTTTCTCTACGTAAAAATCATAAAATAATAATTATTGTTACTTAGCTTCTGCCGCTTGCAGAAGTTTCCTTTTTCAGGGTTAATGTAAAAAGGAGCGCAAATGTAGAGATTTTTTTTGTATTTTATTGATGAGTAATCTCTATAAAAATACAAAAACAGGGTATTTTAGAGGATATTTCTAATATGTATTTTAGAATGAATGCTCTACGATAATGGCAACATGATCAAGCTCGGCAACGAATGGAGGGTTTACTTTGGCAAGCTTTAGCTCAACAGACATGATTGTAGGAAATGCATCTTTGAGTGCAAATATGATTCGTCCCGCTACTCGTTCGAGGAGTTTAGAGGGGATACTCATCTCTTGCTTAACGACTTCATAGATTTGTGCATAATTGAGTGTATCATCTAGATCATCGGTAAGCATAGCTTCATAGATATCAACTCCCAGCTTAAGATCTACGGTGAAGGTATTCCCTACAATTCGCTCTTGTTCAAATACGCCGTGATGCGCATGGAAGGTTATGTTTTTAAGTTCAATCCATTGTTTCATATTGTTGATTTCCTTTTAGTTGTAAAAATCGATTATTCAGTTTATTTATCTCAATGCAAAACTAGATAAATATGGAGAGTTTTGAAAATTCCTATTACATTTGCAAAAATCGAACTAGAACGATTTGAAACGAATTTAGATAATTTCTGATTCTTAATAAAGCTATGACCTATGAAGTTTAGAGATAATAATTCGGTGGGCGCATCACATAATACGCTTTCTTTAGGAACTGTTGTGAAAGGAGACTTGGTAACAGATAGCGACTTTCGTCTCGATGGTATCGTTGAAGGAAATATCCAGTGCGGAGGTAAAATCGTATTGGGGCAGAAAGGGAAAGTTGTGGGCAATATCGATTGTGAAAGTGCCGAAATACATGGAGAGGTAAAAGGAAATATACTGGTCAAGTCTCGATTGACAATCAAGGCTGGGTCTGTCATTGAAGGAGATCTTGTTGCAGATAGTCTGGAGATTGAAAATAAAGCAAATTTCAACGGAAACTGTAAAATGTCTTTTGCTACTAATAATGAGCAGAAGTAAGTTATCAACATTTGGTTGTTAATAACGAAGTCCTCTAGTCGTATGTGAATTACCGACCAGAGGACTTTGTCTGTTTTTTATCGATCAGATTGTAAAATCATTTTTCGTAATTTTGTATTAAACTGTTCCGAATTAATCAACTCTTCTACCGTAATATGTGTCCGATAATTCCAATAATGATGAGGATTGTCGGGAAAGTTGATCTGTTCCTTACTGATATCTTCATTACGAAGCTGTTCGCTCATGGATATCAAGTCTTGAAAAGGAAAAACAGCCCACATGCTATTCCCATCGAAGTTGTGAGCAAGAATCAAACGGCAAATTTCAGGAGTACATTCTTCCGGTGCTTCTCCCTCGATCTTTAAGATTTGATTATAGTATCGCTGTCTTCTTTCCGGATCTTCTTTCCACCAATTGCGAATCGGTGGCATGTCGTGTGTTGATGTTGTACAGACCGAATAGTAAGGCATGGTAGCCGGATCGGAAAACTCTACTTTCGACATCTTAGGCATTCGCTCCAATTCTAATGAAAGTATTTGAAGTTTACGCATTACATCCGGAACCGAATCAGGAATCATGCCTAAGTCTTCACCGCAAACAAGCATATTTGTTGCTGATATAATCGGAGTGAGTTGCTTGTTCGCATTTTCTTTCCAGAACTCATTATGTCGTCTGTAAAAGAAGTCCCAATAGAGTTGATCGAATGCAAACTTATCCGGATTTCCAAGCTCATCATACATAAATGTTTGAGAAGCTAGAATACGTGGATGAAATAGGGTTCGTTCTACAGAGTCTCTAACAAACAATACTTCATTACTGATTGTCATCAAACCTTGTGCAATACGTTTGGCTGAAACCCCTTGCTTGCCACTGAACAAACTTTTAATCTTTCGTTGCGTATTACATTCGGTGCTAAGTTTCCAATATTCTTTGTCTGACGATGGGACAAGATACTCTTTTTTTACTTTAGAAACATCAGGTCCAAATAGTTGGTGTAGGTATTTCTCATGAATACGAGGTGTTGTATATTTCTCGATCTCCATCTTAAATCCGGCATCATTGATCTCTTTAGAGGAAAGAGGTAGTGATGGGACAAAATGACCACATATTCCTTGTAGATAGTTGATAGGAATTTCCCAGATGCGGAAGAAGCCTAATATATGATCGATGCGATACGCTTCGAAATATTGAGACATGTGTAGCAAGCGTTGTTGCCACCATGCATAATTGTCTTTTTGCATCTCAGCCCAGTTGTAGGTTGGGAATCCCCAATTTTGACCATTTGCTGCAAAGTCATCAGGCGGAGCTCCGGCTTGTCCGTTTAGGTTGAATAATTCAGGATTGCACCATACATCACAACCTTGACGGCTTACACCAATTGGAATATCCCCTTTGAGTACAATATTAAGATCTTTGGCATGTCGCGATGCTGCGAGCAATTGTTTGTGTAGTTCGTATTGAACAAAGTAGATGTAGTTGAAGAAAGATTGGGCTTCAGGCTCATCTTGTACAAGAAGTAGGATTGATTCTTTGTTGTACTCGGCGTATTTTTTCCATTTTTTTGTTTCTGAAGAGGAGAATTTCTCTCCGAAATACATGTAGGCCGCATAAGGAAAGAGCCAAGAACTATTGTTGTTGATGAAGGAAATAAACTCTCTTTCTTCAAAATATTTCTTATCAAGCTCATCAAATGTGAGTTTGAGGTATTTCTGTTTTGCTTTGTTGACAGCCTCATAGTCTACTGCGTCTAACTTATTGAGTTTTTGTCGAAGTTCTTCAAAGAAACGGGTTTTGCTTTCCGACTTTAAGGAAGGGAGTTGTTTTAAATCGCAATAGATTGGATGTAATGCAAAGACAGAGTTTGCATTATATGGATACGAGTCGGTCCAAGTATGCGTAATGGACGTGTCATTGATTGGTAGAATCTGAATCATTGAAAGCTTGCATGAGGTAGCCCATGTGCATAGTTTCTTTAAGTCGCCAAAGTCTCCAATTCCGAAACTTTCTTCCGAACGAATCGAGAATAAGGGAAGCACAATTCCTGCACCTTTCCACTCTTTTTGATTTTCCTGAAATATAAGTCCGGATACGATGGTAAGCTCATCATAAGGAGATGGGTTTAGATTCATGATTCTGTTATCGCCTGTTTCCCAATAGGCGATTTCGTTGGTCTGATTGTTTAGGATTGCAAATTTATATTCAAAAGGGAATTGCAAACTTTCAGTATCAAAAGTGATACGCCATTCTCCATTACCCCAGTAAGATAATTTCTGAGCTTCATTCGGATTCCAATTGCCAAGTTCAGGAATGTTGCCACTAATTACAACTGTTTCGTCTTTACGCGTTTTCGGAGCCCATATCTTGAAACGAAATTGTTTATTGGTAAATAGCGCTTTTTGATTGTTGCTTTTAGAATGTGTAAATAGAGCATCCGTAAATGCCGAAGAATACAGTGGAAGATTGGATGGCTTTTGTTGCCAGAGGTCATACATTGAGATTGCAGGAGTTTCACTGCTGATTCCAATTCGATGGTTTCTATTCCATTCTTCAAGGATACATGCTCTGTTTGCACTTACAAAGTATCTGTACTCGAACTGTTGAATATCTGAAGAAAGTTCAACAGTTGTACTCCATCTACCATCTTCCTCGTAAGTAAGCGGGATTGCAGAGGTTTTATTCCATTTGCCTAATTCGGGGATCGAGCCGTAGATATATAGTTGTTGTCCCCATATTGTGTTGAAGTGAATGTGAAATGTAGCTTTCATATCATATGTGGTTTAAGACCGTCTAATATAAAAAAATGCGAGTATAAAACTCGCATTTCTTATTATTGTAACATTTCTTATACTTCAAATGTTTTATCCGCATTTAGAAGCTCCACAACTAGTGCAAATAAGACACCCTTCTTGATAAATTAAGGCCTCGTTTCCACAGCTTGGGCATTTTTGACCTTTAGCTTCTAGTCCATTAGGTAAGTATTTCTTTAGAGCTCTTTCAACACCATTTTTCCAAGTATTGATCGATTCACTATCGAGTTCCAAGCCTTGTACCAGTTTGATAACTTGATCAATAGGCATTCCGTAGCGAAGTACTCCTGAGATTAGTTTTGCATAATTCCAGAATTCCGGGTCAAACTTACCATCAAGACCTTCCAGTGTCATTTTGAAACCTTTCTTATTCTTGAATTGGAAGTCGTAATGTTTTGTTCCGTCTTCGCGATACAATTTAAGAATTGTTCCTTTGGTTACATTTTTCGGAAGCATCAAGCCTTCATCATCATCGGCGATACCGGTAAAGATCTCGTAAGGTCTACCGTTTAGAATACCAATAAATGCGATCCACTTTTCTTTGTTGTTTTGGAAACGAACTACTTCTGCTTCAAGTTCTCGCGGACGTTTGTAAACTACTACCGGAGGTTCAGGACAATTGCAGTCGTCCTTTTTCTTTTTAGAAGTATTGTCTGTTGCAACCAATACACCAGAACGAGAACCGTCGCGATAAACTGTACATCCTTTACATCCGCATTTCCATGCTTCTTCGTAAAGGGTTTTAACCAAGTCTTCCGAAACATCGTTTGGTAAATTGATGGTTACACTGATCGAGTGGTCAACCCATTTTTGGATGCGACCTTGCATACGAACCTTTTGTAACCAATCTACATCATTTGATGTTGCTTTATAGTAAGGAGAATGCTTGACTAGTTCGTCAATTTCTTCCTGTGAATAATTTTTTGTTGTTGAGATGTTGTTGACTCTCATCCATTCCATAAACTTCGGGTGGAATACGATGAATTCTTCAAAAGCATCTCCTGTTTCATCTACAAAATCTACACGTACAGCAGCATCGTTCGGATTTACTTTGCGTCTACGTTTGTATACAGGTAAAAAGACAGGTTCGATACCGGATGTTGTTTGAGTCATCAAACTTGTGGTTCCTGTAGGTGCAATTGTAAGACAAGCAATATTTCTACGACCATATTTTTGCATTTGTTCAAATAGGTCTGCATCTGCATCTTTCAATCGGTTGATAAACGGATTGTTTTCTTCTCGTTTAGCATCGTAGATTTCAAAAGCACCTCTTTCCTTAGCCATTTCTACAGACGCTCTATAGGCTGCAAGTGCCAATGTCTTATGAATGTTTTCAGAAAACTCGGTAGCTTCTTCTGTACCGTATCGAAGTCCCATTGCTGCAAGCATATCGCCTTCAGCAGTGATGCCTACTCCGGTACGACGGCCTTGTAGAGTTTTTGTTTTAATTTTCTCCCATAAGTGTCTTTCGGTTTGTTTTACCTCTTCACTTTCTGGGTCTGTATTGATTTTGTCGAGGATGCGCTCGATTTTCTCAGTTTCAAGATCAATGATGTCATCCATGATGCGCTGTGCAATCGCAACATGCTGTTTGAATAAGTCATAGTTGAAGGTGGCATTTTCAGTAAATGGATTTTCAACATACGAATATAGGTTGATTGCTAACAAGCGGCAGCTATCATACGGACATAGTGGAATCTCCCCGCATGGATTTGTCGAAACAGTTTTAAAACCAAGGTCTGCATAGCAGTCAGGAACAGATTCTTTGATGATTGTATCCCAAAATAAGACTCCTGGTTCAGCAGAGCGCCATGCATTATGAATAATCTTACGCCACAAATCAGAGGCTTTGATTTCTTTCTTATACGAAGGGTCTGTTGATTCAATTGGATATTGTTGCTGATATTGTGTATCATCAATAGCAGCTTTCATAAACTCGTCGTCTAGTTTTACAGAGACATTAGCTCCTGTAACTTTTCCTTCCGTCATTTTAGCATCAATGAATGATTCCGAGTCTGGATGTTTGATTGATACACTTAACATCAAAGCACCACGACGTCCGTCTTGAGCAACTTCACGGGTAGAGTTTGAGTAACGCTCCATAAATGGAACGAGTCCTGTAGAAGTAAGGGCCGAGTTTTTAACTGGCGACCCTTTGGGTCTGATGTGTGATAGGTCATGACCTACACCACCACGTCTTTTCATAAGTTGTACTTGTTCCTCATCAACGCGGATGATCGCACCATATGAGTCTGCTTGTCCGTCAAGACCAATTACAAAGCAATTAGATAAAGAAGCAATTTGGAAATCGTTCCCAATACCAGTCATAGGACTTCCTTGTGGAACGATGTACTTGAAGTGGTCTAATAAATCGAAAAGTTCTTTTTCACTTAACGGATTAGGATACTTCTTTTCAACTCTGGCAATTTCAGAAGCTAGGCGAGTATGCATGTCTGCTGGCGACTGTTCGTAAATGTTGCCGAAAGCGTCTTTTAAAGCATATTTGTTAACCCAAACTTTTGCAGCCAACTCATCGCCTTCAAAATATGAAAGAGCAGCCTTGTATGCTTCGTCAAATGTGTAAATTCTTTTAGTCACGATTTGAAATTATTATGGTTCAAATTACTAATAAAAAGGTTTGAAGTAGAGATGTTGTTTTTGGTAGTGCAAGTTTAGAAAGACTTTAGATTCTTGCCAAATATATAACATTAAAAAATCTCTTTTGTTGAAAAGTTTTCCAGTAAATTGATTTAAGATGTTGATTGTGTGATGATTGTTGTTTTTGTGGGTGTTGAAAAGTTTTCCAAAAAGAAAACTATGCTATATTGATGGTGTTTAGTTTTTATTTTTATATTTGCCAAAAATATAAGCTATGGATAGTATATTTCAAACGAGAAGATCGATCCGTAAATATAGTAAAAAAGAGATTTCGGACGAATTGTTGAGAGAGATTATTGCAGATGCTTCACGCTGTTCTACTACAGGGAATATGCAGTTGTATAGTGTGGTTGTAACGCGAAGTGAAGAAGGGAAAAGTGCCTTATCTCCGTTGCATTTTAATCAGCCAATGATTAAAGGAGCACCGGTCGTTCTTACCGTATGTGCCGATTATAATCGTTTTGCAAGTTGGTGCGAACAGCGTAATGCGGATCCGGGATGTTTTAATTTTCATTCTTTTCTTGTCGCAGCAATGGATGCGCTATTGTTTGCTCAGACATTATGTATGGCAGCGGAATCAAGAGATTTGGGTATTTGCTATATTGGGACAACGACCTATACTGTTGATAAGATAATTGAATTATTAAAGCTACCACGTTTGGTGGTTCCTTTAGCAACGATTACATTAGGTTATCCAGAGGTTGTACCACAACAACCAGATCGTCTTGCAATCGATGCAATAATGCATAATGAGGTTTATGCAGACTATACGGTTGCCGATATAGATCGCATCTATAAAGAAAAGGAGGAGCTAGACGAAAATATTAGGTTTGTGGCTGAAAATAATAAAACAACATTAGCTCAAGTATATTCAGAAGTAAGATATACAAAAGAGGCCAACGATCGAGTTTCACAACTTCTAGAGAAAGTATTGAAGCTGCAAGGATATTTATAAAAATGAAAAGGGCTTATCGTGAAGCAGTTCACATAAGCCCTTGTATATTGTTGTTATGCTTTTAGCATTCCTTCTATTTTTTCGACCGTAGCTTTGAAGGTCTTGTTTGTTTCGATTTGATCTTTAACCGTTTTACAAGCGTGTAGAACAGTTGCATGATTCTTTTTACCGATAACTTTACCGATATGAGAGAAAGATAGATCTGTAAGCTTTTTCGCTAAATACATTGTTATTTGGCGAGCTTGTACGATTTCTCGTTTGCGAGAGGCCGTTTGAAGAACTGATGTGTCTATTTGGAAATATTCGCAAACAACTTTTTGAATCAAATCGATATTGATTTGCTTCTTTTCTAGACGAACAGCCTGGCTTACAACACGCTTGGTCAATGATAAGTCGATTTCTTTGTTATGGATTAATGAGTTTGCCATCAATGAAACGAGTACACCTTCGAGGTCTCGAACGTTTTCTGTTACATTTTCGGCAATAAATTCCGAAACATCATCATTAATTATTAAGCCATCATGAGAAATCTTATTATTTAGGATCTTTTTTCTCAACTCGTAGTCGGGACGTTGCAACTCAGCTGTAAGTCCCCATTTTAGACGGGTAATCAAGCGTTCTTCCATTCCTTGTAGATCAATAGGAGGCTTGTCTGACGTAAGAACAAGTTGTTTCCCTAATTGGTGTAAATGGTTGAAGATATGAAAGAATGTATTTTGGGTTTTGTCCATCCCAATCAATTCTTGGATATCATCCATAAGCAAAACATCAATGTTTTGATAGAAGTTGATGAAGTCATTTGTCGTGTTTTTACGTGCAGCATCGGTAAATTGAACACGAAATAAGTGAGCTGATACGTACAAAACACGTTTCTCTGGATTGATCTCTTTGATACGTGTTCCAATGGCATGGCAAAGGTGTGTCTTGCCAACTCCTGATGGACCAAATATAAAAAGAGGATTGAAGGATGTTTTACCTGGATTTTGAGAAACTGCTTCTCCGGCTGTACGTGCAAGCTTGTTGCTAAATCCTTCGAAATAATTATGAAAATTATATTTGGGATTTAACTGTGGATCCAACTCCGGAACAGGTCTTCTGACAAATGGATTCTGTTGATTTACAGGAGCTTCTTTTATCGGTTTTACTGCTGTGTTTGCTGTAGAAGTAGGAGCAGGAGCTGTCTCTTGTGCTGGATAGTCTACTGTAAGTTTCGCACTGTTATCAACAAGGATACGATAGTTTAAAATAGTACCTGGTCCCATAACTCTGTGTAAAGTCATGCGAAGTATATCTACATACTTATCTTCCAAGTACTCATAGAAAAACTGACTGGGTACTTGTATTGTGAATTTGTGATCCTCATATTTCAGAGGAACAATAGGCATAAACCACGTATTAAATGCTGCTTCCGTTACCATTTCTTTGATTACGGCAAGACAGCATCGCCACATGTGTGTGTGATCCGCTTGCATTTGAAAAATAATTTACCGATAAAACACTTCTACTACTTCTTAGTTACAAAGTTTGCAATTAATTTCGGAATAAAAAAATAGACAGGATTTGGAGTGTAACTCCATTTCTTAGTAGATAGTTTATTATGAATGATTTAAGGTGTCGATGTTTTAGAGCATTTGTTCCTTATTTGCAAAATTTATTTTTAAGCAGTCGATAGATTAAAGTTAACCATACCATATTAACACCGTATATATCTATAATATGAATGATTATAGATATATGCGGTATGAATTATCAAATTTAGAATACAGAGAAGTGAACGTAACGTTTTGGGTTCTGACGAAGATCCAATAACAATTTCGATGCATTCTCGCTCGTTTGATTTAAGTTGTCATATAGGCTTTTGTCGTTTAGCAATAAGCCCAAAGAGTTGTCTGTAGAATTCAATTTACCTGTAAGCATTTGTAGATTTGCCAAAGTTTCATTGATTGATGTTACAGTTTTGTTTAAATCAAGATCCTTGATTTCTGAGCTAATTACAGCAAAGTTGTCCGTTGTCGTTTTTAGATTACCCATGATAACAGGAACATCTTTAGCAAGCATTTTATTTAGTTGCTGTGTAGACTTAGCCAACTCCGCAGAAGTTTTCTCCATATTGGTTAGGGATTGAGTCAAAGCAGGATGATAGATAATTGCATTTAATCCAATCAATATAGAGTCTATTTTAGGTAACATTTGCTCTACTTGTGGTAAAAGGTCTTTTTCAACGGTGCTCATCATGTCTTGAGCCATTCTTCCTTCGATTGTAGAACCAGGGTTGTAGAATGTATCATTATGAGGATTTAGATGGATATGTAGTGAAGCTCCACCTAAGAAGCTACGCGTAATTTCAACATAACTGTCCTTATTAATTTTCATGCCTTTATCTAGAGACATTTCGACTTTGATCTCCCCATTTGTTTCATATTCATAGGATAAGGCTGTTACTAAACCAACTTTAAAGCCATCTACATATACAGGACTTGATATAGTAACATCCATTACGTTATCAAATTGAGCAAAGTAGTTGTTGGTTGATTTGAAAATATTCAAGCCTTTCAAATAATTGATTCCAAAATAAAGAAGGCATAAACTAATAATGGTAACCACCCCTATTTTAGCCTCTTTGGAAAATAAGTTCTTCATATTTTAATTTTGTTTATTTACATGTTCTAATAATTACAGATTCTCAATACCGAAGATTTATCAATTGTATTAAGATTAATCCGCATCAAAGGTAATAATAAATGCGTCTTTAAAGTCTTTTCTAACTTTTCTCCAGAGTTTTAAAATCTCATTATAACTTTCGGTAGAGCCATACGTGTATTTATAAATATTCTTTTCAACGTAATAATCAACGTTTGAATATCCTTTTAGTCTTGAAGATCCTTTCGGTAATTTTTTGTTAGATGTGAGAATTTGTACTTTATAAGTTTTTGCTTTTGATGCTCTACTTTTACTTGTTCGTGAAGATTGTGCGATGCTTGTAGACGTGTTGTTGCGACTACTAGATTGTGTGTTTGAACGGGCAAAATTAGATCGAGCGACATCAGGTGCATCACTTCTGTTTGTCGTTTGGGCAGATCCGGCCTTGCGATCATGTTCTTTTTTATGTTTGTCAAAAGCTGTATAAATAGCATGCGCTAATTCAGATTGACCACTATTCGATTTTAAATATTGTTCTTCGCTTCGATTGCTTATATATCCGAGTTCTACCAATACACTAGGCATTGTAGTCTTGCGTAAAACAAGAAACCCTGCTTGTCTTACACCTCTATTGGTCCTGTTTTTACGCGCAAACCCTTTTTGAATATGAGACGCAAATTCAATACTTTGTTCCATGAATTTATTTTGCATAAACTCAAAGATGATATACGATTCAGATGAATTAGGATTAAATCCTTCATATTTCTGCTCATAATTATCCTCAAGAAGAATTGCAGAGTTTTCGCGCATTGCGATTTCCAAGTTTTCGTCTGTTCGTCCTGCACCTAGACCAAGCGTATATGTTTCAGTTCCGCTAACAGATTTGTTTTTTAATGCATTTGTATGAATCGAAATAAACAAATCTGCTTTATTTCGATTTGCAATATTAGCTCGTTCATCGAGCTCAATAAATCGATCTGTTTTGCGTGTATACACAACTTTGACGTCACGATGATTTGACTCGATTAATTCACCAAGTTTTAAAGAAACTGCAAGATTGATTGTTTTTTCTAAAGCTGAAGTACCTCGTGCTCCAGGGTCTTTGCCGCCGTGACCGGGATCAATAACTACAACGAAGTTTCCCGCTTTGCTTGTAAAAGATATAAAGCAAAGGGTACTAATAAGGATAAGACGGAGGTATTTAAAAGAATCTCTTTTCACAAGTGTGTACTCTATTTAAATTGTGACAAACTTACATAATTATTTGTATAGAAACGTGTATTTGTAATAGAAAAAGGACTGGTTTTCGTTTTTATTAAAAAGAAAACCTCGTTTTTTCAATAACAAAACAATTAATCAATCCGTTTGTTTCTTTATTCCTTATATCCATGTTTTAAGTAATGATCTTTTTAGTTACACTACAATTGAATATTCCAAATGCCACAAGAGCGTTCTAAATCAACCAAAGCTATTATATAATCATATTTCGTTTTAATATGGGCTATTTGTATTTCATTATAAGTTCTGCGAGCAATCAAAACTTCGAGTATATTGGTTTCCCCTCGCTTGTATTTATATGCCATTCCTTCTAGAATGTTTTTAGCTTCAACTAGTAAGCCTGTATTAAACTGTTCTTTTTTATTTAGTTGAGCTTCAAGGTTATACCATGCCTGTTTTATTTCTGCTTCAATTTGTAGCTGGACACTTCTTTCATTCAAATCTGTTTGGTTTATTTTTGACTTTGCTGCATTGATAGATCCTTTATTTCCATTGGAAAATGGAAGGGGAATGGAGACTCCTCCTTTTATACTTTCTCCTTTTGGAATAAATTTTCGCCATTCTCTTTCAAAGCCAATAGAGATTCCAATATCTGGTTTACGTTCAGCTTTTGCGAGTTTAAGTTCATGTAGAGCTATCTCTTTGTTCTTTGCTGCGATCAAGAGATCAGATCGATAGGTGTATCCATACTGAATAAGTTCGTTGAGTTTGTCAGTCTTATGTATGATATCGAGTTTTCCAATTGGTGTTATTCTTTCTGTATTCATTTCACCTCTCAATTGACTCATTTTTATTTGAGCAGATATCAGAGCTGCTTCTTGTTCATAGATTTCGTTTCGTAATGTTGCCGTTTCAAGGCGAGTTTGTCGAACATTATTTTCAGAGATTTCTCCGGCTAAGTATCGCAGACTATCCGATTCGCACAGTTGTAGCATATAAGTATATGAATCGAGTTGTATTTGAAGCAGATCTTGTTGAAGAATTGTATTGAAAAATAAGATAGCAGCTTCAGATCGTAACTCTTGAAAATAATAACCTAATATTAGCTTTTGAATGTCGACTTTACTGTTGGCAAGATTAATACGAGCAGTGCGTTTATTCCCGAGCTCTAGAGAATAACCAATACCTACTGTAAATTTCTCTTTCTCAGCTTCAAGGTTTAGGCTTGGATCTGGAGATATATGTGCTCTCAAAGCTTCGGCATCTGCGAGGTCAATATTGCATTTCTCTGCCAGAAGTTCGAGATTGTTAGTCATTACTTGATTCAAATATTCATTAAAAAACACAGAGTCTTTCATTAGTGGACCTACCTTTTGCCCACTAATGTTACTATTGATACCACAGACAAATACCGTGAATAATAGCATATGTAGATAATATTTAGAATGATTCATTGTTTGTTGTATTAGAGTATTTATCATATTTCTTTTCCCATAAAAAATATATGGAAGGAAGAATAAACATTGAAATTAATGTGGCAAACATCAACCCATACACAATTACAGTTGCCAGAGGTCTTTGTACATCACTACCAATACCGGTAGCAAGAGACGCAGGAAGAAGACCTAAAATAGTTGTTATAGATGTCATTAAAATTGGGCGGAAGCGATGTTTTGCACCGAGTAATACCGAGTCGCGTAAGGGGAAGCCTTGTGCGCGTAACCCATTAATATGTGAGACCATTATAATTCCGTTCTGTATTGAAAGTCCAAACATGGCAATAAAACCAACAGATGAAGAAACATTTAGAGTCATTCCTCTAACATTAAGTGCAAGCATTCCGCCAAATAAAGCAAGGGGAACAATGAGTAGTACCAGGCCGGCTTGTCTTACCTTTCCGAATGTTGCATATAATAAAATAAACATGAGCATCAATGCTATTGGTACAATTATTGCAAGGTGCGAATAGGCTCGTTTTTGGTTTTCAAATTGTCCTCCCCATTTGATAGAGAAATTTTTAGTATCGTAATGTACATTTTGTTTAATCGCTTTTTGGGCGTCATCCAGAAATGAAGATAGGTCTCTTCCGCGAATATTTAGTTTTACGGTAAGATGACGACGATTCATTTCTCGAGTGATTGTGCTTTCACCGGTGCTTAACTTGATATCTGCAACTTGGCTTAATGGGATTTTTGCACCTGTTGAGGATGTAAGCATAAGCGCTCCAATTTTCTCTGGAGTATCGCGAGAATCTTCTTTGTACTTACAGGTAATATCATACATCCGATCGTTTTGATATAATTGAGCAATAGCCTTTCCTCCGACTGCAACCTCAATTAAATCAGCAACGTCACTGATGTTTAAAGCATATCTGGCAATAGCATCACGATTCATTACAATTTGTAGTTGTGGAAGAGGTGGCTCTTGGTCTATATCTAAATCAACAGCACCTTCTACATTTCGAAGCGTTTCGATAATTGATTCTGCAATACGTCTGTTTTCTTGAAAATCATTTCCATAAACTTTTACGACCAATTCACTATGAGCTCCTGATATTTTATCCATTACACCATCTATCATCGGCTGACTAAAGCCAACTCTAAAGCCAGGTAATGTTGCATACTCTGCGGCTAGTTCTTCAATCAAATCTTCTTTTTTCTTTCCTTTTGGCCACTCATTATATGGTTTGATACCAATGGAAACTTCATAATGAGAAGGTGTAAAAGGATCTGTTCCATCATCGTTGCGTCCTGCTTGCACAGCAATGTATGTAACTTCATCATACTTCATTGTACGAGCACGAAGTGTATCTGAAAGTTCTCTCGATTTTTCAACAGATATGCCGGGAGGAAGATTTACCTGTAACCAGATTGAACCTTCGTCGAGTGTTGGTAAAAAGTCTTTTCCAACAAGGAAGCTAAGACCAATGCCTGCAACAAGTATAAGCAACGACGGTACAAGAATACTCAGAGGTTTAGATAGAATAAAATCAATTGCATTAGTATACTTTTCTTTTAAAATATCCAGCCATTTGTTTTGATATAGCTTTTTAGGTTTACGATAAATGACAAAGGCTAATCCTGGAATTAATAATAATGCAACCAATAGCGCGCCAAACATTGCATAACTCATAGTAAATGCCATTGGTGTGAAGAGCTTTCTCTCTACGCGTTCGAAGGCGAATAAGGGCAAGTAGGCAATAATAATCACCACGGTAGAATATATAATAGGCTTTCCAACCTCTTTCACTCGTTTTGCGATACTTTGTTCTTGTAAGTATTCCGTTGGATGATCTTCTCGCTTTTTCAAGATTGTTTCAAGCATAACGATTGCGCCATCTACAATAATACCAAAGTCGATTGCTCCTAAAGACAGTAAATTGGCCGGTATGTTTGTAAAGCGCATTAATATGAATGCAATCAATAATGATGTAGGAATCGTAATTGAGACAAGCAAAGCTCCGCGCCAATTTCCAAGGAAAATAATCAAAACAATGATGACTAAAGCCATTCCCTCAAGAAGAGTTTTAGATACAGTGTTCAGGGTTGTATTCACTAACGTACTTCTATCGAGAAAGGCATGAATATTTACACCTTCAGGAAGAAGTTTGTTGTTCAGCTCGTCGACAGCTTCATTTATTTCAGCCAAAACCCGAGAAGGGTTTTCGTGTTTCAGTAAAAGAACAATACCTTCTATACTTTCTGAATAGTTGCGGGATCGGTCACTATAACCGAAAGTGCCTTTTCGCTCTAAATTGCCATAACGTACTAATCCGATATCATTAAGATAAATTGGAACTCCATTGTGCGAAGAGACAACAATATGGCCTAAGTCTTGGATGTTTTCAATGAGACCAATTCCTCGAACTACATACCCCAGATCACCCCGATTAATAATGCTTCCCCCAACGTTTGCATTGTTGTTGTTTACAGCATCAGTTATTTGAGCAAGTGATAAGTTGTATTGCTCAAGTTTTAGAGGATCTATTTCAATTTGAAACTGCTTAGTGATCCCTCCAAAATTAGTTACGTCTGCAACACCACTTATTTCTTTGATTCGCGGGATAATTACCCAGTTTTGTAAATCTGTTATTTCCTGAAGAGAATGGTTGTTACTTTCTATCAAGTAGCGATATATTTCACCTACAGGAGACGTCAATGGGTCAAGTCCGGGAGCGGCACCATAAGGAAGATCTACTTCATTAAGACGTTCTTGTACACGTTGTCTACTCCAATAGTCTTCTATTCCATCTTGGAAAACAAGTGTAATCATAGATAAGCCAAACGTACTTTTGCTACGCATTACATATAATCCGGGAATACCATTTAGAGCTCTCTCGAGAGGAATTGTTATTTGTTGTTCTATCTCTTCAGCTGCCAATCCAGGTACTTGGGTGACAACTTGCGAGGTAACGTCGGCAATGTCCGGATAAGCCTCTATGGATAGTTGTTTGAACGAGTAGTATCCAAAAAGGCAGAGCATTATAAACAAGCATAAAATAACCCATCTCTTTTGTATAATTGTAAGTGCAAAATTCTTTTTCATGTCTTATCATTTTAAATAATATCCGCCCTCTTTTACAATTATGTCTGAGGTTTCCAGTCCTTGTTTAATAATTGCGAAATCGTTCTTTATCAATTCAACTTCAACAGGCGTTTTTACAAACATTTGATGTTCTTTTTGTACAAGTACATAGCTGCACTTTTCACCTTGTAATAAAGACGTAGCAGGTATATGGATTTGTGGAGTTGGTTTGTCTATAAAACGTACTGTTGCATACATGCCAATGAGTAAGGCCTTATCTTTATTTTCGCAGATAGAAAGTACTCGAATTGATCGAGTAGACTCATCCATACTTTTATCGATTTGGTATACCCGACCCTTGATTTCATAGTCGGGAAGAGCCGATATTTTAATCATAATATTGTCGCCTTCATGTATAAAGCGAATATCCTTTTCTTTAACTTGTGCAGTGATCCATACATTTTTTAGGTTGGCAACAACAGCAAGAGCTTCTGTTTCATTTTTAATATATTGTCCGGTTACGATATTATTTTCGATGATTTCTCCGCTGATCGGAGCACGGACAATAAGAGGTTGTCCTAAAATTGTTTCGTCCGGATTAACGTGGTAAATCTTAAGAGCCGCACGAGTATTTTCAAACTCCTTTTCTGTAATCAGTAGTGTGCCAAGAGCCTCTTCTAGCTCTCGTTGAGCTCCAACTCCATTTTGAAAAAGGTCTTTTTTACGTTGTAATTCTTTAGCTGCAAGATCTCGAGCAGTTTGAGCTTGAAAATAATTCTTTTGAGCAGCTGTAAATTCAGGGGAAATAATTTCAAAAAGAGGCATTCCCTTTTGTACTGATTCTCCGAGTGATATATATGATTTGGAGACTCTACCACCAAATGGAGGAGCTATATATGCAAATTCTGTAGGAATTGGTTGAACATTGCCAGAAGAGATAACCTCTTTGCTGTATAGGCGAATGTCTGGTTTTCCTAACTTCAAGTTTTGCTCTATAAACTGTTGATCAATAATTTTGATCGTATCACCTTTTAATTCAAAAGGAGTTGATTCTTTTTTGGAAGAGGCATTACTGCATGATGTAAGCAGTAAGACAGTACAAAGCTGATACCAAAATTGTATACCTTTAATCATGTCGATAAATATCTTTAGCGTTTCATTTATTTCAAGTCGCAAAGGTATCGTCGTTTCGCAAGGCTGCTTGTTAGAAAATAATTAGAGCGATATTAGAATGTTATTAGAAAAGAGTATATACTCCTGATATTTTATTAGATAGAGCGTTAAACGTTGTTGCTTTTGTCGCGTTTTGAGCAGAGTATATTATAAACTCCTAATATTCTTTATTGTATAATTAGCTATTTGTATATTTGTATAATAACTATTTGTGAACTAACTCACTTTTAGTCTCGTCAGTTAATGAATCATATAGATTTAGTTTCTAATGTAATTGTAAAGTGTAATGGGTTTATTTTATATTGATGAACATGTTTCTTGTTCGCATTATGTATCAGACAAAGAGCATGGCTTTTTATTTCGAGAATTCAAAGAAAAGGAGAGGTTGGAGGTTCAGCGTATATCTTCCAATGTTATTCTATTTGTTTTAGAAGGTCAACTTGAAGTTGCGTATAACGAATTTTCAGTTCGTAAGATGGAAGAGAATCAAATGATTCTACTTCCAAAGGCGTCACGTGTTTATGGAACTGCATATGATAATACGAAAGTTATGGCATTCAAGTTTACGGAGATTTCTCACTTATGCAATAAATATTCATTGCAAAATCTAGCTTCACATACTCACAGTATATCATATAATTTTCGTGCTCAATCAATCAAAGAACCAGTGCAAAAATTCTTAGAATTATTGTCTTTTTGTCTAGCTGATGGGCTTAACTGTAAATATTATCACGAGCTAAAAGCAGATGAGGTAATGATATTGTATAGAGCATATTATACCAAAGAAGAACTTGCGGAATTCTTTTATCCAATTCTTGGATTGTCGATTGATTTTCGTGCGCTCGTACTTAGCAATTACAGAGATGCTCGTACGGTAGAAGAATTAGCTCAAAAGACAGGATATAGCGTATCTAAGTTTAAACGCAAATTTAACGAAGAGTTTGACGAACCAGCCTATCAATGGATGCAAAAACAAAAGGCAAAACATATCAAATATAAACTATCATTTGAAACAATCGATTTCGCAACAATAATTGACGAGTTTGGATTCTCATCACCTGCTCACTTTAGTCGGTTTTGCAAAACTCAGTTTGGTAAAACCCCTTCTGATTATCGAAAGCAATTGCAAGAAGAGGTTGATAAACTGTAATTTTTTATTCTAATTGTGTATATTTGTTTATAGTTACTGCTTTGTAGATTGATCTTTTGATTTACAGCATTTATTGCGCCTGACAAATATATACTGAATATAACATGAAAAAAACAAAACAATTCGTTGTTGCTTTACTCTTTATTGCTACCAATACATTGTTTGCTCAAAAGCCCTCAACCTCGAGTGCTTTGCAAGTTATAGAACGAGCAACGCAGCAAACGAATTTACCCGTAAAACTTAAGCTGAAGAAAAACAAACAGCAAACCTACTTCTCGTACAATGTAGATAATGGAATCTTACACATTGAAGGTAATAGCCCTACTGCTTTATGTAAGGGTTTTTATGATTACGCAAAGAGTAACGGATTCGGAATCTATAGTTGGTCGGGAAGTAATCTGCATGTTCCCAAAACGCTACAAACAAATTCTTCAAAAACAGTAATATCACCATTTGAAAGTCATTATAATTTCAACGTTGTAACTTATGGTTATACAATGCCTTACTGGGATTGGGCTCGTTGGGAACAAGAAATAGATTGGATGGCTCTGCATGGGATTGATATGCCTTTGACTCTGGTCGCTTATGAGGCAATTATTGCAAGAGTCTGGGAGCAAATGGGATTAACGAAAGAAGAAATCAATAATTATTTTGTTGGACCAGCTCATCTTCCTTGGATGCGAATGGGAAATATCAGCGGTATCGATGGTCCGCTTACCGATGAGTGGCATGAAGGTCAAATCAAACTGCAACATAAAATATTAACACGTATGCGAGAATTAGGCATGAAGCCTATTTGTCCGGGATTTCCAGGTTTTGTACCTCCGGCTTTCAAACGTGTGCATCCAGAGTTGGAATTGATTCAAACTCACTGGGGAGGAGCTTTTCATAATTGGATGATCTCTCCTCAAGAACCCTTATTTAGTGAAATCGGAACAGCTTTTATCAAAGAGTGGGAGAAAGAGTTTGGAAAGAATGATCGTTATTTAGTAGATAGCTTTAATGAAATGGAGATTCCATTTCCAGATAAAGGAACCAAAGAGCGCTATGATTTAGTGGCTTCGTATGGCGATAAAGTATATCAAAGTATAAAGAAAGGCAATCCGGATGCAATCTGGGTAATGCAAGGATGGATGTTTGGATACCAGCGTCATATATGGGACTATGAAACACTTCAAGCATTGGTGTCGAATGTGCCCGATGATAAGATGTTGCTACTCGACCTTGCGGTTGATTATAACAAGCATTTTTGGAATTCAGAAGTGAATTGGGAGTTCTACAAAGGGTTTTATAATAAACCTTGGGTATATAGTGTGATACCTAACATGGGAGGGAAAACCGGATTGACCGGGGTTCTCGATTTTTATGCAAATGGTCATCTTGAAGCCTTACATTCACCTAACAAAGGGCAATTGGTTGCACATGGATTAGCTCCTGAGGGAATTGAAAATAATGAGATCATTTACGAGCTATATGCTGATGCCGGATGGAATGATAAAGAGCTAGATTTAAATAAATGGCTCCAAAACTATTCGCAAAATCGTTATGGCGGTTACCCTCAAGAGATAGCTGAGTGTTGGTCTCAACTTCAAAAATCGGTATATGGAACATTTACGGATCACCCTCGCTATAATTGGCAGTTTCGTCCCGGTAGTGTGACTAATGGAAGTATCAATCTAGATTCAACCTTTTTTATCGGATTAGAAAGCTTTGCTAAAGCAGCACCACAAATGCAAAATTCGCCATTATATAATGTCGACTTGGCAGAGTTTACAGCGCTTTACTTAGGAGGGAAAGCCGAATTGTTGGTTAAGGTTATTGATCAATGCTATTTGAATAGAGATACTGTAGCTGCAATTAAATACGAAAAAGACTTTGAATATGTATTACAAGGTATCGATAAATTACTGAGTACACATCCTACATTGAGTCTTGAGCGTTGGATTGATTATGCTCGTAATCAAGGGGCAACTCCAGAGTTAAAAGCAAAATATGAAAGTAATGCCAAACGAATAGTTACGATCTGGGGGCCTCCTGTTGATGACTATTCGGCTCGTGTGTGGTCTGGATTAGTCCGCGATTACTACCTTCCGCGTTGGCAGCATTATTTTGCATCACGTAAAAGTAATCAACGTTTTGATTTTGCTGCATGGGAGCGCAATTGGGTAGAGCAGTCGGTAGGACTATCGGAGGTAGAAAAGCCTGCAAATGTTGCAACTACGGCACAGGAGCTGATTGCTTTTACATCGTTTATAACACCATCATTGCTACAAGAGGTGAATGAACAGCGAGTAGGAGTATGGTCGTTGAAGCAGAACAGTGATGAGTCTTTTGTATTTACAATACCTGCCGGTAAATTGGCTTCTCTGAAAGGAATACAAGTAGGTCGGTTTAATGGATCTGGGTCAGCAACCATTTCTGCGATATCTATAGAAGTAGATGGAGCTGTTGCTTTTTCATCGACAGAGCCTCAAGTAATCGGATTAGATCAGGCATTCGCAATTTATTCCGTTGCACTACCCGACGGGGTGAAAGCAAACAATAGTTGTGAGTTGAAGATTCGTATCAAAGGATCAGATATTTCAGGAGATATTATGCTTCTAAATTAAAATATAATGAAAGAGCTGCAAGTATTTAAGCACTTGCAGCTCTATTGTTTTTTATAACTGACCTCTTTTGTAGGATATATAAATAGCTTCAGAGATTGACTTAACTTGCATTTTTTCGAAAATCTGAGTTTTATATCGCTTCACATTTGTCAAAGAGAGTTCCATCTTATCTGCAATTTCATGCTCTTTCTCACCTTCTCCAGAGAGTCTAAGGATTTCACACTCAATGTTTGATAAATTAACTTTATGATCTTCAACAAAACGTTTGTTTGCTAAAAGATATTCATATTTCTTTTGCTCGGAAGAGCAGTGCTTTTTTAAAATAGGCTTTCCTGCATGAGCAGCTGTATCTACTTTGCAAAGGATAAAACAAAGTTCTTTCTTCTCATTGTACAATAAAGGTATAAAATCCATACAGCAGCCCGATTCTCCTAGATTCGAGAAATAGCTAAGTAGAATAGTAAAGTAGAAGTCTTTTGCTTTATATTTTCGTTTGCAGTGAAATTGTTTGTTGATAACATCAATGTATCGCTCTATTTTTATTGAATCATTCTTGTTAATGGCTTCAAATATAGTGTTTTGGTTTAGTTGATGATGCTTATTTCCTAAAAAGCTTTTTAGTTGAGGGTTGTAGTTAAATACTGAGTAATTGCCCTTTTGATAATTGATAAGAATTAAAGATTGCGTATTAGAACAAGCAAACGCCTCTATATTAGAGCTCATAATATCAGCTCTAAATAAGTCATCTTCATTGTTAAATGTATTATCGTCTTGCGATGGGGTATTTTTTAATAGTTTATTTATAATTACATTCATCATTGCTTTATATTCAAGTGTTAGATTAACTTGTGTTTTAACGCATAATAGATTGCTTCTGGCATACTGTGGACTGATAATTTATGCATAATTCCTTTTTTGTAATACTTGATTTTATTGACGTCAGCGTCTAGCTTCCTAGCTATTTCATGCTCTCTATAGCCTTTAGCAGTTAAATCTAGTATAACCAACTCATTCGATCTCAATTGTACCTTTTCTTCAGAAATGAATCTGTTATTTCTTCTATTGAAGATATAGCGTGCATTATCTTTTGGAAAATATATTTGAAACTTTTGCTTATGAAATGCCTGTGTAGATTTGACAATACCAATAAAAAAACGAGGTTTGTCAATTAAAAAACAACATGGATATGCATTACATTCTAGTGTAATCCAAAGGCCTGATTTATGCTTGATGCGATAGTTAAAGCAAATCGAATGGTGCGAAAATCGAGAAGTGCGCGTATGAGTGAATATCTCCTGCAAAGCAATGATTCGCATATTTTCAAGTTCAATCTTATCCGATGGATGTATGATTTTGTTGATAAAATTATTTCCTAAAGATTTGATTTCAGACTTAGAATACCCTGTAAGGTGCATGTAAGAGTCTGAAATATAATAAAGCATACTATCGAAAGTTGATGTGATATGAATCGATCTATTCATCGATGTACTGAATAAGTCCGATCCTCTGGTGCTTTCATTTAGTATGTGCATCCCTTTGTTGATGATAGTACTATCTGTTATCTGATTTTTATTAAAGTACTCGTTAAAGTCTGTAAGCAATATTCCCATATAACGCATTATTAAATTCTGTAATTCACTTCGTAATATTCAGTCTAATGGAGCTCTTAATTAAAAGATTGTAGGTCTGATTTGGTAAATAAGGAGAGATACGACAAATTAAAAGACTGATATTAATTCCTTAAGTGTGCAAATATATAATTTGCTTAATTGGATGGCAATAATAAAAGAGATATCAATGATTGATGTTTACCTAAAAATATATTGTTTGTTTCTCTGTTAACAATGTGCGCGAGGCTTGTATGTTGTTGGTATTTATATGAGTATGTTTTTTTGTATTTTTATTGGTATAAAATAATAACACTTATTTGATTTTGGTATTAAAGTTAATTTAAAAAATCGGTTAATCTGGATATATTCTAGATTGAAGGTTATTTCTTTTTTAGGTATAAATAAAGAATGATTATACTTAAATATAATGTGGTAATGTAATTGCAGTCTTAATTTTCGCGTTGTTCAGCTTGTTTTCGTGTTGTTCTAATCTGAGAAGGGCCTTTGCAAATGATGTCTATTTTTATCAAGGCATGAGATGATAATAGATAAAGTCTAATATTAAATAATAAAGAAAATCATGAAGGAAGATATTGGAATGAATAAAGTAAAAGAGCGAATAACTGTTATAGATGCTTTGCGAGGTTTTGCATTATTGGGTGTTATTCTAATTCATATGGTACAGTATTATGGCATTTTTTCTGGACCACGAGAAGATGCATTTCCTCAATTAGATGCTCTAATTTCATGGATCGCGACCAATGTAATCATGGGACGATTTATTAATATTTTTGCTTTTCTATTCGGTTTGAGTTTCTTTATTCAAATGGATAGAGCTCAGCACAAAGGTCTCGATTTTCGTGGTCGTTTTCTGTGGCGCATGTTTATTCTATTTTTGATTGGCATGATTGGTAATTTATTTTATACGGGAGATATTCTATCAATATACGCTTGTTTTGGTGCTTTGATGGTCTGGTTGTATCGTTATAAAAATAAAGTCTTGTTGTGGCTTGTTGCTTTCCTATTGCTGGGCGGCCCCCGGTTCGTAATGGTGGGATATGAGCGAGTTGTTGCATCTTCATCAATAGAGCAAAGAGCAGAGGTGTCTGTTTCGAGTTTTCGGCCTCGGGTAAGAGTGCAGGAGGAGCCATCCTTTATGAACTCTGCAAAGCAGAATCTTACTTTTGGCTTTGAGGGGAAAATGAGATATCAGTTTGGTGTGAATGGAAGGGGCTACTTAACGCTTGCTTTATTTCTATTAGGATTGATAATCGGGAGACTTCGTTATTTTGAAAATCTTAATCGGTATAAAAAACGCAGTATATACTTGGCGATAGGGGCTGTCGGAGCAACAGCTTTTATAGGAGTAATGAAGATTTGGCTACCAGAGAATCCACGGGTGTTTATGAGACCCCAGGGAGATATAATATCTATATCTGATGTGCTTCTTCTTACATTGAATGACCTCTATTTGGTTGCATTCTCTGCTGCATTAGCCTTGATCTTTATATTGCTTTATCAACAAAGAAATGTTGGCAAATATTTTGAGGTATTAGTGCCTTATGGGAGAATGGGGCTTACCAATTATGAAGTTCAAAGTGTAATAGGTTCCCTACTATTTTCTACATGGGCATTGGGTTCAGTGTTTGGTGCGTGGGGAGCTGCAAAAGTGTTTTTATTAGGGATTCTCGTATATGTAATCCAGCTGGTCGCGAGTCGCTTTTGGTTGCGTTATTTCATGTATGGACCATTTGAATGGTTATGGCGATCTATAACTTATTTTGCGTGGCAGCCATTGATGAAGAAGAAAGCGATGAAAGAGGCTGTGGTGCTGCAATTGAAGTCGGAACGATAGGTTCGCGAATGAGTAAAGTTTTTAATTGATAATAATAGTATAAAATCTATGCATGAACTTATTCATGTTTAGTAAGGTGTAAGAAACTCCCCGGATGTGATATCTAGGGAGTTTTTGTTTATTCTATTTGTTCTGAGCGGGGTTTGAGTTATGCTGCGTCAATGATTTCAGGCACGCTGCGTGAATGAATACACTGACGCTCGGTGACTGATTTTAATCACGCTGCGTGAGTGAAAACGCGCACCATGCGTGCTTGATACTTGCTAAGTAATGCTGCCGAGATCTTTATTGGGGCGGGGAAGAATAAGAAGGAGAGGGATATAAAAAAACTCCTCAAATCATTGACTTGAGGAGTTTGCAGTGGTGCCACCAGGAATCGAACCGGGGACACAAGGATTTTCAGTCCTTTGCTCTACCAACTGAGCTATGGCACCGCCTTAATTTGCTTTCGTGAGAGTGGTACCACCAGGAATCGAACCGGGGACACAAGGATTTTCAGTCCTTTGCTCTACCAACTGAGCTATGGTACCGTCTCATTTGCGTGTGCAAAGGTAGTAAAGAATTTCTATTGTGCAAACCTTTTGCCAAAAAAATATCCCATAAATTGAATTTTTGTTCAATTCTATGGGATATTGATGCGTTTT
Organism: Tannerellaceae bacterium; assembly: GCA_051656605.1. GTDB lineage: Bacteria > Bacteroidota > Bacteroidia > Bacteroidales > CAMTPD01 > UBA12018. Next base: position 209,724 of record JBOGCF010000017.1, on the reverse strand, counting down.
GCAGCCTTTTCAAGGTTGCGTTGTTTTATTCTAGAATAAATAGTTCTGTAGTACATATACGGCAGCTCCGGCAAGGTAACCAACCAAAGCAAGCAACGAAATATTTTTCATATACCAGCCAAAGTTGATACGTTCAAGCCCCATTGCTACTACACCGGCAGCCGATCCGATGATCAATACGCTACCACCTACACCGGCACAATAGGCAAGGAATTGCCAGAATACACCATTTACGGCAAAGTTTTGAAGGTATTCAGGGTTTGCAGCGGAAGCAAGCATTACCGAATCTGCTACAGGATACATCCCAATTGCACCAGCCACAAGCGGAACGTTGTCTACAATCGAAGACAAAAGACCGATCACAAGATTGATAATATAAATGTTACCGATACTTGTATCTAAGAATCCGGCAACCGAATCAAGCAGTCCGCTGTATCGTAATGCATCAACAGCCATCAAGATACCAAGGAAAAATAGGAGTGTAGGCCCGTCGATACGTTTCAAGATCTTTGTAAGACGAAGTTTATCTTCTTCGTGCATATCTTTTTTGCGGTCATACATGATTTCTGTGGCAAACCAAAGAACGGCCATTCCTAGAATCATCCCCATAAATGGAGGTAGGTGTGTCACACTTTTAAAGATTGGGACAAATAATAAGCATCCAACGCCTAAAGCAAAGATTAAGATGCGCTCTTTGCGTTGAAGGGGGATACGTTCGTGTTCACTTTCATCCGTTTCTTCCGGAGCTTCGACGTCTCCTTTCATAAATCGTGTAACGATAAATACAGGGACCACAGTAGAAACGATACAAGGTAGAATCAGATTAGGGATAATCGACTCGGCCGAAACGTTTCCTCTTACCCACAACATAATGGTGGTGATATCTCCAATCGGAGACCAAGCGCCACCGCTATTTGCAGCTATAACGATAAGTGATGCAACAATCCATCGTTCTTTGTAGTTGCCAATGATTTTGCGGGCGAGCATAATCATAACGATGGTTGTAGTAAGGTTGTCGAGCACAGCCGACATGAAGAATGTTAGGCCGGTGATCAGCCAAATCAACTTCTTTTTGTTTTTCGTCGTGATTCGATCGGTAATAAACGTGAAGCCACCATGTGCGTCTACCAATTCTACGATAGTCATTGCTCCGACAAGGAACAGCAAAATCTCAGCAATGTCACCGATACTCGATATAATCTGGTGTTCGGTTTCGAAAGCTACACTTTGTTGAAGCAAGGTTTTTGATAAAAGCGAAGGGTGTGTTTCAATGAAGTGGGTAAATTCACTTCCAGATGTGATTGGCACAAATGTGTCTGCAGCCATAGTATACATGACCCATAAGATTACTGCGGTAATCAAGGCCGAGGCTGCTTTGTTTACTTTAAGCGGGTGTTCGAACGCAATCGCAGCGTATCCTAAAACGAACACAATAATCATTCCTGTAAGCATAAAACCATAATTAAATGTATATATAAATTCTGTAGATATTCTTTTATTTATGTAACGGTTAAAATTTCAATCTGTTTAAGATTGAGTGGCAAAAGTATGCCCACTTATTTAGATAAACAAGAAATAAAGCGTGATTGAATATAACGAGAAGTTATACTTGTGCTATTCTTTATTAAAGGGGTTAAATTAATGTTTATATCTGTGCTGATTCATGAAATACGGTGAGAATAAGCTATCTTCGTTTGCAGAAATAACAGACTACTTTATAAATAATATATGGCAAGTTTTCTTCAAGTAGACGGGCTTACCAAAAGCTTTGGCGATTTGGTATTGTTCGAAAACATTACATTCGGTATTTCCGAAGGTGAAAAAATAGGACTTATCGCTAAAAACGGGTCGGGGAAAACGACTCTGTTGAATATCATTGGCGGCAAAGAGGGGTATGACTCGGGTAGAGTGGTATTCAGAAACGGACTGCGCGTGGGTTACCTCGAGCAAGATCCACAATATCCGGCCGGATTAACGGTGCTTCAGGCTTGTTTCTATTCACAAAATGAAACGGTACAATTGATTGCCGAATATGAGCGCGCAATGGAAACAGGAGATCATTCAAACCTTGAAGATATTCTAGCTCGTATGGACCAGTTGAAAGCTTGGGACTATGAGCGAAAGGCGAAGCAGATTCTTTCACAGTTGAAGATCACGAAATTTGACCAAAAGGTAGAAGAGCTTTCAGGCGGACAGCTTAAGCGTGTTGCTTTGGCGAATGTATTGATTACCGAACCTGAGTTGTTTATTCTCGATGAGCCTACTAATCACCTTGACTTGGAGATGACCGAATGGCTAGAAGGGTATTTGAATCGTTCTACAATCAGTATCTTGATGGTGACGCACGACCGTTACTTTCTAGATCGTGTGTGTAATGAAATCATCGAAATCGACAACCAACAGATTTACGAATACAAGGGCAATTACAGCTACTATCTTGAAAAGCGTAGCGAACGTGTTGCCGCAACCAATGCAGAAGTAGAGCGTGCGGGTAATTTGATGCGCAAAGAGCTCGACTGGATGCGTCGTCAGCCACAGGCCCGTGCAACAAAAGCAAAATATAGAATTGATGCGTTTTATGAGTTGGAAGAGAAAGCCAAGCGTAAACGCGAAGAGGATAATGTAAAACTTGGGGTGAAGGCTTCTTATATCGGATCCAAGATTTTTGATGCAAAGCATGTATCAAAGCGCTTTGATGACTTGAAGATTCTTGAAGACTTCAACTATACGTTTTCTCGTTTTGAAAAGATGGGTATCGTAGGTAATAATGGTACCGGCAAGTCTACCTTCATTAAGATGCTGATGGGGGAAGTTGCTCCCGATAGCGGAGAGTTTGAAGTAGGAGAAACGATTCGTTTTGGTTATTATAGTCAAGATGGGTTACAGTTCGACGAGCAAATGAAGGTAATTGATGTAGTTCAAGACATTGCAGAAGTTGTAACTCTTGGAGATGGATCTACTCTTTCTGTTTCGCAGTTCTTAAACCACTTCCTGTTTACTCCCGAAAAGCAACACAGTTATGTGCATAAATTGAGTGGGGGTGAGAAGCGACGTCTTTATCTTTGTACCGTATTGATGCGTAATCCAAACTTCTTGGTGCTGGATGAGCCAACCAACGACCTTGATATCGTAACGCTTAATGTACTTGAAGAGTACTTGCGCGAGTTTAAAGGTTGCGTGATTGTAGTATCGCACGACCGTTACTTTATGGATAAAGTGGTGGATCACTTGATGGTATTCAGAGGGCAAGGAGTGTTGAAAGATTTTCCGGGCAACTATACGCAATACAGAGAGTGGAAAGAAGTGCAGGAGTTGATCGAGAAAGAAGAGCAACAAAAACTACAGGAAAAAGAAGCTCCAAAGCAAGTATATAAGCAAGACCGCAGTACTGAGACTAAAAAGAAGCTTTCATTCAAGGAACAACGCGAGTTGAAAGAGCTGGACGAATTGATTCCGAAGTTGGAATCTGAGAAAGCGGAACTCGAAGAGGCTATGAGTAGCGGAACACTATCTACCGACGAGTTGCTAGAGAAATCGGCCCGTATGACGGTGCTTATTGATGAAATAGACGAAAAGTCGATGCGTTGGCTCGAATTGAGTGAATACGTATAAATAAATAAAGAACCTCATTTTACTTGTCAAGAGTAAAATGAGGTTCTTTTATTCAATTAAAGTCAAAAGACCGATATGGATATCTTATGTTACGATCAGATAAATGTAAACATATCATCAAACGGACGTCTTACCTTAGCCAAGCCATGGTAGGTGTCTGTTGTAATATCGCGATAACCTACAGCCATAATTGCTGTACTTTTCAAATGCTTGCTCTTTAAATCAAGAAGCTCATCGAGCTTAGCCGGTTCAAAACCTTCCATCGGACAAGCATCCACTTGCTGTTCGGCTGCTGCGATAAGTCCAAATCCCAATCCAAGATAAGCTTGTTTGCTAGTCCAATGCACAATTTGTTCGGAGGTGAAATTACCCATAAATTGAAGCAACTTATCTTTGTATCCGATCAATTGATCGCGGCTCATATTGCGTTCATGAGCTACCTGGTTAATGTATTTGTCGATTTGTGCAATCGAAACACTGCTCCATGCTGCAAAGATAAGAATATGTGATGCCTCTGTTATTTGAGGTTGTCTCCAAGCAACCTCTTTAATTTTTGCTTTCAACGTTGGATCTGTAACAACAAATACGTGATAAGGCTGCAGACCAAACGAACTTGGAGCCATTCGGATGGCTTCGAGTATATTATGTATCTTCTGATCGGTAACCTTCGTGTCATTCATTCGCTTTGTTGCATATCTCCACTTTAGAATTTCAACCAAGTTCATATGCTAATAAATTGTATTATTCTACTTTAATTCAACGACTTTGTGATATAACACACAAGCCTATATGTTTGTTTACATCTATTGAATTCAATACTTTTTTAGATGTTTGTTGTCTTGTTTGATAAAATTAATCCATTGTGTATTTGTAAAATATTATTGTTTTGTAGCAACAATCTCATTTTGCTACCTATTTAATATGTTAAGGTAATGAATAGCTTTTATATTGCAGCGAATTGTTGGTTAAAAGTTTTTTAAAATAAGAAAGATTGAGTACGTTTGCGGCCGAAATATAAACTTTGTTTAAACAAATTCTTATCTTTTATTCAAATGATTCAAGGCTTGTGTTCGCCCCCAGGGGGGGTAAAAGTAAAAGCATCTGTACAAGACTATCTGCTTATTGTAGCGGGAGCATTGCTTCAGGCTGTAAGTTATGTGCTATTTTTAGCACCGTACAAGATTGTTCCGGGGGGAATATATGGTATCTCTATCGTATTGCACCATGTTACCCAGGGCATGTTTTCATTCTTACCCGAAGGATTACCGATGGGTATAACCGCACTTTGTTTTAATATTCCGCTCACTATTTTAGCTGCTCGTAGGATCGGACTCAGTTCGGGCGGAAAAACCATTGTTACGTTTCTGTTGGTTTCTGTCTTTGTAGACTCACTCACCTATTTGTTTGGAACCGATCCGTTGGTAAAAGATGATCCATTTATTGCCGGTTTTTATGGCGGTGCAATGTTAGGATTAGGGGTGACATGTATTTTCAAAGCCGGAGGTACAAGTGCCGGAACCGATGTGGTAGCCAAGTTGTTGACGCTAAATCGTAACATGAAGATCAGTAGTATGATCATGATTGTCGATTCGGTTATTGTAGTTTTTGGTCTGATGGCCTTTCAAGATTGGAGCGTTCCGTTGTACTCTTGGTTTACCATCTTTGTATATGGAAAAGTCGTGGACATGCTGCAATGTGACAATCCCAATAGAGCTGTGTTTATCGTGAGCGAAAAGGCCGATGAGCTACGCAATGTGATTGTAGAAAAGTTGGGTATGCGTGGTACCTTTCTTCAAGGTAACGGTATGTATAAGGGCTTGCCGAAGAAGATCATATTTACCATTACAGAGCGTAAAGAATTGGCACGACTCAAAAGTGAAGTGCGAGCTGTAGATCCGGAGGTGTTTATATCAACCATGGAAGCAAGTAAAGATCAAATGACTCCATCACTCTAATTTGTAAATACACAATCAAGGTATATCTAAAACCTCTGTTGCAGATCAGATCTGTAGCAGAGGTTTTTCTTTTTTTAGATTGGCTGTTAGAATACTTAACCTGCTGTATTTGAGCATAGGTTTTGTATTCGTTACGAAGTTTTTGATTTTAGTTAATGTTCTTTTCAAAGAAAAAGCACTATCTTCGTCTCGACTTGTAAATAAACGAATATATATCGTTATTAATTGAAACATAATGCCTAAGATTTCGCAGCGCGGACAGGAGATGCCCGCTTCACCTATTCGGAAATTGGTTCCGTTGGCAAATAAGGCCAAACAAAAAGGAGTAAAGGTTTATCATCTCAATATCGGACAACCAGATGTCGCCACTCCGCAAGTCGCCTTAGATGCACTGAAGCATATAGACCGTTCTGTGCTTGAATATAGCCCGAGTGAGGGTAACGCGAGCCTACGTGAACGCTTGGTAAAATACTATTCTAAATATAAAATCGACGTTACGGCAGAAGACATTATCATAACAACAGGAGGATCGGAAGCGGTTTTCTTCTCGTTTATGGCATGTTTGGATCCGGGCGACGAGATCATTGTACCCGAACCAGCCTATGCCAACTATATGGCGTTTGCTATTTCGGCCGGTGCAGTTATTAAAACGATTCCTTCCACCATTGAAGAGGGTTTTGCCCTTCCGTCGGTAGAGAAATTTGAGGAATTGATTACACCACGTACCAAAGCCATTTTGATCTGTAACCCAAATAACCCAACCGGATATTTGTATACACAAAAGGAGATGAACCAGATTCGTGATCTTGTTAAGAAATACGACTTGTTCCTTTTCTCTGACGAAGTGTATCGTGAATTCTGTTATACGGGAGCTCCATATATCTCGGCCTTTCACTTGGAAGGGATCGAAAATAACGTAATCTTGGTAGACTCGGTATCAAAACGCTATAGCGAATGCGGTATCCGTATTGGTGCGTTGATCTCGAAAAACAAAGATGTAAAAGCAAACGTAATGAAATGGTGCCAGGCTCGTTTGAGTCCGCCGCTATTAGGACAGATCGTAGCAGAAGCATCATTGGATACACCGGAGGAGTATATGCTTGATGTATACAACGAATACGTAGAGCGTCGTAAGTTTTTGGTAGATGCACTAAACCGTATTCCGGGTTGTTATTCACCAATTCCAATGGGAGCATTTTATACCGTAGCCAAGCTTCCGGTAGATGATGCCGATAAGTTCTGTGCATGGTGTCTGGAAGAGTTCGACTACGAAGGACAAACGGTGTTTATGGCACCTGCTTCCGGTTTTTATACAACACCAGGGCTTGGTAAAGATCAGGTACGTATTGCTTATGTATTGAAAAAAGATGAACTTGCCAAAGCAATTCAAGTGCTCGAAAAAGCATTAGAAGCTTATCCGGGTCGTGTTTTGTAAAAGCATACAACGATCTGAGAAGATATAAATCAAACGAAACCGATTAATTGTCATATAGGCAATTGATCGGTTTTTTTTATTTTGATCGTTATTTTCTATTCGGGTGCTTATCTTTACATCCGAAAACAGGAACTACTAACGAAGAAAAACAGCAACTGTGAATTTAGAACTGTTTATTGCCAAACGCATCCATTTCAATAAAGACGGAGGGAAAGAGGCCACGCCTCCTGCCATCCGGATATCCTTGATTAGTATTGCTCTCGGACTTGCCGTTATGATTCTTTCGGTGGCAATTATTTTGGGCTTTAAGCAAGAGGTGCGAAACAAAGTGATCGGCTTTGGTTCACATATCCGCATTACCAATTTTGATAACAATGCCTCGTACGAAACTCAGCCCATTGCGGTAGGAGCCTCGCTTATTGATAGTCTTAAGGCTTTTCCCAATATAGAATCGGTCGAACTATATGCAACCAAACCGGGAATGATCAAGACAGATAGCGAATTTGAGGGATTTGTGCTCAAAGGAGTCGACTCGGTTTATAACTGGTCGTTCTTTGAAAAGAACCTCAAAGAGGGGAGTTTGCCCGTTATAGGAGGGAATAAATCATCAAACGATGTGTTGATTTCGCGATATTTGGCTAATAGACTCGACTTGAAAACGGGCGATGATTTCCTGGCCTACTTTATCGAAAATGATATCCGAGCACGTAAGTTTAAGATTTCGGGAATATATGATAGCGGTTTCGAAGATTACGACAAATTGTTTGTAGTAGGAGATATGCGTCATATTCGTCGACTCAACGGATGGGATCCGGATATGGTAAGTGGGATCGAACTCTATGTCAAAGACTATGGTAAGTTGGATGATACCACCGAAAAGCTGACAGAAGTTCTACTCGATAGCGAAGACCGCCAAGGAATGATGTATTATGTGCGGTCCATCAAAGAACTAAACCCAATGATTTTCGGGTGGTTGGATATTCTTGATACCAACGTTGTAATTATTCTGGTATTGATGATGGCGGTGTCGGGTTTTACCATGATTGCCGGTTTACTTATTATCATTCTGGAGCGAACCAATATGATTGGTATTCTCAAAGCACTGGGAGAAGGCAACCGTAGCATCCGTAAAGTGTTTCTTTATCTTGCCTTTTTCTTGATTGGGAAAGGGATGATCTGGGGAAATGCAATTGGTTTGTCGATTTGTTTCATTCAGAAATACCTGCAACCTCTCAAGCTCAATTCGAGTGTATATTACCTCGATGCAGTTCCTATTGAACTTACGGTGTGGCATTGGCTTTTGATCAATGTCGGAGCTTTGTTGGTTTCGATGGTGATGATGCTTGGGCCCACTTATTTGATCACAAAGATTGAACCTGCCAAATCGATTCGATTCGAATAAAATAGATACGTACTGAAATGAAGAGAGCGTTGCCCTACTAGTTAGGAACAACGCTCTTTCTTTATTGAGAAGTTATAAAGATGCTAGTTTGATTTACATCTGAAATGTAGGTGTTGATAACTTGTTAAAAAGCTACTTTCACCCCTCCGTATGCATTGGTTCCGGGCATTGGAAATCCTGCATTAATCTGATATTTTTGATTCAGGATATTTTCGACTTTTCCATATATTTCGAGCCAAGCAAGCGGGAAGTAGGAAACGGAAGCATTCCAAAGTGTAAAGTTGTCTGTTGTAGCCGGTTTGATACTTGTGTACAACTTGTTGATGTATTGCAAACCTGTTTGAGCCGACCATTTGTTTATCGTATAACTACCACCAATATAGAATTGATGTTTCGGTGCTGCCAAAACCGGACGTTGCATGTGTGTATAGCTATAGTTTGTATTTAACGAAAGCGCACGTGTAACGTGATAGTTTGCGGCAAACTCAACTCCATAGTTTTCCACTTTACCGGTGTTTACATTCTGCGGTCTACCACCCTCCATTTGTGTTTGGATTAGGTTGTTAGCCTTTAGGTAGTACACACTTAGATCAAGTTGCAACTTGTCTTGTAGCAAACCTTGTGAAACCGACAACTCATAATTAACCAATTTCTCGGGCTTAAGGTTCGGGTTTTGTGGTGGAAACATGTACATTTCTCGAATGGTAGGGTTACGGAATCCCTTACTTACAACAGCTTTTACTACGGTGTTGCGAGCTGCTATAAAGCTAATTCCTCCAAGAGGAATCCATTCTCCTCCGGTGTGGCTGTTGTGATCGAAGCGAATACCGGCACTTAAAAATAAACGATCGGTAATGGCTTGACGCATATTCACATATCCCGCTACTTCATAGATATTACGATCTACGAGATCGGTCTTTTTGTCGGAGTGGATCGAGTCGTTCCACGCATGTCCGCCGTAGGCTTTAAAGTCTACGCCGGCAGTGGTACTGTTACCTTTGAAAAGAGAGGTAGTTTGATAGAATGTAGCTCCCCACATTTTATCCTTCGAGCGGAAATAGAAGTCCTTTGGTTGCTGTCCTTCGTAATACCCGTCGTTTATTTTATGGTCTCCGAAGTTGACATACAAATTCAAAGCACCGTTTAGATTATCGTATTTGTTTTCGAGCGAAAGGGAACTCATCCCTCTCACAACGCGAGCAATGTTATCATTGATAGGCTTTTCGATTGTGCCCGGATTCGAAGCTTTGAAGCGGGTAATGTTGAAGTCGAATCGGGTTTTATAATGTTCCGAAATCTGATATCCTACCTTTCCGTAACCGCTCCATTGGTTAAATTCGGAGTTGTCGCGGTGTCCGTCTGTTCGATTATAAGTTGCCGAGATATAGGTATCCCATTTCCCTTTTTGGTAGGCATTGGATGCGTTTGCCGAGAAGGTATTGTAACTTCCATACATCAGATTGGCTCTCGTAAGTGATGGTTTTAGTCCGTCGGGGCGTTTGGTGATGATGTTTACAACGCCACCCATGGCATTGGATCCGTAAAGGTATGAGGCCGGACCTTTTACGACTTCGACTTTTTCGGCAATAGCCGTTTCATACATGTCGGGAAGTGGATGTCCCATCAATCCCATGTATTGCGGATGTCCGTCTATCAGCACAAGAAGTTGGGTGTTGGGGCTACCACCAATACCGCGCATGGTCATCGAGCCTGCAGATCCGTTTGCTACACCAAATCCCATTACGCCGCGTTGGGTGACAAACATTCCCGGGATGCGTTCGGAAAGTAGCGGCAAGAGTGAGGTGGTTTTGCGTTGTTCAATATCCTTACGACCAATTACTTCTACGTGAAGAGGCAATTGTCGTTTGCTCACTTCGGTCATTGATCCGGTTACAACTACTTCGCTGAGTCGTACCGAGTCTGTAATAAGGGTTTGTTCATTCTCAGGATTGTTGGCCTGAATTGTTGTGGGTGAAAACAGTGTGGTTAGCGGGAGTATCCCAAAGCATAATAAAACTTTCTTTTTCATTCTGGTTTATTTAGGTAGACGCCAGGTGTAATCATTTTTAAAGCTCACCTTGCGGTTTAATTTAAAGTACAGATTGCAGATCGGATTGATGCAGTCGAGTAATAGCGTTAGAGCTGTTGTTTTCTTTTGTAAGAACAGCGATTGGAGCTTCGATATCTGAATGCATCTTACAGTCCATCGTATTAGCAACAAACATATAGCTTCTACAATAACTATCCAATTTAAATTGGATACAATTATAAGTAATATAATGTTTACAAAAAATAGAAAACGAGTAAAAGTTTCGAGGCCGAATAAAATCGGACTCATTCCTTTGTAGTGACAAGCGGTTCCAGCTAGTCTTAATTTTATTTCCTTCCAGATGCTCGCATTGTAAGGAGTTTCTGATTGGATAATACTTTCTGGAGAAACCTCTACACGTGTATTGGTTTTTGTGGCATTGTCATTCACAAACAAATTGTCTTCTCCAAAATGCAGGTCGAGATGTTTTGAGAATCCTTTATTGTTGAAGAATACGCTTTTACGATAAGCCAAGTTGCGACCGAGGCCGGCATAAGGCCTTTTTGCAATGGCACGAGCCAGGTAATGAACCATGGTGAGCAGGTTGTCGAAGCTTACCAGTGAGGCAAGAAATCCTTTTGCTTTATAGTAGCCCGAAAAACCAAGTACGAAATCTGTTTCGGGCGTAAAGTTGCGCATCATTCGTTCAATCCAAAGTGGCGATACCGGGGCTGAAGCCGAATCGGTAAAGAGAAGATAATCGTGTTTTGCTGCCTTAATACCCACTGTCATGGCAAGCTTACGGCGACTTAGATAGCGCGACTCTTCGGGGATGTAGGTGTGATAAAGGTTGGAGAAATTGGCAGAATATAGCTTAAGTACTTCTTCCGTTTCATCAGTCGAACCATCGTTTATTACAATAACCTCGAAGTTGGGATATTCTTGTTCAAGTATTTTCGGGAGATTTTCTCGAAGGTTTTCCGAGTCATTCAGTGCATATATAATTACAGAAACCGGAGGTAGGGCATCGTTGTATTCCAACTTGCTCAAGTTGCTTTGCTTGATCAATTGAAAAGGCTTAGCATAAATAAAAATATAATATGCTAACTGTATGCACAGTAAAACAGTGGCCGATATGAGTAAGATCATAGACCAGTTGGCAGTGAAGATTGTCGGTTCCATTTTGTTTCTTTAATAAAAAATCATGTCTGTTACGAGCAGCGAAGATAGAGCTTTTTGCTTGCTTTGTGAACAATTATGCCGCTTTTAGATTATATAGATAGTAAAACGAAATATCGTCTTATTATTACAACAGTTAAGATACCAAATTGATGCGTATCGGCTAAAGAGATTCCCTATGAGAAATGATATAAAAGATTTTTTTGATAAGATGGCACCAGAGTGGGATACGATTTGTAAGCATGATTTGCTTCGCATTGAACGCATTTTGTTGTTGTCGCGTATTGATGAAGGAGCAAAGGTGCTCGATGTAGCTTGCGGAACCGGAGTTTTGACTCCCTCTCTGCTTGAAATCGGAGCAGGTGAAATCCTGGGAGTCGATATTTCGGAAGAGATGATAAAGGTCGCACAATCAAAATTTGATCACAATGCAGTTCGTTTTGAAGCGACCGACTTTATGGATATCGAGGAGGGTGATTTTGATGTGGCGATCGTGTACAATGCTTATCCTCACTTTTTGGATAAAAAATCGCTTGTTGCAAAGTTATATCATGTCTTGAAGCCTGGCGGACGTTTTGTCGTAGCACACTCTGATAGTAAAGAAAAGATCAATGGATGTCATCATAAACTAGATTCGAAAATATCCGATCATTTATTGGCAGTAGAGCACGAAGCAGATCATTTTGTGAGAAGCTTTGAAATTGATACGATGATTGATGCTCCTGATTTGTACGTGCTTTCGGGCACGCGTAGATAAATAAGATCTAAGATTGTTGTATATTGCGCAGCTTTTAAAACCATGCATGGTTTTGCTCGAAACCTAAAGAGGTTTATAAAAAAAGTATGCATAGTTTTTATGAAAAGCAAGCAAGGTTTTTGTTGTGATTATATCACGAATATTTGATAGATAAGTTTTGCTCGAACGCAGTGTTTATTACGTATGAAAAAGAGAGAGCAAACACACGATATTTATGTGTTATGGATTTATGAGTAATTTGAATCACAAAAAAAGGGAGAGCTTCGTTTAAGAAGCCTCCCTTTTTCATTTCTATGTCGTCGACATTGTTGATTACAATGTGTCTGAGAAGTATGCTTTTGGTAATTTGCGGCAGTTGTATTGAGAAGCCATAATTTCACCGTAAGCTCCGGCAGAGCGCAAAGCGATAAGATCGCCACGGTGTACTTCATTTAGGTCTACAGCTTTGCCGAAACAGTCAGACGATTCACAGATCGGACCTACTACATCGTAAGCTTCAATAGCACCTTCCGAAGTAAGGTTTTCAATCTTGTGGTATGCCTGATACAACGCCGGACGGATCAATTCCGTAAAGCCTGCATCCACAATCGCAAACTGTTTGCTTGAGCCTTTCTTCACGTAAAGAACCTTCGTAATCAAAGATCCACACTGACCCACGATAGAACGTCCTGGTTCGAAGTGTAGTGTTTGATTTGGCTGAAGCTTCAATAGTTGGTGGAAGATTGCAAAGTAATCTGCAAAGTCAGGAATAGACTGACGATCCGGATGTTTGTAATCGATACCAAGGCCACCACCTACGTTGATGTGTTCAACAATCATTTGGCGTTTTGCCATGTTTTCTTGAATCTCGTTTACGCGGGCGCAAAGTCCTTTGAACGAGGTAAGATCTGTAATTTGCGATCCGATGTGGAAATGCAAACCGATTAGTTTTACGTTTTTCAAACGGGCAAACTGATCTAGAACTTCGTCAAGTTGACATAGGTTGATACCAAACTTATTTTCTTTAAGTCCGGTAGTGATATAATGGTGTGTGTTTGCATCAACTTCGGGATTTACACGAAGTGCTACACTTGCCACTTTGTTTTTAGCTTCAGCTAGTTCGTTGATTACTTCTAGCTCGGCAGCCGATTCTACGTTGAAGCAGAAGATGTTGTTGTCAAGGCCTAGATTGATTTCCCAATCAGCCTTACCTACACCTGCAAAAACAATCTTGCCGGCAGGAAAACCTGCATCCAAACAAGCTTGAATTTCACCACCGCTTACACAGTCGGCACCTAGTCCGTTTTCACGAACGATAGAAAGAATCTTAGAGTTGGCGTTTGCTTTTACAGCATAATGTACATGATAGCCGTATTTTCCGGCTTCACCTGTCACAAGTTTCAAGGTGTTGCGCAAAAGTTCGGTATCGTAGTAATAAAACGGAGTTTGAAGCCCCTTAAATTTATCAATAGGAAAAGTTCCTTTTGTCATGTGAAATTAAGCTTTGCAGAATAAGTTATTACTTAAAGCCTGTAGTGCTCTCTTCTTGTCTTCCGAACGGATAAGGAACGAAACGTTGTAGTTACTTCCACCGTAAGAGATCATGCGTACAGGAATATCTTTCAATGCGTTTACGATACGAGCCTCGAAACCTACGTTTTCCCACTCAAGATCGCCAACCACACAAATGATTACCATCTCTTCATCTACAGTCACTGTACCATATTTCTTCAAATCGTCAACGATTTCAGAAAGATGTTTCGACTTGTCGATTGTAACCGAAACGCCTACTTCCGAAGTAGTAACCATATCGATCGGAGTTTGGTAGCTTTCGAAGATTTCGAATACTTTGCGAAGGAATCCGTGAGCCAACAGCATTCTACCCGATTTGATTTTGATCGAAGTGATGTTGTCTTTAGCTGCAACCGCTTTGATTTTACCTTTTTCTGTATTGTTAGAAATCAAAGTACCCGGAGCTTCAGGTTCCATTGTGTTAAGAAGACGTACCGGAATGTTATTCAACTTTGCAGGAAGAATACAAGTAGGATGAAGGATTTTAGCCCCGAAATAAGCCAGTTCTGCTGCTTCTTCGAAGTGCAGATTACGTACGGGAGCAGTACCTTCTACAAAACGAGGGTCGTTGTTGTGCATACCGTCGATGTCTGTCCAGATTTGGATTTCTTCCGAGTCGATTGCAGCACCGATAAGTGATGCGCTATAGTCGCTACCGCCACGTTGTAGGTTGTCGATTTCGCCGTAAGCGTTGCGACAGATGTATCCTTGCGTGATGTATATTTCAGCCTCTTTATGTTGGTTCAAAAGGGTAACCAACTTGTCTTTGATATATAGAGGATCCGGCTCACCGTTTTTGTCGGTGCGCATATATTCCAAAGCAGGGATTAGAACAGATTTTGTACCACATTCGTTTAGGTATAGGTTTACCATACCGGTAGACATAAGTTCACCTTGAGCAAGGATCACCTTTTCTTCAAAAAGGGTGAACAAGTCTTTTGTAAAAGAACGCATGTAGTTAAAATGAGATTTAAGCAGTTCGATGGCCTTCTGTTTATACTCCTCTGTTTTATACAGTTCTTCAACGTGCATCATGTACTTTTGCTCAAGCGCATTAATAAGTTCACTTGCACCATCCGGATTCTTTTTATACAAATAATCCGAAATTTCAACCAAAGCATTCGTTGTGCCTGACATTGCAGATAAAACTACTATCTTTTGGTTTCCGTCACAAATCAAGTTTGCAACTTCCTTCATTCTCTGTGCTGAACCAACAGAGGTGCCACCAAACTTTAAAACTTTCATTTTTCCTTTGTCTGATTAAAATGTTCTAATTCTTGTTACTAATATACGCAAATATACGACTTTTTCTTATAAATCGTCGTTGTTCGCGATTATTTCGACAGGGGCCGATTCTACTTCGATCAGCTGTCCGTTCTCACATTTGATTACACGTCCCGGAAACGACTTTACCAAGGTATAGTTGTGGGTAGTCATCATTACAGATGTTCCGTTTCTACAGATCTCGTGAAGCAAATGTACAATTTGCGATCCGGTTTCCGGATCAAGGTTGCCGGTAGGTTCATCAGCCAAAATGATCTCGGGCGAATTAAGCAAAGCTCTAGCAATAACGATGCGTTGCTGCTCACCCCCCGAAAGCTCATGAGGCATCTTATATCCTTTATTATTCATACCTACCTGAAGAAGCACATCAGAAATACGATCTCTGATCTTTCCTTTTTGGTCCCATCCGGTTGCACGCAATACAAACTCAAGATTCTTTTCTACAGAGCGATCTGTAAGAAGTTGGAAGTCTTGAAAAACAATACCCAACTTACGACGCAAGTGAGGCACGTGTTTGTTTTTAATCTTATGCACAGGATATTCAAACACGGTACATTCGCCGCGTTTGATAGGCATTTCGCAATAAATAGATTTAAGTAGGGTACTTTTACCGGACCCTACTTTACCGATAACATATACGAATTCACCTCTTTTTAGTTTGAAGTTGGCATTGCGCAGAATCATATTTTCGTTTCGGCAGATGTCAACATCGCTAAGTGTAAGAAGTATGTCGTTGTTCATATATAATAAATTACTCTTTATGTCTTTTCTTCAATTCGTTTGCAAGATGTTCGAGACGATATCCTTTCGACGACAAAAGTACGATCAAGTGATAAACCATATCGGCAGCCTCATACAAGAAACCTTCGTCGGTTCCGTTGGTTGCTTCGATTACAGTTTCTACCGCTTCTTCACCCACTTTCTGAGCCATACGGTTGATACCTTTCTTAAACAATGAGGTAGTATAAGAGCCTTCCGGCATCTCTTGTTTGCGTTTGTCGATAAAGTCTTGTAAATACTTCAAGAACAGAATGTCTTCTTTGTTGCTTTCTTCAAAACAAGTATCGTTGCCTGTATGGCATACAGGTCCCACCGGATTTACTTTAATCAGCAAAGTATCTTGGTCGCAGTCTTCTTTCATGGTTACCACATGAAGAAAGTTTCCGCTCTCTTCGCCTTTTGTCCACAAGCGGTTTTTGGTACGGCTGAAGAAGGTTACTTTACCGGTTGCTTTTGTTTTTTCGAAGGCTTCTTCGTTCATAAAGCCCAACATCAGCACTTTTCCTGTTTTATTATCTTGAATAATAGCCGGAATCATTCCGTCCATTTTATTGAAATCCAAATTCATTTTCGTTCAGTTTAAGTAAATTACTTGTTTTTATCGCACATGAATTCCCTCACTGCGAAGGTAGTGTTTTAATTCACTAATCCCAATCTCTTTAAAGTGAAATACACTGGCTGCCAGTGCGGCATTAGCTTTCCCTTTTGTAAAGGCATCTTTGAAATGCTCCATGGTTCCGGCACCACCCGATGCAATGATCGGAATTTGCAGTTGTTCAGATAGTTGAGCCAAGGCGTCGTTGGCAAAACCTTGCTTTACACCATCGTGACTCATGCTGGTGAAAAGAATCTCTCCGGCACCTCTTTCCTGCGCCTCTTTCGCCCATTCAAACAGTGTACGTTCGGTAGGAATACGTCCGCCGTTGAGATAGCATTTCCAGATCCCATCTTCAAAGTTGGCATCAATGGCCACTACACATACCTGATTACCAAAGTTGCCGGCAATCTGGTCGATGAGTTGCGGGTTTCTGATTGCAGCCGAATTGATCGAAATTTTATCAGCACCGGCATTTAGCATCCGATCCACGTCGGCCACTTCGCCAATACCACCACCCACAGTAAAAGGGATGTTGATACGACATGCTACTCGCTTGATCAAGTCGGTAAAGGTTTTTCGTCCTTCGTGCGATGCCGAGATATCGAGAAACGTAAGTTCGTCGGCACCGGCTTCACTATATTGGGCTCCCAACTCAACGGGATCTCCGGCATCACGAAAGTTTACAAAGTTCACCCCCTTCACAGTTGTCCCGTCTTTCACGTCGAGACAGGGAATAATACGTTTAGCCAGCATCCCTATTCGTTTTTATCGTTAAACGGAATCAAATCCTTTAGTTTGATATTTCCCTCGTAAATTGCTTTTCCCACAATAACCGACGGAATACCCATCTCTTGCAACAGTTCGATGTCGGCAATACTGCTAACACCACCGCTAGCGATTAGTTTAATATAAGGAACATTGTCAACAATCTCTTTGTAAAGATCAATCGACGGACCTTGTAGCATTCCGTCTTTGCTGATGTCGGTACAGATCACCGATACGATTCCTTTTTCGTGGTAATCTTTGATAAATGGGATCAAATCCATCGATGTTGTCTCTTCCCATCCACCGATAGCGATTTTCTTGTCTTTGGCGTCAGCACCTAAAATGATGCGGTCGCTGCCATATTTATCAATCCAGCGGGTAAATTCATCTGGGTTATTCACGGCAATACTGCCTCCGGTCACCATTTGGGCACCACTTTCAAAAGCGATCACCAAGTCCTCTTCTGATTTTACACCACCGCCAAAGTCGATGATCAAAGAGGTGCGAGAGGCAATACGCTCCAATGTGCGGTAGTTGATAATGCGGCCCGCTTTGGCACCGTCAAGATCCACTACGTGTAGTCGTCGGATTCCATAATCTTCAAACTCCTTCGCTACCTCTACAGGATCTTCGTTATATATCTTTTTTGCATCGTAGTTGCCTTGTGTAAGACGCACACATTTGCCGTCGATCATATCGATGGCCGGTACAATCTTTATCATAATGATTGATTTATAAAGTTACGTAAAATGATTTCGCCTTGCTGCCCGCTTTTTTCGGGATGAAACTGTGTGGCAAAAAAGTTGTCTTTATGTAATGCTGCGCTAAAATGATGGATGTAGTCTGTATGCGCTGCCGTATGTTCGCATACCGGTACATAATAACTATGCACAAAATACACGAATTCATTTTCTTGAGAGGCAGCAAAAAGCGGTTGCTTTACATCCGTAATATTATTCCAACCCATATGTGGCACCTTTTGATCATGATGATGGGGATGGAAACGTTTTACGGGAACGTCAAATACTCCGAGACAAGTAGTGTCTCCTTCTTCCGAATACTTGCAAAGTAGTTGCATACCAAGGCAAATGCCCAACACCGGTTGTTTCAGATCCCGGATCAGATCATCGAGCTTCTGCTCTTTGAGAAACTCCATGGTAGAGCGAGCTTCTCCCACGCCAGGAAAAATCACACGATCGGCCTGCATGATACGTTCGGCATTATCGGTTACCACCGGTTCTATACCTATACGTTTCAGTGCAGCTTCGACCGAAAATATATTTCCGGCATTGTAATTAATAATAGCTACATCCATAACTGTTGTTTTCTATTTAAAAGTACCGTTGCATATGATTTGTTTCAACGGT
Organism: Tannerellaceae bacterium; assembly: GCA_051656605.1. Lineage (GTDB taxonomy): Bacteria > Bacteroidota > Bacteroidia > Bacteroidales > CAMTPD01 > UBA12018. The sequence goes on along the minus strand of JBOGCF010000017.1, from coordinate 191,010 downwards.
TTCAGTTTCTTCTTAGAAAGGGTAGGAGCAAAAATAACAAAATAATGATTGTTTCGTGATAGTTCTGTCTATTTGTTTGGTCATTGTTTACACTTTATAGCGAAAACAGGATAAATTCAGGTGAAAAATAGATTTTAGTAAATACTTATAATGAGGGCGTTGAAAAATATTTATGAGAAAAGTGTAAAAAAATCATGTCAGCTATTGCAGGTTTCAAAAATAGTGGTACCTTTGCAATGCAATCGGGAATAACGGTTGTGACCAACAAACGGTGTGGTAGTTCAGCTGGTTAGAATACCTGCCTGTCACGCAGGGGGTCGCGGGTTCGAGTCCCGTCCATACCGCAGAAAGCAGTTACGAAAGTAGCTGCTTTTTTTGTTATATACCTCTCCAAGCTATATCTGTACAATCAGATCAGAATGGGATAAAAAAGAACGGGGGATAGAGTCATTGCTGATTCTATCCCCCGTTTATGTTAGAAGAGTTTTAATCTGATACGATTAAGCTTGCTTTTTAGAACGCAAGAATTTATTTGTAAGATAGTTGCGAACTGGGATATCATACCATTTCAAGCAGATATAAGCCAATGCGATACTTCCGATAAATACACCCAACGCACCCGGTAGCGACTCCGCAAATGTAAGGTTACCGTTCTTTACCCATGCATAATATAAGTAGATAAACGGATAATGCACCATATACAGCGGATACGAAATATCACCAAGTAGTGTGCAAAGTTTGTTGGTAAACGCATCCGTAGATTTGTCCGAAGCACCCAGATAAACAAGGATCGGGAACACTACCGCACAACAAACTGTATCGTAAAGACCATTCAACCACAACTGTTCAGCGCCACCGATACGTGGAATCGCCAACAAAGCGATGATGATCAAACTACAAATCCAGAACGTACCTTTGATATTCGCAGGTTTGAAAATACGGATCATCAGCAAACCGGCCGAGAATGAGAACAACAGGCGTAAAAATCCGGCAGTAAACTCAATAGCCGTAAGCGAATACCCCGAGCAAATATCACCATTCGGTCCTAGCATCGCAAAAGCAGCCAAGCCACTTCCGGCCAATGCCACCAATACGGCAAGCCATTTGGTCGATAGTCTGCGGATAAACAACGCATACAAGATGTTACCAATGTATTCGAAAAACAACGACCAGCTTGGTCCGTTCAGCGGATACATCTCACCCAATCCGCGCACTTCCGTTCCGATCGTAGCCGGAATCAGCAGCGCATTGATGAATGTTGCGAAAAACAGAGCTGCAATGGTTACTTTCGAAACGTCCCATACGGAGCATCCTTGAAAATAAAACATCACACCACCAATCAGCGCACCCATTACCACCATTGGATGAAGGCGGATCACCCTGCGCTTTAGGAACTCAGTCGCAGTCATTTTGCCCCAACGATCGTCGTAAGCAAAACCAACAACGAAACCGGATAAAAGAAAGAAAAAGTCTACAGCCAAGTAGCCATGGTTGATTTGCTGATCCAAGTGGCTCGTTGCAAAGGCTTCAAAAATATGAAACCACACAACCATAAGAGCCGCCACTCCGCGAAGCCCGTCTAGCGTATTGTAGTGCGGCTTCGTATCCGGAAAGGCAGAAGTAGATTTTAATGTGTTTAGCATAGTAAAAGTGATTATTGTATAAAGAATTAATTAAAGATCACTTCAAAAACTTCAGTATCTCCGTTGATCTCTACCTTCTTAGCACCTTTTGCAATGTCAAACTTCACGAAAGCAGTATCAAACTTCGACTCTGAAATCATTTTACCGTCAGCACCAAGCTGCTTGATTGTTACACCACCATTTACAGGTTTTGTAAGCATCACGCACGATGTTGCGCCGGCAGGCAATTCAAAGTTAAACGCACCGGTTGATGTGTATGAAGTACCCGGATTCTTATCAAAAGCAAAGCGAACTTTATCCATGTCTTTCGCTTCTACTTTGAAGTTCAGGTCTTCTATTCTTACAGGGTTTACGTCGAATGAACGTACCGCAGCCCAACTCTTTTTCTCCGATTCAAGTTTGCGGATACGGATGTAGTTTGCTTTGATCGGCTCGCCATTCCATTCGATAACATATTGTTTCTTCAGCGAATCAGAAAGAGCAGTCCAGTTCTTACCATCCACCGAATATTCCAAAATCGTATGATCGAAATAATCCACGTCATCCACCGAGTTACGACCTTGAAGAATCAAGATTTCGCGCACGTCACGCACATCTCTCAAGTCGGCACCAATCCAGTTGCCGGTTCTTTGCTGATCGCCCGAAGTATAGTGAGTTGTAGAGTCGTTGTCAAACATCAGTTTACCCTGAATCGTATTTAGCGTAGGGAAAGAACCGATACTACGGTATGCCAACGGCTTTTCACCGGTTAGTTTTGTGTAGAAGTTGAATGCCATGTCATCCATTGCATTTTCGTAAAACGGTTGCAACTTCATCGTACCCGATTTGTGTTCGTTGTAGCTTTTGCGTTGCTCTTCGCTCATTAGGTTTTGCACGTAAGCATTCCAGAAGTCTGCATCGTTACCCGATTTTGAAATCGAGATCAATTCCATAGCCTTCTTACCACGTGTGCCTAGTTTGCCAAATTCAACCAACCACGGACGTAGCTCGTTCAATAGCAACTCGTTTTTACAGTTCTCTTCCATTTGAGCTGGAACCTGTTCTACCTTTTCATATTCGGCCATCAACTTGTCATACTGCGCTTGCGTATAATTGTCGACATTGAAGATTTCAGTTTCCCACGACTCCGAACGGCGATAGCCATTTTCGGTATCACACGAGTGGATTGCGAATGTACGATACGCTTCGCTGGCAGTAGGAGCAACCTCTCTCAGTCCTCTTTCCCAACTGTCGATCGGGTTGTAGTTTGGCGTATTCCAAGTATAATCAGCCACGCTGTAAAGCGCAAGTTTAGAAGCCTCACCGTGCTCCATTGGGTTGCTGGCAAAACCAACAATGTCATTTGCAGTAAGCGTAGTATCCAGACCATAAACCGGACCTTGCATGATGATGTGACGCACATAGTCGGTCACCGGATAGTTCCACCAGTAGTAACCCGGGCGTTGGATACGCGAATTAAACCAATCCATCGTTTCCTTCGTAAGGTCACTACAAACCACGTCGCCTGTCCAGAAAAGATCGATCGACTTGTCTAGCTTGTTACCGAAAGTAACCAAACTACCTTTTTCGGTAGGATTAGCCCAAAGTTTAGAATAGTCGGTAGGACACATTACAAGCGACGAAATATCACCTTTAGCCTCTACAAACTCCTTGTTTAGGCGGTTCAACAACTCCGTTTGTTTTACCGGATTTGTACCTTCACCTTCGATATCATCAAAGAATACGGCAAACGAGCGCACACCAAGATCGTACATCCAACCTAGCTTTTGTACCAAGTTTTGATAATCCTCTTCGTTCCATTTGATGTCTTTGCCCGGGTGAATTGCCCAAACAAAATCAACACGGTTGCGGTTGCAAGCCTCTACAAGTTCTTTGATATTTTGAGCTTCTTTCTCCGGATAAGGAAGTCTCCAGTTTGGAGTACTGTGATAGTGATCATCCTTTGGTCCGTACAAGTAGCTGTTCAGTTTAAATTTACCGTAGAAATCAATCAACGACAAGCGTACTTCGTGCGACCAAGGCTCACCGTAGAAACCTTCTACGATACCGCGGTATTTCATGCTTGGGAAATCGTTGATCGTAAGGCAAGGTAAGTTTCCTTCTTTTGCGATCGGACTTTCTGCAATCTGGCGCAACGTTTGGATGCCATAAAACGCACCTTTATCGTCGAAACCTGTGATTTCAATTCCTTTCTTTCCGATTGTAAGCGTATAAGCACCAGAAATAGCTTTTACACCCTTCTTTGCGGCGATTTTCTTTCCGAAATCAACAGTTACAGGAACACCATTTTTTGCTTGTTTCAAAAAGCCAAGATCATTGGCGAAAGCTTTTTGCTTGTCAACCAGTTTGATACCTTTTGAAATTGAAAGATTCTGTCCTTCCTCTTTTAGTAGTGAATGAGGAGTTGGATTTATAATTAGTCCTTTGTGGTCGATAGCCTGACCCGGAACTTTTAAAACATCTTGAGATTCAGATCGCTGCGAACTAAGATCAAACTCAGCTTCCTGAGCACATACCGTTCCGCATGATAGTGTAATAGCAAGTAATGCTATTGTCGACTTAAAACGTTTGTTCATAGAATTTTACTATTTGTCTTGATATAAAGTTAGTGTTACGAATCGTAAAGATCTTCATTTTTATCAAGCGAACATTTGTTCTAAATCAAAAAAAGGTACAATTAAGGTTTTTATTTATTCGCTCTGATGCGACTAAGGGTAGAGAGTGTTATGCCCAAATAAGAGGCTATATCCCCAAGATTTGCGCGCATGCATACTTCGGGAAACTGTAATTTCATTTGCTCGTATCGTTCTTTGGCCGATAAGGTAAGTAGCTCTTTGTGGCTGCGGTGCAAACGTCGGTATTCATTCTGATGGATAATGCGTCCCCAGTTAGAGAGTTCGATATTTGTTTCCCATAAGCGTAATAAGCAACTCACCTCGATTTCATAGGCTTCGACCTCTTCGATGGTTTCTACAAACTCCTCACTTGCTTTGTTGTAATACAATTCGTCCATACTAAAAACAATTCCACTGCCGGCAAAAGACGTAGTCACCTCTTTGCCGTCGACAAGCCAAAACGAACGAGTCAACCCTTTCTCGATAAAGTAAGCAAACTTAGTGTACGTCCCTTCTTTGATCAATTGGTGTTTTTTCGGAAAAAATCTACGTTTAGTTACCGAACGAAGCAGATCCGCCGTCTCCTCAGAAATCGGACAAATCTCTCGCATGTCGTTTATTACTCTAGTCATCATAAGGATGTGTGTTTTTTATTCAGCACCCTAAATATACAAAAAAACAAGTAAAGAGATCGCTATTTGCATTTTGCGCCATTTTATATAGCAGCTTCGGAGTCAATTACCATGACGCGATTCCAAAGGTGTTCGCAGTTCTTGATAAACTCCTGATGTTGGGGATGCGGTTGGTAGGCATCTTGGTCGGCCTTGTTTTTAAAGCAAGCAATCATCGAATAGGTATAGGTGTTTTCGATCACGTCGCGGTTGGTTGCGGCAGGCTTACCAATGTGTTTATCCACAATCAAATCAATCTCGAGTAACTTCTTGAGTCCGGCTTCAAAATCGGCACAAGCTTGCGGATTATTCGGCTCTTTCAACCAAAACAATACATGGTGAACAAACAGGTTATTCAACGATTGGGAGGTTTGCTTATTCGTGTCGCAACCGGTCAATACCGCTCCACCGGCCAGCAAAGCCGCATTTTTGATCATACTTCTGCGTTTCATGGTTTTGTCTTTCAATTAACACCCTAAACATACAAAAAAGATTGATACAAACCTTTTAAGTATTTAACTATAGATAAAACTATATTTTCGCCCTTATTTTGTTGTTATTATAGATATATCTATATTTGGATAAAAGGAAAAGACAAGACTATGTACGACGAATTATACGAAAAAACAGGAGATCAGATTATCCGAGAGATCGGACTACGGTTTAGCCAATACCGCAAGCGTATGGGATATACACAAAAAGAGATCGCCTTTAAGTCGGGATTAAGTGTATTTACGATAAGCTCATTCGAAAACGGATCGTCTACCGGAATCACGTTGGCGTCATTGCTCAAATTGCTGCGTGCAATAGATTCACTAGACGAAATCGAAAAACTGTTGCCCGAGCTTCCCGAAAGTCCGAGAGCTTTGTATCTGAAACAACATAAAAAATAAGCGATGGAAACGAATGTTGTAAAAGTAAAGCTATGGGGGATGGATGTAGGCTTTTTATCTTGGGATAAAAAAGCAGGTGTAGCTATATTTGAATACGACCCTTCCTTTTTAGAACGAAAATTAGATATTGCACCACTTACGATGTCTATAGACTCTCCTCGTAGTCGTAAACAACTGCCATGGAACGGAGATAAAGATAAATTGTATCAAGGACTTCCTACTATGATAGCCGACTCTCTGCCCGACAAGTGGGGTGACTCCTTGTTTGCAGCATGGATCAGAGATAATAACATATCAACAAAAAAGATAACACCGATTGATCACCTTGCGTTTATCGGAAGTAGAGCAATGGGTGCGTTAGAATATGAACCGGCACAAGAATTAGGAGATAACACCACATTCGATGTAGACGTTCAGCGGTTATATGATTTTGCTAAACAAATCCTGACCGAGCGGAAAACAACTGTAATTGATAGTGAAAAGTCAATTTTGTGGCAAGACTTAATTAAAATTAGCTCGTCTCCCGGGGGGAAGCGTCCCAAAGCAATCATTGCGTTGAATAAAGAAACCGGAGAAGTAATTTCGGGGCAGAGTTCTATTCCCGAAGGTTTTGAACATTATATCTTAAAGTATGACGATGGATCAGACTATCCTTATGCGAAACTAGAATATGTGTATTATCGTATGGCTTTGGATGCAGGAATTAACATAATGCCCTCTGAACTTCGTACCTACGGAAATCTTACACACTTTCTCACACAACGCTTCGATCGAATCGGAAATGAAAAGATCCATACACAAACACTCGCGGCAATGTGGCCGTTAAGCGATAGCTATGAAGATATTTTTACCGTAATCAGACGTCTTAAGCTACCTTATGACGATAGCAAACAACAGTTTTTAAGAATGGTATTTAATGTAATAACCAGAAATGTCGATGATCACTCTAAAAACTTTGCTTTCTGTATGGATCGAAAAGGAACATGGAGGTTGTCGCCGGCTTATGACCTTACATACAGTGTTGATCTTGCCGCACCGGCTTATGCAAACAGACATTCTCTTTCCATTAATGGAAAGGTTGACAATATAACCCGAAGTGACCTGGAAAAGATAGGAGCGACCAGCGATATTCAAGACTACAATGCTCTAATTGATAAAGTTGCATTAGCTGCCGAAACCTTCGAGAAATACTGTGAGGAATTAGACATTGATCGCAAGCTTATTGAAGATATTAAGTCCGATTTTGTACAGGTATAGCGTCACCGATACTTGGCCAGCATGATTACCGGGTTTGAGTTTTCGTCGAGTGTGGCGGCAATCTCCTTCAACCTTCCCGTCAGTTCACATTTTGCGAGAGCTTCGAGCAGTTTGTCTGCTTCTAGTCTCTGGCAAAAAGACTATTTTATTTGTGGTGCTATTCTATTAGTAAAACAGGGTCGGGATGTTTGAAAGGCTTTTTAGGTTCGCACCGATATTCCGCATTTTCTTTTCTCTCAAAAAATGCAATAATATCCCTGTAGTTCTTTTTTAGTAATGCTTGCTTTTGTGCGAGAGGCATATTTGTAATCTTACAGTCTTCCTTAAATATGTCAACTGCGATGGAGTCATTCGTGCTCAAAATCCGAAGCGATTTGATAACGTCTTTACACTTACCATCCAGAGGTATTGATAAAGTACTCTGTGCGCACAATGTTGCCATTGCAGAGCAGAAAAGGACTCCTGCTAATAAGGTTCGCTTCAAATGTTTCATCGTAAATGGTTCTATGCGTTAGATATAAAGGATAATCGCAAATGTAAATAAAGACGATAAGACTACAATGTATCGATACTATTTTAACACAAACGAGACACATGTCGTTTATACATCACTGTTTAGCCGGAGTTTTGAGTAAAAAAATCCCCGCTCGCTAGTCGGGGCCATTGAAATGGCACGCGAGAAGGAGCGGGGAGGATCGCTTTTACCCGAGCGGACAGCGGCCTGGTGGGGCTGTCTTGGGGCATCGGCCGGTGAGCAGGGCAAGTAGTGCCCAGAGGATGTCAAAGAACGATTTGAGCTTTTTCATACTGTGTTGTTTTTTTAGATGAATGTGCGTGGTGAAAATCAATGAGGGAGTAGCCCGGAGTTTTACGCCCGTTGCTCTTCGGTACCGAGGCCGTGCGCTTCGATGATCTGGCGGATATCTTTTTCGATGCTGATGAGCATGCGGCGATAGTGCTCGCGGTTGTCACCGTTTTTATCGCAGATATAGGCACTGTATGAGATTTCGAGCGCAAAAGACTCGGGAAAATTACTGACGTTGGCCGCACGAGGATACTGTGCACGCAAGAGGCGGCCGTAGTCGAGAAAGCTGTTTTGGACCGAGTCGTATCGGCGAAACGAGAGGCCGCGACGGTTTGTCGCACTTTTGCCGCCGTGCCAGTAGGCATTGGGTTTGCCACAGGCAATGATGCCAAAGTAATTTTTGTTGACTACGGCATGGTTGCTCTCTCCCCAGCCCGATTCGATGGCAGCTTGTGCCAACATTACGGAGGGGTTGATGTTGAAAACTTTGCCCGATTCGGCAGCCGCGGCAAACAACTGCGTCACAAAGAGGGTCTTTTTGTCTGTAAAAGGAGCCGTGTTTTGATTCATGGTATGTTTCTGATTTTAAGGTGAAAAATAATTAGTCGAGCGAGTGAGGCTTGTCGCACTCTTCGGATCTGGTAACCACTTCCATGGCCTCAAATTTGGCCTTGTCGCGTAGATCGAGCAACGAGGTTGACGGTCGAAACAAGATCACCGGTCTTTTCATCAAGTGAGCTTTGAATTCTTCCTCGGTCGCTACCCCCTTGCTTCCGGCACGCATTTGCAGATTGCCGAGTCCTTCGATGGCTACAATTTCGCCGCGCAGCAATGCCTTTTTGGCTTGAGTCACCAAGGCGCTGATTACCATTTTTACATCGGCTTCGGTGGCCGAACAGGTGCTTTCAATTTCGCTGCACATCTCCTCGAACGAGTATTTGCGAGAAGCCTTTGTTGCTCCATACACCAGGCGAGCGTCTGCTGCCGCGTCTTTGCGTAGATCTTTACGCCAAATCAATTTGTACTTTAATGACATACTTTTTTGTGTTTAAAATGATACGTAAAAGGTTCAATTCCAATTGTGACCGGTTATTGTTGTTGTCCGATCACATTTCAAAGATACGTTACGCCATAGGGAGAGAATCCGTGTTCGTCTCTGTTCGTCGGTATTCGTCTCTCTTTTTACGTATTTGTACGTTTTGATCTGTCTCTGTCGTGAATCGGTCATTTGCTCACGCAGCGTGCGTGAATTCATTCACCGAGCGTGACCGAAAATACCGACGCAGCGTGCGTAAAATCAGTCACGCAGCGTGACAAAAAATACGCATCGAGCGTGCGATAAATACCTGATATATTAGGTTTTGATACCTGATATTACTATCTTTAAAAGTGATAAAATCAAGCTGTTATGAAAAATACCGACCGAGAATTTGTGTACCGAGCCTATTCGTTCGGAGAGTTGGCCAGTCTCTATTGTCCCGATATAGCACCGCAATCGGCCTCCAAAATGCTTCGTAAATGGATTCGTGAAACACGTGACCTGCAAGCCGCGCTCGAAGCCACAGGATGGAGGCCTTATGCCAAGATGCTTTCGCCCAAGATGGTGGCATGTTTGGTAACCTTTCTGGGCGAACCCTGAGGCAGTCCCGTGTTGGGGCTCACTCGATAGGGTATATCGGTCGTGCGATGGGGTTATATACGGGCGATATTGGGCCTTTTCAGTCAGCCGATTCAACCTCTTCCCACCACGTATAGTCCCACTCGGCAGCCGTTTTGTGCAAGCTGTCGTAGCGTCCGTTTACGTAGTTGTAGCGCAGTTTGCAAGATGCAGGATTGCCCAGTTCGCGCCAACGGATCTTCTCAAAGGTGATGTTGGTATAGTTGCGATCCCCCTTTGTGTCCTTCACATCTTTGTCGGGTCGATGCACGATGATACCATAGTCGCAACGGTTGTAGAAATTGGCCGATCCGCTGATGTCGTACAGCGTAGGTTCGCGGTGATTCGCTACATCGCTTTTGCCAAGCAGATCCATTTTGCGCGGATGGGCGGCCAATATCAGCGATACATTGTAGGTACGAACAAAGGCTTTGAACTTACCGAGTAGTCGGTTGATCACGTTGGTTTCACTGATGTTTTCCGGGTTTTTGAGTTCGAGCGTATTGAACGGATCCACCACAAAAACTTTGATCCCGTGCATTTTTACCATCACGGCGGCGAGTTCGAGTATTTGATCAATGTCGAACAGGTCGGGCTCGATGAAGAAGAAATTTTGCTTGATATCGGTATACACCGTGCTCATTTCCTCGTGGGTCATGTAGGGAGTGCCAAAGCGTTTGCCGGTTATTTTCATGCTCAGTTTGCTCATGTGGTAAGTGACCGGATCGTTTTCGGGACTGAAAAACAAAGTCTTGAAACCGTGTAGTCTGTTGAGCGAAACAACGAGGAAGTCGATAAACTCCGATTTTCCGTGTCCCGGTATACCTGTGACAACGATAAAACTTCCGGGGCGCCAACTCACAATCTGGTCGATCTCGGGCATGTCGATCTTCAACCCTTTCATGCCCCCATCGGCAAAGAATTCTTCAAAGCTATCGAGCTCGTTACTCAGGTTGATGATGTGCTCGATCTCAGGTTGCGAAGCCTTTTGCAATTGAGCTTTGAGTGCCTCTTTCCCTTCGTTTTGCAGCAACTCGTTGGCATCTTTGTACCCGTTGTAGGTTACGATATGACAACGTTCTGCACCCAGTTTATCGATCAGCGCCTGTCGCAATTCGTGCCCGCGGGCATCGTCGTCGGCCGCGATGTAGAAGCGTTCTACTTTTGCCATCTCCTCGGCATAGGTATCTATCCATGCCATGTTTTTCGAACCCGCGCCGTTGGGTACTCCGGTCGTGTTGGGCAATTCGGCGCACAAGCATGCGATCGAGTCCATTTCGCCCTCGGTAATGATGAGGGTGGTGTGTTTGCCTATGGCATCGGCATTGTAGGGATGCATCAGCGCGCCCGAGGTGGCAAAGAAATAACCTTTCTCCTTTAGGGTTCTGAACTTGATGTTGGTCTCGAGTCCGTCGCGTCGAAACACGAACGCGATGGCTTCGTCGTCGCGCCCCATCGGGATGCTGAAACAACCCATTTGGCGGGCGATTTCGGCATCGATACCGCGAGCTTCAAGCCACTCGATGGCACGGGGCGAGAGCGAGCGTTTTTCGAGCGGATACCGGGAAACAAGGCGCGCATGCTGAGCTTGTGGATCTATCACCGGTTCGGGAGCCGACTGCTGCGTCTGGGGTTGTACAGGCTGTTCCTTGTGCAGCACGCATACCGCACCACAGTGTTGGCAATACCCCACATTTTTGGTATAGTCCCAGCACAGGGTAGGTTCGTTCCGCTTTTTGCGCGTGTGGCTACATAGCGGACATAGGCAACGTTTGGCCCCAAGGGCTCTGAATACCAACTCGTGTGTTTCTTTCGAATCTACGAAGAATACTTTCTTTCTCATGATATGATTGATTTTAGGCTCGGGTTATATTAGATACATATATGCCGCCAGGAAATCATATATGTATATATATAACGCCGAAAATGGTTGTTAATTTGATGATTACCGACGACGCTTTTTAAGGCTGCTCGTGCTTGTAAAGTTGTGGTGTATAGGTGTTTGTGTGTTGTGGGTTTGCGAGGTGGTCGTGTCCTGTGACGTGCCACTTTGTTCCTGAAATAGGCCACTTTGTTCCCGTGACGTGCCGTTTTGTTCCCGTGGCATGCCATTTTGTACCCGTGACGGAACCACCGAATTTGGGTTTTCAGTGCTCGATTCGGATGCAAAAACAAACGTTATTTTACGGTTTATGATTGATAATCCGAGCTTCTTGAAATAAACCCAAATCTTCCTATTCAGGGAGCTTATTGAGAACGAGTGCTCACCAATATACAAGGCGATGTAGCGGTTGAGGTATTTGTCGATCGTGACCGGTTTTTCGCCACGCTTGGTCCAAAGTTGGAAACAAGCATGAAAGATCAATTTACTACGTGACGATAACGTCGAATAGGTTTCGTTTTCCAAGAACGAATAGTGCATTGAGGACTGAGATTGTGTTCGTTTCATCGTATTACTACATTGTTGATTAACATTCATTGTTTTAAAATGAGATTCAAATGTAATACGAGTGTTAACAGAGTGAAAATCAGTTTTTACACTTTTGGGTCTATTTCAGCAACTTTGTTCTGGGGTGTTTGATTCTTCTTAAAATGGTGGTATAATCAAGAAATGTGCTCTGTATTGTGTAGTAAATCAAAATAGTTACATTATTTTTCAGAATGTATGAATTATTTCTAATGTATTTAAGGTGAGTGTGTTATGTTTGCATTGGAAGGGTTGGAGAAAAGTGTAAAATCAGCATGTGTTTTTTTGTAAAAAAATATTATTTGTGTTTGTTTTTATGTTGCTTTGTATCCGTAAATATATTGCTAACCCATATAACTAAATAGGATACCAATGGAAGAAATTAAAATGAAAGATTGGCTATGTTTTCACCCGTATGACGTACCCGATGATTTTGATGTTGCATATCTCAATGTTGCAGCTACTATTAGAACGGAGATGCTAGATAAGGGGCCTTATCTAGATGAAGAGCATGTCTATTCAATAGCTCTTGTGTTGACTGCTTATTTGGAAGATGTAGTTTCGAACTTTGGATTGTGGGCGGCATTTCGTAGCCTTCATGAGAAAAGATACAAACGTTTGCTGCCGTTTGTTGAGATCAATAGAGATACTTATTGTACGGATAAGATCAATAAAGAAGATTTGCAAGTTTTGATTTGGATGACATTGATGATGGATGATGATGAAGCTAGTTCTGATTGGAGGCATCCATACGAAAAAGAGTTATTGAGGCTCGTTGAAATCGTTTATCCTATTTTTAAGGAGGTATTTGAAAGGATGCCGGTAAACGAGCGGTTGGGTCGTTATTATAAAAATCACGAAGTGTATGAAGATTTTGAGTCTTTCAAAGTAATGTATAGAACGTTTTATAAAACGGGATATCTGTTCCTTAGGTTATTTGATTGTTATTTAAGTTTTGACCCCAATTGGTCCAAATTGGATGAAAACTATGAGTATATCTTCTCGATAAGACCATTGGCTGAATTCGGACATACGTATTTGCGAGAGATGATAAACGGAATGGATAAAGAGTCGGCATACTTGGAGGATATTCAAATTCGCCAGACTGAGGTGTATAAGTATGTGGGAGAAGAGAATGACGATTATCTTTTGAGCAGCTTTGAAGATGGTGGGATTTATATGGTAGATGCTAAGTCGACCGAGTATCGACCCGAAAAAATGCAAGACGGACTCATTGAGGCTCGTTTGGTGTTTTATAAAGGAAAGTGGCATTTAACCGAAGTCTGTACATCGGAAACACAAAAAAATCTTGCCTATTATTTGGAGGTGCGTGAGCATGAGGCCAAGGAGAATGAGGAGAACCGAGTGATGAATGAGCAGTTCCTGAAAGCAAATAATAATAGTCCGATTGCATTCTTTAAAAATCGAAAAGCACTGAAAGCGGCCATTAAAAAAATATATTCAAAAATACCCTCAAATATTAAGTTCGATTTAAAATACAGCGAGAAAGAGCCTTTTGTCGTATTTGCAGATTCAAACTCTGGGGTGCGAGTTCACGGGGAATTTACGTCGTCAATCAAGCATCCCGACAATCCGTATTATAATCAAGAAGAAGCAGAAAATGCAGAACTGGTTTTGCTTCGTTATAAAAGCCATTCAAATGACGCACTTCAACGCTATCTGATTCGCGAGAAATTGATTCCTGATTTGAGGTTCTGTACAAGCGAAAATGATGAACTGGAGACTCGATTGGTCCAAGAAAATATGGATTTTATGGCTCGTTTCTTTTGGGGTTATGATTATACGGGAGTGGCTTTTGAACGTGTTGAGGTATAAGCGTGCTCTGCCTGTCAAGGTCAGAATCAAAGTCCCGAAACACTTTTACGACTGCTCCGGGACTTTGTAGTAATTACTTTTTCGGTTGTTGTTTCTCTTTACTAGAAAGCTCGTTTTTCAATTCTTTGAGGTCGATCGGCGGACAATCTTGCTCTGTTACGAAAAATAGATCGATGAATTTCAATGTTTCAGTAATGTAGTAATTCTTGATCAGCTTGTTTCGAAAATGATTGATCTCTTGATAGAATGGGAAAATGCTGAGTACCGTCATTGGTGAAGTTGGCAGCCAATCGAGCAGCAGGTCTACATTTTTCACAATCTTGTTCAACTCCTTGGCGATAGCGAGCAGTCGTTGTTCATCGTTGAGCGATCCTTCGTTCATTAGAAAAAGGATATTTTCTGCCGCGATTCCGATATTCTTGAGATGATATCTAAAATTGGTGAGTTTACTATCCTGTGTTCTTATCGCAAGGGGTTTTTGACGCTTGCAAGGTGTAGCACTACTGTGCGCTTTGAGCGAAACTTTTTTTCATGGTTACTTGTATATTTTAGTATGTATATGTAAAGATATGATAGCCGGTTATATTATTAAAATAAACAACTCACGAATTTGTAAAATTGGTGAAAGCGTAGTGGTTTAGCTGAAAATGCATTTGTTATGCTTTGTTTTCCGTTTGTGTAATAGCTCTCAAAAAAATAAATTGAAGCCTGTTTTCACAAGAGTTCAGTGACCACCTCATTGCTACAGTAATGTTTTCATCTATTGAATAACATCCTATTTCGTAACATGTAACATTAAACCGCTAAAAATATAATAGCAGATAAATACGTTTGTTTTCATTTGCATAAGTTTTTTTTTGCTTTATTTGTATTCGCTTAAAGCCTAATATTTTAAGTGGAAGACTAATGTTTAATCCAATTAGAAAACTATCATGAGAAAAATTTTATCTGTTTTGAAAGTTGTTTTATATATGCTGTTTTTGGTTTCGTGTGATAAGAGTGATATTGTAACTTTTGATGATTTGATACGAGAAGATAAACTATTCCTTGAGCAGTATATGAAGGAGAATCAGTTTGTTGTTTTGAATGAGTTTCCGGCCGATGGTATTTTCCAAGAGAATGAGTATGTTTTGTTAAATAACGGAGTATACTTGCATGTTGTAGATTATGGTGATTCTAAAAATACGGCTGTAGGGACAAAAGTATCCACCGTAGCCAAAGGAAAGTTTTTGACTCTGAAAGACGGTAGTGAGAAGTCGTTTAATGGTTTTGAGCCTGAAACAGATTGGATGGAATGGCCAATTAACTTTGAGTATAAAGAGCGTCGATTTCCTACGGAGTCTTTTTATGTAGATGAGTACATTGTAAACGAAGGCTATATGAGTGTTCTTAAATATGTGGGGAATAACTCGACCGTAAAAATGATAATTCCGCTAGCGTTGGGGACTAATTTCCAGATAAATAATCAGACTTCTGTTTCGTTTGACAAAGTAACATTTTCATATATTGAATAAGACAGGATTGAGCTGATGAATAGGTCTGCTCAATCGGGTAAGGACTGTTTGTTGAGATACACTGATTTTACGGTACGTAAGACAATGCTCATATTTTTACTTTGCATTAAAACAAAATCAGATGAAGCTAAAAAACAGAAGGATCTTATATAGGATATTGATTTTTTTGACGATTTTCTCCGGAATCTTTGTTGATCCAATTATTACAGCAATATTATTATTAGCACTTTTCTTAATCATATATTTCGATAAGGAGTTCAGAATGGAAACTCCCTTCCAATCAAAAGTTTTTCTTTTGGGGTGTATGACTGTGAGTGTATTATTTCTTATATGGCTGATATATATTAGCTATTTTAAATAAATACAGGATTCAATAAAACGAGAATGAAAGACACATCTCCAAAGCTGAATTGGCTTTGGAGGTATGTCTTGTGCGTATTCGTTACCGCAATTCTTTAGCAATGGTGTTGCGGAGGGTGCCTTGCGCATCGTCGCCGTCGTATTGCCAATACATGGCTCCTTTGAGGTTGTTGGCTTTGATGAAGTCGCATTTGAGACGGATGGAGCGCGGGTTGTCGAAACTGCAAACCATCACACCGGCTGTATCGGCGAGATAGGGTGCTTGCGATTCGTCACTCCAAGCTTCTTGATAACCTTGCAAATTGATGATGTCTTTGTAGTCGATAAAGTTGCCGACCGCATCGTTGCCTCTTCCGTAAAAGGGCATTCCCAATACGAGTTTGTGTGCCGGAATACCTGCTGCCAAGTGTGCGTCGAGTGCTTGTTGGCACGAGTTGTTGCTGATTGCTGATGGATAGAGGGGTGCGTGATGAAGGGGAGGGCGCGACATGTCGTAGGTCATGATGTTGGCAAAATCGATGTATGGATCGATGGCTTTGAAGTCGATGTATTGTCCGGAAGCAACGGTGGCTAAGGTCAATAACTGATCTTTTCCGAGTGCTTCACGCAGGTCTTTCATCAGCAGTGTGAAGTTGTCGATGTCTTGTGGTGATGCGGAAATACCGGCCCAGTCGCACGAGGGATATTCCCAGTCGATATCAATACCGTCGAGGTTGAAGGTTTCGGAAACCTGCGCACAATGTTTGGCAAATGCGGCTCGTTTTGCCGGATCGGCAGCCATCTCGCTAAAACGTCCGCTTCCCCAACCGCCTACCGATAGTTGTACGTTGAGATCGGGAAACTGCTGTTTCAGCGCAGTGATCTCTTTCAGTCGGGCAGGGTTGTCGATGGTGACACCATCGAAGGTTTCATTGACATGTCCGAATGCGTAATTGATGTGGGTAAGTGTGCTAACATCGGGCACACCGGTAGAGCCGGAAGTGACGTAAGCTACAATAATGTGCTTGGGTTCGTGTGTTTGACTACAAGCTGTGATGCCCAGCACCAGCAGAGCCACAGCGATACATTTGTACAACGTTTTCATGGTAGAAGATTCTTAAGTTTAGAATGCTAAGGTAACGATAATTTTCGGCTGAAGGTGTTTATGGTCTTGTATATCAGCTTTATTTTGTGGTTTGTTCGACTTCGCTCTCAAATAATATTTATATTTACAGACGATCATACATAGGGGCGAGAAAGCTTTAGACCGTCTACTTCATATATGAACTGAGAAAATAACCATGTCATGAAAAATAATACAATGAATTTTGTAGAAGAGTTACAATGGAGAGGGATGATTCACAACATCATGCCCGGAACGGAAGAGCTGCTAGAGAAGGAGCAAACCACTGCTTATGTCGGTTTCGACCCTACGGCAGATTCTTTGCATATCGGTCACTTGGTAAGTGTAATGATTTTAAAGCATTTTCAAAATGCCGGACATAAACCGATTGCTTTAATAGGTGGAGCTACAGGGATGATCGGAGATCCGTCGGGTAAGTCGGTAGAACGAAATTTGCTGGATGAGCAAACGCTAAGTCATAACCTGACTTGCTTAAAAGCTCAGTTGGCAAGATTTCTGGATTTTAATACGACATTGTCTAATCATGCCGAAATCGTGAATAATTATGACTGGATTAAGGAGTTTTCTTTTCTTGACTTCGCGACCAAAGTAGGAAAACATCTTTCTGTAAATTATATGATGGCAAAAGATTCTGTACAAAAGCGGTTGAATGGAGAAGCGCAAGACGGACTGTCTTTTACCGAATTTACGTATCAATTGATTCAGGGATATGATTTCTTGTACTTGAATGAGCACAAAAACTGTAAACTGCAAATGGGTGGTTCTGATCAGTGGGGAAATATAACGACCGGGTCGGAATTGATTAGGCGAATAAACGGGAATGATGTCTATGCGCTGACATGTCCGCTTATTACGAAAGCCGATGGTGGTAAATTTGGTAAAACCGAATCAGGGAATATTTGGCTGAATCCCGAATACACATCGCCCCAAGCTTTTTATGATTTCTGGATAAACGTAAATGACTTCGACGCAGAGCGGTACATCAAGATCTTTACACTTTTGAGTAAATCAGAAATTGAGAATATTATCGAAAAACATTCCAAAAATCCGCAAGCAAAGTGGCTTCAGCTGAATCTAGCCAAAGAGTTGACCACGATGGTGCACTCAAAAGAAACCTACAAACAAATAGTGAAAGAAAGAAGTTGATCTATACTAAAAGATTTTCGGACTGAATGCAATACGGACCATGTTGTCGAAACAACATAGTCCGTATTTCCTCTTTCTATTATATATAATGGCTGTTTAACGTCTGTAATTGCTAAAACCGTATCCAGATCGTTGGCTATTGAAATTGTGACCAAACATTTTCCAGTATTCTTTATCGAAAACAGAATCCGGAATAGTTCCGCTGAGTGTATTGTCCCACATATGCACTTCATTAGCTTCACTGCGTGGCGTATCAAAAAACTCCCATTCAATCGTTGAGAGATAATTTTCAACTAGCACAACACCACCTTTGATTGACGAAAATTCTTTAGGGAGAAATCCGGAGAACAGATTATTGCCTAGTGTCAATGGAAAAGTTAGCTTCTTAAATTGTCCGAACTCTCGAGGTAATTGTCCGGAAAGCTTTGTGCCTTGAATGTAAAAATAACGAATCGTTTTCGCAATCTTACCTACGTCAGGTGTTAGCTTTCCTGATACGTTAGCTTCAAGTTTGAATATTTCCAATGGACAATTAAATATTTCCATGGGCAACTCTCCTTGCAGCAGACGCTTGTGATTATCTTGTACAAAGAATATGCGGAGTCTGCTTAATTTGCCTATTTCTTTAGGTATATATCCTTTTTCTTTCATAAAACCAATACCTCCTTCAAAGGCAACAACAAAACTTTCTTCTAGCTCGGTATCATACTCAAATGTGACATAGTTCCAAGTATTACAGTCTTTGAGATTCCAGCCGAAGCCACCCATTGTTTCATGTAGCTTGACCATAACGAGGCTATCGCTTTTATTCAAACGAATAGAACTTCCTTCGTGGGAAAGCATTTCTTCTTTTTGGCACGATGTAGTAAGGATAGAAATAAACAGGAGAATGTGAAAACAGATCTTCATATTACAAAATTAAGTTTTTTGTAAATATACGAACAAAATGTTATTTATGTGCGGCTTTGGGTGATGTTGTGTAAGTTGATCTCGTGTAACCTTTATTATTTGATGGTGACGTAGCGTGAGATGGTTTCGCCCTGATTGTCGGTGACAACGAGGTGGTGGCGACCCGAGTTGCCTTGGATGGGCATTTGGTGAAAGTGGCGGGTGGTACCGATAAAGTCGTTGTCCCAATGCCAATAGAGGGTGGCGTCGGGATCGCGATGGGCAATTTCCACAACGAGTTTGCCCGCGCTGCCGTCGAGCTGACGGGGCAGGATGATGGCCGATATACCGGTAGGATAGATAAACTGCATGGCTTGTCCGCTCTCTTTGCCTGCGCAAGAGGCACTGAGTGGGGGCAAGGGACGGTAGTCGGGATGGCGGTTTTTGTAGAACCATTCCCACGAAGGGGGGAGTACGAACCATGTGCGCTGTACGATGTCGCCGTCGGTGCTGCAATCGGCAAAAACGCGCTCGGTGGCTGTGCCGTTTACCGTGATGTTGATGTGATAGGGGCACGGCGGGGTGCGTTCGCCGTTTTTACAGATCAGCGTGGTTATGGCATCGGGACAGAAGCGTCCTTTGAGATGACCGCTTTGCTTGCAGATTTGTACTTCTTCGAGGGCTTCGAATGGGGTGTCGAACCAACCTGTAGCGGGCAGGAAGTTGAACAAATCGAACATGACCGGTGCGGCGGTAGATGCTCCCGTAAGTCCGGCTTTTCCTTCGCCCGAGGCATTGCCTACCCATACACCTACTACAAAGCGAGGGGTTACGCCCACGGCCCAAGCATCGCGGTAACCATAACTGGTGCCGGTTTTCCAGGCTACTTTGCGAACCGATGGCATCAAATGCCAGTCCATTTCTTCCGGTCGGTTTACTTCACTCAATACTTCGAAGGTTTGCCAAATGGCTCCGGCATCGTAGAGTAGCGGTGTTTTGCTATTTTCATGTTGCGCGGGTGCTGTATGGCTGTCTGCCACGCGGTATGCGGGTTGCTTCCAATCGATGGGATTGTAGGTGTTTTCGTCGTTGTATCGGTTGAGTGTTTTGGCCATGCCGGCATAGACCGAAGCAACATCCCAGAGGGTGGCTTCAGCTCCGCCCAAGATCAACGACAACCCATAGTAATCGGCGCTTTTATTGATCGTTTTCAATCCCGATTTTACAAGTAGATCCCGAAACTTTGGGATTCCGTATTCGCGTAGCATCAATACCGCAGGAATGTTAAGCGAGCGTGCCAATGCCTCGGATGCGGGCGCGGCTCCGTCGTATGCCCGGTTGTAATTCTTGGGTGCGAAACCTTGAATGCTGATGGGGATATCGGGGATGAGGGTGTGTTGTAGAATCTCTCCTTCTTGCACGCGCGCACAATACAGGAAGGGCTTGAGGATACTGCCTGTGCTACGAGGCGAACGTAAAACGTCGACCTGATTGCCGGGCTGCGGCTTGGAAAAACCGACATTTCCACAATAGGCGGCTACGGTGTTAGACTCCAGATCGATGATGACGGCGGCGATGTGATTGATTCCGTTTTGTCTGAAATCGGCATTCCAGGCTTCGAGTCTTTTCTCTGCTTGTTCTTGCCAGGTACGGTTGAGGGTGGTTTCGATGCGCTGACCTTTGTGTTGCAGATCGACTTCGGCTACCAGATGCGCTGCCATGTCCGGAAGCGGACGCGGCTCGTCGGGGATGGGTTCGTCGAGTGAGGTGAGGTAGTCGGTACGACTGATGCTTCCTTGTTCGTACATCCGCTTGAGCAAGCGGTCGCGTTTGTTGCGCAGGGCGGTTCGGTTTTTGCCTGGGTGCATCATTGAGGGTGAATTGGGTAATACGGCTAGTAAGGCGGCTTCTCCCCACGAAAGGGTTGCGGAAGGATGGCCAAACCAGCGCCACGAGGCTGCTTCGATGCCCACAACGTTTCCGCCAAAAGGGGCATTGTCGGCATAGAGGTGTAGGATTTCGTCTTTGCTATAGGTGAGTTCGAGCCGCAAGGCTCTGATCATCTCTTTTACTTTTTGCGGAATGGTGCGCGGTGCTTGTTCCATCAGTCGGATGGTTTGCATGGTGAGCGTACTTCCTCCGCTTACCACCCTGCGAGCTTGTATGTTTTGCCAGGCAGCACGGGCAATGGCTACCGGATTGATGCCGGGATGCCAGTAAAACCAGTTGTCTTCGAAGGTGATTACGGCTTGTTTGTATTTCTCGTTGAGACCGGGCGTAGAGGCAAACCGCCACTGTCCGTCTTTCGCGATGCGTGCACCCAGCAGTGTTCCGTCTGCCGCATATACAATGGTGCCCGTAGGCCTGTTGAAAAGGGTGCGGGGCAATGTGAAAAATAGGAATATGAGTAGAAAAGCCAATAGCCCGATCGTGACGAACCGGGCTATTGGCTTTTTGTATAGGTTAGAAACTATGTCTTTGATTCGTCTCATTCGCGTACAATACTAATCTCTGTTGCGATGTTGCGTGCCTGAACTCCGCTTTCATACATGGCCTCGCATTGGATAGCCGGTAGGTAGAACGTGCCGGCGTATGCTGCTTGCAAGTGGATCGAGAAGCGTTTGGTTTCTCCGGCTTTTAGGTCGAAGAAGGTGCTTACACGGTCGTCGCGGATATCGCGGTAGGTGTAATTGCCCGAAGGGGTATCGACACCGGCAAAACGGGTATTGAGATTTTCCCAACCTGCCGCAAATACGCTGGTAAGCGCAAGATTGGTGTAGTTGGTGGTGGCACTATTGTTGGTGATCTCTACCACTTGCGTAAACGGTGTGCCTTGCATCATGGATTGGATGTTGGCAGTAGTGCCGTCTTGATAACGGTACGATACGTTCATGGTGAGTCCGTTGTTGACTGCCGGTGCTTTGTCGAACAGCGGTGTATAGGTGTTGATAACTTGTGCAAAAAGTACCGTCTCACTTTTACTTTCGATGTGGATGGTGCCCGATGCCTTTGGCTTTTCGATGGTGCTTTGCCATACCGGAACAACGGTTTGCACGGCCGGTTGCTTGGCCTTGTCGATTGTCCAATTGAACTGTATAATGCCGTTGCCTAGTTTTTCGGCATATTGCGCCATCGCCATCAGTCCGAATGCGGTTGCTTGCGTGCTGTACTCTTGATCGGAGCTCAACTGGGTGGCGATGCGTTGTGCCACAGGTAGCGCTTCGGTCATGCGTCCCAGTTGAGAAAGGGTCATCAAAGCTACACTTTCGTCACGTAGCGGCGAACCGAAATCGGTAGAGAAGCTGCTGTTGCGGGCTGCATTGATATTTGCCGGATCAATCAAAGACATCGCGATGTCATTTTTGCCGAGCAGTGCATAAGTGTAAGCTAGCATCCAGCGCGAGGTTTCGTCGAGGTTGGTCTCGCGAAGGCGATTCATCGCTCCGGTTTCGGGCTCATTGTACAAGGCCATTGTATACAGGCGATAGGCTTGATTGAGCGCATCGTTGCCATTCCATGAGCGGATGGCTTGCTTTTGATAGGTCTTCCACTTGGTGATCCAGTCGTTGCTGACATCGTATCCTTTCTGTTTGGCTTCGTACATAAAGGCTCCCGCATAGGAGGTAACCCATGCGTTGGCTGTATTGGCAGAACTCCAATAACGGATACCTCCGTCGGGAAGTTGCAGTCTGTTCATTTGTCGGATGGCTTCGAGTACCGATTGCTTGATCTGCTCTTTGTTGTCGGCCGTAAGTGCTACCAACGAAGCGAGATAGAGCTGCGGGAATGCCTGCGAAATGATCTGTTCGGCACATCCGAAGGGGTAATTAGTGAGATATGCGAGTCGGCCGGTGAGGTTTACTCCCGGTATGCGCGACACATCTACCTTTACACTACCATTGTCTGATCCTTCGGGGAATTGCCAGGTTAAACTAGCTTGTCCCGATGCCGGAATGGTTTTGCTATCGATGGTTGTGATTGGCAAATTGGCATTGCGTACATCCAGCTCGATAGTTTCGGTAAAGGTGTCTCCGTTTGCTTTCGAAGTGATGGTTACGGTTTCTACACCTGTTTTCTTTCCGGCCTTGAGCTTGAAGAAAATGACTTTGTCTTCCGGTGCTTTTACGCTGACTTGCTGTGTGGCGTTGCCTTCCGGCTGAAGAAGTCCGTTGGATGTAGCGACGCTCACCGTTGCTGATGAAATGGCTTTGTCGGTTACAAACAGGTTGACCGGTAGGTACATGTTGTCGTCGGGTGCTACCATGCGCGGCAGTGACGATAGGGTCATTACAGAGTTCTTTACTTCTACGCTTTTTGACGCATTGCCATAAGCTCCGGCTTCGTTTCCGGCAACAACCATCACACGCACTGCACCCACATATGCCGGTAGTTCGATCTGATGTGTCGCTTTTTTACCTTTGGCTAACGAGAATGGTCCCATGAAACGAACCACCGGTTTGAAGCGGTTGGCTTTGTTACGAGCGGTGTTGCGAAGTTCCTCGTCACCTCCTACCGAAAGTAGCGGAGTAAGTGTACCACCATATGCGCCCATTACGTAGTTGTAAAGGTCCCAGGTGCGTACGCCCAATGCTTCGCGGGTATAAAACTCGGTCCATGGATTTGGCGTACGGAAGGCGGTAAGATCCAACAGTCCTTCGTCGACGATGGCCAGGGTATAGGTCATTGCGGTTCCGGTCTTTTCGCTGATTGTGACGTTAAACGGCTTTTGCGGTTTGAGCATGTCGGCCATTTCGATTTGCGGTTCGAGGTGTGTTTTTTGATTCTCTACCGCAATCGGTTTGATACCGTATAATCGGATTGGTAAATCATTTACCTTTTGTCCGTGTGGCTGTAGCAACGTTATGTGGATGTAGACGTTAGGGGCCATCTCCGGAGTGACTTCAATATTGAACAAGGTTGGTTTGCCGGCTTCGGTTACGACCCATTGCTTTTGCAAAATAGATGATCCGTTTTCGACGGTAACCAACGCATGTCCGGATGAAGCCTGCGGAAGCGTTACTTTTATTTGATCACCCACTTTGTAGGTGTCTTTGTCTGTTGTGAATGTAAGCATGGTAGCTCCATCGGGATCGCTCAGGAAAGCTTGCCCTTGCGATGCCGGCCAATCGATGTAGAATACTTGAGCGGTGGCGTGTCCGCTGTTGATATCTTTCACATAGGCCATGTATCGGCCCCAATTCGGATACTTGATATCGAAAGAAACGGCAGCTTTTCCGTTTTGTGTGGCTACGGTCTGGCTTTGGATGATTTGCTTGTTGACGCTGTTCATGTAGTTGGCCAGCGAACCGTTGTCTTTTTCCCACCACCAGCGCCAGTCGAGTTTATAGATTACGACTTCGACATTTGAATTCACCGGATTACCTTGCGGAGATACCGTGAGGATGTCGATGTAATTTTTCGTGTCGGTAACGAGTGGTGTGTTGTCGGTAAAGTTGCGTACTTGCACTCCGGCGTACGAGGTAAAGGGTGCGTAGGTACCGTTTTGCACATAGGTGCTAAAGTCGCCTCCTTCTTCGTAAACGCGTGAAATGAAGGATGCTTGCAATAAGCCCGGTGCCGATGGAATGGCCGGTAACTTCGCGTCGAAATGCACGTTGCCTTCCGCATTGAGTGTACCTTCAAATAGCGGCTGACTGACGAAGGCAAAGTTGCTCGTTGGGTTTACGAAGTTATATCCTTTGTGTTGTTTGAACGGATTGGCATCGGTGGTAAGTTTCATCTCTACCGTTGCTTTCAAATCAGAAGCAGGCAGGCCGAGCAACCAAGATGACTGCAAACTCATTGGTTGTGTCTTCTTGGAGGCTTCGAGAAGTTCGGTGCCCGGATTTAGATTGATCTTTAAGCGATTTGGTTTGATGGCTTCCACGCGCAGTGGTTTGGAGAAGATAGCTCCACCTACTTTTACATAACTTTCCCAGCGACCGGTAGGGGCATTGGGCTCGGTTGCTACCTTGAAGGTATAGAATCCGTTTACATTCGATGTTTCTACCATCTTCTTGTAAAAACCTCCCGTAGGGGTGTACATCTCGAACACGACCGGATGATTTTTGGGAAGCGGATTGGCTTTGTCATTTAGTATAAAGCTGACAAATATAGAGTCGCCCGGACGCCATACGCCGCGTTCGGTGTAGATGTATCCGCGTAGTCCTTTGGTGATTTCTTTTCCGCTTACATCAAAACGGCTGAATGAAAGGGCTGAGGCGTCGTCAAGTTTGAGATAACCGCGCTCTTTGTCTTTGCGAGCGGCCAAGACGAATGGTTTCATGCCTTTGGTAGGGATGGTGACGAATCCTTTTTCGTCGGTAGTGCCGCTACCAATGGGTTGTAGTTGGAAGTTGTACAGGTTTATTTGAACGTCCTTCTCGGGAGCGGTTGTCAACAAGTTATTAACAACTACAAAATAGTCATTGTTTGCACCTGCTTCGGCCAGAATTCCGAGGTTGGATGATAATACGTTGCACCCGGCAAAGCGGTCTTGATTCATGTAATAGGTTGGTGTACAAGGGTTGTTGCGGTCTTCCCACTTGTATTCGTTCCAGTTGTAAACAACCGGGGAATAGTATCCGTAGGTTTGATCCCAATACGCTTGGTCTTGCTCGGTAAGACCGTTATCACCATTGAGAGGAATAAGGCCGTCGCTGAGTATGGCATTGTTATCAACACAAGGGATGTTGGCATATTCTTTTTTAAACGTCAATTCAACTCTGTAAATCGCACCCGGATCTTGCTTGATGAGCGGAGCCAAATCTACCGAAAACTCATTCCAGTTTGCCAGATTGAGCGAAGCATCTCCGGTAAGTGGCAATACTTTGCGGAGTACCAATCTTCCTGCCATACGCAGATCGTTCGTACCCTCTAGATTATTCGATTGCAAGAAGCGCAAGATGTTATTTTCATATACCTTGACAATGCTCAAATCTACTGCTTTTAGGTTTACAGCCTTAAATGGTAGAATCAAGTTATCGCTATTGGGCATGATGTTTCCTTTGTTGAGCAAGGCAACTTGAGGAAGGTTTGATCCGGCATTGAGAATGGTTTGCACGGATTCGGGAAGAGGCTTTCCGTTGCTGTTGCGCAGAGCTTTTGCAATGGTAATGTTTAGCTCCTGATTGTATGGAATGGTTTGGAAATAGACACGTACGCAGTTCTTTTCGGTTTGGAACATGGTTTGTCCTACACCGGCAATGGTGATGAGGTCTTTTAAGTCTTGAGACGGATCAAGCAGGTCTGAAAAGCAAAGTTCTACGTAAGGCGTTTGATCGGGTTTGTATGCCGAAGCAAGAAGTTTGAACGTGCCTAGTGGCGGAATGGAAACGGTTTGTTGTTCCTTTTTATCCTTCCCGATTGGCGAGCCATTGAGCTTGATTGTGATGTCTTCTTGTTGATTGGTGCGTTTGATGCTATCGACGGTGAAATTGAAAGCGGTACCGAAGTTGTCTCCGGCTACGATAACAATCGGCTTTTGATTACCGGCATCTACCGAGATCATTTTGCGTACATCACAGATGTTTGCTTTATCGGCCAATAGGATTTGTCCGGTTATGCTATTCCACTCGGCGCTGTTGCCAATGGGCTGATAAAGGCTTGTCGAAAATGAGTAGTTTTGCTCGATAGTTTGAAACATGAAGTTGAAAGCAGCATGCGTTTTGTCAACTTCCATGATCTTGCTCAAGTCGAACGTGGCATCGTATACGGTATTTGGTTTCAAGGCGTTTGAGTCGGGTATAAACTCGACTTCACGACTCGATCTCCAAATGGTTTTTCCTTTGATCGAAGGAGAAAAGGAGAATAGTTTTTGATTGCTTTCTTCGTTGATGATGACTTGCGAAAGATCGTTGGCCAATATCACTTTAATAGGTGATGTTGCCGATACCATTCCTCCGGTATATGCTGCGATATACGGACTAAAAGAAGGGATTGACTCTTGCTTTTTTGTAGTGGAGGTACATGCGTTGAGTGCGATGATTCCAAGGAAAAGTACGATAGAAAGTAGGCTATTGATGCCGTATGTTGACGTTCTACTTCTCATGGTGGCTTATTTTACGTAGATTGTAGTTTGTTGTTTTTTGCAAAGATAAATCAAATATATCAGTCGACACTGTATTCATATTTGCAATGTGAGATATAATTAGATGGGTGTTTTTTACTTCTTAAGCACCGAGTTTTTTTTCTTGGTGATGGTAACGAAATATACACCGACAACGATGAGTAGTAGAGATACCGGCTCGAACCATTCGAGTACAGCCTGACCTAGTAAAATGGAAACTGCAGAGGCAATTACCGGAATCAGATATGAGTACATGGAGACAATGGTGGAGCTGAGTCGCTTGAGTGCTATCGGAATAAGCATGTATGAGAGTGCCGATGGGAAAAATGCAATAAAAAGCATCACGAGGATGGGTTTGGGTTCGCCCTGTGTAACCATTGGGGAGTGTAGGATTTCGCTAAATCCGAAAGGCAGGGCAACGATAAGTCCCGAAAGAAATATCCATCGCAATAGCGTAACGGGATTGTACTTGGAAGAGATGCCGCGTGAAATAATCAAGTAAACTGCGTAAATAACAGTGGAGGCGAGCATGAGAAGGTTTCCTGTTAATGCTCCATGGATGGTACTGTTTTGGTGTTGCATCAAGATCACCATGAGTGCTCCGGCAAGGGCAAGTAGGATCCCTAACGATTTGCGTTTGGTGATTTGTTCTTTGAAGACTATGGCCGATATGATTAATACCAATACGGGCGAAAGTGTGAGGATAATGGAGGCATCAATGGGTGATGTTTTGAACAATCCTGCACTGAAGATGTAAAAGAAGATAGCCATTCCGATGATTCCGCCTAAAATGATGGTGAGGCCATCTTTTTTCCAATCAATGGGGGTATTCTTTATAAATGCAGATATAATCCAGGCTGTAATCACTCCTCCCAGAAGCCGACAGGTGGTATAACCGGCCGGTTCGATCCAGCCTTTGAGAATGTATGCTGTAGCAGGAATGTTTAAGGCAAAGAATATAATTGCAGATAATGCGGCAAGATGTCCAATCAGCTCATTTCTTCTAGATGGTTCCATTGTATGTATGTTTTTAATACTAAACCAGTTCGGAGAAAAGATAGTTTATGAAAATTGAATTTATGGATAGGAGGGTTGTATTTAGAGCAAAAAAAAACCTGCATCGTAAAATGCAGGTTTTTGGGCAGTGTACCCGAAGGGGGACTTGAACCCCCACGGCCGTGAAGCCAAAGGATTTTAAGTCCTTCGTGTCTACCATTCCACCATTCGGGCGGCCTAGAGCGAAAGACGGGACTCGAACCCGCGACCCTAACCTTGGCAAGGTTATGCTCTACCAACTGAGCTACTTTCGCGTTTTTTAGTAATCGTTGTGATTACGTGTGCAAAGATACGCGTATTTTTTTATTTCGCAAATAAAATAGCGTATTTTTTAATTTACAACCCTTATTTTACTTCCTGTTCGCAGGCAGCGATAGCGTTGTAGAATTAGTTTTTGTGCGCCTTTGATCGAGTTTCCGGATCCGTTTGCTGTGTCATACAGTGTATTACATGTGGGGCAGGTGGCTGTTCCGTTGTCGGATGGAACAATGCGGATAGTTGGCTGTTTTTCGTTGGGACAACTCAAGTCGTAAGCAAATAGCTGGTCGTTAAAACCACTTACGACTAAGATTCCGCCATATCCGGTAGCCTCGCCCGATATGCGAGGCCGGATATATGACATAGAAGCCAGCGGTGAAGTTAGTTTGAAGTCTTCCATACTCAAGTCGAGCGAAAGATTGACTTTCGAGGCAGGGATACCTGATTCTAGTTCGTTGTTACATGCAGTAATGCATAGAAGCATGCCACATATTCCATAGAGTAGACCGTATCTTGCCATGGTGAGTAGGTTTAGCGGTTGAGCAGTTGATCTTCGGCGCGTTTCATCTTTTCGAAGTTGAAATCGGAAAGAATTTCTTGAGCCAATAATTCGATCTTCTCATTGCAAAGGTTACCGATGCTACCTTCATGTGTGTGATGGATGTCGTAATCAGGAGTGTAATTGCCCGATTCGATCTCAAGACCTACTTCTTTGTAGGCATCGCGGAACGGAACACCATCAAGCACGCGCTTGTTTACTTCCTCTACACTGAATATCAAATCGTACTTCTTGTCTTCGAGGATTTGCTTGTTTACTTTTACTTCTTGCATCATGCGATTTACCATATAAATACATGATTGAAGCTCTTCGAAAGCAGGGATGAAAACTTCTTTGATAATTTGCATATCGCGGAAATAACCCGAAGGAAGGTTGTTTGTAATCAATGTGATTTGATAAGGAAGAGCTTGTAATTTATTACACTTCGCTCTTGTCAATTCGAATACATCCGGATTTTTCTTGTGAGGCATGATGCTGGAGCCGGTAGTGAATTCATCCGGAAGTTTGATGAATCCGAAATTTTGGCTATTGAACATACATGCGTCGAAGGCTAGTTTTGACAAAGTTGCCGCAATGGATGAGATGGCAAAGGAAACGGTTTTTTCCATTTTGCCACGTCCCATTTGAGCGTAAACCACGTTGTAATTCATCGAGTCGAATCCGAGTAATTGGGTTGTCATCTCACGATTAAGCGGGAAGGACGAACCATAACCGGCTGCCGATCCGAGGGGATTACGATTGCAGATTTTATATGCCGCCTGAAGAAGTTGTAGGTCGTCGGCTAAGCTTTCGGCATAGGCGCCAAACCACAACCCAAACGATGACGGCATTGCAATCTGCAAGTGAGTATATCCCGGCATTAATACCTCTTTATAGCGATTGCTTTGGGCGATTAGTGTTGTAAACAAAGTGTGAACACTCTCGGCAAGATCTTTTAACTGTGTGCGGGTAAATAACTTAAGGTCGAGAAGAACTTGATCATTTCTTGAGCGACCACTGTGTATTTTTTTTCCTAGATCACCCAGTTTGCGGGTAAGCATCAACTCTACCTGCGAGTGTACGTCTTCAACTCCGTCTTCGATGATAAACTTCCCTTCCTCTGCCAACTGGTAGATGTTGCGAAGCTCACGAATCAAGATTTCCAATTCGTCTTTTTCAATCAGGTTGATACTTGCTAGCATGGTGGTGTGAGCAATAGAGCCCAATACATCATGCTTTGCAAGATAAAGATCCATTTCCCTGTCTTTTCCGACAGTAAAGTTTTCAATTTCTGTATTTACTTGTACACTTTTTTCCCAAAGCTTTTGTGCCATATGTCTGATGTATTAATAAGGTAACGAAGCGATTACCGTAGAGATTTTGTCCAATGCTTCTTGCAATGGTTTTGAAACCATTGGTTTAAGAAACATATTCAAATCAGCTTTGATAGTCATCTTCATTTTTGTGTCGTTTTCTGCTACCTGTTTCAGTTGAATCCAAAGATTAAACTTGATTGGTGATTCGGCTGCGCCAAATTTGATGGTGTTGCACGGAGTGCGTTCAATGATTTCAAATTTGATTTTGCCAACCGGATCAACACTGAACGTACATGAATCTGTATCGTACGAAAAATCTTTAACCTTATCGGCAGGAAGTCTGTCTTTGACTTTTTCCAAGTTTGAAAGGTCAGAGAGCATCGTATAGATTCTGTCTTCGTTATAAGGAATGGTTTTAACTTCGCTTACAAATTCTGTCATTCCTGATTATTTATTAGGGTTCCAGTTTGCAGGATCTTTACGCCATTCTTTAAGCGTTTCGATATCTGATTGCTCGATATAGTTTGTGCTCAATGCTTGTTCCAATACTGCATTGTAGTTAGAAAGTGTTGTCAATTCAACGTTTGCTTCAGCAAATTTCTCTTGAGCGATAGGGAAACCGTAAGTAAAGATAGCAACCATACCAACAACTTCGTTGCCAGCTTTGCGTACTGCTTCTACAGCTTTCAAACTGCTTCCACCTGTTGAAATAAGGTCTTCAACAACAACAACTTTTGAGCCTGGTTTCAATTCTCCTTCAATTAAGTTTTCCAATCCGTGATCTTTTGGAGTTGCGCGGATGTAAACAAAAGGAAGATTCAATAAATCTGCAACCAAAGCACCTTGTGCAATTGCACCTGTAGCTACACCTGCGATAGCATCTACTTGAGGATACTTTTCAAGGATAGTTCTTGCCAATTCGATTTTGATGCAATCTCTAACTTCCGGATAAGAAAGGGTCTTTCTGTTGTCACAGTAGATAGGAGATTTCCAGCCCGAAGCCCAAGTGAAAGGGTTTGCCGGTTGCAATTTCACTGCTTTAATCTTAAGTAGTTTCTCTGCTACTAATTTTTCAGATTCTCTCATAGTATGAAATATTATAATATAGTCTTTGGCAAAATTAGAGAAACCCGCCGGATAATATAGAGTGAAATATGTTATTTTTTAATATTTAGGTAGCTATAGCTAATGAAATCACACTTATTTTGACATTTTGACAAGCTAGAATGGTTTGAGCCAGCGAGTCGATCGTCGCTCCGGTGGTAACAACATCATCGATAATCAGAATGTGCTTGTTTTGTAATTGAGTGGCAGAGGTGAGCGAAAAGGTTTCGTTAACATTGAGCCAACGTTCATAAATTCCTTTTTTTGTTTGTGAAGAGGTGGGTTTGGCCTTGATGACCGATGAGGTGTCGATGGGTAATTTCAGAACCGACGCGATTCCTTGCGCAATTAGTTCTGATTGATTGTAGCCTCTTGTACGTAAACGATTCTTATGAAGGGGTACAGGGATGAGGAGATCTATTTCTCTGATCCAGTCAGTTGTGTTAAGTTCGTCGGCAAATAAAGCACCCATTTGTAATGCGAGAGCTTTATCATTCTTGTATTTAATGGCATGGATGATTTTTTGACTGTTTTCTCCTTTGTGAAAATGAAAGAATGAGGCTCCATGTTCAATGGGAAACTTTCCCCAGAAACGTTTTACGGTTTCATTGTCCGGTTTTACCATATTTCCCGTACGAGGGATGCGAGAAATGCATCCCAGGCAGATTCCTTGTTCGTGTTCAACCAAAGGGGTGTCACAAACCGCACATAGATTTGGGAAAAAGAGAGCTAGGATATCATTCCATATACTCTTCAATATCGAGATTAGATTCATGGTTTAGTTGCTTCAAGCATTGAATCACCTGAGATATTTCGTATCCGCGCGATAGTCCGTAGCGGATAAGCTTGTTTTGCAGGTCGTATTGATTCTTTGCGGTGGTTTTTTCTTTTTTCTTTTGTAGCATACGGGATAGCTCATCTGTATAGGCTTCCGTATTGATTTGAGAGATGTGTCGTTCGATCAGGTCTGAAGAGATGTGCCTACGCTTTAACTCCATTCTGATTTTTGTTTTCCCCCATTTGTTGAAAACGTTTTTATCGTTGACAAAGCATCGACAAAAACGATCTTCGTCGATGAATTTTTCTTTGAGTAAACGTGCTATAATACGCTCTTTTGCTTCTTGATCGAGTGTTGTTTGATTCAATTTTGTAGAAACATCGTAGATGCAGCGTTCGGCTTTTGAACAATAGGCTGCATAACGATGTAGGGCTTCACCTTCTGTAATTTCTTTCTTCATATTACATCGATTATCGAACTGCTGTAAGAAAGCGGAGTTTGCCGAATAGATCTTTGTGCAAAGAGACTTGCTTGTATCCTTTGCTGATCATCATCTCTGCACTTTCTTGTGCTAAAAGAGCGTTCAATTCAAAGTAGATTTTACCACCCTCCTTTAATAAAGTACGTCCTAAATCTGCTATTCGGTTGTAGAATAAAAGAGGGTCTTCGTCCGGTACAAATAAAGCTAAGTGAGGCTCGTGAACAAGAACGTTATTTTCCATGCCTGCCTTTTCGGATTCCATTACATATGGAGGGTTGCTAACGATGATGTCAAGTTGTTGTGGCAAACGAGGAATGGCTGTATCATCTAAGATGTCACAGTGTAGGAGGGATACCGTAGCCTTGTTGTGTGCAATGTTTTTTTGAGCAACGCAAAGCGCATCCTCCGAAATGTCGGCCGAATATACAGTACTTTGAGGTAGCTCAAGACTTAATGTTACGGGTATGCATCCGCTTCCCGTGCCAATGTCCAGAATACGAACCGACTTGTTTTGGTTTTCATGAACGATCATTTCCATCAATTCCTCCGTCTCCGGACGAGGGATTAATACCCCTGGTTCTACCAAGAAATCTCGATTGTAGAAATAGGTGGAGCCAATGATATATTGTATCGGTTCGTGGCTTTTTAGTCGTGTTACTGCTTCTTGTAGTTTCTGCTTCTGTAACTCGGATAATTCTATATCTTTGTGAAAAACTTGTTGATAAGGAGGAATGTTACAGATGTTTTCGAAAAGAATTTTCGTAAAACTTTTGATTTCATCAGGAGGATAAATCCCCTGTAGTTGCTCCTGGATATATTGAATGGATTGAGTCATTGACTTGCTCTTTTTTACAAAAATAGAGAACGATCTTTAATCATGCAATTGAAAGTATGCAAATAGAAGAAAAATATATGCGTCGCTGCATAACCCTAGCTCGTAATGGAGCCGGATTTGTGTCTCCCAATCCGATGGTTGGTGCGGTTGTTGTTTGCGACGACAAGATAATAGGAGAGGGATATCATGCTAAATGTGGAGAAGCACATGCGGAAGTTAATGCAATCGCATCAGTTCATGATAAAGAATTGTTGAAGAGGTCAACAATCTATGTGAGTTTAGAACCATGTTCACATCATGGTAAAACACCTCCTTGTGCTGAGTTGATTATAAAAATGCAAATACCACGGGTTGTAGTTGGAAGTAAGGACCCTTTTCCTCAAGTGGCTGGAAGAGGAATTGCCATGCTGCGTGCTGCCGGAATAGAAGTGGTTGAAGGTGTACTAAAGAATGAGTGCGATGAGCTGAACAAGACATTTATGCACTGTCATACTGCAAAACGCCCGTTTGTGTTGCTTAAGTGGGCTCAAACAGCCGATGGGTATATGGATTACAAACGTATGTCTGAAGATCAAAAGAAACCTCTTATTTTATCTAATGAGGAGTCGAGACGAGAGGTGCATAAACTAAGAAGTGAGTTTGATGCAATTATGGTTGGAACGACTACGGCTTTGCTCGATAATCCATCCCTTACCGTTCGGTATTGGTCGGGCCGAAATCCGATACGAATAGTCTTAGATCAAAACTTAGATTTGCCCAAAGATCTTCATTTATTTGATGGAGGTGTCACAACATTGGTAATTAATGAAATAAAGAATAGCAAAGAAGGGTCAGGGCTTGAGTATATCAGGATGGACTTTTCTTTAAATTTACTTTCTCAATTGTTGGCAGAGTTACAACGCCGAAAGATCGAATCGTTGATGGTCGAAGGCGGGTGTGTTCTTTTACAAAGTTTTATCGATGAGCGACTTTGGGATGAGGCACGTGTTGAATATGCACCGTTTTGTATAGGAAATGGAGTACCTGCACCCATGTTGAATGGAGTAATGAAAGGAGTAGAAACAATAAAAAGTAACAGAATTGTTCATTATTCGTTGAAAGAGGGTTATAAAATTTTATAAATATTAGAATTAGAGGCTTGAAAGAGAAAAATGTTTCTACTTTTGTAACCTAGTATAATTACCGATGATAAAGTAAATCACTGTTTTCTGATGAAAAGAAATTTTTATATATTGCTATCAGCTTGTGTGGGCCTTATTTTGACGTCTTGTATGGATAATGACACGCCTATCACGTATGAGGTGTCGAAAGACGCGCAAATTTATGATTTCTCAGTATCGAACGATTCGATCGAAGGACTGGGTGATGTGAAATTCTCGATCGATCAGTTGGCCGGGTTGATCTACAACCGTGACTCTCTCCCTTTTGGAACAAAGGTTGAGGATGTGATTTGTAGTATTACCACTAAAAGCGCCTCGAAAATTGAAGTGAAAGAAACCTATCCTGCAGATACAACATTTACATGGAAGGCTGAAGATTCTGTTAATTTTGCAAAGCCTGTTGTTTTTAATGTATATGCAGCAGATTTAACCACAACTAAGTCATATAAGGCTTATATCAATGTACACCAGATTAATCCAGATTCTATGTTTTGGAATCAAACTGCAGATGGTGTGTTTGGCTCGGTAATTAACGGTCAAAAAACCGTGAAAGTTTCAGATGGTGTTTACTATTCTTATGTGCGTTCTGGCGCTACAACTTCAGTATACAAAACTCAAAACGGAGATATGTCTGTATGGGCTCAACAAAGTCTTACAGGTTTCCCTTCAAGTGAAGCTATAATAGAATCCATTACTCGTTTCGGAGAGCAATTCGTAGTTAAGACAGATAAAGGAGCTCTTTATGTTTCGAATGATGGAGTTAGATGGACGAATACAAATGCCCCATATACAATTATTTCTGTTTTGGGAGCTTATATTCCTGGACAAAGCACAAAACCGGTTCTTTCGGTTGTAATCAATAAAGGAAGTCAATACTTTTTCGCTGCAACATCAGATTTGTCTAACTATAAAGTAGGGGGAGCTGTTTTAGCCGGATTCCCAATCAAAGGGTTTGGTTCATATACCTACACTTCATTTTATAACGAACGTTTGATGCTTGTCGGTGGTAAAGATATTAATAACGAAACCATCAGTGCCGTATGGAGTTCGATGACAGATGGAACAGACTGGGCTCTAACTTCAGCAAATGGAACAGCTGCTTTTGGCAGAAAAGAAGGGGCTGCTGTTACACAATACGGAAATAGTATTTATTTAGTTGGAGGTATTACCGAGTCGGGTACAGCTTCAAAAGAAATTTATACATCAATAGACTTCGGTTATTCTTGGAACTTAGTTGATACTCTTATCGATTTGCCAGCGTCATACAAAGCAAGAGGATATATCGATGCTACGACAGTTGGAGAGAAGCTTTATCTGATTGGAGGTAGCGATAATACTACTTGGTTCAATGAAGTTTGGTCCGGTTTCTTGCTTAGTGCGGCTGAAGAAATAAGAGCAAACAATAATTAATTAGAAGATATACCATGAAGTTGGGCTGCAATAGAATCTGCAAACTAGCTTCATG
The DNA here is from genome assembly GCA_051656605.1 of Tannerellaceae bacterium. Lineage (GTDB taxonomy): Bacteria > Bacteroidota > Bacteroidia > Bacteroidales > CAMTPD01 > UBA12018. The sequence goes on along the minus strand of JBOGCF010000017.1, from coordinate 155,076 downwards.
GTCTTTATTATATATATTAATTGGGGCTCAGTGTCTACGGGCACAAGAAACTTTATGGGATGTGGGTTTAGCGGCAAACACATCTTTATTAATGTCGCAAAAGATTGCAGAGCCAACCGTGTTTAATCCCGGTTTAGCTGTTTGGGGAAGAGTCATGAAAGACTCGAGGTATGCACTCAGAGCAGAGCTGTTGTACCGAAACTTAGGATTTTCCCGTCTTCAAAAATCAATGAACTCCATTGGTTTCGTAGAGCAACAGTTACATCAAAATATGGTTGAAGTGGATGTAGTCGGAGAGTTAAACCTTTGGCGTTTTGCGTCAGGTTATAACGATCAAAACTCTAAATCAATAACTCCTTATCTGTTAGCAGGTCTATCTACAGGTTTTGCTTCAGGTAGCAAGCATATGAATTGGCTTACCTCTTTACCTATAGGATGTGGAGCAAAGATTTTGCTGGGACGATCATTGATTATAGGTATAGAAACAACGTTTAGGTTTTATCCCGGTTCTCAAATCGATGCATTATATCCTTCGTTGGTAAATGCATTTCACAGTGAAACAAGTACAAGCGGACGATGGATGTTAGTGCCTTCGATTCGTTTATCTTGGATTCTGGGATGGAAAGAAGAATATTGTATAAATTAGTAGATCAGTATATTAGATGTCTCTATTGAATAACATTGACTTAAAAAGATTGCCTAAGCATATTGCCGTTATCATGGATGGAAATGGACGTTGGGCAAAAATGCGTGGATTGGAACGTTACTTTGGTCATAGTGAAGGCGTCGTTTCGGTGAAGAAAATCATTGAAGCAGCATCTAAACTAGGAGTAAAGTATATGACACTATATACTTTCTCTACCGAAAATTGGAAACGTCCGGAAGAGGAGATTCAAGCATTGATGGGCCTTCTGGTTCAGGCAATCAATCAGGAAACAGCGCATCTGATGGAGCACAACATCCGATTGACTGCTATTGGGGATTTATCACGTTTGCCTGAAGATGCAAAAGTCTCGTTGAATGAGTGTATGGAGGCTACAGCTTCAAATACTGGAGTCACAGTGGCACTAGCTTTGAGTTATTCTTCTCGTTGGGAAATAACCAATGCCATAAAAGAAATTGCACAGATGGTTGTAAATAATGAAATGTCTATCGATCAGATAAACGATAAAGTTATTTCATCTCATCTGACTACCCATAATTTACCAGATCCCGATTTATTGATTCGAACAGGAGGAGAGAAGCGCATCAGTAACTTCATGCTGTGGCAGCTTTCTTATACAGAACTGTTCTTTTCCGATAAATTCTGGCCCGAGTTCAGAGAAGAAGAGTTTTATGAAGCAATTCTTGAATTTCAGAATCGAGAACGTCGTTTGGGACGAACCAGTGAACAATTAATCAAATAGCAACATTGTGACTTTAAATATGCGTAGACGGATACTTATAACCTTTGCTCTTGTAACAGGAGTGTTGAGCTCACAAGCACAAGAGAAAACAGATACACTCGTCGTGATGAATGGTCACGAGGTGCCTACTATTTCATATACCGGGATTCCGAAAAAATATAAAATTGCAGGGATCGATATAAAAGGTACCACTAACTATGAGGATTTTGTGTTGCTCGGCTTTGCCGGACTATCAATCGGCGATATCGTCGAAGTACCGGGAGATGAAATAACGGAAGCTGTAAAACGTTTTTGGAAACAAGGCTTATTTTCCGATGTGAAAGTGTTGGCAACCAGAATGGAAGGCGACAAAATTTGGATCGAGATTCAATTGACTGAGCGTCCACGTATTTCTGAAATCAAATTTTCGGGAGTAAAGAAAGGCGAACGTGAAGATCTTGAAGCAAAGTTAGGTTTGGTAAAAGGTAATCAGATTACTCCAAACTTGATTAATAGAGCAAAGAAGGAAATTAAGAAATACTTCGACAACAAAGGATTTAGCAATGCAACGGTGCAGATCGTTCAAAAAGATGATAATGCAAATAGCGGAAAAGTAATTGTTGATGTTGTAATCAACAAAAACGAAAAGACGAAAGTGCATGAGATCTTTATCAACGGTAATGAGGCGTTGAGCGGAAATGATATCAGAGGCGTGATGAAGAAAACCAATGAAGGGTTTAATCTTCAAAAACGTTTTATGCCTAGTATCAAGGAGATGTTTAGCTCGAAGAAATTCGTTCCTGAAGAGTACGAAAATGATAAGCAAAATATCGTCAATAAATACAACGAAAAAGGTTATCGCGATGCTGTAATTACAGTAGATAGTGTGGTGCCTTACAACGATAAGAAAGTAGATATCTATCTTTCTGTTGATGAAGGTAACCAATACCACTTGAAAGATATTCAATTTGTTGGTAACACGAAATATCCGACCGAATACCTGATGGCAGTATTAGGCATGAAGCCGGGCGACGTTTACAATCAAAAGAAACTCGACGATCGTTTGACAGTAGATGAAGATGCCGTAGGTAATGTTTATTACAACAATGGATATATCTTCTTCCAGGCAGATCCGGTAGAGGTAGATGTCGATAAAGATTCGGTAGCACTTGAGATTCGTATCGTTGAAGGTCCGCAAGCTACAATCAACCGTGTCATGATCAACGGTAACGACCGCTTGTATGAAGACATCGTTCGTCGTGAGTTGAGAACAAAACCAGGTCAGTTGTTTAGCAAAGAAGACTTGATGCGTTCGGCTCGTGAGATTGCGCAAATGGGACACTTCGATCCGGAAACAATGGACATCAAACCGCTTCCTGACTTTGAAAACGGAACCGTAGATATTCAATATAACCTAACCTCTAAAGCCAATGACCAGATTGAGTTTTCTGCCGGTTGGGGAGCAACAGGGGTAATTGGTCGTTTGAGCTTGAAGTTTACCAACTTCTCGATGAACAACTTGTTTAACCCGAAAACCTACAAAGGAATCATTCCTCAGGGTGAAGGTCAAACGTTGACAGTAAGTGGTCAAACCAATGGTCGTTACTATCAATCGTATAGTTTGTCATTCATGGATCCATGGTTTGGAGGTAAGCGTCCGAACACACTTTCGGCAAGTGCATACTTCTCATACCAAACAGATATCAGCGACCGTTACTATGGAAGTAGCTACATGAACCCATATGGAGGATATTATCCAGGAGGAGGTATGTATCCTGGCAATAACTACTACGATCCAAGCTACTCGTTCGACCCGGATAAATCGATTAAAATGTTAGGTTTGTCGATTGGTTATGGTAAGCGTTTGAGCTGGCCGGATGACTACTTCTCATTCATGTTGAGTTTGAACTATCAGCTTTACATGTTGAAAGACTGGAACTACTTCATCATTCAAAACGGTAATTGTAACAACATCAACCTAGATCTTACTGTGCAACGTAGCTCTATCGACAATCCGTTGTATACACGTTCGGGTTCTGAGTTTACTTTCTCTGTAAGTGCAACACCTCCTTATTCATTATGGGATGGCGTTGATTACGCAAACATGAAAGACAACGACGGAAGCAAACAGAAATGGATCGAGTATCACAAATGGAAGTTTAAGGGAAGAGTCTTTACTCCACTTGCTCCGCTTTCAGTAAAACGTACACCGGTATTGATGAGTAGAGTTGAATACGGTTTTGTAGGTCACTATGATAAGAACAAACGTTCGCCGTTCGAAACTTTCTACATGGGTGGTGACGGTATGTCGGGTTACTCAAGCACATACGCAACCGAAACAATCGGTCTTCGCGGATATGAAAACGGTAGTTTGACACCATGGGGACAAGAAGGTTATGCTTACTCTCGCTTGTCGATGGAACTTCGCTATCCATTCTTGCTTGAGCCAACATCAACCATTTACGGTCTTGCGTTTGTAGAAGCAGGTAATGCTTGGCCAGACATTAAAGATTTCAATCCGTTCCAATTGAAGAGATCAGCAGGTCTTGGTGTTCGTATCTTCCTACCGATGATTGGTATGATGGGTATTGACTGGGCTTACGGTTTCGACAAGATACCAGGAAATCCTTCGGCAAACGGAAGTAATTTCCACTTTATTATCGGACAAGAATTTTAAAATATATCAAAAGGGTGGATTATTTAATCCACCCTTTTATCTTTGTAACCTACGAACATTTTTAAACTCTATAGATTATGAAGAAGTTAGTACTATTATTCGCGCTTATTATAGCGACAACAGCATCTGTATTTGCACAGAAGATTGCTCTTATCGATACCGAATATATATTGAAGCGTATACCGGCATTCGAACAGTCGAACCAAGAACTCGAAACACTCTCAAAGAAGTGGCAAGCCGAGATTGATGTAGTGCAAAAAGAAGCACAAGACATGTATAAGAAATACCAAGCCGACTTAGCGTTACTTACTCCAGATGGAAAAACCAAACGTGAGCAACAAATCATCGACAAAGAACGTCAAGTTCAAGATTTGAGAAAGAAATATTTCGGTCCGGAAGGCGAGATGTTTCGTCGTCGCGAAGCAATGATCGCCCCTATCCAAGAAGATATTTATGAGGCTGTGAAACTACTTTCTCAAGAAAACGGTTATCAATTAGTTATGGACCGCGCAAGCTCGTCAGGCATAATATTTGCTACACCTCAGATTGATATCAGCAACGATGTCCTCGCAACATTAGGATATTCAAAATAATTCCTTACATTTGCGGTTATAACTGATAAATAATAAATTGTAAATTCAATAACAAAATGAAGAAATTAGTAATGCTACTTTTGGCGATTGTTCCTTTCGTTGGCGCGATTGCTCAGACTCAAAAAATCGGATACGTTAAGACTGGTGAAATTTTCAACGCAATGCCAGAACTTCCTGGAATCGAGAAACAATTGAACGACTTGCAAGAAACATATCAGAAAGAATTGAAAAACATGCAAAGCGAATATGACAAAAAATATTCTGACTTTATTGCACAAGGCGATTCTTTGACTGAGAACATCAAAATGAAAAGAATGCAAGAACTTCAAGACCTTGAGCAAAGAATGCAAAACGTTTATCAAGTTGCTCAACAAGACAACATGAAAAAACAACAAGAACTTCTTGCTCCGGTACAACAAAAGATTGCAGATGCGATCAAAGCTGTAGGTACTGAAAACGGTTTTGCGTATCTTCTAGAAAACAATCCACAGGTTGTATTATTTGTAGGTGCAGGCGCAGTAGACGCAACTCCACAAGTAAAAGCAAAACTTGGTTTGAAATAATCAACAACAAGATATACCATTACGAAAGGATGCCCGCACAACTGGCATCCTTTCTTTTATTCATGCAATTGTTATGCAGTTATCATCCAAACCGGGACCCATCGGGTTGTTCGACTCCGGCTATGGGGGACTTACCATCCTGGACAAAATAAAAGAACATCTTCCTCAATACGATTACCTTTATTTGGGCGACAATGCGCGCGCACCCTACGGCACGCGTTCGTTCGAAGTCGTATATGAATTTACCCGTCAAGCAGTATATAAACTATTCGAAGAAGGATGCCAGCTGGTAATTCTAGCTTGCAACACGGCATCAGCCAAAGCACTTCGCACCATTCAGCAACGCGATCTTCCGCAGTGGGATCCCAGCCGTCGCGTGTTGGGCGTGATACGTCCTACCGTAGAGGTAATTGACAACATCACACACACCAAGCATGTTGGCGTATTGGCAACAGCAGGAACCATTTCGTCCCAATCATATCCGATCGAGATTCATAAGATCAATCCGGAGATAGAGGTCGTGGGCGAAGCATGTCCGATGTGGGTACCATTGGTCGAGAACAATGAATTTGCCGCAGAAGGAGCCGACTATTTTGTAAAGAAAAACATCGATCACATCTTGAACACCGATCCAGAGATCGATACCCTTATACTCGGGTGCACGCATTATCCGTTGTTGCTCGAGAAGATCAGGCAATATACGCCTGCACACATTGAGTTGGTAGCACAAGGAGATTACGTGGCCGCAAGTTTGGAAGACTATCTTTTGCGTCATCCCGAAATGGAGCAGCGCATCACACGCGGTGGAACCATGCGCTTTCAAACCACCGAATCGGTATCGAAGTTTGCCGAAACAGCCGAAGTCTTTCTTAAAAATAAGATCGAAGCCGAACGCATTACACTTCTCTAAAGCAACAAACGCAATCGCCGCATTGAGGTAAGCAGCTTTTCTTAAAGCCGTCTTTCTGACTTGACAAATACGAAACGCAAACAATGCCCTCGGGCAAAACTTTCCTTCAACGATGGATCCATTCAAAACTCCGCAACCGAATCTGTGGTTTACACTGCTGCTTTGTTGTTTTCTTCTGCCGGGCATGCCGTTGAAGGCACAAACAAAAACTCCGGCAATCAACGACCTGCTCATGCAGCAAAGCAAACTCATTGATGTGGCACAGCTCGACACCACCCTGCGTGTACACATCGTGTATGCAACAGATCAGAACTTTTTGGGAAAGAACCTCTACGAAGGCATTACCAAAGCATGGCTTCGCGACGAAGTAGCCCGCATGGTGGTAAAAGCCAATCAACTACTCAAGGCCAAACACCCTTCCTATACCTTGCTGATTCTCGACGCGGCGCGCCCCATGCGGGTGCAGCAACAAATGTGGAAATCGGTGGTGGGGACAAAAAACTCCATCTATGTTTCCAATCCGGCACGAGGAGGCGGACTTCACAACTACGGCGCGGCGGTAGATGTAACCATTCTGGATGAAAACGGAAAACCCTTACCGATGGGCACCGCTTATGACCACTTCGGAAAAGAAGCACACATCGACAACGAAGCCGAACTGGTAGCAACGGGCAAGATTACAGCAGCCGAGCGCACCAATCGACTCTTGCTTCGCGACACCATGCGCAAGGCCGGATTCAGAACCATCCGCTCCGAGTGGTGGCACTTCAATGCCTATTCACGCGCGTATGCCGTAGAGAATCTGCCGTTGATTCATTGACCTGACCGGAAAACACAATATACTTATCTTTTACTTGCTAAATCATTTGCACATGCACTTAAAGACCAACGGCCTGCGACATAAACTACAACGACTCACCTGGCCCATTTTCTTCGAAACGTTACTTATTATGATGCTCGGTGTGGTAGATACCACCATGTTGAGCCAATATTCTGACAACTCCGTGGCGGCAGTGGGAGTCGTAAACCAGTTGCTCACGATGATCTTTATCTTGTTCAACGTGACGGTAACCGGAACTTCGGTACTTTGCTCGCAATACTTTGGGAGCGACGATGTGAAAAGCTTTGTCAAAGTGATGGGAGTCTCCATCTTGTTCAATGTCGTGGTTGGCGGAGTAATCAGCCTTTCATTGGTATTCTTCAGCGGAACCTTTCTGCAATGGATGGACATACGTCCCGATCTCATGGGCGAAGCCAAAAGTTATATGGAGATCGTGGGTGGTTTTGCCTTTCTCCAAGCATTGAGCCTTACGGTTTCGGCGGTGATGCGTAGTGCAAACCGACCCAAGTATGCCATGTATGTGACCTTGCTTGTCAACTTGCTCAACATTGTGGGCAACTATACGCTGATCTTCGGTAAGTTTGGAATGCCCGAGTTGGGCGTAACAGGCGCGGCCATGTCCACCTCTTTCTGTCGATTCGTAGCTATGACGGTTTTATTTGTAGTGTTATTCACACGTCTTGTTAATAACTTTTCTTTTTCGTTGTTTCGGCCGTTTCCGTGGGAGCAACTGCGCAACCTACTGCGTATCGGTATTCCGGCGGCCGGAGAGCAGTTTTCCTATTGTCTTTCGCAGGTAGTGATCATCTACTTTATCAACATCCTGGGCAACGAAGCCTTGGCGGCACAAGCCTACGTGCGCAACATTGTCATCGTAGGTTACTTGTTTTCGTTGTCGATTGCGCAAGGAAATGCCATCATTGTAGGCAATATGGTAGGAGCCGGAAAGAAGAAAGTGGCCTATTTGATGGGGCTTTTCTGCTTGAAGCGCACGCTGATTATCACCGCAGTGGTAAGTGTGGCCGTTATTGTAGTGGCTAAACCGATTCTGGGTTTCTTTACGCACAATCCCGAGATCATAACGATTGCATTTGCGGCTATCATCGTAGACGCGTTTTTGGAGCAAGGTAGGGCTGCGGTACTAATCTTCCTTCTCGGACTTCGTTCGGCAGGTGACGTAATCTTCCCCGTTGTGTTGGGGTTGTTTTCCATGTGGTTCTTTGCCGTCTTTGTGGGGCATACGTTGGGGATTACATGGGGGTTGGGACTGGCCGGAATGTGGGCCGCTTTTGCGATGGACGAATGCTTTCGCGGCGCCATGCTTATGATTCGTTGGAAAAGTAAGCGGTGGATGAAACGCCGCTCGTATAGCTCCGCTGGATAAAACAAACGAAGAACGAATCGTTTGATGCCCATCAAACAATTCGTTCTTCACTAGTTTCAAATCGTTCGATGCCCATCAAACGATTTACTCTTCATTAGATTCAAATCGTCAGGTGCCGACCTGACGATTCAGTCTTCACTATGATTAAATCGTCAGATCGCCATCTGACGATTCGATGTTCGTTATCATTGAAAATAAACAAAACGAGAAAGTACTTCGACGGTCGTTTTCTTGTACGATCAATTTGATGTCTTGTTGATTCAATCAGCGTCGACAATGGTTTTACCGAAAGGAGTAAGTGCCAATGCTGCCAGTTTGAAGTGTTGCACTCCAAAAGGAATACCGATGATGGTGATGCACAGGAAAAGACCGAATGCAAGGTGAGAAAGGCAAATCCAGATGCCTCCTACCAAGATCCAGATAATATTCATCAGTACCGAAAGGCAACCGCCTGCACTATCTGTTGTAACTACTTTCTTTCCGAAAGGCCACAGTGCCATCGTTGCCATCTTTAGTGTTTGCAATCCGAAGGGAATGCCTACAATGGTAATCATCATCAAGATGCTGGAGATAAAGTATTCTACAGCTGTGACAATACCTCCAAAGATGAGCCATACAATGTTGAGTAATACATTCATAGGTTCTATGCTTTTTTTTAGTTTTATGCTAGATAAGAGGGAACCGCTACCATTGCTTCGGGCAAAGGCTCGCACGGCATATTTGTACACCTTGCAATGAGCAGCGGCGTAGGCGATATTATCGAGTCGCGAGCTGTTCGTTGCTTTGGGGCGTAACGGGTGAAGCCGGAGCTGTCGAGTCTTGAGCGGCTAACAGTAAGTCGATTACCCTCTCTTTTACAACAGAAAAACTGTCGGTAAGTTCGCCGCGAATAGGTTTTGATGGAGGAGCTTCCATACTGAGCGGATTGATTGGTGTTCCGTTTTTGTGTACACGGAAGTCGAGGTGAGGCCCCGAAGACAATCCCGTAGAACCTACATAGGCCACAACTTGTCCTTGCTGTACTTTCGAGCCTACTTCAATTCCTTTTGCAAACTTCGAAAGGTGCATATAAGTGGTGGTATAGGATGAGTTGTGTCGAATCACCAGATAGTTTCCACCGCCACCTGCTTGATATGCTTTCTTGATCACAGTTCCACTACCGATGGTTTTTACCGGAGTTCCTACCGGAGCTGCATAGTCGATGCCATGGTGCGGACGGTAGATTTTCAAGATCGGATGCTTGCGTGCATTCGAAAACCGAGATGTAATGCGGAAGAAGTCGAGCGGAGCCTTCAGGAATTCCTTTTGCAAGCTGTTGCCTTCGAGGTCGTAATATTCTACAACACTGTCTTGAGCAAAAGGGATAGCATGATAGGTTTTTCCGTTGTGCAAGAATTCGACACCTTCGATGGATGCAATGCGAAGCGGGATAGAGTCGTCGACAAACGCTTCGTTGTAAATGGCCTTAAAGGAGTCGCCTTCTTTGATATCAAAGAAATCGATTTGCCAGGCAAAGATGTCGGATAGCTTGATTGCCAACAAAGGATCGGCTCCGCTTTGACGAATGCTGTTCCATAGCGACGAGGTGATGGTGCCCGAGATGCTGCGTTGCTTGAGGGTAACCTCTTTGTTGAACGGGTAGATCGAAACCGAATCTTTCAGATCAACAACGACAAACTCCGTAGGGGTTTTACCAAAAACTACGTATTGTAGGCGTGCCGTCGAGTCTTGCGCGTAGAAAGCGGTATAAGGCATCCCGATGTTCAGCTTATTGGGTTCGAGCAGTCCGCCCGAGCGATCGCAGAGGGTATTGGCAAGCGCCAAGTCTACGCCCAATGAGGTGAATATCGAAGCAGGGTTGTCGCCACGCTTGATTGCAAACTCTTGAATGTCGAATGAGTCGGCCGGAAGTCCGTAAACCAAGTTTTGCGGAATGGTATCTTCCACGATGATTTCTTCCGGTGCCGGTGGTGGAGTACTTTTGCGGTTACATGCCGCGAGCAGTACGAGTACTCCGATTGTGAGTAAGGGTAGTATTTTCTTTTTCATATCCATAAAGACCGTTGATACGAATATACGGAAATTCGGATGAAAATATCTTTTTCAGGATAAAGTTAAACGGTTTTTAAGGTTTAAGCGCTTCATTCTAGTTGGCTGAGGATGAGTAGTTATATGATTGTGTCAAATAAGGAAAATATATGATTATTTCTAAATTATGAGTATTTAACCAAGAAGTATAATTTATGCTATTTATTAAACATAACTTTGCGGTCGGGTGTTTTATTGATCGAACAAGTAAATACATAATTCTATGAAAATGAAACGTATCTTTTTAGGAACAATGGCTTTTTCCGCTATTGCATTGATGATCACATCTTGTGGCAACAAAAAACAGCAACAAGATGCAGGTGTTGTAGAAGAAACTGTAGAAGAAGTTGTAGCAGTGGCAGAACCAACACAAACGATGACCGCTAAGGATTTGAATGGTAAATGGAAAATTTCTTCTGTAAACGGAGAAGCAATCGCACCTAAAGAAGAGGCATTCTTAGAGATTAATGTGGACTCTATGAAAATTCATGGTAAATTGGGATGCAATATCTACAATACAACATTTGAATTGGGTACCGACAGTGCAAACCTTATCAAGATCAACGATGGTATGTTGACTATGATGACTTGCCCTGATCAAGCAATCGAAGATAAGATTGTAAAGGCACTTCCTACAGTTACCGGCTTTGAAGAGGTTGCTTGTGATAGTGCAGCTTGTGTAGGACTAATCGATCAAACCGGCAATCCGGTAATCGTTTTGTCAAAATAATAAACAAAAGATAAACAAACTATGAGTCTGAAGAAAATCTGTTCTTTATTCATTATTCTTATTGCCGGCTTTGCCTGCAAGTCTTCTAAACAACAGCCTATGTCTTACAATGCGCTTAATGGCGAATGGAAAGTGGTAGCGATCGAAAATCGTGAAGTGGCAAAAGATCTTGAAGCTCCTGTGGTTACGTTTGATACAGAAAATAATCGTGTATCGGGTTTTGCAGGTTGCAACCGAATCAATGCTGCGGTAGCGAAAGAATCGAACGACGGTACATTGGTATTGGGTCCGGCAATGTCTACACGTATGGCATGTTTGAATATGGAGCTTGAAAATGCTTTGATCAAAGCAATGGGCGAAATAAACGGTTATAAGATGGAAGGCGGCAAAACTCCGGCTTTGATCTTAACGAACAAAGAAAACAAAGAAGTCTTGAAGCTTATCCGTAAGTAATCAAGTCATTTATTTTCAGTACAACATCAGAACTCAAAAAGGAATATAGAATGAGGCTGCTTCATAGGGGATGAGGCAGCCTTTTTAACTTGTATATATTAAATATGTTGAAGGTCTGAGGATTGAGTGTATTTTATTTGTTTATATATGAAATGCATTATATCTTTGAATAATTAAAGAACCGCTATTCTTTCTTGAATAGCTTAAGCCACTTTTTAGTGGCTTTTTTTATATCTAATACATATGAAGCGAGTAACATTTTATGTCGATGGGTTCAATTTTTATTATGGTCTGCGTACAGAGAAACGTGTAAATAGAGAATGGTATAAAGCATATTGGATAGACTTGGTGAAGTTCTTTGAGCAGTTTCTCGGACCAGAACAAGTTCTTAATAAAGTGATTTATTTTACAGCGAGTCCTCTAAGTTCTGAAAAAAATAGTCGGCAAAGCGCATTCTTAAATGCAAATAAGTTAATCAATGGAGATAAGATTGAGATTGTGCGTGGTAAATATCTAGAGAAGAAGATTGTTTGTCCGCACTGTCGATACACCATTATACGACCAGAAGAGAAGAAAACAGATGTAAATCTTTCTATACGCATGATTGCAGACTGTGTTCAAGATAAAACGGATTTATTAGTATTGGTCAGTGGTGACAGTGACTTTATTCCTCCCGTAGAGTTTATTCAAAAAAACTATCCAGAGAAAACAGTTCGGGTTTATTTTCCACCTTCGGTTTATAGTAATGACTTGGCTTCAAACATGAGATATCATAAAAGTAAAGCCATCTTACTAAAGAATAATTTTCCTAAGTTCATGAAAAGTCGGATGCCTGAGATCGTTGAAAAAGATAACCACAGTCATACAATGCCAAATAAATGGCAGTAAGATGTAACAATAGAGTTAATAGATATAGGTTGATTAGCTGGTAAGCCAGTGTTTGAATTCGGTAGACCTGGCTTTGCTGATCAGTATTCGTTCTTGCATGGTGACGCGAAGATTGATCGATAGTCGGTTGTTGAACCATAGGTCAATGTCTTTTACAGTGCTTCGCGAGATAATATATTGTCTGTTTGCTCGAAAGAACTGTGCCGGGTCTAGGCTTTCTTGCAGTTCGTCGAGTGTTTGTTGCAACGTGTATTCGGTCTCGTTGTGCGTTTTTACTTTTACGCATCCGGCCTCAATGTAAATACAAGCAATATCTTTTACGGCCAAAGGTATCAGTTTGTCTGATCGTGTAGGAACCAAGAAGTGTGTTTTGTATTGGTTGCCTTGCTTGAAGCTGTTGATGAATTGGAGCAACGATTCGTCGGGCTTTTCTTCGGTTTTACTAAAGCGTGCCAGTTTGTCCAACGCACGATTCAAGTCTAGCGGATCGATAGGCTTGAGCAAGTAGTCGATGCTGTTTACTTTGAATGCTTTCAAAGCATACTCATCATAGGCAGTGGTGAAGATAACCGGGCAAGCAATCGTAGTACGTTCAAAGATTTCGAAGGCCGAGCCATCGGCAAGATGGATGTCTAGAAAAACCAAATCCGGATGCCGGTTTTGAGAAAACCATTCTACCGCTTCGGCAATACTGTCGAGGCAAGCAATTGTATCTACATCATAATCTGTTTCACACAACGCAGCCTTGAGGTTGCGTACTGCAGCCTTTTCGTCTTCTATGATAATTGCCTTTTTCATTCCTGTATACATGTAGTGGTTGATACTAAAGCATTGCCGGTTTGTTTCCTTTTTCGTTGATGAGAGGAAGCTTTACTTCGAATGTCTTCTCATCTGCCGATATCAAGATCTCTTTGTTGTAGAGTAATTGATAGCGTTTCGACAGATTGGCAAGTCCTATTCCCGTACCTGCCTCGGTAGAAAGCTTAGTCTGTATCGGATTGCTTACACAAATATAATGGTCGGGCGTGAGAGCAACACGAATCATCAACGGTTTTCTATTGCTTATTTCATTGTGTTTTACAGCATTCTCGATCAGTAATTGCAGAGACATAGGGGGAAGGGTGTCGTTGAGCACCGATTCGTCGATGTTGATCTCAAACGAAAGATTATCTTCGAAGCGCATTTTTAGCAAGTATATGTAGGCTTGCACAAAGTCCAACTCTTCTTTTAATGTTACGCTTTTGTTTTCGTTGTCGTGTAGTGTGTAACGTAGCACGGCCGAAAGCTCCTTAATGTATGAAATGGCGATGTGTTTGTCTTCGCGCACTAGCGACTGTAGCGTGTTGAGAGAGTTGAATAGCATGTGCGGATTGAGTTGGTTCTTCAGTGCTTCATACTGATTTAGGATGTTTTCGGTAGAAAGTTTCTCGTTTTCGACCTGTACTTTTTGCTTTTGATGTATCAGCTCCATAATGTAACAACTGCCTACCACGATGATGCCGATTACAAGGTTGCGCACCGGATGCAGGTAGTGATGAATCTGCGTATTGATAGCGGGAACGTGAAAGTTCGTGTGCATATAAAAGAAGCCTTGGCCCAAAGCATGGCTTAGTAAAAGCATGCAAATGACGGTTGCGGCAATGTATCGCCAACGGGTAATCTTGTCTGGGGTAAAAGTTTTCAACAGGTAGGTGTTGAAAAGAAATAATGTAACCAGCGAGAAAACGGTAAATACGATTTCGGAGAGTAAGTCTTCTCCGCTGATATAGCCAAATAAAGAGGTAGTTTCCGGTTGCTCGATATAAGAGATCAGTTCGGGCAGATGCAGTAGTGTACCAACACTTGCTGAAATAATGAGGATAAACAGAATGTGATGTTCTATGATATGTTGGATGTTCTTAATCAAAGTGGAGCGTTTAGTAGTGTGAGTATAAAAGTTTGGTTCTTACAAAGATAATGATTGTCTCTAAAAAGCAATATACCGGAGCCTTTGATCGAACTCCGGTATATTGTATGCTGCTATTCTTCTTTATGAGCTAATTGCGTGTTTACGTAAAAGACTCCTTTTGAAACGAAGATTGTACCTTCGGGAAAGATAGAGGCATTTAGTATTTCTACTTTACCGTTGTCGAGAATACCTCTTTCTGCCAGATGTCTGTGGTATTGACCATTTTTATCGGTAAAGACAAAGTAGTTGCTGCCTTCACGGATCAATGCCGACTCTGGCAATACACTCGTTTCACGACTATCTGCTTTTACTTGTGCATTTACGTACATACCCGGACGGAAGATCGAAGCTTTGTCTTCGATTTCGGCAATAGCTTCCGTGGTTCTGTTTTCAGCATTCACGTCTTCAGCGATCGAAATGATTTTGGCATTGTATCGTTTATCCATGTTGCTGGTAAGATTAAATACAACAGGATTTCCAATGGCAACTTCCGGCAGATCCTTTTCGAAGATCATGAGTTTGATATATAGTTTTTGCTTGTCGATGATGTTACAAATGGTTTGTCCCGGCTCTACTAGTTTGCCCGTGTTTACATCAACGTTGCTGATATATCCGGAGATTGGAGCTTTCAATGCTAAGCTCGGCATGATTCCGTTGCGTTGAATCTCTTGCGGATTGATGCCTAAGATGGTAAGTTGAGCTTCTGCTGCCTGCAACTTGCTCTTTAGGGTTTCGTATTCAGCAATGGTTTGTTCAAGCTTTTTGCCCGATGTAGCCTGTTCGTTTTTCAAGGTCTCCTGGCGTGTAATCTCTTTTTGCATGTATTTGTACGCTGCATTGTTTTCGAGATACTCTTGCTGCAATTGGATAAACTCGGGATTATCTAGCGTCACAATGGTAGCACCTTTGTTGACAAACTGGCCCGGAAGTATCGATACCGATTTTACAACACCGCCTACGATAGGTGTAATCGTTGCTTTTTGTTGAGGGGGAGCCTGAATGGTACCATTGCAATCGATGGAGTGCGAGATCATCTCCTTTTGCATGGTTGTAGTTTCGATCTGAGCAAGTGATTTTTGCTCGTCGTTAAATGCCACCGATGAAGCCGCTTCTGTAGATGCGGCTGCCGGTTGACTTATTGCTTCGGTTTGTTGTTTTTCTGTGTTGCATGCATACATCAAGCAAAGTGTGCATACGTATATAATCGTTTTTCTCATGATGTGGAGTTACTTTTGATAAAGTTGATATTCGATAATTGATTCGTTGTATTGATAAAGCGCGTCGATGTAACCAACTTGTAGTTCGAGCGCAGCCTTTATGCTTTGTACAAATTCACTGATATCGTTTTCTTCGTGTTTCAACTGAGCTTCGGCTGCATTGCGTAGCGCACGAGCCTGCTCAAGTCCGTAGTTTTGATAGTTCTCGATCGTTTGTCCGTATTTGCGTTGTTGCAGATTCAACTCATCGAGTTTATTTTGCAAACGGTTATGGATGTCTTGCGATTCGAGTTGAGCAAGCGTTGTTTGCAGTTTTGCTTGCTTGATACGGCTGCGTTGCGGTAAGAAATAAACCGGAAACGATACACCGATGCTCCACGATTGAAGCCCCTTGAGTGGCAATATGTTTTGGTTTTGATACCCCAATGATAGTTCGGGAAAGAACTTACTCGCTTCGATCGAAACTTCAGCTTTGCGCTCGTTGATGAAACTCTGGATACGTTGACTTTGCAACGTTTCGCCTGCCTGAAGAGCCGGAAGTGGAGACAACAACTCTAGTTGTGCACCTGCCGGAGTGAGACTAACGGGAGAGAAACATACGGCACGTAGTTTATTTGTGGCGATGATGCGATTTTGTTCCGCCTGAAACAGCTTGTTTTGCATGTCGGCAGCAAGGGCATCGCTGATACTTTTTTCAAGTAGCGTAATCTCGCCTACACGGTATTTGGCTTCACCCGACTTGCGGATTTTTTGCGCCATAGAGGCTTCTTCTGTATAGATGCGCTCCAACTCGAATGCATAAAGCAACTCATTCCAAGCACTCTTTACCTCCGCGATCAGCTCCTTTTCGGTAAGCTTGCGGCCAATCTGTGCACTTTCGATTTGTCTGTTTACAAGTTTATTTTTGTAGATAGGCGTAATCAGTGATCCGAGCGATTGCGAAAGGTTGTATTGTCTGTCCTTCTTGTCGTCGGAGTTCAGTTGTCCTTGTGCATAATCAAACTCCATTGGCGATAAATCCACTACAGCTCCGCGCCCGGCTTTTGCATGGTCGATTTCTACATCTGCACGCTTGAGCATTGGGTTGTTTTGCAGTGCCATCTCAATACACTCATCAAGGGTTACAACTGTTTGTTGATTGGATGTTTGGGCTTGCATTGGTAGCACGATAGCCAGCAATACACACGAACTAACGAAGAAGCGTTTGATTTTCTTGAAGCCTTGCTTTTCGAACGAGTTTACAATGCGGTAGAAGATCGGAATAATGATCAGCGTAAGCAGAGTAGATACAATAAGTCCGCCGATAACAACCGTTGCAAGCGGGCGTTGTACCTCTGATCCGGCTGATGTAGCAATAGCCATCGGTACGAAACCTAGTGAGGCAACCAAACCGGTGAGCATAACAGGACGCAGCAAGTGAGGACAACCTTTCCATATAATCAGGTTGGTCGACAGACGTGTCTCCTTTTTCAATTGATTGAAGTGATTGATCATCAGGATACCGTTAAGTACCGAAACCCCAAACAAAGCAATAAAGCCTACACCTGCCGAGATGCTAAACGGAAGTCCGCGCAACCACAAGGCCGTAATACCTCCAATCAAAGATAAAGGTACAGTACTGAAAATAACCAACGCATAAGTGATGGATCCGAAAGCAAAGAAAAGCAACAATAAGATCAGCGATAAAGCTACCGGAATTACGATGGTAAGACGGCTGATTGCATTCTGTAAGTTTTCGAATTGTCCGCCATAGGTAAAGCGATATCCGGCATCTAGTTTTACGTTGTTGTTGAGCTGCTCTTGGATTTGTGCAACAACCTGTTGCACATCGGCGTCGCGAACGTTTACACCGATCACAATGCGTCGTTTTGTTGCATCGCGATTGATCTGAAGCGGGCCTTCTACCAGTTTGGTCTTGGCTACTTCCGAGAGTGGGATTTGTTCGCCCAATGGTGTGCGTACAAAAAGCTTATCTAGATTAACATCGTTTGCTTTGTTGCTTACGTAGCGAACAACCAAGTCGAAACGACGTTCGTTTTCAAAGATTACACCGGCTGCTTCTCCTGCAAATGCCGTACGAACAATCGTGTTCAAATCGTCGATATTGAGTCCGTGTTGGGCGATTCGTTTACGATCAAACTCAACAACCAACTGCGGAAGACCTACAACTTGTTCTACAATAACGTCGGCCGCACCGTTTACTTTAGAAATGTATGATGCTGCTTCGTTTGCTTTGTCGTAAAGCACATTCATGTCTTCGCCGTAAAGTTTAATGGCAATGTCGGCTTTCGAGCCGGTCATCAATTCGTTGAAGCGAAGCTGGATGGGTTGTGAAAAGTTGAATGTTGCTCCGGTTACGGCAGCTAGTCGCTCTTTCATCTTTTCTACCATCTCGGCACGACTGCTTGCGCTGGTCCATTCTTTAAACGGTTTCATCACGATCATGATGTCGGCATCTTCTACCGCCATTGGGTCGGTAGGTACCTCTGCCGTACCAATTTTGGAAACAACGTGTTTGATTTCAGGGAAACTTTCAAGCAATACACGTTCTGCTTTGGTCGATAGTTCGATACTTTGCGAGAGTGAACTTCCTACAGGCAGTGTCATTTGCATGGCAAAGTCTCCTTCATCAAGCGTAGGAATAAACTCGGCTCCCAATCGCCCGAATAAGAATAAACTACCAGCTAATGCAGAGAACGAAAGGACCAATGTCATCACTTTGTGTCTTAGGCAATAGCTCAAAGTTGGCATGTATACGTTTTGAATCTTGTCGAAGATTTTATCCGCGATAGTTGGTTTGCTTACGATGGTATGTTTAAGGAATAATGAAGACATCATCGGTACATAGGTAAGCGAAAGTAGCAAGGCGCCGATAATACAGAATACCAATGTTTGTGCCATCGGTGTAAAGTATTTTCCTTCGATACCTGTGAGCGTGAGAATAGGGAAGAATACAATAAGGATAATCAAAACGGCAAATGTAGCCGAGCGTACCACCTTGTTGGCTCCGCGCTCTACTTCTTTATCCATCTCTTCCTTGGTAAGTGTTTTTCCTTTGAACTTGCTGCTATAAATATGGGCTAGGATACCTTCAATGATTACAATGGATCCGTCTACCACGATACCAAAGTCGATGGCTCCGAGCGACATCAAATTGGCCGAAACATTGAAAAGGCGCATCAAAATGAAAGCGAACAGCATGGTAAGCGGAATAACCGATGCAACGATAACGCCGGCACGGAAGTTGCCCAAGAAAATAATCAATACAAGGAATACAATAATAGCACCTTCTACGAGGTTGAATACTACGGTAGAAATGTTACGAGTAACGAGAGCCGAACGATTCAAGTAAGGCTCAAGCGTAACGCCTTCGGGAAGCATAGACTGTAGTTCGGCTACGCGTTCTTCAAGGTCGGCTGTCACCACATTTGCGTTTGCTCCTTTTAGCATCATCGCAATACCGCCCACGCATTCTCCTTTACCGTCTTTGGTCATCGCGCCAAATCGTTTGGCATTTCCAAATTGTACGTCAGCAACATCACTGATCAAAATAGGAGCGCCGTCGCGGGTTGTAATTACGGTGTTATTGATGTCGTCAAGGTTATTCATCAAGCCCGAAGAGCGAATGTAGTAAGCATTGTGATGCTTTTCGATGTAGCTGGCTCCGGTATTTTGGTTGTTTTTGTTCAGTGCTTCAAAGATTTCGTCGAGCGTAATGTCTAGTGCTCTGATCTTATCGGGGTCTACACCAACTTCGTATTGCTTAAGGTAACCACCAAAGCTATTGATTTCGACAATTCCGGGTATGCCCGACAGTTGGCGTTTAACGATCCAATCTTGAATGGTACGCAGTGTCATGGCATCGAACTTATCTTCATAGCCCGGCTCTACTTGCAGGGAGTATTGATAGATTTCACCGAGTCCGGTCGTAATCGGCATAAGTTCAGGCGTGCCTAGTCCGGGAGGAATTTCTCCGGCAACCTTTTGTATTTGCTCGTTGATCAATTGTCGTGCGTCCAAAGTAGGAACGTGATCGTTGAAAACGACCGTAACAAGCGAAAGCCCGAAACGCGAAACGGAGCGAATCTCCTCGACATTCATGATGTTGGACATCGCGACCTCGATCGGGAAAGTGATTAACTGTTCTACTTCTTGCGGGGCAAGGGTAGGAGAGATGGTTACGATCTGAACCTGATTATTGGTAATATCAGGAACGGCATCGATTGGCAGGGTTAGCATGGCATAGATACCTGCGCAAAAAAGAAAGAAGGTTGTGAGTCCGACAAACAACTTCTTCTTAATTGAAAAGTGGACAATCTTGCTAAACATATTTTGAATTTGTAAATAGTTCCAAGCTCAAAAGTATGCGGATAAGTAGTAGGCCTAAAGGTTTTCAAAATGAAACAGCCGTTTTGTCGCGTGAACGAAACAAAACGGCCGTTGAGTTTTTATAGGTTTAATTTCTATTGTCGGGATATAGCAAGTATTGCGAGCGCATTTGTTTGTAACGCTGCAATGCCGGTTGCCATTCGCTTTTGATTTGTTGCTCTGATTTGCCGGCAACAATCGCTTGGCGGAGTTTCGAGGTTCCGGTAAGTAAGTCGAACCATTTTGGGCGGTCAAAGAAAAGTTCTTTTTGTCCCGACTTGTTGTAGAAGTCGATGAAGTATTGCAAAGAAAAGCCAGTGGGAGGAGTAACCTTGCGCAGGTCTACTCCATAGCATACTTTATCTTTTTGCAACGGATTCTTATCAAACCCTTCCAAGGCAACAGGTGTAAATTTAAAAGATCCATACTTCGAATTAGGGAATCCTATGACCTGAAATGGAAAGTAAGTGCCGCGACCGATGCTTACCTTGGTTGCTTCGAATAAACACAAAGAAGGATATAGGGCAATAGACTGGTCGTTTGGTAAATTGGGCGACGGTTTGATGGGCAGCGAATAGGCTTGTCCGTGTTCCCAATCCAGCATCGGAACGACGGTGAGTTTGCAAGTTGCAGGTTGCGACTTCAACCACTTTTCTCCATTGATCATTTGAGCCAGTTCTCCTACTGTAAGACCGTGCAGTACCGGTATCGGATGCATTCCGACAAAAGATTTGTAGGCAGGTTCTAAGATGGGACCGTCAACATAGTCGCAAGGATTAGGCCTGTCTAGCACAATAAAGTCTTTGTTGTTTTCGGCACAAGCTTCCATCACATAATGCATACTGCTGATGTAGGTATAGAATCGGGTACCCACATCTTGTATGTCGAATACGACTGCATCTATTTTGTGCATGGTTTCTGCACTTGGTTTTTTATTCTTGCCATAGATAGAAACGATATCTACGCCGGTTTTACTGTCTTTTCCGTTCTTTACAAGTTCGCCCGCATCGGCATTTCCTCTGAATCCATGCTCGGGAGCAAATACGCAAACTACGTCAACTCCTTTTGCGAGCAAAGCGTCGAGCAAGTGAGTTTGGTTTTTACCAACTGTAGATGTTTGGTTTACGAGCAGTGCAACGCGCTTGTTTTGTAGCAAAGGCAATAAAATGTCAAAGCGTTCCGCTCCTACGGTTACTGTTTTGCCGGTCTCTTTTGCAGCAATCTGTATTACAGATGTGCAAATGCAGCAAAGAATAAGTATAAATGATCGAATTCTGTTAGACATAGATTGATTCTTGAAATGTTTCACCAGCAAATGTATGTAAATTGCGTACAAAAGTTCAACTCATTAGAAGTTTTTCATTCCAAATCAATTTGGTAATTCAATTTTCTTATTAGTTAAGTTTAAACGGTGTATAAGCTAGGATTGCTTCTTTTATATCCTTCCAGTGAGGAGTAAAAGAGGTAATCCTTCTTTTTTTAGTGTCTTAAGACAAAAGCTATCTAGCGAAATAGCGTGCTCCTTTGACAAACAATTGTATTTTTGCTGAAAACAATTTATAAAACGAATGAATCCTGTCGAAATAATAGAGAAGTACTATCCTGTAGATCGGGATGTATATAAAATATTAGTAGCGCATAGCAAGGATGTGGCAACGAAAGCTTTACAGATTGCATCCATGCATCCTGAAATGAATCTAGATCTACAATTTATTGAGGAAGCGGCCATGCTGCATGATATTGGTATCATTTATACGAATGCGCCCGATCTCGATTGTCATGGTGAGTGTCCATATATTTGTCATGGTTACTTAGGTCATGACTTATTAATAAAAGAGGGATTAACAAAGCATGCGTTGGTTTGCGAACGTCATACCGGAACGGGATTGTCTCTTCAGCACATCATCGATTCGAAGCTTCCGATCCCGCATCGGGATATGATGCCACTTTCGCTCGAAGAGCAATTGATCTGTTTTGCCGACAAGTTTTACTCTAAAACAAAGCTAGGGCAAGAGAAGACTCCGGATCAAATAGAGAAGAGTTTATTGCGTCATGGAGAAGAAACCGCAGCACGCTTCGCGGCTTGGCGTAAACTCTTTTTAGGGGAATAAGTCCCTGATTATTGGTTAAAATATATACCTTTGCGTATATTAAAAATGGCAAAGAATTCACGGATGATAACAAAACATAACTTGCCGGCGGTTATTGTAATTGCAATGATTGGCTTGTCGTGGGCTTTCGGGGTGAAGGCGCAGGGAGAACTATTACCTGCATCGAACCGTCCGAATCCTTTGTATGCAGCCGTTCCGGATACAATAACAAACCGTTTGGATACCCTTAACGTTGGAAAAGATACACTCATCGCTCCGGCCGTAGATTCTTTGTCGCAAGATACGATAAAGAAGTCGGCCAATGCGCTCGATGCAATTGTTGACTATCAAGCAGCCGACTCTATTGTGATGACTAATGGAAACTGGGCTTATCTATTCGGTGATGGAAAAGTAAAATACGAACAAATTGAGCTCGAATCGGAAGAGATTAATATGAATCTTGATAGTAGTTTGGTTTTTGCCAAATATGGACTTGATTCAATCGGTGCTGAATTTGGTTTTCCACTCTTTAAAGACGGAGGCGAACAATACGAAGCTAAAACAATGAAATATAACTTTAAGACAAAGAAAGGTTATATTACAGAGTTGATTACCCAACAGGGTGAAGGTTTTGTCGTTGCGGGTGAGTCGAAAAAGATGGAGAATAATGACATCTTCATGAAAGGGGGAAAATATACAACGTGTGATAATCACGACCATCCTCACTTTTATTTTCAATTGACCAAAGCAAAAGTAAGACCACAAAAGAATGTGGTAACCGGCCCTGCTTATCTTGTAATGGAAGACGTACCACTGCCTATTGCAGTTCCTTTCGGTTTCTTCCCTTTCTCTCAAACGTATTCTTCCGGTATTATCATGCCGACTTTCGGTGATGAAAACGCGCGTGGTTTCTACTTGCGCGACGGTGGATATTATTTTGCGTTGAGTGATTACATTGATTTGGCTTTGACCGGTGAGATTTATACAAAAGGATCTTGGGGACTTCAAGCTCGTTCTAATTATCGCAAGCGTTACAAGTATTCGGGTGGTTTCAACTTGGCTTACTTGGTAACCAAATTAGGAGACAAGGGATTGCCCGATTATTCGAAAAGTAAAGACTTTAAGATTACTTGGAATCACAGTCAGGACCCAAAAGCGAATCCGTTTAGTACCCTTTCGGCAAGTGTAAACTTTTCTACCAGTAGCTACGACAGACAGTCGCTTAATGGAATGTACAATCCGAACATGGCTACTCAGAATACAAAAAGTTCCTCAATCAACTATACGCGTCGCTTCCCAAACTCTCCTTGGAGTTTAACAGCGAATACGACCATTAATCAGCGATCGCGCGATTCGACCGTTTCGGTTACGCTTCCCGATCTTAACGTCACAATGAGTCGTGTTTACCCATTCAAACGTAAAAAGGCAATGGGCGATCAGCGTTGGTATGAGAAGATTTCGATGAGTTACTCGATGTATTTTCGTAACTCGATTGAGACGAAAGAGAATCTTTTATTCAAGTCTAATTTTATAAAAGACTGGAAAAATGCTTTCAAGCACGATATCCCTATTCAGGCAACATTCAACCTGTTTAATTATATCAATGTAACACCATCGTTTAATTATACAGAGCGTTGGTATACCAGTAAGGTCGATCAGTCGTACGATCTAGCAACAAATACTGTTGTGAAAGATACCGTTTTCGGATTTAATCGTGTGTATAACTACAGTGGATCGGTGAGTGCTTCAACAAAACTTTATGGTTTTTACAAGCCACTTCCTTTCTTAGGAGATAAGGTGCAAATGATTCGTCACGTATTTACCCCTTCGGTAAGTTATAGCAACTCGCCCGACTTCGGAGCAAAGCGTTACGGTTATTACAAAGAGATGCGTTATATTGATGCATACGGTAATGAAAAGATCGATTACTATTCACCTTATCAGAATCAGATATTCGGCGTTCCCGGAAGAGGGAAGACAAGTATGGTTTCGTTCGATGTATCGAACAATGTAGAGATGAAGGTGAAATCAGATAGCGACTCTACAGGGATTAAGAAGATTAGTATCATAGATAATCTAGGTTTGAGCTCTGCTTATAATTTTGCGGCCGACTCGATGAACTGGAGTAACATTGCTGCCACGATGCGTTTGAAGCTTACAAAAGATTTGACGCTTAATGTGAACGGGATGTTTGATGTGTATACTTATCAGGCCGATCGCAATGGAAATCCGATTCGTGTAAACGTGCCGCGTTGGAAAGCAGGTAAAGGTATTGGTCGTTTGCAATCAGCGAATACTTCATTCTCTTATACCTTCAATCAAGATACCTTTAAGAAGTGGTTCTCGAAAGGAGATAAGGATAACGGATCTGATGTGCCGGAAGGCGGTGAAAACACAACAGATCAAGAAGCTGTTGATGGTGAACTTACCGGAACAACAAACCCTTCTCGTCGCAATAAAGAGAAGAAAGACGAGGGCGAATATGACTCCGACGGATATTATGTCAATAAGATTCCATGGAGTTTGTCATTGAGCTATACGTTGGCATATGGTTATGGAACGTTCGATTCGCAAAAGCTTGAATACAATAGAAAGCTGACACAAGGTTTGACATTCTCAGGGAATATTTCTCCAACAAAGAACTGGTCGTTTAACTTCTCATCAAGTTACGACTTCGATTTAGGGAAGATTACCTATATGACTTGTGGTATCACGCGTAACATGCACTGCTGGAATATGTCGATGAACTTCATCCCGGTAGGACCATACAAATCGTACAACTTCTCAATCGCAGTAAGCTCTTCAATGCTAAAAGACTTGAAGTATAACAAGAGCAACAATTATCGCGACAACTTAGACTGGTATTAAGCCATCCATATTTGTGGATTCCTTATAGATTAGAAGGTATCTTTTCGAATGCTGATTATGTAAACGAAAAGATACCTTTTCTTATTTTAAATAACTTTTAGTTATTAGGCATAACAAATTGTGATTGGCAATTTTGCTCTAAGTGTTTTATTTTTGAGGCAGATAGATTTGATAAAAGAAAATTCCAAGTACTACAAATATTCACATCAATGAAGCCAATCTATCTAACTAAACAAAAACGGGTCGAATTGTTTTCTATGGTTTCGACTTACACAAATTAAAAACCTCTTTGCAATTTCGGGCGGTGCCGAATAAAGCAAAGAGGTTTTTGTTTTATAGAAAGGATCGGTTTGTATAACTGATCTTATCGTTCATTATATATAATATGCATCTGCTAGTATTTAGCAAAAGGGGCAAGGCGGATTAATGTTTCTTGCCCGAGGTAACCACTACACGTTGTGTAGGAGCTTGTGTGGCGTTGCGTACTTCAAGCTGATGTACTACTTCTTCGGCAAGATTACGGAATGCAGATCCGGTAATCGTTTCATCGTTTAATGCAACAGGTGCTCCGTTGTCGCCACCCTCGCAAATACTTTGCACGATCGGAATTTGACCTAGAAGCGGCACTTGTAGTTCTTCGGCAAGACGTTTGCAGCCTTCTTTTCCGAAGATGTAATATTTGTTTTCCGGAAGTTCGGCCGGAGTAAACCAAGCCATGTTTTCAACCAATCCCAAAACAGGAACGTTTACTTTCTCACCCATAAACATGCTGATCCCTTTGCGGGCATCGGCAAGAGCTACGTCTTGAGGGGTACTAACTACCACCGCACCGGTAATGGCCAGTGTTTGTACAAGCGTAAGGTGGATGTCACTTGTGCCCGGAGGAAGGTCAATCAGGAAGAAGTCCAGATCACCCCAGTTGGCATCGGCGATAAGCTGCTTCAAGGCATTGCAAGCCATGCTTCCTCTCCAAAGTACCGCATCTTCTTTGTTTACAAAGAAGCCGATCGACAAAACCTTTACACCGTAGTTTTCGGCAGGAATAATCAAATCGCGGCCGTTTACGTTTTCAAGGTATGGGCGAGCATCTTCTAAGTTAAACATTTTAGGCATCGATGGGCCAAAGATATCTGCATCAAGCAGGCCGACCTTATAGCCGAGTTTGGCAAGAGCTACTGCAAGATTAGCTGCAACTGTACTCTTTCCTACACCACCTTTGCCGGAAGAAACCGCGATGATGTTTTTTACCTGAGGCAACAGTTTGTCCGGCTCGGGACGTGGAGCTTGTTTTGCCTTCACGTTGATATTACCTTTGATTTCGATGTCTTCGCCGGCATATTTTAAAATAGCTGTTTCGGCAGCCTTAACCACTGATTTAATAAACGGATCGTTTGGTTTCTCGAAAATAAGAGAAAACGTAACTTTGTTTCCGTCTATACGCATATCATCCTCTACCATTCCGGAAGAGACAAGATCTTGGCCGGTGCCCGGATAGCGTACCTTTGCAAGAGCTTCCAATATTAAATTAGGATAGAGAGCCATATTATTTAGATTTTATATGAAAACAAAATGCAGTAACCCGAAGTCAGATTACTGCATAGTTTATAATTGTATTATTGTTCGTCTTTCTTGGGTTTTTGCGATGCGAGCTGACTTCTTCTGCTTCTGTTGAAGCTTCGGTATTCGTCGTATTCGATTTCAATATCCGGTTCTATTAGTTCGTCGCGCTCTTCACATACAAACTTGATGTATTTGATATTGATTCCGCGGTCGAGCCATTGTTGTTCGTAATAAGTACGGATCGAAAGGATATCGTTGGCAAGTCCCGAGTGATACAAGTCGTCGGTTTGTACAAGCACCGGATACTTATTCGCCTTCACCATTTCGCACGTATAAGTAAACATAAATCCGCTGTCACTCTTTAGGTGAATGATACCGTCTTTCGAAAGCAATTCGCGGTACAACTTCATGAAACGAGTAGAAGTAAGACGTTTTGTTGTCTTCTTCATCTGCGGATCAGGGAAAGTAATCCAGATTTCAGAAACCTCACCCGGCGCAAAGAAATTTGCGATAAGTTCGATGTGTGTACGTAGAAAAGCAACATTCGTCATTCCGCTATCGAGCGATTCTTTAGCCCCCGACCACATACGAGCACCTTTGATATCGATACCGATAAAGTTTTTGTCAGGAAACATTTTTCCCAGTCCTACGGTATACTCTCCTTTTCCACATCCAAGTTCAAGGACGATCGGATTGTCGTTTTTGAAAAAACGCTCATTCCAGTGACCTTTCAAGTCGAAACCTTTTTCTTTCAATACGGCAAAAGGATATTGGAATACGTGCGGGTATCCCGACATGTCATCAAATTTCTGTAACTTATTCTTTCCCACTGTTTGGAAGTTTATAATGCTTTGTAATAATCTGTTTCTATGCAAAGATAATACATTTACATCGATGTAGAATGTTCGTATTGAGTAAAGAATAGTGAATAGGGGTGGGATAACTGAAAAAGTTTTGCAAACGGAGATGCAAAACGAAAGGTATATAAACAAAAAAAGAGATCATAAGATCTCTTTTAAATGCTCTTCAGGCTGGACTCGAACCAGCGACCCTCTGATTAACAGTCAGATGCTCTAACCAACTGAGCTACTAAAGAATTTGTGTTATTTGTTTTCGATATTGCTCTTCAGGCTGGGCTCGAACCAGCGACCCTCTGATTAACAGTCAGATGCTCTAACCAACTGAGCTACTGAAGAGTGTTTCGCTTTAATAAGTAAAAGAAGCTCTTCAGGCTGGGCTCGAACCAGCGACCCTCTGATTAACAGTCAGATGCTCTAACCAACTGAGCTACTGAAGAGTGTTTGCTTTTCTTATTTTGCACTGCAAAGGTAGTGCATGTTTCTGGAATATGCAATATATTTGCAGGAAAATTTTCAAAAAAAATGAAGACAATTGGTTTAGGAAATCCTCTATTGGATGTATTAGTCAGATTATCAGGAGATGAGCTTTTGGGCGAGGTTGGGCTTTTAAAGAACGCAATGGTGTTGATAGACCGAGAAAAGATGCTCGAGATCCGTTCGAAGGTAGAAAACCTTCCGATTTCAATGATTCCGGGGGGCTCTTCGGCCAATACAATTCGTGCGATGGCTACACTTGGCGCGCCTGTTGGTTACCTCGGAAAGATCGGAACCGATACGTATGGCGACTTTTATGAAGAGCAATTAATTAAAAAAGGAGCCGTATCTCACTTGTTACGTAAAGATACCGACAGTGGTATCTCAACCGTATTGATCAGTACCGATGGCGAACGTACGATGGGAACCTATCTAGGTCCGGCTGCCGAGTTGGTATACCAAGATATCACAGAAGACATCCTTTCTCAATACGATACCGTATATATCGAAGGCTACTTAATTATCAACGATGAGTTGTTTCGTGGCGTCTTGAAAGACGCAAAGCGTTTGGGCTTGAAAGTAGCCCTCGACTTGGCAAGTTTCAATGTAGTAGAAGACAACAAAGCTACACTACTTGAAGTAATCCCGGAATACGTAGATATTTTGTTTGCCAATGAAGAAGAAGCGGCAGCCTTTACAGGAAAAGCTCCGGTAGAAGCACTGCACGAAATCGCGCAAATGGTAGATATCGCCGTGGTGAAGGTAGGAGCAAAAGGTGCCTATATTTCGCAAAACGGAGAAGTAACGCATGTAGAAGCTTACGGAGGTGCTCCAATCGATACCACCGGTGCGGGCGATTGCTTTGCGGCAGGTTTCCTTTACGGACTTACGCAACAAGCCGAAATGAAAGCTTGTGGAGAGTTGGGATCACTACTAGGTGGAACTGTAATCGCTCAAGTAGGGCCTGAGATTCCGGAGTCTGAGTGGGAACAAATAAAGTTAAAAGTTAACGAGATATTAGGTTAACAGGTAGATAAATCTATACATTTATTGCATATAACCTAAGTTGAACACATCATTATGAATATACGAAAAGGAACTATTGCCTACGTTGCGGCATTTACTTTTTTGTCGATGTTCACTACTGTCAAAGCACAGGAGGTGAATCAATTCGATGTCAGTAAGAATCTTGAAATCTTCAATTCGATTGTAAAAGAAGCCGAGATGTTTTATGTCGATTCGATCGATGTAAACGCAACGGTAAAGCGTGGTATCGATGGCATGCTAAAGGGACTTGATCCTTATACCGAGTATATTCCGGAGGAAGAGATGGAGCAGTTTAAACTGATGACTACCGGAGAATATGCAGGTGTGGGTGCTATCATTACGGCAAAAGACGGTAAGGTTATGATCAACGAGCCGTATGAAGGGATGCCGGCAGCATTAGCCGGACTCAAAGCCGGAGACGTACTGCTTACGATCAACGGTGAAGACGTTTCAAATACAACTGTCGACCAAGTGAGCGCAAAGCTCAAAGGTCAGCCCAATACCAAAGTAAAGATCAAATACTTACCTTACGGCGAAAAGAAACCGCGCGAAGTAGAGATCATGCGTAAACTTATCGAGATTAATCCGGTAACTTACTATGGTACGTTCAATAATGATAGCGTAGGTTATATCTATTTGTCAGGCTTTACCGATAAGTGTAGTAACGAAGTACGCAAAGCCTTGTTGGATTTGAAAAACAACAAGAAAGTAAGCTCGCTTATACTAGATTTGCGTGGCAACGGCGGTGGTTCATTAGAAGAAGCAATCCAGATACTAAACATGTTTGTTCCCAAAGATCAGGTTGTGCTTAGTACCAAAGGAAAACTAAAACAATGGGACCGTACATATCGTACAACGCAAGAGCCGGTGGATACAGTAATGCCATTGGTTGTATTGACAAGCAACGGATCTGCATCCGCATCCGAAATTGTATCGGGAGCGTTACAAGATTTAGATCGTGCGGTAATTGTGGGAGATCGTACCTTTGGTAAAGGATTGGTGCAATCCACACGCGACTTGCCATACAACGGAAGTCTTAAGGTTACAATCTCGAAGTATTATATCCCGAGCGGACGTTGTATACAAGCAATCGACTACTCGCATCGTAATCCCGACGGAAGCGTATCGAAAGTTCCCGATAGCTTGACTACCGTATTCCATACGGCGGCAGGCAGACCTGTGCGCGATGGCGGAGGTATTGTCCCAGACTTTAAAGTAGAGTCGCCAAAGCAACCTACCATTTCGTATTATTTAGTGATGAATAATGAAATCTTCGACTTTGTAAACGACTGGACTAGCAAGCGAAAACAAATTGCGCCGATCGAAGAGTTTGTGTTTACAGACGAAGACTACGAAGGATTTAAACAATTCATGAAAGGTCGCAATTTCTCATATGATCGTCAGAGCGAGAAAGCGCTGAAGAACTTGAAAGATATTGCAGAAATCGAAGGTTACATGGATATCGCTTCACCAGAGTTTAAAGCACTCGAAGAGAAGCTTCAGCCAAATCTCGATCGCGACCTAGATAAGTTCAAAGATCAAATCAAGCAGCTTATTTCATTAGAGATTGCCAAACGTTATTACTTCCAAAAGGGAGAGATGATTCAATCGTTGAAGATCGACGATGAACTACAAAAAGCACTTGAAGTTTTGTCAAACCAAGCATTGTACGAGAAAACACTTTCGGCTCCGGTAGAAAAGGCGAAGCCAGCTGAGGCAAGCCAACCTACAGAGAAGAAGTAAAGTGAATATGCAATAAAATAACTTCGGAACGCGTGCCTATCCTATAGGGTGGGCCCGCCACTCCGATACCTGCCGAGGTGTAAAACTGTGTATTTCCTTCGCGATAATAACCATAAGCATGCTTATGCACAGCTTCGATTACATATTTATAAGGCCAGATTTGACCGTCGTGCGTGTGGCCGTGTAGTCCAAGATCAATACCATTCATCAACATTTCACCCCAAGCTTCGGGCTGATGGTCGAGAACAATCACCGGAAGCGTTTTGTCCACATCCGTCAATAACGTATTCAGCGATTTTCGTTTTACGTTTACCCTGTCTTCCCTTCCTACAAGATAAAAAGTACTATCAGGCATGGCAACCGAATCGGTTAGCAATGTAATCCCCGTACTTCTCAACCACTTTTCTTTGTCGATATAGTTTGCCCGATATTCATGATTCCCTTTTACGGCATACACTCCCATAGGGGCTACAATTTGACGAAATACTTCCTCCATATGTTCTTTCTTAGGGTAGTGCATATCGTAGTCGATGATATCGCCCACCATCACCACCATATCGGGGTGTAAAGAATTAATCAAAGCAACTTGTTTCTCAAATAGTTTTCTGTTTACAACCTCGCCCAAGTGAATGTCAGAAACCATAGCAATGGTCAGACTGTCTATCCCTTTTGCCTGTTTGGGTATGGTAATGTACACGTTTCGTACCACAGGATTCGTTACATTGTGGTAACCCCAAATCATAAGTCCGGTAGTAACTGCGCAGACTACAGCAAACAAAATTCGTTTTACTCGTGTATAATGATCATGTATCCACTGAGGAAATATCTTGAAAAGCTTATTGGTGAGTCGGAGCATATCAAAAGCAACCAACATCATCACGATGTAGATCGAAGCAATATACCACGTATTGCAAATATATTGAATGGTTGTCATTATTTGGTCGGGCAGTTCGTTTCGAAACAGATACCCAAAGAAATAAAGAGAAACCTCACCTGCTATCGCTGCTACAAATGGAATACGAACACTTTTGCGAGGAGGTAATGCCTGATATCCTCGTAGAGCAATATATGCAGTGAAAAGTATTTGGGCAAAAATGGATTGTAAGAAAACTTTCATACGAATGGTGCTAAATGACTTAAAAGCCTTATTTTACGTTCAGGTCAATACAAGCAACTTCAGAGTTTGTACCTATTCTAAATGGGGGACCCCAAAGAGACAAACCGGAACTTACATAGAAATGTGTCTTATTTCTTACTTCATAACCATAAGGAAGTTCGTAAAGTTGCTTTACTAAAAGTGAAACAGGCCAAATTTGTCCTAAATGTGTGTGTCCGCTTACTTGCAGGTCTATGTTTGTATCTGCCGCATGTTGCAGATCATAGGGCTGATGATCGAGTACAATCTTAACTACGTCTTCGGGAACACGACTGATCAACTCGCTGATTGATTTGCGATTTTTGTTGTGACGGTCGTCACGTCCCGTTATCCAGATACCTTCGGTGAGTTCGACAGATGCATCACGTAAAAACTTGATCTTTGTTTGTTTGTAGAATTCTTCAGCTTCGTTGATGCCGGCAATATACTCATGATTGCCCGGAATAGCCCATACACCAAGGGGGGCATCAAGCTTATTAAGTACCTCTTGCATGTTTTGGTCATAAAGCGGAACCACCGAGTTGTCGATCATATCACCTGCTATTACAATAACATCAGGCTTTAGCGCATTGATTTGATTTACATAACCGGTCATTCGGGCTGCATCGGTTCCATAACCGAGATGCACATCACTGATAGCAGCAATGCGTAGTTTCTTTCCTTTATAGGTTGAGTTATTAACAGCTATGTTGAGAGGTGTTGTTTGCGGATTGCTATAGTTTATATAACCGTAAATCATTGTAGCTGTAGTGATTATTACAGAAATAAGCAGCGCGCTAATTTTTGCTTGTCGTCTGTTATCAACAATCCAGTTGTTGCGGATGCCTGTAAGTTTTCCAATGATCAAAAAGAAGTCGACCAATATAGCCTGTAACAAAAAATAAAGGAAGGCAACCAGCCAAGTATTTCCCGCTTCATATACAATATGACCTTGCGCGGGTGCAACCCCCAACTTAGCAAGAAAAAATTGGATGAAAGGGAGAACGGAGACGATAACAAACAGCGGAACGTAAGCAATACGCAAAGGTTTCAGGGCCGAAAGAAGTTTCCAACCGCGCTGAAACAAATAACAACTAGCCAAAGCATAGATCAGTATAACAACAATAAAAAACGTTTTCATAGGTATCGAGTTGAAGTTCAAAGATAATAACTTCATCGCGAATTTGAAAACAATAAATAGCCGTTGAAAGGACGCAATTTGCTCGATTTTTGAACCTCATAAAGTCTGTTTCAGAACCATGCATGGTTCTTCTAAAAACCATGCATGGTTTTTTTGAAAACCTAATGAGGTTTTTGGAAAAACTAAACTAGGTTTTTATGCGTTGTAAATCAGTGTTTTAGCAGAGTGTCCCGACGGGGCTTGACAGAGCAGGCAAACTCCGATTGATCTGTTTATAAACGAGGTACAGCAACGAATGCAAGTATTAATGTCAATCAAGTTTATGCCAAACGACATAATACAGTCCTGATATATTTTTTATCCTTGAATAATACCAATTTACGAATTAGTCGTATATTAGGCATCGCAACATTATAGATTAATCTACAAGACCATACGATTATGATAAAACACACAGGAATTGGAATACTAGCTTCGCTATTGCTGCTTAGTTACTACGGAGGGAAAATGTGAATTAAAGATATTGGTTGCCGGATAGATAAATCGTATAAAACAAAAAGGAAACGTTATGAAAAAAAGAACTTGTATTTTGATGGCATCTTTGCTTGCTCTGGGGTGCCTTTTTGTAAAAGCTGAGTCAAAAACAGATAAGCTGCCGGTGGTTGACTTCTCTAAAGAGTATCCGAAGAAAGAGTTTTTATTGCAGGATATTGCGGATATATCTTATGTCCCTTTGGAAACAACAGATGATGTGCTGCTAAGCAATCGTGCGGTGCTTTCTTGTGTAACGGATAATTACATCTTAGTACATGAGTTTACGCGAGGAGATGTGTTTTTGTTTGACCGAGCAGGGAAAATCATTTCACACTTCAGCCATAAAGGACAAAGTGGGCAGGAGTACCCGTGGATAGGAAGTGCCGGAACGATTCTCGATGAGAAGAATAAAGAGATTTATGTCTGCTCAAGAAGTATCCAAGTTTATTCGCTGACCGGAGAATACAAGCGAACCCTAAAGATCAATACATTGGATGTTGATCGGAAGGTGTTCAACTTTAATGACGATGCTTTACTTGTATACGATGATATTATTATAGAACCTAATTATGCAAATAGAACTAAAAAGAATCCCTACAGACTTATCTCAAAAAAGGATGGGAGTGATATTGAAAAACTAGACTTATTTTTTCCCGTAAGGTACTCTAATCGCATGGCACTTCAAGATGAGAAAGGCTGGTGGCCTGTAATTATTTGGTGTGAAGATAATAAGTTTTATGGCAGAGACTTTATGATCGCTGATATGTCGTCCGATACATTATTATTGTTGACACAAGACAAAAAGTTGACACCTATATTAAGACGTAAGCCCTCGGTGCACGATACAGATCCGAAACTTGTGTGGCAAACTTGTTTGAATACGGATCGCTTCGTTGTAATAGCTGCAGTGTCTTTGGATTTTAACTCAGAGGGAAGAAAGACTCCGATATATATGTACAATTTTGAGACGAAGGAGATCTTCAGGCCGACCTTCTTAGATGCTGAATTTGGCATGAGTAAATGGTCTCCGGGGATGGCTTTGGGCGGAGCTACAGCTACCGCAAAGAATGTATATGCCGGACTTGTTCAGGCAGAATCGATTATAAATGCGTATAATAAGAAGCAGTTGAACGAAAGTGCGACTAAGTTTGCCGCGAATCTGGATGTGGAAGACAACTTTGTCGTTCGCATTATAAAATTCAAATAATAGAAGACGGCTCTTTGTCACGAAGCTGCATAATAGAAAAAAGAACAAGCCATCAATTCCCTTTGTGATAAAGGAGGTTGATGGCTTGTGTATGTGAGGATAATCCTATTTACTTTTGAAGTGAGAGAATTGCTTCGGCAAGCTTTTTACGGTATTGTAAAATGGCTTGCGGGTCTTTATTGTAAGTTTGTTCGTCGGTATAGATCGACTTTGGTATTGAAAGTAGCTTTTTAGCCTTCGCTACTTGCGAAGCTTTTGATTTAGGAGCTTCTTGAATGAGTTGCTCCAACTTCATCATATACTCGTAATCTTCGATACCGTCGCGAAGCGTTTCGAGACGAACGGATGGAACAGCTTCGTTGTTGTAAACTTGTTTGTCGTTGTTTACATCTCTGTTTTCAGGATAAAACATGCGTCCGTCGCCATTGCCCCAAACCGTTTGTTTGCCTTGTACCCATCCGTAGCCGGTAACCCAAGACATGGCTTCTTGCCAAGGATTTTGCAGTTTGCCTATTGGCGAGGCTTCGGGAGAATTCCAGTAGGTCGATTCCCACACTAATATTCCTTTCAGATGGTGTACGTACGATGCCCAGATCCACATGCGGAAGTTGACAGCATCGTGGTCTATAAACTCTGAGATCCACGGCGACTTGGGCCAGCAACATAGGTATGACCAATATTCTTGCCCTTTTTCGTGCATTTTCTTTGCCTTTTCATGGTCGAGCTTATGCCAAATGGTACAGGAGATATCGGTTACATCCGAGATATCTTGTCCTGCAATGTGCTCGGTAAGGAACGTAGTTAGTTTAGGCGCATGCTTCTTTAGCATTTTGTGCGTTTCATATATAAACGGATAGTTCGACTCGTTGGGCTCGTCAAACCAGTAAATATACTCTTTGCCAATCATCCCGGTAGCAACCAAGTTGGCCTCTATTTGCTTTAAGTAGCGTTCCATCAAGCGATCGTATTCTTCCGTGCCTTGAGCAAAACCTTCGAATACACCCCCTTCGCTGCTGAAATACGTGCCTCCGCCAAGACCTTTGAGTTGAAGGCGATGTCCGTTAAAGCCGTATTCGTCGAAATATTTCTTTGCAGCTTTGTTGAAGTCGGTAAAGTCGAGTTGAATGTCTATTTTGTTTACATCTACTTCAAAGCCTCCGCTTGTCAACAGGTTTTCGGTTGTTTCTTTATTGTTTGCGGCGGAATTGTCGGCAGTTGCCACACCATTGTCTCCTTGTGTCCAGGCTTTGGCAGCTTCTCCTTTGTCGGTTGTGGAGAGAACAAAGTCGTCGAACCATACGGTACCGTGACCTTCGCCAATAGCCGTGCGCTTCGACGGATACAGACGAATCATAATAGAGGCCGTTTCCGGTGTAAGGTTTCCGAGTGGAAGTGAATAGCTTTTCCATTCGTTCGAGGCGCGAAACTCTTCGTATCTGTTTTCGAACCAGATGAGTGAGTCGTTCTTGTCGTAGCATTCTACGCCGATAACAAACGGCTGATCTGCTTCTTTCGATTTTGCCCACCACTGTAAATTGTAAGCTTTGCCGCCTTGCACGGGTTGTAAACTACGTAGCGATGCTTCGGTATTCTCCGTATACGATTTGTCTACTACCATGTATGCGTATTTGCCCGAATGCTTCTCTTTGCTGTCGAAGAAACCGCCTTTCCAATCTACTCCGGTAACGGTTTCGTGGATAGGTGTGCGTTCGAACGGACTATATGGCGAGACTTTGTAGTCGGCGAAAGCCTTCATGTGTAAGTCGAATGCCTTTTGTTTTTCTGCCTCGGTGGTGAGGTTGTTGTATTTGGCAACGTTGTCGAGGTTGAAACCAAAGCCCGAACGCATGGTTGTTGTATCGGGTAGTGTAAAGTTCCATACGTTGAGTTCGACCGGTATTTGTTGTGAATAACCGTCGGCCGTAAGGGAAAGGTTTGCTTTGTACAAACCTGCGGCTGCATTTGCCGGAGTCTTTACGGATATCCAAAATGGCTGATTGATTCCGGCATTTAGGTTTTCACCTCCCTTATATAGTGGCAACGGATCGGGCCACTTACCGGCAAATCCGTATTGGTCGGTAGGGTGCGTTACGGTTACATACTCTACTTTTCTAACAACGATATCTGATGTAGGGATCTCGGAGCCGCTGGTCGAAAGGGGAGATAACTTGATTTGTAGGTTGCGGAGCGGTTGTTCCGGATTAACGACAAGAATAAAAGATTCCCATTCGTTCTTTGCACTTTCGAGACGAATTGTCGCTTTCTTTTTGGTCGGAACCGGTGCGTCTTGCATGACTTTGTACGCTCCTTCGGCCCACCAGACAGAGGTTTCGGGTGTTTTAGAAATGAGATAACCATAGCCGCCGCTTGCGGTATGATTCGGGTCTGTTTTCGCTGTGGCAAATAGGGATGTGCACAGGAGTAACATTGCCAAGGGTAATGTTTTAGTTAGCATTTGTTTTTACGATATAGGTTTAGATAATGTACAAATATAAAAAGAAAAAGGAGCATACTCCAATAATGGTAGTATACTCCTTCTATGATCATCAATGCTGAAAGGTCGATTTGATTCAAAATCTTATAACAAGACTTTGGTTCGTTCGATCAAGCGATTGTCTTTTTATTTTGAGAACTGTGCGTCCATAGCTGCCGCAGCACGACGTCCGTCGCCCATTGCCAAGATTACGGTTGCACCACCGCGTACAATGTCACCGCCGGCATAAACATCCGGAAGGTCTGATTGCATCGTTTCTTGATTTACAATGATAGTACCCCATTTGCTAATTTGAAGTCCTTCGAAAGCACTAGGGATAAGCGGATTTGGTGATACACCAATACTTACAACCGCTACATCGATGTCGATGGTTTCAATAGCACCTTCTACCGCAACCGGGCGACGACGGCCCGAAGCATCCGGTTCGCCAAGTTCCATCTTCTGCAAGCGAACTTGTTTTAGGCGGCCTCTTTCATCGCCGATGTATTCGATCGGATTGTGCAATGTAAGGAACTCTACACCTTCTTCTTTCGCATGGTGTACCTCTTCGAGACGTGCCGGCATTTCTTCTTCGCTACGACGATAAATAATCATCGCACGCTCTGCACCCAGGCGACGCGCTGTACGTACCGAGTCCATCGCAGTGTTACCACCACCCACTACGGCTACATTTTTGCCGAAGAATACAGGAGTGTCTGATTCAGGATTCGCAGCATCCATCAAGTTTACACGAGTAAGGTATTCGTTACTCGACATTACGCCTACAAGATTCTCACCCGGAATATTCATAAAGTTAGGAAGACCGGCACCGCTGGCAACAAAGATTCCTTTGAAGCCTTCGTCGTGTAGATCTTGGTAAGTAATGGTCTTGCCGATGATGCAGTTCTTGATAAACT
Source organism: Tannerellaceae bacterium (assembly GCA_051656605.1). Classification (GTDB taxonomy): domain Bacteria; phylum Bacteroidota; class Bacteroidia; order Bacteroidales; family CAMTPD01; genus UBA12018. Next base: position 116,982 of record JBOGCF010000017.1, on the reverse strand, counting down.
TCACGCCCATTTTTTCAAGAATACCGATTTCTACATCTACGATGCTGTTTGGTAAACGGAATTCAGGGATACCATATTTCAATACACCACCAATTTCGTGTAGTGCCTCAAATACCGTAACGTCATAACCAAGTTTGGCAAGGTCACCTGCGCAAGAAAGTCCGGCAGGACCCGAACCTACTACTGCAATCTTGATACCGTTTGCCGGTTTCAATTCCGGGATAGATATGTTACCTGTCTCACGTTCGTAATCAGCGGCGAAACGCTCCAGATTACCAATTGCTACAGCGTCTTTCTTTAGTTTTTGTGTATAGATACACTGGCTTTCGCATTGTTTCTCTTGTGGACAAACGCGTCCGCATACAGCAGGAAGTGCGCTTGTTTCTTTCAATGCTTTTGCAGCTTCAAGGAATTCGCCGCGTTCAATGTTTTTTACAAACTTAGGGATGTTGACACCTACCGGGCAACCTTGCATACAGGTTGGAGTAGGGCAGTCAAGACAACGTTGCGCCTCGCACATGGCTTGGTCTGCTGTATACCCTAAATTTACCTCTTCGTTGTTATGGCTTCTGAATTCCGCATCAAGGGAAGTCATCGGCGTACGTGGAAGGTCGGTACGTTCTTTATTTTTCTTTCCTTTACGCAATGCCTCTCTCCATGGCTGATTGCGCTCTTCGGTTAGTATATCTTGTAAAGTCATTTTTTGTTACGCTTTTGCTGTGTTTTTTGTTTCTTGATCTTTGTATGAGCCCAAACGCATCAACATTTCGTCGAAGTCTACTTTGTGCGCGTCAAACTCTGGTCCGTCTACACAAACGAACTTCGTCTTTCCGTCTACAGTAATACGACAAGCGCCGCACATACCTGTACCGTCTACCATGATGGTATTAAGGGATGCCATCGTAGGTACGTTATACTTTTGAGTAAGAGCAGAAACAAATTTCATCATAATAGCAGGACCGATCGTTACACACATATCCACTTTTTCGCGGTTGATAACTTCTTCGATACCTTGTGTTACTAGTCCTTTCTTTCCGTACGAACCGTCATCTGTCATCACGATTACTTCGTCAGAATTTGCACGCATTTGTTCTTCAAGGATAACCAAGTCTTTGCTACGAGCTGCCAATACGGTGATTACGCGATTTCCGGCTTTCTTAAATGCTTCTACAATAGGAAGAAGAGGGGCTACACCTACACCACCGCCGGCACATACTACTGTACCAACTTTTTCTACGTGAGTAGCTTGTCCCAGAGGTCCTACAAGGTCAGTGATGTAATCACCTTCGTTCAGTGCGCAAATCTTTTTCGATGATTCGCCTACTTGCTGAATAACCAAAGTGATGGTTCCTTTTTTTGTATCTGCCGCAGCAATAGTTAAAGGAATACGTTCACCTTTTTCGCCAACTTTTACAATGACAAAGTGGCCGGCTTTGCGAGCCTTCGCAATCAGAGGTGCTTCTACCTCCAACTTAACGACATTTGTAGAGAAAAACTCTTTGCTTACTATTTTATTCATTTATCTCAATGAGTTGTTATTTCTTTTATTTGCAAAAATATAGTAAAAACACTAACTATGAAATAAAAAGTATGTTTAGTTTCCCGTTTTATCTTTCATGGTTTTGCTTTTTTAGCGTTGTGGGTGTCAATTTGTGAGCTGAGGTTTAAAAGTTGAAATCGTTACAAATTCGTTTGAGTTTAATAAGTTTACGTAACGAGGCTCGGGTAAAATAAAATCCGATTACAGAAAGACCTTCTTCGAAGATCGTTTCGGTAACCGGATTTGCTATTATATAAAATTATAAAGGGTCTTGCTTATTGGGCACGAGTCTGTGATACTCCTTGACGAAGTGTTTTTATTTCATGCATTAAAAATAGTCCTGTTAATAATGCAGAGAAGAAAGAGGCTACCGGATTGGCTGCCCATACGCCGTCGAGACCAAAGAAGTTGGGTAGAATAAGCATGCCGGGAATTAAAAAGATTACTTGGCGTGTGAGTGATAAAAACATCGACTTCCATGCCTTTCCGATGTTTTGAAAGTATTGCGCGGCAACGATTTGGAACCCGACAACAAAGAAGATGGCAAAATAAACGCGCATTCCTTGTGCCGAAATATCTACGAGTTGATTGTCTGTCGTAAAGAGTTGTACCATGGTTTGTGGCATCACCATACTAAAGATAAAACCAACACCGGTAATAATACTCGCAGCAATGATACCTAATTTTAGTACCTCGAGTAATCGGTCGTATTGTTGTGCCCCATAGTTGAACCCGATAATGGGTTGCATTCCTTGCGTGATACCCATACACAACATCACAAGCAATGTTTCGAAAGATGATACAATTCCGTAGGCCCCAACGGCAAGGTCTCCACCGGTACTATTCAGCATACGATTTACGACGATGGTAACAAACGAGGCTGCGATCATCATCCCAAAGGGAGACATTCCAATGCTTAAGATGCTGAATACGGTTTGCTTATGCAGCTTGAGGTGCTTGCGTTGGAAATGAAGGATGCTTTCTTTGCTATAGAAGTGCGACATCACCCAAACGGTACATACCAACATTGAGAGTACAGTTGCGATAGCTGCTCCTTGAATCCCCATTTTGAATACAAAAATAAATATAGGGTCTAGGATGATGTTGATTCCTGCTCCCAAGAGCATGGTCAGCATGGCTTTGCGCGGATATCCCGATGCCCGCATCATGGCGTTGAAGCTAAAGCTGAGCGTCATAAAGATGGTAGACGGAATTACAATGTAAAGGTAATCTAAAGCAAAAGGGATGGTTGCTTCACTTCCTCCAAACTGAAATAACAGAGGCTTGATGAAAACAAGTGATAAAACGGTGGTGAGAACCGAAAAGATAAGTGAGAGCATCAAGGCATTCCCCAATACACGCTCTGCTTTATCTACCTCGTTACGACCTAAACGTATCGAAATACGTGTGGCTGCACCTACACCTACGAGCATACCAAATGCATGAATGAAATTAAGAACAGGGAACGTGAGTGTCAAACCTGAAATCGCAAGTGCACCTACTCCTTGGCCGATAAATATCCGGTCTACAATGCTATATAAGGAATTTACCATGGTTCCTACAATGGCCGGTATGGTGTAGTGAAGGAGAAGTTTGCTTATTTTTTCTTGCTGTAGCCTATTCGTGATTGATTGTGTGCTCATATATAAAACGTTTCGAGGTGCAAAGCTATTCATTTCTTTTCGTATATAGCGAACAGATCTAATTTGTACTGTGCTTATTCTTATTAAAGAAGTTGTAATATTTGTTTATGCAAGAGTTCGCGGTTTTGTTACGTACTGTGGATTTTAATGTTAATTTACTGAAAATAGTATTGTATTCGAGGCGACTCGTAATATATTTATGCTCATTGCATTGTTAAATAAATAAGAGGTAAGGTGACCAACTTTTGATGGGGCACTTTGTTAAATTAGAAACGAATAAAATAAGAGATTATGAAACAGGTATTGATTCTTTTAAGTGTTATTCTTTTTGCTTCATGCTCATCATATAAAGCTACAGACGGAATGTCTAAAGAACAACGCCAGATGCAAAAAGAAGCTGAGAAAAAAGCACAAGAGGCAGAAGATATGGCTATGTACGAACAGGCAATCGAAGCCTTGCAACAGCAACACTTTGTGCTAGAAACAGATCGTGTTTACTTTAAGCGTGGACATGTAGAATATGTAACTCCGTCTACCAACTTTGTGATGTTGGACGGAACCAAAGCAAGTGTTCAGTTGGCATTTAATACGGCTTACTCCGGAGCAAACGGATTGGGTGGAGTAACCGTTGATGGAAGTGCTTCGAATATCAAAATGAAAACGGATAAGAAAGGGAATGTTCGCTTTTCAATGAATGTGATTGGTACAGCGATTTCTGCTCAGGTAGAAATTTACATTCCTTATGGAACTGCTAGTGCTCAAGCTACTGTAAATCCGAATTTCAATAGCAATCGCATTTCATTTTCAGGAACAGTATGGCCACTTGATCAATCTAATATATTCAAAGGTCGTTCGTTGTTCTGATTTAGTTTACTTACATATGTAAGATCGTTTGTTTTCTCTGTTGTTTAAATAATAAAACCGTTCATTCATTTCAGAAGTAAAATTCCGAAAGAATGAACGGTTTTTTCTGTAGAAGTGGTAATGTGGTCATTTCATTATTCACCTCAAAAGGTTTTAAATCTTGTTTGAAATGAATATAGAACCCTGTTATATTGGTTTTTATACAAGGAAAAAGACCATCTCAAATATTCTTCGAGGTGGTCTCTCCTTAATTGTGTGGTTTTTCCAAGAAAAGTGGTTTAAAATCGTGTGTGGTTTTCTCAATAATGTAAAATCATTAAAGAATAATATCACTTATATAACATATAGAGAGGCTTCTTGTTCTCTAAATTGTTAGTTTTATCATGTAATTTTATTTTTGTTAACAAGAAAGGCCCGTTTTGCCTCCTTTTTGGATATAAATGCAACAGGGTAGCCTTGTTTTATGTTTGATTAAAAGAAAGAGAGTCCAGGTTATTGGGGGCAAGAAGTAAGAATGAATAGATAAAGAATAAAATAGAGCAAATGAAACGAGAAATAGACTTTGAATCATGGAATCGCAAAGAGCACTTCGATTTCTTTAGTGCCTTTGATGAACCGTTTTACGGACTAGTAGCACAATTGGATTGTTCAAAAGCAATGCAGGAAGCAAGAATGTCGGGAACTTCGTTTTTTCTTTATTCGCTACACAAGATAATGCGTGCGGTAAACGATACTCCCGAATTTCGATATCGTATAGAGGCAGGTAGTGTGTACGACTATGAAACGATTCATGTTTCACCTACAATCGGACGTGCAGACAATACCTTTGCTTTTGCATTTTTGAAGTTTGATCCAGATTTGTCTCGCTTTGTTGCGATTAATAAGCAAGAAATGGAAGCGGCGCAAAACTCTACAGGATTGCGACTCAACGAAGATTCGGAGCGAATTGATACGATTCATTTTTCATCACTTCCATGGATTGATTTTACAGGTCTCACGCATGCGCGAAATTACAAGACGAATGATTCGATCCCGAAAATATCTGTTGGGAAAGTGCATGCAGAAGGTGAAAAGAAGAGGATGCCGATACAAATCAATGTGCACCATGGTTTGGTGGATGGAATACACATCGCAAACTTCTTGGATCGGGCACAAACATATTTAAATGAGTAATTGCTATAAAACAAAACACCCGGAAGTTACATCTTTCGGGTGTTTTGTTTTTATTTATTGATCCGTACTTTTATTCATAACCCGGATTGTTTATCAATTTATCGTTACGTTTCAACTCGTCTCGGGTAATAGGTGCGAAATACATTTTATCTTTCCAATTGCGGTTTTCACGAGAGGTAAAGTCGGCAACTGTCCATGTATAATTATATTTCGTTTCATCATAGCGGTAAGGAAGAGAGCCGTCTGCTTCCGGTTTTAGTTGTCCAAAAACACTAATACCGGTAAGTTTCTGATTCATCACAGTAGGAGCGATCATCCAACGACGTATGTCATAATATCTACTTTCCTCGAAAGCCAATTCCACTCTTCGTTCGTGGCGAAGGAAGGAGCGCATGCTTTCTTGTGTGTAAGCATTACCTCGAGAGTTAAGTGTTGTTTTCACGTCGGGCATTCCTATGCGTGCACGAAGTTCGTTTAACTTAGAGGCAGCCTCGTCGAGCTGGTTGAGTTCGATACAAGCTTCCGCATAAATCAGATATACCTCAGCAAGACGAATGTAATTCCAAGGCACTTCTTGTGCAAAGTTCTGGCCATCTACTGCTTCATCTATAATCTTACGCATATAATATCCGGTATATCCGCCGTTCCAGTCTTCGATCGGACCTTTGCGTGTATCTACTCCGAAGAAATTACGTTTACTACCATTTTCGGTGACTTCATAGGTGCCGCATTGCAACTCATTGTATGGGTCAATGTTTTTCACATCGGCCGGACGATCGCGTCCCCATTTGCTGCCATCGTAACCAATAGTGCCGTAAAAGCGCGGTTCTCTATTTAGATATGGATTGATTGTGGTGTTGCTACCTACTTCTCTCAGTCCTTGGGTCAATGTTCCGTCTGCATATTCAAAATCCATTACTAAGTCTTGGATTGGCGTGTTGCCACCCCAGTTGTGATAACCGTTGGGTCCGTTTTGAATTACAGCGTTATTGGTCCATAAGTTGGCAAGGAACTGACGGGTCAGAATCTTCTCCGAGTTATTTTTGTCGGTAATAATCTTTTGAAAGTTCTTACCAATCTCCCAGTTTGTTGTGGTGCCTTGTGTGCAATCAATCAGGCTATATATGCCAAGGTCAAATACGGCTTGTGCGGCTGCTTTAGCTTTGTTGTACAAATCGGCTTGATCACCTTCGTAAGTCAATAGCGGTTGCAGATCGGCAGGATAGGATTGATTGTAAAACAGTGGACTTGCCAAATGCAAGTACATGCGCGCTTTGAGAGCAAGAGCAGCCCCTTTTGTAATTCTACCCAGGTTTTTATCATTATGAGAAAGAGGTAGAAGTTCGGCCGCCATATCCAAGTCGGTCGTAATAAAGTCCAAACACTCCTTGAGTGAGTTTCGAGGGATCTTCATTTCCTCTACTTGGTCGAGCTCATATACCTGCTCTACAATCGGAACGCCACCATATCCGCGTACCAATTGCGAATACATGTAGGCACGAAGAAATAGCGCTTCGCCCTTCATTACCTTGTTATCAAACCCCAACTTTTCGGGAACGTTGTCTATTTGAGAAATGAATTGATTCACATAGCGAAGACCTTTGTATTTGTCTCTCCACTTAAACGGACAAGCACCATTATCGTACCAGTAGATTGCACTTTGTGTAGGATCTGAGGCAACCACATTTTGCAAGCCGTAACCATGAATGAACTGCGACTCATCACAGGCCGAAGAGAGCATGGTCTCGTTGGTACCATGTCCCATGTATGAATAGATTTGATTGAGATATGATTGCGCCAATGCCGGGTCGGTCCATACATCTGCATCCGAAAACTGGTCGAGCGGCTTTGTCTCTAGAAAGTCAGAACAGCCCGACAATGCTAGCATACATAAAGCACTATATAGATATGTTTTAATATTTCTCATAGTATGATTGAATTAGAAGGTTATTGTTGCTCCAAAGTTGAAGATTCTTGATTGCGGGTAAACGACTGCATCTTTACTGTCTGCTTCAGGATCAAAAACTTTCAGTTTATCTATCGTGAAAAGATTGTTGGCATTCACGTATAAGCGAAGGTGTGAAATACCTGCTTTAGACATCCAAGATGTAGGGAACGTATAACCAACTTCCATATTCTTTAAACGGAAATAGTCCATCGGGCGAAGGAAATATGTATTTCGCTCGGTAACCCAATACTCTTGCTCACGATTGTATACACGTGGATGCTCTACGTTCGGATTTTCCTCTGTCCAGCGTTGATCGTAAAACTCTTTGAGGAAGTTTCCAACCTCGCCCGACCAAGTTTGTACATACACTTCCGCTCCGGTAGCACCTTGAAAGAAAAGAGACATATCCCATTGTTTCCAACGAAGATTGGCAGTAAAGCCACCTACAAAGCGAGGCTCGTAGTTTTTGTCTCTTCGCACGCGGTCTTCGGCATCGATCTTACCGTCGCCATTTACGTCTACAAACTTGATATCACCCGGACGTGCACCATTCCAGTGCGGATAACTATCCACTTCGGCCTGATCATTAAATACTCCGTCGGCAACATAGTAAAGACTTGTCCAGATAGGGCGGCCGGTTGATTGTTGATACGAAGGAGCTCCCGGTGTTTCGTCCCAGAAGAGAATTTTATTCTTCGCGTAAGTCATATTGAATGAAAGGTCGTAATAGAAATCACCGGCTCTATCGGTGTATGAAATCATCGATTCAAAACCGCGGTTACACATTTCGCCAATGTTTTCTTCCGGCAACTCCATTCCCGAAGTCTCGGGGATAGACGCGTTTCGTTTGATAAGCATTTGAGTGCGTTTGTGGTAGAAAGCGTCCGACTCCCAACTTAGTCTGTTGTCTAAGAATTTAAAGTCGAGACCCACATTATAGGTAGTACCCTTCTCCCAAGTAATATTCGGATTGGGAACGCGTATCGGATAAAGTGTTTTATACTCGTCGCTTCCGAATACAAAGTTGTCGCCAAATCCATACGTATTCAAGAACTGATAGTTGGCAATGCGGTCGTTACCGGTTTGAGAGATCGAACCTCTCAACTTAAAGTAATCGATGAAGCGGATGTTTTCTTTCCAGAAAGTTTCTTCAGAGCCGCGCCATGCAGCCGAGAACCCGGGGAAGAATCCGTAGCGTTTCCCTTTAGGGAAGCGGAACGAGCCGTCGTATCTCCAAACAAACTCTACCAGGTAACGCTCAAGATAGTTGTACGAAAAGCGACCGAAATAGTTGAGGCGGGCTTCCTCCCAAGCACTACCACCGTTGTTTTTGTCTTTATCGCCTCCGGCAAACATTTGGTCCACTACATCCGATATAAAGTACTTTCTGAAAGCATTTAAGTTATCGTTTCCTTTTTTCTCGCCCTCGATACCTACGGTAGCACCCACGGTGTGCGCTCCAAAGGTGCGGTCATACATCAAGATACCACTAAGCAACCAATTGGTTTCGTCGTGATTTTCTTGGAACAACTCCGGTGCCGAATAACCGCGAAGCGAAGGAGTCAGCACGTGGTCGTCGCCTCCGTCCCATGAGTAGAGTATCCATGGCTTACGAAAAGCTTTTCGGAATCGGAAATATTTGTCGTAAGCAGCATTGGCAACAAGTTTGAGACCTTCAACTCCCGGAATAGAGGCATTTAATTGAAGGTTATTTTGTACGTAATAGCGTTTATCGCGGTCGTATCCCGTAGCATCTGTGCCTGTCACGGCAGGGTTGTCTCCGTATTCAATATCGGGACCAGGTTCGCCGGTAGGCCAAAATGCAGGAAGCGTCGGTTTGCTTCGGCGAAGCGCTGAGAAGATCGAGCCTGCACTTTTGTTGGGAAACTGGCGATACTCGAAACGTCCAAGGGTTCCGTAAGTCAAGCTAATGTACTTGTTGATTTTTGCATCAATGTTGGCACGAATACTGTACTGGTCGTATCGGGTCGCACTATTCTTGTAAAAGCCATCTTGCCCGTTGGCCGCGAGGTTTACATAAAACTTGTATTGTTCGTTACCACCGGTGATATTGATATCATGACGGTAAACGAGCGCATTTTTCTTTATGCCGACGTCGTACCAATCCGTATTGGGATGTCCCCAAGGATCACTTCCATCTCCAAACATCTGCAAGTCTTCATCGGTATACGCCGGAGATTCTCCACGGTAATACTTAATCTCATTAATTAAAGTAGCATATTCAACAGCATCACACATCTCTGGTAAGCGAGTAGGTTGCGCAAGCCCCATATTACCGGTATAGGTGATTTGTGGTTTGCCCTCTTTACCTCGTTTGGTCGTAATTAAGATAACACCATTGGCTGCACGTGAACCATAGATGGCGGCAGAAGCATCTTTAAGAACCGAAACACTTTCGATTTCGTTGGGATTGAGTCGGTCAAATCCGCCTGCTCTGTCAGGAATGCCGTCAATTACAATCAGCGGGTTGTTGTCGCCCAATGTATTTGCTCCACGAACGCGGATAACAGTTCCGTCATATCCCGGTTCGCCCGAACGGGTAAATCCAATTACGCCGGGAAGACGCCCCAGCATCGAGTTGGAAAGGTTGGTAACCGGCGATCCTTTCAGCGTTTCACCCGTAACCGTAGCCACCGATCCTGTAACGGAAGTCTTCTTTTGTGTGCCGTAACCCACAATAACTACTTCTTCAAGTTTCTTCGTGTCTTCTACCATCACGATGTCGAATTTTCGTTCTTTTCCTACGGTGATGTCTTGGGTAACGAAGCCGACATACGTAATATGCAATACCGACTTATCGGAAGGAACTTCCAATGAAAACTTTCCGTCGATATCAGTCATCGTTCCGGTCGTTGTACCGGCAATCGAGATGTTCACGCCGAGTAGCGGAGATTTCATTTCGTCCATTACGACGCCGGAAATCTTGATATTTCCTTTTTGTTGGTTACTCGCGTAAGCGGTCGATTGTAAGATAGGTAATAGAAATAGTAATAGAGGTAAGATCATACTCCTTACACAGTAGGGAGAAGGTTTAGGCTTTAGATTGTGTAGTTTTCTCATAAAGCTTGACTGTGTTTATTGTTAATAAAAGATATCTATGGATTCAAGGTTGTTTCTTTTATATAAATAAAACATCACAACTTAAAATATTGTTTCCAAAAATGTATGTTTTCTAAACAAATGCCTTTGTTTTTTGTAATAAGCAGATAGCTAAATAATTATATATGTATTTGAAATGTGTTTTTACTACATTTTCTTTCCGATATAATCACGCTTTTTTGTTCTGGAGTGTATAAATAGATGCTCTCGAAAGCAAGTAGAGGTTAAGATAGATAGTAGTAATTATGAAAATTCAAATAAGTTTGTATTTTTGCGGAAGTAAAATCAAGTCGTACTTAATACGTTTCTTTCTAATAAAGAAGACTTTCAAGACTTGTAATGTTAACTATAAAACAGAAGTTTATGAGAAAAATTCATTCACTGGTTGTTATTCTTGTGATGTTGGTTTTAGCTTTACCGGCTAGTGCTCAATTGCGCTTTGGGGTTAAAGCAGGGGTAAACATCGCAGACGCATCGTTGAGCTTGAGCGCTCTTGACAAAGGTAATGTAACCGGGTTTCATGTAGGGCCATCTTTGGAAATGGGTATTCCATTGACAGGGTTAAATCTAGACTTGTCTGTACTTTATTCTCAAAAAGGGGTAAAGGTAGACGATCTTACGATGAAGACAGACTATTTGGATGTTCCATTGTATTTGAAATGGAAAATCGGATTACCTATTGTAAAAGTATTCTTACAAGCTGGTCCGTATGTAAGCTTTAGAGTAGCTGGAGACAAGCTGTTGGATGTTACAAGTGATGTGATTAGCGACGTGAAATCCAAATCATTCGGAGCAGGTTTAAACTTTGGCTTCGGGGTAGAAGTGTTTAAACACCTTCAGGTGAGTGCCAACTACGGCTTAGGTCTTACCAACAACTTTGAAGCATTCAAAGCACAAGACTTAATCTCGAAAGGTAAAAACCGTGTTTGGTCTGTAACCGCAGGATATTATTTCTAAGCAATAACGAATAAAGTAAAGGTCGGATTCCAAAAGAATCCGGCCTTTTTTTGTTACTTCTCATTAAGAATCTGTTTTGATTTTGCATGGGTCTCTTTTATAAGCTATTTTTGAAAACGATTTAAATCCCATTGCGGTACCGCTTATGAAATATGCAGATATAATACTTCCTCTTCCGCTCGACAACCGTTACACCTATCGCGTACCTGCCGACATGCAAGCACACATCGGGCAGGGTTATCGGGTTATTGTTCCTTTCGGGAAAAAAAGATTCTACACCGGAATTGTATTAAACCTGCATGACAATGCACCGACCGACGGTTTCGAGATGAAGGAAATCTTCTCGCTGCTCGACGAAGAGCCCATTGTGACACCGTTGCAGCTTGGGTTCTGGCAATGGATTGCCAATTACTACTTGTGCAAACTCGGCGATGTCTACAAAGCCGCTTTGCCTTCGGGATTAAAGCTCGAAAGCGAAACGAGTGTCTCGATCAATGCCGATTTTGAAGCATCGTCGCAACTTCGTAATTCGGAGCAAGCGGTGCTCGATCTGCTCTCTGTCAATGCCAAACTTACGGTACAAGAGCTTGAGAAAGCCACGGGTGTAAAGAATCTGATTCCGGTACTCAACCGACTCATCGACATGGAGGCGGTCTATCTGCACGAGGAAATAAAATCCGGTTTCAAAGCTAAAACCGAAACCTACCTGCGCATTGCGCCGGCATTCAGAAGCGAAGAAGCCTTGAGCGCCGTAGTCGAAGAGATCAAGCGCGCACGCAAACAACAAGAACTACTCGTTGCCTTTCTCGATCAGTTGCAAGAACGGGGAGGATACCTCACGCGCGACATTCCTAAAAAAGAATTTCTACAGTCGACCGGGTTCTCTACCGCCGTGCTCGACGGAGTGATCAAGCGAGGTGTGATCGAATCCTTTGCGGTGGAAGCATCGCGTATCGGGTGGGAAATCGATACGGTGGCAGCACTTTATCCGCTCAACGAACACCAGCAACGTGCCTACGAAGAGGTGAAAAATACCTTCGAAACCAAAGAGGTGTGTTTGCTGCACGGGGTAACTTCGAGCGGAAAGACCGAGATCTACCTGCACCTCATTCAGGAGGTTTTCAATGCGGGCAAGCAAGTCTTGTTTCTTGTTCCTGAGATTGCGCTTACGGCCCAGCTCACCGAACGTCTCAAACGTGTGCTTGGCGACAAACTCTACGTTTACCACTCTAAATATTCAGACAACGAACGCGTCGAAGTGTGGCGCAAACTCCTCACATCGAACGAACCGTTGGTGATACTCGGTGTTCGTTCGGCCGTGTTTCTTCCCTTTGGTAATTTGGGATTGGTCGTGGTAGATGAAGAACACGAATCTACCTACAAACAACAAGATCCGGCACCGCGCTACAACGGACGCAATGCGGCAATTGTATTGGCAGCCATGCATAAAGGAAAAGTAATCCTCGGGTCGGCCACCCCATCACTCGACTCGTATTTCAACGCCATGTGCGGGAAATACGGACTGGTCAACCTGAGCGTGCGTCACGCCGAAGTAAAGCTTCCGAAAATAATACCGGTAGATATCAAAGAGTTGAGGCGGAAGAAGCAGATGAAAGGTTTGTTTTCGCCGTTACTGCTTCATAAGATTACCGAAACGCTCGAACGTGGCGAACAGGTGATTCTCTTTCAGAATCGCCGTGGATTTGCCCCGTTGCTCGAATGCAAAACATGCGGTTGGGTGCCTCACTGTGTCAATTGCGACGTGAGTCTTACCTACCACAAATATCAAAATACCTTGTCGTGTCACTATTGCGGCTACACGTATTATCCGCCCAAAGCCTGCGAAGCTTGCGGTAGCGAAGAGTTGGAGTTGATGGGCTTTGGTACCGAGAAAGTAGAGGAGGAGATAGCGGCGTTGTTTCCCGATGTCCGCGTAGATCGTCTCGACCTCGATACTACGCGCAGTAAGACAGCTTACGAGCGCATCATCAAAGACTTCGAATCGGGCAAAGTGCGCATCCTTATCGGAACGCAAATGATCACGAAGGGTCTCGACTTTGGCGCCGTTAGTCTGGTGGGGATTCTCAGTGCCGAGAGTTTGCTCAACTACCCCGATTTCAGAGCGCACGAAAGGGCGTTTCAAATGATGGTGCAGGTAAGCGGACGCGCCGGACGCCGTCAAAAGCAAGGCGAAGTGGTATTGCAAACCACACAAATCACGCATCCGATCATCGACATGGTGGTGCGCTTCGATTACAAACAACTCATCGATGTGCAACTGATGGAGCGACAACTCTTTAAGTATCCGCCGTATTATCGATTGATTAACCTCATCTTTCGATCCAAAGATGCCTTTGTGCTCGATCGCATCTCGAAGCAATATGCCGAGCTGCTGCGTGAGAAGTTTGGCCCGCGTGTGCTAGGCCCGGTTGCGCCGCCCATTGGTCGTGTGCAAACGTTTTACATCAAAAATATTGTGATCAAGATAGAAGTGTCGGCACCGATCGCACCCGTTCGGGATGTGCTCGACGGTGTTTACAAACAAATGCAGGCAGTACCGGAATTCAAACAAGTGTTGCTGCATTACGATGTCGACCCTATGTAAATTTAAACTTAATGATAACGGAATCGTTTGATGCCCATCGAACGATTTAAACTTCACGGTGAAAGAATTGTTTGATGCCCATCAAACGATTTAAAGTATACGAAGACTAAATCGTCAGGTCGCCACCTGACGATTTAGTTATAGTGAAGAATGAATCGTCAGGTGCCGACCTGACGATTCGCTTCTCATTAGAAACGAAATCAATCTATTCGAATAATAAAAACGATACTATGGAAGAAAATAAAAACAAGAAGCGAGTACTGTTTGTGTGTCTGGGCAATATCTGTCGCTCTCCTGCTGCCGAAGGCGTATTCGAGACGTTAGTAGAGCGAGCCGGCAAAGCGAGCGAATTTGTGATCGACTCGGCCGGAACTTCGGGATATCATCAAGGGGAATTGCCGGATGCCCGCATGCGTTCGCACGCGCAACGCAGAGGTTACAACCTGACTTCGCTTTCGCGCCAGATCAAGTATGAAGACTTTGATAAGTTTGACTACATCATCGCGATGGACGATTCGAATTACGACAACCTGTGCAAGCTGGCTCCCGATATGGAAGGTCGCGAAAAGATTCACCGCATGGCCGAATACTTTACACAATTTGGCAACGACCATGTTCCCGATCCCTACTATGGAGGATCTTCGGGCTTCGAATTGGTGCTGGATCTGCTCGAAGACGGTTGCGCCGAATTGTTGCGTCGTCTTACTTCTGCTTAAGTTCCGGATAACTTATTCGTGTATGATACATCGTCTTCAGCTTCTCGCTGAAGACGTTTTTTATATCCTGCACATCGCGGTAGGTCAACGGCGTATCGTTGAGTAGTCCTTCTGCAATCTGCATGTCGATAATGCGGTTTACCAAGTTTTGAATCGACTCTTCGGTATATTCCGAAAGGCTTCGCGACGAAGCCTCCACGGCATCGGCCATCATCAAGATAGCGGTCTCTTTCGAGAAAGGATTTGGTCCCGGATAGGTAAAGAGCTCTTCGTTGATTTCCTTGTCGGGAAATTCGTTTCGGAAGGAGTTGTAGAAATAACGCGTCTTACTCTTGCCGTGATGCGTTTGAATAAAGTCGATTACCTGCTGAGGTATGCCTGCTTTCTGCGCCATCTTTACGCCGTCGTGCACATGGTTGATGATGGTTTGCGCACTTTGTTCGTAGCTTAGGTTGTTGTGCGGATTGATTTTATTGATTTGGTTTTCGGTAAAGAACGTAGGGTTTTCCATCTTCCCGATGTCGTGATAAAGCGCGCCCGTACGTACAAGCTGGGCATTGGCGCCTACTTTTGCCGCAGCCTCCGAGGCAAGTATCGACACGTGCAGGGAGTGCTGGAAAGTTCCCGGCGCATATTCGGATAGTTTGCGTAAGATGGAGTTGTTGATGTTTGACAATTCGACCAAGCTGATGTTTGAAATGAATCCGAACGACTTTTCAAGGATGTAAACCAACAGGTACGAAAACATCAACAATACGAAGTTGATGCCGAAATATAGAAACATCTTCCAGTTTATCTTGGCGATGTCGGCGTCTTGATACAATACCAGCGAAGTGTATACGATGGCATACGTAAGAAATATAAAGAAGGTGCTGCGAATAAGGTGCGAGCGTTGCGACAGCTCTTTGAGGCTAAAAACCACAACCATTCCCGCCACGAGTTGCATCACCAGAAACTCATACGAAAAAGGAACCATGATGGAGCAAATGAGCATTGCTACCGTATGGGTGAAGATGGCGGTGCGTGAATCGAAAAAGGTACGCACTACAATCGGAAGGATTGCATACGGAATGATGTATACATTAAAGAGGTTGTAACTTACAGTAAGGCCGGTAAGTACGCACGATACTACCATCGACAATAATAGGAAACCGAGGTTTCGCTTGTTGTAGAAGTAGTTGGGACGAAATAGATACAGGTAAAAACCAAAACAAAACATCAGTCCGATTACGATCGAAAGTTGCCCCAGAAACATCAGACGGTCGCGTTGTTTCGATCCGGCACGCTGTTCTTCTACACTCTTCAACGAATTAAGTACGCGGAAGGTATGCGAGTCGATGATTTGTCCGCGGTCTACAATGCGTTCGCCCGCTTGGATCATGCCACTTGCCGGTGATACCGACTGCAAAAGCTCTTGCTTTACTTTGTCAGACATCTTAGGGTCGAAGGCAATGTTCTCAAGGATGTACTTTTCGAGATTAAACGACTGAAGTGTTTGCTTGTTGAACGAGGCCGGGCAATGGTCGATGATGTATTCGTAGGCCGTTTTGGGCGTGAAGTGATTTAGAATACTTTCGGGCGAGGCGATGTTGTCTTTTACCAACATGATCTCATTGCGTGAAGACTCGGCTTCCTGCATGGCTTTGTTCGAAACGATCCCTTTGGCATAAATCTTCTTTAAACTTTCACGGATGTATTTGATGTAGGGCACGAGCTCTTTATCGGCAAGCTTTTCTTTTTGCTCGTCTTCAAACTCGGCCATTTGATCTTTCTCAACATTTCCTTGCAGGAGATAATATGGAACAAACTTCTTCAATACACTGTCTCGCTCGGCATTTACTTCTGCCTCGCTTTTGTAAATAGGAAAGTCGGATGTGGCCGTAAGCAGACCATACCTCCATGGCTTCCCTTCGTTAAATTGGTATCTGAATTTACCTTCTTTGGGAAAGAAATAAGCGATTACTACTGTTGCGAAAATGAAGTAGAGCGCTAGCGGTATTTTAATAGAAGTCTTTACCATACACGTGAAATTTTCCGAAAAGTACAAAGAAACCTTCAAACTTCTTTCTCTTAAGGCATGAGTATGTAGAAAAAGCACTACTTTTGTCCAAAATTTCACGAATAACTATCATGACTGAAAGAAAAGTAAGAGTAAGATTCGCGCCTAGTCCTACAGGCCCGCTTCATATCGGAGGCGTACGTACAGCCCTATATAATTATTTGTTTGCCAAGCAACACGGAGGCGATTTGATTTTGCGTATCGAAGATACCGACTCTCAACGCTTTGTACCGGGTGCCGAAGCTTATATCATAGAGGCTCTTACCTGGTTGGGTATTCATTTTGATGAAGGTGTCAACTTTGGCGGCGAATGCGGTCCGTATCGTCAGTCGGAGCGTAAAGAAATCTACAGACAATATGTAGATCAGTTATTGAAAGACGGTCTTGCGTATATCGCATTCGATACACCGGCCGAGCTTGAAGCGAAAAGAAACGAAATTTCAAACTTTCAGTATGATGCCTCTACGCGTCTATTGATGAGAAACTCTTTGACTTTATCGGCAGAGGAAACAACGCGCTTGATCGAGGATGGCAATCAATACGTGGTTCGTATCAAGATTGAGCCAAACGAAGATGTGGTTGTTGATGATTTGATCCGCGGCGAAGTGGTGATTAATTCTTCTGTTCTTGACGATAAAGTTTTATATAAATCGGCAGACAACTTGCCTACTTATCACCTTGCGAACATTGTAGACGACCACTTGATGGAGGTTACGCATGTAATTCGCGGTGAAGAGTGGTTGCCTTCTGCGCCTCTTCACGTATTACTTTACAGATTCCTTGGCTGGACTGAAACGATGCCTCGTTTTGCTCACTTGCCATTGTTGCTTAAACCGGAAGGAAACGGAAAGTTGAGCAAGCGCGATGGTGACAGACTTGGTTTCCCAGTGTTCCCATTGGAATGGAAAGATCCTAAAACCGGAGATATCTCTTCAGGATACCGCGAAGCGGGTTACTTGCCTGAAGCGGTGGTAAACTTCCTTGCTTTGCTGGGATGGAACCCGGGCAACGATCAGGAAATCATGTCGATGGAAGAACTAGTTAAACTATTCTCGCTAGAGCGTTGCAGCAAAAGCGGTGCGAAGTTTGATTACGAAAAAGGAAAATGGTTTAACCATCAATACTTGCAACTACGCTCAAACGAAGACGTGGCTACAATGTTTGCATCTGTTTTGGCAGAGAAAGACATCGAAGCTCCATTTGATTACGTAGTGAAAGTGGTTGGCTTGGTAAAAGAACGTGTCAACTTCGTAAAAGAATTGTGGGATCAGTCGTTCTTCTTCTTCGTTGCACCTACATCGTACGACGAGAAAACAGTGAAGAAACGCTGGAAAGCTGAAACTCCTGCGCAACTAACAGAGCTTTGCGAAGTACTTGCAGGCGTTGAAGATTTCACAGTACACAATACGGAAGAAATCGTTAAGGCATGGATTGAATCGAAACAATACCACCTTGGAAATATTATGAATGCTTTCCGTTTGGCTTTAGTGGGCGAATCGAAAGGTCCGCATATCTTCGAAATTGTTTGCGCGCTTGGAAAAGACGAAACAATCGAACGTATTCAAAAAGCAGTGTCTACTATTCAGTAATATATGATTTATGATTTAGCAATTCGATTCTACTCGAATGTAGTTAAGTCGGTTTCGCCTTTGCACAAGAAAGCCAAGTTAATGGTGGATGGGCAAAGGCAAACTTTTAATATACTACGCGAAAAGATCGATCCCAATGCAAACTATATTTGGTTTCATGCCTCTTCGTTAGGAGAGTTTGAACAAGGTCGTCCGTTGATGGAGAAGATAAAAAAGCAATATCCTCAGTATAAAATATTGCTCACATTCTTTTCACCATCAGGATATGAGGTACGCAAGAATTATGAAGGAGCCGATGTGATTTGTTATCTTCCGTTTGATAATAAAAGCGATGTGCGTCTATTTCTTGATTTGGCACGTCCGGTGATGGCTATATTCATTAAGTATGAATTCTGGGCAAACTATCTGACCGAGTTAAAGAAGCGTCAGATTCTGACCTTTATTATATCTGCTATCTTTAGAAGAGAGCAGCTTTTCTTCAAAGGATACGGAAAGAAGTATCTCAATTTGCTGTTTTGTTTTAATCATATCTTTGTGCAAGACGATGCTTCGAAGCAGTTGTTGAATGAGTTTGGGGTTACCGACGTGACGGCTTGTGGAGATACGCGTTTCGATCGGGTTATTGATGTCTTTAATCAGGCAAAACAGCTACCGCTGGTAGCGAAGTTTGCTCAATCGGCAAAGGATCAACACCAACTTACATTGGTTGCGGGTAGTTCGTGGCCACAAGATGAGGAGATCTTTGTGAAGTATTTCAACGCACATCCCGATACGAAGCTGATTATCGCTCCGCACGAAATACACAAAGAGCACATCGCATCGATACAAAGCTTATTGAAGCGTACTTCGGTGTTGCTTTCGCAAGCAACGGAAGAGTCTATTGCCAAAGCAGATTGTATCATTGTAGATAGTTTCGGACTTTTGTCTTCTATTTATAGATACGGTGATATTGCCTATATAGGCGGAGGATTTGGAAGCGGGATTCACAATACGCTCGAGGCGGCTGTGTATGGAGTGCCTGTTATTATCGGACCGAAATATCAGAAGTTCAAAGAAGCGCGCGACTTGATAGCATGCGGAGGTGCCTTTAGTGTGACCGATGCTGCCGGCTTTGACGCACTGATGAACCGCTTTAGAAGTGATGAAAGCTTTCTGGCAAATGCAGGAGCGGCATCAGGAGCTTACGTGATGTCAAATAAAGGAGCTACAGAAGTTATTGCGGCAGAGTTGCCTTTGTAGATATACTTCTATCATATAATTCAAGCGAAGGGCTTGATACATTTCCAATAAAGAAATAAGAGTTTTTTCTGTTTTTTTAGTTCGGGCAATGTATCAGGCCCTTTTCTTGTTTTGTAACTTTGAATCATCAGTAAAGAATCAGATTATATGGAATTTATCGCAATAGACTTTGAAACAGCCACGCAACATGATCCTTGTGAGATCGGGCTTACAATTGTACAAAACGGAAAGATTGTAGAAACAATATCGGAGTATATCAAACCGGCATCTTTCCCTTATTTCAATCCTTTCCATCAGCGTGTACATGGTATATCAGCAGCGGATGTGCAGCATGCTCCCGACTTCGAACAGCTATGGGTAAAGCTTCAGCCGTTATTGTCGGAAAAGATGTTGGTTGCGCACAACGCGGCTTTTGATATGGGGGTGTTGCGTGCGATCTTGCAACGTTACGATCTTGCTTTGCCGCATTGTGATTACATGTGTAGTGTGTCGATGGCGCGAAAAGTGTGGAAGGGGCAGCCTTCGTATTCGTTGGGTAATATTTGTTCTACCTTCGGAATCGAGTTTACGCATCACCGTGCCGGAGCAGATGCCGAGGCATGTGCAAAGTTGGTATTGCAAGCAATGCATGATATGCAGGTAAACACGCTCGAAGAGTTGCGCCTTAAAATAAAACAACCACTCAAGCAGCTATAATAAACAAAATGACGTGGTTTCTGATTATAAGAAAAAGCAGAAACCACAGATGAAACGATTTGTAACCATTATTCTGAGTGTGCTATTCCTTTGTTATGCGTCTGAAGGATATACTCAATACCCCAATGATTTTCAGTTCTATAAAGTAGATACGTTAGGGCAGTCTCGATACCAGCTCGAACCACGTAAGCGGCCATGGATTGCTGCCGCTGAGGTGTTGTCTCTTGACGCTCTTTTTCACGTGTTGACAAGATATGCGGCAAATAAAGATTATGCTAAAATCAGTTGGTCATCCATAAAGCATAACTTCAAAACCGGTTTCTTGTGGGATAATGATTGCTTCGAAACGAATCTGTTCTTTCATCCCTATCAAGGAGGCTTGTATTACAATGCCGCTCGAACAAACGGGCTTAATTTCTGGGAGTCGGCACCGTATGCTTTTGCCGGGAGCTTTATTTGGGAAATGTTTCTCGAAACGCAGCCTGCATCTACGAATGATATAATTTCTACTACACTGGGAGGTATTGGGCTAGGTGAAGCAACGTATCGAGTTTCCTCATTAATCTTAAATGAACAAAGTAGGGGATTCGAGCGCGTATTGCGAGAGGTATCTGCAGCCGTAGTAAATCCGGTAAGGGGGGTAAGTCGTGTTATTCGTGGAAAGGCATGGAAGCGAGGGCCTCGCTATGTAGATAAAGAGTCGATGGTTCCCTTTGTGGTGCAATTTGGGCTGGGCTATCGCTATTTAACAGAGCGAGCTGTATCTAATTGCGAGCATGAAAGTATGGGAAACCTAGACTTCACCATGATTTATAATGATCCGTTTGAAATAGACGGAAAACAGCCTTTTCAATACTTCTCTACCCGTTTGTCTTTGAACCTCCTTTCCAATCAACCGACTTTGGGTATGGTGAAAGTCTGTGCGTCTATATGGGGTAAGAATCACGAGTATTCACTCGGACGAGAAATCTTCTGGGGACTTTTTCAGAATTTTAGATATTACAATTCTGAGGCTATCAATAAGTCTGAAGGAACAGTGCCGTTTCGTATTTCCGAAACGGTATCGTACGGTCCGGGTATTATTGCAAAGATTCCTTTTCCATCCGTCAATGGTTCATTGGTGTTTGGCGGATTTGGTTCCGGTATTGTTCTTGGAGGAAGTAAGTCGGATCATTTTCGCTTTCAAGATAGAGACTACAATATGGGAAGTGGGTTTAGTCTTCGCTTCGAAGGATTACTCACCATTTGGAAACGTTTAGGGATCTATGCCGGCTTTGAAGAATATAAGTTATACACATGGAAGGGGTATGAACATAAAGATTACGAGCATATGGATCCGAATTACTTGAATGCGCAAGGTGCGGCTGGCAATGCCAGTCTACGAGTAGCGAAAACTCGAGTTTCATACGCTTTATATAAAAGTTTTGGGCTAGGGGCGGAGGCTGCTTGGTATAAAAGAATATCCAATTATAAATACTTTCCAGATGTACAATCCGACGCTTTTGAGCTTCGATTAATGTTGACGTATGGATTTTGAGTTTGCTAAAATTATGCTTGTATTTGCTGTATTTGTAAAATAAAGTTTTTAGAAATAAGGTCGAATGTTTGCAGTTTGTTTATTTAATGTATTTATTTGCAATCGAGTCACATTAAAAGTTTTTCATGGGTGGCTCATCTGTTGTTAAATAATTTAATTAATATATGGAAAAGATTGTAGGCCTTATTAACGCACCTTTCACGCCTTTTTATCCCAACGGCGAAGTAAACTTAGAACCTATTGCAGCATACGCTGCATTATTGAAACGTAATGGTTTAAAAGGAGTTTTTATTAACGGATCATCCGGTGAAGGCTATATGCTAACCGAAGCAGAACGTATGCAAATTGCAGAGGAATGGATGAAATATTCAGAAGCTGACTTTAAAGTCATCGTTCACGTAGGTAGCACCTGTGTAAAGTCAAGTCATAACCTCGCAAAACATGCACAAGAGATCGGAGCTTGGGGTATTGGCGCAATGGCATCTCCATTTCCGAAGGTTGCACGCGTAGAAGAGTTGGTAAAATATTGCGAAGAAATTGCATGTGGAGCACCGGAGCTTCCTTTCTATTTTTACCACATTCCGGCATTGAGCGGCGTTTTCTTGCCCATGGTTCCTTTCTTGGAAGCTGTTGACGGACGCATTCCGAACTTCGCAGGCATTAAATATACATACGAAAACCTATACGAGTACAACCAATGTCGCTTGTATAAAGATGGAAAGTTTGACATGTTGCACGGTCAAGATGAAACCATCCTTGCCAGTTTAGCGTTGGGCGGAGCACAAGGTGGTATCGGAGGAACGACCAACTACAACGGTTTGGTTCTAAATGGTATTCTGGAAGCTTGGAAAGAAGGAGATATTGAAAAAGCTCGCGAACTACAAAACTTTGCACAAGCAGTAATCAATGTAATCTGCAACTACCGTGGTAATATCGTAGCAGGTAAAAAGATCATGAAGTTCTTAGGGCTCGACTTGGGCGACAATCGTACGCCGTTTAGGAGCATGACAGAACACGAAGTAACTTGCCTTAAAGCAGAATTAGACGAAATCGACTTCTTTAGTCGTTGCAATAAATAAGACCATTTGTTATAAACCTTATTTTCATGAAAAACAAAACAGAATACCTAAAAGAGTATGCTCAGATTTACCACGATCAACTAGTTAATAACATCGTACCGTTTTGGCTTGAGCATAGCGTAGACCGCGAGTTTGGCGGATTTACGTTTGCCCTTGATCGAGACGGAACCGTAATGGATACTACCAAAGTAGTATGGATTCACGGCCGATTTGCATGGCTACTTGCGTCCATGTACAATGAGGTAGAGCCTCGTAAAGAATGGCTGGAAATGTCGAAGCACGGGATAGACTTCCTCGAAAAACACTGCTTCGATACCGACGGTCGTATGTACTTTCTCAACCTACAAGACGGAACACCGCTTCGCAAACGTCGCTATGTATTTTCCGAAACATTTGCAGCCATTGCCTACGCAGCGTATGCAAAAGCTTCCGGAGATATGAGTTACGCGCAAAAAGCCCTAGACTTGTTTAAGTTGATCCTGCATTACAAAAATACGCCGGGCTTATTACAGCCTAAGAATATCCCCGGAGCAAGAGACGCAAAAGGGCACTCCATGTGTATGATTCTTATCAATACGGCCTATGAAATCAGAAAGGTCATTCAAGATCCGATACTTGATCAGCAAATCGAAGAGTCGATTCAGGAGATCAAGCGAGACTTTATGAAGCCTGAATTCAAAGCAGTATTAGAGACGGTAGGTCCTAACGGTGAGTTTATAAACTCCATCGACGGTAGATGCATCAATCCGGGTCACTCCATCGAGACTGCATGGTTTATTCTCGAAGAAGCGAAACACCGCGGATGGGATAAAGAACTAGTGGAGATGGGAACAACCATACTCGACTGGTCGTGGCAGTGGGGATGGGACGAGCAGCACGGCGGAATTCTTTATTTCCGTGATTGCAAAAACTTCCCACCACAAGAGTACTGGCACGATATGAAGTTTTGGTGGCCACAAAACGAAGCACTCATTGCTACGCTTTATGCCTACCAAGCCACCAAAGACGAGAAGTATCTCGACTGGCATAAAAAGATACATACCTATCAATTTACCCACTTCCCCGATAAAGTCTACGGCGAATGGTATGGTTACCTTCACAAAGACGGAAGCGTATCACAACCGGCTAAGGGGAACTTCTTTAAAGGTCCTTTCCATATTCCGCGCATGTTGCTAAAAGGTTGGCAATTAAGTAGCGAAATAATAGCCAAGGGCTAACAGCGATTATAGATAACCATCCACCTTAGATCCACCATGAAACACATACTAATCAACCTATTTATATGGATTATATCGTGTGCCGCTTTGTCGGCAAGCGATGTAGTACACGAAATGACTATAGAACCGAGACTTCCCTTACAAAACAAGGTTTTGGAGGGGAGCTTTATCGGTAAGTCGGGCAATACCCTTCTTTACGGAGGAGGGGTTACCGATACCTCTAACGGACACTTTGCATTTGTTGGCAATGATGTATATCGTGTACGAAAAACCCCTGACGGATATACGCAAAAACAACTCTTTAAACTACCTCAATCTGTTGCATTTCCGGCATACTGTACCACATCGCAAGGTCTTATTCTTGCAGGAGGAGTTACACCTCAAGGGCCGGTTTCGGATGTTTTTATGGTATCCGACAGTTTGGGAGCAATAAAAGAACTACCGCAACTTCCTGTTTCGATCTATCGAGCGGGCTTTGGAGTGTTGAAGAACAAACTCATCCTTGCCGGCGGTATTCAAGACGGTACACCGTCAAACAAAGTATGGATGCTCGATCTGCATAAGTTGAAACAAGGTTGGCAGTCGATGCCGGACCTGCCTATTCCATCCATGGTAGACGGTGCATGCGTAGTACAAAACAACGGCGTTGAAGATCGCTTGTATATCTTCGGTCAAAAGATATTTTCTTATTCGGCTTCATTGCACGATTGGTTTGAAGAGACTGCGACGGAAAAAGTAAAACAAGTACTTCCTGCCTTCGAGCGTTCTATCGCTTCGGCGTGGGGTACTCACCATATTCTTTTCCCCAACATCGACGGAAAAGTGTGGGCATTTCACACCATCAGTAAGACCGTGATTCCGATTCAAGATTGGGAAACATCGCAGGGAGCGCACTTTGCGTCGATCTTTTGGGACGATGCTTTGTGGTTGCTTGATGGAAATGACTTGTCGAAAGCAAAGTTTTATCATCATGCTTCGTTCGGATTCTTCAACTATGTGGTATTGATCCTTTACCTCCTGCTGATGGTAGGTATTGGTTTTTACTTTAGCAGAAAAGCAAAGACATCCGATCAGTTCTTTAAAGGAGGAGGGCAAATCCCGTGGTGGGCAGCCGGTATCAGTATCTTTGCAACCACGTTGAGTGCGATTACCTTTATGGCAATTCCGGCCAAGACCTATACGTCTAATTGGCTTTATTTCCCTATGTCATTCTCCATCTTGTTGATTGCGCCGGTTATCATCCATTGGTATCTTCCTTTCTTTCGAAAGCTTAATCTTACCAGTGCCTATGAATACCTCGAATACCGATTCAATGTGTCGGTACGTTTGGTCTCAAGTCTACTCTTTATCATCTTTATGATTACGCGTATTGCCATTGTGCTGTATTTGCCATCGGTTGCACTATCTACCGTAACCGGCATTAGTATCCTTACCTGTATCCTTATCATGTCGATCATCACGTTGTTGTATGCAACCATTGGTGGTGTTGAGGCGGTAATCTGGGGAGACGTTATTCAAGGAGGAATCTTGTTGGGAGGTGCATTACTTTCGGTCATATACATCGTATTTGAAACAGGCGGATTGGGCGAAACGATTCAGATAGCAGAGGAAGCACATAAGTTTAAGATGCTCGACTTTGCTTTCGACTTTTCCCAACCTACCTTCTGGGTTATCTTCTTTGGAGCGGGTATGGCCAATACGTTGATTACCTATTCATCGGATCAAACCATCATTCAGCGGTATTTTACCACACACGATATGAAAGCGGCCAAGAGAAGTTTGTGGACAAACGGATTGATTGCTCTTCCGGCCTTGGTGTTGTTTTATTTTATCGGTACTGCTCTGTATAGTTATTATACAACGAAGCCGGAATTGTTGCCCGTTTCGATGAGTAATGCCGAAGGAATCTTCCCTTACTTTATCGTGAATGAACTACCCAATGGTGTAGCGGGTCTATTGATTGCAGCTATTTTCGCAGCTACCATGTCAACGCTTTCGTCGAATATCAACTCGGTATCTACCGCGATCACATGCGACTTTGTAATGAAGGTGCGTAAAGATATCAAAGACAAATCAATCGTACGCGTGGCACAAGTAAGCGGGATTATTGCTTGCTCCATAGGAATGGGACTTGCCGTAATCTTGTCTACCATGAGCGTAAAGTCTTTCTTTGATGAGTTTAATACATTTATCGGACTGCTCACAAGCGGGCTGGGAGGCCTTTTCTTCATCGGTATCTTCATTCCACGTATCAAAGGGTATGCCGCATTGTGCGGATTGGTTGGTTCTACGTTGCTTTTATTGGTCTTGCGCAACTATTCGTCTCTAAACTTTATGATGTACGGACTTGTAGGCATCGCATTGAGTATCGTAATCGGATATCTTTTGAGTTTTGTCTTCAATGAAAAAGAGCGGCCAATCAACGGGTTAACATGGAGTACTCGTAAACAAAAATAAATTCCATTCAATACATCACTTAAAAGCGGCATCTATTCTTCGAATTATGCGTTTCTTTGCAGTAACTATTTAAGTAAACATTCTGTTATATTTAAAAAGTAGCGCATTTATGAAAACGTCGAAGATATGGATGTCGCTTTTGATTTTATTGTGTGTTTCTTGTGAGAAGAAAAGTACACATGTTATTTATCAATCCGATGCTTTCACGGTTTATGACGACCGAATCGAGCAGGATGATTTTGAAGCACGCGCCACATCCACTAATGAACTAAAAACGAACTATACAAAAAACAATGAAGACCTGGCAGATCCTACACTCGATTTGCGTTTTTGTATCAACGGTAGAAACAATGAGTTTTTACCCGGCGAGGTACACCGCTATACGGTAATACCTAAAGGTGAAGAAGCTGAGACACCTGTCTTTTTATTTGGGGTAGCATCATCGCAAGTAGATGCAGGCGCCGATGAATTGCCTTACAATACAAAACTCAAAGTTCGCGTAGACATCTCTTCGGTACTCAATAGTTTCAAATCCAAAGGATATTATGCAACATCCTCGGGCGATACCATTTACCGAGATGATTTCAAAGGTATCTATGTTGCCGGAAACAAGTATCCGTTGTCGTGGGATTATGATAATCTCATGCGGGATATGCATGCAAAAATGCAAGCAACGTCTCAATACGGAATCTATGAGGTTAGCTTGATGCTTAATCCCGACTCGCTGCGTCAACCGTCAAAGCGTGCGTGGAAAGTTGAACTTGCCGATTTGCCGGCCCGATATCCACGCTTTAAGTCAGACCAAGTATTGGTTGATGCCGTTTACAATCTTTCGGTAGATGAGTTGGGTAAACTAATGGGTGCCGACAGTACCTACAGGGCCGATACCCTTTCTACGCAAATCGGAACACGCAACATCAGTTATGCTATTCACCTGGCATTGGGAATGTTAAATCCGGAGGCGGCAAAAGCCGGACTCATAGCCAAGGTCAAGAACATGCGTATCATACAAGACGATGGCACCGGCGGTAGTTGGCCGGTAGCAACAGATCGTGTCGTATGGACTGTAGCCGCATGGGAAATTTATAAAATCACCGGCGATAAAGAGTGGCTTTCTTATGCCTATACCGTAATCAAGAACTCTCTCAAAGACGACTTGTATACAATCCTTGATCCGAAAACATTCTTACTTCGGGGCGAACAATCGTATCTCAACAAAAGTGAGCAATCGTATCCCGAGTGGATGCAACCGGTGAATATCTATCAGTCGATGGGATTATCCACCAACATTCTGCACTATCAAACTTACACGTTGATGCATCGAATGGCGGCACAACTAGGGTATTCCGGATCCGAGTTTCGTACGCAGGCCTCGGTGCTGCGAGCTTCTATTCTCAAATACTTATGGATGGAAAAAGAAGGCTATTTCGGTCAGTACCTCTATGGGGGGATTTATCCGATTTTGTCTACAGGTAGTGACGCATTAGGACAGTCGTTGGCGGTATTGTTTAATGTAACTACGAGCGAACAGTCGAAGTCTTTGATTGCATCCATGCCCGTAACGCCGTTTGGTGTTACAGCCATTTGGCCCAATGATGCCGATGAAGAGGCTTATTTCAACAATGCCGTTTGGCCGTTTGTGCAAGCCTATTACAATTGGGCTGCCAAGCATACGGGCAATGAAACAGCAGTAACCTACGGAATGGCCACAATGCTTAGAGCTACAGCATTGTTTCTTTCCAACAATGAAATGTTTACGGCACAAAGCGGAGACTACCGCCTTGCCGGAAATCCCGATAATACACGCTTATGGAGTGTAGCCGGAAACTTAGCAATGGTATACCGGGTCCTTTTCGGAATCGAGTTTATGCCCGATAAGTTGATGTTTCGTCCGATGGTGCCGAGCACTTTGCCCGGCAAGAAAACATTGGAGGGATTGAAATACCGCAATGCCGAACTCGATATCACTCTCAATGGAACAGGAAATAAGATCAAGCAGTTTATCATCGATACCGATACGCTCGAAGCACAAACCTTTGTGCCCGATACCTTGCAAGGTAAGCACACGGTAGAGATTACTCTGACCGATGCCCCCATTGCTGTACAATCCATCAACATGAAGCGTGTAGAGTCGATGCCCGAAACCTCTCGTTTCAGATTCGATAAAGCATCATCAACAATTGAGATTGAAAACTTCAACGATTCGCTTTCGTACGAACTATATATCAATGGTAAGCTATCGGGCGAATATAAAAGCGGAAAGATTCCGTTCTCCGATTTCAGCACCTTTACCGAAGTGATGGCAGTGCCGCGCACACCGCAAGGGTTGCACGGGTATAGCGGAAAGCCCGTTTATTTCTATCCCGACACAGGAGTGATTGCTTTGGATATGGCCGCAATGGTACATACCGATGAGATTTCACAACAAGGTTATAGTGGAGAAGGATACATAACGGTAAGTACGGTCGACAACATTCGATTGGATTTTAAAGTCACGGTGCCACGCTCGGGTCGTTACTTTATCGATTTGCGCTATGCCAATGGTAGCGGACCTGTAAATACAGACGACAAATGTGCGCTTCGCACGCTTTATGTCAACAACGAACGAAACGGTGTATTTGTTATGCCACAACGAGGTCTCGACGAATGGTCAAACTGGGGATTCTCCAATCCGTTGGGTATTTTCTTGCGAGAAGGAGATAATTTATTGTCGATTCGATATGTGATGCCCGAGAATCAGAATATGAACGGCAAGATAAACAAAGCGCTGATAGACCAGATTCGACTGTGGCGATCGGAATAGGAGAGAAGCATGATTTCTTTTTTTAAGAAGCTTTGCAACAAGCTGCGATTTGATTTGTTGTATGGGTAAAGCATATAAATTTAGAATAGAATGGATTTTTTATCACAATCACAAGAACGACAAATGACTACCCAGTCCAACTTTCTGGCGAAAGTGTACGGGTGGATGGCTTTTGCATTATTGCTTACAGCCGGAACGGCCTTCTATGTAGCATCGAGTCCGTCGTTGATACAAGCCGTTTATGGGAATAAAATTCTTTTTTGGGGGCTAATGATTGCCGAGTTGGTATTGGTATTTACCGTATCGGGTGCAATCAATCGGATCAGTTCTAGCGTAGCAACGCTACTGTTCTTCCTATACTCCCTGCTCAATGGTGTTACGATGGCATTCATCTTTAGTGTATACACAGGCGAGTCGATTGCATATACTTTTATGATCACTGCCGGAACATTTGGGGCAATGAGTTTGTTTGGATATGTAACAAAGCAAGACTTGACCAAATTCGGTAGCATCGCGTTAATGGCTTTGATCGGAGTAATCATCGCGTCGGTGGTGAACATCTTCTTAAAGAGCTCTACGTTGTACTGGATTATAACCATTGTAGGAGTCTTGGTCTTTGTAGGACTTGTAGCATACGACACTCAGAAACTAAAACAGTTGAGCAGAGCCGGATATGATTCCGAAACACAACGCAAACTATCTGTTATAGGAGCATTAACGTTGTATCTCGACTTTATCAATCTATTCTTGTTCTTCTTGAATATTTTCGGAGGTCGTCGCGATTAATAATAACGTATCCTCTTTATAACGTCAAGGCTATATCGGTTAATATAATTTTTTTATTGCACACATCAATCTTCTGATTGGTAAAAAAGTCTGTTATCGGATTCGGTAACAGGCTTTTTTTATTTCCGGTGGCATGTTTGTTTTTTTAAGATCCTGAGAACTAGTTTATCAATAAAACTTTACCTTTAATGCAATCTTAAATAATACGACCATGACAACTAGAAGAAACTTTCTCAAGAACACTTCACTGTGTGCTTTGGGTGGACTATTTGCAACCAAAGCAGCCGATATGCAAGCTGCATCATTCAACACGCCTACGCCGATGCGCACAACAGCTGCAAAGAATATCGGACTTCAAATCTATTCTCTGGGAGGAGAGCTGTTTGAAAACGTGCCTATAGGATTAAAGAAACTCAAAGACATGGGATATGCAACGATCGAACTTGCCGGGTCAGCCGAGTACGCGTAGCCTCGAAGAGACACAATACGTGTGTGAAGTATTTAACGATGCAGGCAAAGTTATAAAAGAAGCCGGACTACCTTTTGGTTACCACAACCACGATTTCGAATTCGCCAAAGTAGTGCCCGGCGGAACCGAAGCCAAGTTTAACCGACACGGCAAAGGCGATGCCGTATATGATGTATTCTTGCGCGAGACAGACCCTGCGCTGGTATTCTTCGAAATGGATGTATTCTGGACGGTAATGGGACAAAACGATCCTGTGCGTTACCTCAAGCAATACCCCGATCGCATTAAGTTATTGCATATAAAGGACAGCTCCGTGCTGGGGCAATCGGGTATGATGAACTTCGAAACCATCTTCAATCAGTTTTACGCCAACGGCAACAAAGACTACTTTGTAGAACTCGAAGGCATGAGCAACGGCACCCAATTTGAAGGCGTAAAAGGCTGCGCCGATTACTTACTAAAGTCTAAATTCGTCAAGTAAAGTATCTTCAATAAGCGAGGATATAAAATAGAAATAGCAACCTGCATAGCCCTTTGTCGACTTGTAGGTTGCTATCTGTTTTTAAGAAGATATTCGATCAAGCTGCGAAAGCCACTGTTTGAAAAACACGCTCTTATGTCATCATCACACAGATCTTTATATGCATTAAAGACCTCAATAATCACATATCGTTGGCTTACGAGTGAGGTGTTGAGCTTCGGAATTTCGGGTAGATGCAAGGCTAAAGAACTCTGTTAATATGCGGTCGGCATTTTTACCAAACGAGCTAAACGAAATATTCATTCGAGCTCCATTATTCAACACAATCAGTTGCTCGTTGTCGTAGTTCCTGATATTTGACACTACGTGTGGGGAGTGTGTAGATAAGAAAAACTGACAATTTGGAAACGTTTCCTTTAGTCGCGGCACTACCTCCTTTTGCCATGCGGGATGAAGATGCAGGTCGACTTCATCAATCATAATAATACCGTCACCCGTCAATGGGTCAGACAATCCCGGATTTGCAATAGCAAGTCGGCGTGCGATATCGGCAATCAAAGCAAGGTAACACTTCTCTCCGTCGGAGAGCTGCTCGAGTCGAAACTCTACGCCTTCTTTGTCGAGTACGATGCGTCGTGGATTTCGTTTGACGCGTAAGTTACTATATCCCGGCATAGTTCTGTTAATTGCCGAGCGTACAGCATCGAGTTGTTTGTCTGATGTAAAGTTGGTATCATCACGGCGATGTTCATTCTCTAAATCTTCACGCTCGCGAAACCATTCGAAGAATGCACGGAAGTTGATCGCACCCATCAGTTGTCCCGAGTAGATCGACATGGGATCGAGCAGATGTTTTCGTTGTATGCGAAGCGGAACTTCTGTTACGGCACGATCTACACTATAGCCTACAATTACGGGTAGCCGGGTTAAATTCGGTTCCGCATCGTAACTGTTTACTAAATCTGATACAAAGATGTTGAGTTTAGAAAGGTCGGTTTTCATTCCGGTTTTCTTTCTCACCGTTGCTTTCTGTTTATACAACGTCCAGGTTACAGCATTATCCAGTTCGATTTCAATGCAAGCATCGTCACTTTGGTTATTGATCTCGTCTGCCTGAATCAACATCCCATTCGACTTCGCGTTTCTCATTCGGGCAGTGAACCACGATAGGCCAATCGTCAAAGCTTGAAGAATAGAAGATTTTCCCGAGCCATTGGTTCCGACAATCAAATTTACTTGGTGGTCGGGATCTATTTCTAATGTTCGTATAGACTTGAAGCCCGTGATGTTGATTCTTTTTATTTTCATATAGATCGTGCTATGTATTCGTAACTAATCTGTTGTATCTACTATAAACAAAGATAAAGGATATTCTTTTCGGTTGTAGTATTTACGACTGTTTTATATCTATTCTATAATAACAGAACAAAACCTTTGCGGTTGAAGATGGAGAGAGTCAAAGTGTTCATTTTAAGTTTTATGGGGTGAGTTTGAGTGGGTGATGTTATTGTATATTTTGGTTTTTGCGATGGGAGTGAGGGGCTTGTGTGAAGAGGGCGGGTGTTTTTCGGGTTGATGAAAAACGCCGGCTCTTTTTTATGTGTTAGTTTGACGGGATTGCGGCGTGTGTGCTTACCGATTTGGATGGAGCTCGATAACCAAGGGGTTTGTGGGGTGTCGTTTTGTTGTGGAAAGCTCATTGTGAAGAGCAAGTTGTATTTGCTCAACTGCGTGAGAATGGCTTGAAGTGTAGATGGTTGGGTGTTGAGGCGGAATATTGGAGTTTTGAATTGTTGATAAATGGCGGGGTAAAGGAGGAGTTAGGGCTTCTTTGGGGTGTAAAAAGGGCTATTTTGCGGGATTTAGGTATAGTTATCAACAGCTTGTTAATAACTGCGGTCGAAAACCTTGCATGGTTTCAACGAAAACGTTGTTTAGTTCTTGCAAGAACGTTGCATGGTTCTCATAAGAACGCCGTAACGTTTTCAATGAAAACAGATTTCGGTGGTCGATGAAGGCGGTTTTTTACTGAAAGTAATGTCTGTAAGAGGGAGTGGGAGAGGTGAGGCGTTTTTCTCTTGGCGAGGGCTTATTGTATTGCTTCGAAATGGATACCGTCACGCATTGTAAACGAAAACAGTCACGCTGCGTGAAGCAAAATGCTTACGCTGCGTGACTGTTTCATCGCACGCATGGTGAGTAAACTCACGCATGCTGCGTGGCTGAAAAGGAAACGTTGCTACAGCTCAAACCAAAGGGTAAAAGCCGTTGGCTTAGCTGCTTAATGCTTAATTCCATCCGCCGCCGAGCGACTTATAGAGATATACCAGTGCCAGATTGGAATCGCGCAGGGCATTGCTCAGGCCGATCTCGGCATCGAGCATTCCACGTTGCGCGTCGAGCACGTCGATATAACTGATAATTCCGTTGATGTATTGCAGGTTTGCCAGCTCGAGATAACTTTGAGCGGCTGCGGCCAAACGGCGACGTTTTTCTACAATCTCTTTGTTCTTATTGTATGCAAGTAAGGCATTGTTTACTTCCTTAAAGGCGGTGAGAACCGTTTTCTGGTAGCTCAACACTTCTTGC
Source organism: Tannerellaceae bacterium (assembly GCA_051656605.1). Taxonomy (GTDB): domain Bacteria; phylum Bacteroidota; class Bacteroidia; order Bacteroidales; family CAMTPD01; genus UBA12018. Next base: position 83,415 of record JBOGCF010000017.1, on the reverse strand, counting down.
TCGTATTGTATTTCACTCTTTTTCCAGTTGGCACGATTCTTTCCCATGTTGAAAACCGGGCCGAATAAGCCGCCACCAATCACCCAATAAGGCGACTTCAGGAAGGTGGATAAGTCGCTACTTTCTCCGCCCCCACTACCGGTAAGTTTGATCGATGGGAACAACGAGGTGAAAGCAATGCCTACTGCGGCGTTGGCAGCCTTTAGCTTTTGCTCCGCAGCTCGAATGTCGGGACGACGCTCGAGCAATTGAGAAGGCAGACCTACCGGCAACTCTTCGATGGCTACATCGGTAGCACGAAACGCGCCAAACGCATATTCTTTCGGATATTTACCCAACAGCAACGATAGTTCGTTTTCAAGAATACCGATTTGCTTCTCGAGCGAAGGTTGCAAGGTTTCGGTACGTGCCAACTCCACCTCACTTTGTCGGAGCGAGGTTTCGGAGGTAAGTCCGCTTTGGAAACGCAAGCGAGCCAGACGAACCCCTTCGCGGCGTGCCACAATGGTACGCTTTACGATGGATAGTTCGCGGTGAGCGGCCGATATTTCAAAGTATTTTTGAGCTACTTCCGAAATAATACCCATGCGTACGCCTCGTTGAAACTCGATTGATTCCAGGAACTCAGCTTTGGCTTTATCGTTTGCCCAACGTAGCTTTCCCCATACATCGATTTCCCATCCGAAGGAAAACTTTCCTTCAAACGTGTTATTGTATCTGGAGTTATTACCGCCATCGTTGTCGTGTTCACGCTCTCCTTCAATGCCGATTCCGATAGCCGGAAACAGATCGGCAAAGGCCATTTTTTTGCCGGCTGCAAACTGTTCGATTCGTTTGCTTGCGATCAACAAGTCTTTGTTGTTGTCGAGTGCCTCTACAATCAGTGTTTGCAGAGTCGAATCACTGTATAGTTCCCACCATTTGATATCGCTAACGGTAACTGTATCTACGGGCGACTGATTGCCCGGTACCTGATCGGGCAGGTTCAGGTCGGGTTGTTTATATTGTTTTCCGATCTTGCACGATCCCATCAGAAGCGTTAATACAAGAAACGGAAGGATATATATCGATCTTCGCATAGTTTACTTATTGATTCGTTTGTTAATAGAGGACTTCACCTGTTTCACATGCTTGGCAAAAAGTAGCTGTTGAGCTCTCCTTATTTTTCCTACAAGCAGATTTTGAGCCATGCGTTGCTTGAGTTTGTATACAACCACAAAAGAGAATGGTACAAATACGATACCGAAAGTGATTGCAAACAACATACCAAAGAATACACCGGTACCAATCGAATGGCGTCCTGCACTACCCGGACCGCCGGCTAGTACCATCGGAAGCATACCCAATACGAATGCCAATGAAGTCATTACAATGGGACGGAAGCGAAGACGGGCTGCGTCGATAGCGGCTGTGATTAGATCACCTCCATTGTCTACTTGTACTTTGGCAAACTCAACGATCAGAATTGCGTTCTTCGCCGCAAGACCAATCAGCGTAACCAAGCCAATCTGGAAGTAAACGTCGTTTTCGAGGCCGAATACCCAAATGCTCAAGAAGGCTCCGAATGCCGCGATCGGCAACGAAAGCAATACGGAAATGGGAACGAGCCAACTTTCATACTGTGCCGCCAAGAAGAGGAATACGAAAAGGAATACCAAGGCGACGATGAGTCCCATTTGTCCTTCGGCTTTCTTCTCTTGATACGACATCCCGCTCCACTGGATGCCGATATTGTCGGGCAAGTGTTCTTTTACGATACGCTCCATGGCTTGCATGGCTTCGCCCGAACTGTATCCGTTTGCCGGCACGCCTCTGATTACAGACGATGTAAACATGTTGAAACGTTTGATGTTACCGGGACCGGTGGTATACGATGTAGAGCCAAGGGCCGTAAGCGGAATCATATTCCCTTCTTTTGTTTTTACGAAAAACATACTTAGGCACTGTTGATTGGCTCTGTACTCTGCATCTGCTTCGATGTAAACCTTGTAGATGCGGTTAAAGAGGTTAAAGTCGTTTACATAAACCGATCCAAGGTAGGCTTTCATTGTAGAGAAGATTTCAGACATCGGAATGCCTAAGAACTTAGCGCGATCTCGGTCTACGTCGAAATAAAGTTGAGGGATCTCCGATTGCAAAGCCGAAGAAATACTTCCCAATTCTTTCGTTGACGAGGCATAATACATCAATGTATCGGTTGCGTCTACAAGGTTCTGCCATGTTGCTCCTGAGCGTGCTTGCAATTGCATCTCGAAACCTCCCGAACTACCCAAGCCTGGTATTACAGGAGGCTTACTTAAGAAGGCCATAGCTTCGGGATATTGTTTAAACTCTTTCTCTGCATCGGCCATTACACTGTTTACGTCCATGCCCGAAGAGGAGCGGTCTTCCCAGTCTTTGAGGATAACCATGAGAGTAGATCGAGCTTGCGAACTTCCTACACGCGGACTGGAACCGGTTACATTTTGTACGTAAGCAACGGCCGGATGTGAAAGTAAGTATGCTGTAGCTCGTTCGGTCACTATACGTGTACGTTCGAGCGTTGCTCCTTCTGGAAGTTCTAATTCTACGTTGAAATATCCTTGGTCTTCTTCCGGAATAAAGGCAGTTGGTACTAATTGATTCATCACGAAGATGCCGATTAGTACCAGTGCGAAGGTGGCAAATACTCGTTTCGGAACCTTCATTACACGCTGAAGAATGGATACATACCATGCATTGCCGCTATCGAGCCATTGGTCGATTTTGCGGAAGAGTCTATTTTTCTCGCCTGTGTTGGGGCGCAGAATGATGGCACACATTGCCGGACTCAGTGTAAGTGCGACCACGGTAGAGATCAGTACCGATACGACGATCGTAACCGAAAACTGGCGGAACAATGCGCCGGTGATACCGTCAAGGAAACTAACGGGAATAAACACGGCAGCCAATACCAACGAGGTTGCGATAAGTGCCCCCGATAGTTCGTTCATAGCCTTGTGTGTTGCGGCACGAGCATTGAGCTTTTCTTCGTGCATAATACGCTCTACATTTTCTACTACCACGATGGCGTCGTCGACGACAATACCGATGGCGAGTACCAAACCAAGTAGCGTAAGCAGGTTGAGCGAGAAGCCCAAGATCAACATCGCGCCGAATGTTCCGATTAAGGAAATAGGCACCGCAATTACGGGTATCAGCGTTGCGCGCCAGTTTTGAAGCGAAAGATATACCACAATGATTACGAGAATCAATGCTTCAAACAGTGTTTTGTATACTTCGTTGATCGATTGATCGATGTATGAGGTTACGTCGAACGGAATCAGATAGTCGAGACCTTCGGGAAAGTCTTTGTGTATCTGTTTCATGTTTTCACGAATCTGCTTTGCCACTTCCATGGCATTCGCGCCTGGTAAAAGGCTGATCGAAAGTACAGCCGCATTCTTATTATTCAATCCACTTTCGGTGGTGTATGATGACGACTCGAGTGAAACACGCGCTACATCTTTGATGCGAATGATGGCACCGTCGTTGTTGGCACGTACTACTGTGTTTTCAAATTCTTGTACCGAGCTAAAGCGGCCTGTTGTACTGATAGGAATGGTTACATCCAAATCGCTTATCGGCTGCATCCCTAACTCTCCGGCCGCAGCTTCACGGTTTTGATCTTTCAATGCGTCTTGCAAATCTTTTACCGTAAGGCCGAAGTTGGCAAGTTTGTCAGGCATTACCCAGATACGCATACCGTAGTAGCGGCTACCAACATTCGAGATGCGGCCCACACCGGGGATACGTTTGAGTACATCGATTACGTTGATGGTGGCGAAGTTACTAAGATAAATCTCGTCAAACTTCGGGTCGTCCGATACCAAACAAAGGGTCATCAAACTGCTCGATGCCTGCTTTTCGATGCTGATGCCATTTTGAATTACCTCGGCAGGAAGCCCCGACTCGGCAAGTTTTACACGGTTTTGCACTTCAATGGCAGCAAGGTCGGGATCGACGCTTACGTCGAACGTGATCTTGATCGAAAGGCTACCGGAATTGGAGCTACTCGACTCCATGTAGATCATACCGGGAGTACCGTTGAGCTGCTGCTCGAGCGGTGTTGCCACGGCTTCAGATACTGTAACGGAGCTAGCACCGGGATATGATGCGGATATTGAGACTACGGGAGGTGATATTTGCGGATACTGATCGATAGGCAAAAGGCGCATACCGATAAGACCTACTACAATGATAACGATTGAAAGTACCCATGAAAACACAGGTCTTTCGATAAAAAATCCTGGCTTTATCATGACTTAGTGTTTTGGTTGAGGACTTCCATTTGCTTGGTTGGCAGCAACAGGCATAACCTTAATGCCCGGGATTAGTTTGTGATACCCTTCGGTTACAATGGTTTCATTAGAACCCAGACCTCGGTCTATTACAATGTCGTTTTGCATCTCGTAGCCTGTTTGTACAAATCTCTTTTCGATTGTACTGTCGCGACGAATGATGTAAACGAATGCACCACCTGTTTCGATTGATAAAGCTTTGCGTGGAATTACCACTGCATTTTCAATTACGTCTTGCAACAACGTTACTTTGGTAAATTGTCCGGGTAGTAATTCTTGATCGGGATTGGCTAGTCGTGCTCGCACGGTAAAGGTTCCGGTTTGCGGATCCACCTTTGGTTCGGCAAAGTCGACTACCCCTTTGAGTGGATAGATGGTATTGTCGGCAAGTGTAACCTCTACGGTTGGTTGCCACGAACGGGTAGAGTCGAGTTGACCCAAACGCACATTACGCTCCAAGCTTTTTTGATAATCAAGAGCTGTCATGCGGAAATCAACAAGAACGGTATCACTTTGTACCACAGTGGCAAGAAGTGATTGAGCACCGGGGCCTACGAGTGTACCGATATCAACAAGGCGTTCACTCATGTAGCCACTGATAGGCGACTTTACTACAGTATAGCCAAGTTGGAGTTCGGCTTGCTCTAAGTCGGCTTTGCTCATTGCTACATTTGCTTCGGCATTTTCTTTTGCCGCAATTGCGTTGTCGAGGTCGAGCTGACTGGCTGCGTTTTGTTCGTAAAGTGGACGTAGGCGTTCTACATCACGAGAAGCCTTTGCCGCAGCAGCCTGATCTTTCTTAAGTTGTGCTCTAGCTTTATCGGCACGAGCTTTGTATTGCGCTTGGCTGATGACAAAAAGCGGCGCATTTTGTTCTACTTTCTTTCCTTCTTCAAAAAGCATTCCTTCAAGATAGCCTTCAACGCGGGCTCGAACTTCCACATATTTATTTGCACGGATACGCCCTACGTAGTCGTCTTCGATTTCAACGTTGCGAACAACGGGTTTCTCAAATGCAACAACGGGTCTTTCTGGTTCTGCCTCTTTTTTACACGCAGTCATCAAGGAAGCGGAAATGACTAACGCTAACAACAAAAACTTAATTCTCATCTGTCTAAACGGTTTAATTTTACTGTCTCCTTCATGGGAGTATTTTGATACGGTCTTATTATTATAAAAATAGAAGATGCCTTTCATAGTCACAATTCAGTTTAAGTTGTTTAACAAGCTCTATCAAATGAATAACCTTCTAATCGTGAAATAGTTAATACATATTGTTTCTATGTTTAATTAAATTGTTATTTGTAGTTGTGTTTATTAGTGTAAATAATATTCTTATTTGGCGATTATAGCACTTAAATATTTAGTCTATTTAAAAAAGTGTAGATTTTTTAATGGTGTCTATTTGCTGAATGATGAATAAGTGTTGTTTATTTTACTAGTGTAAGATGTTATTCAAGCTTTCTGTGTAGTCGTTTTTCTGTGAATATATTTATAATCTATCAAAATTTATCAGAAAAGGCATTGCATAGATATGAGTTATATCGCTGCAATGCCTTTATAAATGTATATCGTTAAAACGATCTGTTGGCGATCGTAGTGTTGAGTTAATTAAAATAAGAGGATATATTGTTAATAAGTCTGTTTAGATCTATCTTATTTGAGAAGTGAGTACCTTCTTGGTGCCTACGGTTTTGAATTCGGCCGATGCTTGTTTGGTGTTATCTTCCGATTCAAACTGACAAGTAAATACGAGGTTAACATTGCCATTGTCGACCATCATCGCGGATTCTTCTATTGGGATAGAACGTAACTCTTTCCAGTTGGAATCGTAAATGACGATCTTGTTTCCACCCACATATTTCGCTGTTTCGTTCTTCTTTAAATGAGTTCCGATGGGTACGGTACTGTAGTTATTGATGGATAGAACCGGGTTTTTGATGTTTTCGTCGGCAGTGAGCAAGAACTGTATCGGTTGGCGGTCGTTGGTATTGTTGTATTCCCACTTCGATTGTACGGGTTCGCCCGGCTGACGTACTACGTTGGTATGTTTGAAACGTTGCACATCGTATGGATACAGATTCCATGAAGTTTCGGAAACGGGCTCGAGGTGATACTCGTTTGCCAGGTGTTCCATTTCGATTTTCAGTTCTTTGGGAAATGCTCCCGACAGGCGCGCTTTTTCCCATTCGCGGATGGCGGTGATGTTTTGCTCTGAAAGTCCGTTTTTCTCTACGGCAGCCTTGTTCGTTACGAGCGTATAACCAGCATCGAATGCAGCCGATCGAGCAAGTAACCACTCTACGTCTTCGATTCCCGTTTGTGGTCCGTACTTGAACCAGCCCAGCATGTTGGGGATCAGATTGCGACGGTAAAAGTCTTGATTCATCAGGCGGTAGTTGAGTTGGCTTTCGCGGAAGCCTGCATACCAGGGCTCGCCCCAGTTCATCCGTGTAAAGGTGTGCCAGTTGTAGTGTGTAGTCATGCTGGCGTCGTTGATGCAGTTTTTGTATGGTGTTTCAAGGTTGTCGTACCACTCTTTGATCATCAACGAGAGTCCGTATTGACCTAAGCCGGTAGACCAAGCACCTTCGAGTCCGTCGAATGAGATTTGCATGATTCCGGTTTCGTTGAAGAGGTCGGCAAGATTGCGTGCTTCTTCTTTGGTAAGGTCGGTATCGGTAAGGAATACGGCATAACCGTGGTCGAGCAGCTTGCTAATGGTGTCGCCTTGGTTGTGAGCCGAAGCTTTTGTGCCCCAAGCTCCGCGCTGACAATTGAGAAGCGTCCACGGAGCTTTGTCGCTCACTTTTTCATAACGAATCAATTCATCGCCCAGCATTACACCGTGTAATGTGTTGTTGCGCATTTCGTTGAAATAGTCGGGAGAGGAGACGGGTATCTCTTTTGCGCTTGCGTCAATGTTGGCAGTGATGAGTCCCGACCCGACTTTGGCCAAGCGTTTGTCAGGAACCGGCGTAACGTATGGATCGTTGGTGGTGGTGAAGTTTGACAAGGTATGCAGGCCGAGTTGTATACCTTCTTTGTTGGCTCTGTCTACACAGTTTTTCAAACTTGCATATCCGTTGGGGAATTGTTCGGGGTTGAGTTCGAACTTACCCCATGTCTTGAATGGGCCGCCGTGGTAGAGGTATTTCAATCCTGTTTTCTTGGTAAAGGCGATGGCATCATCGAGGGTTTTCTCGTCGAAGTCATAAATGATATAGGCTTGCGCAGCGGCAGGAGAGGTTTTGCCCCATTCGCCTTCGATGATGGGGTGAGGCAGTCCTTCACCCAGCTCAATGTCGGAAATGTAGTTCAATACACTGTCGGGAACACAGCCGAAGAGAGCGATTTTGGATCCGATTACACCGCCGTCGTTGTAGGCCGGAGCTACAAATTTGTCGTGATTCCACATCGGAATGATGCGGTCTTCGAATCGATTGCGGCAGTAAGCTTGAATTACACTGCCCCAAGGTTGGTGCATGGCGGTTTGTCCGCGGTAAAGTACCTTCATGCTGTCGGCAACATCAACGAGCGAAGTTGTTGCGAATATATCGAATGATGGATCGGTATCGTCTTCGTTGGTTGGATATCCGCCAATGGTCTTTGGGTTCAACGCCTGAATTCCTAAAGCAAAGTCGTCGCCACGCACTACACCTACGCATTCGCCTACTTGTTTGGAAATGTCGTTGGCATAAGGGCCCCACGTAACTAAGTCTACATTGTTATTATTGGTGACTTCGGTTACTTCAAACGTAACGTACTTTGGGTTTTGTACGGCTTTTAGTTTGACTTCAACATCGTTTTGAGGAAAAATGAGGGAGAGGTTTTCTTTGGTCTCATCCCAAGTTAACTTTGATGGTTTTTCGAATTGGTTGTTTACACGGATGGCTAATAAGGGTGATGTTTCTTCAAGTGCCAGATGGTTGGTTCCGGTATTGATATCCGTCATTTCGGTTACATTACCTTTGTCGTCTAGAGATAGAACGAACGGGCCGGTTTGGTACGTTAAGTTATTTCCTCCCGAACAGCTGTAAAGTAATGTCGCCGTAGTACAAAGGTATGCTACCTTGTAGAATAAGTGTTTCATGTTACTGTAAAAAATAAGGTTATAGATAAGTTGTTTTTTTGCCGATTGTAATGTCCTTAATGGATCATTATCAATAAAAAAAGGACGACTCTCTGTAGAGAATCGCCCTTGAAGATAGAAGATATTTTTTTATTTAAGAAGTTCGTCGAGCTTTTTATAGAATTCAGGAGATTCTCCTAAGATAACAGCTTCGATTTCGCCTTTCGGACTGATGATCATTTTGGTTGGGAAACCTTGAATGGCATAAGTCGTAGTGATATCGTTCTCTTTTGTGTTTTGAACGTTGATCCATGGAAGTTTGTTTTCTTCAACTCCTTGTTTCCATTTTTCTTCGGTGTCGTTGCAATCGATACCAACGAATTCTACTTTCTTGTTGTATTTTTCGTAGTAAGACTTCATTTCAGGGAATCCTTTGATACACCATCCGCACCATACACCCCAGAAGTCAAGAACGATGTACTTGCCTTTGCCGTAAAGCGAAGAAAGCGTAAACGGTTTGCCGTTGATGTCTGTCAATGTAAAGTCTGGTGCTTGCTTGCCAACAGCAATATTTTCTTTTGCTTTGTTGATTGCGATTTGTTTGTTTGCACTCGCCATGTGGTTATCAATAACTCCTTTGAATGGGCCGTTTTTAACCTCAGGTGTAATGATTTCATAGAATGCAATTGCACTATCGGCAGGAAGTGTGTTGAAGTAAAAACCAGAAACAATACTGCCCGGATTGTTGCGGATGTATTGCATCTTGTATGCATTCAACGAATCAAATAAAGGCATCATTTTGTTATACTCTTCGCGAAGAATGCTATCAGGAGTGCCTTCCATTTGCATTTGTCTAAACTTGCTTTGAGCGGCTTTGATTTGATCTTCGATTGGTTTGTGGTCTTTTTCTGTCTTTTTCAATTCGTCGTACAAAGGTGTACCCGTAATGTCATAATCAAGACCTGCTTCGGTAAAATCAGCTTTTACGTTCACTTTCTCATTCGGGAAACGGAAGAAGTTGATTGCTTCCATACGCATCGCACGCATATTCCCATCGGGTAATGTTTTTGGCAACTCCAATATCGATACCATTAATCCCACAGAATCCGGCAGGTTGAAGTTGATCTTTTTGTCTTTTAGGGCAACGGTATCACGAATGAGACCTCTTTCTCCCATCGGAGCATAGGCTACAATTACAGAATCACTTTCAACACCATTAATTACACCGGTAAGATTGCCGGATGGTGCTTGCGTACAAGAGGCAATAGTTAACAGGCCGCCTCCAGCCAATAATGAAATAAACTTCTTCATAATATGAGATAAACGTTAATACTCAGTGGTAAAAGTATGAATTAAATCTATTCGCAAGTTGCTCTGAGTGTGTTATTTTATAAAAATAGCCGCTTGTTTTTGAAAAAAATCAACAACAGGCGGCGTAAATGATTTATTTATCTTTCTTACGACGCGTGAGTCGGCCAATGATGTAGATAAAAGCACCGATTAAAACAACATAAATCAGCAATTCGCCCATGTCCATATTTAGTCCCATAACCGTAATAATTTATTGGTTTCTTATTCTTTATTACTAAAACAAACAACAGAGGCAGATTGTAAAATAAATTTATCTTTTTTTTGAAGATGAATCGCTATAAAAAACAAAAGAGCCGCTCCGAAGAACGACTCCTTTATTTTAGTAGTATTAATTATAAATAGAAAGGTAGGTTAAATCTACTTTTATATTTACAGTTCTCTATCTATCGATTGATCAATTTTCCGCTGGTGCATTTGCAACTGTTGGCCATTGAGGGTTTTGATAGATTGGAGATGTTGAAAGATCCGAAGGATTTGACGCTGTGATTAGCATGTGTTGTATAGCTATTGGATTTAAATATTTCGCTGTATGCCAAGTATAACCATTATAAACTTGATTGTTTGTTTTAATGATTTGATTTGGACGTAAATATTTACTATTTGCCTTACTTGAAACATTTGCAGTTTCAGAAGGTGTTCCTTCTTGAACCAATAGATTCTTTCCTGTTTCGTCAATATACTGTTCAGGATATGCACTTTCCCAGAGATTGAACCCTTCGATTTGGTAGTCTTTAACCATATCTAGGGATCTCCATCTTCTAAGATCATTCATACGCATCCCTTCTGCGATAAATTCATTGCGGCGCTCACGACGGATGTTGAATAATGTCGGATCAATTAATGATGTTCCTGAATATTTAGCCCAATCTCCCTCTTTGCTGAGGTCAGTAGCAGTAATGGTTTTGTTCAAGTCATCACTAACGTTTGATCTTCTACGAATTACTTTCCAGTACTCAGTTGCTTTAGCATCCAGTGATCCATTCTTTTCATAGCAAGCTTCGATATAATTCAAATATGCTTCAACCCCTCTAAAAACTATCGTACCGTATGTTTGAGTAATACTAGAAGTTGGTTGTGATGGGTCGTAAGTCAAACATTTACGAATATCATAACCTGTTACAGACTTAACCTCAATAAGGTCTACAATCGCTGGTAATCCAAATGTTTTCTTTTTTTCTTGAGGATTGATCGTTCTTAAATCACTTGGAGCACGCATGAATAGTTGTAATCTGTCATCTCTATCTTTTTTTACAAGCTCCAAAGAATCTTCTCCTGCGTATCCAGAGTTAGCGGCATAAATTGGAAGACCATTTTTCATAAGAAAGCCGTCTACCAAGCTTTTAGTATAACCTGTATTACCACCTCCACTGAGAAGATAAGTTGTTATCGCATGGCATATATTTAAAGCAGAAGAATATGAACGCCACATTATAACTTCTTCAATTGGATTCATATCCTGAGCATTAAATAAATCAAAATATGGATTCCATCCAGAATGAGCTGCTCCAATAGGATTTGTAATACCTGAGCTTTGAACAAGCGTTATTTGATCTGCAACTTCAGATGATGACTCCATTGCTTCTGATAGAAAGAAATTAATTTCTCCTTCTAGATCAATTGAAAAGTCTTTATTATAATCCATTCTTGCGCCAGGCCAACCTGGTCCGCCTGGTACACGAGCTGTTCCTTGGTGGTATTTGAGCCAAGTGGCTTCGTAAAGTGCAACCCTTGACTTAAATAATAGAGCTGCATTTTTTGTCAAACGGTTTTTCTTTCCAACTGGGTCATTATTCATTAAAATAATTGAAGAGTCAAGATCGGCGAGAATAAATCTAGCAACTTCATTTCTCGGTCTCCTTTTACTTGCAGCAGTAAGCTCTTCTTGATTGTCTAATAGCGTGTTTTTGACAATAGGGAAGTCTCCGTAAGAAACTAAATTGTTGAAATACTCATAGGCTCTCATAAAATACATTTCGCCGATATAATGTTCTATATTTTTGTCGGTACCTTGTATCTTTCCTGATTTCCAGTTTGGAATCACTTTTTCAAAAAAGTAATTAGCATTTCTTATATTACCAAACGACCAGCCTCCATACTGTGGAACACGCCATTCATCAGGAACCCATAAACCTAAAGAAGGATTTGTTGTTGCTTGGTTATCTGTATTATTATCTCTAAGTAGGTTGTCGCCTAGATTCCATCCTCCTGCTGAAGGGAAATTGTAGCTTGCAATAGCGTATGCAGCCAAGTCGGCTTCTGTTGTGAAAAACTGTCCTGGAGTAACCTGGTCAAGAGGCTCTCTGTCGAGAAAGTCATTACAAGATGTTGTTAGCAATACACCTGCCGAAAGGCAAGTGTATTTTAATATTGTTTGTATTCTGTTGTTCATAATGATTGCTTTTAGAAAATTGACATTTACGTTAGAAATTAACGTTCAGACCGAATGAGATAACTCGTGATAGAGGGTATGCTTTTCCTTCACCCCAATCACCTCCAAGAACCTCAGGGTCGAATATTTTAGTTAGTTTTGTTCCAGTCAGAAGATTATCTCCTGAAACGAATACTCTTAAATATTGTATGCCAGCTTTTGAAATCCATTGCTGAGGGAATGTGTAACCAAGCTGAAGGTTTTTCAAGCGGATATATGCAGCATTCTGCAAATACTTAGTTTGAGTTTGCTGATTTTTTCCTGAGCCATCAAACAACGGACGAGGGTAATAAGAATCAAGGTTTGCTCCTAGAGGATCTCCGTCTGGACGATAAAAATCCCAATGTTCTTTAAATCCTGCTGATTGCCATTGTCCGCCATTAACACCCCAGAAGTAAGGACCTCCTAGTGCATAATCACGTTTGCCTACACCTTGTAAGAAAACACTAATGTCAAATCCTTTCCATTGAGCATCAAGAGTGAGTCCAAAGCTGTAGCGAGGTGTTGTGTTACCAATGATGCGTCTATCTCCAGGTTCGCTCAATGTGCCAGCTCCACCGTCTATCTTGCCATCACCATTTAAATCTTTATACATGATGTCTCCGGCAGACCACTTGTTGCCAAGTCCATTTTGTCCTCCATTTGGTAATGTTGCAAGGTGTGCATCCATTTCCTCTTGGGTTTTAGCAATACCAATTGTTTCGTATCCCCATATTTCACCATTTAAACGGCCTGCATACCACTGTCCGTTATTGCCAGTTTTGTTAGGGTATCGTGTTACTTTTTGTTGAGCATCAGATAATACACCCTTCACTCCATATGAAACATTTCCAATACGATCTCTCCATGAAACTTCAAGTTCGAACCCATATGACTCCATATCGGCATTGTTTAATTTAGGAACGCTTGTGCCTAAGATTTCAGGTAGTTCAGGAGCTGGGCCAATCATATCTAATGTTTTGCGCACGAAATAATCGAATGATCCTGTTAAACGATTATTAAAAGCACCCCAGTCAAGACCAATATTCCAAGAGCGTACACGTTCCCATGTTAAAAGCGAGCTTACTAATCCCGGAGCATATGATGTGTTTGGTTGTTTCCCATTAATCAACCACCCCCCATTTGCTGTGCCAAATGGCATTGTTTGGAAGAATGGATATAAGGCTTTTGTGTTTTGATTTCCAAGTTCACCCCAAGATCCTCTTAACTTGAATGTGTTTACGATATCTTCATACGGTTGCCAAAATTCTTCACGTGCAATATTCCAACCTAGGGAGAATGAAGGGAAGAAGTTCCAACGTTTGTCTCCCACAAAACGAGAAGTTCCGTCGTAACGACCATTCAATTCAACCATATAACGCTCTTTGTAGTTGTAGTTGATACGTCCAAAGAATCCCGCTGTAGACCAATGAGAATATCCTCCACTAGCTCTGTCATTAGATGTTCCTGTGTTTACAGTTGGCACACTAGCAGATATTAACCCATCGCGTCTAGCACTTAATGATCGTCCTTTCTCTAGCTCTGCATTAAATCCAACCATTGCTTTTAAAAAGTGACCATCTCCAAATTCTTTGAAATAATCTGTATATAGGTTTGTTGTATAGAAATTTGTTTTACTACTTCCTTCAGAAACTCGACTCATTCCCGGTGTTGAATAGTCATCACTCCATTTCATCGGAAAGGCTTTTCCATCACCATCGTGTGCATAAACCGGTAATACCTCCCAGTGATTGTATTCTGTGATTGTACGAATATTTCCTTCACCAACAATTTTCCAGTTTTTAATAGGTTCCCATGTTAATTGAAGTTGTTGATACATCCAATCTTTTTCACTTTTGTCACGTCCACCCTCACTTAGTTGAATCGCTTCACTGTGCTCCATGTAATATCCATTTGGATCATACAATGGATTAGTAGGCCAACGTCGAGCTATGTTGTGGTAAAAGAGAGGTGTTTGATATGATGCTCTATCGTATTCTTCGCGTATCCATCTTGATCCGTAGGTCATTTTTACTTGATCGCTGATGTTGACATTTAATTTGCTGTTTAACGAATATCGCTTAAAATTATCATTACTAAATTGAAGGAGGCCATTACTGTCCATAATGTTTCCTGACACTAGGTATGTAACTTTTTCATTACCACCATTCACGCTAACATTGTGTTCTTGAGAAAATACCCAGTCTTTATAATGTAACTGAAACCAGTCCGTATTGGCATTTGCTCCACCATATTGGTTCCATTGGTTATTGTTTTCATTTAAAGTTGCACCTGCAAGTAGCTCTCCTTTTTGGTATTTAATGATTCTGTCAAGCATTTCGTCATTAAAAACAGGATTTTGTCCACTATTAGTTGCAGCTTGATTGAAATATTGAGCAAAACTGTATGAATCCATCATTCTTGGCATAGAAATAGGATCTGAGAAACGCAGAGAGTTGTTGTAGTTGACTGTGGTTCTTCCTGACTTTCCTGATTTGGTTGTAATCAAAATAACACCAAATGGAGCACGAGATCCATATACTGCAGCAGATGCAGCATCTTTTAGAACTGAAATGCTCTCAATGTCTTGAGGATTAAGTGCATTCATGCTACCTTCTACTCCGTCAATTAAGATAAGGGGAGAGCTGTTTGATCCATCTCCGATAGTACCACCACCACGGATGTTAACATTTAATGTGTTATTAAGCTCACCTCCACGGTTGTTTGTGCTAAAGTTAAGACCAGGAACAACACCTTGAAGGGCTTGAGATACGTTTTGTACAGGACGAGCTTCTAATGCTTCTGCCGAAACTTGGCTTACAGCTCCTGTTACGTTTACTTTCTTTTGAGAACCAAAACCAACAACAACAACTTCGTCCAATGTTTTAGTGTCTTCTTTCATTGTGAACTTGAAGACTGTTTGGTTGCCGATTGTTTGGTTGATTGGGTGGTAACCTACATATGTAAGTGTGATCACGTCTTTTCCTGATACTCGAGGTAATGTGAAATTACCATCCATATCTGTAACGGTACCATTTGTAGTGCCTTTTACGGCAATACTTACACCGATAAGAGGTTCACCTGTTTCATCTACAACTGTACCTTTAATCGTTTTTGATTGTTGAGTAACACCTGTTGAGATTGTGAAAGGTTCTGTTTCATGATTTGTTTCCGGGCTAGCCATTGCTACTGTTGGGACAAGCAATGTAGCTACTAGAATAGATTTAAACTTTCTAAGGTTGCCTTCGTTTCGTAGGTGTTGTTCTACGATTGAGGCGAATGAATAGTTATTCATAAGCTTGTGTTTATAATGGAGATCAAATTAGCGACTAAGTTTACACTCTAAATGATATTTTAGCATTTGATATCATCTAATTGTTGGCAAATGTATACAAATTAATTAACTGGCAAATAAAATATATTAAAAATATTTCATTAGCATCCCCGTTTGTTATTAATAAAATAATAAAATGCTATGTGTTGTTCGTATACATTGCTTTATGTTGATCTCTATAAATATATTTATTTCAGTAGTGTTTGTAAATTTAATATGTAAATGAATGTATTTATTTGTGGTTTAAATTATCAAAATCAATGCGAATAGTGTACTGCATGTGTTAAAACGCAACTTGGCTGTTAGTTTAAATGTGTTTAAGGTGGATGATGTTGTTGTGTTAATATTGTTTAGTTTTTACGCGTGGTGCTTTGGTGAATTGTAGAATATGTTTTAAATCATATTTTTTGATATCTTATATAATTGAATGAATAATAGGAAAAGAAAGGATGTAGTGTCATCAGAATATTCTAATTTAGCGTTAAACCATTAATAAAGTTATGAAATCTGCTTATTGTCGATTAATTACAATCTTACTCGTATTATTCACGACAGACTTGCTACAGGCCCAAGAAAATGAAGACTATGAAACAAATTACCAAGTCGGTTTTTGGTATGGTGTTCAAACATCCTTCAAAGATCGAGGATTTGCTTCCGGCCAAGGATATGCTATACAAGCGGCCTATTTTCCGTATGGTCGCACAGGGATAAGGCTTGGGTTTAATTCGTATGATGGATTTAATGGAGTAGAAAAGTATAATACATTTCCCCTTTATTTTGCTTATCGTATAGAATCGAATGAGCCCTCGGCAACACCGGCAGGAACCTATTCAGAGAATATATTTGAAGATCTGATTTGGCAATGTATTTCATTATTGCCAAGTTCTTTGGAATTTAACATAGGCTTATCGCCTGGATATTTTAGAGGTGACGGATCTCAGCAATGGGTTAGTAATGATGGCGGAGCAACTTATTACAGTGATTACTTTCGTGTGAGAAAGAAATTTTCATGTTCGCTCGATGCATCGATAAGGGCTACCTTTTATATCTGGAGATTTGGGTTGAGTGTGGCACCATCATTAAGTTACTTGCTCACCCGAAATATTGAGCGAGTTTCTGATATTCCCGAGTTGGCAAAGCGTAACCCTTCCCGATGGTGGGGTGGAGTTTCATTCGGGGCATCGTTTCGTTTTTGATACAAAATCAATATTCAAGATAATATAGTATACTGCTTTGGCAGAATACTGATTTTTTTCTTGTGATGTTTTTAAGACCTTAGCAACGCTAACTCAAATAAAAAGATCCATGAAAAAACAATTGTCAATAGCATTGTTTGCTGCCTGCTGCCTGACTGTAGGAGCTCAAAACACCAAAACCATCTATCAAAAAGGATGGATTGATTTCAACAAGAATGGAAAAAGAGATATTTATGAAGATCCATCTCAATCGATAGACGCACGCGTGCAAGACCTACTTCACCAGATGAGTCTTGAAGAGAAGACATGTCAGATGGCAACACTTTACGGATCAGGTCGAGTGCTCAAAGATTCGATGCCTACAGAATTATGGAGTAGCGAAATCTGGAAAGACGGGATCGGCAACATTGACGAGCAGCACAATGGTCTAGGGAAGTTCAAATCTCAATTTTCATTCCCTTACCGCACAAGTGTAGAAGCACGCCATACGATGCAACGTTGGTTTGTAGAAAATACCCGTTTGGGAATTCCGGTTGATTTTACCAATGAAGGAATCCGTGGATTATGTCATGATCGAGCGACTTTCTTTCCGGCACAATGCGGCCAAGGGGCTACTTGGAATAAAGACTTGATAGCTCGTATAGGAGAAGTAACTGCAAAAGAAGCCAATGCACTTGGTTATACCAATATTTATTCACCGATTCTTGATATAGCACAAGATCCGCGTTGGGGTAGGGTTGTTGAATGTTATGGAGAAGATCCGTTTTTGGTAGGAACACTCGGCAAACAAATGATTACAGCTTTACAAAAAGAGAATCTTGTTGCTACCCCTAAACACTTTGCCGTATATAGCATTCCGGTAGGCGGACGAGATGAAGATACCCGTACCGATCCACATGTGGCACCTCGGGAAATGCGAACACTTTACCTTGAGCCATTTCGAATGGCATTTCAAGAAGCAGGAGCATTGGGCGTGATGAGCTCATATAATGATTACGATGGGGTGCCTGTTTCGGCAAGTTCCTATTTTCTAACTGATATTCTTCGTAAAGATTGGGGATTCAAAGGCTATGTGGTTTCAGATAGTGAGGCCGTAGAGTTTGTTCATACCAAGCATAAAGTAGCCGAGACATTGGTCGATGCGGCTGCGGCAGTTGTAAATGCCGGACTAAATATTCGTACACAATTTACGCCGCCACAAGATTTTATTCTTCCACTTCGAGAAGCCATTGCATGCGGAAAGGTTTCACAGCAAATGCTCGATACACGAGTAGCCGAAATTCTGCGCATAAAGTTTTATCTCGGATTGTTTGATAACCCTTATCGAGGCAATGCAAAAGAGGTAGAAAAGATTGTTCATTCGCAAGAGCACAAACAAGTTTCGCTAGAGGCAGCTCGCCAGTCGGTTGTTTTGCTAAAGAACGACAAGCAAATTCTTCCTCTATCCAAAGACTTGAAGCGTATAGCTGTGATTGGGCCGAATGCCGACGAGCGTAAAAACTTGATTTGCCGATATGGACCGGCTAATGCACCTTTGATTACTGTGGTAGAAGGAATCAAGAAGCAGATGCCGAAAGCAGATATTCTTTATGAGCAAGGTTGTGAAATTGTTGATGCAAATTTTCCCGAAAGTGACTTGTTTGATTATCCACTCACATTAGACGAAAAGAATAAAATAGATAGAGCGGTCGATGCGGCTCGTAAAAGTGAAGTTGCCATCGTTGTGTTGGGAGGTTCGGAAAAGACGGTACGCGAAAGTTACTCTCGCTCCGATCTTAATTTGCCCGGGCACCAAGAGAAACTGCTGAAAGCTATTTACGAAACAGGGACTCCGGTTGTACTAGTTTTACTTGATGGAAGAGCGGCGACCATTAATTGGGCTGATCAGTTTATTCCGGGTATTGTGCATGCATGGTTTCCGGGTGAATATTGCGGACAAGCAGTATCAGAAGTGCTTTGGGGCGATTACAATCCGGGCGGAAAGTTGGCCGTGACATTCCCAAAAACCGTAGGGCAGATACCATTTGCCTTTCCTTTCAAACCGGGATCGGACACGAAGGGGGCGGCCCGTGTATCGGGAGCGCTCTACCCATTTGGCTACGGACTTAGTTATACTTCCTTTAAATACTCTGACTTGAAATTATCTGCTGCACAAATCGGAGCGCAAGGAAATATTCAAGTTGAATGTACTATAACAAATACTGGGAGTAGAAAAGGCGATGAAGTTGTACAGTTGTATATCAACGACGAGTACAGTAGTGTAACTACCTACACCAAAGTATTGAGAGGATTTGAACGCATAACGTTAGAACCGGGAGCTTCGCAAAAAGTCACCTTCACTCTTACACCACAAGAGCTAGGTTTATGGAACCAACACAATGAATTTGTTGTAGAACCGGGAAGCTTTGAAGTGATGGTGGGTGCTTCTTCTCAAGACATCCGGCTAAAAGACAAGTTTGAAGTACGTTGAATCATACGATCTGAATAAACATAAAAAAGAAAGCCTCTTTCGACAACTCGGAAGAGGCTTTTTATGCTATTACTTAGCAGGATATCCAACTGTTTGCGACAGTGTGATCATTTGATCTTTCTTTAGTTTTAGTTGTGTGCTTAGTTCAGCTTTATCAATCATGGCACGAATTACACAGCTAAGTCCGTCCGATGCACAAAACAAATAGACATTTTGAGCAATGAAACCGGTATTTGCATAAGTTGCCTCGATCAAAGCCTGATCATCCTTGCCCGAAATCTTATTTTTGTTACATACATAAACTAAGTTGACCGGAGCCGATGCTACAAACTCCTGAGTGCCGGCAAAGCTTCTCAAGTCTTTTTTCGAAACTTCGATCAGCGTATTTGCTTTTGCATCGTAGATGTATGTCCCTTTTTTCAATAAAACATATACATCGATTTCTTGTCTGTCTCGCGAAGATGGCGCTGTGCGTTTGTTTTCACGATTAAAGCCCCAGGCAGCCCACAATAGATTTGAAAGTGTTTGATTCGATAGGTCTTTGTTCGCAAAGGCACGATTCGACTCTCTCTCGTTAAGTACTTCCATCAGCGGTTTGCCACCCGTTTTCTGCGGAGCAGGTAATTTGATGTTCTGTGCCGAAGCACCAAAGGTAAGTCCGGCTATTGCTACCGATAGTAAAAACTTCTTCATGAATTAATTGATTGTTAAGGTGAAACAGTATTTAAATTGTTCGCTATAAAAATAGTATGATTTATACATTTCATTGTACAACAACGGGCGAAAAGTATATGCTTTTCGCCCGTTGAATGAATTATTATAAAGGAATCATATAGTTATGGATTCTGTGTCAGTGTACAACCAATACTGTTGTATGCATTGATTTGATCTTGTGGGATATAATGAACAACACGTGTGTCTGTCGCTTCTATTTCCTCTAAGGAATTATGAGGTCCCGGATAATGACGAGTCAATGTGCCGCCATTACGATAGACGTCATAACTTCTATCGGCTTCGAAAGCTAGTTCCAGTTGACGTTCTTCTTCAATAAGAATGCGTGCATTTTCTGCATTTAATGAAGTGTAGCCCATTCCAGGAAGAGATCGTTCTCTTACGATATTAAGGTTAATGAGAGCGTTCACGTAATCTCCTTTTTTAGCATAACACTCTGCTAAGATTAAATACATCTCAGCCAATCGAGTGATTGTAGGGGAGTGTAAGTGTGATTCGCCATCTTGAAGAGAACACTTCGTGATATAATACATCGGATATACACGATTCAATAGCATCACATAATCTTTTTCACCCGTATATGTTTTACCATCACGATACACAAAACTATAATATTGATCAGCTTCATTTACTAAAGTCAAAGGAGCTTTGTACTCTTTTTCTTCTTCATTAATTGTTTCTTTATACACTGCATAAAGAGTGTTGCCCGAAGTCTCAAGAGTTGTTTGAATGTAATTATAGCCTTTTATCGTGTTGTTATTATCATAAAGAGGTACAACGACACGGAAGGTCGGAATCTTCTTACCAGCTTTATCTAATTCATATTGTGGTTCGATAAAGACCGATCGAGCATCCTTCCCTTTTCCATGCTTATTCAGTAGATTCAGGTATTTGGCACTAGCATACATCTCACCCCAACCCATTCCGTCAATGTTGGCATACATACCACCAATTCCATAATAATGATCATAACCCGAATACTCTGAAGAGACGCGTTTAACAGCAAAGATTGTTTCTGTTTGCCCAGCAGCATCAGGCGCATACGTATTGTATTTCATGAAGTTTTCGCGACTCAACATTTTATATTTGCCATTGTTAATAACTTGGTTGGCAAAATAAATAGCAGAATCTGCGTATTGCGTATTAGGGTTATCCCATGTGCCGCTCATATACAGATACATTCGTGATAGAATAGCCTGTGCTGCACCTTTACTTGCATATGCAGCAGTATTAATTGAGTCAAGCATTGCTTCTGCTTTACGAAGGTCTCCCAACGCTTGATTATAAACCTCTTTAACTGTAGAGCGGTCTGGTAACTGAAGGTTATCTAAATCATCTGGCATTCCGTTAATGATAGGAACACCAAGGTTTGTTTCAGGAGATTGGTAATAAGGGCGTCCGTAAGCTCTGCATAAATAAAAATACATAGTTCCGCGAAGAAAATAAGCTTCACCCAGTTTTTTATCCAATGTTGAACTTTCTCCTTCAGGCATCATCTTCACGATGTCACTGGTCTGCGAAATAATTTTATAGCTATTGTTCCAGAAGGTATTTAAACGATAGTTGTTGGGAGTATGTTGATAAGAGATAAATGAATAAAAATCATCCGTTGAAGTACCTCTAATCATTATATTGTCACCTGCATACTCTCCGATACGGTGCATTACATCAGACCAATCTCTTAATTGACCGTAACAACCATTCAGTAAGATATCTACAGCAGCCTCTTTATCAGCCATGATATCATCTTTTGTATACTTATCATATGGATAGCGATCTATATCGCACGAAGTGAGCAGCGAAATACTCGCTGCAAGGCATATTGCTAATTTTTTCATGAATTCGATTATAAAGTCAGATTAATACCAAACATAAATTTACGTGTTGATGGGTATACAGTTGTAGCCACACCTGTAATACGTCCATTAACCGGAGGAATCTCTGGATCAACACCCGAATAGTTTGTAATTGTGAAAAGATTTTCTCCAGACGCATAGATACGAAGATTCGAAATGTAGTATTTAGGGAGCTGAATCGTATATCCGATGGTTAGGTTGCGTAACTTTAAATAACTACCATCTTCAAGAAACCGGGATGATGCTTTATTTGAAAAGGTATTATTATTGTATAATGCCAACGGATGAGTAGCAATATCTCCGGCCTTTTCCCATCTGCTCCAACCATCTTGTAGTTTCATTTGATTTCGATCGGTGTATGCCCCGTCCGAGTCAAATTCCGCTCTGGCATAGTTGTAGATTTTACCTCCAACTGAGTACCCAAAGTTTGCAGACAGGTCAAGCTTACGCCAGCTTAGGTTTGTAGAGAAACCACCAAAAAAGTCAGGAGTATATTTATCTATTACGATTGGATTTTTAGATGCTTCAGAGTATGACTTGGTTATCACTCGTTCGCCTTGTGTGTTTGTTGTATACCATTGAGGAGCTCCTGTAGCAGGGTCTACTCCTGCCCACTCTGTTAAATACCAGCTATCTACATCCAATCCTGGTTTTAAAAGTTTTTTAGCAGATCCCGCGATATCAGTTCCGTCCCCAACAATAATTTCAGACTTTCCGCCATAAAGGCTACCAACTTTATTTCTATTCAGACCGAAGTTGGCATCTACACGCCAGTTCCAATCCTTTGTTTGTATGATCTCTGCACCGGCAACCAATTCCAATCCATTATTAACAACACTACCAACATTTCGCCAGATACTTGTGATACCGATCACACCAGGTAAAGGTACCTTATAAAGTAGATCAGATGTGTTTTTATTATAATAATCGACCGATACGTTAAAACGCTCTAAGAACATAAAGTCGACACCTACACCGGCTGTATATGATTTTTCCCATGTGATATCAGCATTTTCTGCTTGAGAAATCAGTGCTCCCGGAAGTTCGTTGTATTTGCCGGTAAGGCTATAAAGAGCATATTGCGGATAATAGTCTGATGGGCGATTACCAACAGATCCATAGCTAGCTCGAAGTTTGAGTTGATTAACCCAATCGGCAGTAAAGAATTTCTCGCGATTTATATTCCAACCACCACTCAAAGAGAAGAAGTTACCGTATTTTGCGTTTACCCCAAAATTAGAAGCTCCGTCTCGGCGGAATGAGGCTTCTGCAATGTATTTATTATCATATGAATAGTTAGCACGTGTAATAAATGATTGTAATGCAGATTGCAGTCGACCACTTCCTACTTTTTCAGGAACTGCTGCAACATCAGCAACTTCAAAACCCGGAGCAAATCCGGTTGCGATACCAGTGTTGGAACGATAGTTATATTCATTCCAGTCATAAGCAATTACACCACTCAACGCATGTAAGCCAAAGCTCTTATTTAGATTGAACATTTGTGAGCTATAAATACGATTGGTATTTGATTGAAAGTCTTGTATTCTTCCATTTACAGACTTTGCAGAGGAAGAGCGAGGATCTGTATAGGACGTAGAATAGTAGTTGGTATATTTATAATTGTTTGTTGACGTAAATTTAATCCAATCGGCAAGTTTGATATCGAAATTAAAGCTTCCGGCAAAGTCATGCGTTGTTCCTTCAGAAAAATTCCACTGTAGATCATACAAGTAGTTTGAGCCAGTTGTATTTACCCATGTTGGGTTGGGTGCATTTCCAACCAAAGAGCCATCTTCATTGTACGGACTATCCCAAGGCATATTCATATACATTGCACTGACAGAGTGTTGTCTATCTTTGATATCTTTGCGTGATCCATTCACTTGTGGTCTGATGGTAAGCCATGGAAGTGGGCGGTAGTCTGCGTTGAATGCAAAGCTATAGCGTTTATAGTTATAACCTTTTACAGCACCATCTTCATCATAGATTCCAAGTGAAGAGTATATTTTAAGATCTTCGGTTCCTCCCGAAACAGAGAAGTTATAATCTTGGGCAAAACCAAGCTGAGTTGCATTATCCCACCAGTCGTAATTATCGTATCTTAAGTCATTATTCCAGCGTGGAAACTTAACTTGTTCTTGATTGCCGAAGCTTTTGTAATAGTCATAGAGTTCTTCGCCGTTCATCACTTCGAAGTTGCCTTTGTTGAGTTGAGTGATACCGAGTTTTGCATCGAAGTTGAAAGTCGCTTTGCCGGTTTTCCCTTTTTTGGTAGTAACGATAATTACACCGTTTGCTCCTTGTGAACCATAAATAGCTGTAGAGGCAGCATCTTTCAAAATCGTCATGGTTTCGATATCAGACGGATTAACCGATCCCGGACCTGCACCAACGATAACACCATCTACGACCCAAAGAGGATCAGTGCTTCCATTTACGGTTGATTTTCCACGGATTACAATTGCGGCAGCATCTCCGGGGCGGCCTGATCCAGAGTTTACATATACACCAGGAGCTTTTCCGCTAAGCATGTTTTCCACAGTAGGTGTTGTGACATCTTTAAGTTGCTTGTCGCTTACTACCTGCATTGCACCGGTTAAACTTTCTTTCTTTTGTACACCATATCCTACCACAACAACTTCTTCCAAAGCTTTGGTATCCTCTTGTAATTTAATTTCGATTTTACCTGCTTTTTGCACTTTAATTGATGATGGAGCATAGCCAATGTAAGAGATTTCAAGATTGCTTCCAATTGGAGCGTCTAGGGTGAATTGTCCGTCAATATCGGTACTAGTGCCTAGTGTACTGTTTGCAACAACCACATTTGCACCAATAATCGGTTCGTTGGTTTTAGCATCTACAATTGTACCTCGTATTTTCACAGTTTGTTGCATTACGATCGGAGTGCGTAATACGTCTTTACTCTCTGCATGTAACAGTGGTGCTACCAAAGTGAATGTGGTAACCAGAGCTAAGGTTTTACGATAGTTTATTGCATTTTTTAAACTCATAGTTTAATGTTAAAAGGTTATTAGATTTGTGATTTAATTACATATTAAATATCTAAAGATTACGACGATCTATAATATGTGGTGATTATCAATTAATTAATTTAATTGCTGTGTTTTCTCGTGTGTAAATTCTTTAAATAGTACGGGTGCAAAATAATAAATAAAATCATATTAATCAAACTTTATTTTATTTAAATTGATATTAAATGGATGTATATACTTACAAATTGCAGGAATATTGAGGTTTTTATTTCTGCATTAAGAGAGCTGCTTAATACAACTTTTTCTCTTAAATATCCGTTTCATAATAATAAAGAATAGATATTGATATGCACGGGGAATGGTATAAGGAGATTTTGAGTTTTATGGCTACGGTGATAAGTGCCATAAGTTTGATTATCGTGGTGTATGGCACGATGATCGGCTTTGTTGCCTTTGTGCGCAACGAGTGGAGACGTCGCAACGGGACGTTTGAGATGGTAACCATTCGGCGTATTCGTGTAGAGTGTGGTAGTTATTTGTTGCTAGGACTCGAGTTTTTGATTGCGTCCGATATTCTCGAAACCGTATTAAAGCCGGGACTAAATGAACTTGCCATTTTGGGCGGAATCGTAGTTGTGCGGATTATTCTTTCTTATTTTCTAAATCGCGAGATCAAGGAGTTGAAAGAAGAATGATAAAGGTATCCTGATTATATACCGTATTGGTGTATAAAGTGATGCCAAATAAAGCTAGTTATATAATGGGATAAACGCATTCGTTCTTTACGACGAATGAAATCATTTATAGTGAAGAGCGAATCGTCAGGTCGCCATCTGACAATTTATTCTTCACTATGATCAAATCGTCAGGTCCCGACCTGACGATTTGAAGTATGCATGCTTTTCAATCAAAGCTAATGAGCTTTCGACTTGATTTACGTGAAGTTTATAGATACAATTCGGGTTCTTTGCGGACAGAGCAGTTGTTGAAAAGCCACTCGGCACGTGGCTGGAAAAATGTGCGGGCTTCTTGCGGACAAAACTTCACGCAGGCGCAGCATTTGATGCATTTGCTTTTGTCGCTCAGGGTTGGATCGATGGTGTCGATGGCTTCGGCCGGACAGATGGTTGCGCACTCACCGCATCGGATACACAAGTCTGCATCCGTCGCAGGTGCGGCCGGTGTAAATTGTGGCATCTCCTTGTACGGACGGTTTCCCTTTGGCGAAGGAAGGTCGGTGTTGTTGGTTTGCAATTTGGCGGCGATTGCCTTGCCGGATTTTTGAGCAAAGAGGCAGTCTTGTTCGTCGGGACGATGTGCCGCGATGGGTTGGGCAGGGGTGCTGTATGAGTGTTCGCCGATGAATGCCGCCGAAGCAACGGGGCAAAAACCTTTTGAAGTCATCAAGTCTTGCAGTTCGATCAGCGCATCTTCATAGGCGCGATTACCATATACCACGACCGAAACCGCAGGAATGTTATTTCCTTTAAGAGATTTCATCCGTTCCACGGCCAGTTTGGGAAGTCTGCCGGCATACACGGGGATTCCTACAATAGCCAAGTCGGCCACATCGAACGCGATATCGGGTAAAGCTTTGCTGGTGAGGTCGTGCTTTACGATGCGTACGTTTTCAAATCCTTTTGCGATGTTTTCAACGACCTGCAGCGAAGTGTGCGTAGGCGAGAAATAAATAAGATGTATTGTTTTTATCGTATTCATGTTCATGGAGTATTATTGTTGCAACCGTTGAGCAAAGGTATAAAAAGATGTGGATGCTTGCTGTGCCCGATAGTTTTTGTATCTTGTCGTTGATTACGAACAACCTTATTATCAGATGAAAAACACGACCTTAGATTTGAGAGCGATCCCGGTGCGCATCGCTAAAAAAGAATACCTCACCGACGCGCTCAAGCGTCATGGTTTTGTGGCATTGCCTTCCAATGCGATTATTAACAAACGACTTCCCGGATTGGGGGCTACGTATTGCGAACTTACGGCTCCGCGTCACTCCATCATCATCGAACCCAATGTGCCGGTTATTGTGGGCAAAGCCTTGAAACATTCCGAGGCTTTTGGTGTGTACAGAGGGGTTACGGCCAAGCAGATTCTAGCCTATCTGAAAAGTGATGTACCTTATAAGAAGATCCTGACTACACCCGAGAGTTTCGGACGGGTAAAGGAGGCTGCGGCTAAAGCGAATGTCTGTTTGTACAGTGATTACTTTATGCTGATCGACGAATGCGAGAAGTTGGTGCAGGATATCCATTACCGCGATTCCATCGCACTGCCGATCGACGACTTTTTTAAGTTTGATCAAAAAGCGCTGGTTTCGGCAACTCCGCTTTATGCGGTGGATAAGCGTTTTGCGCATCAAGGGTTTCGAGTGGTAAATGTGGAGCCCGATTATGAGTACCGTAAAGCCATTGAGGTGATCACGACAAACAATGTGGCGGAAACTTACTATGAGTTGATTTCCGAGTTGAACAAACTTCGAAAGGGCAGGGGGACGGTATGCGTGTTTATCAATTCGATTGCAACGATCGATTCGATTTGTTACCGTGACAGTGCATGGGGTAATGACACGGCTACGTTTTGCAGTCGCGAAGGGTTCGACAAACTCATCTATAAGAAGGACCGGAATTATTATGATACGGTTGAGGCGGAACATATCAAACGGTACAACTTCTTTACGTCGCGTTTTTATTCGGCAGTGGATATCGACTTGCGCACCAAGCCCGATGTGATTGTGATTTCGAACGTGCGCACCCTTGAACAGAGCATGATTGATCCTGCTACCGAGGCGGTGCAGATATACGGTCGCTTTCGTAACGGGGTGCGGAGTTTTACACACATTGTTTCGCTCAAGCCCGATATGCAAGTGAGTTCGGGCGAAGAGGTTTGCAAGGAGGTGCACGCATCCGAAAAGTTACTTTCATATTGGAAAGAGCGGCACGAGCAGGCGGTAAATTCGGGTGAAAAGGAGATGTGGTTGGAGGCCATTGCGGGAACCTCATTTTGGGATATTTGCAATGCAGACGGCGAACTGGACCCACTCAAATTGGCCAATCGAATGTATAAGGAGCAGGTGAAGAGTTTGTATACCGAGCGCGGCAAACTGCTTGCGGCGTACGGGGAGGTGCCGTTTTTTGACGTGACCGACTCGCACAGGGAGTTTCTCATTGCCGACGACGACCGGGTGATTGCTTTGAGCAGAGGCGTGCGCGAGGTGATGGCGCGTAATCTTCTTGAAAAATTAGACCGACTGCACGATCTGATGAACCGCAATCCGGCCAAACATAAATCTGTAATGCACCAAATCCGAAGCATTACCGGTTCGCCTTGGGCTGAACTCCTCTACCGTTGCTACCTTGAAAAAGGCCTCGAATGGACCCTCAAGTGCAAAGGACGAGGCGTTATGATGGAACGAGGATTAGAGTCTGCCGGTAGTTTGGCTCAGAAAAATTCGGAACTCTTGCGAAATAAAGCCTTTAAGATTTTTCGTGTCGGATACGAGTACGAGTATGGAGAGATTGATAAAGCTTTGACGAAACTCTATGCAAAGCATAATCTTTTTACCAATCGTTCTTCGCTTATTCAAGATCTTAAACGCTACTTTAAACTAACATCGCGCAGTGTAAAAGGAAGACGCTATTATCGGGTTGAAGCAAAAAAATAAAAATATTTAGTATTCATATTATCAGTGTTTTAGGGAAATTATTTTGATGTTTGTTTTGGGTTAACATGCAGTGTTATAGTTGCTTATGTGTATGGACGGCAAAACGGGCAAAAAAGTTTTCAATGAAGAATTTTGATGTCTGTAAGCTGTTGTTGAAGTAATGCGCTGGTAATCAACGGTGGTTGAGACCTGCTCAATCCCCTTATTTTGTAGAAAAAAACAGAGTTCAGTGTAACTCCCTGATTGCAGTCTTTGGGTGTTGTAAAAACAAAACGCGTGGCAGCGAGGAGGTGATCCTTGCTACCACGCGTTGCTATGTTGTGTGAGTGGAGGTTTATTTCCAGATTAGGCCGTCTTGGCGGATGTGCCATACGTTGTTTGCGCCGCCATTGTATGTAACTTCATACATTGAGCTGGTGTTTTGTAACGATACATTTGCCAATTCGTTTGCAGGGAAGATTTCCGATGCTTTTAGTTCGGCCAATGTTGTTGCATAGTTGCCGGTTGCTTTTTTGTATTGCGACTGACGGTAGTACATGCGGCGAAGTTTCCATTTGATCTCTTCTTGTGAGTTCAGGTTGAAGGTAACGTCACCTTTGCCTGCAACAACGTTGGTAAGTTGTACGAATCCCCATTTTTCAGGACAGTGCATGTTTACTTCACCTGTTGGTGACCATACCCAGTTGTCTTCGTTGATGCCTTCTTTACCCGGACGCGGAGCTTTTACGTACTTCCCGTTTTCGATGGTGTGATTCCATTGTACACGCGAGAAGTTTACACGCATTTGCTCGCCGTTGATCGGAAGCGGATTGCCTTTGCGTGTTTCGTTGATGCTTTCCCAAGAGAAGAATACCTCTACTGTCCACTTTTGGTCGGTATCGTTCGGGTTGTTTAGTGTTCCGTATACTTTTACGGCCGACTGCATGTCCATAAAGTTCCAACCATTCATGTAGAAGTTGCCTTGATCGCGATAAGGTTGTTGTAAGAATAGGTCCCACTCGGTGCCCAATGCGTTCATTTCAAACTCAAGGTAGTTGTGCGTATCTGCTGTAGGATCGATAAAGATTTCGAAGTCGTTGTCGTGGTAGATTACCGATTCGCGTTTGGTAAGTGTGCCCCATACGTGCGGTTCTTCCATTTCAGCCGCAAAATACATTCCTTTCTCGTCCCAAGCCATTTTGGCACGTGTGCGATATTTAGGCTTTGGTTGTATGTCGCCTTCGATATCTACAAAGTCGTTTGTCCATGGGATGTTGTCCCATTCTGCCGAAGTCATGTTTCCATCTACGGTAATTGGTGCCGCAGCTTTGTAGCATACGTATGTTTCGGGATGAAACCATGCTGAGTCTGTAAAGTTAACATCAGCAGCAGGTGCTTGAGTTGTCGTGGTATTACCGGTGCATGAAACAAGAGCTGTTGCAACGGCAGCCAGAGAAAGTGTCATGAATTTTGCCTTCTTCATCTGTTGATTCGTTATAGGTGTTTTTATTTATAGTCGATTTCTCAAATGCAAATATAATGAAAGAGGCGCAATTTCTTGCGCCCCTTGTTTTATTGATCGTTTGCTTCTTCGTCTTTATACCAAGATGCATACATCAGATAGTTCTTTGCAATGCGTTGATTGATCTCTTTAGCTTGCTCGGGATCTACCTTTTTGACAAACTTGGCAGGAACGCCTGCGTAGATTGATCCGGGTTCTACTTGTGTGCCGCTAAGTACAACCGATCCGGCTGCTATGATCGCGCCTTCGCCGATTACTGCATCGTCGAGAATGACCGAGTTCATGCCTAGTAGTGCGCCGTTGCAAATCTTTGCTCCGTGTATTACAACGTTGTGCCCTACCGATACGTCGTCACCGATTTCGATGGTCGACTTTTGGTAGAGGGTGTGTAATACAGAACCATCTTGCACGTTTACACGGTTTCCGATACGGATGGAGTTGACATCGCCACGCAATACGGTACTAAACCAGATGCTGCAATCGTTGCCGATAACGACATCGCCTATGATGGTTGCATTATCTGCCAAGTAGGTGTTTTCTCCGATTTGCGGAGTGAAGCCTCTTACTGATTTGATTAATGCCATGTTGTTGTAGGTTTTAAATTTCGGCAGTTTGTTGTTTCAACCATGCTTGCTCGTCGGCATTCAAATGCGGAGTCAAGGTGTCGAATACAAACTGATGGTATTTGTTTAACCAGACACGCTCACGTACCGAAAGCATTGCCGGGTCGATAAGTTTGCGGTCGATCGGGAACAGTGTCAATGTTTCGAAGCTGTAGAATTTGCCAAACTCTGTTTCGCTGTCTTCTTGTACACGGATCAAATTCTCGATGCGGATACCATATTCACCGGTACGATAAAGTCCCGGTTCGTTTGATAATACCATGCCCGGTTGAAGTGTAACAGGGTTTTCATCCATACGAATGCTTTGTGGGCCTTCGTGTACATTGAGGAAGTGTCCGATACCATGACCTGTACCGTGCAGGTAGTTTAGTCCGTTATCCCAAAGAGCTTTTCTGGCAAGGATATCCAATTGCGAGCCTCTGGTGCCTTGTGGAAACTTGCATTTACCCAACGAGATGTGACCTTTTAGTACACGTGTAAAGTCTTTGATCATTGCTTCGCTTGGCTCTCCCAATGCAACGGTGCGGGTAATATCGGTAGTGCCGTCGAAGTATTGTGCGCCTGAGTCGATTAGTAGCATACCTTCGTTGCGAACAACAGATGCAGTCTCCGGAGTTGCGCTGTAATGAACGATGGCTCCGTGTTCGTTGTATCCGCAGATTGTTCCGAAACTGTCTGATACATAAAACGGCTGTTCGCTGCGGAATGCTGTAAGCTGTTCGGCAATTTGGATTTCGGTAAGTGGTTCGCCTCCTGCAAGGGATGCTTCAAGCCACATAAAGAATTTGGTAAGGGCGATACCGTCTTTTACCATTGCGTTGCGGAAACCTTTTAGTTCGGTTTCGTTCTTTACGCTTTTAAGCAATGCTACAGGCGATGCCGTTTCTACTTTGGTGCAGTGTTGCGGAATGGCATTGTAGACCGAAAGATTGGTTTTGGCTTTGTCGACCAAAATGATGGTATCTTCTTTTAAGTTGTTGAGATACGGGATGATCTTGTTGTAGTCGGCAATAATAACACCGGCATGCATTAACGCGTCTGCTGTTTCTTTTTCAAGTTTGCCGCGCTCCACAAAAAGAACATTTTCATTTTCGGATACGAATGCATAACTCACAACTACCGGATTGTACGATACGTCTGTTCCGCGGATGTTGAAGGTCCATGCGATTTCATCCAATGTGCAAAGCACGGTGCAATCAGCTCCGGCTTGGTGAAGGGCGTTATTCACACGATTCAGCTTTTCTTCGGTTGTTGCTCCCGCATATTCTGCTGGATAAGCGAAGAATGGTTCTTGTGGAATTGACGGACGGTCTTTCCAAATGGCCTCGATGAGATCGAATGAGCTTTCGATGTTTATTTTCTTGCGCTTGAATGCTGCAATCAAGTTTTGCGCTTCTCCGGCTCCGAAACATTGCGCGTCGAATCCGACTGTGTTGCCACTGCTTAATGTTTGAATAAGAAATTCGGTGTAGGAAGGTGTATCTGGTAATCCTTGACGGTAAAGATCAATACCGGTTCCGGCAAGTTCGGTCTCTGCTTGTAGAAAATAACGCGAATCGGTCCATAAACCGGCTTTGTCGCTGGTGATTACGACAGTTCCGGCAGAACCTGTAAAGCCTGATACCCATGCACGCGATTTCCAACGAGATGCGGGATACTCACTCAAGTGAGGATCTGTACTTGGTATGATATAAGCATCTATATGATGCAATTTCATTTGCTCACGTAGAGCACTTATGCGATCCATAGTGTTTGTTTTCATAGGTATATTGTATTGAATATATGGGCAAAGTTATTGAATTCTATTTAGCGGAAGAATAAAAAAAAGCGAAATCTTCGATGAAAGTTTTGATTATCACGAAACAATGTATAATTTTGCTGCTCGATATGCTATGGTGTATCTGAGATGAAGAAATTAATCAACAATATAATTAATAATTAGTATGATCGTAGTTCCATTGAAAGAGGGCGAAAACATCGAAAAAGCTCTTAAGAAATTCAAAAGAAAGTTCGAAAAAACAGGTGTTGTAAAAGAACTAAGAAGCAGACAAGCATTCATTAAGCCTTCTGTATCAAAAAGAAAGAAAATGATTAAAGCTGCTTACGTTCAACAATTACAACGCGTAGAAGAATAGTATTTTCTTCTATACTTTGGTTTGTAGCAAACTAATTTCTATATTCGTTGCATAACGTTTACCGATATTCGGTATATTAATACGCAACGGCTATGTTAACAGACTCGTTTCTAAAATATCTTCGGTATGAGAGAAATTATTCTTCTTGTACGCTTGATGCCTATCGTAGGGATCTTGATCAATTTGAAGCATATTTAAGGGACGAGTCTGTTTTTTTTGATCCTAAGGGTATCGATGCAGACATTGTAAGAGGATGGCTTGTGTCGTTGATGGAGAATGGGGCTTCTACGACTTCAGCTAATCGAAAGTTGAGTACGTTGAAGTCTTTTTTTCGTTATTTGCAAAAGATGGGAGAGGTGGATGCAAATCCATTGCGCCTCGTTACGGGTCCGAAGAATAAGAAGCCGTTGCCGGTTTTTGTGCGCGATTCGGAGATGGAAGAATTATTGCAAGAAGAAAATTTTGAAAAAGACTTGCAGGGTTCGCGAACAAGATTAATTTTGGAGATGCTTTACGTGACAGGTATGCGTAGGGCAGAATTGATAGGGTTGAGGCTTTCGGATGTGGATTTTTCGCTTATGCAATTGAAAGTGAGTGGTAAGCGAAATAAGCAACGAATTATTCCATTTGCCGAAAGTTTGAAGATGTTGATTGAGGAGTATTTGAATTTTCGAAAAGACATTTGCCCGAATGGGGTAGATTGGCTTTTTGTTTCGGATAAAGGAGAACAAATGCCGGTTTCGGCTGTTTATAAAGTGGTGAGGGAGAGGTTAGCCTCGGTTACTTCTCTGACGAAACGAAGTCCGCACGTGTTGCGACACTCGTTTGCCACCAGTATGCTAAACAATGGTGCGGAATTGACAGCGGTCAAGGAGTTGCTTGGGCATGAAAGCCTAGCCTCCACCAGTGTGTATACGCATACTTCGTTTGAAGAATTAAAGAAAATGTACAAAGCTCATCCAAGAGCACTTAAAAAAGGAGGTAGTCATGGAAGTTAGAATTCAGGCCATTCATTTCGATGCGTCAAGTCAATTGGAGTCTTTTATTACAAAGAAAGTATCTAAGCTTGATCATATTTACGATGGTATAGTAGAGGCCGATGTAGTTCTAAGAGTTGTAAAACCCGAGTCGGCTTTAAACAAAGAAGCATCTATCAAGTTGTTGGTAAAGAATGACGAATTATTCGCTGAAAAAGTGTGTGATACGTTTGAAGAAGCTATCGACTTGGTTGTGGATGCCTTAGCTAAACAGTTAGGTAAATACAAAGAAAAAATGCGCAACGCGTAAAAAATATTCGCAAAATGTTTGGTGATTAAAATTTAATCTATAATTTTGCAGCCGTTTCAGGGACGTAACAACGACTTGAAACGGCTTTCTTTTAAGCTTTTAGTTTTGCCTCTTTAGCTCAGTTGGCCAGAGCACGTGATTTGTAATCTCGGGGTCGTTGGTTCGAATCCGACAAGAGGCTCAAAAGAAAAGAAGATAGAAGGGCAGTTTCCAGAGTGGCCAAATGGGGCTGACTGTAACTCAGCTGGTAACACCTTCGGAGGTTCGAATCCTTCACTGCCCACTTCTTTGATTTTGTATGCGGGAATAGCTCAGTTGATAGAGCATCAGCCTTCCAAGCTGAGGGTCGCGGGTTTGAGCCCCGTTTCCCGCTCTTTTGTTGCCTATGTAGCTCAGGGGTAGAGCACTTCCTTGGTAAGGAAGAGGTCACGGGTTCAAATCCCGTCATCGGCTCATTTTTTTTGTTTAGGATATGATCATTAATCAAATAAAGAACTATTAAGTTATGGCAAAAGAACATTTTAACAGATCGAAGCCACACGTAAACATTGGTACGATCGGTCACGTTGACCACGGTAAAACTACTTTGACTGCTGCTATTACTACAGTTTTGGCAAAGAAAGGTCTTTCTGAATTGAAATCATTCGATCAGATCGATAACGCACCAGAAGAAAAAGAAAGAGGTATTACTATCAACACTGCTCACGTTGAGTACGAAACAGAAAACCGTCACTACGCGCACGTTGACTGTCCAGGACACGCCGACTACGTAAAGAACATGGTAACTGGTGCTGCTCAGATGGACGGTGCTATTATCGTGGTAGCTGCAACAGATGGTCCTATGCCTCAAACTCGTGAGCACATCCTTCTAGCTCGTCAGGTAAACGTACCTAAACTAGTTGTGTTCATGAACAAATGTGACATGGTTGACGACGAAGAGATGTTGGAGCTTGTTGAAATGGAAATGAGAGAACTTCTTTCATTCTATGAATTCGACGGTGACAATACTCCAGTTATCCGTGGTTCTGCACTTGGTGGTTTGAACGGTATCGAGCAATGGGAAGATAAGATCATGGAGCTTATGAGCGCTGTTGATACTTGGATTCCACTTCCTCCTCGTGACGTTGATAAACCATTCTTGATGCCAGTTGAAGACGTGTTCTCTATCACAGGTCGTGGTACTGTAGCAACAGGTCGTATCGAAACAGGTATCATCAAATCTGGTGAAGAGGTACAAATCATCGGTCTTGGTTCTGAGCCTAAGAAATCAGTTGTAACTGGTGTTGAAATGTTCCGTAAGATTCTTGACGAAGGTCAAGCAGGTGACAACGTTGGTCTTCTACTTCGTGGTATCGACAAAGCTGAAATCAAACGTGGTATGGTTATTTGCCACCCAGGTAAAGTAACTCCTCACACAAGATTCAAAGCTGAGGTTTATATCTTGAAAAAAGAAGAAGGTGGACGTCACACTCCATTCCACAACAAATACCGTCCTCAGTTCTACCTACGTACTCTTGACGTAACTGGTGAGATCACTCTTCCAGAAGGAACTGAAATGGTTATGCCAGGTGACAACTTGACAATCACTGTAGATCTTATCTATCCAGTAGCTTGTAACGTAGGTCTACGTTTCGCTATCCGTGAAGGTGGTCGTACAGTAGGTGCAGGTCAGATCACAGAATTGTTAGACTAATAACAATCTCCATATTTAATAAGCCGGTTTTACCGCCGGCTTATTTTCTACGGGTCTAGCTCAGTTGGTAGAGCATCGGTCTCCAAAACCGAGTGTCGGGAGTTCGAGTCTCTCGACCCGTGCAAAAATCTATAGATTCAATGAAGAAGATAACTACATATATTAAGGAATCTTATAACGAACTTGTATATAAGGTATCTTGGCCCTCAAGAAACGAGCTGTCAAACAGTGCTGTTGTGGTAATGCTAGCTTCCCTTATTATTGCAGCAATGATTGCCGTTGTTGACTTAGGCTTTGAAAATGTGATGCGTTTCTTCTACGAAAAGATCTTCTAATTTTATTTGAGATATGTCTGAATTTGAAAAGAAATTTTATGTTCTTCGTGCCATTAGTGGTAAGGAGAATAAAGTAAGAGAGTATCTTGAAGCTGAAATTAAGAATACAGATCTTGGAGATTACGTCGCACAGGTTTTGATTCCAACCGAAAAGGTTTACTCTGTACGCAATGGCAAAAAGGTCGTTAAAGAACGTGCCTATTTGCCAGGTTATGTATTGGTAGAAGCGGCTTTGGTTGGTGAAGTCTCTCACCGATTAAGAAACATCCCCAATGTTATTGGCTTTTTAGGTGGAACGGATACTCCGGTTCCATTAAGACCTTCTGAAGTTGCTCGTATTCTCGGCACAGTCGATGAATTACAGGAACAACAAGAAGAGTTGGATGTTCAATTCATGGTTGGTGAAAACGTTAAGATTAATTTCGGTCCGTTCAGCGGATTTACCGGAATTATCGAAGAAATCAATACCGAAAAGAAGAAGCTTAAGGTAATGGTTAAGGTTTTTGGCCGTAAAACTCCGTTGGAGCTCGGCTATATGCAAGTTGAAAAAGAGTAACTTCAGGTTACGCTGAATTTAGCTCTTTAGTTACGTGTTATAATCTAAAATTTTAGAAAAATGGCTAAAGAAGTTGCTGGACAAATCAAATTGCAGATTAAAGGAGGGGCAGCAAATCCTTCTCCCCCTGTTGGACCTGCTTTAGGTTCTAAGGGTATTAACATTATGGAGTTTTGCAAGCAATTTAATGCCAGAACTCAGGACAAAGCTGGTAAGATTTTACCTGTGGTAATTACTTACTATGCTGACAAGTCTTTCGACTTTGTTGTTAAGACTCCTCCTGTGCCTATTCAATTGTTAGAAGTAACAAAGGCTAAGAGTGGATCTGCAGAGCCAAACCGTAAAAAGATCGCAGAAATTACTTGGGATCAGGTGAAAGCTATCGCTGAAGACAAAATGGTAGACTTGAACTGTTTCACACTAAAGTCAGCTATGACTATGGTTGCTGGTACAGCTAGAAGTATGGGTATCACCGTTAAAGGAGAATTCCCGGAGTTAAATTAATAAACTTCAATTAGAATGAGTAAACTTACAAAAAATCAAAAGTTAGCTTTAGGCAAAATTGAAGCTGGGAAATCTTACACACTAAAAGAAGCTTCTGCATTGGTAAAAGAAATCACAACTGCAAAGTTTGATTCTTCTGTTGATGTTGATGTACGTCTTGGTGTTGACCCACGTAAAGCTAACCAAATGGTGAGAGGTGTGGTTTCACTACCTCACGGAACAGGTAAGCAGGTTAGGGTTCTTGCATTATGTACACCTGACAAGGAAGCTGAAGCACTTGCTGCTGGCGCTGACTATGTAGGGTTGGACGAATATATCGACAAGATTAAAGGTGGTTGGACTGATATCGATGTTATCATTACAATGCCTTCAATCATGGGTAAGATTGGTGCTCTAGGACGCGTTTTGGGTCCTCGTGGTTTGATGCCAAACCCAAAGAGTGGAACAGTTACTAACGAAGTTGGTAACGCGGTTAAAGAAGTGAAACAAGGTAAGATCGACTTCAAAGTTGACAAAACTGGTATCGTTCACGCTTCAATCGGTAAAGTTTCATTCACAGAAGATCAAATCCGTGATAATGCTAAGGAATTCGTTTCTACGCTTATTAAACTTAAACCATCAGCTGCTAAAGGTACATATATTAAGAGCATCTTTCTTTCAAGTACTATGAGCCCGGGTATCAAAATTGACCCTAAATCAGTTGAAGAAAATTAAA
Source organism: Tannerellaceae bacterium (assembly GCA_051656605.1). Taxonomy (GTDB): domain Bacteria; phylum Bacteroidota; class Bacteroidia; order Bacteroidales; family CAMTPD01; genus UBA12018. Next base: position 45,637 of record JBOGCF010000017.1, on the reverse strand, counting down.
ACAATTGAGAAGTTATGAGAAAGGAAGAAAAAAGTGCTATTATAGAACAAATTGCTTCAACCATTCAGGAATACAGTAACTTCTATCTGACTAATATCGAAGCACTAGATGCAGAGAAAACGTCAGCACTTAGAAGAGAGTGTTTCAAGAGTGATGTGAAGATGATGGTTGTAAAGAACACTTTGCTAGAAAAAGCTCTAGAAACTATTGAAGGAGATTTCTCTGGACTAGTTTCAGCTATGAAAGGCAATACAGCTGTGATGTTTTCACAAACAGCAAACGCTCCGGCTAAATTGATCAAAGCGTTCGCTAAAGAAGCTGGTAAACCTGAATTGAAAGCGGCTTACGTTCAAGAATGTGTTTATGTTGGTGCTGATCAATTAGACGCACTTGTAAACATCAAGAGCAGAGAGGAACTTATTGGCGACGTTATTATGTTGCTTCAATCTCCAGCGAAGAACGTTATTTCAGCTCTATCATCAGGTGGACAGACAATTCATGGAGTTTTAACAACTCTTGCAGAAAGATAATTTATTCATATAACTAGATTAGTAAATCATTAAAATCATACAAAAATGGCAGATTTGAAAGCTTTTGCAGAACAATTAGTAAACTTGACCGTAAAGGAAGTTAACGAACTTGCTGAAATCCTAAAGAACGAGTACGGTATCGAACCTGCTGCTGCAGCTGTTGCTGTTGCTGCTGCTCCTGCTGCTGAAGCTGCAGCTGAGAAAACTTCTTTCGACGTAGTGTTGAAAGCAGCTGGTGCTAACAAATTAGCTATCGTTAAACTTGTTAAAGAACTTACAGGTCTTGGTTTGAAAGAAGCTAAAGATATCGTTGATGGTGCTCCATGTAACATCAAAGAAGGTGTAAGCAAAGAAGAAGCTGAAGCGTTGAAAAATTCTCTAGTAGAAGCTGGCGCAGAGGTTGAACTTAAATAATATAACCTGTAACGCAGGTAATTTGGTTAAGAATCTTCGTTTCGGAGATTCTTAACCTTTTTGTGTCTATAGTTTCATTAAGTTCAATTAATTTCTGAATAGATGTCTTCAACAGCTGTAAACCCAAGAATTAATTTTGCTTCGGTTAAATTCCCGCTACAATATCCGGATTTTCTCGAAGTACAATTAAAGTCATTTAAAGACTTTCTTCAACTAGATACTCCTCCGGAACAAAGAAATAACGAGGGGTTGTATAAGGTATTTGCAGAAAATTTTCCAATTGCAGATACTCGTAACAATTTCGTGTTGGAGTTCCTTGACTACTACATTGATCCTCCTCGCTACTCGATAGATGAGTGTATCGAAAGAGGCCTTACATATAGCGTTCCTTTGAAGGCTAAATTAAAACTGTATTGTACAGATCCTGATCACGAAGATTTCGATACAGTGATTCAGGATGTGTATTTGGGGCCTATTCCTTATATGACGGATAGGGGTACTTTCGTTATTAACGGGGCTGAACGTGTAGTTGTTTCGCAGTTGCATCGTTCACCTGGTGTATTCTTCGGACAAAGTACTCACGCCAACGGTACTAAGCTTTATTCTGCACGTATTATTCCTTTCAAAGGATCGTGGATCGAGTTTGCTACCGACATCAATAATGTGATGTATGCTTACATCGATAGAAAGAAAAAGCTTCCGGTAACAACGCTTCTTAGAGCTATCGGCTTCGAGAGCGATAGAGACATTCTTGAGATATTCAACTTGGCCGAAGAGGTTAAGGTGAATAAAACTAATCTTAAGAAACTTCTTGGCAGAAAACTTGCAGCCCGTGTTTTGAAGACTTGGGTGGAAGACTTTGTAGATGAAGATACAGGTGAGGTAGTTTCAATTGAACGTAATGAAGTGATCATTGATCGTGAAACTGTTCTTGATGCTGATCATCTTGAAGCAATCCTTGAGTCAGGTGTTCAAAATATCCTTCTTCACAAAGAAGACTTGAACTCATCTGATTTCGCGATTATTTACAACACGCTACAAAAAGATCCAAGTAACTCTGAAAAAGAGGCTGTTCTTTATATATATCGTCAACTTCGTAACGCTGAACCTGCTGATGAAGCAAGTGCACGTGAAGTTATTACTAATCTTTTCTTCTCTGATAAGAGATATGATTTAGGTGAAGTAGGTCGTTACAGAATCAACAGAAAGTTGAATCTGACAACGAGCGCCGATGTAAAAGTTCTTACTAAAGAAGATATTATCGAAATCATCAAATATCTAATTGAGTTGATCAACTCAAAAGCGATTGTTGATGATATCGACCACTTGAGTAACCGTCGTGTACGTACTGTAGGTGAGCAACTTTACAACCAATTTGGTGTAGGTCTTGCTCGTATGGCTCGTACAGTTCGCGAACGTATGAATGTGCGCGATAATGAGGTCTTTACTCCGATTGATTTGATCAATGCAAAAACAATCTCTTCGGTTGTTAATTCATTCTTCGGAACGAATGCATTGTCTCAATTTATGGACCAAACAAACCCTCTTGCTGAGATTACTCACAAGCGTCGTATGTCTGCTCTTGGGCCTGGTGGTCTTTCAAGAGAGCGTGCTGGTTTCGAGGTTCGTGACGTTCACTATACTCACTATGGCCGTTTGTGTCCTATTGAAACACCAGAGGGACCAAATATCGGTTTGATCTCGTCTCTTTGTGTATACGCAAAAATTAATGACCTTGGTTTCATCATTACTCCTTATCGTAAAGTTACGGAAGGTGTTGTTGATGTAACTCCAGAAGGTATTGATTATTTGACTGCTGAAGAAGAAGAAGGACAAATCATTGCGCAGGGTAATGCTCCAATCAACAACGATGGTACATTTATCCGCTCTCGCGTAAAAGCAAGACAAGAAGGTGACTTCCCACTTGTTACTCCTGATGAAGTAAACTTGATGGACGTTTCTCCTACACAGATTGCTTCTATTGCTGCGTCTTTGATTCCTTTCCTTGAGCATGATGATGCGAACCGTGCGTTGATGGGATCTAACATGATGCGCCAGGCAGTTCCTTTGTTGCGTGTTGATGCTCCGATTGTTGGTACTGGTATCGAAAGACAATTGGTTAGCGACTCTCGTACTCAAATTGCTGCAGAGGGTGAAGGTGAAATTGTATTTGTTGATGCTACATGCATTAAAATTAAATATGATAGATCTGAAGACGAGGAGTTTGTAAGCTTCGAGGATTCAATTAAAACATATAATATCCCTAAGTTTAGAAAAACAAACCAAAGTACAACTGTTGACTTACGTCCTATTTGTCGTACAGGCCAACGTGTAGTTGCTGGTGAAATCTTAACTGAAGGTTATTCTACTCAACAAGGTGAACTTGCACTAGGACGTAACGTTCGTGTTGCATATATGCCTTGGAAAGGATATAACTTCGAGGATGCGATCGTATTGAACGAGCGTATGGTTCGTGAGGATATCTTTACTTCTGTTCACGTTGACGAGTATATTCTTGAAGTACGTGAAACTAAACGAGGAATGGAAGAGCTTACGTCTGATATTCCTAACGTTAGCGAGGAAGCTACAAAAGATCTAGATGAAAGAGGTATTGTTCGTGTGGGTGCTAGAATCCGTCCGGGTGATATTCTTATCGGTAAGATTACTCCAAAAGGAGAGTCAGATCCTTCTCCGGAAGAGAAACTTCTTCGTGCAATCTTCGGTGACAAAGCCGGTGATGTGAAAGATGCTTCATTGAAAGCTTCTCCATCTCTAAACGGTGTTGTTATCGGAACAAATCTTTTCTCTAAAGCTGTTAAGAAGAGAAAGTCTCGTCTATCAGACAAGGCTATTCTTCCTAAACTTGATGAAGAGTATGAAACTAAGATGGCCGAACTTAGAGTGGCCCTTATTGATAAGTTAGTGATCCTTACTTCAGGTAAGACTTCTCAAGGTGTGAAAGACTATATGAACACCGAGATTATTCCTAAGGGTGCTAAGTTCTCTCACAAAGCATTGAGCGAATTGGATTACAATGCAATCCAAGTGAGCAAGTGGACTACAGACAACCACAAGAACGAGCTTATCAAGCAAGTTATCTTGAATTATTTGAAGAAATATAAAGAACTTGATTCTGACTTGCGTCGTAGAAAGTTCGATTTGACTATCGGTGACGAGTTACCAACAGGTATCGTTCAAATGGCAAAAGTTTACATTGCTAAGAAACGTAAGATCCAGGTTGGTGATAAAATGGCGGGTCGACACGGTAACAAAGGTATCGTATCGAAAATCGTTCGTCAAGAAGATATGCCATTCTTGGAAGATGGAACTCCGGTTGACATCTGTTTGAATCCACTTGGTGTACCTTCTCGTATGAACCTTGGTCAGATCTTTGAAACTGTTCTTGGATGGGCAGGGACAAACTTAAACTTGAAGTTTGCTACTCCTATCTTTGATGGTGCTAGTATCGATGACTTGAACGAATGGACAGACAAAGCAGGTGTACCTCGTTATGGTAAATCTTACCTATATGATGGTGGAACCGGTGAACGTTTTGACCAACCGGCAACTGTAGGTGTTGTGTATATGCTTAAACTTGGCCACATGGTTGATGATAAGATGCACGCACGTTCTATTGGTCCTTATTCTTTGATTACGCAACAACCTCTTGGTGGTAAAGCTCAGTTTGGTGGTCAGCGTTTCGGAGAGATGGAGGTTTGGGCACTTGAAGCATTCGGTGCTGCTCACATCCTACAAGAAATCCTTACAATTAAGTCGGACGACGTTGTTGGCCGTTCTAAAGCTTATGAAGCGATTGTTAAGGGTGAACCAATGCCACCTGCTGGTATTCCGGAATCTCTAAACGTGTTGTTACACGAACTTAGAGGTCTTGGTTTAAGTATCTCACTTGATTAATTCTTATAGATTTTGAGGATGAGCTCTGAACAAGGGCTTGTCCTCTTATATATCAGATAACTCTTTATAAACAAATAATATGGCTTTTAGAAAAGAAACTAAGATAAAGAGTAACTTTACCAAAATATCAATCGGTTTAGCTTCACCTGAGGAAATCTTGGAAAACTCAAGTGGTGAGGTATTAAAGCCGGAAACAATCAACTATCGTACCTATAAACCTGAGCGTGACGGTCTTTTCTGCGAACGTATTTTTGGTCCGGTTCGTGACTACGAATGCCACTGTGGAAAGTATAAAAGAATTCGTTACAAAGGTATTGTGTGTGACCGTTGTGGTGTGGAAGTTACAGAAAAGAAAGTACGTCGTGAACGTATGGGACACATTCACCTTGTTGTGCCTGTTGCTCACATCTGGTACTTCCGCTCACTTCCTAATAAAATCGGTTATTTGTTAGGTATTCCTACAAAGAAACTTGATTCTATTATTTACTATGAACGTTACGTTGTTATTCAAGCAGGTACAGCTGAAGGCGTATCTGCATATGATCTTCTTTCTGAAGAAGAATATCTACAAATCCTAGATACTCTTCCAAGAGAAAATCAAATGCTTGATGACAATGACCCTAATAAATTCATCGCTAAAATCGGTGCTGAAGCTATCTATGATCTATTGGCTCGCCTTGATCTAGATACTCTTTCATACGAACTTCGTCACCGTGCTAGTACAGATGGATCTCAACAACGTAAAAACGAAGCGTTGAAACGTCTTCAAGTTGTTGAATCTTTCCGTGCTTCAAAAGGTCGCAACCGTCCGGAGTGGATGGTAGTACAGGTTGTTCCTGTAATTCCACCAGAACTTCGTCCTCTTGTACCTCTTGATGGTGGTCGTTTCGCTACTTCTGACTTGAATGACCTTTATCGTCGTGTAATCATTCGTAACAACCGTTTGAAACGATTGATCGAAATCAAGGCTCCTGAAGTTATCTTGCGTAACGAGAAGCGTATGCTTCAAGAAGCGGTAGACTCATTGTTTGACAACTCAAGAAAATCAAGTGCAGTTAAGACAGACGCTAACCGTCCGTTGAAATCACTTTCTGATAGCTTGAAAGGTAAACAAGGTCGTTTCCGTCAAAACTTGTTGGGTAAACGTGTTGACTACTCTGCTCGTTCGGTAATCGTTGTAGGTCCTGAACTTAAGATGCACGAGTGTGGTCTTCCTAAAAACATGGCTGCTGAGCTTTACAAACCATTTATCATCCGTAAATTGATCGAGCGTGGTATTGTAAAAACAGTAAAATCTGCGAAGAAAATCGTAGACCGCAAAGAGCCTGTTGTATGGGATATCTTGGAACACGTAATGAAAGGACATCCAGTTCTGCTCAACCGTGCCCCGACTCTTCACCGTTTAGGTATTCAGGCTTTCCAACCTAAAATGATTGAAGGAAAAGCTATTCAGCTTCACCCACTTTCATGTTCGGCCTTCAATGCCGACTTCGACGGTGACCAGATGGCGGTTCACTTGCCTCTTGGTAACGAAGCTGTATTGGAAGCACAAATGTTGATGCTTGGATCTCACAATATCCTTAACCCTGCTAACGGTGCTCCGATTACCGTTCCTTCTCAGGACATGGTACTTGGTCTTTACTATATCACCAAGCTACGTCCGGGTGCAATGGGTGAAGGTCTTATTTTCTACGGATATGAAGAAGCTATGATCGCTTATAACGAGAAGAAAGTTTCTATTCATGCTCCTGTGAAAGTATATGTTCACGACGTTGATGAAAACGGTAACTTTATCAATCACATGATTGAAACTTCTGTAGGTCGTATCATTGTAAATCAATTCGTACCAAAAGAAGTAGGTTACTTGAATGAAATTCTTTCAAAGAAATCACTTCGTGATATCATCGGTAATGTCATCAAAGTTTGTGGTGTAGCTCGTACAGCTCAATTCTTGGATGATATTAAAGATTTGGGTTATCAAATGGCGTTCAAGGGTGGTTTGTCATTCAACCTTGCCGACGTTATTATCCCAGAAGAAAAGGATGAATTGGTAAAAGAAGGTTACGAAGAAGTGGAGCAAATTCTTGCTAACTATAGCATGGGTTTCATCACTTACAACGAACGTTACAACCAAATCATTGATACTTGGACACACGTAAACTCGAAATTGTCAAACATCTTGATGAAGCAAATTTCGAGCGATAACCAAGGATTTAACTCAATCTATATGATGCTTGACTCTGGTGCCCGTGGTTCGAAAGAACAGATTCGCCAGCTTTCAGGTATGCGTGGTTTGATGGCTAAACCTCAAAAGAGTGGTGCAGAAGGTGGTCAAATTATCGAAAACCCGATCCTTTCTAACTTTAAAGAAGGACTTTCGGTACTTGAGTACTTTATCTCTACCCACGGTGCTCGTAAGGGTCTTGCGGATACCGCTTTGAAAACAGCCGATGCAGGTTATCTTACACGTCGTCTTGTTGACGTTTCACAAGATGTGATCATCAATGAAGAAGACTGTGGTACACTACGTGGTCTAGTTTGCACAGAACTTAAGAACAACGAAGACGTCGTTGCTTCTCTATATGAAAGAATTCTTGGTCGTGTTTCTGTACACGATGTTCAACACCCAATGACAGGCGAAGTGCTTGTTCACTCAGGTGAAGAAATCACAGAAGACATTGCTAAGAAGATTCAAGACTCTCCAATCGAGCGCGTAGAAATACGTTCGGTATTGACTTGTGAGTCTAAAAAAGGTGTTTGTGGTAAGTGTTACGGACGTAACCTTGCAACAGGACGTTTGGTTCAAAGAGGTGAAGCTGTTGGTGTAATCGCAGCACAATCTATCGGTGAGCCAGGTACGCAGCTTACACTTCGTACGTTCCACGTTGGGGGTATCGCATCGAACATTGCAGCAGAAAATAATGTAACTTCAAAATACGATGGTATTCTTGAAATCGATGAGTTGAGAGCTGTAGATGCTCAAGACGAGTTGGGCAAGAAACACATGGTAGTAGTAAGCCGTTTGGCAGAAATGAGGATTGTAGACCCAAATACGAAGATCGTATTGGTAACACATACTGTTCCTTATGGTGCTAAACTATACTTCGACAATGGAGCTACTGTGAAAAAAGGTGATGTAATCATCGAATGGGACCCATTCAACGCAGTAATCGTATCAGAGGTTGCCGGTAAAGTTCAATTCGAAAGCTTAATCGACAATGTAACTTGTAAGGTTGAGTCTGACGAAACAACAGGTCTTAGAGAGAAAATCATTATCGAATCTAAAGACAGAACAAAAGTACCTTCTGCACACATTTGCGCCGACAATGGTGGTTACTTGAAAACATATGCACTTCCTCTTGGAGCTCACGTAGTGAAAGAAGAAGGTAGCATGATCAAAGCCGGTGAAGTACTTGTTAAGATTCCACGTGCAGTAGGTAAAGCGGGTGATATCACAGGGGGTCTTCCACGTGTTACTGAGTTGTTCGAGGCTCGTAACCCATCGAATCCAGCTGTCGTTTCTGAAATCGACGGTGAAGTTTCGTTCGGTAAGATCAAACGCGGTAACCGTGAAATCATTGTTACTTCAAAAACTGGTGAAGTTAAGAAGTACATGGTTCCATTGTCAAAACAAATCCTTGTTCAAGAAAACGACTACGTACGTGCAGGTATGCCTTTGTCAGACGGTGCTACAACTCCATCTGATATCCTAGCGATCAAAGGTCCTACAGCAGTACAAGAATATATCGTGAATGAGGTTCAAGACGTATACCGTCTACAAGGTGTAAAAATCAATGATAAACACTTTGAAGTAATTGTACGTCAGATGATGCGTAAAGTTGAAGTTGTTGATCCGGGTGATACTCGTTTCTTGGAAACTCAAATTGTTGACAAGCACGACATCATGGAAGAGAACGACCGTATCTGGGGCAAGAAAGTTGTTATGGATGCAGGTGATTCTCAGACATTGAAACCAGGTCAGATTGTAACTGCACGTAAACTTCGTGATGAGAACAGTATGTTGAAGCGTCGTGATATGAAACTTGTTGAAGTAAGAGATGCAATTCCTGCAACTGCAAATCAGATCCTTCAAGGTATCACAAGAGCGGCACTTCAAACAACAAGCTTTATGTCTGCTGCATCGTTCCAGGAAACAACAAAAGTACTGAACGAAGCTGCTATCAACGGTAAAGTTGATAGACTGGAAGGTTTGAAAGAGAACGTTATTTGCGGTCACTTGATTCCAGCCGGTACAGGACAACGCGAATTCGAGAAGCTTGTAGTTGGTGCTAAAGACGATTTCGATCGTATCTTTGCAAACCGCAAGAATGTTGTCGATTTGAAAGCTGTTGAAGAATAAATAAAAACCATTTATTGGTTTGTAGAGAGGGATGTCTAGCAATAGGCATCCCTTTTTTATTGTCCTTTTTTGCGTCGTTGTAATATTATCATTTATCTTCGTAACCTCTAATCTTAATATTATCTTAACTTAATACATTTAGTGATGAACAAGTCGATTCTAACACTGTGTCTTTCGGCACTATTATCCACGACACTCTTTGCGCAAAAAGAGCAATTAAACGTGATGACATTCAATATCCGTTATGATAACCCTTCCGATGCACCACATAACTGGGGGAATCGAAAAGAGTTTGCCGCCAATGCGATCAAATTTTACGATGCAGACATTGTAGGTACTCAAGAAGTATTACATCACCAGCTACAAGATCTACAAGCAGCGTTGCCTCAATATGCAACAATAGGAGTAGCACGTGAAGACGGAAAGACCAAAGGCGAATACAGTGCAATTTTATACAAGAAAGATCAGTTTAAGATACTCGACAGCGGCACATTCTGGTTGGCAGAAGATGTAAATGCCGTTGGTAAAAAAGGCTGGGATGCCGCATGTGAACGCGTTGTAACTTGGGCATTGATGCAAGACAAAGCAACCAAGGAGAAGTTTCTTTTTATGAATACACACTTCGATCATGAAGGACAAGTAGCTCGTCGCAATAGCGCAAATCTATTATTAGATAAAGCTAAGGAATTGAGTAAAGGAAACCCAATTGTTGTTACCGGCGACTTCAATGCAACGGTAGACGAAGAACCGATCCAGATCATTACCGACATGACGAATTCAAAGCATCTTACCGACGCTCGAAGTAAAGCATCAGTTGTATATGGCCCTAACTGGACCTTTCACGACTTTGGCCGATTAGATCAGGCAAAACGAAACATTATAGATTATATCTTTGTTTCTAGTAATATAAAAGTTATTTCTCACGGTATTATTTCTGAAACTCTCAATGGATTATATCTATCCGATCACAATCCGATTGTTTCAAAAATCGAGTTTTAATTAATACGACAGAGATGCATACGATTCCTATTTTACGTGAGCCTGCGCAGCTCTCAAACGAAGACTGTTTCCTGGTTGTCAAAAACAAGAAACAAAGTCTTACGTATCCTGTTCATATTCATCCAGAGTATGAATTGATCTTGTTGGAGGGCGCAAAGGGAGCGAAACGAATTGTTGCTAATTCGATAGAAGAAATAGGAGACACCGATTTGATTCTTATATCAGGCAATTGTCCACATACCTATTATCACCCGGCAAACAATTTGCAAAATGTAAATGTTATCTCGATCAAGTTTCAGCCATCGATCTTTGAGAGCGTCAAGAATAAAAGACTTTTTCAATCGATCGAAAGGATGACAAACGAGGCCCAGCGTGGTATTGTCTTCTCATTTGAAGATTATCATTCAGTAGCCGGAGTTATGGATCAGATTGTAAATGAAGACGATGAGTTTAGCAAGTTTCTGAAACTGATCTATATGCTTTATAAATTGTCCGAATCGAAGGATTACAGAATATTAGGCTCAGGCTTGAAATACAATGAATTTGATGTGAACGAGCGCTTAGTCATTGAAAAAGTATTCGCTTTTCTGCATGAAAACTATCAATATGATGTGAGAGTCGGAGAGGTGGCAACACGTTTTGGAATGACGGAAGTCTCTTTTACACGCATGCTAAAGAGGCACGTAAACAGAACATTTATTGATCTGCTTACAGACATACGTCTCGAATATGTATCTGCCCAACTAATAGATACAAATGATTCGATATCAGAAATTTGTTATCGAAGCGGATTCACGAATATTTCTAATTTCAATCGTTTATTTTTGAAACGAAAAGAAATGACGCCCAAAGCATACCGAAATAAGAACAGTCGTTGTACTTATTTATTGTAGAAAAATGATAATACCAGATATTATTGCATATTTTGTCGAAAAAGTATCAGAAATAATTCTGAAAGTATTTGCGAGTTATATTTTTAGGTATTACATTTGCAATGTCTAATAGATGGAATGAATACATAGTATAATCAATCCTTAACTAAAACGTCAAAATACATTACAAATAAGTTTTATACATTGGTCTAAAGAATTGAAAACATCCTGAAAACGGCTGCCTGAGAAGGTCGCCGTTTTTTTTTTATTATATTTGTGCAACTAATAATAAAGTCATGAATAAACAAAACAACGACATCAAGATTGAGCTTTCTCCGGAAGTAGCTCAAGGTACTTATGCTAATCTAGCTATCATTGCGCATTCATCTTCAGAGTTTGTAATGGATTTTGTAAGCCTACTACCAGGAGTTCCTGCTGCTAATGTGAAATCACGTGTTATTATGACACCGGAAAATGCAAAGCGTTTAGCGATGCTATTGCAAGAGAACATTGCACAATATGAGAAGCAGGTAGGTGAAATTTCTCTTTATACACCACATGAAGAAGTAATTTCTTTCGAAAAGGGAGAAGCATAATAAAAGGTTTTATAGGTAATATCCTTTGAAACTATATGAAATTGAGTCGGCTCTTACATTGTTAAGAAGCCGACTTTTATGTTTTTCGAATAAAGTTTATGTTTATAATCTTAAAAGACTTTTGCATCTAAAAATTTTCACGTGATGAAAAAGTATAAGTCTATAGCATCTATTCATTCATCCTTATCTATAAAGAGATCGCTTCTGTTTTAGATTATAATAAAATGGTAGAAACACGATATTTAGTAAAATTCGAGAAGAATACTTACGATAAGTACTATCTCAAAAGAATAAAAAAAGCCTTTCGAAGCATCAGCTCCAAAAGGCTTTTAATCTATACTAGCAAGTAATATTATCGGATTGCTTCAAGCATACGCTTTAGCACTGTTTGTGCAGAAATTTCGCGATTAGCGGCTTCCGGGATCACTAGCGACTGAGGACTCTCAATCACGTCGTCGGTCACAATCATGTTGCGACGTACCGGCAAGCAGTGCATAAAATAAGCATTGTTGGTAAGCGCCATCTTTTCGGCATCTACCGTCCAACTGCGGTCGGTACTCAAGACCTCACCATAGTGCGGATCTTGGTAAGCAGCCCAGTTCTTGGCATAGATAAAGTCGGCCCCTTCAAAAGCCTTACGTTGATCGTATTCTACCGTTGCGTTTCCTACAAACTTCGGATCCAATTCATATCCCTTCGGATGTGTAATCACAAAGTCATAGTCGGTCGCGTTCATCCACTCTGCAAACGAGTTGGGTACTGCCTGCGGAAGTGCACGCGGATGCGGAGCCCAAGTAAGCACCACCTTCGGACGTTCGGTCTTCTTATACTCCTCGATCGTAATCAAGTCGGCAAAACTTTGCAGCGGGTGTCTCGTAGCAGCCTCCATGCTGAATACCGGACGGCCCGAGTATTTGATAAACTGGTTGATGATAACCTCGTTGTAATCCTCTTCTTTGCTTTCGAAACGGGCAAACGAGCGCACGCCGATAATATCGCAATACGAACCCATCACCGGAATCGCTTCGAGAATATGCTCAGGCTTGTCGCCATCCATAATCACGCCACGTTCTGTTTCCAGTTTCCAAGCACCCTGATTCACGTCGAGTACCATGGTATTCATGCCCAGGTTCATCGCCGCCTTTTGAGTACTCAAGCGTGTACGCAAACTTGAATTAAAGAAAATCATCAGCAGGGTTTTGTTCTTACCCAATGTATCAAAGCGAAACTTGTCGGCTTTGATCTCAAACGCTTCGTCCAATGCCCCCTTAAGGTAGCCTAAATCTTGTGCGCAAGTAAAATTTTTCATGTAAGACCTTTTAGTATGTTACTTATCTCTAACCTGCCCGTTGCCAATCACTTTATATTTGTACGAGGTCAGTTCTTCCAACCCCATTGGTCCGCGCGCGTGTAGTTTTTGTGTGCTAATTCCAATTTCGGCGCCCAGACCAAACTGAGCCCCATCGGTAAATGCCGTCGAAGTATTGTGATATACACAAGCAGCATCCACCAAGTTTAGGAACAACGCAGCCATTTCCTCATTTTCGGTTACAATGGCCTCGCTGTGCTTCGAGCTATATTGTGCGATATGCTCCAACGCCTGCTCTACAGACTGCACCGTCTTTATACTCATCTTATAGTCGAGAAACTCTGTTCCGTAACTCGAAGGAGTCGCTTCGCAAAGTAAATCGTCAGGATAAGAACCTTTGAGGGCGTCGTATGCCGGCTTATCGGCAAAAATAACAACATTATGCTCCATAAGCAAGCCACAAATATAAGGTAAATCATCGACTCTCGATGTGTGAATCACCAAACAATCCAACGCATTGCAAACACTCACCCTGCGCGTCTTGGCATTATTCACAATTTCGCGACCTTTTGCTTTGTCGCCATACTGATCAAAGTAGGTATGACAAATGCCCGCGCCCGTTTCAATCACCGGAACCTTGGCATTGTCGCGCACAAAATTGATCAGCGACTGACTGCCACGCGGAATCACCAAATCCACTTTGCCCACCGCATTGAGCAGTGCGGCCGTAGCCTCACGATCGGCCGGAAGCAAGGTGCATACCTCTGCCGGAAGATTGTGCTTTTGGAGTACTTCGCGGATGATCGAAACAATCGCAATGTTTGAAAACTCCGCATCGCTTCCCCCTTTGAGTACGCAGGCATTGCCCGACTTGAGGCAAAGTGCAAACACGTCGAAACTCACATTGGGGCGAGCTTCGTATATGATACCGATTACCCCGAAAGGAACAGAAACCTTTTGAATCATTAGGCCGTTGGGGCGAACCGTTTCTTTCAAGATATGACCCAGCGGAGAGGGTAGGAGTGCCACGTTGCGCATGTCGGCAGCAATCGCCTTGATGCGCGCTTCGTTGAGAAGCAAGCGGTCGTAACGCGGATCCGCCTTGTCCATGCGGTCGAGGTCCTTTTTATTCGCTTCGATCAGAAACGGAATCGCAGCTTCGGCCGCGTCGGCTACATCATTCAAGATCGTATTGATCGCCTTTTGCCCCACGGTAAGCAGTGCCGTCGAAGCCTTGCGAGCCCGATCAAGCATCGCATCTACCGTTATCAAATCAGAATCTTTCATCGTCCTTTTCGTATTTAATCGATGTATAAATAATCGTAGTGAATAAATGGTTTGGTTTCTTTGGCACCGATCAGTTTGCGCGCTTTCTCGCTGTCGAAAGCCGAGCGGCCCACACCAATCTGTTCGCCATCTGCCGTGATAATCTTCACGATATCGTCCTTTTCAAAATCACCTATGATCTGTTCGATACCCACAAAAAGCAAACTCGTAGCCTGCGGCATCAGCATCGCTTCTTTGGCTCCGGCATTGATATGCACTTCGCCTTTGGCAAAACTCTCAGAGTGCGCAATCCACTTTTTGATGTTCGAAGCAGGCTTCTCGGAAGGAAGGAAATGGGTAAATGTAGGCTTGTTTTCGCCCAGAATGATGTCGGTAAGAATGTTGTCCTTTTTGCCGTTTGCCACAATCACGCTCACACCTTCGCCGGCCACCTTGCATGCAATGTTGCACTTGGTAAGCATACCGCCGCGGCCAAACTCCGATTTGCCCGATTGTACGTATTTAGAAACATCCTTGCCATTCTTGATCTCGGTAATCACATGCGATGCCGGATCTTTGGGATCGCCGTTGTAAATACCGTCGACGTTGCTTAAGATCACAAGCGCATCCATACCCATCATGGTCGCGATGAGTCCCGAAAGTTCGTCGTTGTCGGTAAACATCAACTCCGTTACCGATATGGTATCGTTTTCGTTTACAATAGGAATCACCCCGTTTTCAAGCATCACTTCCATGCAATGCTTTTGGTTGAGGTAGTGCTGGCGCGTACCGAAACTCTCCTTCGTGGTAAGCACCTGTCCGCAAGTGATGCCATATTCACGGAACAACTCATAGTAGCGGTTGATCAGTTTGGCCTGACCCACGGCAGAAAACAACTGACGAGCCGAGACCGAATCCAGTTTCTTCGTCGTTTTCACCTCGCTTCGTCCCGAGGCAACCGCCCCCGAAGAGATGAGTACGATGTCGATACCCGCATTGCGCAACGTAGCCACCTGATCGGTAAGAGCCGACATGCGCGTAATGTCGAGCGAGCCATCTTTTCGTGTAAGTACATTGCTGCCTATCTTTACAGCAATACGTTTAAAACGATTCATAGTTAATTATGTAATTCGCGTGCCTTATTACTCATGGGGCACACAGTGGTTATACTCAAGGATGTTTATTTTCCCCTAAAAAAGAAGCGGTTTTTCGTACAAAGAGAGATTCCCTTTTCCGAAAAACCGCTTACTATTTAATTTGTTCTATAATTCGTAAGTCGACCGTATAAGCTGCTGATTAATCCTGCTTATGATTGTTCCGGATCTCTACTCTCCTAATTTTTCCGCTGATCGTTTTCGGGAGTTCGGGCACGAACTCTACGATACGGGGGTACTTATAGGGAGCCGTAACCATTTTTACATGGTTTTGGATCTCTTTAATCAAGTCTTCATCAGCACGATGCTTGTAGTCTTGAGCCAATACAATAGTAGCCTTTACCACCTGTCCGCGAATTTCATCGGGCACACCGGTAATAGCACACTCTACCACGGCAGGGTGTGTCATCAACGCACTTTCCACTTCAAATGGGCCAATGCGGTATCCTGAACTCTTTATTACATCGTCGGCTCTTCCCACAAACCAAAAGTAGCCATCTTCATCTTTCCATGCAACATCTCCGGTATAATAAACGTTATCGTGCCAAGCCTCGTGTGTAAGTTCGGCATTGCGATAATACTCTTTAAACAAACCAAGTGGCTTCTTTTTGTCGGTACGGATGATGATTTGTCCCTGTTCGCCCGCTTCCACGCTACGCCCGTCGGGAGCCACAAGATCCACGTCGTATTGCGGATTCGGAATACCCATCGAACCCGGCTTAGGCTCGGTCCATGGATAAGTTGCAATGGTAAGTGTAGTCTCCGTTTGGCCAAAACCTTCTTTCAGTTTAATGCCCGTGAGACGGTAAAACTCTTCATACACCTTCGGATTCAAAGCCTCACCCGCGATGGTGCAATACTTTAGCGAAGAGATGTTGAAACGTGTCAAATCTTCGCGAATTAGGAAACGGAATACCGTAGGAGGCGCGCAGAAGGAAGTGATGTTATATTTTTCGATCATCTCCAACACGTCGGCCGGTGCAAACTTGTCAAAGTCGTACACAAACACAGCCGCGCCCGCAATCCACTGTCCGTATAGTTTTCCCCATACCGCTTTACCCCAACCGGTATCGGCTAGTGTAAGGTGCAACGAGTCTTCGTGCAGGTTGTGCCAGTACGAAGCCGTCACGATATGCCCCAACGGATAGGTGAAATCGTGCGCTACCATTTTCGGATTTCCGGTAGTACCCGAGGTGAAATATAATAAGGAAATATCGTCGTTTACGTTAGGAAGTTCAGGTTTTACAAACGGTGCAGCCGCAGCCGTTTCGAGGTGATAGTCGAGCCATCCTTCTGGTACGACCGGGCCTATCGATACTACACTTTCAAGTGCTTTGCTATCGGCAATCGCATCGCTTACATGCTTCAGTACCTCATCTTCGCCTACACAAACAATCATCTTTATATCAGCAGCATTGTTTCTGTACACGATATCTTTCTTAGTAAGCAGGTGAGTAGCCGGAATCACAACGGCACCTATCTTGTGCAGTGCTATAATCGAAAACCAGAATTCGTATCTACGTTTCAGAATAAGCATTACCATATCGCCGCGACCAATTCCTTTCGACTGAAAAAAAGAGGCGGCTTTGTCGCTTTCGCGCTTAATGTCGGCAAATGTAAAGTTGATATGTTCTCCCTGATCGTTGGTCCAGCAAAGCGCCACCTTATCCGGTGCTTGCTCGGCCCATTTGTCTACTACGTCGTAAGCAAAGTTAAAGTTCTCGGGCACGCGAATTTCGAGATTTTCAATAAAGTCACGCTGGTCCTTAAAAGTAGTTTGCTTTAAAAATTGTTCGACCATTTCTGTTTTTCTTTTAAAAGATTAGATGATTACTGCCAAGAACTTCACTTCCGTATCGTTAAGAGCTTTCATTCCGTGAGGCAGATTGGCATTGAAGTAGATGCTATCTTCTTCGTTCAATATGATTTCTTTACCATTTATCTCAAGCAACATAGTACCGGAAAGCACAAGATTAAACTCCTGTCCGGCATGATTGTTTAAAAAGATCGGAGCATCCGATGGCTGTACCGTTACAACAAACGGATCGGCGTTTCGGTTTGCAAAACCCGCAGCGAGCGACTGATATTTATACGCCTTCACGCGTTCTACAGCCAGACCCTGACCTTTGCGGGTAACGAAGAAGGAGCTCATCTTGGGCTCGTCTCCAAACATGAGCGTAGTAAGCTCCACGCCATATGTCTTTGCCAATTGATGCAGCAAACTTACAGATATATCACAACATCCCGACTCGATTTGCTGAAAATCTTTCAACGGAATGTTACAAGCATACGCAACTTGCACCTGCGACAGATCAAGTGCCTCGCGCAAACCCTTGATGCGCTCCGCAATTTGTTTTATTTCCTCATTCATGGTGTATCTATCTTCAATTATAGAGTATGGTCCTTTCTAAGGGATCTTTACAAATGTATAAATTTATACAAGAAAGCACTCTTTTTGCCTCAAATAAATCAAAGAACCCTATCTTTTTTTCATCGATACCCAAATCACTTTAGCAAAGTGAGCAAACCTGTAAAAGTATACTTTGAACCTGCCAGAGCCGTGTTAAAACCCTGATGAAGCTGAATTAAAACCCTGACCGCCCCGTATTAAAACCCTGACCACCCATCACTTATTGTATAATTTAGATAAAAGTAGTTTGCGATGTCCCATGGGCAACTTACCCCGATATTGCCGGTACAGCCCCATATCACCACCGTTATTTGCGCCCAACCCCACCATTATAAGCTTATAATATTCTGGTTTGACCAAAATCTCAACAAACTAAAAATAACCAATTCGCTCGAAAAGAGCCGTATGAGCTTACACCGATTGCAACGTGCAAACGAAGACCCTCCAAACGAACTAGCAAAAAACCAGCCACAACCTGTACGAGCTTTCACTTTGCAGCGGCCAACTCCTCCACACTGCCATCGTGCAAACACCCCGTACTCGTGCTCACCCACAAACCAAGCACGGCGAGTTGACAACAGTAGCATCACCAACACTCCAAACGTTTTCAATGAAAACACTTTCGCGTTATAGTGAAGATGGCAAACTGTCTTCACTATAACAGTACAAAGTCTTCATGGAAAACGCAAACACTCACCACGAATACTTTTCGCACTCACCGTGAATACTTTTTTCACTCACGCTCGGTGCCTAATTTATGCACCGAGCGTCCCAGATTTCGCCATCACGCATGCGCAATTTCCATCATTTTCAAACCAAATAACCTTCTTCCAAGAACCAAACAAGGTTTTTTCGCAAACCTTGCATGCTTTTTCCCAAAACCAAACGACCTTTTTTCAACAACCAAGCAAGGTTTTCAACACCCACCCCAAACTTATCAACAATTTCAACACCCATCCCCCTGCCAACTCCCATCCTCCACAAAGGAACACCTTTTCCATCCACCCAACCCCTCATTTTCTCAACCCGCAAAAACAGCAAATTTGATCAATCTAGAAAATGAAGAAATAAGAATGCTGTTATCAGTTTTCCTCATTGTAGGTTAAAGATTGCTTTAAGACTTATTGTAGAATTAGAGCATACAAAAGAAGAATAGACTACAAGATATTAAATTGTTACAGACCTAATTGCATGAGAATAATTGATCTATAAGTCTTATATTTGAAGGTTCGTTTAGTTGTGAGATATGCGTTGAGAAGATTGAGTCCAATGTATAATCAAATTACTTCTCAAACTCTAATCCTTCTATTTTAGGCTAATCAAGTCTGTTTTCAAAAAATTAATATGTATAATATATTATGGGTATAATCGAGACTCTAGGACTACCATTACTTCTTTCTGTTGTTGCAAATAAGATTTCAGATAGAATAGCTCCTGATATTCAAAATAAAATAGTTAAGGCATATGAGATAGCTCTAAATAAATGGAGCGAAAATGAATATATAGTTAAGACTAGAAGCTGCTTAGTCTCTTCAGATTTTAGAAAAGTCATTAATGACTTAATATTAAAACCAGAAGAGCTAAATGATGAAGACCAACTTCTATTGAAGTTATTCAAGGAAGAGTTAAATGTAGATTCCGATATCGTCCAATATCTTAGTAGTATTCAAGTCAATGAGATACTAAAGGATATCAAGACTGTGCTATCACGGTTAGACGAACAGGGCAATAATATAAATAAGTTGGTTGATGATGTTGGTCAAATTAAAAATGCAGTATGTGACAAAAATCAGAAGGAAGCTTTACCGTTTGATTACTTTGTGAAAAACATAACGTTGCGGAAGTATTATATTCCACGCAAAATAAAAAAATGTCGTGAAATAGAGACTGACACAGAATACAGAGACTCCGAGAAAACAATTCTAGGTTTAATAGAAGAGAAGAAAGATACACGGATTGTATTGCTTGGAGGTGCAGGATTGGGAAAGACAACAGAATTTCAGCAAGTTGCCTTAGAACTAACAAAAAGAAATAAGTACCCAATATTGGTTTCTTTAAATAACTATACCAGCACAGATAAAGGAATAGAAAAGTATTTTAATGCACAATGGGGTGATGTATCGCCTGAACAGCTTGTGGTATTGTTGGATGGATTTGATGAAATAGAACCGAATAGCACAATGCAGGCAATTCGAGACATCCAAAGTTTTGCAGAAAGAAATCCATTAACAAGGATTGTTGTATCGTCTCGTACGAACTTTTACAATGCATCTAAAGAGGATAGAGGAGGAAGTACATTGCATAATTTTGGCGCGTACATGCTAAAGCCTCTTACAATAGAAGACTACAAGTTATATATTGCTAAGAATTATGCATTTGAATATGAAGCGTTCTATAATGAGTTGAGTCGCAATATGATGTTGCCGATTATTGAAAATCCTTTTTTTCTTATCGCTTTGGCAGAAATATATGATGCGAACAAAAAGTTAGAGAAAAATAGAGGCTTAATAATTAATGAGCTTATAGACAAAAGGGTTAAGAACGATATCGTACATTATAAAGATACTTTTGAGGATATTGAAAATATTAAAGATTTCATTCTTCAAAAAACTAGAGAAATTGCTATGACTATGGTGATATCCGGGCGTCGTAGCATTAGCGGAAAAGAACTTTTATTTCTCTGTGAAGAAGAACAGAATGTAAGCTTGATAAAAAATACAATTTCATTTTTAATTCCAGACGAAAAAGATCATTGGCGGTTTGAACACTCTTATTTTCTGGAATATCTTGCGGCTGAATATCTTATAGACTTAAATTTGGATGGGATAAAACAATTAATGTTAGGTAGTGGTTCAGGACGTATAATGCCTATCTGGCAGAATACATTGACCCTACTTTTGTCTATATTAAGATCTGGAGATGAGTTGTTTGATCCACTTGTTGATTGGTTAGCACAAACTGATCCTGTAGCTTTGATTGGAATAGAACCTGAACGATTAACAGACCAATTAAGAGAAGATATTTTCTACACGATATTCAATTATTATAAAGCAAAACAGATCTGGATAGATAATGCACGAATGAACTATGGGGATTACGCATTGTTTGGAAATCTTCCATCTTGTATTGATTTTATAGTTGATGAAGCAACAAATTCAGCAAATGATCAAGTGGTTCGAATGAATGCTCTTTATGTTTTGCGAGAAATGGACTTTTCAACGTATATAAATAGTGGCAAGGTTATAAAGGAACTAGTCAGTCTTGTGGAAGAAGAAAATGCTACTCCTAATTTTATAATGAGTGTTGTAGATACAATTTCAATAGTTAATATACGTATTAGGAGCTGTTATCTTGATACTATCTTCAACGTATTAAAACATCGAAAAAACGAATATATCCGAGCATCTATGTATAATCTATTATTGCAAAAAGGGCAGGTCGAAGAGTATATTGCGTATATAATGTTCGGAGTTATATTATTGAAAAATAAATCAAGAAATAGCTCAGATCGCTCGGGTATCACTTTTGTAAGTGAGAGATTATATCTAGAAAGTGCGATATTGCAATGTAAATCAGGTAAAGCTATTTGTGAGATCTTAGAATGGCTAGTACAAAATAAGAATCTATTGCATGAGTGTTATATAAATGGGTGGTTTGACGGAATGATTGATAATGCAATAATTGCATATCCAAAATGTAAATCTGTATTTGAATCAGTATCTGTATTGTTGCTCTCTATCAGTATTACCGAGTCTAAATTATCGAATAAGTTATTGTCATTTTTTCATATTACAGAAACGATTGAGCTCTTAATAGATAAGCTTCTCGATGTCGGAAACTTAGATTATCGCCGAATGAGTATCCTTGCAGCGGTTGTATCATTAAAGACTTATCCCATAATAATAGATGCTTATGAAAATAATAAGATGTCTGCTGAAGAGTTGAAAAGTGTTTGTTTAAGTATTTCCGATAAAGAGCAAAGACTTCAGTTTTGCAAAGAAATAGAAAAACACACAGGCCAGAAAATAATACTTCCGACTGAGTTTGATTGGGAAAAGTACGACCAGGAACAAAATCAATCAGGATTTGATATTTTGTTCGATCTCGACAGATTTAAAAATGAATGCGAAATGTTTATTTCCATGCACACACCATTAACTCATGATAAATATAAATCTATTCGATCTGAAATGGTTGGTTATGATACAACAAAAGAACTATGTAATCGCTCCGTTTCTGATTTTATTTATGAACTTCTTGATTCCGATGAAGAACTTGAGTTAACACCAGAGTCTATAGGTCATTATATTAATGAATGGGATCTTATAATAAGAATACATGAACTATTGAAGAATGACTCTAACCAAACAATAGAAGTAACAGCAGATCAATGTAATTATATACAGCGTTGGTTCGATAAGCATATTAATGCCATAGATTTTACTAATACAGTAAAAAAAGGAGAAGGTGCTGGGTTTTCTATTAATAATTATGCTTTTTTTCTATTTTACTTCAAAACACGGTTTAATTTTAGATGTGAAGAGAAAGTGTTACTTGATATGACCTTATGCGCAGGAAACTTAAAAGGTATTCTTCCTTCTCTTGATTGTTTATATACCCAGTGTGATAAGCGAGAATTTGAAGAGTATATAATTGAAAATATTCTGGATGCAAGGATTAAGTCTGACCTTGTATATAAAGAACACGTAGAGTTTATATTTAAGCATAAATTGTCGGAAGCTTATTCCGATATTCTTGATCGGCTGAAAGATGCAACATGTGATATAGATTTGAAGACTAATATTATTCGATTATATTTTCAAGAGGGATTACCTGTCCGTGATATTAAAAAGATATGGTCTGAATTTGATATTATATTGAAGCTTGAAGTTGCAGAAGAATTGTGTAAGAGCGAAGATTATGCTTTTATTAAGGGAGAGATTACTCCTTTATATTCGAGTGCCAATAAAGAACAGCAGAAAAGAATAAATGAATTGTTAATTAAATCAGGTGATATTTTAGGTCTTGAGAATAGTATAGCTTGGATTACAAAATACAAAGAGAATCCGTTTGGTTATCGTAGTTATTCATGGCTGAAATATAGTGATATAAGAGTGTTGCCTTATCTCGTGCAAATGTTGGAATGTTATTATGGAAAGATAATTGGAGGAGAACATTCTAATCGTCAGATATATCAATTTGCTATTGACGGTTTAAAGTCCTTATCTCTTGCGAACGAAGACAATTGTACTAACGTAATAACAGCTTTGGAGGAATTTATTGTAAAGAATGATGGACGATTTGATCATGTACATTTTTTGAATCGCGAAATTGAAATCATAAAAAAAGACTATGATAAGACGTTTAATCCAATTCAATCTTTAGAGGAGGCAAAAAAAATGTTGAAGGAGCTGAAGCAGAGTTAGAGCTTGTATTATCATAGCCTTCTTCTATATAACTCTTGTAGAGTTTGTTTTGTCTAAGTTTAGCCTCCTTTTATACGATAAGAGTTAAATTACATTGATGATACTATCATTATGATAGCATCATCAATGTATTGATACAATGGCATCTGGGGTGTATAATATTACAAGTTGATTGCCAGTAACTCTGCTCCAAGTTTATGTAGTGCATGTTCAAGCTTCATTGCTTGTTCGGCTCTTGGCTTTTTAGATCCTGTTGCGTAGTGCCAGAGTAATTTTTGATTTATTCCGGTAAGTCTTTCTAAGCCTGCTTTTGTAAAGATTTTAGAATATACATTCAGCATCGACTGTACATCCATCTTGAAAACAAGTTCATAGTTGCCTTGAAGCTCAACCGGGATTTCATCTCCAAATTCTTTAGAGGTTTCGATAAACAGTTCGATTGCTTCTACGATATTGGTTTTAATTTCATCGATATTATTACCAACTGTCACAATGCCATCAATACCTTCGATATAAGCACCGTAGTTATTTTCGGTTTGTTCTATTATAACTTTCACAACATTTGTTGTGTTATTGGGGGTAGTCATATTCTTTGATTTTAGTCTTGTTGTTAATAAAAAATGAAGTGTTCTATTTTAGGCCTGCTTTTCTAAGAATGCTATTTTCTGTTCCTAATGGCATATCTGCATTCAGATTTCCTGGAACGGTAACGCATCCTTTGTGGTCGTGTCGGTATATTCTATGTGAACCTTTGCCACGTCCTTTGAGTTCATACCAACCATTTTCTTCTAGTATTTTAATAACTTCCTTTACTTTCCGGGGCGTTCAGACCTCCTTTCATTTAAATATAGGGGTAAAGGTAACCATTATTCTACCAAATGCAATTTAAAGGTAACTAATTTTATTACTTTATATGATTGGAAACACTCTTTGCTAGTATATTGTTGGCTTATTGGGCATATAACGAAGGAAAAACAGCGTCTTTTCTTCTGGTTGCAGTCTTCATTTGACTAAAAAGAAACAAACGATTTGCAACGAATCAGGGACTGTGAGATTACGGTTTCTTTTCGTTGTTAGTAAGGTCTTTCGAAGTGGTGTAGCAGAATATTACTTGAAGGGTTTTGGGTGGTTGCATTTTGTATTTGCTCAACTCGCTGAGATTGTTTTCTGTAAAGTGATCTGGGCAATTGGTCGGCTATGCTGCCGGGAGAAAGCGATAAATAAAGGAATTTGAAGCAGTTATCTCTCTATTCTTTGCCTAAAGAGGTAAAGGAAAATGAGATTGCACATATTGCGCCGCCTGCTCATTTGGTGGAATATCAGTTGAAAGAGTTGCTTGCGTATGCAGAGGATGATGAAGATCATCTTTTGATTCGAAGCTGTGTTTTTCATTATGAGTTTGAGTTTATTCATCCTTTTGTAGATGGAAAT
This sequence comes from Tannerellaceae bacterium, assembly GCA_051656605.1. Lineage (GTDB taxonomy): Bacteria > Bacteroidota > Bacteroidia > Bacteroidales > CAMTPD01 > UBA12018. The sequence goes on along the minus strand of JBOGCF010000017.1, from coordinate 20,955 downwards.
GGACGAATGGGACGTTTGTGGCAAGCTGTTTTGCTGCGATCAAACTATCCGGTGTTTGATTATTTGCCTATCGAAACGTTGATAAAAGATCAGCAACAACGCTACTATGATACGTTGGCGAAATGTGATCAGTCGGGAGATTCTACATTGTTTATCGAGTTTATGCTCGAGATTATCGATGAGGCTTTGAATGATATTCTTTGCGAACAGCCGGTGCATATAAAGGCGAATGATCGAATTGATTTGTTTAAACGTATAATTGGAAAGCAGTCGTTTAGTCGAAAGGATTATATGACACACTACAAAGACTTATCTTCCGCAACTGCGAGTCGCGATCTTAAAGATGCAACCGAGAAGGGTTTATTAATCAAGCAAGGAGAGGGGCGCACTACTTTGTATCAGTTTGCGGAGTAGAGATTGGATACATTTAATGTGGATCGTATCCTTTTGTACCCTATCGGGTGTTATATTTTAGAGTCTTCTTAATTTTATACCCGAAAAGGTATAGAATCAGATTCGTTTAACCACTAGACGAATGAAGACCTTGTATTGACTTTTAGTTGCTTGAATTTTAAAATAATTCAGAATGGGTGCCAATTCTAATTATTTCAATATAATCTAAGTCAATCCAAATTAAAAGGAAGTTGCCTTCTACATGACATTCCATACAGCCTTGGTATTCACCAATTAGTTTATGTGGTAAATAATAGTCAGGAAGCTCCCTTCCTTGTACCAGAAACTCTAATACTTCATACAGTTTCTGTAACTTATGTGGTTTGTGCCGATATTTTTTTAGGTCTTTTTTTGCCTTTGTTGTGTATCGAAGTTCTTTCATTCAATTTCGTTTACAGATTTCATGAATGATTCAAAGTCTGTCATCTTAATGTTGCCTGCAAATTTACCCGCTTTTGCTTCTTCAATCGCATTTTTTGTATCTTCGTTTGGCTCGTTATACACGATGTCCATAAGAAGACTTTCTACAAAGTTATTAAGGCTTCGATTGTGCTTTTTAGCTTCTTCTTTTAGTCGGTCTAATAATTCGGAATCTAATCGAAAAGCTGTTTGTTTTCTTGTTGTTATAGCTTTCATAGTGCTTTTTATTTAGTATCACAAATGTATAACATGTATATAACAGAAACAAATTCGATACGTTTAATATTCTTTATTCAAGTTGCTGTGTTTGTTTTCTTTAAAAATGCAACCGAGAAGGGTTTATTAATCAAGCAAGGAGAGGGGCGCACTACTTTATATCAGTTTGCGGAGTAGAGATTGGATACATTTAATCCCGATCGTATCCTTTTGTACCCTTTCGGGTATTCTATTTTAGAATCTTCTTAATTTTATACCCGAAAAGGTATTGAATATGGATAATCTACCACTAAATGAATATGTGAAAACCAAGCGTAAGGCTTTAGGTTTATCACGGGAAGAATTTGCGCAAAAAGCAGGAGTGGGGATTCGCTTTTTGCGTGAATTAGAACAAGGTAAAGAAACCTTGAAAATGGATAAGGTAAATCAAGTATTAAAATTGTTCGGGATGCAGCTCGGCGCTGTACCTATGGACCGAACTAATCTTATCGATCCATGAAATAAGCCAAAATTTATATGTACAGCACATTTGCCGGGGTTTTAACAGAAGATGAGAACGGAGATAGATTTGAATATGATTCTGTTTATTTGGCAAATGAAAAAGCAGAATATAAGCAGCTTATTGCAAAAAGGTCTACTATATTAAATGAGTAATAGAATTACATTGGTTTTTGGGATGCAAAACAAGCGAAAAACAGCGTCTTTTCTTCTGGTTGAAGTTTTCTTTTGATCAAAAAGAAACAAACGATTTGCAAGGAATAAGGAGCTGTGCGATTACAGCTCCTTTTCGTTGTTAGTAAGGTCTTTCGAAGTGGTGTAGCAGAATATTACTTGAAGAGTATTGGGCGGTTGCATTTTGTATTTGCTCAACTCGCTGAGATTGTTCCCTGTAAAGAGATCCGGGCGATTGGTCGGCTATGTTGCTGTGTGGCATGGATTAATAATGGGATTGGTTACTTGCTTTTTAGGGAAGAGTATTATATTTACGCCAGACAAATGGATGTTAAACTTAAATCGAAACGAAGTATGGCGACTAAACAGCTTGTTTTTAGATCTCGTATCAGTGTTTTGCTGATCATTTTGATTGTGGGAATATTTATGTTTGCTTCCTTTACTGTTTTTAGAAGTAGGGATTGCGTTGAAATGGGGGTGTTTGTTGGAGCTTTGGCGTTTGTAATGTCTTTGTTGTCGGGTATTCGATATATGATTTCGGCTACGACTTTATCTTTGAATGTTTGGTTTATCCGTGTTATGCGTATTAACGTTGCAGATATTCGCTCGATCGAACGTTCTTATAATCCGCTTTCTTCTCCGGCTGCTTCATTAAAGCGACTTGGCGTTACGTTTACGAAAAATGATCGAACTTCGTATATCTTGATTTCTCCTGTCGATGAGCCGCGGTTTATAGCTCAACTCAAACGGATCAATCCTTATATCGATATCAATATTCCGGACAAGAAAGATGCTTGGAGTCTCTTGGATTGGGATATTTGACGGCACTCCGCTTGCTTAGACTGAAGAGTGTTATAACTAACCTTTATACCCTTGTGTGTTAAATAGATGAATTAATGAAAATAAAAGTAGGAATTGGTGTTTTCTTTCTGTGTTGTACTGCTACGATACAGGCTCAAATCGTAACGGGCAGAGTGACTGATGTAAATAATAATCCCGTCGAACTTGCAGTGATTGTGGCGCAATCGAATGATTCGGTTTATTTAAATGCTGTCTATACCGACTCGTTAGGTTGTTTTACAATTGAAACGAAGATGCTTCCTTGTGTCTTAATTGCGCAACACTTAATGTATGAAACGTGTCAATTGATATGCTGTACGGAAGCTGCTGTTGCGATTGAAATGCATGAAAAGGATTTGATGCTGTCTGAGGTTTTAGTGAAAGGAGAGCGTCCGCTTGTAAAGGTTGTTGATGGAAGGATGACGTACGACATGCCGCAGTTGCTTCAAAATAAAATGGCAGTGAATGCTTACGAAGCTATATTGGAGTTGCCGGGCGTGCAAAACTTGCGCGGAGGCATTGAGCTTGCAGGGGCAAACAAGGTTACGGTCGTTATCAACGGTAAGGTTACCAATATGGGGCAGAATCAGTTGGAGAACTTGTTGAAGAGTATGCCGAAAGAGCGCATAGAGAAAGCAGAAATCATGTACAGTGCACCTCCGCAATATCATGTACGCGGGGCTGTTATAAATCTTGTTCTCAAAAATGGAGAGTCGGATGGCGAACGATTGCAAGGACAAGTAAATGGTTTGTTTAGTCAGGGACATTATTCAAACTATCAATTGGGTGCGATGTTGGCATATAATACTCCGAAGTGTTCGACTGATCTGATGTATTCGTTTGGTTTTCATCGAACGTTAACCGGGCAGGATATTGTATCAAATCATTTGTATGATGGGGAGGTTTATAAGATAGAACAGCGAGACAGAGGCTTTTCGAAGAGGCCGGTTCATACGATTCGACTGGGGCAGGATTGGCTTTTGGGCGATAAAGAAAAGATTCGTTTTGCGTATACATCCGAGATTGAGCAAAGGGGTACTTCTTTTACTTCGTCTGAAGGGACGATCTCGGATTCGGAAAACTGGAAGAAAGCAGATCAACCGATCCAAATGCATAATATAACGTTGGGTTATGATACGCGCTTCGGGCTTAGTGTGGGTGGAGACTTTACGTATTACATGAATCATACGACTCAGCATTATCAGGAAAGGAAAATGGATCGAGAAGACGGCTTCAAAGCGCAAGCCAATCAAGATGTTTACCGGTATTCGCTTTATCTGGACCAAACTCATCAACTGGCAAAAGACTGGTCATTGAATTATGGAGCTAAGTTTTCTTTTGCGTCGGATAAAAGCGCGCAAGTTTATCAGGCTCTGGACGCGTACGACTGGTCTGCATCTGATAGTAACAGCAAACTAGATGAATATGTCTATGATTTGTATGGTGGCTTTTCGAAGAAAGTTTCTGATCGATTGTCATTGAGTGCTTCGTTGACTGCCGAATATTATAAGCGTAAGGATGTTGATTATTGGAGTTTGTTTCCCACGGCAGAAGTTACGTTTGTTGCTCGTCCCGATCAGATATGGCAGTTGTCTGTTTCTTCCGACAAAGCGTATCCTAGTTATTGGGAAATGCAGAATGCGATATCTTATTTGAGTGGTTATGCCGAAATACAAGGCAATCCGAACTTGACTCCTTCCAAAACCTATTCGAGTCAGTTGAATTATATCCTCAAGAACAAATACATATTTACGCTTTATGCGAACTATATTGATGATAATATCAATCAGCTGCCTTATCAGGCTTCCGATCGTTTGGTGCTTATTTACCAGACGTTGAATTTTGACTATACGGCTAGAGTGGGTGCGAATGTGATTCTTCCTTTCAAGATTGGTTCGGTTGTTAACTCTCGCCTTACGCTAAATGGTTTCTTTGATAAGGCGAAAAGCAAGCACTTTCACGACATCAGTTTCGATAAGAGAAATGTCTCATTCTATGCGGGCTTGGATAATACATTCAATATTTCTTCCAAACCGGATATTAAAGCTGAACTGTCATGTGCTTACATTAGCAGAAGTATTCAAGGCCCGATGGAAATTAGTAGTATGTATAATGTTGATGCGGGAGTGAAGTGGACTTTCTACAACGGGAATGCTATTTTGTCTTTGAAAGCGAACGACTTGTTTAACTCATGGGTGCCCAAAGAGCTGGAGCTTCGATACAAAACACAGGACTTGATGGTGCGAATGGTGCCTGATTCAAGAAGGGTTTCAATGTCGTTTGTGTATAAGTTTGGCGGATTTAAAGAGCGAAAACACAAAGAAGTTGATAAATCGCGCTTTGGAAAATAGTGTTTTATTGACTGTTTATATTAGTTTTGTCGAGAATTGTTACCAATAATAATCTTATGAAGAATGTATTTTTGCACTATGTGGCACTGATTGTGCCTTTTGCGTTGATTGTACTTAATATGAAAGAGCAATTGGTTGAGCTTCCGGCTTGGCTAAGTGTGATGACTTTCATGGCTTGGAGTGTTTGGTATGCTCCTTATCTCAACGGACGCAGGTTGTTTGTGAAAGGGATTACCGAAAAACAAGGATTGGCATATCACACAACGTTTGCCCGTTTCAAAGCGATCTATCTATCGAAATAATCGTTTTCAGTTTTATCATTGAGGCGGTATTCATAAGGAAAAGCTTATGGGTATCGCTTTTTCGTTTGTAGTAATAGGAGTCGCTTTGTGTGATAGTTGTTAACAGAATGCATACGTTTGCGAATAATTTGTTGAAAAGTTTGCGAATTCGCTTTTTTTTCTAAATTTGTAAGCATTGAGTATTACATCTATCGACCACAAAAACAGTCTATTATGAATAATGCAGTTTTTCAGTTCCCGTTGCCGGCCAACGAACCGATCAAAAGTTATGCACCCGGAACTTCGGAGCGGGAATTATTAAAAAAGAGTCTTCAGGAAGTCACCACACATGTTGAGGATATTCCTCTAATTATTGGCGGTAAAGAGGTGCGCACGGGTGATATCGGAAAGGTAGTAATGCCGCACGATCACCATCACGTATTGGCTACGTATCATAAGGCGGGCGAAAAAGAAGTTGCGATGGCTGTTGAGGCGGCAATGAAAGCGCATGGCGAATGGAGTAGATTACCTTGGGTAGAGCGTGCTTCGATTACGATGAAAGTGGCAGAGTTGCTTTCGACCAAATATCGCTATGCCATGAATGCCGCGGTGATGGCGGGGCAAAGTAAGAATCCGTATCAGGCGGAGATTGATGCGCCTTGCGAAGCGATCGACTTTTTGCGTTTTAATACGCACTTTGCTTCCCAGATTTATGCCGATCAGCCCATTCAAAGTACGGGCGTTATCAACCGAACCGAATACCGAGCGCTCGAAGGGTTTGTGTTTGCGCTGACTCCTTTCAACTTTACGGCCATTGCCAGTAACCTGAATCTTTCTCCCGTTTTGATGGGGAATGTTTCTGTTTGGAAGCCTTCTACTACAGCCATCTATTCGAATTATTTATTGATGAAGATATTCAAAGAAGCAGGAGTGCCCGATGGGGTAATCAACTTTATTCCTGGTCAGGGTAGTGTGATTGGGAAAACAATTCTTGCGCATCCGTCGTTTGCCGGACTCCATTTTACGGGATCGACCAATACGTTTGATACGCTTTGGAAGGGTATTGGGAATAACCTGTCAAACTATCGATCGTATCCGAAGATTGTAGGGGAAACGGGCGGTAAGGATTTCATCTTTGTGCATCCTTCGGCTTGCCCCGACGAAGTGGCGGTGGCCATGGTGCGCGGTGCTTTCGAATACCAAGGTCAAAAATGTTCGGCTGCGTCGCGGGCGTATGTGCCGGCTTCGATGTGGAACGGACTCAAAGAGCGTATCGGTGCCATGCTTGAACATATGATTCCGGGCGATGTGCGCGACTTTTCTAACTTTATGAATGCGGTGATTGATGAGCCTTCGTTTGATACGATTATGGCATACATCGATTTTGCAAAACAGTCTACCGAGGCTGAGATTGTATTTGGAGGAAAAGGGGATAAGTCGAAAGGTTATTTCGTTTATCCTACAGTGATTGAGGCCAAAACGCCATCGTTCAAAACCATGACCGAAGAGATATTTGGCCCGGTACTTAGTGTATATGTTTATCCAGACGATAAGTTTGAAGAGACGCTCAAGGTATGTGACGAAACTTCGCCTTATGCGCTTACGGGATCTATCTTTGCTCGCGATCGCTATGCGGTGATGAAGGCATTTGATACCTTGCGTTATGCGGCCGGAAACTTCTATATCAACGACAAACCTACGGGTGCGGTTGTAGGAAATCAGCCTTTTGGTGGATCGAGAGCCTCGGGTACGAATGATAAAGCGGGTTGTGGGTTAAACTTGCTTCGCTGGGTGAGTCCGCGCTCGATCAAAGAGACACTGGTGCCGCCGGTAGACTATACTTATCCGTTTATGAAGCACGAATAAAACGGTTTGCGTATGGTAAACTTCAATAACACGGAGATTGCTTTCGAATACAAAAGCGACTTCGACCTTTACCGGGCTTATTGTTTATTTAAAACAATTCAAAGCGGCGCGATTGTTGACCTTAGCTCTAAAGCTTCTTCTTTTATGCTTCAGCATAATATTCCGTTGGCCTGGATTATGAAGCCTACTTTGTACAAGCAATTTGTGGGAGGGGAGGACTTGGACGACTGCAAACCGATTATCGACAAACTGCATGAGTTTTACATTCTTTCCACGCTCGATTATTCGGCCGAAGGGGGAGATGGTGATACGGATACGCAACATACCTATAACGAGATTATTCATTCGATCAAGAATGCGGCGGGAAATCCGGCCATTGCGTATGCGGTGTTTAAACCGTCGGGACTTGTGACCGAAGCGCAGATGGAGGGGATCTTGAAAGATGTAACCGAATACGGCGAAGAGGAAAAGCATTATTATCATGTTTTCCAATCGCGTTTTATGTCGCTTTGTGAAACGGCAGCCCGCTTGAATGTACGGTTGCTCGTTGATGCGGAAGAGTACAAAATGCAAGATTTAATCGACGATCTTACCGAGCAGGCCATGGAAATGTATAATACCGAAAGGGCTTATATTTTTGCAACGTTGCAGATGTATCGGCACGATCGAATGGCCTACTTACAAAAGCTTTACAAGGATGCTGTTGCCAAAGGGTATCAAATTGGGATGAAGTTTGTACGCGGTGCATATATGGAAAAGGAGCGTGCGCGTGCCAAGCAGCTTGGTTATCCGTCGCCTATTTGCGCAACCAAGCAGGAAACCGATGATAACTTCAATGCCGGTGTGCGTTTTGTGGTAGAACATATCGATAAGTTTGAATTGTTTTGTGGTACGCACAACGAGGAGAGTTGCAAGTTGCTTGCCGAGGCAATCGAGGCAAACGGACTACGGCCCACTGATCATCGTATTTTCTTTGCGCAACTTTTGGGGATGAGTGATAATATCACCTTCAATTTAGCTGATGCCGGGTACAATACGACGAAGTATGTTCCGTATGCTCCGGTCGAGAAAGTGTTGCCTTATTTGTTGAGGCGGATGCAGGAGAATAGTTCGGTAGCCGGACAAACGGGACGGGAACTGCGCATGTTGAAGTCGGAGATTGCACGACGCAAGCGTGCCGGAAAAGAAGTGTTGGAAAACAAACCGGTATAATGTAACAGCCGTATATCATAAGCCCGGCATTGCAGATTTTGCTGCGATGCCGGGCTTTCTATAACGTAGTATTTCGTTCGAATTATTTGGATTCGCGTAGGCCTTTGATTACGGCTGCTGAGAATCCGTTCATTTCCATTTCATTCAAACCACGGATGGTGATGCCGCCCGGAGTGGTAACTTTGTCGATTTCCGTTTCAGGATTGCTTTTGTTTTCACGTAGCAAATCCAATGCACCTTGAATGGTTTCGATGACGATTTCTTTCGATTGGTCTGGGTAAAAGCCCAGCTCGATACCGCCTTCCATTGCTGCACGGATGTAGCGAAGTGCATAAGCAATACCGCACGAAGCTAGTGCTGTGCCGGCGGTCATTTGATCTTCTTCGATAAGCATGGCATTGCCAAGTTTGTCAAACAAGCCAACGATAAGATCTTCCTGTTTTTTGTCCGCGTTGTGTGAAGCAATGAATGTCATGCTTTGCATTACTTCGATTGCTGTATTTGGGATTACTCTGAACAAAACTGGGTTGTTTTCTTCTTCGTCAATATGCTCTTTGCTTACGTAGTTGCTGATTTCATTGAATGTAACTCCGGCTGCAATACTTACAAGTACTTGTTTGTTGAAGTTGAGTTTGTACTTCAAAGCCGAAAGCGTACTTTCTACTTTCCATGGTTTCACAGCCAAGATTACAACATCAGCATTACTAATTGCTTCCGTATTATTTTGGCTTATGTTGATTTCTTGATTGAATTGCTGGATTCTATTTAGCAGTTTTGTGTCGAGGTCGGTACATGTAAGTTGTGAGGCCTTGATCGCTCCCGATTTTACCAACCCGCGAGCGATGGCACTACCCATATTGCCTACACCGATAATGGTTATATTCATGATGAATCGTTTTTATAGATGGTTATTCTTACAAAAGTAGCTCAAAAGATGAGCTTGTGTAGTTGTCTCGGCTTAAATCTTCTAAAAATCAAGATTTGCAATATATTTGTAGCTTATATACCATGGTACACATGAAAATACACATCTTTTCATTTCTTATAATTCTGAGTTTTCTCCTTACGATTGCTTGTTCGGATGAAACAAAACATATACGAGAAGCCCAAAGACTGATTGAGATAAACAGAGACAGTACATTGATGGCTTTGGCTCAAGTAGCGAATCCGGAGAAGTTGCCGCTTGACGAGCGAATGAGCTATGTATTCCTGAATGGATTGACCCATTGGCAAAACAGTGAATCCATGGCTGACGATTCATTGATGATTCCGGCTTTGCACTATTTCAAAGAGCGGGAAATGATGAAGGAGTTACCTCATGCATATGCGATGGTTGCCGAATATCATCGTTGGAACAATAGACCAGACTCCAGCCGTAGTGTACTCAACGATGGTATCCGTTATTTTGAGGCGAAGAATGATACGACGGGATTATTTCGAATGCACTATGAGTGGATTCAGATTAGTCTTAGTACTTATACACGGTATACAGAGGCGATAGAGCATGGTAAGCAATGTCTTGAGCTTTCCCCCGCAGCACGCGCGCAATTATACTACTTGATCGGAATTTGCTTTTCGCGGATGAACCAAAAAGACTCAGCCGGCTATTATATGGAACAAAGTGTAGAGCATTCGACGGTAGAAGGACGAAAGAAGCAACTGTCACATTACCGTCGCAATTATGCAGACCTGCTACAGGGAATACAACAGCCCGAAAAAGCCTTAAGGCTCTTAACGCAAAATCTTGTAGAACTACAAGATACCGGCTGGTTGTCATTAGCCCATTGTTACTTAGACTTAGGGAAGTTTGATTCTGCTCAATACTACCTCGATGAGTTGCGAAAAGACAACCGCGAATTATACATAACGGTTCAAAATAGTGCGAATGCAACTCAATTACTTCTTGATTACATCCACAAAAAGCCTCTCAATTGGAGTAAGATTGGGCTATACAACGACTCATTGGCTTTCGATGAAGCAGAAAAGAAAGCCTTATATAAAGAAAAGCAAGAACAAAAGGAGTTGTTGACGCAGCGCAACCTAAGACTGCAGATTCGAGAGCAGCGAATGCAACTCTATTTGATGTGGGGGCTTTTGTCTTTTGTTGTTGTTCTAATCGGTATACTATATGTCGTGCAGCAAAAGCGGAAACGAATGATTGAGTTGCACGAAAAACAAGATGTATTGGAGCGAATGCTGAAAGAGGCAATGCTAGCAGATAGCGAGCGCGACAGCCTTGCTCGTAAAGTAATTTTACGGCAATTGGGATTTATTCGCAGTGTTGCAAATATGCCAACGCAACAGAATCAGGAACTATTGAAGTGTTTCTCGCGTATCGGCGACACACATGTGTCTGACAACGACCTTGTAGTGTGGGATGATCTGTATAAATTGATCGATTCAGTGTATGATTCATTTTACACAAAGCTTCTCGGAGAATACGAGTCCGTATTATCAGAAAAGGAAATACAGCTTTGTTGTTTGTTGCGGGCCGACTTCTCAACGAAAGAGATTAGTGTACTGACCGGGCAAAAAATGCAGACGATCTATCAACGTAAGACAACCATTCGTCAGCGGTTGTGTCTCGACGAAAAAATAGATATTATTGAGGGGTTGCGTTTATAAAACAAATGTTCTTAACTATAGATAAAGCCGTATTTGATGAATATAATCTTTTGTATTAAAACTTCGTTTTACAGTGTTGTATTTAAATGAGTTGGATGATTGAGTTATAAGGAGGGTTTGTCGTAATATAAATCGATTTTGAGCTTGCAGTATCTATATTTGTTTCATCATGAATAAACAATTAATTCGTTATGAAACATTATTTTCTATTCTCGATTGTCTCGTTTTTGTTGAGCTCTACTGCATGTGATTGGCAATCTGTAAAAACACAAGAACAGGCAGTAACAATGCAGATCAATTTAGATAAAGTCTTTGACGAGTCGGAGCAGATGGCTTTTTTTGATAACATGCAAATACGGTTTGTTCCTTTGCAAACAGTAGATAGTTCTTTATTTAAAGGAACATCTTCGAAAATGACCGTAAGTGAGAATAATGTATTCTTTCGTGATTACGAGCAAAAAAAGATCTTTCGATTTACTAAAGATGGGAAATACTTAAACCAAATAGCTCGTCATGGTCAAGGCCCCGAAGAGTATGCCAGTATATATAGTGTCTTTGTCGATAATAATCAGTTGTGTATTTTTGATGGAACTAAGCTGCAACATTACGACTTTGACGGAAACTTTATACGTACTACAAAATTAAGTGTGCGAGGTTCAATCGCAAAACTGTCCGACGGTACCATCGCCGTATCGCAACTATACACCTACGATAATCAGTTTGCCTTGCACGACGCAGCGGGCAATCTGCTGAAAGAATACAGTCCAAGCAGGCCGGTACAGAAAAACATGCGCATTACACGATGGGCTAGCGGTAGTCCGGTCGCGTATAGAGACGGAGCTTGTTTTACTAACTATTTTGACAACTCAGTTTATTATGCAGATGCGGATACTTCTTATACCTTAATCGATTTTGACTTTGGAAAGTATCGCATATCCGATTCATTCTTTGACGGAACCTCTGATGATGTTTGTAGTAACTTTAATAAGCAGCGATTTTATTCGGTAATGGCAATAGAAAACTTTACGATAACGGATGATTGGTTTGTTTTTCGTCCGGGAATGTGGGAAATGCCTATTGCTATTTATTGCAATCGAAAAGCAAATACGTACATGACAAACAAAGGGTTGAAAGACCCTTATGCTCCAATATTCGGTAAATACTCTACCCCCGATGGTTACGATGCAAAGAGTGGTCAGTTTTATACCAGCATATCAAGCTTTGACTTGAAGGTCCTGATTGAAAAGATGGCCGATGAAGATCCTGATTACCAGTCTAAGTATTCTTTTTTGAAAGATATCGATCCGTCTCAAATAGATGAGGAGGACAATGACTGGATGGTCTTTTTCTCCATGTAAATGTATTTGTCGATTATTTCCCGAACTTCATATACCTAACAAATCCCGAAGAAAAAAGCTGCATGCTTGTTCTTCGGGATTGTATATATTGTGAGAAGAAAACAACAGAGTTAGAACTTCTTTTTGAGATCCTCAAATTCTTTTTTGACGTCCTTTTTAGTTGTACTGTATTCCTTCTTTGTCTCCGACTTTGTTTTATCGTAAGCGTCTTTGGTTTTATCCTTTGCTTTTTCGTAATTCTTTTCAGCCTCTTTGCTTGTTTCTTTGTATTGTTCCTTGCCGGCGTCTTTTGCTTCTTTGTAGTTTTCTTTTGTTGCCTTTTCTACTTGTTTATACTCTTTCTTTGTTTCTACTTTGGTTGTGTCATATATCTTTTCGGTTTCAGACGCAACCTTTTCTGCGGTCTTTTTTACCTTGTTTTGAGCAAATAATAAGCTTCCCGATCCCAAGGTCATTACTGCTGATAAAAGAATAATAATTGGTTTCATACCTTAGTTCTATTTATGGATATTAGTTATTATAACAAACAAGGAGGTGATTTTCTCTACCATTTAAGGTTTCTTGAATTATCTTGATCGGCTGATTGCTTGATCTTTAAAATGTGGAACAATATGCAAAAGTTAACCTGCATTGTATTCAAAGATTCAGTCTATGTCATACATTTTTGCTACGTTTGCATTCTAGAGTTAGTGTACAAGCATGGAGAACTACTTTTCTTTTACAAAGCTAAAAGTGATACTGGGTTATTTTATAATCATCACAGTAGCCTTTTATGCTATATTTTATGTTTACAATCAAATAAACAACTTATCGGATTCTACGGAGTACAACCAAGAGACCGGTCGTCGTTTGTATTTGATAGGCAACACTTTGTCTAAGCTTTATGCGGCCGAAAGCGGCAGCGTTGCCTTGTATTCTTCGGGCGATAATAACGCATTCGGTAAATATACACGTCAGCTCAATGAAGTATCAGCCAATCTGGATTCGTTAAAGCCACTGATGTCTGATTCATTATTTGTGCTTCAACTTGACACGATCAAGCAACTTTTGCAGGTAAAGATTCAAAATACAAGTTTGTTGCTAAAAGAAATTGAAGCTGCAAAAAGTCCGGATATATGGAAAGAAAACGTAGAAAAGATTATTGCGCAAACCGACTCTATTGTTGTAACTCCGAAGTTTTCTACACTTACCATTTTAAAGCAAGACACTGTTTTTCCAGTAAGTCCTCCCAAGAAAAAAGGATTCTTCAAACGATTGGCCGAAGCCTTTTCTCCTAGTCAAGACACCATTCCACAATACGAAATAAAGCAAATTACGGAAGTATTGGTCGATACCACATGGACATCGGTCAATGTTACCGACTCGGTGATGGGGGTAATCACTACATTGAAAAATGTAATGCAAGACCAACGAGCAGAGTCGGATAAAAAGGTGCTCGAACGTATTGCCCGATTGAATAAAACAAACGGCATTCTTACGCTCAAGATCAATCAAATGCTTCGTGAATTGGAGCAAGAAGAATATCATATCTCGCTCGAGCGTATGCTGGAAAAAGAAAGTTTGCTGATTGATACGTCGCGGCAGACCGCAGCCATCGCGCTTTCGGCTTTGTTTTTGGCATTTGTTTTCATCATCATCATTTGGCGCGATATCTCACGCAATCAGCGCAACCGGCAACAACTGTTCGAAGCCAAGATTTATTCCGACAATCTGCTCAAAAGCCGCGAACACTTGATGGTTACGGTTTCGCACGATGTAAAGGCTCCGCTGAGTTCAATTATCGGATACATTGAACTGCTGAAAGGAATGTCGCTCGGCGCGCGCGCCAATTATTTTCTCGACAACATGCGCAGTTCGACTTCGCATATACTCGGACTCATTGGCAACCTGCTCGATTTTCAGAAACTAGAATCCAATCAGGTTGTAATTAGTGAAATGCCGTTCGATCCGTTGCAGCTTTCGCTGGAGATTGCCGAATCGTTTCGTCCGCTTGCCGAGTCGAAAGGGCTTGACTATGTTGTTGAAGTTACTCCGACACAAGGAGTGTTGTATGTATCAGATCCGTTGCGTCTTCGACAGATCTATTCAAACATTGTATCCAATGCTGTAAAGTTTACCTCCGAGGGCAGCATTTCCGTTCGGGCTTGGATCGAGGAGTACAAGAACGAAACCTTGTTGCATTTTCAGTGTGTCGATACCGGTATTGGTATCGATCCTGCAGATCGTAATAAGATATTCAAAGAGTTCTCCAGATTATCATCGGCACAAGCCATCGATGGTCTTGGTCTCGGTCTTACCATCACCAATAAATTGGTTACTTTATTGGGAGGGGTTATTGTAATTGACGGTAGAAAAAACAAGGGTAGTTCATTCTTGGTGAACGTACCGATAAAGCAGAGTGCCGAGCAAACCATCGAAGAGTTGGTTGGCGAGGAGCACGATCAAGATTGCATCAAGTACTTGAAAGTGTTGTGGCTTGATGATGATGCATTGATGTTACGCATGGTATCGGAGTTACTAAAAGACCGTGGAGTTACAATTTGTGCAGTCGATAATGGTAAAAATGCATTAAAATTATTAGAAAATGAGATATTTGATGTTGTTTTTTCCGATATTCGTATGCCGGGAATGAATGGTTTCGATTTTATCCGTCAGCTGCGTGATAATTTGAAGCTTGATGTTCCGGTGTTTGCAATTACAGCCAATTCTGATAAGGAAGCAGATAAGTACAAGAGTGCAGGGTTTAATGGAATGTTAGCAAAACCATTTAAGCCGGAAGAACTCTTCTCCTTACTAAGGAAATATTGTAAAGTACATACAAACGAAACACTAGAAGCACCAATAGAAACTAACCATATCCCAACGAAGGGTTTTGATCTGAATAATCTTTTTGTATACTGCGGAGATGATCCGGAATTAAAGAAAGAGATTCTCGATACATTTGTAGCCGAGACTTCGAAACATGTAGACGAATTACGTTATTGCCTAGAGACAACTGACCTGAAAAGTGGTTCTGCACTTGCTCACAAGCTGATTTCTGTAATAACGTTGCTAGGCGACGATGACCTCACCGCAAGGTTGCGTCGTTTGGATAAGGAAGACTTTTCGTCGTCGCAAGATGTTTGGAAAACGTTGATGCAAAAGGTGATTGAGGAGATAAACTCGATACTGTTACAAGCAAAGGGTATAGAGATAGAATAATGAGAAAAGAGAATGAAGAAAGCTGAAATGAATACCATATTAATAGTTGAAGATGATGTGACGTACGGAACTATGCTGAAAGGATTTTTATCTAGAAAAGGCTATAGTGTAGAGTGGGTTACTTCAGTTTCAGAAGCCTTAAAGATTACAACCGAACGTCAGGTTGCGCTTATTCTTTCCGATTTGCGTCTGCCCGATCGAGACGGTATAGACTTGTTGACCGAAGTAAAAGAAAAATATCCACAAACCGCATTTATCATGATGACCGGATATGCTGAGATCTCTTCGGCTGTACAGTCGATGAAACTTGGAGCATCCGATTACATTTCAAAGCCCATCGTTCCCGATGACTTGATCAAGAAAATACAAGACGCACTTGCTGCATCGCAAAGTGTAGAAAAGAACGACGAGCCGGTAGCCGCACCACCAGTTGCCGAAAAACAAGTAAAACCAAAAGCAGAACCCGAAGACCAAAGCGAATACTTGCACGGTACGGCCGAGAAAGCACGCGAACTCTATGAATACGTACGTCTGGTAGCACCTACCGATATGTCGGTATTGATCAACGGTGCCAGTGGTACGGGAAAAGAATACGTAGCAAAGTTGATACACATGCAAAGCAAACGAGCAAAAGCACCGTTTGTAGCGATAGACTGTGGCGCATTGCCCAAAGACATTGCGGCCAGTGAACTCTTCGGCCACATCAAAGGCTCATTTACCGGAGCCGTACAAGACAAGACCGGACACTTTGTTGCAGCCCAAGGCGGAACCATCTTTCTCGATGAGATCGGAAACCTTTCGTACGAAGTACAAGTACAATTGCTTCGTGCTTTGCAAGAGAAGAAAGTGCGTCCGGTAGGAGGAAACAAAGAGATTGATATCGATGTGCGCGTAGTAAGTGCGACCAACGAAAACCTCCAAGATGCAATTGCCAAGGGTGTATTTCGTGAAGACCTTTACCATCGTATCAATGAGTTTACCCTTAAAATGCCTACTCTGCAAGAGCGAAAAGAAGACATCATGCTCTTTGCAAACTTCTTTCTCAACAAGGCAAACATCGAGCTCGAGCGTGAAGCAATCGGTTTTGATCCGGCAGCAGAGCGATTACTCAAAGCCTACTCGTGGCCGGGCAATTTGCGCGAACTTAAAAACGTAATCAAGCGTGCGGTACTACTTACACGCGGCGGATTTGTAACGCCCGATGTATTGCCATCCGAGATTGTTTCGGGAGAGAAGGCAGCTCCGGAACCGGTGGGTTCGATCGTTCTCAAAGACAGTACGCAAGAAAAGACGCTGATCTTAGAAGCTCTGCAACGTGCCGACTACAACAAAAGTAAAGCGGCAAAGATGCTTGGAATTGATAGAAAGACCTTATATAATAAGCTCAAACTATATCAGATTCCATTGGATTAAATGAATGGATAAAACGAGGTAAACGAATTAATATCTCCTCTATATAATCCCGTGATCAGGAAGGGCATCAATGCCACACCCGATCGCGGGATTCTTTTTATACAGTAAGTGTGGTGTGGAAGTGTGGTGCGTGTGTGGATTAATTCCACACTTTTTGTGTAGAATTCCACACATGTGAGTTTGCTACACAACGTTAATAATATACAGTAATTGTATATATTTGGTTGAAATGTAGTCTTTTATGCGTTTTTGAGACGAGTCTACGTTTTTGTGGCATGCTTTTGGTATTATATATTGTGTAAATGCACAAGTTTAAATAAAAAGAAAAGGTTAGTTTCTTTATTATCATTTGTGTTGTTGATTGCAGTGAGCACCGTTTTTCAACGTCGAGCTTAAGAAATGCATCAACGCATTAAAACCAAGTGATAATTATTTGGTGACTATAAAAAAGGATCAAATAGAAAAAATCAGTGTTACGTTACAACAACTGTGGTGAGTTGTTGGAAAAGTTACCGCTAATGAAATGAAAATGCCAAGGTTTAGTTAAGTTAAGTTTTTATTGTTAGAAGAAAAAGAAATAATCCATTGTTACTAGCTCGTGAAGAGTTGGTATCAATGGTTTTCTTTTATATCCCTATCCCAATGGTTTATTCCCCCATCCGTTTTTGTGATTCTGTAGAAAAGTGTGGAACTGTGGTGCAAGTGTGGATTTATTGCATAGCGCGTGTGTGGAATTCCACACATCAATTCCACAATAATTCCCCATGTAAATTCATTCGCTTTTATGTATTGTGTTGAAAATAAGTAGGCTAAGCTGTATGTGAGACTATGCCTCTATTTTGTGGTACACTTTTGGTATTATATATTGTGTAAACGCAAAAGAAAAAGCAAAATGAAAAGTATTGTATCTATTATATCTTTAATTCTATTGATGGCAACAAGCACAGTTGAAGCACAAGCTTTCAATAACATTTTTAACAACGCAGCAGAAATGGGTATGGAAGACAAAAGAATTGTTCCACTAACACTGCTACCAATGGAAATCAGACAAGACATCGACTCACGCTTTAATGCCTATGATTTTGTTGATGCTTATCAAATCAGTGACGACGAATACGAAGTAACGATCGATAAAGATCAAATCGGAAAATCTGTGTTACGCTACAACAGTCGTGGCGAACTATTGGAAGAGCTTCCATTGATGAAATAAAACGATTCACGATATAGTAAAGAAGAGAAAATCTTCTTTCTTGAAAATGCAAAATATATAATCACACAACTCTTACATGAATGTAGAGTTCGTTTCAAAGGTTAGCTAAGTTAAGTTTTTTATTGTTAGGAGAAAAAAATGATCCATTGCAGCATGCTCGGGAAGAGTTGGCTGCAATGGTTTTCTTTTTTGTGATATCCCCATCTCAATGTACCCCGTTTGTAAGAATATTATAAGCATATACGAGCAAAAAGGTTAATATACTTGTGTAAAAGAAGTCTATTCCAGACTTTTATCTCATTCTTCTCGTGTATTTTTGTAGAAACCTTCAATTAATTACCATTCGTATGAAAAACAAGAGCATGAAATATATATTTCCCCTTGTATTGTCGATGTTTGCCTCGGGTATGCAAGCCCGCGAAGTAACGAGTTTTAATGCCG
The DNA here is from genome assembly GCA_051656605.1 of Tannerellaceae bacterium. GTDB lineage: Bacteria > Bacteroidota > Bacteroidia > Bacteroidales > CAMTPD01 > UBA12018. The sequence continues at coordinate 2,396 of JBOGCF010000017.1, read as the reverse complement.
ACTGGAAGTTCAAGAAAGGGCCGCTGCCCGAGCAGCCCCTGCAATTACTTTCCTCGTGGGATCAAAAGTGGACCGATGTTTCCCTTCCGCACACTTGGAACAATGTAGACATGATGACCCGGCACAACAACTTCTACGCCGGCGATGCCTATTACCGAAAAGACTTCACTGTTCCGGCAGATATCAAGGACAAACGTCTTTTTGTTCGTTTCGAAGGAGTAGGGCTGGTAGCCGACGTATATGTCAACGACCAGCTTGTGGGAAATCACAAGGGCGCATACTCTGCATTTGCCATTGATATTACCGATGCGGTAAAGCCGGGACAAACCAACCGAATGGTGGTAAAGGCAGACAACAGCGCACGTGTAGATGTGATTCCGGTAAACCATAGCCTCTTTGGCGTATACGGCGGCATTTATCGTCCGGTATGGTTGGTCGAAACCGGAAAGATCAATATCTCGGTAACCGATCATGCTTCTCCCGGAGTGTATATCCGCCAACAAGTAAACGGAAAGAAAGCAGACATCAACATCGGAGTTAAGATCGATAATAAATACGACACCGCGCAGCAAGTAGAGGTGGTAACTTCCATTTTTACGCAAGAGGGCAAACTCGTAACCGAAAAATCGACTCGGGCAGACGTGTTGCCGCAAGGCACGAAGCGCGAAGAACTCAACCTCGAAATCAAAAATCCCCACCTTTGGAACGGTCGCAAGGATCCCTACCTCTACAAAGTGGTCACGCAGATCAAACAAAATGGTACGGTGCTCGACGAATTGACGCAACCGCTGGGTGTGCGCACCGTAGAGCTGAAAGCCGGTGACGGTGTATACTTAAACGGAAACAAGTATCCGATGTATGGCGTAACAAGGCATCAAGATCGTTGGGGTGCCGGAAGCGCCTTGCTCAATGAGCATCACGACGAAGACTTGGCCATGATCATGGATATCGGCGCTACCACCATTCGCCTGGCGCACTACCAACAGTCGGATTACTTCTATTCCAAGTGCGACTCGCTCGGCTTGTTGGTATGGGCAGAGATTCCGTTCGTAAACAAGGTTACCACGCAAGAGTCGGAGAATGCCATGCAGCAAATGCGCGAGTTGATCCGTCAAAGTTTTAACCATCCTTCGATCTACATCTGGGGATTACACAACGAAGTGTACCAGCCGCACAATTATACGGCACAACTTACGGCAAGTTTGCACGACTTGGCCAAGACGGAAGATCCCGACCGATACACCGTTGCGGTAAACGGATACGGACACATGAATCACCCCGTCAACAGAAATGCCGACGTGCAGGGGATGAATCGTTATTTCGGTTGGTACGAACGCACCATTGGCGATATGAAACCGTGGATCGAGAAGCTGGAAACGGAATATCCCGACAACTTGTTTATGCTCACCGAATACGGGGCCGATGCCAACATCGACCATCAAACTGAGTACGTGGGTGAGGCCATTGGCGACTGGAACGCAAAGTTTTTCCCCGAAGCCTTTCAGACTAAAATGCACGAACAGCAATGGGGAATTATCTCGAAGCATCCGTATATCATCGCGTCGTACCTTTGGAACATGTTCGACTTTGCCGTGCCGATGTGGTCACGCGGGGGAGTTCCGGCACGCAACCTGAAAGGACTGGTTACGATAGACCGTAAACGCAAAAAAGATGCCTATTACTGGTACAAGGCCAACTGGAGTGAAGAGCCGGTGGTGTATATAACGCAGCGTCGTCTTACCGACCGCGAGCAGCAAAAAACCTCGGTTACAGTATATTCAAACCAGGGGCAGCCTACCATTTATCTCAATGGAAAAGAGCTGCAAGGTATACGCAAAGGGACTACCGATGTGCATTACATCGTCGACAACGTGCAGCTTCAAAAGGGCATGAACGAACTAAAAGCAGTGGCCGGAAACGGTAACAACGTGACGGAAGATAAAATTAACTGGACGTTTACGTCCGAGAAACCGCGTGGCGAGGCTGCGAAAGCGCTCGAGAAAGTACACGCCGGATTTTAAAGAACCAAGCGCCGCCAATGAGTAGAGTTTACAGATGTTATGTGTCAATAAAACGATGATTGCGGCGCGTCATCGTTTCTTCCGAAAACAAACCCCATGAAAAGAGAATCGTTCGATGCCCATCAAACGATTCTCTTTTCGTTATCTTTGAATCGTTCGATCGGCATCAAACGAATTAAACATCACGAAGAACGAATCGTCAGGTCGCCATCTGACGATTTGAAACTAGTGAAGACTGAATCGTCAGGTCGGCACGAGGGCACTGAAAAAATCAATAAGTATACTTGCTCATAAAGCTAAATTATAAATAGGTTCTATAATGAAGTTGTTTATATTTCGTATCTTTAAGTTATTATAGTTTTGAGTATGCTAGCA
>JBOGCF010000016.1:0-1321 GCA_051656605.1 Tannerellaceae bacterium | reverse complement strand
CCGTTTTTTAGATAATTCATTGGAGTGAAGTTTGCCGATGGGATAACCGCAGGCTTTGCGGGCTTCTATTGTAAGAGTCTTATCGGAAGAACTTAGTTGTTGCCACAAACGGGCGAAAAATATTCCGTCTTTCCACTTTGAATTTTTGATATAGAATAAATCAGTACTGTCCAATTCGTAATAACCTTTACTCAAATCCACAAATTTTTTGCAGATATACATTTCGAAAGACAGTTGCTTTGCTTGTTCGGTTGCTGTAGTGATTTGCTCACATAATTTACTTAACAACATAATTTTACTACCTCTTCAATGTATTTTTTCAATTCGCTTGTTTGTTTCAACGGATAAGATTGCAATTCTTTGATCGTCTCCCAGCTTAGGTTTTTCAATAATTCATTTAACTCGCTTTTATGATGAGTTTCCTGAAGAATAGTCGTCGATACCTTCTTAGCAAAGTCACTCGGCAAAGAAATCCCGCAAATCTTTGCCAATTCGATTAATTTTTTCAAGGAATCTTTTTGATTATTTTCCACTTTTTGAACGGAATTTTTCCCCACAATCAAAATCTTCTTCCCTGCTCTTAAAGTAGATATATCATTGGTAAAACCTGCTTTGGAGCGGGCTTGGAGGGTAGAATTTCTTTCTGAGCTGTCGGGCAAAATCCTCTCCCAAAACAAATTCTTATTCTTTTTCGCCAAATCAATATCGATCTGCTTCAACACATAAAATCCTTGTTCGAGATTCCGTTGATCCTCAGAATTGAGCGACGATTTTTTGTAAAATTCCTCCACACTCTTTGTCGACAACTTTGTCAGTTGATCCACCGATATACATACACATTTCTCGTCTCTGCAAGTATTCAAACTGTTTTCTTCGATTAATTTTTTCGACAACTCCGCAATCTGCGAACTGGACGGACTTGCAAAACCTATATTTTTCAATATTTTCTCTGAAATTTCATCCAACTTTACCACTTTCTTACAAGAACCGATTTCTTTCCGTACATTTTCCACCAACTCCTTATTGCTGCTTGATCCTGAAATCTTGTGGTTCAAACTCATCGACTTCGGAAGCGAGCTTAAGCCTTGTTCTTTCAAGCTTTCCTGCAAGAATTCGCCACAATCTCTATCATATCGCAAGAACGGCTCCCAAAACACACTTCGTCCCTCTTCCAATGCGTACGCTAATCTGTCTTCGCCGGTAAATACGTATTCTTTCGCCGAATGATCAAACCGAAACTCTTTTCTTCGGGCTTCCAATATAAATTTCAATTCCAAATATTTCCCTTCAATCATTACGTTCTTATTCCGATCTTTGAACG
>JBOGCF010000015.1:0-112433 GCA_051656605.1 Tannerellaceae bacterium | reverse complement strand
TATGCGAAATTTATAAGTAAAAATGGTTATAATGCCTCTTCTTAAAAAAGAAGTCATTATAACCATTTTTGTATACTAGCACGGAGAGTTGATAAAAAACACAGCCTTTTTCAGTGCCCTCGTCGGCACCTGACGATTTGAATCTTATGAAGAGTAAATCGTTTGATGGGCATCGAACGATTTAAACCTAGTGAAGATAGAATTGTTTGATGCCGATGGAACGATTCCCTCTTCACTAGGTTTGGATACGCCATTCATACAATGCGTAAATGATGAATACAATAAATGTTTTTTATACCGATGAATCCTACTTAAACAACAATACACTAAACCGAGAAAGATAATCGCGCCAATTACGCCATGTATGTCCGCCACCGGTTTCCACATAAGTGTATGGGTATTTGTTTTCGTCTAGTATCTTTCGAAAGTCTGCGTTTGCATTATAGAGAAAATCTGTCTTGCCAATAGCAATCCAATAAAGTTTTGGCTGCTTGCCAAACTGCTCTTTTAGTTTCTCTTGGGTATTCTCATATAATGGTGACGATGCACCTTTTGAAGGAAGTATTGCTGCAGAAAATAGACCTACATAGTCAAATAGATCCGGATATGTTTTCGATATGTGAAGTGAGTGAAAACCTCCCATCGAGAGTCCTGCAATTGCTCTTCCCGATTTATTTTTTTGTGTCCGATAATTAGAATCAATGAATGAAACTACATCCGGAAACGCCCCCTCAAATGTTCCATCCATTGTTTTAGGTAGCATCGTTTCGGGTTTTCTCAAGCCTCCTTGCGCCTCACCCGGTGCAGCTTCTTGTGCGGCATTACCATTAGTCATTACCACCATCATTGGTTTTGCCTCTCCTGAAGCAATCAAATTGTCGAGTATTTGTGCTGTTCTACCCAAAGCAATCCAAGCTTCTTCGTCTCCTCCCATGCCATGTAGTAAATATAAAACCGGGTATTCTTGTGTAGATTGTTCGTAGCCGGGCGGAGTATATACAGTCATTCGTCGCTTCATTCCTAAAGCCGGACTATCATACCAAACTCGTGAAACGCTGCCATGTGGCACACTATTTACCGAATACACATCTCCTTTGCCCCCAGAAATGAGAAAATAGTTTGAAATGGTACTTACATCGCGTATGGTAAATACATTAGATGGATCCGTTGTACGCATATCATCGATACTAAAGGAGTAGTTGTAGAGATCTGATGGTAATATAGCTGTTGTGTACTCCCAAATTCCATCATTCCTTTGTTGCATAGCAACTGGTGCAGGTACAGACATTTCACCAAATGAAGTTTGTATTATTTTCTCGGGAAGGAAATCTCCATTCAACTCTACCTTTTTTGCATTTGGAGCAAAAAGACGAAACGTTACTCGTTGGTCTGTTGATACTTCGGGAGATACCACGGCTGGCTTATCCCAGATTGCTTGTTGTCCAAAAGCCGACAATGAGCTCAATAACAAATAGAGTGCAAGACAATAGTGCTTTTTCATATTCATATGTATTAGATAATAATATCGCCTTAATCAAGCGTTTTGATTAAGGCGATACAATGTAATATGAAGTATTTAATTTCCCAAACTACATTCTTTTATTTCACCGAGAAATCATTCATGACATATATTGACTTGATAAAAGAAAACTAATACGATCTCTTATTCTGTTTATCGTTGAGTTACGTAAAAACATGCTGTACTAAAGAAATTTCGAACATATTTTATATTCGAAAATATACTTGGCAGTTCAATAGGCATTAAATTGAACTTTTGCTTATAGTGGGGATTGATAAACCATAACTTCCGATGTAATAGATTATAACCACTTTGCTCGATTAGTTTTTCAAAATTCTCTATTGTCAAGGCACACTTCTTTATGCTCTGAAGCTCAGTGATACAATCATCGCTTTCCCCCATTTTTTGAAGAAGTTTACTATACAAGGGCATTGGTAAAAGATGAATAAATGGAAGCTTTGATATTTTTCCTGAACAGATCTGTTGATGTCCTCCAAAAGGCATTTGCCAAGCAGGAAACCCCCAAAATATAATTCCATCTTTCTTAATGTACTCCTTTACTTTAGATATAAATGTTTCTTTATCCTCGATATGCTCTATGACGTCATGAATCAAAACCAAGTCAAACTTATTGGTCTCATCTGGTATTTCCATATCAAAGAAATTGATACATTCAAACGTTCCTTGCTGTTGTGCCAACGAGAAATATTCTTTTGCTTGTTCAATACGATCTAGACAAGCATCAATACCTTTTACGATACATCCTTTCTCTGCAAAAGGTAAAAGATTTCCTCCTTCACCACATCCAACTTCAAGAATATTCATTCCTGGTCTTACTTCAAAAAAAGGGTCAAGGTAGTCGAGATAAAACTCTCTTGAGGTATTAGCTAATTCTGTGAAATAAGCTAATCGGTCCATATGTCTTTCTTGCATGGTCTTATTAATATAGTCTTTTTAAATCGCTTACGTCTTCATACAAATAAGTATGCAATTTATTAATAATAGCAATATGATGAATCTTTTTTCTAATATTATATCAATCCATCCATGAAAAAAGATTAGAATATACACATCGACAACTGAATCAAAGATGCTATCAGAAAGATTACAGATTTATTAAACTGGATGGTTAGTTCTATAAGTTGTATTTAATTGGTCTAAAAAAGAAAAGGCTGCCTCTAATGAGGCAGCCTTTTGAAGCTTATATTCTTGGATAAGATTAAGCGTTTACAGAGTTCATGTGAGCAACTAAGTCAAGAACTTTGTTTGAGTAACCAATTTCGTTGTCATACCAAGATACAACTTTAACGAAGTTTGGAGACAATGAGATACCAGCTTTAGCATCGAATACAGAAGTACATTTTTCACCGATGAAGTCGCTTGATACAACTTCGTCTTCAGTGTAACCAAGTACGCCTTTCAATTCTTTTTCTGAAGCTTCTTTCATTGCTGCACAGATTTCTGCGTATGAAGCAGCTTTCTCGATACGGCAAGTCAAGTCAACTACAGATACGTCCAAAGTTGGAACGCGGAATGCCATACCTGTAAGTTTACCGTTCAATGCAGGAATTACTTTACCTACAGCTTTAGCAGCACCTGTAGAAGAAGGGATGATGTTACCAGCAGCAGCACGACCACCTCTCCAGTCTTTTGCAGACGGAGCATCAACAGTTTTTTGAGTGTTAGTTGTAGCGTGAACTGTAGTCATAAGACCTTCGATCATACCGAACTTGTCGTTGATAACTTTAGCGATAGGAGCCAAACAGTTAGTAGTACAAGATGCGTTAGATACGATAGTTTGACCAGTATAAGCGTCTAGGTTCACACCGCAAACGAACATTGGAGTATCGTCTTTTGATGGAGCTGACATAACTACATATTTAGCACCAGCTTCGATGTGTTTAGCAGCAGTTTCTTTTGTAAGGAAAAGACCTGTTGATTCAACTACATAATCAGCACCGATAGCATCCCATTTCAAGTCTGCTGGGTTTCTTTCTGCAGTTACACGGATAGCGTTACCGTTTACAACCAACTGACCGTCTTTAACCTCTACAGTACCGTTAAAACGACCGTGTACAGTGTCATATTTCAACATGTAAGCCATGTATTCAACGTCGATCAAGTCGTTGATACCTACGATTTGGATGTCATTTCTTTCTTGTGCAGCACGGAAAACCAAACGTCCGATACGGCCGAAACCGTTAATACCTACTTTAATCATTGTAAAAAACTTTTTTATGGGTTTTTAAAAATTCGCACAAACTTACGAAGTTTAGGCGTTATATCAAAACAAAAAAAAGTATTTGATAATGAATATCACCAATATCTTCTTTTTATTGTTCTGACACTGCAAAATTAAAATGATTTTCCAATCTTACTTTACAAGTATGGAAGAAATAACCAGAGCAATAACAAAAATTAAGATCCCTATTTTTGTTTGCTTTTTTAGAAAGGTATTAATGAGCATATAAAGGCCGAGATACCTTTATGATCTTTAAGGTTAGAGACTATCACACAAATAACATTTCGAAAGTAAAACAAGCCTAATGCAAAAATTTTGAAATAAAACGTCTACCTCGTCTTACAAACCAACCCAACAATACAGGTTTTGCAATCTCCCATGCAAAAGGCCAGTAATTATTAAACATCTGTTTTATATCTAACCCTTCATTGTTGAGTTTTTGCTCTGCCTTTGCTGCATCATGCTTAGTTTTTGATATGAGGGCAGAGCGTTTTACGGAATGAACAAATGACGACTTCAACATATCAAAAGCAATTCCTACAGCATGTCGTTGTACATACTCGAGTTGCTCAACGAGACGTTCTTGCGTCTGCAGGTTCTGAATCGTTAATTCCTGCTTCCTGCGAATCAGCATCTCCATTGCTGAGAGTTGAGTCTTTGTCTTCTCTGTTGATTTCATCTTCATTCGTTAAAAAAGTAGTGATTACTTCATTTAATACTTTCGCTTTAAACTTATTGCGCAGATTGTAAAACAATGCGATAATCAATAGATATAGCGCAAAGGTTATAGCAAATCCACCCCCCATACTACCAATTAGACCGCCAAAATAAAAACCGAGCGACATAAAGAGCGATAGCATTGCGAAAAATACTAGAAAAATCATAATCAAAGCATACGAGAAAACAGAAATCATTTTTCCTATTCTCTCGTACACTTCTAATTTCAGTAATTCGACTTTACCGCTTACAAAAACCGATAAATCGGATTTAAGCGTGTCAAACACTTGTTTTGTTTCTTGATCCATTTGATTGTTATTCGTCTACAGCAGGAGTTTCAACACTGTCGCAACTTGGACAGTTTTTATGAATAGCACCTTTTACACTGTCTTTTACTTTGTTTACAACACCTTCTAGTTCGTCAAGAATACGATCTTTTTTGTCTGTTGCCACAAGATAACCTACAGCTGCACCTACGGCTGCACCTACAACCAATCCTAATAACAATTTAGAGTCTACATTTTTCATAATACTTTCTCCTTACATTAGTTATATTTGTTTATACATACAATAAACTATACAACTCTAAGATTGGTTCACTCGTTAACGAAACTTTATAGAAGTATTCCTGCTTTTTCAAATATAATGAATTTATCTCGACATACAAGCTACAACATAAAATGCTCTTCACTAGCAATAAACCTAAAACAAGCTCTTTTATTTAAAACATCTCACTTTCAATTCACAAAGAAACCTAGCTACCTATTTCTATAAGCAGAATGAACAAATAAAGCTATTATTAATTATCAAAATGCAATTAATAAAAAAATAAAGCTACATTTGATCGTTTTTATTATATCGCTAACACAATAAATTAATATGTACTCACCGCAATTACAAGATATAATGCTTGCGCAGCAACGTATTATGAGGGTAGTATATCGTACGCCTTTGTCGAGAAATGCCTCTTTATCTGATCGCTATAATGCCAATATATTTCTTAAACGTGAAGATCTACAAGAAGTTCGTTCTTATAAGATTCGTGGAGCCTACAATAAAATCACATCGCTCACAAATGAGCAGCGCTCTAATGGGGTCGTTTGTGCTAGCGCAGGAAACCATGCTCAAGGTGTAGCATATGCATGCAAAGCCCTCAATATACGAGGTGTAATTTTTATGCCCAATCCGACACCACAACAAAAGCGAGATCAAGTAAAAATGTTTGGCAAAGAGAATGTTGAAGTTATTCTTACCGGAGACACATTTGATGATGCTTATAATGAAGCTGTAAAGTTCTGCGAAAACAACAAAATGACCTTTATCCATCCGTTTAATGATGAAAAAGTAATTGAAGGACAAGCAACAGTAGCATTAGATATCCTTGAAGATACCAAAGCACCAATCGATTATTTATTTGTTCCAATCGGAGGCGGCGGATTAGCTTCCGGCGTTGCAAGCGTATTCAAGATGTTAAGTCCTGATACTAAAATCATAGGAGTAGAACCCTCTGGAGCTGCAAGTATGAAGGCTTCTATTGACAAAGGTCAGGTTACCGAACTCAAGACAATTGATACGTTTGCAGATGGAGTTGCGGTTCGTAAAGTAGGAAATCTAAACTTTGAGATTTGCAAAAACTTATTAGACGACATAATTATTGTTCCTGAAGGACTTATCTGCGGCGAAATTCTAAAATTATACAATCAAAGTGCTATAGTAGTTGAACCTGCTGGAGCTGTTTCTGTGGCAGGCTTAAATATATACAAAGAGAAACTCGAAGGAAAAAATGTTGTTTGCGTAATCAGTGGCAGCAATAACGATATCACTCGAATGGAAGAAATCAAGGAACGCTCATTGCTTTTTGAGGGTCTCAAACACTATTTCATTGTACGTTTCCCGCAAAGAGCAGGTGCACTTCGTGAGTTTTTGGAAAAAGTATTAGGCCCAAATGACGATATCGCTCATTTTGAATATAAACGTAAAACATACGGAGAAAAAGGTCCAGCCCTTATCGGGATTGAGCTTTGCAATCAAAAAGATCTTCAGCCATTAATTGAACGCATGAAAGAGCAAGGAATCACCTTCGAATATTTGAACGACCGACCTGATTTCTTTCAGTTTCTAGTATAGTATAACATTGTTTAGTCATATTTGAAGGTTCATTCACAAAAGCACTTTATCCACCTGCAAAGAAGTGGAAAATTATTTGTATCTTTGCATACAGAATTAAACGTTACATTTCATGCACGAGAAAATTATTATCCTTGATTTCGGCTCACAAACTACTCAACTTATTGGTAGAAGAGTCAGAGAGATGAATACTTATTGCGAAATTCTTCCTTACAATAAGTTTCCTGAAGATACTACAGGTATCAAGGGGGTAATCCTTTCGGGAAGCCCTTACTCTGTGTACGACGAAAGTGCTTTTAAAGCGGATCTTTCTCAAATCAGAAACAAATTTCCTTTATTAGGTATTTGTTACGGTGCTCAATTCCTTGCTTACACATCAGGTGGTAATGTTGAATCGAGCAATTCGAGAGAATATGGTAGAGCAAATCTATCGTTTGTAAACAGCCAAAACCCTCTTCTTAACGGAATCGAGGAAGGTTCTCAAGTATGGATGTCGCATGGTGACACAATCACTGTATTACCATCTAACTTTGAAATTATCGCTAGCACAAATGATGTAAAGGCTGCTGCTTATCAGGTAGAAGGTGAACAAACTTGGGGTGTTCAATTCCACCCGGAAGTATTCCACTCAACAGACGGAACTCAAATGCTTGGAAACTTCCTTGACATTTGCGGAATGAAACGTGATTGGACTCCTGCTTCATTTATCGACGAAACAGTACAACTTCTTAAGAACCAACTCGGTGATGACAAAGTAATCCTTGGTCTTTCTGGGGGGGTAGATTCTTCTGTTACTGCTGTTTTGCTTCATAAAGCTATCGGTAAAAATCTTACTTGTATTTTCGTAGACCATGGTTTATTGAGAAAAGACGAGTTCGAAAACGTATTGAACGATTATGCTCATCTTGGTCTTAACGTGATTGGCGTTAATGCTAAAGAGCGTTTTTATAAAGAACTTGAAGGAGTAAAAGATCCTGAGCAAAAACGTAAAATCATAGGTAAAGGCTTTATCGATGTATTTGACGAAGAAGCGAAAAAGATCGACGGTGCTAAATGGTTAGGACAAGGTACAATCTACCCAGATATCATTGAATCTCTTTCTATTACAGGTACAGTTATCAAATCACACCACAACGTAGGAGGTCTTCCTGATTTCATGAAATTGAAACTTGTAGAACCTCTTCGTCTTCTTTTCAAAGATGAAGTACGTCGCGTAGGTCGTGAACTTGGAATGATGCCTCATTTGATCGATCGTCATCCTTTCCCTGGTCCGGGTCTTGGTATCCGTATCCTTGGAGATATTACAGAAGAGAAGGTTCGCATCCTACAAGAAGCTGATGACATTTACATCCGTGGTCTTCGCGAATGGGGTCTTTATGATCAAGTATGGCAAGCTGGAACAATCCTTCTTCCTGTAAAATCTGTAGGTGTAATGGGCGATGAGCGTACATATGAAAATACAGTTGCTCTTCGTGCGGTTACCTCAACAGATGCTATGACTGCAGACTGGGCTCATCTTCCATATGAGTTCCTTGCTAAAATTTCGAATGAAATCATCAATAAAGTACGTGGTGTAAACCGTGTAGTATATGATATCAGCTCGAAACCACCTGCAACTATCGAGTGGGAATAATCAAACTCATATAAGAATAAAGAAAAGGCAGATCGATTTTTCGATTCTGCCTTTTTTAAATCATTAAATACTGGTTCAATATGAACAAAGAGAAACGAAAAGAAGCTATGCGCGCAGGTTTGACTTTTACAGAGGCTCGTACCAATAAGCGCTTATTAGAGTCGGCTCGCATGAAAAAAAACGAGATTGTAGAAAATCCGAAAGCGAAAGAGCTTCGTCATGGAAGACGTGGTACTCCGAAAAAGTAAACCAGACATATTATCGACAACTAATTTTACAGTGATTTAATCCATAAGGGATCATTTCACTGTTTTTTTATGCCTTATTATTAACAAATCCAACCCACTTATTGCTAAAATCCATACAAATACGCATTTAATACGAAAAACTAATTACATTTGTAAAAACATGTATCTGTTAACCAAAGAATAAAACACAGTGAGCATAATTATTAAAAACCTAAATAAGATATACCCCAACGGACACCATGCGTTGAAAAACATAAATCTAACCATTCCCCCCGGCATGTTTGGTTTACTTGGACCCAACGGTGCGGGAAAATCTACTTTAATGCGCATCCTTGTTGCTCAAATGGAAGCAACTTCGGGTAGCATTGAAATGTTTGGCTACGACATGAATAAGCAACGAAAAGAAGTACGGAAAATATTAGGATACCTGCCACAAGACTTTCGATTCTTTGCACAATACAAAACATGGGAATTTCTGGATTATGCAGCAAGACTATCTGGATTTACTCAGAATAAACAACGTAAAGAGGCGGTAGACAAAATGCTGGAATCAGTCGGATTGTATGATGTAAGAAACAGATATGCAAATAGACTTTCTGGAGGGATGAAAAGACGACTCGGTATAGCCCAAGCACTTATACATGATCCTAAAGTTATCATTGTAGACGAACCAACAACAGGTTTAGATCCTGAAGAACGTATACGCTTTAGAAATCTACTTTCAAAAGTTAGTGGTCAAGACACTACAATCATATTATCCACCCATATCGTGGGAGATATATCAAGCACCTGTAACCATATGGCCCTTTTGAATAAAGGTGAAGTTTCTTTCAATGGTAGTCCGCAAGACATGCTCGAGAATGCAAACGGAAAAGTATGGCGAGTAATCGTAAAGGACAAAGACTTCAATACAATCACAAATAAATATCCTGTTATCTCAACAATTCCAAATGATGACGAGTGGGAGCTTCAAATTGTTGCCGATAGTATAGAGGGATATGATGCAGAACCCTATCCTCCCAATCTCGAACATGCTTATGTATACTTTATGGAAAACAAGCTCGACCTGTGGACCAATGATTGACAAACCATAAATAAACTATATTAAAATACCATGGCATTCTTTTCCAACATACACACAGTTGCAAAGTATGAAAGTAAACTTCTCTTACGAGGTTGGTTCTTCAGAATATTTGCAGCACTTGCTATTCTATTTATCGGACTGATTAATTTCGGAATAGTAGCACAATCAAAAGCTTGGATCATCATTTCAATACCGTCCAACATACCGTATATTAGCTTATTATTCTTCAACATGTTTCAGGCAATTATTGCGGTTTTCTTATCTTCTGACTTTCTAAAACGAGATAAAAAGCTAGATACGTCAGAAGTATTTTATGTAAGACCCTTGAGTAATGCCGAATATGTATTAGGTAAGACTTGGGGAAACATGAAGCTTTTTCTAGGTCTAAATTTTGTGATACTTATAGTAACTGCAATAATAACACTTACATCCGGAGCTGCGAATATTGATTTTAGAGCATATCTAATTTACTTCTTTCTAATATCTATTCCCACATTAGTATACATAATGGGGTTATCTTTCGCACTAATGCTCATTGTCAAGAATCAAGCAATTACATTTGTTATATTACTTGGTTATATATGCATCGCAACTTTCTACATTCAAGAAAAATACTACTATCTTTTCGATTATATGGGGTACGCATTACCTCTGATGAAGTCGAGTATTATAGGCTTTTCCAATCTATATGAGATCTATACTCTTCGTTTTATTTACCTATTCTTAGGTGTCGGATTTATAGCATTGACCATTAGATTATACGGCCGCCTTCCCAATTCAAAGCAGAAAGCAAATATCTGGTCAATCGTAGCCGGTACTTTCATTGTAGCAGGATTGTTTTGTGCATATACACATGTAAGTCAGTTCAATATTAAATCTGAGAATAGACTTGCCTACTTAGCACTCAACAATACATACAGTAATTCACCGGAAATTCAAGTTGACAGTTTTGATATCAAACTCAAACAATTACCAGACCAAATAAAAGCGAGTGTTACAATCTGTGGACATACTGAAGTAAAAGCTGATTCTTTTGTATTCTCACTAAATCCGGCTTTAAAATTAGAATCGATAACAGATGCAAGCAATGAGCAGCTCAATTATGAAAGAAAGAAACAAATCATTATTGTAAAACTCAAACATGCACTTGATAATAAAGCTCCGGTAAAATGGACATTTAACTACTCTGGCACAATTGATCAAACAATCTGTTACCTTGATATTGAAAAAGAAGAGCTAGAGAAAACTGTATCAATGGACTTCGTCAATCTTGATAAACAATACGCATTTATCGATGACAATTACCTTCTACTTACACCCGAATCATATTGGTATCCTCGATCTGGGACAGGTTATAGTACAGAAGGAACAAACTGGATGCGCTCTGTTTTCAGTCAATTTAAAACAGAAATAGAAGCCCTACCTAATCTATATGCAATCACACAAGGAGACTCTATCTCTTTCTCAAATAATAAGTTCATCTACAAAACAGATGAGCCCATCACTAACTTATCAGTTACTATAGGAGACTATCAAAAACGAACAACAACGATTGACAATATAGACTTCTCGTTATATACATTCAAAGGACATGACAAATTTAAAAGTGTAACAGACTCTATCTCCGACACGATACCATCACTCATCAAGGAGCAAAAAAATAGAATAGAAGCATCATACAAGCTATCCTATCCTTTCCATCGCTTTTCTTTGGTTGAAGTACCCGCTCAATTCTACACTTATCCCCGCACATATAGCAGTGTGCAAGACTGCATGCAACCGGAGATCGTATTTATTGAAGAAATGGGATTCTCTCAATATAGCATGAACATAGAAGGTGTGTTTGAAAACAACAAACGTTGGCAACAATGGAGTAATCAAAAACAAACAGATAACGAATTAAGAGTACAGTCACTACTTCAATTCTTCTGGCTTTTTGATAGTCCATCGGCTAAATACGATTGGAATTATACTGGCCGAGGTAAAATGGATGTAAAATCAAATGAAAACAAATACTACATCTATCCGCAACTATTTAATTTTAAATTCAATTTCGTATCAGATGATTGGAATATTGTAAATCGTCTGATCGAAAGCTACCTTCTTGAAAACAACAACAATCAATGGTTACGGCAGTTCAATGGTATCAGCGAAGAAGAAGAAACGAATATCCTATTTCAATCCGAATCGTTACGCGGTATTTTAAATAGCTCGGCTGCTCCGAATCTTATGCGCAAAGCAATCAAATTAAAATCACAAGAACTGTTCTCTTTGTGTGAAAAAGCGATGACACGAAAATCTTTTCGTGACTCACTATACACCTATTTGGAAAGAAACAAACTTCGCAACATTCCGTTTGCTGAATTCCTTGATTCGATACAGCAAAAAGCAAATTGTGACTTAATCGGATACCTGCCCGAGTGGGGAGACTCCATTCGCTATGGCGAGTTTATTTTCCCACAACCACAAACCGTACAAGTACGCAATGAAGAAACCGATGTGTATGAGCATACCGTACAAATCGAAAACAGATCACCCTACCATGCTTGGGCACAGTTAACGATTGGACTTAGCAATGCAGAGCCCAAAATAGAGATTCTAGAATTCAACCCACATGAAACAAAAGAGTGTATTCTTCAAACAGAGTCTGCACCCAATAGGTATATATTAAACACTTTTATCTCAAAAAACATACCTCTCGAGATTACTCATAAAGTAGGACGAATTCCTAGAGAAAAAAGAGTAGCAAAAGAGGAAAGTCAAAAAATGATCAATTCGATTACCATAATCAATGAGAATGAAATCATCATCGACAACGAAGATCCTAAGCTATTTACAACATCAGAGACCGAACCGGTAGGCTTAATGGCTCAATGGCTTGAGCAAAAACAAACAAGTAAATCAAAGTATTCCGGGTTCTCTTTTTGGAATGCTCCAAAAGAATGGATTGTAACCACCGGCCCTCAATATTATGGAACTACACAGATGTCGGCACATGCCATCAAGACAGGCAAAGGCAATGTATATGCTGAATGGAAGGCTCCAATACCGGAACATGGAACATACGACATCTATTATTATGTATCAAAAACTGAAGATATTAATTGGAATAGACACGTAAAGGCTGAATATCATTTTTCAATAGATGGAAGTGATAAAATAGAAGATGCCTACCTCGACATAAGAAGAGCCAAAGACGGCTGGGAAAGTCTTGGCCCCTATTATATAGAAAAAGACACTGCCGTAATAAAGCTTTACAACGATTATGCATTAAGAGCTATCACCGCAGATGCTATAAAACTTGTAAAACGTTATTAACGCTCAATCTCCCAATAAACAAAACTTGTATACAAACTAAAAAGATAACCTATCTCGATGAAGAAGTCATTTTTCATATTCGCAACATGGATTATAAGCTGCGGAGCATCAGCTCAAACAGCTTTAACAATGGATAAGGCACTGGATATCGCAATGAACAACAGTCCTACCATGCGCAAGTCGGCGATGAACCTCGATCGATACCAACAAACATTAGTAGCACAGAAAGCATCCTTAAAATCTCGCTTTTCTCTCAAGTTAGATCCAATCGATTACTCTAAAAATAGAAGTTTTGACAATCGATTATCTCAATGGTATACCAACGAGACATTAAATACATCCGGAACCTTCCAAGTAGATCAGCCCATCTTATTTACAGATGGTGTTATCTCTTTGGTTAATCGCTTCGGATGGCAAGACAACAAATCAGATATAGATGGATCCGACAACAGCAACCGAGCATTTCGAAACAATCTATATTTACAATTATCTCAACCTATCTTCACCTATAACCGTAGAAAAATGGAGCTCAAAGAAATAGAGCTCGATTACGAGAATGCAGCAATTAGTTATGCGCTGCAACGTCTCGATATGGAACGACGTATTACCGATCAGTTTTATGCCGTATACATGGCACAAAGTAATTTAAGCATCAGTATCGAAGAATTAGAAGATGCCCGCAAGAACTTTGAGGTAATTAAGAATAAAGTCGAAGCAGATCTTGCTGCTCGTGACGAATTATTTCAAGCAGAGCTGAATTTAGCTACTGCCGAATCAAATACAGAAGATCGTCGCGTTGCATTAGAAAATGCAAAAGACTTACTCAAACAAACCTTGGGTATGCAGCTAAATGAAGCGATATCCATATTTGCAGAAATACAAGTTGAACCGGTTAAGATTGATATCGACAAAGCCATAACACATGCACTCTCTACACGCCTCGAACTTAGAGAACGTGAAATTGAAGCAGAGAAGCTCGACTTTCAAATGATAAAAACCAAATCCTTGAATGAGTTTAAAGGCGATATCTCTTTATCGTTCGGACTTACCGGTGACAATAAAAACTTAGGAAAAGTGTATGACCAACCCACTCAAAGTCCTCGCGTTGCAGTCAGCTTTACAGTTCCTATTTTCGACTGGGGAGAAAAGAAAGCCCGTGTAAAAGCACAAGAAACCGCAATTCTAATTAATCGTCTCGACAAAGTTGAGGATGAAAAGAAAATAGAGCTAGATATCAGAAAAACATATCGTAACCTCGAAAATAACCTTCGACAAATCAACATAGCCGAGCAAAATGTAAAGAATGCACAGCTTACTTACGATCTCAATGCCGAGCGTTATCGCAATGGTGACCTTACTGGTATGGAAATGAGTCAATTCCAAACACAGTTATCCAACAAGAAGATGACGTTAGCACAAGCTCGAATCAATTATAAGATTGAATTATTAAATCTAAAAATTCAAACTCTATACGATTTCGACAACAATCAATCAATCGTACCTCTAACAAATTACTCACAACCAAAAAAGAAATAATACCATGAAACCAACTATATACACATCTAAAATAGCACTTTGCAGCAGTCTCGTTGCATCTTTCCTTGTATTCACCTCATGCAAAAATGACTCTCGCCCCAATTATCGAGACATCGCAACACCGGTTTCGGTTATCGAACTCACCAAAAGTCCGATCAGCAAATACATCACAACATCAGGAACAGCCATGTCGAACGGCGAAGTTGAGTTAAAATCAGAAATTGCCGGAGTGTTCGAACTTCAAAGAAACAGCTCTACAGGAAAGCCTTTCAAATTAGGCGATCGCATAAAAAAAGGACAAGTTATTGCCACACTATCCGATCCTGAATATGTAAACGGCATCGCAATAGACGCTAAAAAGTTAGCCTATGAAATTGCACAACAAGAGCAAACCAAGCAAAAAGCCCTTTACGAAAAAGGAGGCGTCACATTGAGTGAAATGAAAAATACCGAAGTAAAAGTTACCAATTCAAAGTATGACTTGGAAAACGCAGAGCTCAAATTAGAAAAAATGCAAATCAAAGCTCCTATCAATGGTGTAATTGTTGACCTTCCTCACTATACGCCCAATACACGTATCGAGCAAGGAAAACCAATTGCTACACTGATGGACTATGATAAAATGTTTATGGAAATAAACCTTCCAGAAAACACCATAGGCTATGTAAAAACCGCACAACCGGCACACATCACACACTATACCCTGCGTCGCGACACCTTAAAAGGCATCGTCGATGAGTTATCTCCGGCTATCAGCAAAGAAACAAGAACATACAAAGGCAAAATGCTAATCGATAATACGAAACTAAAGATACGCCCGGGCATGTTTGTAAAAGCCGACATTGTAGTAGACCGTGCTGATAGCACCATTGTAATACCAAAGAAAGTTATCCAATCCAATCGCAATCGTAAATACGTGTTTATCGTTGAAAAGAACGTAGCCATTCTTCGCGACATCAAAACAGGTCTTGAGGATGAAGACAACATCGAAGTAGTAGAAGGATTAAAAGTAAACGACAACCTTATCGTAAAAGGTTTTGAAACACTACGTGAAAACAGCAATGTAAAAGTTGAACGCTAACACGCTACCATGAAAAAGATAATACAACTAGCCGTAAACAATCCGGTTACCGTGATCATGATGGTTTGTGCCATCTTGCTTCTCGGTAAAATATCGTACGACAAATTAGGCGTAGACCTATTGCCATCTCTCAATAATCCGAGTTTGTATATCGAACTCGACGCAGGAGATCGTCCTCCTGAAGAGATTGAGAAGAAATATGTCAAGAATATCGAAGCAATGGTGATCAGACAACGCGACATCACAGCCGTGTCGTCTATTATCAAAGCCGGAACAGCCCGTATTACCGTTGAGTATACTTGGGGCAAAGATATGGACGAAGCATTTCTTGATCTACAAAAAGCAATTGGCGGATATAGCGCAAATCAAGAAATAAAAGAGTTGAACATCAGTCAAAATGACCCCAACTCCTCCCCTGTTGTACTCATTGGTCTCTCCCATCCCAACATTGAAGACATGGCCGTGTTGCGTAAAGCAGCAGAAAGCTACATTCGAAATGAGCTGGTGCGAGTAGAAGGAGTTGCCGATGTGCAATTGAGTGGTCAGGAATATAAAAAACTAAATATCAAAACCGACCCTTATAAACTCAATGCATTCAAACTAACGGTCAACGATATTGCCGGCAAGATTGAAGAAAACAACAAGTCGATATCGGGCGGTAAAGTTTCAGAGTTAGGACTGCAATACATCGTAAAAGGAGTTAGTAATCTAAATAACGAAGGAGACTTTGAATCCTTGATTGTCGGATACAAGCCAATCAGCTCGACCAACGCCTCAACTTCCCAAAACAACACTGCGGCCAACGGAGCAACCAAAGCTCCTATTTATCTGAAGGATGTAGCTGTTATCGAATTTGAAAATACCGATCCCGAGAATATCGTACGTGTAAACGGCAAGCGAAGCATCGGACTTTCGGTTTACAAAGAGATGCGTTACAATACCGTACAAGTTGTAGACAATATCACCAAGCAGCTCGCAAAAATTGAGCAAGCGTTACCAGGCTACGAGTTTGACATTGTGACCAATCAAGGCACATTTATCAAAAACTCGATTGGAGAAGTAAAAGACACAGCACTACTTGGTATTGTTCTTGCAATCATTGTATTGTTTGTATTCTTACGTCGTTTCGGCACAACCTTAATTGTAAGTATTGCCATCCCGATTTCACTGGTTGCGACTTTCAACCTTATGTATTTCGGCGGGCTAACTCTTAATATCATGACACTTGGAGGTATGGCTCTTGGTGCCGGTATGCTTGTAGACAATGCAATTGTTGTGATCGAAAGCATTTTCCGAAATCATGAAAAAGGAGACAGCGTTAAAGAAGCAGCCGTAAATGGCACTGCGCAAGTAGCCGGTGCTGTAACCGCCTCAACACTGACAACAATCGTTGTGTTCCTACCAATTGTATATCTACACGGAGCATCAGGTGAGTTGTTCAAAGATCAAGCATGGACGGTTACCTTCTCACTTCTTTCATCTCTGTTCGTAGCGATCTTTACAATTCCGATGCTTTATACAAAGCTATTCGGAAAAAAAGCCGAAGCTCAACCTGTAGAGCAAAAAGCCTCTATTGAGTTTAAGCAATACGGAAAACTTCTTACCCGCATATTGCAGAAAAGAGGTCTTGTGCTGGCTGTCTCAGCCCTAGTTCTGCTTGGCGCATTCCTTCTCGTTCCTTTATTAAAAACGGAGTTTATGCCCAAGTCGGACAATTCAACCTTTATCATGCAGGTGAAGTTACCCGAAGGAACTATGATTTCACGCACCGCCTCAACTGTAGAAAGCTTAGAAAGCATGATTTATACCATGCTTGGCGATTCGGCATGCACAATCTATTCGCATATCGGGAAACAAACCGGCAATGGTAGTAGCGTACTCGACGGAGACAATACCGCATCTCTAAAAGTGATCCTCAATGACAAACAAGTCAACATTGACCAAATCATAGGCCAACTCACCCCTTATACCGAAGATATTCAAGGAGCAGAAATCGCCTTTGTGCAAGACAACAATACACTCAATACCCTACTCGAAAACGATGGCGCACCTATTGTTGTAGAGGTAAAGGGAGAAGAACTGGAAGACATTGCTCTCATTGTAGATCAAGCAAAAGGAAGGATTCAATCCATTCCGGAGTTGTTCAATGTAGCAACTTCGATTGAAAATGGTAATCCCGAAGTGAGCATTATGCTCGACCGCACTGTTGCCGGAATCAACAATCTGGCAATTAGTTCAGTTATCGAGCAGATTAAACAACAACTATCTGGGCGTACAGCGGGAGCAATCGACTATCAAGGAGAAAGCCGCGATATCGAGATCAAACTACCTGATATCGAACTATCACAACTCGACAATATCATAATCAAAGGAGGAGATAAAGAATATCGTTTGTCCGAAATTGCAACCATTACGCATACACAATCTCCAAAAGAGATCATCAGACGCAATCAAACGCGCTTAGGTAAAATCACTGCAAATATCGACGAAAACACATCTCTCGATGTTGCTGCGCAAAAGGTTAGTGATGTTCTGAAAGACATCGAATTGCCTTCTAATTACACCATCTCAATTACCGGAGAAGAAGCCAAACGCAAAGAAGCTATGGATAGTCTTCTTTTTGCATTGTTCCTTTCTGTCGTACTTGTATACATGGTATTGGCATCACAGTTCGAATCATTTCTACATCCATTTACCATTCTGCTTACCATTCCACTTGCCGTAGTTGGAGCAATCCTTGCATTCCTTGTTACAGGAACAACGGTCAATATCATGGGAGTAATCGGAGTCGTAATGTTGGTGGGGATTGCCGTAAACAACTCCATCATTCTTGTAGACCGAATCAATCAGCTCAAGCAGACAGACCTTACCCTCATTGAAGCAATTGCCGAAGCCGGACAACAACGTATTCGTCCTATCTTTATGACAACCATTACAACAATACTTGCACTCCTACCGCTCACCTTTGGTTTTGGCGACGGAGCAGCTCTGCGTGCCCCAATGGCCATTGCCGTAATTGGGGGACTCATCACCTCGACCTTGATGAGTTTGTTGGTAATCCCTTGTCTGTACCTCACATTCGAACGCCTTAAATCAGGAAGGAGAAATTAAGTATGAAGTTTTTAATAACCCGACGCATCACGATATTTATGTTATTCCTAGCACTTAGTGTGCTGGGCTACGTATCGTATAAGCAACTACAACTCGAATTGTTGCCCAATGCCGAATTGCCCGTTTTGTTTGTGCAAATATCTTCTCAAAACGAAGTCGATCCTGCATTTATCGAATCACAAGCAATCATCCCAATCGAAGGAGTAGTAAGCACGCTCGACGGCATAGAGTCTATCGAGTCAAATGCAAATACGCGCGGAGGCAACCTGCAAATTAAGCTCAAGAAAAACACGAATATCAAATATGCGTCGATCAAGCTACAAGAAAAGATCAACGAAATCACCTCTACTTTACCAACCGGTATCAGAGCAAACGTACAAAAAGGAATGGATGCCTCGATGGCAAACAGCTTTATCGTTTTGCAAATACGTGGTGATGGCGGAGTAGATCGTATACGTAATATCTTTGAGAAAGAATCGAAAGGAAAGCTTGAAAATGTAGACGGTGTTGCCTCTGTCAATGTATTTGGCGGACGTCAAAAAGCAATCGAGATATTGCTCAATCCCCAAGTATGCAAGGCCTACAACCTAACTCCGGGCAAAATCAGTTCGGTCATCAACTCCAACACACAAGAACGCACCTTTGTTGGTAACATCACCGATAGCAACAAAAAGCTATTTGTCCATACCAACGCTGCCTACGAGCGCATCGACGAACTCGAAAATCTGGTTGTAGCACCCGGCCCGGTATTACTAAAAGACGTAGCTACCATCTTTTTCGATTACAAAGAAGAGACCTCTTACAGTCGTGTAAACGGAAAAGAAGCCATCTCTTGTGCGATCACCAACGATTCACAAAGCAACATCATCGATCTTTCGCACCGTGTACTTGCCACCATAGATGAGATCAACAAAGATCTTGCGCCTTATGGTGTAGAAGTATCCGTACAGAACAATACTGCCGAGATCATGGAAACCAACTTGGAACAAATCAGTTGGTCGGCACTTATCGGCGGACTCTTGGCGGTAATCATACTCTGGTTCTTCCTTAAGAATATGCGATTGGTTATTATCATCGCACTATCTATACCCATCTCCATCTTCACGGCATTCAATCTGTTCTATGCCTTTGGTGTATCGATCAATAGTTTTACACTCATCGGGATGGCCCTTGCCGTAGGGATGTTGCTCGACAACAGTATTGTTGTACTCGAAAACATCTACCGGCTTTCGGCACAAGGATATACTCCTGAGAAAGCAGTTACCGAAGGAACCAAAGAAGTTTGGCGCTCTATCTTTGCAGCCACACTAACTACCATTACGGTGTTCCTCCCTTTTGTCTTTTCCGACAATTACATCATACAATTGATGGGATACCAAATTGGTGTATCCATTATATCAACGCTTTGTATCTCGTTGTTTGTAGCCCTACTCTTTATTCCGATGACCACCTATCTCATGCTCAAGCTAAAGAAAGGAGACAGTCGATTTTATGAGAAAGTGGCAATCACACAACGCCCTACACAAATCTATTTGGTATTGCTAAAAACCTGCATGCGCAATCCTTTTGCCGCATGTGTAGGAGCATTGGTCACATTACTACTCGTCATATTAGTAAATATGTCAGCCACTTTTATGACAGGCAAAGTAGTAAAGTCGAACCGCATCAACATTCAGCTATCTACTCGTTTCGGTAGCACGTTGGATGAAACCAATAGCGTGATCGAATTGTATGAAGGTCGAATTCTTGATATCCCTGAAATAAAAGAAGTTGTTACCAATATCTCTGAAAACACAGCCAACGTTACCTTGGTAATGAAAGAAAACTTCGAGCGCATTGGTCGTAGAGATATCGGAGCCGTTCGCGATGAGTTGATGCAAAAGATACCACACGAACGCATCACTTCTGTCATGATCAACGAAGCTCATTCGGGTGGGCAAAATAATGCCATGATGAACGGAATGGGACAAATGATGAGTATGCTTGGTGCCGGCGGTGGCCGAAAAGGCATTCTGATCAAAGGAAGCGATTTCGAGATGATGCAGATTGTAGGAGAAGACTTACGTTATCAAGTAAGCAAACTCGACTTCATCTCATGGAACAACCTTTCCTCTTCCGGCCGTCGTCCCGAAATACATTTATTATTCGATCAGCCGCTACTCCATTCGTACGAAATCAATCGTTCGGATATTGCAAACGGACTTATGTCTCTCAACCGAGACTTTGCCAGCGGTTCGCAAATCACCATCGACGACAAAGATTACGAAATCATTATCCGCGAAGAGCGTCCGGAGAAAGAAGACCCGGCCGATCTGCCCAAAGAAAAAAGCATTGACGAACTCAAGCGTATACAAGTAAACAATGCCAAAGGAGGGATTCAGTCGATCGATGAAATCGCAACCGTTGTCAAATCGAGAGGTATCTCCAACATCTCACGTGTAGATAAAGAAAAACAAATAAGACTCAACTACGGATTCAAGTTTGAAGACAAAGCGTCCGAAGAAGTACTAAACGGATACAAAGAAGAAATTGAGCAACTCATTGCCAACTACAATCTTCCGGCAGGGATCGCTATCGAAGTCATTGAAGAAGAAGATCAATTTGCAGACTTCAAGTTTTTGATCTTTGCAGCGTTCATCCTCATCTTCATGATCCTTGCGTCCGTATTCGAGTCGTTGGTTACGCCATTTGTACTCCTCTTCACCATACCATTGGCTGCTATTGGTTCGTTGGTCGCATTGCTTTTATCGGGCAACAGCTTGATGAATGCCAACTCGCTTACCGGCTTCCTTATCCTGCTTGGTGTGGTAGTAAACAATGGTATTATCCTGATCGACTACTCCAACATATTACGACAACGAGGATATTGTCGCAACCGAGCCCTGATCATGGCCGGACTCTCTCGCATGCGTCCTATATTGATCACATCCATTACCACCATCGTAGCCATGTTTCCACTGGCACTTGGCAACAATGAATACTCGGGCATTATCGGAGCTCCCTTTGCCATCACTGTAATTGGAGGCTTGGCATGTTCTGCTTTGCTTACGCTGATTATGGTTCCAACCGTATGCGTAGGACTCGAAAACAGCATTGCATGGTACAAAACGTTGCACAAGAACACATACATCCTGCATGCACTCCTTTTTGCCGGAGCCATCTGCTACATTTATTTCAACATAAGCGGATTGCTACTCAAATGTGTTTGGTTTGTTGGAGTTACGCTTCTTATCCCGGGAGTAACCTACTTTGTCCTTAACTCCTTGCGCAGAGCCGACAGTAGTTTGATCCCCGAGCACAAGTCTATTCACATCAGAGTAGAGAATCTGGTAAAAATCTACGACAGACCATCTTTATTTGTCAGACAATGGCAAAGCGGAATTGTATTGCGTCGTCGCCTCGGACTCACCAACGAGTTTCATTCCATCAAAGACTTCCTCAAAAGCAGCTGGCAGTATGCCTTGTTTGGGTTCTTGGTTTACTTTACCTGGTTCTACCTCGAAAGCACATTCTGGAAACTAGTCTTCTCGATCGTGATCTATCGTTTTATACTTCTGTTTATCGGACAAATCAACGGCTACAGACACTATAAAAACAAGTCGACACGTTGGAGCAGTCGTATTGCAACCATCCTAAAATGGGGATTACCAGTTATCCTTTGCTACGTCTTAGGAAAACAAACCTATGCAACCGGACTGGCCATCTTTGCATTACTGATATGGTATGCTGTATTGCAAATCATCCGTACATCGGAGTTTCTCTATAGCAACAACGTCAACACCGAACGTTTGGAAGGGCGCTTTGCCGCCTTCAGAAGCCGCTACTACAAGTTTGTAAAGAGCATTCCGATCATCGGCAAGCGCCACGTTCCCTTCAAGGCCCTTAAAGGAGTCTCGTTTGATATCAAGACAGGGATGTTTGGTTTGCTAGGGCCAAACGGTGCCGGCAAATCAACCTTTATGCGTATCATTACCGGTATTCTTGAGCAAAGCTACGGCACCATTCATATCAATCAGTACAACACAAAAGAGTTTCGGGAAGAGCTACAAGGGCTTATTGGCTTCTTGCCTCAAGAGTTTGGCACCTACGAAAACATGTCTTCGTGGGATTTCCTCAACTACGAAGCCATCCTCAAAGGAGTCGTTGATCCGGAAGTACGACAAGAACGTCTCGAATATGTGCTTAAAGCCGTACACATGTACGACCGAAAAGACGCAAAGATCGGTTCATTCTCCGGAGGTATGAAGCAACGTATCGGCATTGCGCTTATCTTGCTCAACCTTCCTCGCATACTTGTTGTGGACGAACCCACAGCCGGACTCGATCCGCGTGAGCGTATTCGTTTCAGAAATCTACTTGTAGAATTGAGTAAAGAGCGTATCGTAATCTTCTCTACTCACATCATTGAAGACATTGCCAGCTCATGTAATCAGGTAGCCATCATAAACAAAGGCGACCTCAAATACTTTGGTAATCCGCGCGAGATGGTAAACTATGCCCATAATAAAGTTTGGCAGTTCAATATCTCTGCACAGCGATTTGAAGAAGACCTCGACGTAAGCATGGTAGTACATCACATTCAAGAGGGAGATCTTATCAAGGTAAGATACATTTCTGTAGACGTTCCGTACGAAGGAGCGCAGCTTGTAGAACCGAACTTGGAGGATGCATACCTGTGCATGCTTAAAAACTTATAAACTCTAGTAATCATGAAAATAAAAGACCTGTTATCTACAGTTGTTCCAATGACCAAATACAACACAGAGATTATCTTTGCCAATAAATTCATTTGGTTTCTGCTGGCATCGTTGGTATTTTACATGCTGACCATGTTCTTAAGTGTTTGGAACAACTCAGAGTTGAACACGGGATTAGTATACGAACTCCTGTTTTTTCCGTCGCTACTCATCGTATTCTACCCCACTTCATTCAGTATTCAGAACGATGAAGACAGCAAGATCCTTGAAATCATCTTCGGCATCCCCAACTACCGATTCAAGGTATGGCTGATCCGATTAGTAATGATCTACATTTTGGTTTATTTGTTACTCATCGTCTTTGCTTTTATCGGATCAATCATGCTCTATGAAGTCAATCCGTTTCAGATTGCCAATAGCATCATGCTGCCGGTCTTGTTTTTAGGAAATCTGGCCTTTATGTTCTCTACCATTATTCGTAGTGGTAGCGGAACATCAATCGTAATGATTGTAGTAGGGCTTGCCTCCTTCTTCATTACCCGCAACGGCATCTTAAAAAATAGCATGTGGGATATCTTTCTCAATCCCTTTAGTGAAATCAGAGACATGAACATGGTTATCTGGCAAGATATCATCTTCAAAAACCGAATGTTTCTGGCTGTAGGCTGTGTGGTTGCTTTGCTCATCGCTATGCAAAACCTGCAAAAACGCGAACGTTTTGTGTAATCACTTTCAAATAATCTTCAACATGAAAAACTATCGTATAGCATCCTTTTGTTTGGCACTCTTTTGCTATTGCTCCATGCTTGTTGCAAAAGACGTATATCTATTCTCGTATTTTACAGGCAACGGTGAAGACGGTTTGCATTTTGCTTATAGCGAAGACGGATTGCAATGGACGCCGGTTGCCAATGGGAAGAGCTTTCTCACGCCGCAACTTGGTAAAGATAAATTGATGCGCGACCCGAGTATCGTGCAAGGAGAAGACGGCTTGTTTCACATGGTATGGACTACCGGATGGTGGGACAAACATATCGGACATGCTTCGTCGGCCGACTTAATCAATTGGAGTAACCAGCAAATCATCCCGGTTATGGATCATCTTCCCGAAACCAAAAACAGCTGGGCGCCCGAAGTCTTCTACGACTCCAAAAGCAAACTGTATTACATTATCTGGGCATCAACAATACCCGGCATGCATTCACCCGTTGCCGAGAGTGAGACCGAAAAAGGATTGAATCACAGACAATACTTTGTGACAACGCCAGACTTCGAAACGTTTTCCCCTACGGCGATCTTCTTTAATCCCAACTTTAGTGTCATCGACGGAGCCATCTTACAACAAGGCAACGAGTATTTGTTCTTTGTCAAGAACGAAAACCCCAATCCTCCACAAAAAAACATCCGTGTCACACGTACCCGCGACTTAAAGAAAGGCTTTCCTACCGCAGTCTCGGAACCTATCACAGGCAACTACTGGGCCGAAGGAGCCTCACCTCTGCAAGTAGGGAAATACATCTACGTTTATTTCGATAAATACATGGAAGGAAAATACGGAGCCGTTCGCTCCGGCGACGGCGGGAAAATATGGGAAGACGTATCCGATCAAATCACCTTTCCCAAAGGCACCCGCCACGGCACAGCCTTCAAAGTAGACAAAAAGACCGCACAAAAGCTCCTTCAATAAGAAGATTTACTATCCTATCTCTTGTATCTTCTTTACACAAAGAAAATACAAGAGATATAGCTATAATAGAATTGCTTAAAGACTAAAATTATCTATCGAATAATCGTAAATATATTCAATGCCGCAGCTAATCAAACAACTTTATCTATATTTACCAATCTTCTTCTAAACTCTAAAAGCATATTATGGAGACAAACAATCATCAAATCGTTAACTACAGCGCTATACTAGAGAAACAGTTTGGCAAACACGGATCAAAAGAACGAGCTAAGTTTGATGAAGAAGCATACGCTTTTTATACGAGTCAAATACTTCTCGATGCACGCAAAAAAGCAAAAGTAACACAAGAAGAATTAGCAAAACGAATTGGAGTTAATAAGTCCTATATTTCGCGAGTAGAAAAAGGAGTTATCACCCCAAGTGTTGCAACATTCTATCGCATTGTGAATGCATTAGGCTTATCCGTTGAATTAATCCCAGCTATCTAAAGCATTAGCTTAAAAACTAAAATTAGAACCATTACAGCACAACCGGCTTTTACTTGGTATTTACACTAAGGTGGATTTTAGGGAGAGGGTTGTTTGATTCTAGAGTAAAGATTCTGGGGTTTTTGCAGGGGTTTTTCTCGCTAGATTGAAGAAAACGGCGGATTTTTCAGGTTCAGAAAATGGACTTTTCGAAGGTGTGAAACGATCCCTAAATGCAGTCCCGACTACAAAATAGCCTTTACAGTGCGGCTTTCAAGTCAAAAGTATGCTTGGTTTGGCAAAAAAGCTTGTTTAGTTCTTGGAAAAACCTCATTTGGTTGTTGAAAAAAGGTCATTTACTTCTGACAAGGACCTTGCAAGGTTCTTTCGAATACCATTTTGGATGTTTGCAAAGACTTTTTTCATTCATAGTGAAGAGTTTCCACACTCACCACGAAGACTTTTTACATTCTCCACGAAGACTATTTTCACTCACCGCGGTAACTGAAAACAGTTTTCATTGAAAACGTTTTACCCCTTCGGGCAAAGTAATCGACCTCATCGCGACAACACTGCGACCTGCCTACCGAAGCCCGGTCACCTATCGCTCCAAGCCACTGATCGGGAGTTGAGCCAACACAAATTGATTCTCCCCAACCGATACTGCTTTCATTTTGAGCGATTGAAAAAAACTTCTCAGTAACGACAAACGATCTACGTTACACATCACGGGGCTTTTCACGACAGAATGTTAGAAAATAAACGATCGCAAATACTGATCATCTAGCGCAAAAACAGGCTTTTACCCCATAAAAAAGGAGGATAAGCCCGAAAACAAGCCTATCCTCCCCTATTATCAAGATATACAATAAGTCGACCTTAATTTGCAGCAACTCAATTCCATGTAGTCACCATACGTGAAACCTCGCTCTCTTTGTCGAGCGAATAAAGCTGATGGGCAAAGCCCTCTGCTTGCTTCTCTACCGACACGGTAATCTCGTCGTGCAGATAACACTCGCGCATGTATTTGATTTCGATACGTTCCAAGCATTTGCCTGTAGTTTGTTCGAGCGGGACAGCCTCGAGCGCTTCTTCGATATAGCGCATGCTGGTAAGGTGCATATTGAAATCGATGTCAAACGAGCGCACTTTGAACTTCGAACTAAAGTCGGTTCGCTCGATGGGTTGCAACTTCGCCGGTTTGTAGTCGGGAAAAACCGACTCGGGAAGCTGCACAAATCGCTCAGAAGGCAACTCCAGATAAACCGGACGGCGCGTATCTTCGTCGATGATCGACCAGCACGTAGTAGCACGCGCAATGAGTACTCCGTTGTGATACGCCTCAAAGTCGCGGAACCAACGCAAGCCCTTTACGGGGCGCGACCACGTCTCTATCTTCACTTCTCCGCGCCAGTTAGGCATCTTGTCGGTAAGGTAATCGATGCGCAAGTCGGTAAGTACCCACGTGCGACGCTCTTGCTGCAAGTCGAAAGTAGCCATTCCCACTTCCTGGCATTCGCGCGAAGAGCAGTCAAACATATAGGAGATCAAAATGTCTTTACGCAATCGGTATTCAGGATCCATATCACAACCGCGCACGGTGTATGTATGTGTGTATTTCTGCATAGATACAATCAATTAGTTTACTTTATACAAGGCTAGAATCTCTCCTTCGTGCAAGGTGCGCACCGAAACTTGTCCGTCTTCGATGAGCGCAAACGTAGCCGGACGTCCCTCCTTAGGCAGTGCGATAGAGCCCGGATTGCAACAAAGCACTTCGTCTTTCTCTTCCAGCATCCACAGGTGTGTATGCCCAAAAAGCATCACGTCGTAGCCGTTGAAACGCGGCAATGCCTTGTCGTTATACATTTGTCCGTGCGTTGCAAAGTAGCGGATACCATTGTCAGCCACTACCGCCGTTTCGCTCATACACGGGAAGTCGAGCACCATTTGATCTACTTCCGCGTCGCAATTTCCACGAATGGCAATGATGCGATTCGCCACCGAATTGAGCAGCATCGCCGCACCTTTGGGGTCGTGTCCCTCGGGCAACGGATTGCGCGGACCGTGATAAAGGATATCGCCCAAGACGATCAGGAAGTCGCACTTCAGGTTGTCGAAATGCATCAAAGCTTTCTCTACGGCAGTGCGTGAACCGTGAATATCGGAGATGACCATGTATTTCATATACAATTGTTTTAAGAGATAACTATCAGACTCTTTACTCGATCTGTAACGGCAAAGATACAACGATCAGAGTTTAATTGTAACCGTGCGGTCGGGAGAAATCGTTTTCTTGTATTTGATTTGTCCGCCGCTCGTTATCACAACGTCCAACTTGTCGCCTTTGCGCGCCACATCAATATCAAACTTATTTCCAAACGCGTTTACATTGCGAAGTGCCATCGTGTTCCACTCTTGCGGCAAGCGCGGAGTGAGTTCGAAGGCACGCAGCCCCACGGGACGAATTCCAAACATTCCTTCGGTGATGATTCGGCAATACAATCCGCTTTCGGCCGAGAGGTGACGTTGGTTGCCTTCGGGCCAAGCTTCGATCGCATACGGCACATGGTCGCCCAGTAGTCGTTTTGCCGAGTAACTTTTCAAATGCTCCATCCCCTTCTCGGTAGCACCGCAGGCAAACACGCCTCTCAATGCATACAACGTCGATCGGTCCCAAAAGGTTTCGCTTCCTGCTTGGGTGAGTAATCCGTTTTCGGTCCAAAGGCGCGGCGAAAACAGCGCGTCTATCGTCGCGTCTTTGCGGTCGTACATCCCCACAGTTAGCGGCATGCAAATCCACGATCGCAAGATATCGTTTTCTTTGTAGTACTTATAACTGTCGAATCCTTCGATGTCGCCGCCAAAATACGTGTCGATCGCTTTTCGCAACGCGGCAGACTCTTTCTCGTATGCAGCAGTTTCTTTTTTCGGAATGCCAATGTCTTCACCCAAGCGAGCCGCAGAGATCAACGCGTCATAATAGAGCGTCGAGGTGCAAAGATTGGCTTTTCCCGAGGGGAAACGGTTTTCAAGTTCGTCCGAGTCCGAAGCCACGACTCCCTCGCTATTCAAGTTTCGTTTGCAATACTCGAGACACCAACTGATAAGCGGCCAAAGCTGTTGGGCCTCTTTCCGGTCTCCACGGGCCAGCGCATAGCGTGCAGCTCCGTAGGCAATCATGGCTGCGTCGCCGCGATCTCCCGCTCCGCCCCACACATCGATACCTTCGGCAATGATCGAACTAGGCACTTTCGCATAGTCATCATTCATAAATCGGGCAAAGTGCATGTAGGAGTTGAGGGCCGATTCATTCCCTACGCGATTGCCAAGGAAAGGGAAAAACGGATTGATGTACTCGGCCTGGTCGTTTGCCCATATTGCTGCGTAGTACGATTCGCCGCCGGGTCCGTGCATCAGTCCTCCTTTGGTCTGGTAGATACTTTCGGTGCCACGTATTTTGGCAAAGGCAAACATTGCGTTGAGGATTGGGTCGGGCGTTTCGAGCACAAGGTTGCCCCAGTATTCGGAGATCAGGTCTTTGCGTTTGCTTAGTTCGTCGGTCGCATCATATGCTGCAAGGGTTTCGCCTTGCTTTACGGCAGTAAACAGCGCGTCGAAAGTGAGCGCTTCACCCGGTTGCAGTATCTTTGTAACGCCGTTTACCTTCGAAATCACATCGTATGCCCCGTACACACCTTTGGTTGCATCTGTTGTTGCGACCGACTCCGTAGCAGGAACCTCCACGCTTACGGGCTTATTTCCGGTATTGGTTAAGGTATATTGTTCGCAAAGTGCAGGCTGATCGACCGACGGGAACAGGATGCGTTGCAGTGAAAGTTGCTTGTTGTTGGCAAAGGTTACGGTACTTTGCACCGTCATCTTTCCGTCGAGCGTGATCTCATCTACCCGCTCTTTGACGACCGACATGCGATCGGCGCAGATCAAATCCAGCACATTCAGATTGAGCCGACGCATCAAACTGGCATGGGTATCGTTTGGAAGGGTGCGCAACAACGGCCACACCATGCCGCGACTATAGGCAAAAGAGCTGTCGGCATTTACTCCGTAGCGAAGCACAGTAGATACGCGCAGTCCGCTCATCTCGATGTGATCGTAATGCGGGAGTGCTTGATCGGGATTCCAAACAATGCTGCCCGATTCGGAAAGCTGCCAACGGGTATTTTCTTGCGCCACGGCATCGATTCCGATACTACCCAATGCTGCAAAGAGAGTTATAGCTATTCGTTTTTTTGTAGAAGTGAATTTCATGATTCGATTTTATTTGGTGATTATAAGGTCTTTGAATGATTCAAAAATAGTATTTAAATTTGATTTGCATAATATAGATCGTAATTAGGTATAGAGATAATGCCAATCAAACGGGCTTAAAGTAGATACTGAGATTGATCAATTAGGCAAAGAATAGCGTATGTAACGATGCCGAGAGAGAGCGTTTGTAAGAAAAGAAACTTTACAATAAGAAAAATGTAATTTTATTAGCAGAAAATCGAGTCTAGCCGTCAGGCATTTAGATAATAAAGGCTAGTATTGTTAACAATCATAATGCAAAAAAGTTAAGCAAGCTATTGCAAAATAGAAATTTATTAGTACCTTTGCACCCGCAATCAAGAAACAAATCGAGGTTGCAAATGCTGTAAAAGCAACGACATGTTGGCCCATTCGTCTATCGGTTAGGACGCAAGATTTTCATTCTTGAAAGAGGGGTTCGATTCCCCTATGGGCTACCAAAACAGTAAGGTAGCAACTTTACGAAACCAACAGCATGTTGGCCCATTCGTCTATCGGTTAGGACGCAAGATTTTCATTCTTGAAAGAGGGGTTCGATTCCCCTATGGGCTACTCAAAGCAGTAAAGGTAACACTTTACACAACCAACGAATACGTTGGCCCATTCGTCTATCGGTTAGGACGCAAGATTTTCATTCTTGAAAGAGGGGTTCGACTCCCCTATGGGCTACTCAATACAGTAAAGGTAACGCCTTTACACAACCAACACTATGTTGGCCCATTCGTCTATCGGTTAGGACGCAAGATTTTCATTCTTGAAAGAGGGGTTCGATTCCCCTATGGGCTACCAAAACAATAAAGGTACTCCCTTTATCATCTAACAACATGTTGGCCCATTCGTCTATCGGTTAGGACGCAAGATTTTCATTCTTGAAAGAGGGGTTCGATTCCCCTATGGGCTACCATTCGTAAACTATACGCCCTAACACTACTAAGATTCTTCGCGAATCTTACTTTACCAATTTATCTATTTCATTTCCCAAAACCTAGCATTGTAAATATTATTTTGATTTATTCTTAGTGAATCAATTCTTTATAAGTCTATTAGATTTTACAAAGTAATATTTGGCGGCTCTAACCGGCCCTTCAACTTAAACCAGAAAACAATAATCTATTTCTTCCCTTTAGCACGATTTGTTACGCATCACGCGTATTGTGCCCACACTCCTATAAACATCGTAAATTAATACATTGTTCATTCGCTGTTATTCTATTTATATCTCATAGAATCGCTACATTTGAATAAAAATTGACGGAACATGAAAAATGAGCTATTGCCCGATGCATTTATCGACGAAAGCAAGAGCGGAGTCATCATTGACGTACGCACTCCTGCCGAGTTTGAACAAGGGCATATTCCTTCTGCATTGAACCTTCCGCTCTTTACCAACGAAGAGCGTGTTGTAGTAGGCACACTCTATGTGCAACAAGGCAAAGAGGTTGCCGTAGAAAAAGGGCTTGAGCTTGTCGGTTCTAAGCTGGCACAACTTGTAAAGGATGCCAAGAAGATTTCTAACGGTAAAACCATCTACCTTCATTGTTGGCGTGGGGGGATGCGCAGCAACAGTGTGGCTTGGCTGCTTCGTACGGCAGGACTAAACGTAAAACTCCTTGTAGGCGGATACAAAGCCTACCGACAATCGTTTATCGATCTGCTTGAAAAACCTTTTAACATGTATATTGTAGGCGGTCCTACCGGCTGCGGAAAAACCGATATCTTGCATGCACTGCGCGATCTTGGCGAGCAGGTTCTCGACATCGAAGCGCTAGCAAATCACAAGGGGTCTGCATTTGGCGGACTCGGACAAGTGGCACAACCTACCACCGAGCAGTTTATCAACGACTTGCATCATACCTTCCGCGGATTTGATCTAAGCAAACCGATCTGGTGCGAAGGCGAAGGTCTTACAACAGGCAAATGCTACCTTCCGGCCCAACTATTCGCACGTATGCGCACTTCGAAGTTTATTTACTTCACCATCCCCGATGCATGCAGAATAAAACGTATCAAAGAAGAGTACGGAAAGTTCTCGACCGAGGAGTTGATCGACTCGTTTAAGCGAATCGAGCGACGCATGGGACCAGAAAAGGTAAAAGCTGCCATCGAACTGCTCAACGAGGGAAATATCGAAGAGGCTATTAAAATAGCGATGGTCTACTACGACAAAGGCTACAACAAGTCGTACGAGAAATCGTGGAAGCTTACCCACTCTTACCAGGCTCCTAACGACGATCCGCAGGCTACCGCAACTGAATTACGCAAAATCATCCAACAATCATCCGACTTATGAAACAGATAAATACGCTGGGCAAACTGTGTCCTGCTCCACTTATTCTTACGAAAAAAGGAATTACCGAAGCTGCCGAAGGTGAAGTGATTGAAGTAATCACAGACAACGAAACGGCGTTTCAAAACTTGATGAGTTATCTTGCCGAACTGAAGATCACGCCTTCGCACAAGCAAGAAGGGACTTTGTATACCATTACATTTGAGAAACCTGCCACCGTAAACGAGGCTGTAGATGCCGCAGCTTATTGCAACTCGCCTCAAAGCAAGGCGTATGTGGTTGCGATCAAGGGTGATACGATGGGTACGGGCGACGACGAACTGGGCAAGATCTTGTTGCGTGCGTTTATCAACTCACTTAAAGAAGTAGATACGCTTCCCGAAGCAATTGTCTTATACAACAGTGGTGTGATGGTTGCCCTTAAAGGTACCGACACGGCTGCCTCGTTGCAGGAGCTGGAAGAGAAAGGGGTCTCGATCATAGCCTGCGGGACATGCCTCGACTACTACGATGTAAAAAACCAATTGGCCGTAGGGATGATTGGCAACATGTATAAGATTACGTCGCTGCTTGCCAATACAGGGCATGTAATCTATCCGTGATCGGTAATCCAACTATTCAATCTTAAAAAAGCGAAGCTATGAATCTATACTTCGACAACGGCAGTACCAGTTTTCCGAAACCGCCACAAGTGGCTCTTACAATTGCAGATTATATTACTACCTGTGGGGGCACGTACGGACGGGCTGCTTATGGTCGTGTACAACAGGCTACGGCAATGGCCGAAATGTGTCGCGACAACATCGCCGAAGCGATGGGTTGCAGCGAGGCCGAGAAGGTGGCCTTTTCGATCAATGCTACCACCGCACTCAATTGGATACTTAAAGGAATTGCGCCCTTCCAAAAGGTGTGGATTTCGCCACTCGAGCACAATGCCGTGATGCGTCCGCTTACGCAGCTTGCCGAAACTCAAGGTGTTGAGATCTGCATGCTTCCTGCTTTGCCCGACGGCACCGTAGACATCGAGAAGCTGGCTGCATTGCCTGTTACTGAAAACGAAGTGGTGGTGATCAATCATGCCAGTAACGTAAACGGAGTTATTCAACCGATGGCACAAATTGCGCACTGGGCAAAAATTAAACAGTTGCGCTTGATACTCGACTCAACTCAGTCGCTGGGACATACGCCGGTATTTGCCGACGCGTGGGAACTCTATGCCGTGGCTTTTACTGGACACAAAGGATTGCTCGGCCCTACCGGGATTGGCGGCTTTTTCTCGCGAGAACTGCTTTCGCCTCTCGTTGCGGGCGGCACGGGAAGCAAGTCTGACCGATACGAAATGCCCGAAGAAACGCCCGACCGGTACGAAGCCGGCACGCCCAATCTTACCGGGATAGCAGGTCTCAACGCGGCACTTTTGCATCGACCGGAGCCTATGCACACGCGGGAAGACTTCTTGTCGCTGATCGATGAGATTGCTTCTTTCGACGGTGTGCGCGTTTTGCGTGCGGCAAATCCGGACATGCAAAGCGAGTTGATTTCGTTTACACACAACCATGTTTTGCCTTCTTCCATCGGCAATCGTCTCTTCTTCGATCACGACATCGAGGTACGAACCGGGCTGCATTGCGCCCCCTTGGCACATAAGACATTGAATACATTTCCTACCGGGACAGTGCGTATCGCGGCTTCGCCTTACCACACTGTCGCCGATTTCGAACTTCTTGCAAAAGCAATTCACCATGCATGTAAATGAAGATAAAATAGCCGTGTTTGCATCGGCCCGAATGGTGATCAAGGCAGACAAGTTGTGCCAACAGGCGCACCTCTCGACCAAGGTGCTGAGTGTGCCCGAACATATTTCGTCAGAGTGCGGTATGTGCATCTTGGTTCCGCAAACGGAGCTCGATGCTTTTTGCCGTATTATGACCGAAGCGCAACTTGCCATGACGCTTTATCCCTCAACCCTAACAACTGAAACAGCATGAATCAAGATACATTCGACCTGCTCTCTACGGTAGAGTATGGCGGTTGTTCGGCCAAACTTGCTCCAACGGAGCTTACCGAACTGCTGAATACAATTCCACTGCTCAAAAGCAGCAATATCATGGTAGACATAGAAACGCACGATGATGCGGGTGTTTACAAAATCAACGACGAAACGGCACTGATCGTTACTACGGATTTCTTTCCGCCAGTGTGCAGTGATCCGTATACGTTTGGCCAGATCGCGGCCGCAAATGCCTTGAGCGATGTGTATGCGATGGGCGGTACTCCGCTGTTGAGTCTTAACCTGACAATGTTTTCTTCGCAAGACATTCCGCTTACGGTATTAAGGGATATTCTGGCGGGCGGACAAGATAAGATCAACGAGTCGGGTGCGTTTACAATGGGCGGACACACGATCGAAGATGCCGTGCCGAAGTACGGACTTGCGGTGGTAGGCACTGTTCATCCCGACAAACTGGTAACGAATAGCGGTATCAAGGCGGGACAAAAACTGATCCTGACCAAACCGCTTGGTATTGGTGTTTTGATTGCGGCCCAACGTCTGGGCATAGCCGAAGATACTGCCTACGAAGCGGCATTGGAACAAATGAAACTGCTGAATAAAGTGGGTGCAGAATGCATGCGACCTTATCATGTTACTGGTGCAACGGATGTAACGGGCTTTGGTCTTTTGGGGCATGCCACGAAGATGGCACAAGCCAGCGGCGTGAGTATTCAATTCGAAAGCGACAAGCTCCCGGTGCTTCCTACCGTGATCGACCTGCTTGAAGCGGGTTGCATTCCGGGTGCAGCTTTCCGCAATCTGAAGTATGTAAAGGACGACATCCATGTGGCAAACAGCTGCTCTACCGAACTTAAAATGGTTGCTTGCGACGCACAAACGTCGGGCGGTCTACTCATCGCCGTCGACGCAGACAAGGCAGATTCCCTTTTGGCCGACCTGCATGCCTGCGGACTTCATCCCGATGCAGCGATCATCGGCGAAGCAATCCCGCAACGCAACAAAGCAATCTATCTGCTGTAACGCTTCAAAAACGTTACGCAAACGATATAAAGTGGAGCTGCTGCTTAAGCCTCCGAATTATTGCAACGATTTGACCAAAAATCTTCCTTTGCCATACGTCTATTGTTTAATGTATGGCAAAGGAAGACTTTGGTTTATCTTAAAATAGAATTTATTTCAGATGATAAATAGCAACGACATGGTTATCATCTTCCTTTAATGTATCTGCCATCGCTTTAAATTTCCTTTCAGCCTCTGACGTAAAGGACTCTGCTCCCACCTCATCTACACGATTTTTTATCGCTTCCGGAGTAATAAAGTTATACAATGCTCGTTCATTCCAAATCGCAGATAAAGATATTCTCGAAATACCTCTATCAATATCGTTCTCAATATTATCAGAAATTATACGAGTACTACCATCTAATTTTGAATAAGCTAACAAATAGAATTGGCTTGCATATGTAGGTTTGTATTTTAAGCTGCTTAGTGAAACAAAGAAATAATTTGAAGTTTCAGAAAAACCTGAGATACTCCATTTCGTTATATAATCATCCGGAAACTCTTCAGATGTTGTCCTCATATTTGCGAAACCAACACTCCCTATGGGAATTACACTAAAATCTTTTTCTATCGTATAAATTGAGTCTGTCAGAAAATCATAGAATCGAATCTTACCTTCATAAGACCAATAACGATCAAATCCTACAACCAATGGCCCTCCTACCCATTTAAACACATACTTCTGCTTGTACAAATCTTCGTCTGTATTATACCCTTTCAACTCGGGTGATAGATAGTTATTTATAATTGACTTACTACTTAAGTTTATAATTTGGTGATTATCTCGAAAGTTCCTCAATGCTCCGCCTCCTCTTGTTATCAATAAATTACTGTCATTTAATGGAACGATCTGCTTAGACATATTATATTGCTCGCCATTCATATCTAACACATCCTTGAACTTTCCATCATAGCCGGCTATAAACAACTTACCCTTAGTCACATCATAAAGATATAGTTCTTCACACTCATCATTACCGGAAACAACAGACGGATGCAAATATTCTTTAGGCCCCTGTCCGGGACTTAATAAGTCTCCCAAGTAACGGCCGGTCTTTCGATCAAATATTTTCTGATCTACCACTATGATTTTTGAAGTAACGGTATAAACCTGTATCCCATGACGTCCTGCACCTATAAGGCTCTTTGATGTTGTCTCAAGCGGAACATATTCAATATCTTTGTAGATCTCGGAAAAAAGCAACTTTCCTTCAGTAGCCTTTTCTATACCCGCCTCAACTTTAAGATCAAACCATTCCTTCTTACTTGTTCCACGCCCCTCTTCCTCCAAAGAATCGGTCTCTTTAGTAGTTGAAGATTTCTGTGAACAAGAATAAACTAGGAGTATTATCAAAACACTCAAAGCCATCTTTAAATGCAGCAAACTGTTAGAACTATTCATATTGATTACTTTTACAAGTCAAACTTGATATAAATATTAAACACTCATCTATCCAAAACATACCTTTCGATTAAACATCTAAATCCCTTACTCAACTTCCTATTGCAATTTAACGGAGGAGGAGATTATTTGAAGTTGTATATAATTGTAATATAATTATCATCTTCCTTTAGTTGAGAAGCAACATCTTTTAGCTTGCCTCGCAAAGTCCCTTTTTCTAAATATTCCAATAAGAAGGTTGCTCTGTAATGTGCTGTTGCCATATTTTCTGAGCACATCGAAAAATATCCATTATTTGGAAACGCTGTCCAAATAGGGTATCCCTCTATATTTGTTTCCGGATCCAATAAAGAATCATATAACTGCAATTGATAGATTTCGTTTGTCTTACGATACAAGATATAAGCAGGATAGCCGCGTTCATCAAAGCCCTTTTCTTTTGCCAGCTCATAATCCATCGGAATCTTCCTGTAAATAAAGTAGTCATCATTAAAAAACAATGGTGCTATTAAAACAGGAGGGGCCATGGTCAATGCTGATGGCGTGCGAACGGCAATCGGTATAAGCCTGTTGTCCATGCTACTAAATAACGTATCTAAGGCATTATTGAAGAGTAAAAACTCCGAACCATTCTTCAGCATACGTGGAAAACTTATACCTTCCGGCATGTTGTAATACCCGGCTTTCCCTTTCCCCATTTTAAAAACTCGATGAATCGGGTGCTTTAATGTGAGGCGTTCATCAACAGACTGCATCTCTCCTGTTTGCTTGTCAATTAAATAATAAGGTGTAAGATCAGCCTCTCTTCTGTATTTCTCATTCGGACTCGGCCAATAGCTATCATTGAATGCGATTAAAAAGTTTTCGTCGTACTCATATATCATTCTAAATTCAGCTTTAGAGGTATTCAAGGCTTCTAATTTTCGCTTAAACTCTCCAGAAAAAGAGTATACTTGAATCCGCTGTGGGCTGTGCTCATATACAAACAGTTCTTGATTCGCAAAGTCGACAGCAAAAGCCATTGCCATGTAATACTCTTCTGCTCCTTGCCCAAAACGATTGACAGAAAAAAGAAAATGACCATTCCTGTCAAAAAAGAAAAAGCAGCGCTGAACAATGTCAAAAATAACTATACTAGAATCTCCAATTGTCCGAGGAACTCCCCCTTGCGATATAAGAGAGTTTTCTGTGGTTTCTAAAGGAATATATTCAACATCCGCTAATTCATGAATATCTATTCGCTTAGCCGAATACTCCTTATTCAGGTCAATGACTGGTAGTTCGAACGGAAGCTCTTTGTTTTGCTGATTGCAGCAAAACAAGAAAGGCAATATCATAAAAGCTAGTACTAGTCTCATAAGAAGAACTATTATATCAGGTTAATTTACTTTGTATTATTGGCTTCTAACCCATTCAGAATATCAACCAAGTCAATCCCCAAGGACTTTCGCGCATGAATTATTTTAGTTATGGAAGTCAACAAGCACAAAAACATTGTTGGCATCTTCGCCTTCTGCATTAATAAGTGAAGCCGTGAGTTCTTTCAACTTCCCGCTCAACTTGTTTTCGTTATAGGCTTCTTCTAGTTTAGTAAAATCTAGTTCGAAGTGGCATCCTTTTTCATAATAGTTTAAAAGACGCGGGTTCACAACGAAGTCCTTTCCCTGATAATCGGGAATGGTAATTTTCTGACGAAACACTTCGCCCGTTTCTTTGTCGCGCATGCAAAAGATTGGCGTTGGAAACTTTTCGGTTTGTAAGTAAGGAGAAAGTGACAGAAACTGAAACTTGCCTGCATCCATGCAAATATCCATAACAGTCGTTGGTCCCGACTCACCCAACAATGGAGTTTTATGCAAATACGGAGTTAAGGATTTGTCCTTACGATAAAGGAAAACGGTATCCGACTCCGGGTTGTACAAGAAGAGTCCCTCCGGACATTTTCGCACACGACCATAACTGATTTGCCCGATAAAAACTCCTTCCGGATCTTTGGGACTCAAATCTACGCTTTTATTTGGCAGTGGAATATATTCCTGCACAGCACCATCTGTTTTGGAGATAAGAAAGAAGGTTGAATCGATAGCCAACTCCGCCGATTTCTTCTGCATAATAGCCCGCCACAACTTCGTATTGTCATACACCAATATAGACTGGTCGTCAAACAAAGCCATTTGCCCATTGACATTCATCTGCGGTAACGTTATTTTCCGTTTAAACTCACCGCCTGATGAATAAACCATGATCTGATTGCTAAAGTCGGGCGAAACAAACACGTCATCGTTCGTTTCATCATACATCACGGAAGCCGCATCCGCATACTCTTCTGGTCCTTGTCCTCGACGATTAAAGCGCGACACAGGACTCCCCTCTTTTGAAAAGAACAAGATGCTATGAGAAGAGCGATCTATAACAACGATTCTATTTTGTGTAACGTAATCGATACGTCCTTTGTAAAGATAATCATCATTCTTGGAGTCTAAATACACATAAGTTATATCTGCAATATCCGTCAAATTGATTTCTTTTTCGGGATAATCGATTGAAGCATCGATAAACGCCAACTCTTCTTTCGACTGATTGTGAGAGGTGCAACTTAGTATTAATGTTGACAAAAACAGATACAGTAAATTTTCTTTTCGCATGTTTCCGGTATTATTTAATGTGGTTTTCTTTTGGGTCTCCAAAACATTACCCTTTCCCTGAGGTAAA
Organism: Tannerellaceae bacterium; assembly: GCA_051656605.1. Classification (GTDB taxonomy): domain Bacteria; phylum Bacteroidota; class Bacteroidia; order Bacteroidales; family CAMTPD01; genus UBA12018. The sequence continues at coordinate 73,178 of JBOGCF010000015.1, read as the reverse complement.
TAGTCCTTCGCAATACTACGAAAATATAATTGAATAACCCGTACACATTGCGTATAATTCAATTTAGATTAAAAATAAGATATAAGAAACCCCGAAAGTATTATCTACTTCCGGGGTTTCTTATATTTAGGTATATTGCCTTTATTATATGTGCAACACGTATGAATCGATTTCGATTACATGTTTGCGTTTAGGTATTTACGGATGTCTGAAAGGTCGCAGCCTCTGCGTTTAGCGTAGTCTTCGGCTTGCTCTTCAGACACAGCTCCAATCTGGAAATACTGAGCATCCGGATGAGCGATCATGATACCGCTTACCGATGCATTCGGAGTCATGGCACCGTTTTCGGTTAGTGAGATACCAATCGAATCAAGTCCCAGTAGTTTGTCGAGCGTGAAGTTGAGCGACTGATCAGGCAATGAAGGATATCCGATCGCCGGACGAATACCACGGTAGCGCACTTTAAACATTTCCGGAATAGTAAGCTCTTCGTTCGGAGCATACATCCAGAACTTGGTACGAATTTGGTGGTGCAAATATTCGGTAGCCGCCTCAGCAAGGCGATCACACAACGTTTGCAATACCATCGAAGTATAGTCATCACCCTCTGCCTTCAACTGGTCAAACACCTTTTGCATATTAAAGCCTCCGGTTACGGCAAAGGCAGCAACATAGTCGGTACGTTCCGCCTCAACCGGCATCACATAGTCGACCAACGATTTGTAGATCCCGTCTGCACGCTTCTCTTGTTGGCGCAACATCGGGATTACCTCGTTTCCAATCTGCAAATCCTCACCTACCGCATTGGCCGGGAAGATACCGTATGTAGCACGAATACACTTCACGTCTTCGTTCATCAGCATATTGAGCAAAAACTCCGCCTCTTTGTACAACGACAAAGCCTCTTTCGCCTTTTCGCGTTGCTCTTCGGGGAATGAGTTGATCCAGTTAGAACGGCACGACTCACAACTGTGAATGTTTACCACTTCGCTGAAACGACCTGAAAGTCTCCATGCATGGAAGAAGTACACCCAGTTGATATAAGGCACTACATCCTTCACTTGGATTTTGTCGATAACCTGAATCCCTTTTCTTGCAGGCTCGGGAGCTTGATAATCGCCCCAATCAGCCTGGAAGCGAGAAGCAATAGCATCTTTAATAGAAACCAACTCTTTGCGACGTTGCGGAGCCGTTTCGCGCAAGCGGGCATACTCTTCACGCAGCTCAGCCACGTAAGCATCCTTCAGTTCCGGATTCAACAACTTCGCCGCAACGATTGGGTTTTGTGAGGCATCGAGCACATGTATCACCGGCGCCGAATAGTTTGGAGCAATCTTCACCGCAGTATGCAGTTTGGAAGTTGTAGCCCCGCCCACCATCAGCGGCATCGTTAGTCCGGCCTTCTCCATCTCCGCAGCCACGTGACACATTTCATCAAGCGACGGCGTGATAAGTCCGCTCAAACAAACAAAGTCCGGCTTCTCTTCGATAGCCGTTTTTATAATCACTTCGGCAGGAACCATTACACCCAGGTCGATCACCTCGTAATTGTTACAAGCCAATACAATAGACACAATATTTTTACCGATGTCGTGCACGTCGCCTTTTACCGTAGCAAAGACAACCTTTCCTGCTTTACTGCCACCGCCGGCCTTCTCAGCCTCGATAGTAGGTTGCAATATTGCCACCGCCTTTTTCATGGTACGAGCAGTCTTCACCACCTGCGGAAGAAACATCTTTCCTTCGCCAAACAGTTCGCCCACCTTATTCATACCACCCATCAGCGGCTTATCAATCACATCGATTGCACGCGGATATACCGAAAGAGCCTCCTTGATATCCTCCTCGAGGAAGTCGGCAATACCTTTTACCAACGCATACTCCAAGCGACCATCAAGCGGAAGCGAGCGCCACTCGGCGACTTTCTCCTCTTTCGCAGCACCCGAAGCATCGCCCTTTTGTTGCTCGGCAACAGCGATCAACTCTTCGGTAGCCTCTTTGCGACGATTCAAGACAACGTCTTCTACAAGGTCGCGAAGTTGGGCCGGGATATCATCGTACATCACCGACGACGAAGGATTCACAATACCCATATCCATTCCCACCTTGATTGCGTGGTAAAGGAATACGGCATGCATTGCTTCACGTATATAATTATTTCCTCTGAACGAGAACGAAAGGTTACTAACCCCGCCACTCACCTTAGCACCCGGCAAGTTTTGTTTGATCCACTCTACGGTACGGATAAAGTCGATACCATAACCCGAGTGTTCATCAATACCCGTAGCGATCGCCAAGATATTCGGGTCGAAGATGATATCATTCGGATTGAAGCCCACCTTTTCGGTAAGCAACTTATACGCACGCGAACAGATCTCGATGCGACGTTCGAATGTATCGGCTTGTCCTTTTTCGTCGAAAGCCATTACCACCGTTGCGGCACCAAGCTGCTTGATGATACGAGCATGGTCAAGGAATTGCTCCTCCCCTTCTTTCAACGAAATCGAGTTTACGATACTTTTACCCTGCACACATTTTAGTCCCGCCTCGATCACATCAAACTTCGACGAGTCGATCATCAATGGTACGCGCGCAATATCCGGTTCGGCCGCAATCAGATTCAAGAAGGTACACATCTCGTACTTCGTATCGAGCATCCCTTCATCCATATTGATATCAAGCACTTGCGCACCATCTTCTACCTGCTTGCGTGCAATAGACAAAGCCTCTTCGTAGTTTTGCTCTTTGATCAAGCGCAAGAACTTGCGGCTACCCGCCACGTTACAACGCTCCCCTACATTGAGGAAATTGTTTTCGGGACGTACTTCAAATACTTCAAGACCCGACAAGCGAAGCACATCATCCACTACAGGAGGCACGTGCGGCTTAGCATTCTTGATAAGGCGAGGATACTGAGCAATGTGTCCCGGCGTAGTACCGCAACAACCGCCGATAATGTTTACCAGCTGCTCGTCGATGTATTCTTGCACTTGCGGCGCCATTTTCTCCGGCGTCTCATCATACTGCCCGAAGCTGTTTGGCAAACCGGCATTCGGATAAGCACTAATATAGTAAGGAGCATTTTTGGCCAACTCTTCGAGGTAAGGCTTCATATCCGAAGCACCGAACGAACAGTTGAGACCGATGCTCACAATGTTTGCATGGGCAATAGAAGCAAGAAACGCCGTAAGCGTTTGCCCCGAGAACGTGCGACCACCTTGCGACGAAAGCGTCACCGACACCATGATCGGCAAGTCTTTGCCCGACTCTTTAATCGCATCTTCTGCCGCATGAAGTCCCGCCTTTGCGTTAAGTGAATCGAAGATCGTCTCTACCAATACGATATCCACGCCCCCTTCGATCAGCGCATCGATTTGTTCTTTGTACGAAACATACAAATCGTCGTACGTTACGGCACGGTAAGCCGGGTTGTTTACATCCGGGCTCATCGAGGCAGTCTTATTTGTTGGGCCCACCGATCCGGCAACGAAGATCTTCTTCTCCGGATGTTCGGCCATATATTCATCAGCAACTTCACGACCAATGCGTGCAGCTGCAATATTCATTTCCTTCACATACGCCTGCATGCCATAGTCTTCCATCGAAATAGAGTTGGCATTGAATGTATTAGTTGCGAAGATATCCGCACCCGCATCTACATATTGTCTGTGAATAGACTTAATCACATCGGGACGTGTTATACACAACAGGTCGTTGTTTCCTTTAAGCATTTGCTTAAAATCGGCAAAACGTTCACCTCTATAATCCTGCTCGGTAAGACCGAAAGTCTGAATCATAGTACCCATTCCGCCATCGAGAATAAGGATTCTCTCCTTTAGTAGGTCAATTAATTGAGTTCTGCTCATCTATTTAAGTTCTGTCTGGTTTTAAATCTACCTTGAAGCATTTGCTCCCGGGCATTTGTTAGAAAACGCTTGGTCCATACCACCGCCATCGCAAACACGATACGCGGAGCAACAACCCAAAATACAGGGATGCCCAAAGCCGAAAATATCAAAGAATCCTCTAGCAAAGAGTGAGACATTGCCAAGTGATAGTTCAATAGATCGCTTTCTTCGAGCGTTATTTGTTTTTCATCGATTTGTTCAATCATAATGGCCCCGCCGTAGGCAAGCCCTACCATATTACCGATGAGCCAAAGCATCGCACTATTATCGGAAAGACCAAACACCCGCATCAGCGGTTTAAAGCAGCCCGACAACTTGCGCATCAACTTAAACTCCTCGAGCACATAGTGTAAAATCATCAATGCCGTTACTACCCACAAAATGGTTACAATCACCGAAAGCGAACTCTCGGCCCAAAGTAAAAATACCTCTCCAAGCGAGTTGCATGCCACGGCGCTACCGCCCGACTGCCCCATCAGCGCATCGTATTGCGGCATTACCGCATTGAGCGAAAAGGCAGCTACGAAGCTCATCACAATGCGGAGTATAAACATTCCGATCCAAGAAGATCCGGTTTTGGCTTGAATCGAGCATTCTACAAAAAGATTGTGAGAGATCAGGCACATCATTGCCAATATGGTAGCTTCACGCACCGAGAGTGACATGGATGTAATCAATGCAATGGGGGCATAAAGCGGAGTAAAAATACTGGTAAGAAAGATGATTGCTGTTTCGCCGGGAAGCCCCATTCCCGAAAACACCGGATTCAGATAACCGGAAAAAAGGTCTAGCAAACCCGAATACTGTAGCAAACGCACCAGCAACGAGATTGGTAATATGATTTTAAATAACCAAAGGCAGGTCTTTAAAGCTTTGGGAAGTGCCTTGCGAACACTTCCCCATATTCTTTTAATCCACTGCATCTTATTTCTTAAACGCTCTGTCCATCGCACGTTTGTCTTCGCGCTCTTTCAATGAATTACGTTTATCGTACGATTTTTTACCCTTCGCAATGGCCACAACCACCTTAGCCAGTCCGCGGTCGTTCAAGAACATACGCACCGGAACGATGGTAAATCCCGTCGTTTTGGTTGCCGCCTCAATACTCTTAAGCTCCTTGCGATTGAGCAAAAGCTTACGATCGCGACGTGCCGCATGGTTGTTGTACGAGCCGTAAAAGTACTCGGCGATGTACATGTTCTTCACCCAAAGTTCGCCTTTTGCAATGAAGCAAAACGTATCTACCAAACTGGCTTTCCCTTGACGAATCGATTTGATTTCGGTACCGGTAAGCACGATACCGGCCGTAAAGGTATCGATCAGTTCATAGTCGAACGTAGCACGCTTATTCTTTATCTGTATATTATTCGGCTTATTATCTTTCATAATATTGTTGTTTTGTGCCTACAAGGAAGGCATTAAAAATGATATAATTCCCTTTACGATAGCAGGAGCACCCAAAATGACAATCGACGCTATGATCATAAACTTCATGCGCGTTGCCTCTTGTATCTGCATAAACACTTCCGCCCCTTCGTAAATGATATAAATTGCGTATAGCCCAAATATCTGAAGGAAGAAAAACTCGGGAATCAGCGTAAGCACAATTTGCAGCGCATACGTAATACACGACGCATAGGCCACAAAGCGTTGGCATTGTTTAAAGCTAAGATCGATATGAAAGTAACGCTCCATCACCTCGCGCAGCAGTACCGAAGCCAGGTAAAAGCCTCCGGCAAACTGGATAAGCACACGAATCGAATCTTTCAATGCAATTTGAATATCAAACTCTTTTCGTGTAAACAGCACTCCGAGAAAGGCAGCCAACGACATCATTCCGATAAGCGGATACACAAATCGGCTTAGGTAATCGTCTTTTTTATCCTCCCATTTGGCAAGACGCGCCCATGTACGTCCGGGCTGGCTCGCCATCAATACGATTATTTGAAATATCTCTTTATACATATATGAACGCAATTAGTTTCACAAAGTTATGAATTTATCAAAATTTCTTGATAACATAGGTAAGAATTCCCCACACCACGAAATCATTTTCGGCAGTTACACGAATCGGCTTAAAGGAATCGTTGGCAGGCATCAGCCACACCTCTTTCGCCTTTATCTCGATACGCTTTAGGGTAAACTCTCCATCAAGACAACACACAGCAACAGAACCGTTTCGGGGTGTTAGTGATTTATCGATCACAAGCAAGTCGCCATCGTCGATACCGGCATCGCACATCGAGTGCCCGCTTGCTCGTGCCAAAAAGGTAGCCGCCTTATTCTTGATAAGGACTTCGTTGAGATCAATGCCTTGCGTAACATAGTCGGCCGCCGGACTCGGAAAGCCCGCCTTGATCGACTCACAAAAAGGCAACTCCAACTTCTCATTCTCGCACAGCGGATTCAGTATGGAAACACACACTTCTTCTTTATTATCCATGTTTTCTTTTACCATGACTCACTTGCAGCAAAACAGTAATCTTGTTTTTATTGTTTAATGTAATAGTAACCGGATAGAGATGTTTGCTCTAAAGCATCGCCTTCGTGATGCAAACAACATGTGAAGATCAAACCGATTTTCACCTATCCTTGTTATGCAAATATAAGCAGAAAACGTGATTTCATTTACAACTTCACTTTGCGACATTACAATAAACAATGAATTGTTTTTGAAGAGTCAAATAACTTTCCTTATTTTGTACTGTTTCAAAGTAACCTTATTCACGATTTGATCATGAAAGTAAAACTTAATCTACAAGGTATAACAACCAACCAACTCCAATCGGGTGCTTATGCCTTGATACTGGAAGAGGAAAACGGAAACAGACGTATTCCTGTAATTATCGGGGCTGCCGAGGCACAATCCATTGCAATCGCAATTGAAAAGCTCGAGCCGCCACGCCCGCTTACACACGATTTGTTTCTAAACTTTGCGAAAGCTTACAATATAAAGCTTGTCGAAGTGATGATCTATCGTTTCGAAGACGGTATCTTCTACTCTGAACTCTTGTTTGACAACGGTACCAGCAAACAAACGATCGATTCGCGCACTTCAGACGCAATCGCCCTTGCTCTGCGCTCCGACGCTCCTATCTATGCAAACGAATCGGTGCTCGATGTAGCCGGAATCACAGTAGATCCGATGCAAGAAAACGAAGAAGACGATGCTCCGGAAAAGCCTGCATCCAAGCCGCAGCCCGTATCATACACATTGCAAGATCTGAGTAAAAATGAGCTAAACGAAGAGTTGCAGGAAGCATTGAAGAAAGAAAACTACGAGTACGCTTCGCAAATCAGAGACGAACTAAAGCGAAGAGACGAAGAGAAGTAAAACAATCAATAAATAGGCAATAAAGCCTTTCGAGAGAAAAGTAACCTCCGAGGGATACCCAAAAAAGTATCAATCGGAGGTTACTTTTTTTATATCGTGTAAAAGCGTAGAACATATCTTTTATTAACTTTGTTAACTATTTAACACACATCACATTTACTTTAAATCTAAAGCATACAACAACATGAAAAAAACATGCATCTACGGCTTTGCCTTTGCGGCACTGCTGGCCTCGTGTACAACCACCGTAAAGCAAGAACCCCTGCAGTCAATCAACGTACAGCAAACATATCCCGACAAAGAAGTAAAGCTGTCTCAACTTGCCAAGGTTACTTATGTGCAGCCCAAAACAGAAGGCTCCGACTACTTAGTTAAAAGCTCTCCCGCAGATATCACATTAAACTCAATCTTAATCGTAGAACGAGAAAATGGCGACGTCATGTTGTTTGACCGCAACGGCACACCTGTATCAAAGTTCAACAAACAAGGGCAAGGTCCCGAAGAGTATATCGACATCTTCAAAGCCCTATACGATGAAAAGAAGAAAGAAGTATACATCGGCGACAAGCAAAAGATCTGTGTATATACACCCGATGGACAATTTAAACGACTGCTACGACTTCCTACCGGAGCCATATTGAACGAGCTCTACAACTTCGACGACAATACACTCATTGCCAATGACGCCTCAATCGCCGCCAAGCAAGCGATGAAACGAATCAATGCAATGCTCAATGCCCCGGTACAAAGCAACGACGAGTTTCCTAGCGGATACGGAACATCCTTTGTCTTGATTTCGAAAACAGATGGCAGCATCGTAAAAGAAATTCCTGTTTATGAAAACCCGAAGATCGAAGTGGGCGCGGAAATGCAAATGGGCGATATGGTTACGATAATACCGCCAAGATGGAGAACGTTAACCCCTGCTACGGATGGCTTTGTCATCAACAGTAAGCAACAAGACACCCTCTTCCTGTTTAATCAAGCGCAAGATTTACTCCCAATCGTCGTAAAGACTCCGTCGTATCTAAGCATGAGCGCACCCCGATCGGCTATGCCTTACTTTATGCAAACAAACGATTACAACTTTATGATCACAACGGTACTGAACAAGCCCGACGGGTACAAATCGGTACTCGGCCCCTTCGAAGCCAACTGCTTAATGCAAGATCGCAACGACAATGCCATCTACAAGCAAAAGATAACTCTCGACGACTACAGCGGCAAACAAGTAGATTTGTACTCCTTTTCCTTAGCTTCAAGCACTCCGATATGTACGATCGAATTTACCATTCCCGAGTTGAAAGAAGCACTCGCAGCTAACAAACTCTCGGGCACCTTGAAGCAACTCGCCGAGTCTTCTGCCGAAGACGACAACAACGTCATCGCTATCATCACTCCTAATTAAGTAAGAGCCTAAAGGAAATTGCCATGAAGAGCAATTCCATTTCGTTCGATGACATTCTTCAATTCAATATACTGCAAGGCAACCCGAAAAGGTTGCCTTGTTTTGTTTCCGGAAATACAATAACCCGTCGTTGGAGTGAAGAGGTAAAATGGTATTCGAAGCGGCGAAAGATGGTTTTCGGGGGTATTTTGCGCTGTAGATTGGTGATTCTGTCGGATTTTTCGCGTTCAGAAAATGGGATTTTCAAGGTAATGAAATAGGGTTTTCGAATGATTGAAATTGTGTTTTTGCCTCAGAATTGAAGCATTCGGGTAGAAACCATGCATGGTTTTGCCAAAAAGGTCGTTTAGTTCTGGCAAAAACCTTATTTACTTCTCAAAAAAAGCTCTTTTCCTTTTTTTGAGTCGTTAGTTTACTCTTCTTGAAGTGTGTTTTTAGTTACTGCGGTGAGTAAATTCAGTTATAACGAAGAGTGTGAAAAGTCTTCGTTATGAATGCAAACAGTATTCACGGTAACGCAAAACAGTCTTCATTGAAAACGTTTGACGTTTCAACGAAGACATTTCGCCCTCAACTCCGCGAGCGTGCTTTGTATGCCCTGTAGCTCAGCCCCCAACGCCCGAACGCAAGCATGGGGCAGTTGAGCAAAACAAAATGTTTCCCGAAAGAACAATCTGCCATCATTTTAAAAGTCGATTTCAAAAATGCCGCCGAGCAGTTTCCTTTTCGGTTAGCAAATGCCTGCTTTCTAGCGACAGTTTATCACATTTCATTCGAACACAAACTACTGCAATCTAGCGCAAAAACTACCTTTTCCACATAAATCGCCCCTCTTTCTCGGAAAAACGCCTCGAGCCATCAATTTTACAAAGAATACAATAAGCCTCAAGAAAATAAGATACACTCCCATAACAGACTTTCGATCTTTATGACATTTATGGAGTCGACTCTCCAAAAGAGGTCGTCTTGAATGCATGATCGGAGAACCGTAGAGCTAGATAGCAATGTGTACTTTTGTTGTTATCTTTGCGGGAAATTACGTGATACATTTAATCGATTACAATGCAGGAAAACAATAAAGCGATTGCTTGCGCGGCGGTGGCCGTGCTTAGTTGGTCTACCGTTGCCACGATGTTTAAAACGGCTCTCAAGTTTTATTCGCACTACGAAATGCTTTTGGTGGCTACCCTTTCGGCGCTTGCCGTTTTTGCCGTGGCCCTTACTTTGAAGTCGGGCTGGGGCGAGTTGCGCCGTCTTTCAAAGAAGGACTGGAGCTGGTTTGCGTTTGTAGGACTGGTAAATCCGGTGGCTTACTACTTGGTTTTATTCAAGGCGTATGATTTGCTTCCTGCGCAGATTGCTCAGCCGATCAATTACTTTTGGCCTATTATCTTACTTCTCTTGCTTGCCGCGATCGAGAAGAAACCAATTGCTCCTTTCAAATACATCGGGATGGCTTTCTCTTTGGGCGGAGTGGCGCTTATATCGCTAGGATCGGGTTCGTTGGGTGGTGCTGCGCTTCCGATATCGGGTTTGGCGCTGGCCTTTCTGAGTGCTTTCTTGTGGGCCTTTTATTGGATCATCAATCGTCGCAACAAACGTATCGATGAGACGGCGGCGTTGTTTCTGAGTTTCCTTTTTGGTTCGATTTATTTGCTGGGAGGTTTGCTTTTTGTTCCGGTTTCGCTGGCTTCGACTTCGGGCTTTCTATCGAGTGTATACGTAGGGTTGTTTGAAATGGGTATTCCTTTTATTTTCTTCGGAATGGCTATTCGCAAGACGACAAATCCGGCGCTGGTGAATCAGCTTTGTTACCTATCGCCTTTCTTGTCGCTGTTTCTGATTCACATTTTCCTCGGCGAACTGATTTATCCGACTACCTATGCAGGATTGCTGATGATTGTATTCGGGATTGCTTTTAACGAGTGGCGTGCCCGTCGAAACTCGCTAGCGTAACGGGATAACCTGCTTTGCGCAGATCGTCGGCATCGGGAATGTGGAGCCAACCGTCGTCGAGCAGTAAAATTTTGGTTGCTACTTTTGAGATGCTGCGATAGTCGTGATCGCTCACGATGATGCCTTTGGTTTTTGAGGCTTCGCGTATGTATTGATTGATGCGCTCGATAACTACGGGCGCAAGACCTCGATAGGGTTCGTCGAGAATCACAAAGGGGGCTTTGCTCATTAGCATGAGTCTGATCTCGAGATAACGGGTTTCGCCGCCCGAGAGTTCGCGTATTTTCTGAAAAAGGATGCGCTTGATAAGGGGATCCTCGGCAAGCTCGCTTTTCTTTCCCACCATGATTTTGATGATTTGCCAAACAGTAAATTGCAATGGCAAGAAGGATACTTGTGGTAAGTAAACGATTGATCCGGTCTTGTATGCTTTGCCTGTAATGCTTTTGTGGTTGATGAGTACCGAGGAGTACTCACATTTGAGCGTTCCATACATGATCTGAAAGAGTGTACTCTTGCCCGATCCGTTGCGTCCCATTACGGCTACGATCTCTCCGGGTGTGCACGAAAGGTATACATCCGAAAGGATTACCCGATCTCCATAGGTTTTATATACACTGTCTACTTCTAGTTGCATAGATACCGATATATTAGATTTTGTAGGAAGAAACAAACCACGTACGACACAACAAATACAAATATCCACAATTCCGTCTTTCCGAGACGGGCGTTGTAATAGAAGTAATATTCTTCCGGTACTACGGCTTGCTTGTAGAAATAACAAAGTGCTGTTGTTATAAACGGATAGTATTGCAACGTGGTTTTGAGCGCATGTCCCAATGTCTTGCTTGCGGGCCACACAAGCAAGGTGATAAAGACGACGAAAAAGAATCCTATCTTGAGCGTACTGCGCAGGAATAGCAAAAGGTATTTAAGGCGCGTTATCATGGTTGTTTCTTTGTATGTGTTGCGATTATACGTAATGTAAAACGCTGTAATATAAGTTTATTTTCTCAACACACCACAAAGTGCTTCCAAAATTCACGAATTTAATGACCGATATAAATAGATAAGTCCCCTGTTACCACAAAGGATAGACAGAGGACTTAGAGATTAGCTTAGAATAAACTAGTCGTTATTTTTTAGCGCTCTCAATCATTTGTTCGCCCACGGTAATGAAGATTTCTACACGTCTGTTTAGAGCTCTTCCCGCCCATGTTTTGTTTGTAGCAACAGGATCATTCCATCCTTTACCGATTGCTTCCATTCTTGAAGTTGCTACTCCTTTTGTTGCCAAATATTTCATTACGGCTTGTGCACGTTTCACTGACAACTCTTGATTGAATTCTTGAGGACCTGTGTGACTTGTATAACCGATCACTGTAGCATCTGTTTGTGGGAAGTCTTGCATATTAGCAGCTACAACAGATAATACAGAATCAGCCTTAGTGCTTAGTTCTGCCGAGTTAATTTTAAACAATACCGAGTCATTCAATCCCAACTTAATGGCTTGCAACTGTCCGTTCTTCAAGTCCGGAACAAGATCTACTGTAACTATCGTATCACCGTCTGCTTCTACCACATCCACTAATGCTAATGCTTTAACCAAAGCTTCTTCTTGCACCTTCATTTGATCACCTGTGATCTTCGCAACTTCTACAGTAACCGGAGCTACAGCCATATCGTCTTCAATCACTTGTACTGGTTGAGAAGATACTGTTGCTGCACTAGACATCATATCTTTTTTTGAATGACAGCTTGTCATCATAAACATACTTGCGCATACTACTGAAACCGCCAAAACTACTTTCTTCATAATAATAAAAATTAGACTTTTAAACTCTATTGTGTTATTTGTTTTTTCTTGGTTTAGAACACAACAAAGCTTGAACAAGTTTTGGCTACTGGTAAAGATTAGTAGTATTTTATCTTTAGACTCAAAATACAGTTAGTATACGGAAAATATATATTCTTTAACCCATGAAAACAAAAGCGGGCGTGCCTAAAAAGACACGCCCGCTTGCTCACTTATATAGCTTGTGGTAAAATTATTCTTTTACTTCAGCACCCCAGCTGGCAGCAGCTAAACGCTTATAAGTGTTGTATCTCCACTGAGCATTATCTTGTGCTGCGTGGAACAACTCTTCAGCTTGTTCTGGGAATTGTTTTGCCAATGAAGTATAACGGCCCTCTTTCTTCAAGAAGTCTTGGAACTTATCCCACTGTGGCTCTTTCGAGTCAAGTTGGAATGGGTTTTGTCCTTCTGATTCCAAAGCTGGGTTATATCTCCACAAGTGCCAGTAACCGCACTCTACTGCTTTTGAGATTTCTTCTTGAGCTTTGCCCATACCCGATGCCATGTAGTGTGAAATACATGGAGAGTAAGCAATGATCAATGAAGGTCCGTCGTAAGCTTCTGCTTCACGGATTGCTTTCAATGTTTGAGCTTGGTTTGCACCCATACCGATTTGTGCTACATAAACATAACCGTATGTTGTTGCGATAAGACCAAGATCTTTCTTACGGATGCGTTTACCTGCCGCAGCAAATTTAGCTACCGCACCTACCGGAGTAGATTTAGATGCTTGACCACCTGTGTTAGAATAGATCTCTGTATCTACAACAAGGATGTTTACGTTTGCGCCGGAAGCAATAACGTGGTCAAGACCACCGAAGCCGATGTCGTATGCCCAACCGTCACCACCAATGATCCATTGAGATTTCTTGATGATGTATTGTTTCATATCGTTGATGTCTTTGCAGATGTCGCAAGTGCAAGCTTCTACCATTGGTACAAGTTTCTCTGCGATAGCTACAGTTGCATCAGCGTTTTCACGGTTGTTTAACCATTCAACGAACAATGCTTTCATTTCTTCCGAACAGCAGTCACATGCAAGACCTTTTTCCATTAAGCCTGCAAGACGGTCGCGCATTTTGTTTACCGCAACTACCATACCTAGACCAAACTCTGCATTGTCTTCAAACAATGAGTTTGCCCAAGCAGGACCGTGTCCTTTTTCGTTTTTAGTATATGGTGTAGATGGAGCCGAACCAGAGTAGATAGAAGTACAACCTGTTGCATTTGCAATCATCTGACGGTCACCAAACAATTGAGAAATCAATTTCACGTATGGAGTTTCTCCACAACCAGAACATGCACCAGAGAACTCAAACAATGGAGTCGCGAACTGAGAGTTCTTCACGTTTGATTTAACATCTACAAGGTGTTGTTTTGATTTTACGCTTTCTACACAGTAATCCCAGTTCTTTTGCTCTTCTTCCTGAGTAAGGAATGGAACCATTTCAAGGGCTTTACCGTTTTTGTTTCCAGGACAGATGTCAGGACAGTTACCACAACCAAGACAGTCAAGTACGTTTACTTGCATGCGGAATGTCATGCCTGCAAATTGCTTACCTGTAGCTTTTAGTTGTGCCATGTCGGCAGGAGCACCTGCTTGTTCTGCTTCGTCAAGAACGAACGGACGGATTGCAGCGTGAGGACATACGTAAGCACATTGGTTACATTGGATACAGTTTTCTGGTTTCCATACCGGAACTAGAGCTGCAACACCACGTTTTTCGAATGTAGCTGTACCTTGATCCCATGTACCATCTTCACGACCTTTGAATACAGATACTGGAAGATCGTCACCGATTTGAGCGTTGATAGGACGTACTACGTCTTGGATAAATGCAGGAGCGTCGTCTTTTGGAAGTTCGAATTGTGCGCCTTCTAGAGATGCCCATTCTGCTGGAACTTCTACTTTAACTACGTCACCACCTTGATCTACCGCAGCGTAGTTCATGTTTACAACTTTCTCACCTTTCTTACCGTACGATTTCACAATGAATTTCTTCATTTGCTCTACCGCTAGATCGTAAGGGATTACACCTGTAATCTTGAAGAATGCTGATTGAAGGATTGTATTGGTACGGTTACCAAGACCGATACCGTGAGCAATCTTAGTTGCATTGATGATGTAGAAGCTGATGTTGTTTTTAGCCAAATATGCTTTTACATTATCAGGAAGGTGCTTTTTAGTCTCTTCTGCATCCCATGGTGAGTTAAGAAGGAATGTACCATTCTTTTTCAAACCACGAGTTACATCGTAAAGACGCAAATAAGCCGCAACGTGACATGCTACGAAGTCTGGTGTATTTACCAAATAAGTAGAACGGATTGGCGCATCACCGAAACGAAGGTGAGAACAAGTGAAACCACCTGATTTCTTCGAGTCGTATGAGAAGTATGCCTGACAATATTTGTCTGTATTGTCACCGATGATTTTGATCGAGTTTTTGTTTGCACCTACAGTACCGTCTGCACCAAGACCGTAGAACTTAGCTTCGTAAGGACCGTTTGCGAACGAGATTTCTTCTTTCTTTGGAAGAGAAGTAAATGTAACGTCGTCTACGATACCGATAGTGAAGTGATTCTTAGGCTCTGGCAATCCAAGGTTTTCGTATACTGAAAGGATTTGAGCAGGAGTTGTGTCTTTTGAAGACAAACCATAACGACCACCTACGATAACAGGAGCGTTTTCTTGCCCGTAGAAACAGTCTTTTACGTCTAGGTAAAGAGGTTCGCCTGTAGCTCCCGGCTCTTTAGTTCTGTCAAGAACAGCAATACGTTTTGCTGTTGCAGGAACTGCTCCTAGGAAATGTTTTGCAGAGAATGGACGGTACAAGTGTACTGCTACCAAACCTACTTTTTCGCCTTCTTCTACAAGGTGATCGATTGCTTCACGGATAGCCTCAGTTACAGAACCCATCGCGATGATAACGCGCTCTGCATCTGGTGCACCGTAATAATCGAACAAGCCGTATTTACGACCAGTTACTGTAGAAAGTTTTTCCATGTACTCTTCAACGATTGCCGGAACCGCATCGTAGAATGGGTTACATGCTTCGCGAGCTTGGAAATAGATATCTGGGTTTTGAGCTGTACCGCGAGCAACCGGATTTTCTGGGTTAAGTGCTCTTTTGCGGAACTCAGCCAAAGCATCTTGATCGATAAATTGAGCTAGATCTTCGTTGTCTAGAGCTTCAATCTTTTGAATTTCGTGTGATGTACGGAATCCGTCGAAGAAGTGCATAAATGGAATACGAGACTTGATTGTTGCCAAGTGAGCAACACCAGCTAAGTCCATTACTTCTTGAACTGAACCTGTAGCCAACATAGCAAAACCTGTTTGACGTGCTGCCATAACATCTTGGTGGTCACCAAAGATTGATAATGCATGCGATGCCAATGCACGTGCAGATACGTGGAATACAGATGGTAGCAATTCACCCGCAATCTTGTACATGTTAGGGATCATCAACAACAAACCTTGAGATGCTGTGAAGGTTGTTGATAATGCTCCGGCCTGTAAAGATCCGTGAAGTGCACCTGCTGCACCTGCTTCTGATTGCATTTCTTCTACGCGAACTGTTTCGCCGAAAATATTTTTTCTGCCTACCGCAGCCCATTCATCAACATACTCAGCCATTGTTGATGATGGTGTGATTGGATAGATAGCTGCTACTTCGCTAAACATGTAAGCGATGTGTGCTGCAGCTTGGTTACCATCACAAGTCAAAAACTTTTTTTGTTTTGTCATAGTCCAATTATATTAGGGATACAATATATACTTAATACAAGAAACCAAAAATCCATAAAGGCATTACATTCCCGGCTCCTTTCTCAATCTTATCTACTGCATAAATTAAGTCGGGATTGTTACGTCCGCGCATCGAGTCTACAATTTTAAATGATTGAGTCTGGTTTACCAAAAAGTGAACTTGCTTGTTCGATACAGAGTTTAGTTTGTTGTCTGTTATTACTTGATTATAAAAGAATGTTTCACGAAGTGCCTGCTCATCCACTTTGGTGGGACGCACGGGAAACATTAAATTGGTATTATTCATATATACCTTGGCCGGTTTTTTCGGATACTCTTCATCTACCGGATAAAGCATATTGATAAGACGTGCGTCGGTTAAGTACTTTAAGTAGTTCATAACTGTGGCGCGTGATGTTTCGATCTCAGTGCTCAACTGACTTACATTGGGTGTACAAGGAGAACCAATGGCCATCAAATAAAGCAACTTTCTGATCTTTGGCAAATAGCGTTGTTCTATTTGCTTGATCGATAACACATCCACCTCGAGAATCATATTCATTGTTTTCAGAAGGTTCTCTGAAAAGTTTCTTTTTTCAAGATAGAATGGATAGAACCCGTGGTGAATATAGTCTTGAATATGAATTTGTGGTTTTATTGTCTCACATATTTCTTCGGCTATCTGTTCATGATTCTCCAAGATTTCTTGTAATGTGTATGGCGCGAAGTTGGTCTTACACGTAATATTTAAATACTCTCTAAATGAAAAACCACGGAGATTATAAGAAACAACTTTACCTGACAAGTCAGGGTTTTCTTCTTTTAACCGCATCACAGACGAGCCTGTGAATACAATCTTTAGACTTGGATAATTGTCGAAACAATAACGAAGTTCTTTAGACCAATCAGGATACTTAAAAACCTGATCTATCAAAAGGACTTTGCCTCCTTTTGCGATAAATTCTTCCGCAAAATCAATAATTGTACGTTCTGTAAAATAGAGGTGATTTAAATTAATATATAGACACTCTCTATTGTTTTTACCAAAATACTCTTTTGCGTACTGCAAAAGGAATGTTGTTTTGCCTACTCCTCTAGACCCCTTGATTCCAATAAGACGATCGTCCCAATTGATTTCGTCCATCAATCGGCGACGTACAGGTGAAACCAAATGCTCTACTAGGTAGTTATGTGTTCTATAAAATGCCTCCACTTTCAATTCATTCTAGCCCTGCAAATGTAACAAGTATTTTATTATTTGCAAACCAGAGATAGCAAAACTGCATATATTTAAGATTGCGGAGAAAAAAAAGCGAACCGACGTGTTAATAAATTAACACATCAATCCGCCCATATTTTATTATTCGATAACTTTTACCCAACCAAACTGATCTGGCTCGTCTCCGTATTGAATAGCTCTAAGCTTATTGTATAATGTTGTACAAATAGGACCTGGCTCTCCATCCTTAGAAAACACATATGATTTATTCATATCGACATCGTCGATTCGTTGAATAGGGCTAATAACTGCAGCTGTACCGCAAGCTCCGGCTTCTACGAATGTTGCTAGCTCATCTTCGTGTATAGGACGACGTTCTACTTTCATACCTATCGACTCTGCCAATTGCATCAAACTCTTATTCGTAATCGAAGGTAGAATAGATGAAGAAAGAGGTGTTACATATGTATTATCCTTAATTCCGAAAAAGTTTGCAGGACCACACTCATCGATATACTCTTTTTCTTTTGCGTCAAGATAAAGTACGGCCGAATAACCCATTTCATGTGCTTTTTCTCCTGCCGACAAGCTTGCCGCATAGTTTCCACCCACTTTATATGTTCCGGTGCCCAGAGGTGCTGCTCTGTCATATCCTCTTAGAATTACCATTGGCGTTGGCTTAAAGCCTGCCTTGAAATATGGACCTACCGGCGTTACAAAGATCATAAATAGATATTCGTTTGCAGGTTTCACTCCCACTTGCGCTCCCAATCCGATAAGTAGTGGGCGCACATAAAGAGAAGCTCCACTTTCGTAAGGTGGTACAAAGCGTTCGTTTAGTTTTACAACTTTCTCTACAGCTTCGATAAACATATCCTCCGGAAGTTCTGCCATCATGATACCTTTACAGGATTCGCGCAGACGTTTTGCATTCTCATCAATTCTGAAAACACGCATTTTACCGTCTTTCCCTTTGAATACTTTGAGACCCTCAAATGCTTCTTGTCCATAATGTAAACAAGTAGAAGCCATATGTATATCAATAAACTCTGAAGAGCTTACTTCTAGTTCGCCCCATTTACCATTACGGTAATAGCATCTTACATTGTAGTCGGTCTTCATGTAACCAAAAGACAAATCCGACCAATTTATATTTTCCATGAGCTTTTATAAATTTTGATTGCGAGCAAATTTAGAATAAATCGGAGTTTATTTGTTACATTTGCACTAAAAATAATGAAAATATGAAAGTAATCGATCTTATACAACAGAGTACCAAAACCGCTTTTTCGTTCGAACTGCTCCCGCCGCTTAAAGGAAATAGCATTGATAAAGTGTATAGTGTTATTGATCGACTAAAGGAATTTGATCCGAAATATATTAATATCACTACCCACCACAGCGAGTATTTATATAAGGAACAGCCAAACGGAAATATCCAAAAAGTAAACATTCGCAAGCGCCCGGGCACGGTTGCTATCGCTGCTGCTATTCAAAATAAATACGGTATTACAGCCGTTCCACATATTATTTGCAAAGGTTTCACAAAAGAAGAAACGGAGTATGCTTTGATCGACCTAAACTTCTTAGGTGTATATGATTTGCTTCTGCTTCGTGGTGATGCAAATAAACTTGAAGCTGGTCATATACAACCAGGACAATCTCACGATCATGCTAGTGATTTACAAATACAGGTGAATCAGTTTAACCAAGGGATTGCTCTTGACAACTCTACTTTTGATCGACCTAATACGCCTTTCTCATATGGAGTTGCCGGTTATCCCGAAAAACATGAAGAAGCTCCAAACCTTGATTCGGACATTGCTTTCTTGAAGCAAAAAGTAGATCAAGGAGCCGACTACATCGTTACTCAAATGTTTTTCGACAATCAAAAGTATTTCGACTTTGTAGAACGTTGCCGAAAAGAAGGTATTACAGTACCTATTATTCCGGGCATCAAACCTGTTACGGTTTGCAATCACCTAACTGTTCTTCCTAAGATCTTCAGATCAGACATTCCGGAAGACTTTGCTACAGAACTTCGCAAATGCAACAACGATGCAGAAGCTAAGCAAGTAGGAATCGAATGGTGTACTCAACAATGCCGTGAACTTATTGAATACGGTGTTCCTAGCATCCACTTTTATTCATTGATGGCAACTGATAGTGTATATCAGGTAGCTAAAGAGATTTACTAAAACCTATGTATTTTAAAGATATTATTGGTCAGGAATCAGTCAAAAGCAGACTGATTCTCTCGGCCAATCAAGGAATCGTTCCTCACGCACAATTATTCTCTGAACCATCGGGCGCAGGTGCTTTTCCTTTGGCTTTGGCCTATGCCCGTTACCTTAACTGCAAGCATCGTTCCGCCACCGATTCATGCGGCACATGCTCCTCTTGTAAGAAGTTTGATCAACTCGTGCATCCCGACATACATTTTGTATATCCAATCATCATCAATAAAGAAAAGAAAAAAGAAATTTGCGACGACTACTTGCCTGATTGGCGCCAATTTATTTCCGAAAATCCATACTTTAATATTGACGGATGGGTGAATTATATGGGCACCCACTCTTCCCAGGCAATTATACCTGTAAAAGAAGCATCGGAAATCATTTCCAAACTGAGCCTAAAACCACTTGAAGCAGCCTACCGCTGCGTCTTGATTTGGATGCCGGAGAAGATGAACGAAGAAAGCTCGAATCGTTTGCTAAAGCTGATCGAAGAGCCTCCTTTGAATACAATCTTCCTGCTCATTACAGAAAACCCGGATCAGATTATTTCAACAATTATTTCTCGAACGCAACGAATTTCCATCAGAGGAATTGAAAAAGATGCAATCGCTGAAGCAATGGAAAGCAAATATGCATTGTCGACTCAAGATGCAATTCAGGTAGCATCAATGGCGCAAGGAAGCATGATCAAAGCAATGGAGATGATCAGTTTGAATGAAGAGAAAGCTTTTTATCTTGATTTATTCATTTCTATGATGCGTAACTCTTGGACTAAGAATGTAAAAGGGATGAAGGAAGCCGCCGAAACATTTGCGTCATTAGGTAAGGAAAAGCAAAAAAACTTCTTTGCTTATGCTCAGCACATGATCCGCGAAAACTTCATTTATAACCTTGGCAATCCTACACTTATTGCTCTGAATCAAAACGAATCTACATTCTCCACAAAGTTTGCCCCCTATGTAAACGAACGCAATGTAGAAGACCTTGTTTCTGAGTTAGAACTTGCCGAACGTCATGTTACACAAAACGTTAATCCTCGTTTTGTCTTTTTTGATATCTCCTTAAAGATTACTGTACTTCTTAAACGATAAATCGATGCCCGAGAGATAAACTTTCGGGCATTGCCTTCTCTACATTCACCAAAAAGCCGTATCTTCGTTATTCTAAATTCTGAATAGATACTATATGGACTTTAAACTAAATAAATGCGGCCGCTGCATGAAATCGAAAGGATGCAGTAAGGTGCAGAATAATAAACTAAATACTTACGACTGGCTTTGCGATATACCGGAAGCTAAAAATGCAACCGATTACGTAGAAGTTCAGTTCAAGAATACCAGAAAAGGGTATTATCTGAACAGTAACAAAATTCCTTTAGAAAAAGGAGATATCGTTGCAGTTGAATCCTCTCCGGGTCACGACATCGGAACAGTAACTTTGACAGGTCGACTTGTTTTGCTTCAAATGAAGAAAAACAATGTACGTACAGAGGGTGTAGAAGTGAAGCGAGTATATCGCAAAGCAAAACCTTCTGATATTGAGAAGTTCGAAGAAGCAAAAGCGAAAGAGCATGAAACGATGATCAAATCACGTAAGATTGCCGAAGACTTAGGCCTTCAAATGAAAATTGGGGATGTTGAATACCAAGGAGATGGTAACAAAGCTATCTTCTACTACATCGCAGATGAGCGTGTCGATTTTCGACAATTAATCAAAGTATTGGCTGATGCATTCAAAGTGCGTATAGAGATGAAACAAATCGGTGCACGCCAAGAAGCTGGTCGTATTGGCGGTATTGGTCCTTGCGGACGCGAGCTTTGCTGTTCGAGCTGGATGACAAGTTTTGTTTCTGTTGCAACAAGTGCAGCCAGATATCAAGACATCTCAATGAATCCGCAAAAGCTAGCCGGACAATGTGCGAAACTCAAATGTTGTATCAACTTTGAAGTCGATACGTATGTTGAAGCTCAAAAAGGTCTACCATCTCGCGAACTAAATCTGGAAACAAAAGACTGCACGTATTATCACTTCAAAACCGAAGTATTCAAGAAGCAGCTTACTTACTCTTCAGATCCTAATTTTGCCGCAAATTTGGTTACGATCTCAGCTAGCAGAGCTTTTGAGGTACTCAACATGAACAAGCGAGGTATGAAACCTCAAACACTTGATGCCGATACAAAGCAACAACAACCGAAGAAAGAAACTCAGGATATTCTTGAGGAAAGCATCAACAGGTTTGACAATAGTGGTAACGGAGCCAACAAAAAGAGACCTAACAAAAAGCGTAGAAAGCCTAAACCAAAAACAACAAATGAGAAGGGCAACAACGAAAGGGGAGGCAATGAAAAAGGAAACTACGAAAAGCCTCAGAAGAAAGTTTAAGGCCCCTATCGCAACCCTATTCATTACCCTACTCAGTGCTTGCACACCCGATTATTACTGCAAATACACAGAGTTACCAGACTCTATTTGGAGAATAGGTAAAGCATACGAGTTTACCTTTGATGTACCGGACAATTCAGTTGTTACAGATGTCATTTTTAAACTACGTTGCAACTCTTATTATCCGTACAGCGGTATCGTTTTCAAGGTTGAAAAGATGGACCCACAAGGCAACATTAGCAGAGACACGATCAGCTATGCGCTTCGTGATTCATTGGGTAAATGGAAAGGGAAAGGAATAAGCACCTACGAACATGATATTCCGATCGAACGTAACTTTCACTTCAAGCAAAGTGGAATGTACACATACAGCTTCGAACAAATCATGGACGACACCAAGCTCAAAGGTGTACAAGATGTAGGGCTACAGGTTCAAAGCAACAATTAGTTATCATATAAATTAGAAAAGCGGAAGCTCTCAAGGAGTCTTCCGCTTTTTTTATGTCAACATATAAATACTCAATTAAAACTGCTCGGCACGCGTAGCATCAAGACGTAAGAAGATAAACAACAGAATTGTAAATCCCCACAAAGAAGAACCTCCATAGCTAAAGAACGGTAAAGGAATCCCAATTACAGGGGTGAGTCCTGTTACCATCCCCACATTAATTGCAAAGTGAAAAAAGAAAATAGAGGCAACACTATAGCCGTAAACCCGATTAAAGGTACTCTTCTGCTGCTCTGCCAGATAGACTATACGAAGAATAAGCATCGTAAACATCAGCAAAACGAATGCTGAACCAACAAAACCTTGCTCCTCTCCAACCGTACAGAAAATAAAGTCTGTATCTTGCTCGGGCACATATTTAAGTTTAGTCTGCGTCCCATTCAGGAAGCCCTTACCCGTTAGTCCGCCTGAACCAATCGCAATCTTTGATTGATTCACATTATATCCGGCTCCACTTGGATCATCTTCGAGACCGAGA
Source organism: Tannerellaceae bacterium (assembly GCA_051656605.1). Lineage (GTDB taxonomy): Bacteria > Bacteroidota > Bacteroidia > Bacteroidales > CAMTPD01 > UBA12018. The sequence goes on along the minus strand of JBOGCF010000015.1, from coordinate 50,145 downwards.
GAAACCTTAATACGTATTTGCTGGTGCGGCTCTAGTATCTCATCAAATACATAATCTACAGAAAACATAAACGCCAACGAACCCAAAGCAAAAAAGCCAATAAGCAAGTAGCGCATCATCCACCTAGAAATGGCAAGATAGAGCATATAGAGAGTAAACAGAATAACCGCCCCCATCGAAATGAGAGCCAGGTTTATCGGCTCAAAATAACTAACAATAAAAGTAGCAATTGCAATCACAGATAGACCAATGGCCGCATTCAAAAACACGCGTCTATCATTTTGTTTGAAGTGCAACAGCAACAAGGAGATTCCAAGAATCAGTATCGATACAATAAACTCGCCTAACGGCGTAATCCCCATCATCACATCTGCATATTTCATCGAAACAATAAAAAACAGCACTGCACAGAAGCCCGCAAACAAAATAAGACCAGTCATGCCTTCTCTATAAAGCACCAACGCAAATGCAAAATAAACCAAGGCCGACCCTGTTTCCTTCTGCAAGATAATCAGCACTAACGGTAGAAATATAAGAAAGCAGACAAATAGAAAGTTACGTACATTCAAGAGCTTGAATCCATACTGACTCATCGTCTTTGCCACAGCTAGTGCCGTTACAAACTTGGCAAACTCAGCAGGTTGTAAACGTATAGGTCCAAGCACCAACCAAGAGCGTGAACCCTTGATATCCGGGGCCAGAAATATCGTTGCAATAAGTAAAAGAATCACGAGAAAATACAAGAAATACGCCAGCACATCGTACACCTCATCATTCAGCATCAATATTACAAAGATGAGAAGCACAGATGTACCAAACCATACCATTTGCATACCGGCACGCCCCGAAAGGTCAAACATGCTTGTATTATCAAATTCGTAGGTTGCTCCGTAGATACTAAACCAACCGGCAATCACCATGATCACATACAGTATCACGGTAAACCAGTCAAGATCCCTCCATATATTTGTTTTTCTAAAAGACATTAGGTAAAACTGAAGTATTCAACATTCTATCTTCCATCCATTTGCTTTCCTCAAGCACATCACCACGCAAGCAGTGTTCGATCATTAGTCGACCTATCGGAACAGCATACGTTGCACCAAATCCGGCATTTTCCACAAACACAGAGATCGCAACTTTACGCCCTTTATACTCTGCAAAACCCATAAAGATCGAGTGGTCTTTACCATGTGGATTTTCGGCCGTACCTGTTTTCCCGTACACTTCAATATCCGGAAGAGCTGCCACCCTACAAGTACCACCTGTTACAGCACCTCGCATACCTTGAGCAACATACTCATAGTTCATTGCATCAATGCCGGTATAGTGCTTGTTGGTATATGCCGTGTCTTTAGGAGTATCTTCAATCGCTTTTACCACGTGAGGTTTGATAAAATAGCCTCTATTTGCGATCGTTGCAGCTAGATTACAAATCTGCAAAGGTGTAGCCAAAACCTCACCTTGACCAATTGATATCGAAATAATGGTATGCGCATTCCAACGCCCTTTGTAAATCTTATCGTAAAACTTACTATTGGGGATAAGTCCTCGTTTTTCGCCGGGCAAGTCAATACCTAGTTTATAGCCATATCCTTGAGCAACCATGTAGTCCTTCCATTTATCAAGAGCAGTCTGCGGATTTGGATAACGCTTACGGCTATCGATCATCTCTCGCAATCCATAGCAATAATACGCATTACAGGATGTTGCTAACGAAGGGATCAAAGATGTTGGTGACGCATGCGGGTGACACTTCGGACGTCCTCCCAAAGGAGGATAACCACCATGACAAGGATAAGCCGTTTGGGCAGTAACTACATCTTCTTGTAGAAAGACCAATCCTTGTGCTGCTTTGAAGGTAGATCCCGGAGGATACTGGGCCATCAGCGGGCGATTAAACAATGGCTTAAATGGATCTTTCTCTAGCTCTGAATGGTTCTTTCCGCGTTTACGACCAACCAATATGCTCGGATCATAAGTCGGACTCGATACCATGCACAAGACTTCTCCTGTTTCCGGTTCAATCATTACAATACCACCAAGCTTATTGCCCATCAGACGCTCGCCGTAATCTTGCAATTCAATATCAAGTGATAGTGTTAAGTTTTTACCAGATAGAGGCGCTATATCATGATCTCCATTTTCGTACTTACCTTTGATACGACCATGTGCATCACGCAAAAGTATCTCTACTCCTTTTTCACCACGCAATACCGTTTCGTACGACTTCTCCACCCCCGATCGTCCCGAGTAATCTCCTCGCACATAATACGAATCGCTCTCCAAATCGCGCTTGTTCACCTCACCTACATTACCAAGTACCAATGCGGCATTAGGATAGTTGTATTCACGAAGTGTTCGATTTTGAATATAGAAACCGGGAAATTTATATAGTTTTTCCTGCAAGACTCCATATTCTCGAGCAGAAAGTTGATTCATAAACAATTGAGGAACATATGAAGAGTACCCCGGATTGAGGCGACGGTTTTTAATATCACCAATGCGCTTCACAAATTGTTCTTTCGAAATGCCAACAATATTACAGAAGTCCAGCGTATCAAATGGTTGCACCTCTCGCATAATTACCATTACATCATATGCCGGCTGATTATAAACAAGCAAACGCCCCTCGCGATCATAGATTAATCCACGAGAAGGGTACAATGTTTTCTTCAAAAAAGCATTACTATCGGCAAATTGTTTGTACTCCGGTGTAAGCAATTGCAACGTTATCAGTCTGATCAAGAAGATCAAAAACAATACAATAACACCAGCACCAATAACATATTTGCGATTATCTAGGTCAAGTTTATTCTTCACTTTTCAAAACCTCGTAATTAAATCCTTCTATTGCTAATAATAAAATAATGGTTAGAACACTACTTGCCAGAATTCGAATGATCAAGTAGAGCGGGTCAAAGAGGGTAAATGATTCGATCAAGAGCAAAGCTGCATGATGTAGCAAAACAAAGAATACTACATAGCGTGTATAACCACCTGCACCCATTGAGTAGAATGAAGGGGCAGCTGTCTCGACCATATCTTTTGTTGTCAGTCGTTTAATGAGAGGATACCTCACAAGTCCGGCAAATGTAGCCGCAGCTGCATGCATACCGGGAGTATTGCTAAAAATATCAATCGATAAACCCGTCAAAAAGCCATAAAAAACAACAAGTGAACGAGATGTTCCTTCCGGCAATTTTAGTATAAAATAGATATACAAAAACGGCGTAGCAACTTTGAAAAAACTAATCTGATTAAACAGCAGTACTTGTAACACTACAAATACTATAAAGTAGATACTATTTCGGATTGTATTATTGAGCATTTTTCTGAGCTTCTTTTTCGAGTTGTTCTTTTTCGGATTGTAGGAAATTACGAATCACCCTAACTTCATTGAGCGAGGCGAAATCTGTAGCTAGCTTTATATCCAATGAGTAGAAGTTATCGTTCTTTTGTTTGCGGAAGTCAGACACCACCCCCACAGGGATACCTTCGGGAAATACAGCAGAAAAACCACTCGTAACAATTGTATCACCTTTAGCAAATTCCACATGTCGTGGCAGCTCTTCGAGGCTTGCAATCTGAGGCGAACGACCATCCCACACTAAAGACCCAAAATAGTTACTTCCAAGCACCTTACAACTCAAACGTAATTTAGGATTTAAAACCGGAATTACTACAGAGAAATGATCTGAAACAACCGACACAATCCCTACAACACCTTGAGGAGATACCACCCCCATATCAGGAGCAATACCATCTTCCTTTCCTTTATTGAGCGTTACAAAGTTTGCAACCCGAGAAACAGTATTGTTTACAACCTCTGCCGATACAAAATCATAAACAGCGGGTTTCACCGAATCAACCAAAAACTCAGCATATTCTGTTTGATCAGCCTTCATCTCGCGCAGTTGACTCTGCAAGGCAATTACCTGCATTTCGAGCTCACCGTTGCGTGTCAATAACTCCTTATTTACAGATTTCAAATCAAAATAAGAGGTTACTTCACCCGAAACAGCATAAATACGCCCCGAAATAGAATTAGCAGAACTCAAAAATACACTTTGATGAAACGTATTGTACTTAAGCAACATCACAAAAGAGACAATCTCAAGCAAAATGAATAAGAGCCAGTGCCTTTTTGAAACTAAAAAATTGATTAATTCACGCATGATGTAGTTGCGATACCCTTATAACTGAATAAACGCCCTCTTAATTGGGGTAAGAGGGCGTTTTATATTTTAATCTCAGATAATTATCGAATCAAGAAATTGAACTTGTCGATATTTTTCAAAGCAACACCAGTTCCTTTAGCTACTGCGTGAAGAGGATCTTCAGCAATGTGGAACGGAATATTGATTTTATCGGTCAAGCGTTTATCCAACCCGCGAAGCAATGCTCCACCACCGGCAAGATAAATACCATTACGTACAATATCAGCATACAACTCCGGCGGAGTTTGCTCTAGTGCACTTAATACCGCAGCTTCGATCTTTGAAACCGATTTATCCAAACAATGGGCTACCTCTTGATAAGAAACAGGCACTTCCATAGGAAGAGCAGTCATTTGATTAGGACCATGCACAATGTAATCTTCAGGCGGATTATCAAGGAATGTAAGCGCTGAACCTACATTGATCTTAATCATCTCTGCCGTGCGTTCTCCAACTTTTACATTATGCTGACGACGCATATACTCTTTGATATCATCCGTAAAGTCGTCACCGGCAATGCGAATAGACTTATTAGATACGATACCACCAAGCGAGATAACCGCAATTTCAGTAGTACCACCACCTATATCTACAATCATATTACCTTCCGGAGCCTCTACATCGATACCGATACCAATTGCCGCAGCCATTGGTTCATAAATCATATACACATCGCGACCACCGGCATGCTCGGCAGAGTCACGTACGGCACGAATCTCAACCTCTGTACTTCCCGAAGGAATACATACAACAATACGCAATGAAGGTGAAAACCAAGGTTTACGCTGATTAATCATCTTAATCATCCCACGCATCATCTGTTCTGCCGCATAGAAGTCTGCAATCACCCCGTCACGAAGCGGACGGATCGTGCGAATATTCTCGTGCGTTTTCCCGTGCATTTGACGAGCCTTGTCTCCAACAGCCAACAATTTATCGGTTCTTCGGTCAAGGGCTACCACCGACGGTTCATCAATTACAATTTTACCTCCTGAGATAATGATTGTATTTGCGGTACCTAAGTCAATGGCTATTTCTTGTGTAAAAGAGAACAATCCCATTTAAGTAGATTTTTTTAAGTTTAGTGTTTAAAATGACGAACACCAGTCATCACCATTGCTAAACCATGCTCATCGCAGTAGTCTACTGAAAGATTATCTTTGATAGAGCCGCCAGGCTGAACAACAGCGGTAATACCGGCATTATCAGCAATCTCAACACAGTCAGGGAATGGGAAGAAAGCATCCGAAGCCATTACTGCTCCGTGCAAATCAAACCCAAACGCACCGGCCTTTTCAATTGCCTGCTTAAGCGCATCAACACGTGAAGTTTGACCTACACCGCTTGCGCAAAGCTGTTTGTTTTTAGCTAAAATGATAGCATTTGATTTGGTATGTTTTACCAATTTGTTTGCAAACAAAAGATCTTCCACCTCTGTTGTAGAAGGAGCTTTCGTTGTAACAACTTTAAGATCCTCTACTGTATGTGTACTAAGATCTTTATCTTGCACCAACACACCGTTAAGCAACGAACGGAACTGAACCTTTGATGTTTCTACAGGCTTTTGAATCAAAATGATTCTATTTTTCTTTTGCTTAAGAACCTCCAATGCATCTTCATCGTATGCAGGAGCAATAATTACTTCAAAGAAGATCTTATTGATTTCTTCAGCAGCAGCTTTATCTACTTTTGCGTTTGTAACAAGAATTCCGCCGAAAGCAGAAACCGGGTCACCTGCAAGAGCAGCATTCCAAGCCTCAAGCACTGTAGGACGAGAAGCAATACCACAAGCGTTGTTGTGTTTCAATACCGCGAAAGTAAGTTCTTCAAATTCGCTGATCAAAGCCACAGCAGCATCAATATCCAACAAGTTATTGTATGAAATTTCTTTGCCTTGCAATTGATCAAACATCTCTTCAAACTTACCGTAAAATACTCCTTTTTGATGAGGGTTCTCACCATAACGAAGTACTTTTGCATCATTCGCTGTGATACGAAGTGCAGAGTTTTCTTCAGCATCGAAGTAGTTAAAAATAGCGCTATCATATGCCGATGACACACCAAATGCTTCTTTCGCGAACCATTTACGATCATCTAGCGATGTTTCGGCTCCTTTTTCGTTAAGGATCTCCAACAATGGCTGATACTGACCTTTAGAAGCTACGATAACAACATCCTTGAAGTTTTTAGCAGCACCACGAATCAAAGAGATACCACCTATATCGATTTTCTCGATAATAGCAGCTTCCTCTGCTCCCGAAGCTACCGTTTGTTCAAACGGATACAAATCTACGATTACAAGATCGATTTCAGGAATCTCATATTGTTCGATTTGCTGAATATCGCCTTCATTCTCTCTTCTGCAAAGAATACCTCCGAATACTTTCGGGTGAAGTGTTTTTACGCGACCACCCAAGATTGAAGGGTAACCTGTAAGGTCTTCTACTGCTTTGCATGGCAAGCCTAAAGATTCGATAAACTCTTGTGTGCCTCCGGTTGAAAGAAAACTAACTCCCTCAGCATGTAGCTTTTTAAGGATTTCATCCAGTCCGTCTTTATGAAAAACAGACACCAACGCATTTTTAATTCTTTTTGTTCCCGACATTTAGATTCGTATTATATGTGTTTGGCATGCAAAATTAATAAATCCTATTACAAATTACAGCACTATCAATACAAAAAAGCTCAATTATTTGATCTTTGTGCCAAAGAATAATAACAGTTTCATACTCTTACCTTTTTTTACTACCTTTGCACCCGAATTTGCAATCGCACTACTTTCACAAAGTACATTTAATTAGCATTGATAAAAAACGAAATATGATTACTGTAAACAATCTCGAAGTTCAATTCGGTAAACGTACATTATTCCAAGACGTAAATCTTAAATTCACTCCCGGCAACTGTTATGGTATCATCGGGGCAAACGGTGCAGGAAAATCAACTTTCCTTCGTATCGTAAGCAAACAACTTGACCCAACTCGCGGAACAGTAACACTGGGCCCGGGCGAACGCCTTTCGGTACTTAGCCAGGACCACTTTGCTTTTGATGAGCACACTGTAATGGACGCAGTTTTGATGGGACATTCTATCCTTTGGGATATTATGCAAGAAAAAGATGCCCTTTATGCTAAACCGGATTTCAGTGATGAAGATGGTATCAGAGTATCTGAGCTTGAAGAAAAATTTGCGGAGATGGAAGGCTGGAATGCAGAAAGCGACGCAGCAAATCTTCTTAGCGGACTAGGTGTAAAAGAAGAATTGCACTACGCTACAATGAAAGACTTGAGTGGTAAGGAAAAGGTTCGTGTACTTTTGGCACAAGCTCTTTTCGGACAACCAGACAACCTTCTTCTCGATGAGCCTACCAATGACTTGGATATCGAAACCGTAATGTGGCTTGAAAACTACCTTGCAAACTTTGAAAATACAGTATTAGTTGTATCGCACGACCGTCACTTCCTTGACTCGGTATGTACGCACACTGTAGACATCGACTACGGCAAAGTACAACAGTTTGCAGGTAACTATAGCTTCTGGTACGAATCGAGCCAGCTTGCCCTTCGCCAGCAACAAAACCAAAACAAGAAAGCAGAAGAGAAGAAAAAAGAGCTTATGGAGTTTATCCAACGATTCAGCGCCAACGTTGCGAAATCGAAGCAAACTACTTCTCGTAAAAAAATGCTTGAGAAGCTTAACGTGGAAGAGATCAAGCCTTCTTCACGTCGTTATCCGGGAATTATCTTTACGCCGACCAGAGAGCCGGGTAACAGAATCCTTGAGGTAAAAGGTCTTTCTAAGAGCATTGAAGGCGAACTTCTATTTAAAGACGTAAACTTCAACATAGAGAAAGAAGACAAAGTTGTTTTCATCTCGAAAGATCCTCGTGCTATGACAGCATTCTTCGACATTATCAATGACGAAGATAAAGCTGACGAAGGTACATTTGAATGGGGACAAACCATCACAACTGCTTATTTGCCACTTGACAACTCGCAGTACTTCAACTCGGAAATGAACCTTGTAGACTGGTTGGCTCAGTTCTCTGACGACACCAACGAGGTTTACCTAAAAGGATTCCTTGGTAAGATGTTGTTCTCGGGCGAAGAGGTTCTTAAGAAAGTAAGCGTGCTTTCAGGGGGTGAGAAAATGCGTTGTATGATTGCTCGTATGATGCTTCGCAATGCCAACACAATGGTACTTGACTCGCCAACCAACCACCTTGACCTTGAGTCGATCCAGGCATTCAACAACACGTTGAAGACTTTCAAAGGAAACATCTTGATGACGTCGCATGACCACGAGTTTATCCAAACCGTGTGTAACCGTATCATCGAGCTTACTCCAAACGGAATCATCGACAAGATGATGGATTACGATGATTACATCACTGACGAAAACGTGAAAGCACTTCGCGAAAAGATGTACAAAAAGTAACAAACACCTTATTGGTTTCACAATATTTACCCTGCTTTGCCGGTTGCTTTACAATACGCAACCTTGCAAAGCAGGGTTTTTCATTTTTTGTTTCGTAACTTTGACGCCTCAAAACTGCTTTGCGCAATCGAACAATCAAGTTATGATTAAGAAAATAGCACTACCTATCAAGTTGTTTTTATCACTTTTGCCGCTTCTAATCATTCAGAAGCCGCTGTTTATGTTGTTTAATCGCAGCGAAACGCAGCAAATGGGCTTCCGTGATTTTATCGATGTCATTTGGCACGGACTTCCGCTCGACCTTACCGTAGCGGGATACATTACCGCACTTCCACTGCTGATGATGCTTGTTTCGATCTTCCGGCCTACAAAACTGTTCAATACCATCCTCAAATACTACCTCATCGTTATATGTGCACTTTTGGCGGTGATCTTTTCGGTCGATCTCGAACTATACGGTTTTTGGGGATTCCGATTGGATGCAACGCCTCTATTCTACCTCACTAATCCGAAACTAGCCATGGCATCCACCAACATTTGGGTGATTCTAAGACAAGTTTTGATAGGTGTACTCTACGGATGGGTAGCGTATAAATGGTTGCAACGATTCGTACTATCGACAAATACTAGTTATACGTCGCGATGCAACCCGATAACAACCACTCCTGTTGCACTTCTGCTGGGCGGAGTATTGTTTATTGCAATTCGCGGCGGCGTTACCGTTTCTACAGCCAATGTAGGTATGGTGTATTACAGTCCGAACCTCTTCTTCAATCATGCAGCCATCAACCCGGCCTTCAGTCTGCTTTCGTCAATCTCGAAACAAAAGGCTTTTGACAAGATGTATGACTACCTCGAAGAAGGCACTCGCGAAACGCTCTTTGCCGAGATGCTCGAAAAGCACAACGGCACTTTTAGTCCCGATTCGGCTCACACGCTGCTTCGCAACAAACGCCCTGACATCTATTTGATCATCCTCGAAAGCTTCTCGGCCAATGCCGTTGAAGCACTTGGTGGTACTCCGGACATTACACCCAACCTCGACAAGCTGAGCAAAGAAGGCATCCTGTTTGAAAACTTCTACACCAATACGTTCAGAACCGACCGCGGTTTGGTTTCTGTCATCAACGGCTACCCGGCTCAACCGTCTACCTCGATTATGAAGTACCCGGCCAAGAGCCAGTCGCTCCCTTCCCTAGCCCGCTCGCTCAATAAGAACGGATATCGATCGGAGTTTCTTTATGGTGGCGACATCAACTTTACCAACATGCAGTCGCACTTCAGGGCAGGTGGTTACGAACGCATCATTAGCGATGCAAACTTTCCACTGTCAGACAAGCTTTCGAAGTGGGGAGCAAACGATGATGTCACCTTCAAGTGGTTGTACAACGACGTGATGCAAGACACAAGCAGCATGCCGGTGTTCAGAACGTTCCTTACATTGAGTAGTCACGAACCCTTTGAGGTTCCGTACCATAAGTTTGAAAATCCGTATCTCAACACTGTAGCGTTTGCCGATAGTTGCATCGGTGTATTTACCGACTCCCTCAAAGCTTCGGGCAAATGGGACAACTCCTTGCTGATCTTTGTATCGGATCACGGATTCAGATATCCTGACACGCTCGACAACTACACGCCTGCCCGCTATCACATCCCGATGATTTGGGCAGGTGGAGCTATCGAACAACCAAAAACAATAGAACGTTACGGTTCGCAGATCGACCTTGCAGCCACCCTTTTGGGACAAATGGATATCGATTACAGTGAGTTTGAATTCAGCAAAAACATGATGAATCCCGAAGCTCCTCAATTCGCCTATTACAGTTTCAGCAACGGCTTCGGCATCCTCGACTCTACGCAAAACGTGGTATTCGATGCCGACTCGAAAACGATACAACTTGCTCAAGACACAGAAACTACTCCGCAATATGCCGACAAAGTAAAAGCATTTGTACAGTCGCTTTACGACGACCTCGGCAAACGATAACACTGCGGCTAAAACAAGCATGCCTCGCTACGCTTCGACAACCGAAACGTAGCGAGGCATTTTTCATCACATCTCAACGCGTAGCAGAAACAACTACCTCGAGTACCTCTTTGGGGTGTTTCAGCGTAAAGTTTGCGTCAATATCTTGCGCAAAAGACTTTCCCCACGCAGCAAGGCCAAAGTCGACCCCGGCACTTCGCGCACACTGGTAATCGTATACGGAATCACCAATGTAGATTGCATCCTTCGCTGTAATTCCTTCTAGCTCCATATACTTCAAGATGGGATCGGCATACGGCTTTGGTCGCTCCGAGTCTTCCACACAAATAATCGTACCAAGCAGTTTGGTGATACGCAACAATTCTTTATCTGTGTCAAACTCGCTGCGAGGCTTTGAAGTCACAATCCCCAACTTGTATCCTTTCGAGCGCAACTCCTCCAGCATTGGCACAACAGACTCGAACAGTTGTATCGAAGCCGTATACTTTGCAAAGTAACGCCACCACAATTTATAACCGGCATCTACATCTGCTACGCCCAATCTAGCCAACGTAACCTCACCGGGAATCCCCAATGTAAACAAAAGCTCATCTTCCGAATACACCTTGTTTTGCAGTTCTTCCAGCGTATCACGCCATGCACTCAACACGGCAAACTCGCTATCGAGTAGTGTTCCGTCAACATCAAAAATAACATGTTTGTACTTCATTTTTACAATCTATTAACTGTATATAAAACCGAAAACTCCAACTGAAAAACATCAAGCCGATGCGGGATTTAAACCCATCTTGCGGTAAAAAAGAAGCGAGAAACGAAAACGATCAAAATACCGCAAAACCGCATAAAATTCCTCAATCAAAATTGATTTATCATTCTAACGTATCTATATTTGCGCAGTTATGCAACTTTTAAGAACCCGATCATGCTGAAAAAAGAACGACAACAATACCTCATCGACCAAATATGCAAAGGTGGCCGCATTAGTATTACCGACATGAGCAAAGCACTTGGCGTCTCCGACGACACCTTGAGAAGAGATCTGGTCGAACTCGAAAACGAAGGGCTGCTCACCAAGGTTCATGGCGGTGCCATTGCCAAATCGGAAATCTCCATTCAGTTTACCGAACGCTTACATACGGAAACCACCTTAAAGCAACAAATGGCAGCCAAACTGGTTACCTTATTTAAAGAAGGAGATGTTATCTTGATCGATGGCGGTACTACAAACCTCGAAGTGGCCAAGCAGTTGCCCAAAGACAAATGCTTTACCGTATATACGAATTGCCTACCTATCGCTACCGAACTTTCGAACAACCCGAAAATCGATTTGATTCTTTTGGGAGGCAAAGTCTTCGCACCCTCTCAAGTTACCGTAGGCATCTCTGTATACCAAATGCTACAAACAATCACGGCAGATTGGGTTATCATTGGAATAAGTGATATTCATCCGAAAAAAGGATTGACAACTTCCGACCGCGAAGAGGCTATGATCAAACATTGCATGATTGAGCGCGGAAAAAAGCGAGTTGTACTTGCCAATGCCAACAAGCTAGATACGGCAAGAAATTTTCACGTTGCCTCGTTGTCAGAAATCGACTTCATCGTAACAGAAGACGAAAAGGTTGAGTATATCAAACAGCATTGGCGTGGCGACCACGCTTTCGAAGTCATTTAAAAAACATCAGATATGAAAAAAGAACCGAAGCTGTGGGAGGTACTTTCCTCCGACTACCTGCACAACGAACCATGGTGTACACTGAGACGGGACTCTGTTAAGGTTTCGAACGGAGCCATCATTCCCGATTACTATATTTTGGAGTATCCGAATTGGATCAATGTGATCGCCATCACCAAAGCGGGTAAGTTTCTTTTCATTTATCAATACAGACACGGTTTGCAACAATACTTCTACGAGTTGACGGCCGGTGTATGCGACGCGACAGACCTGTCGCCTCTGGAAACGGCACAAAGAGAATTGCTCGAAGAAACCGGTTATGGCGATGGTAATTGGGAACAATGGTCGGTACTATCGGCCAATCCGAGTACACATACCAACCTATGCTACTCGTTTTTGGCTACCGATGTAGAGAAAATAAGCGAGCAACATCTCGATGCCGCCGAAGACTTGGAGGTAGTAGAACTTGACTTGGAAGAGGTAAAACAGTTGTTATTTGACGACAAGATAAAGCAGTCGCTTCATGCCGCCGCTCTTTGGAAATACATGGCTGTAAACAAGCTTATTTAAAGAACGACGAGAGCTTACATGACCCGCTGTCGCTTCATCCCAACAAAGACCAAACACCTCAAAATACAGTAAGTAGCTGTTTTGCTACTTTTTAGAAAGGTCTGCGTGTGAGATCTATTACTTCCTTTTTATATGCATGCCACTTCATTGGGGCAAAAAGCATGCAAGGTTCTTGCAAAAACTTTATTTGGTTTTTCCAAAAAGCATGCATGGTTTGCTCGAAAACCTCATTAGGTTCTTACAGCACGAACGCACAATCCCGCAAATAGCCTCTCACAATGTAACGATAATGGCAAATCGTCTTCAATGAAAACGCAAAAACGTCTTCGACGAAAACACTTTTCTGTTTTCATTGAAGACGTTTTCGATAGAAATCGTACTTGATGAGCGTTGTTTCTCTCTGACGCTGTTATTTGCCGCCGATTATACAGTCATTGCTTCGCAAGACAACGTAAGCGAGTTAAGAAAAGCGTTGCAACGTGTATACCCTACACACATCACAACGCTTCTTTATTAGGATTTTCTTATTGTTATTTACAATAAGCCGTATCATCCAGGGATCTTTTTGACAAGAACCACAAAAAGAGTGATCGGTCTTGTTACGAAGGAATGATAAAATCAACCAATCCTTTTACCAAGTCGTCGTTTACGGCAAGCACCGGGATCTCGTTCTTTTTGGTTTGCTCCAACACATCAACTCCCGTAGCTTCTTTGACAACAAAGTTTGCACTGTTGAGAATTAACTTGGACGCATACGGGTTTCCGATCGACAACATCTCGGCATCTTTATCGGAAACCATATTGCAAACCTTTGTTTGTACGATCAAAGTTGGCATATCTAGTTTCTTAATCTCCGCTTGCGGGTCGTATTTGATCCAAGACAAGAAGTAAGGCTTCATGGCCGATCGCACCATGCTTTGCGCAATTGGTGTAAGCGCTTCGGTTGTCTTGCCTTGTACCAGCAAATCGGCTGTGTGAGTTGCCGTATTTACAGCGTCGTTTACTTTCGAGTCTATTTTAGCTTTTGCTTGAGCCTTTTGCTTGTCGACTTCGTTTACCAGCTTGGTATTTAACTGATCTCCTACATCTTCGATAGACAACGTGTCGATTTGTTTTACAAGATTCTTTGCTCCTGCCACCAAACCTCCTATCGACTTTTTCTTCCTCGTTACTTCCTCAACCTTATTCGCTAGTTGAAGTTTTAAGATTTGATCGGCCGGACGTCCTGCTCCATCAATGGATACGAAACCGCTTACATCGGGATTGTTCTGACTTGCAATCATCCCCACCAACGATCCTTCGCTGTATCCGATCACAAAGATCTGGGCAAACTGTTTTGAGGCTGTAAGCGAATCGATCAATGCTTTCGCATCGAGTACATAATCGTCGAAATTCAACGCTTCGGGAGTTGGAGCCAACTCTTTGCTCTCTCCTACTCCGCGCTTGTCATAGCGCAAGCTTGCAATTCCGTTTTTGGCTAGCTCATCGGCCAATACTTTCAAGGAATAGTTTAAGTTATCGGGCAAATTTCCGTCACGATCCATAGCTCCCATACCGGGTATAAGCAAGGCAACCGGACCAAAATCGAAATCTTCGGGAATCACCATTGTTCCCTTTAATGCACCATTGTCTCGAGTCAAAGAAAAAGACTCTTCTGCTGCCTTCATCGTGGTGGCAGCCAACATAAACAAAACAAAAACAATAATTTGCTTCATGATAATGCCAAGAATTTAATATGCAAATGTAGTGATTTTATCAACTCTACAACAGTTGCTTATTACTATATCGTGTTTCGGATAGATTTGTTGTGGGTATATCGAAAAAGAAACAAAAAAAGAGCATTCCGACACTAGGTCAAAATACTCTTTTTAGTATATCGTATGGTAAATTGCTTTACTTCAGATTAGAAAAGTTTTGCAGGATATTCGCCAGCTTCAACCAATGCGTTGATTTTAGCAACTACACCATCACGGTCTGCAGCATATGTTACACCGAACCATTTTGATGGAGTATCTAATACTCTACATTTAGCTTGATCTTTTGTAATCAAGTGGTTTACCATCAAAGGAATGAAGTATTCTGCTTTGATGTTGTCTGCATTCTCTTTCAAGAACTGAATGAAGAAGTCTTCAGAATATTTAAAATAGTCTGGAGTGAAGCCCCACATGTTCATTGAAACAGGTGTGTTGTCTGCAACTTCTACAAACTGACCTTCTTCGTCTTTAAACATGATTTTGCCATCGACACGCTCAATGTGTGTGCGCTCAACTACACCTGTAAGGTAACCTTCTTCGTTTGTTTCGCAAACACCACGTGCTACAGCACCGCTTTCGCTCAATGTATTGCCCAAACGATAACCTACCATACAGTAGTCGTTCATTTGACCATTTAGTTTTGTAAGATAGTCTGCAAGGATTTGGTAGCTTTCTTTACCATAGAAGTCGTCAGCATTAATTACCGCAAATGGTTCCTTGATAACATCTTTACCCATCAAAACTGCATGGTTTGTACCCCAAGGTTTTACGCGCTCCGGGTTCAATACGATACCTTCTGGTAGGTAATCCAATTCTTGGAATACTACTTCTACCGGAATAATATTTTCGTATTTTGAGATGATTTTGCCGCGGAAGTCTTCTTCGAAGCTGTGGCGAATAACGAATACTACTTTACCAAATCCTGCTCTTACAGCATCATAGATAGAGTAGTCCATAATAGTTTCTCCGTTAGGACCTAGTCCGTCCATTTGTTTAAGACCGCCATAACGGCTACCCATACCGGCAGCCAATACAAACAATGTAGGTTTCATACTTTATTAATATTTTGATAATTCAGTTTCTAATAGGCACAAAAGTATAAAAAAAACATTAGTTTATGACAAAAAAAGGATTTTGTGTCGGCAAAATTCACGAACTGGTGTTTAAACACTCACTTCCAAAGTAAGCTTCTGTAGTATATAGAATACAAAAACCGGAAGAGGAACTTGTACTGACATCCTCGTCCGGTTAATGCAATGGTTTATTTCTCTTTTAATCTGCTAACACAAGTTTGTTAAGAAAGCACAGCACCGAACAAGTCGGATCAAATGTGTACTTGCATACAACTGCTTCATTTCGTGTTATTTTTTAATTGCTCTTGGCAATGATATATATATGGTTTGAAAACATCTTAACCACGCGCTTACCGCATCGTGCGAAGTGTAATCATGATACCATCGCCGCCTGCATATAAGCTTTGTCTTGTTTTACGGTCCGACTCTCGGAGTCCTTTGCCTGATATTGCTTTTCATAGCCTGACTCAACATCAATATTAAGTGTCAAAGCAACATTTGACAGTAAGAAAGATGTCAGTCCGCTTCGGGTTATATATACCGGTATCGTTTCCGATCCCAAATAGTATATCCCGTCATGCATGTTGTGCGCCTCAATACGCATCAACCGCATTACCCTTAGAAGCTTTTTATCGCACTCGGCAAACAACACCCCGTCGTTGTATCTGAATATCGGACTTATGGCATACACCATTAATATCCTAAACAGAGTCATTGATTGCTTTCCGTCTTGTATGTCTTTTTTCACGGCAAAACGCCCGATATGCCATTTGTGCTCGTAAGCATTCAGATTCAAATCTTCTTGTTGAAGCAATTCGTCTCCAAACATCTTGGTCAGCGGCAACTGTGTGCAACCATTCCATTTCATAACACGTATGGTTCCCACAATAGTCTCTTTTTCATCTTTTGCTACTATAATAGCCGAATTATCATAGTTCATGCACTCTTCAAAATACACCATCTCAACCTCTGCACGTATCTCTTCGGCTGTGCTCACTCCTACTCCATGATGTGTGTAATTCTCTTTTACAACAAACTCGGCCAACGAAAAAAGATTTTCTTTTGATAGCTTCCAAAAGCTAAAATTCCCTATTCTTGTAATATATTTGTCCATAATATTAGTAATTATACGCTTCTGCATTGTTTTATTGCAGTATCATTATCACATAACCATCTATCAGTCAAGATAAATAAACGCACCTAACGCCATGCATATACTTTCAGGTCAACAGCAAAACACAAGCAAATCAGCCTTTTTCATCAAACAGAACAGCTTGTTTACAATGCCTGACAAAGCTTATTCTCAAGTAACTCCTTATCTTGAAGCTATTGAGGCTTATGCCCGAACAACATACCATTCAGTATACATTATCGACTACTATAAACGTAACTTTTTGTACGTTTCGGACAATCCTTTGTTTCTTTGCGGATTGTCGGTCGAAGAGGTCAAAGCTTTAGGGTATGACTTTTATTTCAAACATGTAGCAAAGGAAGACCTTAGCTTACTTCTCGAAATCAATCAAGCCGGTTTCAGCTTTTTTGAAAACATCAGTATCGAAGAACGAACGTTCTATACAATCTCTTATAACTTTCATCTCATACACAGTCAAACTCAAGAAAAAGTTCTCGTTAATCAGAAACTTACTCCTCTTAAGTTAGCACCGGACGGCAAAATCTGGCTTGGTCTCTGTGCCGTTTCTCTCGCGTCCAACTCTGGGGTTGGCGATATACACATCACGTGCAAAGGCCACCCGCTCAAGTGGACGTACAGTCTAATTGGAAAACGATGGAATGAAGAAAAACAATACACGCTTACCGAAACCGAGAAGACAGTAATCCGTCTCGCGAATCAGGGCTACTCCCTTCAAGAAATAGCGCAGCGCATGAATAAGGCAGTAGACACTGTAAAAGGCTATCGCAAAACTTTATTTCAGAAATTAAACGTCGGAAATATTTCTGAAGCTATAGCCTATGTGACTCTGCACAAACTAATCTGAACCCTTAACATAAATCATCTCCCGCCGAGTAATAATAAAACTTGGGGAATGTCTTTACAAACTTGCCGGTGGCAAGTCTGAACAGAATATCTGTACACATTCCGCCTACGATCCATGAAGCAATGGGTAACTGTGGCGGGGGCAAAGCTCCTTCTTCACGCTCGTATGCTCGTAGTACGTTCTCAATCCAAAGTTTTGGGGCTGCCCAATACTTAAAATAATCGGATACGTATTCTACTACTTTCTTTTCAAAGCCTAACGCTTTGTCTGATATCTCATTCAAAGAGCTACTTTCAGGTTTTACCACAATTGCCAAACCTCCAAACCCGATATTGTACGGATGAATTACAGCAACACCTTCTTTTGCCAATAGCTTATCAAACTCGAAAGGCACTCTGTCTTTAAAGTCCAGCGCGTTGATTGCCACATCATGTCCCGGCACAATATCTGTCATATTCTTTTCATCCAAGAATGCATGAATTGCCCGAATATTTGCTTCCGGATTAATCCGCAGCAATCGATCCTTCAATGCTTCTGCCTTAGATCTACCCAAATCAGACATTTCATAATCTTGCCTGTTTAGATTCGACTCTTCGACAACATCTCCGTCTACGATCGTAATGTTCTCAAACCCTAATCTCAATGCGCATTCGGCAACAACACTTCCAATTCCTGCTCCGCCGAGCAAAATCTTAAAGTCTTGTATTTGCTTCTGATTCTCGTCAGACAAATAGATCCTATTTCTATTATATCGCTTTTGCATTGGTTATCTTTATTTATCGAGTGCAAAGATCACCGAAAGAAGAATGCCAAACAACACACTAAAGTGTGTATTTGTTGTGTAAAACAAAAAAACGGCACCCAGATTATCTGAGCACCGTTTTTTTCTAACTATTATAAAGCTATTATTCGTAACGAATTACATCTACAGGACAGCTCTCTGCAGCTTCCTTGATTTGATCTTCGTATGCATTGAAGTCAACATCCTGCACTTCAGATACATCATTTACTTGAAATACTTCCGGACAAATTGCTTCACAGTTACCACAGCTGATGCATCCTTCTTCGATCCAAACCTTATTTATTGCCATAATCGTAGTATATTATTAGTTAATTATTAATTGACTGATCTCCTAATTTTCTTTTAGAAAACAGATAAACTAAAACAGTTGTTCAAAGATAAGCAGCTACAACAACAAAACAAACTTCATATTTATAATAAATACAAATTGCATCAAAAACAGATAACACAGACTACTTTACAAAAAAGTCCTTTCGGAAAGCAATCAAGCTTCATCACCGAAAGGACTTTAAACAAACTTCTTATTCCGAAAAATCTTTCGTCATAACAACAGAAGTTATTATTATCAGAAAAGTAAATTCTTATTTTTCTTCTTTTTTAGGAAGAGGAATAAGTTTATATTGAACATTTGACGGAGCTGTAAACAGATAATTAACTGTACCATCTGCTAATGTATCTGTTTTGTTTACATACAACAAGCGAACACCGATTAGCTCATGCCCTTCTGCTTGCAAAGCTTCTCCTTTTGTTCGCATAAACGATGAGATATTGAAAGCTGCAGGTGTACCTTTTTCTACTAAAAGATCATTAGGCTCGCCTTGTGTTTTAACGCGAGAACGCAAGTACATATTAAAGACTTTATATCCACCTACATCGGTGCCTTCTGAGCTTTGATCAAAGATAAGCTCATACTCGTTTACTTGTTTTTGAGCCTCTTTGCTACGAGCTACAACAAAAAGCATATCACCTTTATTTTCTGTCTTAATATATTGATAAGCTACAGCATCTGAGATTATTTGGTTATAACCACCGGTACCTGTACTATCGCCGTTATACATTTGTTTATCTTCAACATAGATTGGTTGTGTCATCGTTGCAGTTAAGGCTTTAGCTCCCTGCGGTTGATCGTCAAAATTCACAGTAATATCAAACAACCAGCAAGATCCTTCTACAATACTAGGCTGATTATTAAGTGCTGTTGATGTAAGAAGTGTTCCCCCTTGAATCTGTGCAACTTTTTGGAAAGTTGTAGGATCATTTACAATCACACATGCCTGCTGTGGCAGAGAAATTTCATTTTTTCCGTTTCCAAGACAAGAAGTCAATGAAAGGGATAGTGTTGCCATAGCAACTGACAAATAAGCATTAATCGTTTTCATCTTTCTAGTTATTAATTATTAGTTCTTATGGTATTAAATTACAAACCAAAACGCAATCCGAATTGAAAATCAAAATTGGCTGGTTTTTCTGTTCTAATCGTTTCAATGTCGCTATTATTCTTAAAGTAATAGTCAGCTCCAGCTTCTACATATAAGCTTACAAACTTTACCAGAGGGTAGCTAACGCCGGCTTTAGCATTCACAGACCAATAAGGTTCTGCCATTCTAACGCCTTCATTTGTTTCCGACAGCAACTCTTCATTATTATAGTATTTATAGCGCAAATTTCCTTTTACATTCAACTCACACATACCTCCGGCAGATGCATAAAGAAGGAACTTGTTCCATTCAGCAATTTTATAAACCACAGAAATAGGCACTCCGATAAAATGCAAACTTTGTTTGGTCTTGGTATGGTGTACTCCATTGGTTTTCCAATCAGAGGCTAAATATGAATAAACCAATCCACTTTGCAAAGCAAAACGATCATTTAATCGTCTACTAACTGATAATCCTACCGATAATGGGGTATGATGATCAATCTCACTACGAGGTATCTGATTTGAAAAGGATGCTGCATTCATCAACATCAGATTCTTATCTGCATGTCTACTATTCTTGAATGTATACATACCTAAACTACTTCCCGATTGACTGGCAAAAGCACCGGCTCCACATCCAAAGCCCCACTTTTTATCATCTATTTTGCGACTCGAAGTATGATAGGACAATGTTCTTGATTCATCCTTAGAACGTAATGATTTTGTGTAAGCACGCTCATTAGACTCACTTCTTGGCTTTTTCGAAACCTGATCATTCAACGCATCTATTTCCGTTTCAGATAAAGTTTCTTCTACCTGCATACTCTCACTTTGTGCAATCTGAATGTTTTTTGCTGTTTGCTTTTCTTCTGTAACAGCCAACATTACGTCTGATTTCTTTGCCGGCTGATGCATTTGATCTACTTTAGCAACAATAGCTTTTACCGAGGCGCTTGATGGAACGTCATTTTGAGTATCTGTAGAAATAGACGCTTCTAATAGAGACTCTTCTGTATCTGCAAAAGCATCACTATCTGCTGCTGCAACAAGTAAAGCTGAACTTGTTGTTGGTTGTGTTGTATTGTGTAGATAAAAGACTGAAGCTGTAACTAAAACTCCAATAAGTAAAGCTGCAGCAATACGCATAGGTGTAAACCAAACAGAACGTACGTTACCTTTAGGCAACTTAGTTTCTATTTGTTCCCATCCGTCAATTGGAAAATCATCCATTTCGAAGTTCTCCAATTTAGTTTTAAATATATCATTAAACTGATCGTCCTTCATCTTTTATAAATAATTCAAAATCGTAAAGTTCTGATGTTAAGTTAAGTTTCTGTGCTTTGATAAAGCTCGGCAACTCTCTTTTGCAAGACTTGCTTTGCTCTTGTAAACTGAGAACGAGACGTACTTTCAGTAATCTCAAGCATTTCTCCGATCTCTTTATGAGAATATCCTTCTATTGCGAATAAATTAAATACTGTGCGAAAACCCGCAGGCAACTCACTAACCAAGCCTAAAATTTCTTTAGCTGAAATCTCTTCTAAGACTGAAGCTTGAACATCATGTAAATGATAGGTTGTCTCCAAATCTTCAGATTCCCTCAATGGATCGTTCTTTCTTAAGATCTCCAAACAGCAATTAATAAAAACGCGTCTCATCCACCCTTCGAATGAACCGATACCTGCATAGGATTCAAGATTCAAGAAAACCTTTATAAAACCATCTTGCAGCATATCTCTAGCTGCTTCTTTATCGCCAGTATAGCGAAAACAAACAGCCATCATTTTAGCGGCATAGGTATCATAAAGCTTCTTTTGGGACTTTCGGTCCCCTTTCTTGCAACCCTCTATCAGTTGTGCTTCAGTCATTCAGTTAAATTAGGTACCTAAAGTAAAGGTTATATATTATAGATGAATTCACTAAACAATATGCTGCATATTGTTCTAACTTTTTTCATAAACGAAAAAAATCCCCGATACGCACCAGCATATCGGGGATAGCAAATATACAATGTTGTTTTTAAAATGCACAATATTGTTCATCAGAATCCTACATCTTAACATTTACGACTCTGAAAGACTAAAATCATAGAAGATCAATGTTTGTGTTCTTTCTTGGTTTTAGATGTATCTTCTTTATGATCATGACCCGGACAACAGGTTGCTTTCTCTGCCGGACGTGCACATGTTGCATCTTTATCAACTTCTACAGCAGGCAACTCAAGCTTCTTAAAAGCCGAAATCAATTTTGCTTTGCTTGTTTTATCGGTTTTAAAGGTTACATCTACAGTGCGAGCTTTCAAGTCACACTTGATGTCTGTTACTCCTTTCTCAAACGCAATATTCTTCTCAATTTTCTTTACACAAGACGGACAATCAAGCTCTTCAATAAAAAACTCAACCGTCTCTTTTCCGTTTTTCTTTTCCGCATACGCAGATACAGATACTGCCAACATCATAAGGCAGCTCATCAACATTACTAAATGTTTCTTCATAACTTATTTATTGTTTATAGTGTGAGTAAATTAATCTCTACTAATATTAAATCGAACACCGATGTAAAACTTACGTCCGTGCACTGGTCCCCAAATCATAGAGCTATCAAAGTTATCCCCAAAAGGATCGTTCGCTGCAATGATAGGATTATTTTGCGTAAAATTCAAAAGGTTTTCTCCTCCCGCATATACCGACCATGTTCTGAAATACTTTGTTACTTGGGCACTAAGCATTGTATATGGCTTAAACGTTGTATCCCACAAAGGGCTCACGGCATCAGGCTCCGGCATACGACCTCCTCCGTTAAACTGAGCAGTTGCATCAAATTGCCATTTCTTTAAAGGAGTCTGATATGATGCTGTTACCAACCCTTTGTAATCACTCACCAAAGGTCTTTTTCTCAACACGCCTTTGTAGTTCGTTTTTGCATCCGTATAGCGATAAGCTGCTGTAAGCGTAAAACCTCTAAAGAAAGGATAAGTAGCCTCTACCTGCATGTTGTGCGAATAAGATTTCCCTTTCAGATTATAAAAACTTACTTCGTGTGGATTAGAATCCATATCTACTACGACCTGATTCTTGAAGTCGGTATAATACCATTCTGCATTAAGTGTAAGATCTTTACCTGCTATCGGAATATAGAATGACAAGTTAATTCCCGTATTCCAAGCTTTCTCTTGATCAAGATTATCTGCGATAATGATCTTACGGCTACTTGCCAACAAGAAGTTATTTTCTGCCAACACGTGTGGCGTGCGATATCCCATTCCTATTGAGCCTCGAATATTAAACCAAGATGTCGGGTTATACTTCAAGTGCATACGTGGTGTCACAAAGAAATTATACACCGAACTATAATCGCCTCGCAATCCGGCCAAAAGAATCACTTTATCATTCCAATTGAAGGTATATTCACCATATGCTCCCGTTACAACTTCTGATTGCTTGAAAGGATTATGTAATAAATTCTCATTAAAGTCGTCGTAATTCATACTCAATCCTGCACTTAATTTGTGCATTGTTGAGTATTCTTTTTCGTACATCAAACTCGCATATAGGTTGTTTTGATATACATTATACGGTGTAAGCGCATACTTCGACTTTTGCTCATGATAAGCGCCTGTAAAGATTAGAGCAAGACTTTCATTGGTTGCTTTATCAAATATATAGCCGTTTTTAGTAAAGAATTCCGCACGATTCGACTCTAAATGAATTCGATAAGGATCTCGATCTAATTGATGATGTGAAATGTCTTCTCCCGAAGTACGGGTTTCATGCAAATACTTTAAACCAAACTGAGACATGAACTTTCCATTCGTATAATACCAACGATTCATAATATTATATTGCTCTTTCATTGGTGTATCGAGAAAACCATCTTCATTATCATCGTGAGATTTGGTTTCATTCGAATAATGAATCATCAAACCACTCGACAACTTATCGGAAAAGTGAGCAGCTGCATCCGCATTCACTTCAACGCGTCCATTATCTGCCAAAAACAAATTTCCAGAAAAAATATCTGCTGTAGGAGGTTTCTTGTATTCCACATTGATCTGTCCGGCCAAAGCCTCATAACCGTTCTTTACTGATGAAGTTCCTTTTGACACTTGAATGCTTTCCATCCAAGGCCCCGGAACATAATCCAAACCGTATAAGGCTGCAGCACCACGAAAATTTGGATAATTCTCTGTCAACATCTGCACATATGTACCGGAAAGACCCAACAATTTAATTTGACGAGCCCCAGTCGCTGCATCGCTATATGATACATCAACAGAGGGGTTTGTCACAAAACTTTCTGCCAAATTACAACAGGCTGCACGACAAAGCTCATCGTATGTAATCTTTTGCGTTTGTAACACGCTGGTTCGTGAACTGATTGTCCCGATAGCTCGCTGTGTAACCACGACTTCATCTAGTTCTATTTCATCTTTCATGATTACTTTTATGCTAGATTCATTCGCTTTCGTTACTTCGATTGTTACCGGAGAATATCCAATATATGAAATTGTTAGTTTGTTTGCCTTCTTTGTTTTTTCTATTTCGAATTGACCTTCTACATTCGTTGTTACACCTTTCGTAGTTCCTTCCCATACTACATTTGCACCCACCAATGGCTCATTGGCAGTATCTAAAACAACACCTTTTACAAGATCTTTGGCAGATAAAGTTATACTTATAATGAATAGATTAATGATAAGAAATAGCGTTCTCATTGATTATATCTTTGATTATTGATTTAATTAAACACACATAACGAGTCGAAGCTGTATCACACAATGATACACCTCAAATCATGAATTCAAGTAAAATCGATAAATCAAATAAGTAAAACGCGGATAAAGGCAAGATAAGTCCGCGGTTCATTAAACGGCGGATCACTAAAAATATGAGGATTTAACTCAGAATAAAAAGAAGATCCTGAGGTTGGCGTAATCGACAATAAGTCTTCAATCCCAGCAACAAACACCGGAGCCTGAATAAAAATATTGCTCGCTAGCACTTGGCTCCAATCAAATGATACATTTTCAAGTGAGCAACAAGACTCATCTTGTGCATGATCATGACAAACATCATTTTCACCCGGCATTGTTTCATGGTCGTGATGATGATGGTGTGTTTCACAACACTTGTTTGCCAATATAACATCAGCACCATATACACTACAATCAGAACAACAGTAGCTGTATATGTTAATTCCTGCGCCAGCGTATGAAATCGTTGCCGCAAGAAACAAAATGATGATATGTTGAATAAACTTCTTCATGTGAATTACGTTACAAAGATAACAACATAAACTTGGTCAACAATTAATTTTATACTATTTTAAAAGACCATGCGAAAATAAAGAAATATATTTGCGGTAATAACGAATCCGCAGAACAACAATAAATTTCATATAATATGCATATGAGTTATATCTCAAGACTCATGGTAGTTATTCTATTTTTTACGTGTATAACCTCTTGCAACGAAGAGAAAAAACTAAAAGAGAATAACCTATCATTCGAAACAATCGAAAAAGAAGAATCATATAATCTTCTCGACGATGGGAATAATCCCAATTGTAATCTACAGATAAAATTTTCTTTTCCTGAACAATATGTGGATTCAGCTATTTTATCAAAAATACAACGTAAGTTTATTGCAACATATTTTGGAGACAGCTACACCCAATTACCTCCTCGCGATGCAGTAAATAAATACATTCAGGACTACATCAACACATATAAAGAGTTGGAGCCTGAGTTTGAGGCTGAAATCGAAAAAGGCAAAGACTCCGGCGCTTGGTATTCGTACTATGAGATGTCTTCAAATGACATTAAATTCAATAAAAACGACATCTTATCTTTCGTTGTTTCTACTGAAGCTTATACCGGTGGTGCTCATGGATCGCATACATACAATAACTATGCTCTCAATCTAAACAACGGAGAACAAATCAAGGAAAGTGAGATCTTTCACGAAAACTACCAAGACTTATTATCTAAGATGATTGTTGATAAAATTTGTGAAGCTAATGATGTCAAAGATCCGAAAGAACTAGAGAATATTGGTTATTTTAGCGTAGAAGATATCGTCCCTAATAACAACTTTTTTGTAGACGAACTTGGTATTACTTATACATACAATGAATACGAAATCGCAGCCTACGTAATAGGACCGATACATGTACGCTTTACGTACGAAGAGCTTGCTCCGTTATTGCGTCCCGAAAGCCCGATTTCTCACCTTGCATTTAATTAAATATGGAATATATACTTAAATACTTCAACAATCTTACAGACAAACAAAAAGAGCAATTTGCGGCTCTCTACGATCTGTATCTAGACTGGAACTCTAAAATCAACGTAATTTCTCGTAAAGACATCGAAAACCTTTACCTGCATCACGTACTTCACTCTTTGAGTATCGCAAAGTTCATCAACTTCAAAGATGGCTCACAAATTATGGACGTCGGTACCGGCGGTGGATTTCCGGGTGTACCTTTGGCTATTATGTTCCCTAATGTTCATTTTCACTTAGTAGATAGTATTGGCAAAAAGATCAAAGTTGCATCTGAGGTTTCTCAAGCGATTGGTCTTGAAAACATTTCATTCAAACATGCTCGAGCGCAAGAAGAAAAAGCATTATTCGACTTTGTTGTTAGTCGCGCCGTAATGCCATTAGAAGATCTTGTTAAGATTGTTCGCAAGAACATCAAAAAAGAGCAAATCAACGCATTGCCAAATGGACTTATCTGCTTAAAGGGTGGAGAGCTTCAACACGAAATTCTTCCATTCAAAAACATGGCAGAAACAGCAAGCCTAACAGAGTTTTACGAAGAGCCGTTTTTTGAAACCAAAAAGATTGTATACGTACCATTATGCAAATAAAGAAATTTGAATTCAATCATTTCCCGGTAAATACATATCTTATCTCTGACGAAACCGGAGAAGCTGCAGTGATTGACTGCGGCTGCTATTTTCCGGAAGAGGAAGAGTTATTTAAAAATTATTTGACAGATCACAACCTGTCTTTAAAACTCGTTTTAAATACTCACCTGCATCTCGATCATGCTTTTGGGAATGCTTTTTTGGAAGAGCAATATGGTTTATCTCCAATCACAAACGAAGCAGAAGTCACTCTACTTCCAAGCTTAGCGATGCAATCTCAACCTTTTGGAATCAAGCTTCGAAGAGATGGATCCGAGGTTACACAGTTTATCAATGACGGCGAAACAGTGCGTTTTGGCAACACTACACTAAAAGCAATTCTTATACCGGGACACTCTCCGGGAGGTTTAGCATTTTATTGTGAAAAAGCAAAAGCTGTTTTTGTTGGAGATATCATATTTAAAGGCAGCATCGGACGTACCGATTTGTGGGGAGGCAATTATGATTTGCTTATCTCAGGAATTAAATCTAAATTGCTTGCGTTGCCCGACGATACCGTAGTGTATTCTGGTCATGGACCCGAAACCACCATCGGATACGAAAAAAGGACCAACACTTTTTTACGATAAAAAATAATACAATACCACATGGACACAACTAATTTTGTTAATCGACACCTCGGCATTGCTGTGAAAGATCTTCCGGCAATGCTGAAATCTATTGGCGTAAGTTCTGTAAACGAACTCATCAGTCAAGTTATTCCGAAAGATATATTACTAAAAGAGTCATTATCATTACCAGACCCGATGACGGAAAGAGAGTTTGCCGAACACATGTTTGAGCTTGCTTCAAAAAATGAGGTCTTCACTTCTTACATTGGGATGGGCTGGTATGACACCGTTACCCCTGCACCTATTCTTCGCAATGTATTTGAAAATCCGGTTTGGTATACCTCCTACACGCCTTATCAAGCTGAAATATCACAAGGCAGACTTGAAGCTCTGATCAACTTCCAAACAATGATATCAGAACTTACCGGAATGCCACTAGCTAATTGCTCGTTACTCGATGAAGCAACTGCCGGAGCTGAAGCAGTAACCATGTTTCACAATGCTCGTAGTCGCGAACAGATAAAAAACAATGCCAATACGGTATTTATTGATGAGAATGTTTTTGCTTCTACCCGTGCAGTAATTCACACAAGAGCTATCCCTCAGGGAATCACCATTGAAACAGGAAGATATCAAAACTTTAAGCCCGACCCTAAATACTTCGCTGTCGTAATCCAATACCCAAACGAAGTAGGAAGCGTTGAAGACTACAGATCTTTTGTCTCCTCAGCACATGAGGCAGGTGTTAAAGTTGCCGTTGCAGCCGACCTGCTAAGTTTAGCCATCCTTGTTCCTCCCGGAGAGTGGGGCGCAGACGTTGTATTCGGCACATCACAACGCTTTGGTATCCCAATGTTCTTTGGGGGTCCTTCTGCAGCTTACTTTGCTACACATGACGAATACAAACGAAACATTCCGGGACGTATTATCGGCATTTCGAAAGATGCCTATGGAAAACCGGCATATCGAATGGCTTTGCAAACCCGCGAGCAACACATCAAACGAGAAAAAGCCACCTCAAATATTTGCACTGCACAGGCATTACTAGCCACAATGGCCGGATTCTATGGAGTATACCAAGGACCTGACGGACTCAAAGATATTGCTACTCGTATCCATACATATGCAACATTCTTATCTACAGAGTTGAAACAATTGGGCTACAAGCAACTCAATAAAAACCTATTTGACACATTATATATAGAACTTCCGGCTCACGTTTCTCTAGATGCGCTTCACGAGATCGCATTAGAGTGCATGGTCAATTTGCGTTATTTTGATGACGGACGAGTAGGTATTAGTCTTGATGAAACAACACAACCTTCTGATCTCGGCGTACTACTTTATATTTTTGCCGGAGCAGCAGGAAAAGACTACATGCTATGTGATGACTTCGAGCAAAAGCTCAACATATCCCCCGAGCTAGTACGCATCACGCCATTTATGGAGCAGGAAGTATTCAACAGCTACCATACAGAAACTGAGTTGATGCGCTATATCAAGAAATTGGAACGTCGCGATATTTCTCTTGCTCATTCGATGATCTCACTCGGATCTTGTACCATGAAGCTCAATGCAGCCTCCGAGTTGCTTCCTCTCAACTTACCGGGATTGGCATTAATCCACCCGTATGCACCCGAGGATCAAGTTGCCGGATACATGGAGATGATCGAAAATCTGAATGAATATCTATGTGAAATCACCGGATTTGCGGCAATGAGTTTCCAACCCAACTCTGGTGCAGCTGGAGAATATGCAGGTCTACGCGTGATTCGTGAATACTTACGAAGCATAGGCGAAGGCCAGCGCAACATCGTTTTAATCCCAGCATCCGCACACGGCACCAATCCGGCAAGTGCAATTCAGGCAGGATTCGAAACTGTCACTGTAAAATGCGACGACCGTGGGAATATTGACGTAGATGATATGCGCGCAAAAGCAGAATTGCACAAGCACAATTTGGCAGCTGCAATGATCACCTATCCATCCACTCACGGTATCTTTGAAAAAGAAATTCGAACACTCTGCAATATCGTTCACGAAAACGGCGGACAAGTTTATATGGATGGTGCCAATATGAATGCTCAAGTCGGACTTACCAATCCGGGATTTATCGGAGCTGACGTATGCCACCTCAACTTGCATAAAACCTTTGCCATTCCTCATGGTGGTGGTGGCCCGGGCGAAGGCCCTATCGGCGTAGCCAAACATTTGGTTCCATTCTTACCTCAGCACCCAATTGCATGGGGTAGTGATCTCAATACCGTATCATCTGCTCCTTATGGAAGTGCAGGCATTTTAGCAATTACCTACGGATACATTCGCATGCTTGGAGCCGAAGGTCTAGAAGCTGTAACAAGAACTGCTATATTAAATGCCAATTACCTAGCGTCGAAACTCAAGGATACATATGGCATTGTTTACACTTCCGAATCGGGACGTGTAGGACACGAACTTATCCTCGAGTGCCGCAACATCAAAGAGATGTCTGGTATTACCGAAAGTGATATAGCCAAGCGCTTGATGGACTACGGATACCATGCTCCTACTCTTTCGTTTCCTGTACATGGCACATTGATGATCGAACCAACAGAAAGCGAAAGCCTACGCGAGCTCGATCAGTTCACCGAAGCAATGCTTACGATATGGAACGAAATACAAGAGGTTGCAACCGGCAAAGCTTCGAAAGAAGACAATGTGTTGATCAATGCACCGCACCCTCAATATGAAATAACTGCCGATGAATGGAAACATACTTATCCACGAAGCAAAGCAGCCTATCCATGTAAATGGATCGAAGACAATAAATTCTGGATTAATGTAGCTCGTATCGATAATGCCTTTGGCGATCGAAATCTTATTCCGGTAGTTTCTTGTTGTACTATTAATGATTAATCTAAAATAGAATCGTATGAATCCACAAATTCAAGAAGCATTAAATGCACAAATCAATGCCGAGTTATGGTCTGGTTATTTCTACTTAGCAATGTCTGCTCATTTTGCTGCCGCAGGATATCCGGGCATTGCAAATTGGAACCTTGTTCAGTTTAAAGAAGAGCAAGATCACGCTATGAAGCTTATTAATTTTGTAGTGGCACGAAACGGCAAGCCTGAACTTCGACCAATCGGCGAAGTAAAAAATAGCTGGGACAACCCGCTTGAGGCATTTCTGGCAGTACAAGCTCACGAACAAAAAGTAACTGAAAAGATTAACAACCTATATGCATTGGCACAAGTAGAAAAAGACTTTGCGACACTAGCTATGCTCAATTGGTTTGTCAACGAGCAAGTTGAGGAAGAAGACAGCGTAAAGAAAATTATCGAATCACTTGAGATGATCAAAGATAATGGATATGGTTTATATATGTTGGATAAAGAATTAGGACAGCGTACCTATAGTGCACCATCCTCTCAAATTGACACAACAAAATAGAAATATGCTTTACAGCAGTTAGCCAAGATCTCACTCCAAACAATTGATTTGAAGTGAGATCTTTTTTTTACATTTGCCTCAACAATAACAATGATAAACTTAATAAGCAAACATGAAAAACATTTTAACTCTGCTAGCTGTACTAATGCTGGTATCATGCAACAACACTCCAGAGAAGAAGCACAAGTATTATGGATGGGAAGGTGAAGGCGGCAATGCTACCGAGCAATCGATCAAACAATACTTCACAGACATGAAAAGCCATGGTCTTGACGGCATCATGTACAACGTTGGGTTTGACACAACACGGATCAAACGAGCTTCAAAACTAGCCAAAGAAGCAGGACTTGAATACCATGCTTGGATACCTACTCTACTTAATGGTGGAACAAACGAACTGATAACAGAAAACATGTATGTTGTAAACCGTAACGGAGAATCTTCTTTCACCAATCCGGCCTACGTAGGATACTATAAATTCCTTTGTCCAAACCATGAGGAAGTATTCCAGTACGTTTCAAACATGTACCAAACAGTAGCTCGCATTCCCGACGTAGACGGTGTACACCTAGACTACATCCGCTTTCCTGATGTAATCCTTGCAAGAGGCTTGTGGGATAAATATGGATTGGTAATGGATCAAGAATATCCACAATTCGACTATTGCTACTGTGAAAAATGTGTTGCCGATTTCAAAACCAAAACAGGCATTGATATCCTAACAGTTGAAGATGCTTCTGCCGTTCCGGAATGGAAACAATTTCGTTACGATCTTCTTACCAATTTCGTAAATCGCCTAGCCGACTCTATTCATGCAGAAGGCAAACAAATCTCAGCTGCCGTATTCCCGGGTCCGGAGTCGATCGCTCAAAAAATTGTACGACAAGAATGGGATAAATGGAATCTTGATGCCGTATATCCGATGAACTACAACGATTTCTATCTGGAAGATACAACATGGGTAGGAACTATTGTAAAAGAAGAAGTCGAGTCTGTAGATAACAAACGCCCAATCTACAGCGGACTATTCATTTGCCCGTCACCAGACAACAAAGCAAAAGAAAAAGATCCAGAAAATCACGGATTAGTACCAATCGAACTTGGAGCTGCAATCAAGCAATCACTCGACAATGGTGCAGCCGGCGTATGTTTATTTACCCCTGGTCGCATGACCGATGCACACTGGGCAGTCTTCAATGAAACCATCAAAGAAGCAAAATAGATCAACAAGACATTGACTAGATAAAACGAATCCCGTACAAAAAGGCAGCAACCTTTTTATACGGGATTTATTTTTATAGAGATCTTATTTCTTTATTCCTTCTCAAACTCTTTTGGTAGTGCATACCACTTTACCCAATCAATTTCCATTTCTACAGGCAATTGAGCTTTATCAATAGCACCTACCCAACTACCACCTAGCTGCATATCTAGCAACAAGTAAAATGGTGTTGTAAACGGCCATTGCCCTTCTTTATCTGTTTCAATCTTCGGATATGCAAACGTACGATTATCATTTACAAAGAAAACCAATGAATCCGGATACCAATCTACACGATACGTATTGTAACCGTCTACATTCATTTTATTTACGCTACCCTTTGGAGGATTCTGCTCTTCAAGTACAAATGTATAGTAGCTATGAACTGTTTGATAAGCAATAGAATCAAAGTTTAGGTGCTCCATAATATCGATTTCTCCCGCATTTGGCCATTTACCGGTTTCCGGAAGCATCCAGAATGCAGGCCATGCACCTTGTGCCGATTGAAGTTTTGCAGAAATCTCTACACGACCATACTTTTGAAAGAACTTACCTTTACTATAAATACCACCTGTTACCACAGGAGCAGTGTCAGCCGGATTTGTATTTACCATTCCGCGAAGATATAGCTTACCATCCTTTACTTGATAAAGAGAATCACCGTCAGACATGTGTCTATCCCAGTCAGAACCTCCTCGTGGAATTTTAGACCACTTCGAAGCATCTAGTTCTGTTCCGTTAAAATCATCTTGCCAAGTTAATTGCCATACAGGTTCTTGTTTTTGCGAACAAGAAATCAGACCGATTAGCAACAGAGAGGCCATCGTCATTAGTTTCCCAAATTGTTTCATGGTGTTTTGTTTAGTTTGTAAATGCATTAAAAGAACTACAAATTTACAAAAAAACTCTGTTTGCCATCACACAAAAGCATGAAGCAAACAGAGTTTATATATGGATCACACAATAAAATTACTTCTCAAACTTATAAAAGCCAAGATCTTCTTGTTGGAAACCATCAATAAAAGTTTTCATTTTTTCGATTTCCGCCTCAGCATAATTTACATATACTTCGGTAGAACGACGAAAGACTTCGTTTCTGCAGGTATCTTGCAGCAACAAGAAACTCATGATAATATGACCGGCCATCTCCACCATACGTCGAGCTTGAAAATCGATGTATTCATTATCCTTAGTCTCTGTTACCTTCGCAACCGTTTGCTCATAAACAGAAGTCAAAGCAATAAGACGTTTCTTAATTGATTCAAGCTCCGGCTTCACTTTTATTTCACCATAAGCTTTCATTTGACTCAGATAAGTACCGGTAGTTACGTGTCTGATTGCAGCCACAACCTGCAACTGTGTAGTCCCCTCATAAATGTTGGTAATACGCGCATCACGGTAAATACGCTCACACGCATAATCCTTCATAAAGCCAGACCCACCATGTATCTGTACCGCATCGTATGCATTTTGATTGGCATACTCCGTAGTCATCGCTTTACCCAGCGGTGTATACGCATCGGCCAAACGTCCAAAAGCTTTTTGCTCTGCACGCTCTTCCGGTGTAAGCTTTCTTTCTTTTGAAATATCATCAAGAGCCTTGTAAACATCAACAAAACGAGCAGTTTCATAAAGCATCGAACGAGAAGCATCAGCTTTCGCTCGCATCACCGCAAGCATTTCATATACTGCAGGGAATTCAATAATCGCTTTACCAAACTGACGACGCTCTTTTGCATACGACTCACCTTCGCGATAAGCTGCCTCCGAAAGACCAACAGCTTGAGCCATGATACCCAAACGCGCACCATTCATCAAAGCCATCACATACTTAATCAAGCCCAGTTTACGGTCACCACACAATTCGGCCTTTGCATTTTTGAATACAAGTTCGCACGTTGGCGATCCCTTGATTCCCATTTTATTTTCGATACGGCGTACATCGACACCACCATTTTGCTTATCATAGATAAACATCGACAAACCACGACCATCTTTAGTTCCCTCTTCCGAGCGCGCCAACACCAAATGAATATCCGCGTCTCCATTTGTAATAAAACGCTTTACTCCATTTAGATACCAGCAATTATCTTTTTCGCAATAGCTCGCTTTCAGCATAACAGACTGCAAATCAGATCCTGCATCCGGTTCTGTAAGGTCCATCGACATCGTTTCCCCCGCACATACACGCGGAATGTATTTTTGACGTTGTTCTTCGCTACCAAACTCATACAATGTTTCGGCACAATCCTGCAATCCCCATAAGTTTTCAAAGCCTGCATCAGCCCTACTCACCATATCGGCAGCCATGATATACGGAACCACCGGAAAGTTCAACCCGTTGTATCGACGAGGCATATTGATCCCCATCAAACCTGCTTTTACGGTAGCATCCAAGTTTTCTTTGGTACCCGCAGCATAGATAACACGTCCGTTTTCCACTCTCGGGCCTTCATGGTCTACACCTTCAGCATTTGGCGCAACGATATCGCCGCATATCTCACCTACAATTTCAAGTACCTTTTCGTAACTATCCATTGCATCTTCATAATCAAAAGGAGCATAATCAAACACATCTTTATCTGCAAAACTACGCTCACGTAGCTCCACAATACGTTTCATCAAAGGATGATGCAAATGATGTTTTATCGAAGGATTATCTATATAAAAATTTGCCATCTTACTTACTGTTTTTCTTGTAATACTTAATCATTTTCGGGATTACCTCTTCTACAGTTCCGGTAATCACGTAATCTGCAATCGTATTGATCGGTGCCATCGGATCATTGTTTACCGAAATAATAATGGACGACTCTTGCATTCCGGCAATGTGCTGAATTTGTCCGGAGATACCGCAAGCGATATACAACTTTGGACGCACCGTTACACCCGTTTGCCCGATTTGTCGTTCATGCTCCGCAAACCCCGCATCAACAGCCGCACGAGAAGCACCTACTTCGCCACCAATGGTTGTAGCCAATTCTTGCAAAAGTGCGAAGTTTTCCTTCGAACCCACGCCATAACCACCAGCTACAACGATTTGTGCACCTTTGATATTACATTTCGACTTTTCGATGTGTCGATCCAAAACAGTAATAACGAAATCCTCTTCCGAAACATACTCACTCACGTTGTGGCATACCACCTCGCCAATATGTTGATCCGAGAAAACCTCTTTCTTCATCACTCCTTCACGCACAGTTGCCATCTGTGGGCGACACTCCGGATTGATAATCGTAGCCACAATATTGCCACCAAATGCCGGACGTATTTGATAAAGCAGGTCTTTGTATGTTTTATTTTCCTTTTTTTCTTCATGATCGCCGATCTCAAGAGAAGTACAATCGGCAGTAAGTCCGCTACCCAACGCAGAAGACACGCGTGGGCCCAAGTCGCGACCGATGCAAGTTGCACCCATCAAAGCAATCTGAGGAGATTCGTTTTCAAACAACTTTACTAATATCGTTGTATGTGGTAGCGAGGTATATGTAGCTAAGCGTTCATCGTCAAAAACGTGAATTTTGTCTACACCGTAAGGAAAAACTTGTTTTTCTACTCCCGAAAGATGAGATCCGATTGCTATCGCTTCCAGTTTACAGCCAAGTTGCTGAGCCAGAGACTTACCTTTGGTCAAAAGCTCTAAACTAACATCGGCCACAATTCCATCTTCAATCTCGCAGTATACAAAAAGGTTATTCATTTTCATAATCATTAAAGGTTAGCTTAACCAATTGTATGGTTTTCGATTAACTCTTTCATCAAGCCATTGATATCATCATCGGTAGGTTCTACACTTCTATGTTCTTTCGCTTGAAATACAACATTCTCAATCTTCTTCACCTTTGTTGGTGAACCCGATAATCCGCACTGCACAACATCAGCATTTACATCAGCAACACTCCATTCCGGAAGGTTCAAATACGGACGAGCACTAAACAACTCTGTATAATCCGTATCGTCGGCCTGACGTTCTGTAATTGTTTTTGCATGTTTATACTTCTGTATTAATCGAGCATTGCGTGGTCTGCACGATGGAGCAGAACCATTTACCGTAATAACCAAAGGCATTTTTCCTTCAACAACCTCTACGCCACGTTCAAGACGGCGTTTAATCTTAGCCAAACCGTTAGTTGCAGCTAAAATATCTTCGGCATATGTAACTTGTGGGATCGTTAGCTTTTCAGCCACTTGTGGTCCTACTTGAGCCGTATCACCATCAATAGCCTGACGACCGCATAAGATCAAATCAAAATCACCTATTTTTTCAATTGCTTTGGATAAAGCATAGGAAGTTGCTAATGTATCAGCTCCGGCAAAAGCTCTATCGGTAAGTAAGTATCCGTTATCGGCACCTCTAAACAATCCCTCACGTATTACATCGGCAGCCCTCGAAGGCCCCATAGTAAGGAGTGTTATGGTTGATCCGGGATATTTGTCTTTTAAACGTAATGCCTGCTCAAGGGCATTTAAATCTTCCGGATTAAAGATTGCAGGTAGTGCAGCTCTGTTTACGGTTCCATCCGCTTTCATAGCGTCCTTTCCTACGTTACGAGTATCCGGAACCTGTTTTGCTAAAACTATAATTCTTAAACTCATTATTAAAGGGTATTAGATTATAGAAATTGTAAAAGGATCTGAAATACGTGGTACTAGTCTATTTGAGTAGTTTTTCATCAGCATCGGTTTACATTCTTATAATCACAAATATAAGAAAAGCATTAAACAAACAAGCATTAAACACAAAAAATTAATTTATGTGACATATATATAAAAAAAAGGAACCGCGGGATTCACATCCGGCGGCCCTAACACTAACCCTTAACTTTAACCAATGAAAAACAATAATCTATTTCAAAGTTGCTATCACAGCTTCATAATTCGGCTCTTGTACTATTTCCGGTACAAGTTCTTCGTAAAGAATTTTGCCGTTTTCATCAAGGACGACTACTGCTCTTGCGTAGAGTCCTCTTAATGGTCCATCGGCAATGCCGAGTCCATACTTTTCTTCAAGGCAATTGCATCTAAACCCTGACAAAGGAATTACATTTTTGATTCCTTCTACGGTACAGAATCGAGCTTGAGCAAAAGGAAGATCCTTTGATATTGCCAATACTACTGTATTTGGCATTTTGGATACTGCCTCATTAAACTTACGAACTGAAGTTGCACATACATCTGTATCCAAACTTGGGAAGATGTTCATTACTACTCTCTTGCCTCGTAAATCTGACAACGCAAGTTCACTTAAATCAGCTTTAACAAGCTTTACATCAGGAGCTTCAGTACCAACTTTAGGCATATTCCCTGTTGTATTGATTTCGTTTCCTTTTAATGTTATCTTTGCCATTTTATTCGATTCGTTTATTTTTGATCGCCTTTGTACTTATAAAACCGTATACGCTTAATTTTGTTCTTGAATAAGTGATTTTTTTTCAATAAAATTACATGTACAACAACTCAACACATCGCAAATTAATAATATAAACAACAATATGACAGACATACTACTTATTGCTAATCTACTAGGAATCTGTTTTTTAATATTTAAAACTACCCGACAATCATCGGGAGGTGATGACATTAAAAAAGAACTAGAGGATCTGAAGAAATTTTTCGAAAATTCTTTCGAGCGAGTTGAACGCAACTTCCGAGAAGACTTCAAAATGAACCGAGACGAGTCGCGCCACATAGCCAAAGAAAGTCGCGAGACCCTCTCTTTTGCCATGAAAGAGTTTACCAACACCTTCGAAAGAAGCATTGAAACCCTTACCAGACTTCAAAAAGAACAGTTCTTGATTCAGGAGAACCGTCAAAACCGCCTCATCGACAATACAGAGAAGCGACTTGATGAAATCAAAGTAACCGTAGATGAGAAACTTCAGAAAACACTCAACGAACGTATCGGTCAGTCGTTCCGCATGGTAACCGAGCAGTTGGAAAGTGTGCAAAAAGGATTGGGCGAGATGCAAACCCTGGCTCAAGATGTAGGTGGTCTTAAACGCGTATTAAGTAATGTAAAGACACGCGGCAACATTGGCGAGATACAATTAAGTATGCTATTGGAGCAAATTCTGGCACCCGATCAGTACGAAGCAAACGTCAAAACCAATAAAAACTCCAACGACTTGGTCGAGTTTGCCGTAAAGCTCCCGGGCAAAGACGATCATACCTCACAGGTATACCTACCTATCGACGCAAAGTTCCCGAAAGATGTATACGAGCAGTTACTCAATGCTTATGATACGGGCGAGCAAAGCATGATCGACGCGGCATCACGCCAAATGGAGCAAACCATTAAGAAAATGGCAAAAGACATTTCCGATAAATACCTAGCTCCACCATATACCACCGATTTCGGAATCATGTTTCTTCCGTTCGAAGGTATCTATGCCGAAGTAGTTCGTCGCTCTGCCCTACTCGAAGACTTGCAACGCAATTATAAAGTAGTCGTGACCGGCCCTACTACCCTAGCCGCAATCTTAAACAGTCTTCAGATGGGATTCCGCACTTTGGCTATTCAAAAACACTCCAGCGAAGTATGGGCAATACTCGGAGCCGTAAAGAAAGAGTTCGACAACTTTGGAGGCATGCTCGAAAAAGCACAAAAGAATATCCAAACCGCAAGCGGCCAAATCGAAGAAGTTCTCGGCAAACGCACCCGAGCCATTCAACGCCGTCTTAAGTCGGTCGATTCCCTTTCGGAGAAAGAAGCTAGAGCAATTCTACCGGAAATCGGAAATTTCGAAGCTGACGATGAATAGAATACGAAACTTTCATTTATATTTACGCGTCACTTAAATTCAATATATCATGAAAAACCACTTTTTATTTATTGGACTACTATCTGCGTCTTCTATTGTTGCTCAGCAAAAAACAATAGATAATCCGGACTATGAATATGCCAAAAATTATATCTTTGACCGAATCATCTTTACAGATACAGCAACCATTGCAGAGATCACAGTATCAAATCTCCCGAATTATTGGGTAAGTATTGATTCAAATAGCTATTTGAAAGATAGCAACGGAGATAAGGTTTTTCGATTGAAAAGAGCAGACAACTATGAGTTGAACAAAGAAGTTTTTATGCCGGAGTCGGGAGAACGGAAAGCAACACTCTATTTCGAACCGGTTCCACTCGAAGTTGATAGAGTAGACTTCCTCGAACCTCAAACAAAACCTCAAGATGCTACTTTAGGTATCAGCTTAAAACAACACGCTACCCCACAGTTTCCACAAGCAATCTGTGGTGTCTGGACTTCCGATAACGGCCAATCACTTCAAATCTTTCCAAAAGGATTCTTTAATAATGGTATTATTGAGCAGGCATCCATTAAGAAGTCTGGCAAAAATGAGTATTCAGTTATACTAAATGACGGAACCAAGCATACGATTTCGCTGCGAGAAGATAAAAAGGGAATAAAAACACTACGTTATGGTAACACAACCTACTCCCCTGCATTGACTGCAACAAACAACAACAAGCATACAAACTGGACATTCGCCCCCGAGCAATATGCAGAAAAAGCAACAACTCCGGGCAAAGCCGTTATCAAAGGCTATCTCGATCATTATACACCTCGCCTCGGATATAGCGCCTTAACCTTTCGCTTCGAAGACCAAATAACCCGTGATGAAAAAAACATCTTGGTCGATATCGCGCCCGATGGATCATTCGAAGCAGAGCTTCCTATTTTTAGTCCATACTGGAGCTTTGTATCGGGCATCAACAAAGGTATTTATCTAGCCCCGTTCGACACAGTCTTCTTTTATGCCGATTTGGCGACTCCACATAAAAACAAAAACACATTAGTTGTCCTTGGTTCGGAAGATGCCGTTGCGATCAATACCCTTCAACCCATCATTGCGCAAAAATTCAATCTCGTGAATGGAATGGATATTTACAATGCGACAAAAGAAGGATTGCCTGCCACGCTTGAAATGAAGCAAAAACTTCTCCACAAAGCCAGCGAGTATACAGAGCAAAGCAACAGCATCCTTGCACAATACAATTTGTCAGATTATGCCAAAAATCAATTGATCTCGGACTTTCAGACCTATATTTTTAAAGAGCTATTAGAGCTTAGTAGCTACTATAATAATAAGAAACATCTAAATAAACGAGACTCTCTCGGCAATTACTATTCGGAAACAAACCCTGACTTTATACCACTCCCGGCAGACTTCTATGATTTCTATCCTACATTTTATACCACAGTGCTCAACAACCCCTTGTTTTGCACCACTTCTTCCTCTTGGGTACCCATCAATCGGTTCGAATTTGCACCAAACATGCACCAACCAAAGATGTGGAAGCATGAAAACTATCAGAATCTCAGCGAAAAAGACTCCATCTTACTAAGAAACAAACAAGCTGCCGATATAACAGCTTTTGTCGATTCAATTGTAATTCGTCAACATGACTACAAAATTGACACATGCTACATGAGTGATTACGCGATCGCTCGCACATTAAAATATACAATCCTAGATATTCTTAAAGACTATGATCTCGACTTTAAGTTGAACGTCTTGTCTACGTATGCGCCGATTATCAAGTCCAATCATGTAAGATCTCAGATCTCAAACTACCTGATCAAAGAAATCGTTCCTAATTCGGGCCCTAAGACCACATTGCATCAAGAGCTTCTTGCAGGCACAAAAGAAGAAGAAGCATTTGCCAACTTGATCAAACCATACGAGGGTAATGTTTTGATGATCGACTTCTGGAACCTGGGATGTGGCCCTTGCAGAGCCGGAATGCTAAAGGATCGTGATATGGTAGAACGTCTTAAAGACAAAAAGATCAAATTCCTCTATGTTACTTGCGACGTTGATTCGCCGATTGAGCATACCGAAAAGTTCCTCAACGACAACAACATCAAAGGAGAGCAAATCCGCATTAGCAAAGACGATTGGAGTCGTATCTCCTCAAAACTAAGCATCAGTGGTATTCCACATCAAACGTTAGTAGACAAGAATGGCGAAATCCTGATGAATAATCACAAAGGAATCGAAGTGAATGAGCCTGTACTCCTTCAGCTCGAACAACAATAATTTCAATACAACTCAATCCTCCACGATGTAAACCAGTTTCGGCAATAAAAAAAGCGGGATCATTTGCTTTTACGCAAACCATCCCGCTTTACAAATACGAACGAAAAGCTATCTGCCTATTTCGTTACCTGAACAAGCTCTTTAAGAGGAACTACTTGGAAAATCATATGAGCCTGACTTCCTTCGTAAATAATTCCTACATTATCTTTATCTACCATTGATAGGCATGAATATCCCCAACCGTAACCTTCGTCTAGCAACACTTGATTTTCAGGCAACCAAGTTACCCCGCCATCAAGACTCACTTTGATCGTAATGTCTTTGCGTTGCTTTTCAGTATCCGGATTTGAGAAGATCAACAAATCTTTCTTCAAACTATTTTGATTGCGTTTGCTCGCGATAAGGCTGGCCATACAAACAGGCTCTCTTAGTGCACTTCTCGACGATACGTGCTCTGTCCATGTTTTACCCAAATCTTTCGTTGTAGCTACCGCTCTGCTCCCGCCACGGTTGTCACGCATGTTTAGCATCAACACACCCGGTTCCACCTCAGCAACCTGAGCTTCGGTCGTGTTTGTGCGTGCAAGGTTATGAATCTTCCATGTATTACCACGGTCTTTGCTATACATCACACCCGCGTTAGGCACGCTTGTGCTGTCGATAAACTGAATTGGGAACACAAGAGTTCCGTCTTGCATGGTGATACCCATACCCGGACCTTGCAACAAGAAGTGCCAGCTTGGGTCTTTCACCTGCTTGGTGATATTGATTGGTTTCGACCAAGTTGCACCATCATCTTCACTCTTCACCAACATCAACTGAGCCGTTTCAATCGGTTCCATACCCGCTTGCGAGTTGAACCACGCACGCATGTTACCCATACCATGAGTCCAAGCAGCAACCACCCAGATAGTACCCGTTTTGTCATCCACAAGGATTGCAGGGTCACCAATACCGTTTTGACCTTCCGGCAAACCGCCGTATTCGCCCATATCCATAATGATTTGCAACGGTTCCCAAGTTTGACCGCCATCGAAGCTACGGTTCAAACCTACATCTACGTGCTCTTGCAAATCGGCACTGTTGTTATAACGTACATCATATACCGCCAAAAGCGTACCTTTCTTAGA
This sequence comes from Tannerellaceae bacterium, assembly GCA_051656605.1. Taxonomy (GTDB): domain Bacteria; phylum Bacteroidota; class Bacteroidia; order Bacteroidales; family CAMTPD01; genus UBA12018. Next base: position 7,844 of record JBOGCF010000015.1, on the reverse strand, counting down.
GGTAACCATACCCGGAATACGGTAAGCAGCCGCGTTATCGTCACCGGCATAACGTACACCCGTACCCATACGCCAAGGCTGTGGAGTAGCAGTGTTTTTAATAACCACATCTTTTCCGCCAACTTTCGCTTCGGTAATTTCACCGGCAACTTTTGTTGTAAGCGGAGTATTTTCGTTCATTTCAAGGCTGATCCAGAAGAAATTCACACCCTTTACCATTGGCAAAGCTGCATCAAAATGAATGGTTTTATTTTTAGGAGCATCAACTTTCGCTTTCAACATCGAGTAAGCAGGATCCGCAGCATGCGTTTTGCCCGGCTTTTCTCTCGAAATATATTGCATAGCAGCATGATGATTATCTTTCACTCGTGTTACCGCTTCAGTACCGGCATAGTAGAGTTTTACAGATTTCACATTAGACAAATCCGTATTTTTATCGAATACAAAAGAAACATCAGACAAAGTAGCATTTGCTCCGTCTTTATTATCAAATTTAAATTCAACAATCGAGTTATCGTCACGATTGATCAATACCGGCACATGCATGGGGCGCACCGATAACGTATCTTGTGCTTGTACGGCACAAGTAGCGGCTAGCAAAAGGGGTAAAAAAAACTTCTTCATGAAATACTTCGGTTATTATTTAGTTATTATATAAGGATCGCAGCAACTTTTAATAAAAATTTTATCATTAGCGGCACGATATAAGGCTATTCTTAAAGGATCATGCCCCAAAAATAAAGAATTTATCTAATTAATTTTGTATTTTTGGTCCAAATAGTTGAACAATTTTACCAAATGAAGAAAAGACAAATTCCTCACACGTACGTTATCATTTTTTACATTATCCTATTTTGTGCTGCTATGACGTGGTTTATTCCCGGAGGGAGCTACGTAGAACAACTGGATAGCACCGGTGTTAAATCACTTGTTTTCAAATCAGTTCCTAACGTTCCGCAAACCTGGGAAGTATTTGCATCCTTTTATAAAGGTTTTGTCGACAAGGCAGATATCATCGTCTTTATCTTGATTATCGGAGGCGCATTTTGGATTGTAAATGACAGTAAGGCATTTGATATCGGCACCATGAGTTTTTTGCAAAAAGCCAAACGTATGGAGCGCAATCCGCTACTTCGTAAGATCGGCGTAAACAACTTTATCATCACCGCGATCATGCTTCTCTTCAGCATCTTCGGAGCAGTGTTTGGCATGAGTGAGGAAACCATTGCCTTTATCATCATACTCGTACCCATGGCCATCTCGATGGGATATGATTCCATCACGGGCGTTTGCATGGTTTTCGTGGCAGCCGGACTGGGATTTGCCGGAGCCATCTTGAATCCGTTTACAATTGGTATTGCCCAAGGACTGGCCGGACTTCCGTTATTCTCCGGAATCGAATACCGCCTGTTTTGTTGGTTGGTCATCAATGCATTTGGTTTTACATACATTCTGCGTTATGCCAACAAGGTGAAGCGTAATCCCCAATTATCACCCGTGTATGAAGAAGACAACTACTGGCGCCAACTACATGCCAATCAGGAGTTAGACATCACCTTCTACACCCCAAAAGCCGCATGGTATAGCAGTTTTATCATTACGGCCACACTTGCGATATTCAGCTATTTCTATCCGCTTACCACCCTTACCATCGGAAATCGTAGTTTCACAGACCTACCTTTGATCCCGATTCTAACCGGATTGTTTCTTCTTACATCGGTTTACTCCTTACGTAAATCGGTACACATCTATATCCTCAACCTGTTGTTCTTTACCATCTTCTTCCTTATCGTGGGCGTAATGGGTTACGGATGGTACATCATGGAGATCTCTGCCCTCTTCTTTGCATTGGGCTTAGCCTCAGGTATTGCCAACGACAAAAGCCCCAACGACATCGTTCGCCTATTTATGGAAGGATGCAAAGACATTCTTTCGGCAGCTATGGTGGTAGGACTAGCCGGCGGTATCATTGTAATCTTGAAAGACGGAATGGTAATCGACACCATCTTGCATACCATGGCGCAAGGCATGAACAACCTGGGCAACATTGCTACCGTAGGTGTAATGTATATGATCCAAACACTCATCAACCTGATCATCCCTTCGGGCAGTGCCAAAGCAGCACTTACCATGCCGATCATGGCACCATTCTCAGATTTGATCGGATTATCAAAGCAATCTACCGTTATGGCCTTTCAGTTTGGCGACGGTTTCACCAACATGCTTACCCCAACTTCGGGCATCTTGATCGCCGTGTTGGGTATTGCCCGTATCCCTTACGACAAATGGTTTGCTTGGGCTTGGAAGTTCATCCTGGCACTTGTTGTAATCGGTTTCTTGTTGTTGATCCCGACCGTACTGTTTGAAATGAACGGATTTTAAATACAATTAGCGTATTTTCTCTATACATCCTCCTAAACATTTATAACTTAGAGATATAAATAAGTAAGGAGGATTCTATGAGAAAGCAACTGTTTTATTTGGCTGTCTTGTTTTTTATCGCTTGTTTTGCAGGAATTGCTGCTACCTTTGGAGCAGACCAACAACAAGACGCTACTATGAAATCGAAACAACACCGCACTCTTACTCCCGAAGAGCAAAGAGTCATTATTCACAAAGGAACCGAGCGCCCTTTTACAGGTCAATACCTCAACAACAAAGAACAAGGTATCTACACCTGCAAGCAATGTGGCGCTGCTTTATACAAATCGGAAGACAAATTCGACTCCCATTGTGGTTGGCCATCCTTCGACGATGAAATACCCGGAGCCGTAACACGTATTCCCGATCCCGACGGTATGCGTACCGAGATTGTATGCTCGAATTGCAACGCCCACCTCGGACACGTTTTCCTTGGAGAAGGATTTACCGATAAGAACACACGCCATTGCGTAAACTCAATATCTATGAATTTTATCAAACCAGACACAGCATACTTTGCTTCGGGCTGCTTTTGGGGTACAGAATACTACTTCAACAAAGCAAAAGGAGTAATGGAAACAACGGTAGGCTTTATGGGTGGCCATGTTGACAACCCAAGCTACAAAGACGTTTGCACGAAGACAACCGGTCACATCGAAACTACCGAGGTAGTGTACAATCCGGACGAAACCAGTTACGAAGAACTAGTCAAACTGTTTTTCGAGACGCACGACTTCACACAGAAAGACGGACAAGGCCCCGACATAGGCCCACAGTACATCTCCGTGATCTTTGTGAAAGACGACAAGCAAAAAGCCATTGCAGAGAAATACATCAATCTCTTGCGCGAGAAAGGATACGACGTAGCTACGCAAGTACGCAAAGCCGAACCATTCTGGAGTGCCGAGGCATATCATCAAGACTATTACGACCACAAGGGAACAACCCCTTATTGTCACTCGTATAAGAAAATCTTTGACTAGTATTTAGTCAATCCCGATATTATATCCTAAACAAAAGAAAAGGGCCGATTACGTCAGAAGCGTCTGAGTATCGGTCTTTTTTAGCTTACTAAACCGATACCATGAAGCAACTTAACAAAACACGCTCCGCAGGCATGCTCTGCGCGGCATTCTTGTGTGCCACCACCACGCTTGCGGCACATAATCAAACGGCATTGTTCAACATCGAAACGACAGACAACAACTCGGCAGAGTTTGCCCTTTATCCCGATCAAAAGACCAGTTTCCTTGCCACCTTTGGTGGCGAACACGCCTATTACGTTGGGTACTCCACCCCTGCAAAACATTGGCCTTTCGCGCTTCCCGGCCCTATGGACTCTTGGGGCGGTGGCGGCTATTGGGCAGGTTTCCACCCTCGCCACTTTCCGTCGTTTTACTTCGACCTCACCAAAGCACCGAAAAAAGGAGAAAGCATCTTTCACATCGCACTTGTCGAAGTCAACAATCAGCATGCAACCACCCTTCGCATCGAAGTCAACGGACACCGACAAGAATACAACATCGACGCTTCAACCAAAGCAATCGACGCCCGGTTTCCGTCGGCATGGCTCAAACAAGGGATGAACACCATCCGCATGGGCATCGTAAAAGGGGGATGGATTCAATTCGACAACCTTTCGCTTGTTTCACCCGATGCGGTGCTGGCTTCCAATGCAACTTCTACCCTGATCAAAGAAGTAAAGGCCGCTCCGTTCGAATACGAAAACACGTCATCCGACTCTCGCAGACAACCCATCCTTTTCGACCTTGTACAGTTTGACCAACCTGCCAACCTTACGTTCAAGATCGACGGTTACCCGGCTGTCACCAAACGAATCGAACCGGGCAAGACCATACAGGAAATCGATCTTCCTGCACTTACAGGCAAACAACAAAAGGAGAAACTCAACATCGTAGTTACGGAGCAAGGCAATACCCTCTACAAAGGCACCATCGAGCGCAGCAAAGGTGCGTTGCATCAACCGGCCGACTTTGTCGACTTGCTTATGGGTACGGGCAATTCTCGCTGGATGTTTAAACCGGGTCCTACATTGCCATTCGGTATGGTGCAAATAGCACCCGACAACCAAGACGAAACCTGGAAAGCGGGATACGAGTATTCGATCGAAAACATTGCAGGCTTCAACCACTTCTGCGACTGGACCATGACCGGCCCCGTTGTGCAACCTTCCTGCGGAGCATTGCAAACCACCCCGGGCAGAGAAACCGAACCCGACGAAGGCTATCGCTCACGTATCGACAAAAACTCCGAAAAGGCACAAGTAGGCCACTACTCGGTATTTATGACCGATACCAAGATCAAAGCCGAAGTTACCTCTACCCGTCGTGCGGCATTGCAACGCTATACATTCCCCAAGCACGATCAGGCACGCATCCTAATCGACCTTTTCACTCCGAACGAATATCCGCACAACTTGGTAAATGCCCAGATCACATGCGTTACCGATCGCACCATCGAAGGATCGGCCACCTATTACAATGCCTTTACCGGTTATTCGCTCGAACAAGACTACACGGTTTACTTCGTGTTTGAGTTTAGCAAACCGTTTCAGTCGGTAGACGGATGGACCAACGAAGCCGTAGAACCCGTAACCGGTTACATCGGCAATTGGAATCGCAACCACCAACACGCTACGGCCGACAAGGTATTCCCCAACATCACCCAACTGCAAGGCAAAGGAGACATGGGTATCTCGGTCAACTTCAACACCAAAGATCAAGAAGAAATCCTGGTCAGATCGTCCGTTTCATTGGTCGATCTCAACGGAGCACGCAACAACCTGCAACAAGAGCTCACCCAACCATTCGGGTGGGACTTCGAGGCCGTAGTACAAAACTCCCGTTCCATCTGGAACGACTACCTCAGCCGTATCGACATCCAAACCGACGATTACCTACAGAAATACAAGTTCTACACCAATCTCTACCGAGCCTTGGCAGCCAAAGCCATTTGGAGCGATTACGACGGAAGGTACACCGACGAGGAAGAAAACATCAAACAACTCCCCGACCCCGAACGCTACATCGTAAGCGGCGAATACTGGAATACGTTTTGGGACAACCAACAACTCTTCAACCTCATGGCACCCGAACTATCCGAAACATGGGCACACTCTGCCATCGAGCTCTATAAAAACAGTGGATGGTACAATACCGATCCCGCAGGCATCGAACACACCGGCGTGATGGTTGCCATGCACGTTGCCTCGCAAATCATGGGCGCATGGCAAAGCGGCATCCAATCCTTTAGCCTCGACACAGCCTACGCCGGAATCAAGAAAATGCTTACCACTCCGCCTCAACGCCATCCCGGTGGAGGAACCGTAGGCGTAGAACACCTGGTTCCATACATGGAATACGGCTACATTCCGCAAGGAAAAGGCTACGTTTCCAATACGCTCGAATATGCATACGACGACTGGTGTGCCGCGCAAATGGCAAAAGCCTTGGGAAAAGAAGACGACCATGCCTACTTTCTCAAGCGATCGGGCAATTGGAAGAACCTGCTCGATCCGCAATCGGGCTTTATTCGTCCCAAAGACGAGCAAGGCAATTGGATAGAACCGTTCGATCCCTATCATACACCCGGCTTTGTAGAAGGAAACGCATTCAACTATAGCTGGTTTGCACCGCACGATCCCGAAGGACTCGTTGCCGCGATCGGACGAGAACGATTCGTAGGACGTCTCGACAGCGCAATGGCAAAATCGGCACGCGCCAATTTCAACGCAGCAGGCGACAACTTCGGCGACTTCCCCGTAAACCAGGGAAATCAAACCTCCATGCAAGTTGCCTACCTCTTCAACTGGGCAAAGGCACCCTGGCTAACGCAAAAATGGAGCCGCGCCATTCAAGAACAATACTACGGCACCACCCCATACGATGCCTATCCGGGCGACGAAGATCTGGGACAAATGAGTAGTTGGTATATCTTGAGCGCATTGGGACTGTTCCAACTCGATGGCGGTTGCTCCCAAACACCGCACTACGAACTCGCCTCACCGCGCTTTCCGAAAGCAGTAATCCATTTCGGCAACAAGTATAACCGAGGCGACAAACTGGAGATCGTTGCACACAACGCATCGAAAGAAAACAAATACATCCAGAGCGCACAACTCAACGGCAAACCGATCACCGGTTTCAGAATTCCGCAAGCAGAGCTATTCAAAGGCGGAACCCTCGAGATCGTGATGGGCCCGGAGCCAAACAAAGCTTGGGGTATCGAATAAAAGTGCAAAATAAGCAGCACTCATAATCACCACATTAGATAAAAAAGCAACCTTTTTAGCAAAAAACTTGCTAAAAAGGCTTGCACGTTTAAGAAATAACACTACCTTTGCAACGCAATCGAGAGAAAACGATAGCAGAACGATAAGTTCTTTTTGGAGAGGTGGCAGAGTGGTCGATTGCGGCGGTCTTGAAAACCGTTGTACTGCGAGGTACCGGGGGTTCGAATCCCTCCCTCTCCGCTAAAAAGCGCTGAAAACAAAAGTTTTCAGCGCTTTTTTTATGTACAAAACTCTTTTTATTTCAGTTTTATATTTCCCAAATAGCAAGTTAAAGAACCTACAACATAATCAATTCAAGCAAAATAACATAAAACGTTTAAATTAACATTTTACACAGAACTCCGTTTTGCCAAATAGCTTATATTTGTAAACATTATCCTTATTATTTCATATATACTTCAATATTCTAAACACTAATTATTCTAGAATTTCAAACACAATGATTTTAGACAGTAATGCAATAAAAGACCTGATAAACAGCCAAAACCTGTTAATCAACCACTCTCTTTCAAACATCAAAAATAATTCATATAAAATAAGAATTGGCAAATTGATTAAACCTGGAAATGGCAAAGTTATACCATTATGTGAATTCACACCTTACACCTTAGAGCCAACAGATATTATATTATTTATATCGGCTGAAAAAATAAAGTTGCCATACAATATTACAGCATCTTATTCTGGACTATATTCAATCTCTGCACAAGGTATATTACTAATCAATGCAAGCATGATTGAGTCTAACTATGAAGGATATCTTAGTGGAATCTTAGTCAATTTATCAGCATGCCCGATTCTTATATCAGAAAAAATGGATATTGCGAAAATTACATTCTTTAGTGTTAATAGTCCAAACAATGAAAACTCTACACAACAAAATATAAGTGAAAATAACTACTTAATAAATGTTCAGCAAAATGCAATCAAATATCATGAGTCATTTTTAAATATAAATAATCTAGAAAAAAAGTAAGCTCCCGAGCAACTACATATTGATATAAAAAAATAGCAACTATAAAGGCTCAAAATAAGAGCTATTATATAGTTGCTATTTTTATTTTACGAGTTGTACTTGTTAGACTATTGTTAGATTTTTATTAGATTTTGC
>JBOGCF010000014.1:0-19148 GCA_051656605.1 Tannerellaceae bacterium | reverse complement strand
CGGTCTGGTTATATCTTCTTTTCAGATTATTACCGCAAGGTTGCTAATGTAAATTAAGGAGGCGCCGTATACCGAACGGTACGTACGGTGCTGTGGAAGGTCGGTGATGGAACTAATCCATCACCTCCTATCCGATTGGCATTGTTTGTTCTGTAGAACGCGAATTACTTAGAAAGGATTTCCATAGTATCTGAAGCGATCATGAACTCTTCGTCAGTTGGTACAACCATTACTTTAACGCGAGAGTTTGGAAGGCTAAGAACTACTTCTTCACCACGAAGACCATCATTCTTTTCTTCGTCGAATTCGATACCCATGAATTCCATATCTTTACATACAGCCGAACGAGTTACCCATTGGTTTTCGCCTACACCACCTGTAAATACAAGGATATCAAGACCACCAAGAGCAGCAGCATAAGCGCCGATGTATTTCTTGATACGGTAGTTGTACATTTCCATTGCAAGGATTGCGTTTTTGTCGCCCTTTTCAATAGCGTCTTCGATGTCACGCATATCTGAAGAGATTTCAGAAAGACCCGCAACACCAGATTCGCGGTTGATAAGGTTAGAAAGACCTGCCGCATCAAGATGTTCTTTTTCCATAATGAAAGAAAGAGCACCTGCGTCAACGTCACCAGCACGTGTACCCATCAACAAACCTTCAACCGGAGTCATACCCATACTTGTATCGATTGATTTTCCGTCTTTGATAGCTGTGATAGAACCACCGTTACCGATGTGAGCAGTGATGATTTTTTGCTCTTCGAAAGGAACACCAAGAATTTCACAAGCACGTTGTGAAACATAGCGGTGACTTGTTCCGTGGAAACCATAACGACGCACGCCATATTTCTTATATAGAGAATATGGAAGACCATACATATATGCATAATCAGGCATTGTTTGGTGGAATGCAGTATCAAATACACCGATTTGAGGAACGTTTGGCATCAAGCGAGTTACAGCGTTGATACCTTTCAAGTTTGGCGGATTGTGAAGTGGAGCCAACTCGATGCACTCTTCCAATTGTTTGATCACTTCGTCGTTGATCAATACAGAAGAAGCAAATTTCTCTCCTCCGTGTACTACGCGGTGACCAACTGCGTTGATTTCATCAAGTGATTTGATGCAACCGTACTCGGCGCTAGTTAGAGTGTGAAGGATAAAGTCGATAGCAGCATTGTGCTCAGTCATTTCTTTTTCAAGAACAACTTTTTTACCTTCCGGTGTAACAAGTTTCAAGAAAGAACCAGGAAGACCGATTTTTTCTACAACACCTTGTGCCAATACATCACCGTTGCTCATGTTGAACAACTTATACTTTACTGATGAACTACCGCAGTTCAGAACAAGTACTTTCATATTATTATATGGAATAATTTAATGATTCTGAGATTGAATTATTTTTGGTTATTCTTGATACCGATAGCTTGGTTTGCAGTGATAGCAACCATTTTATAGATATCATCAACCGAACAACCGCGAGATAGGTCGTTGATCGGAGCAGCAATACCCTGAAGGATTGGACCTACAGCTTCTGCACCAGCCAAACGTTGAACAAGTTTGTAAGCGATATTACCAACCTCTAGAGAAGGGAATACCAATACGTTTGCTTTACCAGCGATTTCACTTCCCGGAGCTTTGCTTTCACCTACCGATGGAACGATAGCAGCATCAGCTTGAAGTTCGCCGTCAATTTTAAATTCAGGAGCCATTTCTTGAGCGATACGAGTAGCTTCCACAACTTTATCTACTACCTCATGAGATGCACTTCCTTTTGTAGAGAAGCTCAACATAGCTACACGTGGTTCTACACCAACGATGTCGCGAGTTGTTTGTGCAGTAGAAACTGCGATTTGAGCTAGTTCCTGTGCATTTGGGTTTGGCATTACAGCACAATCCGCAAATACCATAATACCATTGTCACCATAAGCTTTGTTTGGAACAAACATGATGAACGCGCCTGAAACAACGCTGATACCCGGAGCTGTTTTTACGATTTGGAAAGCTGGGCGCAATACATTACCTGTAGTGTTTGCAGCACCTGCGATTTCACCATCCGCATCACCGTTCTTAATCATCAAACAAGCAAGGAAAAGAGGATCTTGAGCTAGCACAGTTGCTTTCTCAATTGTCATGCCTTTGCTCTTTCTTAGTTCGAAAAGCAAGTTTGCGTAAACCTCTTTCTTTTCATTGTTGATTGGGTCAACGATTGTTGCGTTTTCAATATTGGTAAGACCAAAGTTGTTAGCCAACGATTTGATTTCTTCCGGATTTCCGATAAGAATGATATCAGCGATACCGTCTGCGATTAGGCGATCTGCCGCTTTCAATGTTCTTTCTTCTGTACCTTCAGGAAGAACAATTCGTTGTTTGCTTGCTTTAGCGCGAGCAATAATTTGTTGCATCAAGTCCATTTGGGAATAGTATTATTTTTATTGTATACTTTATTCTACCGTTGTATTTTGGTGCAAAATTACGAATAATGCAATATAGAGTTTGCAAAATAGATGCTAAATTTCAATCTGAAGATGTCAGTTTTGTAAGATTTAACAATTTTGCCCCCTCTCTTACTCAGAAAGAAAGGCTTGAAGCTCTTCGGCCGAAATGTTTACATTGAGTTTTCCATTCTGTGCTACCGAGATTTTACCACGCTCTTCGGATACAATAATAACTTTGGCATCGGTTTCTTGAGTCATTCCCAGTCCGGCGCGGTGCCTAAGTCCCAGTTCTTTTGATATTTCGATGTGCTGAGCAATGGGAAGGATACAGCCGGCCGCCTCGATGCGATTGTCGGCAATCACCATGGCTCCGTCGTGGAGCGGACTGTTTTTAAAGAAGATATTTTCGATAAGTCGGGCGTTGACATTCGCATTGATGATTTCACCGGTATGGGCATACGAGGTAAGATCCATCTCTTTTTGGATCACAATGAGTGCGCCGGTCTTCTTCTTGGCCATGTTGATCACGGCCAGTACTACCGGAGCAATGTATTGGCCTTCGGGTTGCGCGTCGTAACCTTTTCGTTTGAAGATGGAGGATAAGAAGCTAAGTCCGCGGTGCGAACCCAATGCCAGCAAGAAACGTCTGATGTCGTCTTGAAATAATATAATCAAGACAAAGAAGCCAACACTGATAAACTTGTCGAGAATGGCCCCCATAAGTTTCATTTCCAACACTTGTGAAACAAGGATCCATACAATAATAAAAGAGATGATACCGCTGAAGATGGCCGTATTGCCCGAAGCCTTCATCAGCTGATATGCTTTGTAAAGGAAAAATGCCGCAAGTAATATATCGATTGCGTCTTTTATATTAAAGTTCATCCAAAGGAGCATAGTATCTTATTTTAGTGTCCGTTCTTGATTGCTTCGAGTAGTTTCACGGTCTCCACCGCTTCTTTTACATCGTGTACGCGCAGCAGATGTGCTCCGCCCAGCAAGGCAAATGTATTTAATACCGTAGTGCCGTTTAGGCTTTGCTCAGCAGAAGTCTCGAGGGTTTTATAAATCATGCTTTTGCGGGAGATACCCACCAGTACAGGGCGTTGAAAGATTTTAAATTCGTTGATGTTGTGCATCAATTCAAAGTTTTGCTGTACGGTTTTGCTAAAACCGAATCCCGGGTCCACGATGATATCATTAACCTTAAGGCGCGTAAGCATGTTGATCCGTTCCGAAAAGAACATCATGATTTCATCCATCAGGTGATCGTAGTGCGTAAACTGCTGCATCGTTTGCGGAGTACCGCGCATGTGCATCATAATATAAGGTACTTGCAGTTGAGCAATGGTGTCAAACATGTTTGCGTCTATAGTACCTCCCGATATATCGTTGATGATATCCGCACCATGCTTCTCTACACAAGCCTTGGCAACCTCTGCTCTGAAGGTATCTATCGAAACAACGGCATCCGAATTTACTTGCTTGATCAATCGAAGTCCGGTTTCGAGTCGGCTCAATTCTTCCTCTACGCTGATGTCGATAGCCGACGGGCGCGAAGAATATCCGCCTATATCAACGATGTCGCCTCCTTCATTGAAGATGGCTTCGATGCGTTCACAAATTTCTTTTTCCGTTTGTTTGCGGCTTCCCGAGTAAAAAGAGTCTGGGGTTACATTGAGTATTCCCATAACCATCGGACGGGTAAGCTCTCTTAAGTTGCCTTTTATATTGAGTGAAGGAATCATGTTTTGATAGATGCTTAGTATATACTAGTAGAGTCGTTTTGTAAATAAAGTCGACGTGCGTAAAGTTAAGAAACAAATCAAATGCTTAGGCTTCGTATAATCCGAAATCGTGTTTATTTTTGTTGTATCATTGAAAGATGAATTGGTAAACACGTTACAACTAAGTTTGTTCTACGTATATATTAAGCTTAGACACGTACGTGTGTACAACTTAGACAGGTATATGACAAGAATGCGTCACGATCGTGTACACATCTTAGACACGTACCTGTCTAAGCTTAATAGTAATCGTTGTAATAGAAGGAGGAAACGATAAATGAAATTAGAAGACATATATCAGCTTTATAAAGCTCACCCGGTGGTGACTACCGATACGCGCAATTGTCCTGAGGGCTCTCTGTTTTTCGCCCTTAAGGGAGAGCGTTTCAATGGGAATGAGTTTGCGGCACAAGCGTTGGAAGCAGGCTGCGCTTACGCAGTCATCGACGAACCGGTTTATAACCTGGGCGATCGATATATTTTGGTAGACGATGTGCTGAAAACCTTGCAAGATCTGGCGCATTACCACCGCATGCAGTTACGAATCCCTGTAGTAGGGATTACGGGAACCAACGGGAAAACAACGACAAAGGAGTTGGTCTCGGCAGTTTTGTCTACGAAATACAATACCTTATATACGCTGGGCAATTTCAATAACCACATTGGAGTTCCCTTAACATTGCTCCGATTAAATGAAGAGCATGAAGTGGCTGTAATCGAAATGGGTGCTAATCATCCGGGAGAGATTGATGCGCTGGTTCAGATTGTTGCGCCGGATTACGGACTGATCACCAATGTTGGTTCCGCCCATCTTGAGGGATTCGGTTCGTTCGAGGGTGTTGTAAAAACGAAGACCGAATTGTATCGTTACCTTGGTAAGCACGACGGAACCGTATTTGTCTCGTCTGAAGATGCATTGCTTCAATCGCATGCCACAGAGTTGAAGAAGATTCTTTACGGTGTAAGTGAAACGGCAAACTATCGTGGCGAGTTGGACGACAAAAGCTTGTTTGTTTCTTTTTCATTCACGGTAAATGGTGATTCGTATCCTGTGCATACGCAACTGATCGGAGGGTATAATTTTTACAATCTGATGGCAGCAGTAGCGGTGGGTTCTACCTTAGGGGTGTCTCCGGAGCAGATTGTAAATGCGCTTGAATCATACACTCCGACCAACAATAGAAGCCAGTTTCAAGATACTGGCAAGAATAAGTTGATCATTGATGCTTACAATGCCAATCCGAGTAGCATGAAGGTTGCGATCGAAAACCTCAAGCAGATTGATGCTCCTTTCAAAGCCGTGATCTTGGGCGACATGCGCGAACTGGGACAAGCCTCGGCAGAGGAACATCGAAAAGTTGTAGAACTTCTCAATACTGCTCAGTTTGATAAAGTGTGGTTATGTGGAACGGAGTTTGCCAATACCAACAGTGAGTTTCTGTGTTTTCCTACGATCGATTTATTAAAAGCGGCATTGATCGAAAATCCGATAAATGGGTATACGATACTAATCAAAGGGTCGCGCGGAATGAAGCTGGAACAGATCTTAGATATTCTATAAGAAAATATTTTTTGTAGACAGATATTAATAAAAACGGATGATAAGTAAATTTTTTTTATTTATCATCCGTTTTGTATTTAAATATTTATATTTTTGTTCAAGGTGATCTATTGATTACTATGTGAATAGCTTAGTGTTTGAATTTACAATCCAACTAATAATAAATAGATATGATATTAGCATCTCTATCCGATAGTAGTACAATTGAGGCGGCTCATCCTCGCTTTAAAGCTGCATTCGACTTTATTCGTACTTCCGATCTTTTGGCAATGCCTTTGGGTAAAGTAGCGATCGACGGCGAAAACATATTTGCGATAATATCGCATGTTGAAGCGAAAACAGCAGAGGAAGCCATCTTGGAAACTCACAAAAAGTACATTGATATTCAAATTCCATTATCAACTTATGAGCGATATGGTTGGAAATGTACACAAGAACTGAAAAACATTGCAAAGCCATACAATGAACAAGATGATTATGCTTTGTTTGCTGATAGACCGAGTACAATTGTAAAAGCCGAACTGGGCGAATTTGTTATCTTTTTTCCTTCCGATGCACATGCACCTTGTATTGGAGAAGGAACGATTAAGAAAGTCGTAATTAAAATTGCGGTGTAAACTATTTAACCTTGGCATTCGATTATCGTATATATAAACCTTGGATAATCAGTAACCTTAAATAATATAACATGAAAACGTATAGTGTTATTCAATCGGAAGAATCGAGCAAAACAATTTCTATCAAAAGAAAGATTCTTCAATCATATTTGACCAACGGCAATTCTACAATTGCCGATATTTGTAAGGAAATGGAATTAAGTGTTCCAACTGTAACAAAACTGATTGGTGAATTACAAGAAGAACAACTCATCAAAGAGTTTGGAAAGCTTGATCGAAACGGAGGCCGCCGTCCTAGTGTATATGGATTGAATCCGGAGGCCGGCTATTTCGTGGGAGTAGAAATAATGAATGATCACCTCAACATTGGGGTGGTTGATTTTAGTGGTCATTACATCAAGGAGCTTGGGAAGACGGTTTCTTTTACCGTAGAAAACTCAAGTAGTAATTTCGAAGCACTTTGTGTGATCATTGGAGACTTTCTCGAAGGATTACCTCAAGAATACGCGCGCGTATTCAATGTTGGGATAACGATCTCCGGACGTGTAAATCCGGAAAAGGGATTGTCATATACACTTTATGACTTTGTAGAAGAGCCATTAGCTAAGGTATTGTCTCAAAGGTTGGGTGTAAAAGTTTTGCTTGATAATGATACGAGAGCAATGGGGTATGGAGAGTTCCATCATGGAGTTGTCGACAAAGAAAAGAATGTGATCTTTCTTAATTTTTGCTGGGGATTTGGGATTTCGATTATCATAGATGGTGTGCCTTATTTTGGGAAGTCTGGCTTTTCGGGCGAATTGGGGCATATGTCATACTTTGATAATGAGATCATCTGTCAATGTGGAAAGAAGGGCTGTGTAGAAACCGAGGTTTCGGGATGCGCGGTAGATCGCATCTTAAGAGAAAAATATAAGAGCGGAACTAGCACAATCTTAGCAGATAAGATTAAATCAAAACAAGTATTATCAATTGAAGATATAATACAGGCTGTAAAAGATGAAGACACTCTTGCCATCGAAATCGTGGAAGATGCTTCATATAAAATGGGTAAAATCATGGCCGGTATGATCAATGTCTTTAATCCTGATTTAGTTGTGCTGGGAGGTCCGTTTGCAAAGTTGGGAGAATACATTCGATTGCCTTTCAAGAGTGCGGTAAAGAAATATTCGATCAATTTGGTGAATAAAGATACAGAGATTAAAACCTCGACGTTGGAAAATAAATCGGGAGTTGTAGGCATTTGTCTTATTGCCCGTGCCAGAATGCTCGAGTTAATGTAGTTGTAAAAAAACGAATGAATAGAATTATTAGAATCGTAGCGACTCTTGCCGGAGTCTTTGTATTAGTTGCTTGTAGTAAAAATGGAAAAGCTGATGCCGATTCATGTTTGTGGAAATCTTTTCCTGCTATTTCAGCACAAGAGGGGTATCCTTCTATAGGTGTTTCGGCCATGTATGCAGGGATAAATAACCAGTATTTATTTATGGCCGGCGGGGCAAACTTTCCCAACACTCCTGTAGCAGATGGCGGAAAAAAGGCCTATTACAAGCAAATCTTTACAAAGCGCATCAATGCTGTAGATGCTGATTGGGCGTATGTGGGAGATTTGCCGGTAACGGCTGCTTATGGTGCTAGTGTTTCTACTCCTTCGGGAGTTGTGTGCTTGGGTGGAAATAATGACTCCGGAGCATTCAACTCAGTTTTACGTTATCAAATTAGCGAGACCGGTTTACTGCAAAAGTGCGATACGTTACCTCAGTTGCCTTGCAAGATGGATAACTTTGCAGCGGCAAACGATGAGAATGTAATTTATGTAGCCGGAGGTAATATGGATGGTAGTCCTGCCAATCGTGTTTTCTGTTTAGATCTAAATAAGCAGGAGATGGGCTGGCATGAATTGAATTCCTTTCCCGGACTCCCACGTGTACAACCTGTGCTTACTTTTCAAAAAATAGGAGATAGGCGTGTGCTTATTCTTGCCGGAGGCTTTTGTGGCTATTCAGCGCAGAATGTAGATCCGGAAGTTGCTAAAGATGTTGCTATTCTAGATATAGAAAGTGGTGTTTGGCATGTAAAGCGGGGGCCAGTTGCTCCCGATAACAAAACGATTGCGTTGGGTGGAGCCTGTGCTGTTGCTATCAATGATTCACTTTCATTGTATACCGGGGGCGTGAATGACTCAATCTTTCTTTCGGCTCTAAATCGGGAAAAAGAGATGAAGATTGCACGAATGGAGGAGAATACAAAAGCGCTTGATTCGCTGCAGCTTGAGCAACGAAATTATTTGCTTGAACCTGCTTCTTTTTATCAATTCAATCCTTACACTCTAGTCTATAATGCTGCAACGGATGAATGGTTTATTTTAAGAAAAGACTTTTCTACAGCAAGAGCCGGAGCTATGATGGTAGCTGCTTCCGATAGCGTATATTTATTGAATGGTGAAGCTAAACCCGGAATTAGAACAGGGGAGAATTTGATGATTGCAACTGCTTGTATCCAAGATTGATCTTTATCGGTCAAACTGAATATTATTCGAACGACAAATAGTGTATTAAGCGCTGTTTGTCGTTTTTTGTAAACTCTTCAAGCATCATTAGTTCTGTCCAGCCGGTGATCTTTTTTCGATGTCTCAATAAGTATTGAATGGCTTTTGACTGCTTATATGTTATATAAGGATGCTTTATCAGAGAGTCTGCCGGAATCTTATTGATAGGTATTTTCCGGATAGCGACATTCGGAACGTGTAGCCAAGCTTGTATTTTACCAATTTGGATAGAGTCTATTCCTCGTATCTCCAACAATTGGTGAGCAGAATAGTATCCTCCCAGTTTGTTTTTGTAATGTATGATTCGCCTGGCAGTAACTGTTCCGATGCCCGGAATCATTTTTAGCTCCGAAGAGTCTGCCTGATTGAGATCAATCAAAACACCTTTTTTATATTTCGGTTGATACTCATAATTGTCTTGATGGGCCGAAGGCTTCGTGTCTCCTTTTATTTGCTGATTTAATTTTTGAGTATGTGCGAGAGGAATGGCATCATTTGCACTCAACATGGTTCCTTCCTCGTCGAAAATAAAAAAAGAGCTTCCAATTGCCAAGCTTATAACAAGCAGGGCAATCAAAGCTCTTTTCTCTTTGTATGTAAAGTAAAATAGGTCTTTCAATGCATTCATAAGTGTGGTATTAGATAAAAGGTCATTCTTTCTATGATTGGAAGAATTTAAATGCTCCCAATTCATTCAAGAAAATAAGGGCTATCGCTGCGGGTGCGATAAAGCGAAGTACAAACGAAAACCCATTGAAGAAGTAGAAAGGAACGGTGCCGTTGTTGGTTAGTTCGGCTTTCAATACCTTCTTATCTATTCTCCATCCTACAAAGTAACAGATAAGCATACCGCCGATAGGTAGCATGACTTTTGCAGTTACAAAATCAAGGAGTTCGAATACGGTAAGACCAAATATGGTGTTTTCTTTTAAGATACCAAAAGATAAAGTACTTAATACTCCGAGCACCATAACGATACCGGTAACGATCCAAGCTGCTTTTTTACGATCAATTTTCAACTCTTCGTTTACAAACGCAGTTGCAACTTCGTGCATCGAGATTGTTGAAGTAAGAGCTGCTACTGCTAGAAGCAGATAGAAGATCGTTGCCCAAAATATAGAGAAAGGCATTTGTTGGAATACGTTTGGTAGCGTAATAAATACAAGCTCTGTTCCTTGCGATGGTGCAATACCAAAGCTAAATACAGCAGGGAAAATGATAACCCCCGCCATTACCGCAACAAGTGTGTCTAAGGTAATTACCGACAAGGCTGTTTTTACTAGTTTCGTGTCGCTGCTAAAGTATGAACTGTATGTAATCAAAGTACCCATACCAATACTCAACGAAAAGAACGCTTGTCCGAGAGCACTGATAATCACTTTAGAGTTGATTTTCGAGAAGTCTGGTTGGAATAAGAACTTCAATCCTTCCATACCATTTGGCAACATAATAGAGCGAATTGCCAGAATCGTAATAAAGATAAATAGAAGAGGCATCATAATCTTAGAGGCTCTCTCGATACCTTTCTGTACGCCGGCCGAAATGATAAAGTGGGTAAGAAGCAAGAATACCATCGTCCAGATAAGAGGTCTGAAATTATGAGACGTGAACGCTGTAAATTCACTTGCATATTCTGCCGTACTTTGATGTCCGAGGGAGTTGGAAAGAGATTGCCATAAGTATTCGAGTGTCCATCCGGAGATTACACTATAAAAACCGAGGATAAAGAATGCTGCAATAACAAACATTATCCCGATGAGATTCCATCTTGTGCCTGGTGCTAAAACGTTGAATGCTCCGAAGGCATTGCTTTTTGAGTGGCGACCGATAAAGAACTCGGTAAGCATAACCGGAAGGCCTAGTAATAAAACACAACCGATATACACAAGTAAAAAGGCTGCTCCACCATTTTGTCCTGCTTCATAAGGGAATCGCCAAATATTGCCGAGCCCTACTGCACTACCTACTGAAGCGAGAATAACTCCAAGCTTGCTGCCAAAGGTGGCTCTTTCCTGATTTGTCATAAATGTAAAAACTAATTATTGTGTAATATATAAGAATTCGTAGAGAGTATCGTCTCATAATAAACCTTCTCAGGTCTTCTTTTGTGAATCTAGTGGTGCAAATATCTGAAAAAACAACCGAGATGACAACGACTAGCGTGCAACTCGGCTGTTTTTATTTCTGAAAAATATTTATCTAAATAGATAAACGTGTATTTGAGTAGAGATAAATAGCGTTATTTATTTTTGATCAAGAGCTTAAGATTCTAATAGCTTAAACAATCCTAGTTCGTTTAGGAAGATCAAAGCAATTGCTATAGGAGCAAAGTACTTAAGAAGGAATCGATATACGGTAAAGAAGCGGAAGGCAATGCTGCCGTGGTTGGTAAGTTCATCTTGCAAGATGTGCTTGTCAACCCTCCAACCTACAAAGATACAGATAAGCATTCCACCCAATGGAAGCATAATCTTAGCTGTAATAAAGTCAAGGAAGTCGAAGAATGTTTTACCGAAGATGGTAAAGTCTTTCATTACTCCGAATGACAATGAACTTAAAACTCCCAATGCAACTACTAGGCCAGATACAACCCAAGCAGCTTTCTTTCTGCTGATTTTGAATTCTTCCTGCATAAAAGCAGTTACTACTTCGTGCAAAGAAATGGTAGAGGTAAGAGCCGCTACAGCAAGTAGAATGTAAAAGATCGCCGACCAAACTACAGCAAATGGCATTTGCTCAAATACGTTTGGAAGTGTGATAAAGACTAGTTCCGGTCCTTGTGAAGGTTGAATTCCAAAGCTGAATACTGCAGGGAAAATAATGATACCAGACATAATGGCGACTAATGAGTCGAGTACCATTACAGACAAAGCTGTGTGCTGAAGGTTTGTACTTTTTCTAAAATACGAGCCATAGGTAATAAGGATTCCCATACCAATACTCATAGAGAAGAATGCCTGTCCCATCGCACTCAATATAACGTCAGAGTTGATCTTACTAAAATCAGGTTTGAATAAGAAGGTCAAACCTTCCATTCCATTAGGTAGCGTAACCGAGCGTATTGCCAATATCAAAAGGATTACGAACAACATTGGCATCATAATCTTTGAGTATCGCTCGATCCCTTTTTGCACTCCGGCCGAAATAATTAAGTGTGTGAGAGCTACAAAGATTACGGTCCAGAAGATTGGACGGTAAGTTCCACTTGTAAATGCGGAGAACTCTTGTGTAAACTCAGCACTAGTCTGATTCATCAATCCTCCACTCAGTGCTTGCCACAAATATTCAAGTGTCCATCCAGAGATAACACTATAAAACCCGAGAATAAACAAGGCTGATAAAACGCCCAATACGCCAATGGCATACCATTTTGTTTTAGGAGCTAATACTTGAAAGGCTCCAAATGCATTTTTTCTTGATTTGCGTCCGATATAAAACTCTGCCAGCATAGCGGGTAAACCCAAAAGAAGTACGCTACATACATATACGATAATGAAAGCAGCTCCTCCATTTTGTCCTGTTTCGTATGGAAATCTCCATATATTACCCAATCCTACGGCACTACCAACCGAGGCAAGAATTACTCCAAGTTTACTTCCAAACTTGGCTCTTTCATGATTTGTCATAATTGGTGTTTATGTTTTTTATTTATAATTCGAATTGTGTAGACTCTTTTCTACTGGCTATTATTCTACAATGTAGCCGTCTTTCATATGAATGGTGCGATCTGTAATCTTGGCCAACTCTTCGTCGTGTGTTACAATCACAAAGGTTTGGTTCATTTTGTCACGGAGTTCAAAGAATAGTTTATGAAGCTCTTCTTTGTTTTGAGAGTCGAGGCTACCAGATGGTTCATCTGCTAAAATCACAGCAGGATTATTAATCAATGCTCTGGCAATAGCAACGCGTTGCTTTTCTCCCCCCGAAAGTTCCGATGGCTTATGCTGTTCTCGATCTTTTAAACCTAGAAATAGAAGCAAATCCATGGCTTTCTTTTCTGCTTCATGTCGCTTTACTTTTGCAATTAAAGCAGGGATCATTACATTTTCAAGCGCTGTAAACTCGGGAAGCAGCTGATGAAACTGAAATACGAATCCAATATTCTTATTTCTAAATGCCGCCAAATCTTCTTGATTCAGCGTATGCACGGGCGTATTGTTGATTATTACCTCACCGGAATTTGGCTTGTCGAGTGTTCCGAGTATCTGAAGTAGGGTCGTTTTACCTGCCCCACTCGGACCTACAATTGATACTATCTCGCCTGGTTTTATCGATATATCGATCCCTTTTAGAACCTGAAGCTTGTCAAAGCTTTTGGTTATTCCCTTGGTAATAATCATATAAGCTGATTTAAATGTTTCTTATTACATAAGATGCTAAGTAGCATCCGAAAATGGCTGGTAAGTATGATATCGTTCCGGCCGTACTGATTTTATTTTGCTCGTTTTCAACCTTTACGATTGCGTTCTCATCGGCAAATTCCGTAGAGAATACTACCGGTATACCTTTGCGTACATCGAGTCGGTTGAGACGTTTGCGCACAGCCTTCGCTAAGGCACAGTTATGAGATTTTGAGATATCTGCTATTTTTACTTGAGATGGATCGATCTTACCTCCGGCTCCCATTGATGAGACAATAGGTAGCTGCATTTTGTATGCATTGTAGATAAGATATACCTTCGGACTTAGCGAATCGATTGCGTCTACTACAAAATCGAACTTTGCGCTTTCAAGTATCTCCGGGATCTTTTCATCTTTGATAAATTCAGCAATAACATTGAGCTCAATGTCCGGATTGATATCACGGAGTCGTTGCGCCATAACATCTGCTTTCAACTGTCCTAATGTTGCATGGGTGGCTGGTAATTGCCTATTGATGTTGCTGGCATTTACTTTGTCCGCGTCAATGATGGTCATTTTGCCAATACCGGCACGACAAATCATTTCAGCTGCATATGCGCCAACACCACCGAGCCCTACTACCAAAACATGTTTCTCTTTTAGATAGTTTACACGCTCATTTCCCAATAATAATTCAGTTCTTTCGCTCCAATTTGTCATTGATGTTACTTTTTCTACAAAAATAGTGATAAACCTCGTCCCGTTTTTGTCAATTAGAAATATTTAAAGCTTAATAGAGTTGCAAATCTATTTTGATCTGCTACATTTGCTTTCGAAGTATAATTTATTTGTTAATTGTATACGGATATGGTAAAGATTGTATTTTGTTCAGCCCTGGCTTTAGCTTTTTTGAATCCTGGAACAAGTTTTGCGAAAGAAACAAAAAAGAAAACCGAGAACTCTTCATCACAATCAAAGGTGGAAGTAAAGGAGATGAAGCCGGTTTCACAAAAACAAAAAGCAGAGCGCTGCAAAATTGAGCCCGGAAAGAAAGCAGGTTCATCTTGCAAAACAAGAAGTATTGCGCTTCGCTAATTTGTGAATCAGATGGTTATCTGATTACAAACGGTATTTTGTATTTAACGGATTCACCATTGGGCTTATAATATTCCCACAATAATATATATATGCCCAAGGTTGTTTTTTTTGATGTTTCGTTTTTATTCCAGGTAAATAGTCCGGTTGGACTGACGTTCTCATTGTTTAGTATCTGAGAGATTAATATTCCCGAACTACTAAAGATGTATGCACTGCATTTGGTGTCGGCATCGGATATTCCGTAATTTATTTCAATTGCATTTTCACTAATGCAGATTGTTGGCTTTTTATAGGCTGTATCGACTGCATCGTTGCCTTCTTCCGGTTCAGAAGGTTTGGTATTGACTATCCCGGGTGTTCCTCCCTCATTGGCCAATGATGATTTCCAATTGTTAGAGTCGTTAGATGATTCATCGGTAGATATTCGTTCTAAAGAAACATTGCGCTTGTTTTTTGTAGAGTGCCATGATGGTAAATATCCAACGAAATCAATTGTTTCCCCTGTTGTTTTATGAATGATATAAATTGTTGATCCTTCATTATTTAGGGTTGGTAGTTTGTAGCCAATGGTATTCTCTGGTGTCGATCCTGAGTAGTTTTCATGTATTACCTCCGGTTTCGTAGAAAGTACCAAATGGCTTTTACTTGCAATTGTTATAGAACCAATCGCTTCTATTTTGTCAATGGCATTATTGTTCTTAGTAGCGATTCCAATCTCACTCAATTCGATGGGGTTGTCGGTGTTGTTGTACAGCTCTAAGTACTCGGCATTACTTTGGTCTGGTTCATACATGATTTCATTGATCAGCAAGTCTTCCGGTTGAATGGTTATTTGTTTCCCAAGTTTTATTTTCTCACTTACAAGCTGTTTGTTCTTATTTAAATCTGTAAGTATAGGTAGCTCAATGGTTAGATCTGCTTGCTCTACAGATCTGTTAAAGGCTAGGTTGATGCGATTATTGCGTGGTTTATTGGTTGATATACTTATAATTTGATATTCACTCTTATTCACGTTGTATCTATTAATATCTAATAAATCATCAGTGTTTACGCTTTCAGAGATAGCAATTGAGACCATGTTGTTCTCAATATTTGTGTTTCTGAGGTAAGGGATAGTCTTATCCGGATTCGCTCTGTTGACTGAGTTTATTTTTCCCGGACTACACTTATTGCTGTTTGTTGCCGCAATCCAATTTCCCGGTTCATCTGAGAGGTTATTCGGATCGATGCACTCCATAGAAACTCCTTGCGGGTTGACTGCATTTCCGTAATAGCCGGAGTGATATTCTGTCCAATGAATGGTTTGGTCAAATCCGTTTTTGAGTTCAATGTATTTTCCGGTGTTAGACAAAGTTGGGAAATTATCTATTTGAAGGAGTTGTTTTGGATCGATATTCGGAATAGATACTCCTTTTTTTGCGAGAACGGCATAAGCTCCAGGTTCGATCGAAGAGATTGGAAGTTGATATGCTGTTGTTCCATAGATCAAGATCCAATCTTTTGTATTTAGTGTTTTATTGCTACGGTTTAGAACTTCGATGAATTCTACTTCATTGATAAAGGTATTGCTTTTGGGATTTGCCATAATCTCCGTAAAGACTACATCTCCGTAATCGGTTTGTGTGATAGGGGGATCAGGTAAGGTTGGGTCTTCCTCGTCTTCTTCAATTATGAAATCAAAGATAGGAGTAGGACATTCGATGTATTCATTTTGGTGGTCGTATAATCCACTCCAAAACAATTCATAGGAGTTGCCTGAGATTAAAGGTTTCTTTAAGAGGAGGTATATGCTTTTTTGATCGGTTGATGTTTTAGAGATACGCGCATCTGTATAATTTAGAATGGAGAAGAACGCGTAATCTGTTTTTACTTTGTTCGAAAAAGTCAAGATAATCAGACTATCGGATTCGGCACTTAATTCAACAAGTTCACTGGTTTCTGAGTCTGGCTCTTCTGTTGGTGGAATCGGCAATTCTTCAGCATCTGTTTGAATTGTTACATTTGAAAACCGGAATAGTTTACTTCGAGTAGAGGTGTATTTGCATAAAATACCGGTGTAATATAATTGTTTTGAATTGATCGGTTCTTTCATTTCGTATTCACACTCTTGTGTAAATAAGCTTTCGCCGCTTAATTTAGAGTATACTGTCCATTTGTTATTGGATAGTTTGATGTTTAATGATGCACGTATGGTTGCTTTGTCGAGTCGTTTGTCTTTTCCGGAAGCAAGTGTTGTGAGTTTATTTGCAGGCGACTGCTTGATTAGCCTGAAGTTATCTTTAGTCCCTCCGATTTCAAGGTAATAAGCAGCTCCATTGTCTTGTTTTATAGATTCGTTGAGCAAATAGATTCTAGTTAGATTTTGAGCCGATGGATTAAAATCCATTTGTATATCCATAGACCATTCTATGGTCGGAGTAAATTGTAGAGGGTGATATATGTATGCACTTCCGGTAGCAGCCGGTGCATTCAACGAGAAACTTTCATTTGTAGAAAACGTAAATTTCGAAATGTCGCCCTTCCATATCGAATTAGTTTCAGAATTATTTTGATTTAGAGGTGTAGCATAGCATAATGTTAATTTGCATGCTAATGCTAGGTAAATAAGCAATATTTGTCTCATCGATTCAAGGTTGTGTGATAAATTTATATATCTTTGCTGGACGACGTTTTAAAATGTCAGCGCAAACACAGATAATGGCTTACGAAGATAAACGATATTATTTATAAAAATTGGATAATTGCAGCAAAAAAGAAGTTGCATTTTGTCTTTGGTTTTAAGCTCTGCGTTTGATACAAATGATTCAATAAATTTGGTAATCCCTTTATGATTTAGCAAGATTAGTCGGTATTACTGTTATACTAATTCTTTAATTATTCGATTGGAAAAATGAAAATTGCAATTGTTGGCGTTAGTGGTGCGGTAGGTCAAGAGTTCCTACGCGTTTTGGAAGAAAGAAACTTCCCGTTCGATGAAATGGTTCTTTTTGGTTCTGCAAGAAGTGCCGGAAGTGTTTATACCTTCAAGAATAAACAGTATACTGTTAAGGAGCTCAAGCATAATGATGACTTTAAAGGTATTGACATTGCTTTCGTTTCGGCAGGAGGGTCTACTTCTGTAGAATTTGCGCCTACTATTACGAAATTTGGAACAGTTATGATCGATAACTCTAGTGCTTTCCGTATGGACAATGATGTGCCATTGGTTGTGCCTGAGGTGAATGCTGTTGATGCAAAAGATCGTCCACGTAATATTATTGCTAATCCAAACTGTACAACTATTCAGATGGTTGTTGCTTTGAAGGCAATTGAAGATCTATCTCATATCAAACGTGTGCATGTTGCTACTTATCAAGCTGCGAGTGGAGCGGGAGCTTCAGCGATGGCTGAGTTGGTAAAGCAGTATGAGCAACTTTTGAAAGAAGAGAAACCAACCGTAGAAAAATTTGCATATCAGTTGGCTTATAACTTGATTCCTCAAGTAGATGTATTTACAGATAATGGTTATACAAAAGAGGAGTTGAAGATGTATAACGAAACAAGAAAGATTATGCACTCTGATATTGAAGTTAGTGCAACTTGTGTTCGTGTTCCTGTTATGCGTGCGCACTCTGAAGCTATTTGGGTTGAAACAGAAGCTCCGGTAAGTGTAGAGCAAGCAAGAGATGCTTTTGCTAAAGCTGATGGTGTTGTGTTGCAAGATGACAACGCAAACAAGGATTATCCTATGCCATTGTTCCTTGCTGGTGCAGATCCTGTACACGTAGGTCGTATACGTAAAGACCTTGCAAATCCAAATGGTCTTACTTTCTGGACTGTTAGTGACCAGATCAAGAAAGGTGCTGCGTTGAATGCTGTGCAAATTGCAGAATACCTAATCAAAGAAAATGCACTATAATACAATATAGACACATTATAATATAGGAAGCCGTCCAAGTCATTGGACGGCTTTTTTATTAATAGGGGTTTGAGTGATTCATTGCTTCTAAAGAACTTCTATAGATTCATTGCATCTTTGTTTTGAATGTGTTTTGGACTGAAAGTTTGTTGGGTTGTGTATTTTATGAAATAAGCCTCACTTAAATAGTCTTTAAGCTTGATTTTAAAACCAAGCAAGGTTCTTGGAAAAAGGTCTCTAGGTTTTTTGAAAAAGCAAGTTTGGTTTTTGGAAGAACCTTGTAAGGTTTATTTTGTGAATATATCAGGTTTATTTTTGGGAGCTGAGCTTTTAATATAGAACGAGGACTACTTTTTCTCTCTTTTATAAGAAACTTTGTAGGCCTATATCTATAGTTTCATCGCAACGATTACTTCTGATTTTTATTTCTTCGACTACATAAATTGATGGATTAGACTCTTTTTTCTCCGAGCTCCCCACTTTTTTTCTTTTTTCTCGGTTCTTTTTTCGAGATCTCGGGTGTTTTTTATCTCGTTTCATCTGATTTTTCATGAATTTGACCGTCTCTCCGAATTATTTTCCGGGCCCAATACCACGGAAAGTCTCTTGTTTTTGCATAAAGGCATAAAGAAATGAATATGTATACAGTTTTTAACACAGTCGTAATATGCTATATAGCAGCTTTTAAGAGACAATATGTTAAAACGGAGGTAAAATAGTTTAGTAAAACATTTGGAGGGAAAGGAAAATGCACTACTTTTGTATCCGCAATCGAGAGTGAATGCGACGAAAGTAAAAATGCTGAAGATGCTGCGGTTTAGAAGCGAAGCGGTGAGGTTGACAACGTCAAGCAAG
>JBOGCF010000013.1:0-176685 GCA_051656605.1 Tannerellaceae bacterium | reverse complement strand
CGGTCTGGTTATATCTTCTTTTCAGATTATTACCGCAAGGTTGCTAATGTAAATTAAGGAGGCGCCGTATACCGAACGGTACGTACGGTGCTGTGGAAGGTCGGTGATGGAACTAATCCATCACCTCCTATCCGATTATCTATACCAAACGTGTATAGCTAGAGGTTTAGATTTGTTTGGTTTACAGTGCAAACGTATCCGCGATGTCAGGGTTATATCGAACTCGTTTTTTTTCTACAATATAATGGGCGGCAGCACTACTAGCACACACTTAATAAACAACTACTTACGAAGTATTCGCCGTGCAGACATCAAAATTCCTTATTGAAAACTTTTTGAAGGCTTTTGCTGGTTTTAGGTTTATGTGTCTGGAGGTTAGTAGTTTATGCTTAAACAGACATGCCTGTTTTGACTGTCAAAAAAAGGATAGCTATTGATTGTTAATAGTTTAGCATATGTGGCGCAAGGGGTTTAATTGCGATGCAATCGGTACTTTGTGGTTGTTGAGAAGTGGGTGTGTATAAAAAAATAGAGGCCGTCCCTTACGAGACGACCTCCCTCTAATATATAGAGCAAAAGAAACTATTATCTAGTTTATTTCTTCGCACGTTTGCGATCATTCTCATCAAGAAGGATCTTGCGAAGACGAAGATAGTTAGGCGTAATTTCTACGTACTCATCTTCTTTAATGTATTCCAATGAATCTTCCAAACTGAAAATGATTGGAGGTGCTAGTTTAGCTTTGTCGTCGGCACCAGAAGCACGCATGTTGGTAAGCTTCTTAGATTTAGTTACATTCACTACAAGGTCACCCTCTTTTGAATGTTCACCTACGATTTGTCCGGCATAAACTTCTTCTTGCGGAGATACGAAGAAGCGTCCGCGGTCTTGTAGTTTGTCAAGAGCGTAAGCAAAAGCTGTACCTTGCTCCATCGAAATAATAGATCCGTTTTGGCGACGTTCGATATCTGCTTTCATTGGTTGATATTCCAAGAATCGGTGTGCCATGATAGCTTCACCTGCCGAAGCAGTAAGGACACTGTTGTTAAGACCGATGATACCTCTTGATGGAATCATAAATTCCAAGTGGATACGATCATTCTTAGCTTCCATCATGGTCATTTCACCACGACGACGTGTAACAAGGTCAATAATCTTGCTCGATGATTCTTCAGGAACGTTGATGGTAAGTTGTTCTACAGGCTCACATTTAACACCGTCGATTTCCTTGATGATAACTTGAGGCTGTCCTACCTGCAACTCATATCCTTCACGACGCATTGTTTCAATAAGAACGGAAAGGTGAAGTACACCACGGCCAAATACAAGCCATGCGTCTGCACTTTCTGTCGGAACCACGCGAAGCGCGAGGTTTTTATCTAGTTCTTTTTGTAGGCGTTCGTAAATATGACGCGAAGTTACATATTTTCCGTCTTTTCCAAAAAAAGGAGAGTCATTAATTGTAAATAACATCGACATTGTTGGTTCGTCGATCGCAATTGGCTCTAGTGGTTCCGGTTCTAGGAAGTCAGCAATACTGTCTCCGATCTCAAAACCTTCGATACCGATTAGCGCGCAAAGGTCACCTGACTGAACAGATTCCACTTTTCTACGACCCAATCCTTCGAATACGTTAATTTCTTTGATTCTTGATTTCACCATCGATCCGTCACGCTTGCAAAGCATCACATCTTGGTTTTCTTTCAATTCGCCACGGTGTACGCGACCAATTGCAATACGACCTACATATTTAGAATAATCTAAAGATGTGATCAACATCTGAGGTGTACCCTCTAGGTGCTCAGGTGCTGGGATATATTCGATGATAGCATCAAGAAGAGAGAAAATATCTTCTTTTGGTTGTTTCCAGTCTTCCGACATCCAACCTTGTTTAGCAGAACCATAGATTGTATGGAAATCAAGTTGCTCTTCTGTTGCGTCCAAGCTAAACATAAGATCAAATACCATCTCATGTACTTCGTCCGGGCGACAGTTTGGTTTATCAACTTTGTTTACAACAACAATAGGTTTAAGTCCGAGTTGTAATGCCTTTTGAAGCACGAAACGTGTTTGAGGCATTGGCCCTTCAAAAGCATCAACAAGCAATAAACAGCCGTCGGCCATGTTCAGTACTCGCTCTACCTCTCCACCAAAGTCGGCGTGTCCCGGAGTGTCAATAATATTAATCTTACAATCTTTGTAGTTGATCGATACGTTCTTTGCTAGAATCGTAATACCTCTTTCGCGTTCAAGATCATTACTATCCAAAAACTGATCAATTTCAGCTTTGTCTTCACGGAACAACTTTCCTGCCAATAGCATTTTGTCAACGAGCGTAGTCTTACCGTGGTCTACGTGCGCAATAATCGCAATGTTTCTAATCTTTTGCATCTAGACTTAATTTGTGGCTGCAAAGGTACAAGAAATAAATTGAAAGAAAAAAGAAGCAAAAGTTATTGTTAATCAAAAAGTAATGAATATCTTTGCATCTAATATTTCATATATCATTATTAATAAGTTAAAGTACTAAATCATGTATTTAGATTCAGCTAAAAAGAAAGAAATCTTCGAAAAGTACGGAACGTCTAACACTGATACTGGGTCAGCAGAGTCTCAGATTGCTTTGTTTTCATACCGTATTTCTCATTTGACTCAACACTTGAAGTCAAATCACAAAGATTATAGCACTGAGAGAGCTCTTAAAATGTTGGTAGGTAAACGTCGTCGTTTGCTAGATTACCTTAAGCACATCGAAATCGAAAGATACCGTGCTATCATTAAAGAACTAGGTATCAGAAAGTAATTCTTTTTGAACAAGATCTTAAAAGGTCGGAGCGTTTACGTTCCGACCTTTTTTTTATCCTTTCCGAAACGGCTTTTATAGCTCAATGTTGCGAATTATTTGCTTTTAACGTGAATGATTGAATTTATATACTATTTTTGCCGTATATAGTATCAAATTGAAACATGGAAAAGCTAACCGCTTTACAACTATAAAATAGCAAAAAGCATGGAAACGAATAAAAGCAAAGTTGGTGCCAAGGTAGAAGCATTGCGCCAAAGCAGAAATCTTTCTGTAGAAGAACTAGCAGAACGTTCCGGACTTAGCACGGAACAAATAAACCACATTGAAAAAGATGAGCATGTACCATCTTTATCTCCACTGATCAAAATTGCCCGAGTATTAGGAGTACGTCTTGGAACCTTCTTAGACGATAACAACGATTTTGGTCCTATTGTGTGCCGAAGCGGCGAGCATACCGATGGCATTTCGTTTTCGAACAACGATGTAGCGTCGCGCAAACACATGGACTACTATTCATTGGCCAAGCAAAAGTCGGGCCGTCACATGGAACCATTCATTATTAATATAGAAGCATCCGAAGGAGCAGACTTCGTTATGTCTACACACGAGGGCGAAGAATTTATCTTTGTTTTAGACGGAGTAGTAGAAATTAACTACGGCAAGCACAAATACATCTTGGAAGAAGGAGATAGTATTTATTACGATTCGATTGTTGCACACCACGTACACGCAGCAGCCGGAAATACCGCACGCATATTGGCCGTTGTTTATACACCGATTTAAATAAAGATACCATGTCACATACAGTAGAGCTAACAAATCGCACGATAGGACAATTCCTTGAACATTGGGCACAGACCACGCCCGATAAAGAATACATGGTATACTCTGACCGCGACCTTCGTTTTACGTGGAAAGAATTTAACGAACGTGTCGACAATATGGCCAAGGGCTTGATGTCGATCGGTGTGCGCAACGGAACCCATGTGGGTATTTGGGCCACGAATGTACCCGACTGGCTTACCTTTCTTTATGCGGGAGCAAAGATTGGGGCCGTACTTGTAACGGTAAATACCAATTACAAACAAAACGAACTCGAGTTTTTGGTTGAAGACGCCGACATCCATACCCTTTGCATTACAGAAGGAGTATTTGACGGCAGCTACATTGATATGACTTACGAGTTGCTGCCCGAACTTCGCACGCAACAACGTGGCTATATCAAAAGCGAGCGGTTTCCGAAACTCAAAAACGTTGTTTACATCGGTCAAGAGAAGCACCGCGGAATGTACAACACTTCCGAATTGTTGTTGCTCGGACAAAACGTAGACGATGAAGTACTTATAGCAGAGAAAAGCAAAGTTGATTGTCACGATGTAGTCAACATGCAATATACATCCGGTACCACAGGCTTTCCGAAAGGAGTTATGCTTACCCACCACAACATCGTAAACAACGGATATTTCTGTGGCGAAGGCATGGGTTTTACGGCCGATGACAAGCTGTGTTGCTGCGTTCCGCTGTTTCACTGCTTCGGAATTGTACTGGCAACGATGAACTGCCTTACCCACGGATGTACGCAAGTAATGGTAGAAAAGTTTGACCCGTTGGTGGTGTTGGCCTCTGTTCATAAAGAACGTTGCACGGCACTTTACGGAGTTCCGACCATGTTTATTGCCGAACTCAATCATCCGATGTTTGATCTATTCGATCTTACTTCCCTGCGAACCGGAATTATGGCCGGAGCCCTTTGTCCGATCGAACTGATGCGTAAGGTAACGGACAAAATGCACATTACCCACATTACCAGTGTGTACGGACTCACCGAAAGCTCTCCGGGCATGACCCACACAACGCTCGACGATCCGTTCGAAGCCCGTTGTACGACAGTAGGTAAACCATTTCCATTCACCGAGGTTGCGGTGATCGATCCCGAAACCGGCGAACTTTGTCCTCCGGGAGTACAAGGCGAGATGTGCTGTCGCGGTTATTTGGTCATGAAAGGTTACTATAAAAATCCGCAAGCAACAGCCGAAGCCATCGATGCCGACGGATGGTTGCACAGCGGCGACTTGGGCGTTTTGGGCGAAGACGGTAACTACCGCATCACCGGACGTATCAAAGACATGATCATTCGTGGGGGCGAAAACATTTATCCGCGCGAGATCGAAGAGTTTTTGTACCACCTCGAAGGGGTAAAGGATGTGCAAGTTGCAGGCATTCCTTCCGACCGATACGGAGAGGAAGTGGGCGCATTTGTTATTTTGCATCCCGGTGCCGACGTGACCGAAAGCGACGTAAAAGACTTTTGCCGAGGTAAAATAGCCCGTCACAAGATTCCGAAATACGTATTCTTTGTAGATGCTTTTCCGATGACCGGAAGCGGAAAGATTCAGAAGTTCAAACTCAAAGATGTGGGGCTAGCCTTACTCAAAGAGCAAGACATCGTTCCCGTGTAGCATTCACCAAAGAATCACCATATCATCAAAGCATCCTCGTTGCAGACATCAGGCAATGAGGATGCTTTTGTTTTTAGAGATAGCCTCGCGTACAATTCTGAGATCTAACTGATTGATAGTGAAAAATAATTTCATTGCACAAAAGAAAAGATAAACCCCACGCATAAGTATCACAGATTGAATGTAAATTTCTAACTTTGTGAAAGAAAAACTATTAAATAGATAATATGTCAAATTTATTCCCAAGCAACCTACCATACAAGGTAGCTGATATGAGTCTTGCCGACTTTGGTCGTAAAGAGATCGAAATCGCAGAGCACGAAATGCCGGGCTTGATGGCACTTCGCAAAAAGTATGCAGGTCAACAACCGCTTAAAGGAGCACGTATTACCGGTTCTCTACATATGACAATCCAAACTGCTGTTCTTATCGAAACACTAGTAGACCTAGGAGCAGACGTACGTTGGGCAAGCTGTAACATTTTCTCTACGCAAGATCACGCGGCAGCAGCAATCGCAGCAGCAGGCATTCCTGTTTTTGCATGGAAAGGTGAAACACTTGAAGAATACTGGTGGTGTACAGAAATGGCACTTCGTTTCCCTGAAGGAAAAGGTCCTCAGATGATTGTAGACGATGGAGGCGATGCTTCGTTGTTGGTACACTGGGGTGTTGCAGCAGAAAAAGATCCTTCAACTATCGATCGTAAGGGTGCAAACCACGAAGAACAATGCATTTTGAATACACTTCAAGCGATCTTGAAAGAAGACAATCAGCGTTGGACTCGTACCATTGCCGAACTACGCGGTATTTCCGAAGAAACTACAACCGGCGTACACCGTTTGTATCAAATGATGGAAAGAGGTGAATTGTTGGTTCCTGCGGTAAACGTAAACGACTCGGTAACGAAATCTAAATTCGACAACTTGTATGGTTGCCGCGAATCATTGGCAGACGGTATCAAACGTGCTACCGACGTAATGATCGCTGGTAAAGTAGTAGTTGTATTGGGTTATGGTGACGTAGGTAAAGGTTGCGCGCACTCAATGCGTACATACGGAGCTCGCGTACTTGTAACTGAAATCGACCCGATCTGTGCATTGCAAGCAGCAATGGAAGGTTTCGAAGTAACTACAATCGAGGAAGCAGTAAAAGAAGGAAACATCTACGTTACTACAACCGGAAACAAAGATGTGATTACAATCGATACGCTTGAGAAAATGAAAGATCAAGCAATTGTATGTAACATCGGTCACTTCGACAACGAAATTCAAGTTGACAAACTTGTAAACTTCCCGGGAATCAAACATACAAACATCAAACCACAGGTTGATAAGTATACATTCCCTGCAGGTAACTCAATCTTCCTTCTTGCAGAAGGTCGTCTTGTAAACCTTGGTTGTGCAACAGGTCACCCATCATTCGTAATGAGTAACTCGTTTACCAACCAAACATTGGCGCAAATCGACTTGTGGCAAAAAGATTATGAAGTAGGTGTATACCGTCTTCCTAAATACCTAGACGAAGAAGTTGCAAGACTACACCTTGAAACAATCGGTGTAAAACTTACAAAGCTTACTCCGGAGCAAGCAGCTTATATTGGCGTATCGGTTGATGGTCCATATAAACCAGAACATTACAGATATTAATGAATTTTTCATACCTTTATCCCGGTCAGTTTCTGGCCGGGATTTTTTTTGTCCCCCTGTGTCATGCAATAAATCAAAATCAAAATAAAACAGTTACACAATGGAGAAAAGCTGGATAAAAAGGTTGCTTCCGTATGCAGCCGTAATCGCGGTGTTCGCGATTATATCAGTCGGCTACTTTTTGCCCG
Organism: Tannerellaceae bacterium; assembly: GCA_051656605.1. GTDB lineage: Bacteria > Bacteroidota > Bacteroidia > Bacteroidales > CAMTPD01 > UBA12018. Next base: position 169,586 of record JBOGCF010000013.1, on the reverse strand, counting down.
AATTGATCGAGGGCAAAGTGTTGTTTCAAGGAGACACGCGACAGGGTATCGCGATTGCCCATGAGATTAATGAGTTCAAAGAGGCTACCGGAGAGGTGAGCCGATGGACCAATTCTGCGTTCGGAGGGATGCCTACCTACCAGATTGCGCCCGGTTATGAATCGACAAAGATTGTAAATCTGATCAACGGATTCTTTACACTCTTCTTGCCCGAACCCGCCGGATACATCTTCCTGATGCTCTTTGGATTCTTCCTGTTGCTCAAAGCCTTTGGCCTGCGTAACGAAATAGCCGTGTTGGGAGCCGTTGCTTACGCTTTCTCGTCCTACTTCTTTATCATTATCGAAGCCGGGCACATCTGGAAGTTTATCACCCTGGCTTACATTCCGCCTACAATAGCCGGTATTGTTTGGGCTTACAGAGGCCGCTACCTACTTGGGGGAGCCGTTGCCGCATTGTTTGCGACGTACCAAATCATGAGTAACCACATCCAGATGACGTATTACTTTCTGTTTGTCGTTGCGGCCATTGTGATTGCTTACTTTATTCAAGACTTGAGAGAAAAAAGACTCGATTCGTTCTTCAAAGCGAGTGGAATTTTGGTAGTGTCGGCACTGATTGCGGTTGCGATCAACTCGTCGAACTTATACCATACCTATGAATACAGCAAGGAGTCGATTCGCGGAAAAGGCGGACTGACCATTGCCAACGATAATATTACACCAGCCGCTCAAAGCGAAGGTCTCGACCGCGATTACATCGTGCAGTGGAGTTACGGAAAAGACGAAACATGGACACTGCTTGTTCCCAATGTAAAAGGCGGATCTACGGGCTATTTAATGGAAGATAAAGACGCGATGGATCAGATCAAACCTGAGTTCCGTCAGACTTTGGGTCAGATGAATCAGTACTGGGGCGACCAGCCATTTACTTCCGGACCGGTATACGTGGGTGCGTTCGTTTTGTTCCTTTTTATCTTGTCGTTGTTTATCGTGCGCGGACCGCTCAAATGGGCGCTATTAGCTGTGTGCATTCTTACGATCTTCTTGTCGTGGGGTAGAAACATGATGTGGTTTACCAACCTATTCATCGATTACTTCCCGATGTATGACAAGTTCAGAACCGTATCATCTATCCTCGTAGTTCCCGAATTTATTATACCGTTGCTTGCCGTATTGGGCTTGAACGAAATCGTAAAGAATCCGAAGTTGTTGATCGAGCGCAAACGCGATGTCCTTGTTAGCTTCTTGCTTACAGGTGGCGTGAGTTTGGTAATCGCATTGGCTCCGGGACTGTTCTTCGATTTCTTCAGTGCGCAAGAAGCGAATGCGTTCCTGCCTCAAGCGGTAAACAATCCGCAAGTGGCAGAGATACTTGAGAACCTCGAAACTGCCCGTAAGTACGTACTTTCGATGGACGGATGGCGCAGCTTTATCATCATTGCACTGGGATGCGCGCTGTTGTGGTTGTACGCAAAACAAAAGATTGGTGCAAAGTTGATGTTGGGTGTCCTTATCATTCTTTGTACGGTAGATATGTGGAACGTAAACAAACGCTACTTGAGCGGAAAAGACTTCCACAATAAAAGTGTGCAAGACCAAACGTTTACCCCTTCGGCAGTAGATCAGGAAATCTTGAAAGACCAGTCGCCAAACTACCGCGTGTACAATACCGCCGTAAATAGTTTCAACGACCCTATGACTTCGTACTACCATAAATCGGTGGGCGGATACCATGCGGCGAAACTCAGACGTTTCCAAGACTTGATCGATCACCAGTTATCGAACGGAAACAAGCACGTGCTCGACATGCTTAACACCAAGTACATCATCATCCCTGATCAAGGCGACGGTACGTTGCCACTTTATAAAAACCCGGATGCCTTGGGCAATGCTTGGTTTGTAAACGAAGTGAAGTGGGCCGATACTCCTAACGATGAGATGAAAGACTTGACCGACTTCAATCCGGCTACAACTGCTATTGTTGGTAAGGAATACGAGTCGGCATTGAAAGCATCGGCAGTAAGCAAAGACTCTACCGCTTCGATAACACTCACTACCTACCACCCGAATAAGTTGGTGTATACAAGTAACAACACGAGCGAAGGCTTGGGCGTGTTCTCCGAAATCTACTATCCGTACGGATGGAAAGCAATGATAGATGGTAAAGAAGCCTCTATCTTGCGCGTCGACTACCTGTTGCGCGGACTGATTATCCCGGCAGGAAAGCACGAAATCGTGTTCACGTTCGATCCGCAATCACTTAAGATTACAGAAACACTCGCTTATGCCGCATCGTTTATCCTGATTCTCGGCTTCATACTTGTCGCGATCCTGGAAATCCGTCGCAGTAAGAAACCATCGGGCGATGCCTAATTCGTAAACACAATCTCCTCTATAAGCGAAAGCCCCTGCTACAATCCGTACTCCGGAACGTTGCAGGGGCTTTCTGCGTTTCAGGCAACGTAAGTGCATTGTTTTGCTTGGTGCCTTTGCCTTAATAAAGAAGCTCAATGTGCAGAATAATGCACTTATGGCTTGTTATATTATTGAATCTTCTTATTTTTACCGCAAACATGCACTATTTTGCACTATGGACTTTTATAAGATACTTAAAGAACGACGCCAATTGCTAGAGCTCACACAGCAAGATCTTGCCGATTATTCAGGATTAAGTGTGCGAATCATCAAAAGCATCGAAGCCGGAAAAGGCAATCCCTCTATAAACACACTTCGTAAAATCACGGAAGTATTGGGACTTGAAATAACAATGAACGTAAAAGACATGAGTAAATGAGACAAGCAAATGTATATTCAAACTAAGGCGCATACCGATACGATCGGCGCAATAACAATACAACGGATATGAGAAAGATGTGAGGTTGTGATTTACAATAAGGGAGGTTTTGGGGGAGTTGTTGCGGCGTGTAAATGGGAATGATTTGGGGTTTTTAGGGCTATTTTGCGTGCTAGATGGTGCGATTTGGTTGATTTTTGAGGTTTAGAAAATGTGGTTTTTGACTGATTCTATGTGGAATTTGGGTGAAAAGCATGCATGGTTTATGGAAAAAGGTCGTTTGGTTCTTCCAAAAACGTTGTTTGGTTCTTGAAAGAAGCAAATTAGGTTTTCAAAAAGGCTGTTTTTCGTTGTTATGAAGTTGGCAAAACGTTTTCACGAGAACAGTAAATTGTTTTCACGGTGAGTGTGAAAAGTCTTCGTGGTGAATGAAAACACTCTTCACGGTGAGTGAAGATACTATTCGTGGTAACTTTTTGCTCTTTTCGCTAAGAGTAGGCAGCATGAACGGGTTTACAATGCAATAGGGTTGTATCAACCGACAGTCGAAACGATCCAGACCATTCTCAGGGAGTTGGGAAATGCAGGAAGTAAGCCGGGGTAAGGTTTTGAGGAATAAAAAGAAAGTTGCAAACGATGTTGTCGGTAAGGAAGATGGATGTCGTGTTACCTGCAATGTGATCTGGCAAGAAGTTTGTCAGATTTTTTTGTGTCTGAAATTTCGGCAAACCAGTAAGAAAATAGCGTTTTCGGGAGGAGAAAGAACTCTCCGTGTGAAAAGGCTGGCGATTCTGCAAGAAAACGATTTTTACAATAAGGTAGGGGTAAAGAAGGAATCGCCTTGTACTGTGCGGCGAAGCAGGCGGTACAAGGCGATTCTTTGTTGTGAGACTATTCTTTCGAATTGTTGAAACGATTTACGTATCGGCTTTTGGTTTTGCTCTTTTTGCTGAAGCTGTAATAAGTTTTCAACAGAAACATAAAGTCTCTACTCTTTGAATTGTATCGGGAATAATTGTAGTATCCGTCTGTTTCTGTCCAAGTGCGACTAGAGCCTACGCGCAGATCCCTGAAGTCGAACCCGACACTCCAATTGGGTTTAATCTTATAGGTCAGAGCAATTGAGGTGTTTGGAGTTGCCTTTGTCTTGTTTATTTCTGTGTAGTATAAGTTATCCCAATAAATGCCACCGTTGAAATTAAACTTCTTATAATACAGATAAACACTCATGCTGCCGCTAAAGTAATCTCCTTTCATTGCCGAGTGTTCGAACCGTTTTGTATTGTAATTTAAGCTTCCGTTGACGCCACCAATGTTTCCGATGTTGTACCTTGCGGTAATACCGGCCGAGAAATTACGGGTATAGCCGTCGTTGACAAACGTAGAGGTATAAATGTTGTTGTCGGTTGTGCCCAACGGACGAATGGTATTGTCTATTTGAGTAAACTTAACGGCAGGCTCGATGTAGAATCCTTTCGCATTGAGCGAGTAGGACAGCTGAATGCTGTTGAAGATCGCAGGCTCGAGGTACGGATTTCCCACATTAATTATAAGAGAATCGACCGAGGTGTTCTCTGGGTTCATTTGCGTATAACTCGGGCTTAAGCGCGTGCGGCTACCTGAAAGTGTAGTCCAGTTGTTTTTATTGAATGAATAACTAAGTGAAGCATTGCCCAACAGATTGTAATATTGATGATGCACGCCAGCAGCGTTATTGAAAACCATGTCGAGACCTAAGCCGGCTTTGTAGGATAACTTCGACACGTTTCCCGCAACGTCGGCATAGATATATTCCGTCGTATTTTGGAAGTTGTACGTTGGTATCGCATCAAGCTTGTCGTCGTAGTCGTTGTTGCGATAGCTCGTCTTGCTGCCTACATTCATGGTCGCATACTGGTTGAACTTTTGCTTGTAGTTGATGTTTGCATTGAAAAGCAGGCGAGATTCTTTCAGGTGATTCCGGTTGTCATAGCTCATGATTTCGCTTTCACTGGTCATGCTTCTTTTGGTCTTGTTATGAATGATTCCGTTTGCTACTTCAGCTTTCAGATTCTGATCTTTCGATATCGTCCGTTCGTAGAGCAGGTTGAAGAACGAGTCCATATAGTCTGTCCGAGAATGCAGCTCTTGGTTCAATGCATAGACCGGTGTTTGTCCTTTGAGCGAAATGGTTCCGCTTTCGGTTGTATTTTTACTGACTGCAGGAGTCGTATTTATCGTTCCGGCAAGTAAAAACAAATCTTTGTCGGTAGGTTTCCAGTCTCCGCCCAGTGAGACATATATATTGTAAAACTTGCTATCAGGTTTGCCATTATACTCTTTGATGATATTTCCCGACTCGGTGTAGTTATAGATTCTATCTTTATTATCAAAAATAGCCATTCCCGTAGCGTCTATATAGAAAGATGCTTTCTCTGATCCTGCCGCAAAACTACTGCTCAAGTAATTGAAGTTAAAGAGTGGACTAAACAGAGGCATGATACTTCCGCTTGTAAAGTAATCTTTGCGCGGCTTCACGATCAGGTTTACAACCGTAAGTTCGGGAGCTCCGTCCAGATACTGCATATCGGGCGTTTCGATAATCTCCGCACCCTCGATGTCTTCCGCACTTAGCGAACTGATGTACCCTTTGTTGCGTTTGACGCCGTTCACGGTAACAAGTATGGGTCTTCCATTTAAGGTTTCGATTGATTTGCTCTCTACATTGATCTTCAACTTCGGTATCTCGCGCAGTGCTTCGTACGGACTAATGGATTGTTTTCTCGCATTGGCCGAGAGGAAAAACGTAGTCGATCCTGCCTCGTGCTTCACTACGTTTTTGCGGTCGCCTTGTACCGTTACTTCATCGAGCTTTTGCAGATTTTCCTGCAATACGATGGGCGATAACGCGACATGTTTGTTGAGCTCTATATCTTGCTTGTATGTGGTATATCCTACAAACGAAGCTTGCAGTCGGAACGCTCCTGCCGGCAATTCGTTGATCTTGAAAAGTCCGTCTTTGTCGCATACCGACGCGGCAAAGACAGAGTCGTTTGCAAAGAGCAGAATGGTTGTTCCGACTAGCGGCTCATTTTGTGTGTTGGTCACTCGTCCGCTCAAGGCGAAGTTTTCGGCCAAGGCCTTTGCCGGGCAAAAGCTCAGCAGGACGAATAGAAAAGAAATAAGGATTCGCATGGTTATATATTGTCTAAAGTTATTCGTTTCGAAGTGTATCGATCGGATCGGTAACAATGGTTTTTCGAGTTTGTAACGCCACAATAAGCAAGGTGAGCAGCGCGACAATCAGAAACGCAAGCGCAAATTGCCACCAGTATAACGGAGGTGTGCTTGTGAAGTTGCTATTCCAATTATTTACCAGTGTGGTGGCGATCGGGATTGCGATAAGGAAACAACAGCTTACCAACAAGAGGTAATGTGTCGTGAAGCGGAGCAAAAGGCTTTGTTCCGTGGCTCCGAATACTTTGCGGATGCCGACTTCCTTTTGTTTGTATTGCGATTCGAATGCGATAAGACCGAGAATTCCCATCAGCGCAAGTATGATTGTTACAATGGAAAAGCCGGTTACGTAGTCGATGGTCTGATACTCGCGTTGGTATTGTTTCTGCATCATGGAGTCGAACGTTTCTATCTCGATCGGATAATCCGGTGCCACATTTTTTGCGGCATTGTATATGTGTTGATTCACCTCTTTGAGGTTGCTGCCCGGTCGTATGCGGATAAAGGAGTAGGGTTTGTAGCTATTGGCAATTAGTAATACGATATTCATCGTATTTGTATGCAATGAATTGGCTTTGACCGGATTTGAAAATGCTTCGACCTTAATGTCTTTGGTCCAGCCATTGGTTATGTTTCCTCCGATTGTTACATTGAGACGAGTCGCCATCTCGGCCGAGATAATTACTTTTGCAACCGAGTCTCGTATCCAAATACCACTGTCAAATATTTTTCCTTCGATAAGAGGTATTTCCATCACTTCCATGAAATTGGGGGTTACCTGAATAAGGTTGGCCCATTCTGTTCGATCGAGATGTGCAAATCCATACGTCGGATACGAATTTGTTCCGCCGAAAGGAGAGCTTGCGAATGCGACATCGATAATGTCGGGATGCTTCCTTAGTTCCTCGCGGTATTGACCACCTGAAGTTGCATAAGCATTGTTTCCGATATCTACCATTGCAAGGTTATTTGTGTTGTAGCCGTAGCTGAACGTTCGGATATAGCTCATTTGCGAGTGAATATAAAGGGTACAAATGATCAACGTAATGGACGAAACGTATTGAAATCCAATCAAGGCGAAGCGGACTTTCCTTCCTGTTCGGGAAAGGGCAAAGCTTCCTTTGAGTACCATTGCAGGCTTTACGGATGTAGAGTACACGGCCGGATAAATTCCGGCAATCGTGCCGGCCAAAATGGAAAATAGGAATCCGCCGATTATCGTTGTCGTGGAGAAAACAGAAGCTGTCGCAAAAATATCGGATACATTGGTGGCTTGAAGAATGCCTGTTATAAGCAATGCGCAAACGTAGGCCGTAAGACACATGACTACTGCTTCGGCGATAATTGCGAAGCGTAAGGTATCGAGATTTGCTCCCAGTACTTTGCGAACGTTGATCGATTTGATTCGCAACGGAGTAAGCGAGATGCTGAAGTTGATGAAATTGATCAAAGCCAGAGCAATAATGATAAACGCGACACCGAGCAGCATATACGTGATCTGGATGTTGCCGGTTTTAATCAACGGCCAAGTAGACTCCTGAAAGTAATATACATCGGTAATCGGAATGAGTTTTAGCTGTTTGCTTTGTGGATTGGTATTGATTTCGTTGAACTTCTTATTGATTTCTTGTTCTACCAAGTTTTGATTGGCACTGTCGTCGATACGAATAAAGGCAAGATAGTTGGACGCTTCGTAATTGTCTTTTTGAGTATTGTTTATGGCGGTGTAGATGTGGTTATGCACCTGACTGTTGGAAGGCTGGTCTTTGTACACTCCTCCCACAACAACGAATTTATGTTCGTCTTTAGACCAAACGTAAGTCATAAACGAGATCTTTTTGCCTATTGCCGATTCGCCGGGAAACATCCGATTTGCCATGCTTTGAGGAATGATCGCATATTGCGGATCTGAAAGGCAATCGCCGTTTCCTTCGGTAAACGTAAGGCCAAATACACGCGGATAATCGGGATATACCGTCGCTAGATTCTCTTTGAGATAATGCCTATTGTCTTGACTGTCGGTAATGTAAATATGGGTATTGGGAATAAAGTAATTGACCAACGTTCCGCTTTTGATATGAGGTGACGAAGCAATTGCCATATCGACAAAGCCACGAGCAAGAATCGTGTTTAGTTGATTGGTCTGTTCCGCATCTTGATAGATTGCAAAGACTTGATCTGCGTCAGGGTGGTGTTTATCATGTTCTAACTCAAGTCTCACATGGCCCAGTATAAGAATGAAGGCTATGAAAGCAAGTACCAATCCACTTATATTCAGTATGGCGGCTACTTTCGACTTGAATAAAGAATGTAGAAAGAATCGTTTCATGGAATTCTATTGTTAGCTTTTATTTATTGTAATGCAATTACTATGCCAAAGCTGTTAACTTGTTGATGGATAGAAAGGTGCTTGTTTTGTTCTAAAAAAGAAGTGTCAAAAAATTGGACACTACTGTCCAATTTTTTGACACTATCACTTGATATTTATCGTTGCTTTGTTAAAATACGAATGTTGGTGTTATATCCTTAGAATAATAAGGATTGTTTTGGATGATTTGTTTTAGTTCGGAAATATGAAAGATTCGGTTTCCGAATTTAACGGTATTGTTGGATTCAAAGGTTATTTGATTGAGATTGTATGTTTCTTTTATAGTTGTTCCAATCTCAAGTTTACATGTTTGAGCTCTATTGCGAATGGCTTTATCTATTGCTTCTTTGATCATATTCGTTTTGTCAACGATTTCTACTGCGTCTTTGTATTCAGGATCTTTGTCGCAAGAGGTAAAAGAGGTGGCAACAAGGCCCATCAATAGTAGGGTCATTAGTTTTGTTTTCATGGTTGGTGTGTTTTAGATTAATAACTGAAAGCTCAAATATAATAGTTTATTTGTATAGGATGGAATGGGGGGGAAATAAAAAAAGCTCCGAAGAGTATCTTCGAAGCTTTTGTCTTGTAGCGAGACCCGGGATTGAACCGGGGACCTCATGATTATGAATCATGCGCTCTAACCAGCTGAGCTATCTCGCCATGATTTCTCATTTGCGTGTGCAAAGGTATATTATATATTTTAACCTTGCAATACTTTACTGCTATTTTTTTCAAAATAATGGTTTGCAAGCGATCTTTTATTGAAAAGCGGCGGTTACATTCGAAAAGGAATTTGTTATCTTCGTATGATTAAACAGAAAGTAATATGTCGGTAAACAAGAATATTATCATAAAGGGTGCCAGGATAAACAACCTGAAAAATATTGATGTGGAGATTCCGCGCGACAAGCTTGTTGTAATTACGGGGCTTTCAGGTTCGGGCAAGTCTTCTTTGGCTTTTGATACGCTTTATGCCGAAGGGCAAAGACGTTATGTAGAAAGTCTTTCGTCGTACGCACGTCAGTTTTTAGGTAGAATGGGTAAGCCTGAATGCGATTATATCAAAGGTATTCCGCCGGCAATTGCTATCGAACAAAAAGTAAATACGCGCAATCCGCGCTCTACGGTGGGTACGTCTACCGAGATTTACGAATACTTGCGTTTGCTTTTTGCCCGCATTGGTCGCACGATTTCCCCTATTAGCGGTGTGGAAGTGAAAAAGCATCAGGTGAGTGACGTGATTGAAACCATTCATTCGTTTCCCGAAAAGACGCGCTTTGCGATATACACCAATCTGTTTGTTCCGTCGGATCGTACGTTGAAAGAGCAACTTGAGGTACTGAGCAAGGGTGGTTATACGCGTGTTGAGTACAAAGGGGAGATCAAACGAATTGATGAGTTGATCGCCGCAAACGATTTGCCGGGTAGATCTGAAGACATATTGTTGTTGATCGACCGACTTGCGGTGTCGTACGATAATGAGTCGTTGAGTCGTATTACCGACTCGGTGGAAACGGCTTTTTATGAAGGGCACGGCGTGTGTATCATCAAGTTTTATACCGATGATGCGGTTGTGGAGAAGACGTTTTCGAAGCTCTTCGAAGCCGACGGGATTATATTTGAAGAGCCTACCGACATGATGTTTAGCTTTAACAATCCATTGGGTGCATGTCCGGTGTGTGAAGGCTTTGGCAAAGTGATGGGTATCGATGAAGATTTGGTAATCCCGGATAAAAGTCTTTCCGTTTATGAAGATGCGGTGATGTGTTGGAAAGGGGAAAAGATGGGAGAGTACAAGAAGCATTTTATCGAACATTGCAGCAGGTATAACTTCCCGATTCATCGTCCGTATTTCGAACTTACCGACGAGGAGAAGGACGTGCTTTGGAGAGGTAGAATGGGACTGTACGGAATCAACGACTTCTTTAAGTTTGTAGAAGAAAATCAATATAAGATACAATACCGTGTGATGCTTGCACGCTATCGCGGTAAAACGGTTTGTCCCGAATGTAAAGGCACACGTTTGAAAACGAATGCCTTGTATGTGCATGTGGGAGGAAAGAACATTGCCCAGTTGGTGGCGTTGCCTATTACGGAACTGAAAACATTCTTCGATCATCTGGATCTTACAGAAACTGAAGCGGCTATTGCAAAACGACTGTTGGTGGAAGTAAACAGCAGGATTCGTTTTTTGCTGGATGTGGGATTGGGTTATCTGACACTCGACCGCTTGTCGGCTTCGTTGTCGGGTGGTGAAAGCCAGCGTATTAATCTGGCTACGTCTTTGGGAAGTAGCTTGGTAGGTTCGTTGTATATTCTTGATGAGCCGAGTATTGGTCTGCACTCGAGAGATACCGACTTGCTGATCAAGGTGCTTCGTCAACTGCAAGAGCTTGGTAATACGGTGGTGGTTGTAGAGCACGATGAAGAGATTATCAGAGCTGCCGATTATATCATAGATATCGGTCCGCGTGCCGGACGCTTGGGCGGAGAGGTTGTTTACCAAGGTGATTTGGCACATTTGGAAGAAAACAGTTCGAGCTATACGGTTCGCTATCTGACGGGTGAAGATAAAATTGAGATTCCGCCGTTTCGTCGATTGTGGAATGCCTCGATTGATGTAAAAGGGGCATGGCTAAATAACCTTAAGGGTATTGATGTGAAGTTTCCGTTACACGTAATGACGGTGGTTACCGGCGTGAGTGGTTCGGGTAAATCTTCGTTGGTTCGTGATATCTTTTATCAAGGTGTGAAGAATTATCTGGCCGGAGGAAGCAAGCAAAATGTAGCTTGTAAGAGTTTGTCGGGCAATTTGTCTTTGATCAAAGGTGTTGAATACGTAGATCAGAACTCGATAGGGAAGTCGTCTCGTTCTAATCCGGTTACTTATTTGGGAGCGTATGACGAGATCAGAAAGCTTTTTGCGGAACAACCGCTTGCTAAGCAAATGGCTTATACACCGGCTTATTTCTCGTTTAATAAAGAAGGTGGCCGCTGTGAAGAGTGTAAAGGGGAAGGTACGATTACGGTAGAGATGCAATTTATGGCCGATATTGTGCTTGAATGCGAGAACTGCCATGGTAAACGCTTCAAACCCGATACGTTGGAAATTTCTTATCGTGGGGCAAATATCTTTGATATATTGGAGATGACGGTAGACCAAGCGATTGAGTTTTTCTCAATGGCAGAGGGAAATCAAGAAAAGAAGATTGTGAAACGTTTGCGTCCGCTTAGTGAAGTGGGACTAGGGTATATCAAGTTGGGACAAACCTCTTCGACATTGTCGGGCGGTGAAAACCAGCGTGTAAAACTGGCTTACTATCTGGCGCAGGAAAAGACGCAACCTACGTTGTTCATCTTTGATGAACCTACCACGGGTCTTCACTTTCACGATATCAACACGTTGTTGAAAGCTTTTCAGGCGTTGATAGACAAAGGTCACTCGGTGGTAATCATCGAGCATAATATGGACGTGATTAAGTGTGCCGACTATATTATCGATCTGGGGCCCGAAGGCGGTAAGTTTGGTGGAGAACTGGTGATTGCGGGTACACCGGAAGAGGTTGCTGCTTGCAATGTGTCGTATACCGGAAAATTCCTGAAAGAGAAACTGGAACAGAAGTAACTACATTTAAATAGACAAGAAAAGGTTCGGAGGTGAAGCGTTTGCTTTGTTTCCGAACCTTTTGCTTTTGTCCTTACGGATTGTTTTATTTCTTACGAAGATCTTTGTCTCGTTCTCGCATCTCTTTGCGCTTCAGCTCGCGCTTGCGCAGAACGATATTTAGTATGATTACAATGGCTAATGATACTCCCATCACAATGAAGTATTCAGGATACGTAGTGTCCGGATTGTTTCCCGGCCAAGCAATGTATCCGATTGCTGCAAGGTATATGAGGAGCATTCCGGTAATAATTAAACTTCTTTTCATAACGATTTCTTTTGAGGCAAACCTACATATTCTTTTTTATTCGTAAACACGTTCGTTTTATTTTATAACAAAGAACGGGCAAAGATGATGCGTAAATTTAGAATTTAATCAGATTGCGATGGCTTCTAAATGCTCTTTTGATTGTTGAGACTGATGGTTTTTGCTTGGGTTGCCTTAATGAAAAATGCGCCGAATGGTTTGATTGTGTGTCCGGTTCCCGATTCTAGTCTGGCATACTCACTGCCGTCGAAAGTGAATAATTCGTAGCCGCTTCCGAGAGTAGATAATAGGTAGTCTACTGTAATTTCTGCCGGAAACGGATTGCCCATTAAGCTCCACCCGCTATGCTCTGAGTTTGCATTGCTGTTGTGCAAAGCTGCTGATATGGCAACCGTTGCATTGGATGCAAAAGTAGGTGTCATATTTTCGTTGTGGATGTATACGGGCAAAGTTTGCTCCGTTGAAGTTTGGTCTATCGCTACCAGATATCCTTTGTTGCGTTCGAAAAGGGGAGTTGCGGTGTTTACTTCAGATGTGGAGATTACTTGCCAGCCCGAAGAACCGTCGCTTGCTCGTTTGTCCGAATTGTATTTGTGAACGTAGAATTTATTGCCTCCCGTTGTGGTAGATGCATCGCCCAGATTCCAGTTGTTATCGATGTCGTCGATGTACACATCATGAGGGAAGGATACAAAGACCCATTTACCTTTTTGATCAAAGGTGATATGAAACTCGAGGTTGTTTTGAATCGATAATCCACCCTCGTTGTAGAATGCGGGATGGGTGTTTGAATTGGTTTGTGAGTGAATAACCAGATTATTGGCAATACTTAGGTCTCCATTCGTTTCTATGCTAAGGGTGGCATGTCCTAAATGTAGATCTTCGCACTGTTCATGAGTGTTTAGTTGTTTGTCGTGAGCAATAAGTGCACTGGTATGCATGCCGGGTAAATTGTGTGTCCAGTCGTTGTTGTTATTCCAAAGACCTCCCTGCTTTGTTAATGTGTACTGATTGGCTTTTCCAATTATGCGTATATGGTCAATGAAGAATGCACAATCCAAAGTCTCATTGTAATCGTTTACACTGATACTATAAGGTTGAATGTTTTTATCCATCTCAAATATCCGAGTTTTATGATTCTGAATATATATAATGTCTGAAGTTGAGGAGTTGCTGTCACAAAAAGGGAAGGTATATGGTTTTGTTGCTTTTACGGTAATCCAATCGTATTGGCTAAAGCCGTCACTTTTAAAGTGTTTTGTTCGTAATATACAGTTGCTTTGAGTTTTATATCCGGCAGCTTCGATTAGAGTTTTTACTTGGGTGTAATAATCTAAATACGGTGTTAAGGGGATGTTTTCAAGAGTAAAGTATTGATTTCTCGTTAATTTCAAAGCTTTATCGCCGTCAATCTTGTTTATACCATAAGTGCTTAGATCGACGACTGTACCGTCTGTTGTGTATTGCCACTGGTCGGAGGCTTCGTTTTCGAAGCTTTGTTTGAGAAGTGTGTGCTCAACTAACAGATTTTTGTCTGAAGAAACGAATGTGCTCCATTGTGAAGGAGACTGAGGTAACTCTTGTGCGTAGTTGTACGTTACTGCCATAAGTAAGACAGTTGCAATGTGTAGTTTTCTTTTCATCTGTCTAAGTATTAGATTTATAGATTTATCAATCGTTATAATAGTATATTGTTAAGTATGATTTAAGCGGGCGATAAATGTAACAAGATTTATTTGATTTATTATCTTTGTTGTATGAAAGATTTTATTATTTCGAAAGCACAAACCGAAAAGGCTGTTTTGGTGGGGTTAATTACTCAGAACCAGAACGAAGCAAAGGTGAATGAGTACCTTGACGAGCTTGATTTTCTTGCAGATACAGCAGGGGCAAAGCCGGTAAAGAGATTCACTCAACGCATGGATTATCCAAATCCGGTAACTTTTGTGGGTACAGGTAAGTTGCAGGAAATTAAGGAATTTATTGAAGAAGAGGAAGTGGGGCTTGTAATCTTTGATGACGAGCTTTCTCCTAAACAATTGCGAAATATAGAGAAAGAGCTTCAAGTTAAGATTCTGGATCGTACCAATCTTATTCTTGATATTTTTGCTCATAGAGCTCAAACAGCTCACGCAAAGACGCAGGTAGAACTTGCTCAATATCAATATATGTTGCCTCGATTGACTCGATTGTGGACTCACTTGGAACGTCAACGTGGTGGTATCGGTATGCGCGGACCGGGTGAAACGCAGATCGAGACAGACCGTCGTATTATTCTAGATAAGATCTCTCGACTTAAAAATGAGTTGAAAGATATTGATAAACAAATGGCTACTCAACGCAAAAACCGTGGTAAAATGGTACGTGTTGCGCTTGTAGGATATACCAACGTGGGTAAGTCTACGCTGATGAACCTATTGAGTAAGTCGGAAGTTTTTGCTGAAAATAAATTGTTTGCGACACTGGATACAACGGTGCGTAAGGTGATTATTCAGAACTTGCCGTTTCTTCTATCCGATACGGTTGGTTTTATCCGTAAACTTCCTACTCAGCTTGTAGAGTCGTTTAAGTCTACACTAGATGAGGTTCGCGAGGCCGACTTGCTTGTTCACGTAGTGGATGTTTCGCATCCGCAGTTTGAAGAGCAAATTGAGGTTGTGAACAAAACGCTTAAAGAAATCGATGATACGGACAAACCGATGATTATCGTGTTTAACAAAATAGATGCTTTTACGTATGTTGAAAAGGATGAAGACGATTTGTCTCCTAAAAAGAGAGAAAACTACAGTCTTGACGAATTGAAACAAACGTGGATGTCTAAAATGAGCGATAACTGTATCTTTGTTTCTGCCCGTAATAAGGTGAATGTCGAAGAGCTAAAAGAGCTTATGTATCAGCGTGTGAAAGACATTCATGTAACACGTTTCCCTTACAACGATTTCTTGTATCAGGATTATTCTCAACTGGAAGAGTAATCGTTGAAAACTTGCATAACGTATTCGTACTAATTAAATACTTTAACAAGAATAATTATGGCAACACCTCCTTTTAAGTATCAGGAGCCATTCCCATTGGGAAAGGAAAAGACAGAATATTATCATTTGTCTAAAGACTATGTTTCTGTAGTAGAATTTGAAGGAAAAGAGATCCTTAAAGTTGAAGCTGAAGGTATTTCATTATTGGCTAAACAAGCTATGCGTGATGTTTCTTTCTTGCTTCGTACCGAACACCAAGAGCAAGTTGCGAAAATCTTGAACGATCCGGAAGCTAGTGAAAACGATAAATATGTCGCTTTGACTTTCCTTCGTAACGCGGAGATTGCTGCTAAAGGTATTCTTCCTACTTGTCAAGATACAGGTACTGCTATTGTAGTGGGTAAAAAAGGTCAGCAAGTGTGGACTAGCGGCTGCGACGAAGAGTCTCTATCGAAAGGTATTTACGATACATATACTCAAGAGAACTTGCGTTATTCACAAAATGCAGCTCTGGATATGTATAATGAGATTAATACAGGATCTAACCTTCCTGCTCAGATCGACTTGTATGCTACTAAAGGCAATGAGTATAAGTTTCTTTTCATGGCTAAGGGTGGTGGTTCTGCCAACAAAACATATTTGTTCCAAGAAACAAAGGCTCTTTTGAATCCTAAAACATTGGAGAAATTCCTTGTTGATAAGCTTCTTACTTTGGGTACTGCCGCTTGTCCTCCATACCACGTAGCTTTCGTGATTGGTGGTACTTCTGCAGAAACTTGTTTGAAGACTGTGAAACTTGCTTCTGCTAAGTATTACGATGAGCTTCCTACTTCGGGTAACGAAGGCGGACAAGCTTTCCGTGATATCGAACTAGAAGAGAAAGTTCTTCGCAAGGCTCAAGAGTCTGGATACGGTGCACAGTTTGGCGGTAAATATTTCGCGCACGATATCCGTATCGTTCGTCTTCCTCGTCACGGTGCTTCTTGTCCTGTAGGTATGGGCGTTTCTTGCTCGGCTGACCGTAATATCAAAGCGAAGATCAATAAAGATGGTCTTTGGATTGAGAAGATGGAAGAGAATCCGGGACGTTTGATCCCTGAACAATTCCGTAATCAAGGCGAAGGTGATGCTGTGAAGATTGATTTGAATCGTCCGATGGCTGAAATCCTTGCAGAGCTTTCTAAGTATCCGGTTTCTACTCGTTTGTCTCTTAACGGTACAATCATTGTAGGTCGTGATATTGCTCACGCGAAACTAAAAGAACGTATTGATGCCGGTCTTGGCTTGCCTCAATATGTAAAAGATCACCCAATTTACTATGCAGGTCCTGCTAAGACTCCTGCCGGTATGCCTTCTGGTTCGTTTGGTCCTACAACTGCCGGTCGTATGGACTCGTACGTTGACGAATTCCAAGCTAACGGTGGTAGCATGATCATGATCGCGAAAGGTAATAGAAGCCAACAAGTAACAGATGCTTGTCATAAGTATGGTGGTTTCTACCTTGGAAGTATTGGTGGTCCGGCTGCAATCCTTGCTCAACAAAATATCAAGAAAGTAGAATGTCTTGAATATCCTGAACTAGGAATGGAAGCGATCTGGAAGATTGAAGTAGAAAACTTCCCTGCATTTATCTTGGTAGATGATAAGGGTAACGACTTCTTCAAACAAATCAAACCAATGTGTTTACCTTGTAAAAAATAATACGGTTTCTATTTAGAACTGTATTCTACGATAATTGCCGTTCGGTTTATATTGCATTTGCTTTATATTCCGAACGGCTTTTTTTGTGGAGTGACTCGTGCCACTTAAAGTCGCTGTGGTACAAATAAAAAGCGGAACCATCCTTGTTAGGATAGTCCCGCTTTCAACTTATAAATAGTCGTTTATGTCAGATTACTTTCTTTTGAAGTTATCTCTAGGAGCTCTGTTTTCACGTGGCTCTCTATTTTCACGAGGTTCTCTTGGTGCTGCATTCTCGTCACGAGGAGGACGTGGAAGCAATACTTTGCGAGAAAGCTTGAATTTACCAGTCTTTTGGTCAATGTCAACAAGCTTAACTTCGATCTCATCACCTTCTTTGATGCCTGCGTCTTCTACTTTTTCAAGTCTTGACCAGTCGATCTCAGAGATGTGAAGAAGACCATCTTTACCAGGCATGAATTCTACAAACGCACCGTAAGGCATGATTGAAGATACTTTACCTTTGTAAACCTCACCTACTTCAGGGATAGCAACAATTCCTCTGATCTTAGCCATTGCTTTGTCGATCGCTTCTTTGTTGTTTGCTGCAATTTCTACGCGGCCTGCACCATCAACTTCTTCAATTGTGATTGTAGCGCCTGTTTCTTCTTGCATTCCTTGAATAATCTTACCACCAGGGCCGATAACTGCACCGATGAATTCTTTAGGGATGATGATCGTTTCGATACGTGGAGCATTTGCTTTGAAGTCGTCTCTTGGTTCTGCCAGCGTCTCAGTGATTTTACCAAGAATGTGCATTCTACCTTGACGTGCTTGCTCAAGTGCTTTTTCTAGGATTTCGAAAGAAAGACCGTCTACTTTAATGTCCATCTGAGTAGCAGTGATACCGTCTTTAGTACCTGTTACTTTGAAGTCCATATCTCCTAAGTGGTCTTCGTCTCCTAAGATATCTGAAAGAACTGCGAAGTTCTGTCCTTTGTTTTCTGAGATAAGTCCCATTGCGATACCTGAAACTGGTTTCTTGATCTTCACACCAGCATCCATTAGTGCAAGTGTACCCGCACATACAGTAGCCATTGAAGAAGAACCATTTGATTCAAGGATATCGGAAATTACGCGTACTACATAAGGGTAGTTGTCTGGCAACATGCGTTTCAAAGCGCGGTGTGCAAGATTACCGTGACCTACTTCGCGACGACCTACTCCACGAGATGCTTTCGCTTCTCCTGTTGAGAATGGAGGGAAGTTGTAGTGAAGCATGAATCTTTCTTTGTCGCGTGTAAGAACATCGTCAATAAGTTTTTCATCAAGTTTAGTACCTAATGTAACCGTTGTCAACGATTGTGTTTCGCCACGTGTAAAGATTGCAGATCCGTGAGGTGAAGGCAAACAGCTAACTTCACTCCAGATTGGTCTGATTTCTGTAGTAGCACGACCGTCAAGACGTTTTCCTTCGTCAAGAATGCAACGACGCATTGCTTCTTTTTCTACATCGTGGTAGTAACGAGCAATAAGAGCTGCTTTCTCTTCTGCAACTTCCGGTTCAAGAGCAGCTTTGTACTCTTCTTCGATTGCTGCAAAAGCATCCATACGAGCATGTTTGTTTGTATTACCTGATGCTGCAATAGCATAAGCTTTGTCAAAACATTTAGCCCAGATGTCTTTGCGAAGTTCTTCGTCATTTACTTCGTGACAATATTCACGTTTTACAGTTTTACCTACCGCTTCGGTTAGTTCAATCTGTGCCTGACATTGTACTTTGATTGCTTCGTGAGCGATACGAATAGCTTCAAGCATTTCTGCTTCTGAAACTTCAGACATTTCGCCTTCAACCATCATGATGTTGTCCATTGTTGCACCTACCATGATGTCCATATCTGCAAGCTCTAGTTCTGCGAATGTTGGATTCACTTTGAACTCGCCGTTGATACGTCCTACACGTACTTCAGAAATAGGACCGTTGAAAGGAATATCAGAAACTGCAAGAGCAGCAGAAGCTGCAAGTCCTGCAAGTGCATCCGGCATATCTTGGCCATCAGCAGAATATAGGGTGATGTTTACGTAAACTTCAGCGTGATAATCATCTGGGAATAGCGGACGCAAAGCACGGTCTACTAGTCTTGATGTTAATATTTCGTAGTCAGAAGCTCTACCTTCTCTTTTTGTAAATCCACCAGGGAAACGTCCGATAGCAGAATATTTTTCTTTGTATTCTACTTGAAGAGGCATAAAGTCGATGCCTTCTTTTGCGTCTTTCGCTGCCACTACGGTTGCAAGCAATACAGTGTTACCCATTGTAACCACTACTGCACCGTCAGCTTGTTTTGCCAACTTGCCTGTCTCTATGGTAATGTTTCGTCCATCACCAAGATCGATTGTTTTGATTATTGGATTAATCATAATCTTGTTGTGTAATATTTTCTCTAAACTCTTTTTATCGCACAAATGTAATCAAAGTTTGTCTGTAAACATGTGAAAATGAAAATAAAATGAGCTCTTTAGGTTTTCGTTGAAAAAAAAATAATAAGTTTTGATCTATAAGACTTGTCTAAATGTAAAATAATGTATATTTGCAAATGAATCATATCAAAATTTGGCAATGAAAGTATTTTATAATCTGTTTTGTGCGTTGCTTATTGTAAGTTTATTAGGAATAGTATCCTGTAAAAAAGAAGATAAGTTTACGATTAAAGGAAAAGTTGCCGGTGCAGAAGGAAAAGTTCTTTACTTTGAACACAATGGAGTAAACGGTGTAGAGTTTATTGATTCAGTTGTGTTGAATAACAAAGGAAGCTTTGAGTTTAAAGGTCAACGTCCTGATGCTCCCGATTTTTATCGTTTGAGATACAAAGATCAGCTAATCAATTTGGCTGTAGACTCTATCGAAACGATTGATGTAACCGCAGACGCCGGAGCATTCCCTACATTATATGACGTTAAAGGTTCGGATGATAGCAAAAAAATGCGCGAATTAGCATTAGCGCAGCTTGATGCCAATCAATTGATTAATCGTTTAATTAATGAATATGAGCATAAGCTTATTTCCGATTCTGCATACCTTGAAGGGGTCGATAAAGCTGTAGCCGACTATAAAGCTGTAGCAAGTAAATACATCTATTCAAATCCACGATCAGCGGCTGCTTATTTCGCTTTGTTTCAACAAGTAAATAATTTATTGCTTCTCGATCCGTATGATAAGACAGACTCCAAAGCTTATGGTGCTGTAGCAACAAGTTGGAATACGTTTTATCCAAACTCGGCCAGAACCAAACAGCTTGTAGATTTGGCGATGAGTTCGATCAAAACACTTCGAGCGCAGCGTAACACGGCAAAGCAGGAGATGGCAGCGGAAGAAGTTTCGTACTTTGACATCGAACTTCCAAACAACAAAGGCGAAATCGTGCAGCTTACTGATATTGCAAAAGGAAAGACGGTATTGGTCAACTTTACGGCATATCAGGCAGAATGGTCGCCGGCTCAGAACATGATGCTTGCAGACCTTTATCAGAAGTATAAAGATAAAGGCTTTGAGATCTATCAAGTATCTCTTGATTCGGATGCTCACTTCTGGAAAAATGTTTCCGCAAATTTACCTTGGATTACAGTTATTGATCCTCGTTCTGTTTATTCGCAAACAGCAGCATTATATAATGTACGACAGCTTCCCGCAATGTTTATTATCGACAAGAAGGGAAATCTCGTTAAGCGTGTTGAAAACTTTAATAAGCTTGAAGATGATATAAAGTCGTATATTTGAAATAGAAACAACGGCAAAGGTTTTTAATTTGTCTTTGATAAAAAGAAAAATTATCTTTGCAATAGACGATATAATGAATGAGGAGAGTTCCGGCCTACATTGGGCCGGAATTCTCTTTTCTATTACTATAAACTTTGAATTTGTTTTATTAAAGATAAGGAGGAAATTATTCATGGCAGTTACTTACATGACAGCAGATGGATACAAGAAATTGATGGATGAAATCAATATGCTTGAATCTGTAAAGCGTCCGGAGATTTCTCGTCAAATCGCCGAAGCTCGCGATAAAGGAGATTTATCGGAGAATGCAGAATACGATGCTGCGAAAGAAGCACAAGGCTTGTTAGAAGCTCGTATCGCAAATCTAAAAGGAACATTGGCAAATGCTCGTTTGATCGACGAAAGCCAAGTTGGAACAGACTTTGTTCAAATCTTGAATAAGGTAAAAATTCGCAACGTTAAGAACAACCAAGTAATGTCTTATACCTTGGTGTCTGAAACAGAAGCAAATCTAAAAGAAGGAAAGATCGCGGTAAACACTCCGATTGCTCAAGGACTAATGGGCAAAAAGGTAGGGGATGTTGTTGATATCAAAGTACCTTCAGGAGTGATGAGCTTTGAGGTTGTTGATATTTCAATCTAAGAAAGGATTACTATTATGGCGACCATTTTTAGCAGAATAGTGGCTGGTGAAATTCCCTGTCACAAGATTGCAGAGAGCGATAAGTTTTTCGCTTTCTTAGATATTAATCCACTCTCCAAAGGGCATACATTAGTAATTCCAAAGGAAGAAGTTGATTATATCTTCGATCTTTCAGATGATACCTTATCGGAGATGATTCTTTTTGCCAAACAGGTTGCAGCCGGAATTAAGAAGGCGATACCTTGTAAACGAATTGGTCTTACGGTGATTGGATTGGAAGTGCCACATGCACACATCCATTTGATTCCGATTAATACCGAATCGGATATGAATTTTAATCATAAAAAGTTGACGATGACATCAGAAGAGCTAGCCGAAATAGCTGAGTCTATCCGTAAACAACTTTGATTGTACTGTATAAGATATACAAAAGACGCTTCAATATATTGGAGCGTCTTTTTTTTTGACAATGATAATTAATAAAAATTTCTATATTTCGAAATAGGTTGTTATATTTGCAAAGTTATCCTAGATAATAGGAATAACTCAAACTCTCACTTTTGGGTCGAGAGTTTGATTATTGTGTAATTCATTAGTGGTTTTTACTCATAAATTTGTTAACCAACAAATTAATAAAGGTCCCTCCGTGATGGAGCGACCTTTTATTGTTTTATACACATTCGTTAAATTATATTCTGTAATTATTGTGTTAATTCATTGAATGTATATGAGTGGTGATTTGGGAGAAGAGCCGACGGGCTTACACCAAAAAGGAAACGTTATCATGCAAAATTGCCCCGAATACACTTCGAGGCAATTTTAAGTAAGCAATAATCTTTCTAACCCTAGAAAATCTATTAATCTTTATGTTGAGTGTTTTAAGGATAACCTTTTCAGAACATCAATACATCATATAATGTAGATTGAAAAGTATGGCTGCATAAAACAGTAATTGCACCAATGATACTTGCAATCCATACGATGATCAACGTCCATGTTACTGCCTGATTCATCGGCGGCCATTTCATCTTATTCTTCAATGCTTGATAGATCAAAGTAGCCAACGGAATACCCAAGGCAACGATCATGCTAATACTTCCGATCGATGCGTACATAGGAGACATATCCATGAAGCCCGATGTGATCGAAGGAAACAGATGGAAGGCAGAAGCAGAGCCTCCGGCAAATAAAGCAATCATGACTACGATCAAGATTAGTATCCCGAAGAATGCAGCCGGAAGGAATATAATTCCGAGGATGATCAAAAAGATCTTGGCAAGAATGCCCACGATATTGATAAATACTTCACCTGCTTTGCGAAGAAAGCTTTTCGGTTCGATACTTTTAGAGAATGCGTCTGTCGTTTGCTTCAGCTGTTCAAACTGCTGCGTAACGGTTTTGCCTATATTTTCGATCGTTACACTCTCGCCACGCATTCTTAGTTTGTCGGTTGCCGTTTGAGCAAGCGGAATAATAATCCACAGCACCAAGTATAAAGGAATGGTGATACCTGATGAAAAGAAAGCCAACAAGATTGCTGCAATACGAAGCGGCACCACGTCTGCGCCATAATAAGCAGCCAATCCACTCAATACCCCACCAAGAATCTTGTCGTCGGGATCTCTGAACAACTTCTTGCCCAGTGTCGTATCAACGACTTCCTCTTTTACTTCATTGTACGGAGCATGCATTTCGTCGTCCTCTCCGAATATCTCTTCCGGACTACCCATCTTTTTGATCACTTCTTCTACCATCTCAATGGTTATGATTTGATGGCCCAAACGGATCTTCTCGCTGAATAGTTCGTTTATTCTCAACTCAAAATCGTGTAGCACTTCTTTCGACTCGGCTTCTTCCTTGAAGTGAAGTCGAAGATTACTCAAGTACTGATCTAGCAATTGATAAGCATCCTCATCAATTGTAAATACGCTACCGCCTAGATTAATTGTAAGTGTCCTTTTCATATGATGGATAGCTTTTATTGATTGTTTGTAATGTGTTTGATTGTTTCATTCAGCTGGTTCCAAGAATCAGCCAATTCCTTGAGAGCAATTTCCCCTTTCTCGGTCAGTTTGTAATACTTTCGAGGAGGTCCTTGCGTAGATTCAATCCATTCGTAGCTCAGCATCTCGCCATTCTTTAAGCGAGTAAGCAAAGGATAAAGAGTTCCTTCCACAACGATAAGCTTAGCCTCTTGAAGTTGCTTAATGATGTCTGAAGCATACGCCGGTTCTTTGCTGAGGATTGTAAGGATACAATACTCGAGAACCCCTTTCCGCATTTGGGACTTAACGTTTTCTGTATTCATAGTTCTCTTTGATTATGTTGCAAATGTATACATATAACAGTACTATGCAATACAAACTACTGTATATTTTATCTTGTTTAAGTTATTTAACAAGATGGGCAATGTAAAGAAGCCGTAAGAAGTCTGTGAAAACGTTTGTTTCTACACCACAATTTGTCTATTCATCCTTTCTGTTATACATTTGTTGATATGTATAATAATATAGATCAGATAAGAAACTCTGCACGACACCACATGGTAAAAAGATCTGTGATTCTTATGCTTGTGATGCTCGTGTTATGCTGCAATAAAATGTTGTGTGCAGGAGAAGCCTATCTATTTAGACTATACCTTACAGACAAGCCCGCAGCACATACTCAAATGATCGAGCCCGAGCAATTTTTATCCACCCAAAGCATTGAGCGACGAATGAGGCAAGGATATGAATTAGACAGTACAGACGCTCCGGTAGACACCGAGTACATGCAATCAATTGCAAACCAAGGCGCCCGCATTCTTGCAAAAAGCCGCTGGATGAATACCGTAGCCATTGCATTGGCCGATAGTGTAGGCATTGAATCCATCAAGCCCTTGTCCTTTATCGATTCGGTGCAATGGATTGGCATGCGAAAGCAAAGACAAGCAACAGAGCAAAAGGATGGGAAAGACACATCTCATTTCAAAGCAGTGGATGCGCCGTTGAATAACCATTGGGGCAATGCAAAAATGAATACCACACTACACAAAGCTGATATCTTCCAAAAGAAAGGCTACACGGGACAAGGAATATCCGTAGCCGTAATTGATGCCGGATTCAAAAACCTGAACCGTATTCCGGCATTTGACTCGGCACATGTAGTCGAAACCCGTAACTTCGTCAATCCCGAGGTATCGGTGTATGAAGAAGACGACCACGGAACGAAAGTGCTCTCTTGCCTAGCTGCAAAACAGAACAACGTATTGGTAGGAAGTGCGCCCGATGCTCGTTACTATTTATTCAAAAGTGAAGTGATCGAATCTGAGTACTCCATAGAGGAAGACTATTGGATCGAAGCCGTAGAATATGCCGATAGTGCCGGAGTCGATATAATAAGTTCGTCGTTGGGGTATTGGGACTTCGAAAACAATCCCGCAGGATATACCCAACAACATCTCACCGGAAACGAAACCTTTATATCCCGAGCTGCATCCAAAGCGATCGATAAAGGAATGCTACTGGTAGTCAGTGCAGGAAACGAAGGTAGCGGAACTTGGCGCAATGTCACATTTCCGGCAGATGCCGACAACGTATTAACAGTAGGAGCAATCGATAAGAAAAAGAAAAAAAGTATATTTAGCTCCGCCGGAGCACAAGGCAAAGTAAAGCCTGAAGTGGTATCACTTGGAAGCGAATGTGCGGTGTACAATGCGAACGGATCTATCGAATTCGTTGACGGAACCTCCTTCGCAACACCCATCCTTGCCGGCTGGATTACCTGTCTTTGGCAGGCACTCCCTTCGCTATCCAATAGAGAAATATACCAATTGGTCATCGAAAGCTCCTCTCAATATAAAAAGCCTGATGCCGATATCGGCTATGGAATACCCGATATGCAAAAGGCCTATCAATGGGGGCTACGCCTCGAACATCAAAAGAAGAACTGATGGAACGTAAAGAATTCACACTCGTCGAACTCAATGGAATGGTTCGCGCAAGCATAAAACGATCTTTTCCCGACACTTGTTGGCTACGTGCCGAAACCAGTGACGTGAGGATCAACAGCTCGTCGGGACACTGCTATCTCGAATTTGTAGAGAAAGATCCCCGCAGCGGACAAATATTGGCAAAGGCCAGAGGCTCTATCTGGTCGCGCACCTTTCAAATGATTCGTCCTTACTTTGAGGGGCAAACCGGGCAGCGCTTTGCTTCGGGCATGAAGGTATTGGTAAAGGTTTCGGTCGATTTTCACGAACTCTACGGGTTCGGACTCACCGTGCACGACATTGATCCGTCGTATACCCTCGGCGATATGGCCCGTCAGCGACAAGAAATCATCAAGAAGCTGCAAGAAGAGGGGATACTTACGCTCAACAAAGAGCTCGAGTTGCCTACACTTGTTCAGCGCATTGCCATTGTAACCTCACCCACGGCTGCCGGTTATGAAGACTTCCTCAATCAGCTGCATCACAACAAACAAGGCTACAAGTTTTACACCAAGTTATACCCCGCCATCATGCAGGGCGACAAGACCGCATCGTCGGTGATCGAGGCTTTGGACAAGATCTGTCTCAACCTCGATGACTATGATGCCGTGGTAATCATTCGCGGTGGGGGCGCCACCTCCGAATTGAATGCTTTCGACAACTATGAACTGGCAGCCAATTGCGCGCAATTTCCATTGCCCGTGATTACGGGGATTGGGCACGAACGCGACGACACCGTTATTGACCTAGTGGCAAACGTAAGGGCAAAAACCCCTACGGCTGTTGCCGAATTCCTGATCGGCCGGATGAGTGAAGCCGAAGAACGGATGCTGATCTTGCAACAACGATTGCTCGATCTCACCACCATCAAACTGACCGAAGAGAAAGGATTTTTGCAAGCCGTAAGTGCACGTCTTCCCGGACTGGTGCAGTCGTGGCTGCATCAACACAACACCGGATTGCAGTTGTTGCAACGCGGTGTAACCTCGGCTTCGAGTTCGTTCTTGGCCGATAAAAAATATACGCAAGATATGATGGTACGTCGTTTGCCCGACACCGCTTTCGCGATGATCAATAAAGGGAAACAAGAGCTTGCAATGGCCGCCCAGCAAATGAAGGGAGCCATGAGCAATCAGATCGTAAGTCGCACGCACGAGCTCGGCATGTTGGAGCAATTCGTGCAGATGGCTTCACCCGATTACATCCTCAAGCGCGGATACACCATCACCGTGCATGAGGGAAAGATTGTAAAGAACGCAACCGACCTGAAGCAAGGCGACCAGTTGGTGACCCGCTTCAAAGACGGCGAAGTCACAAGTATTGTAGAATCATAAAGATATTATATATATGGCAAAGAAAACCGAAACATACAACGAGGCAATCGATAAACTAAGAACGATTGTTGCCGAAATAGAAAAGAATGATCTCGATGTAGATCTTCTTTCCGACAAAGTAAAAGAAGCTTCACGCTTGATAAAGCTCTGCAAAGAAAAGCTTTACAAGGCCGATGAAGAAGTAAAGAAAATCCTTGAAGAATTAGACTAATGGATAAATATGTAGTAATTGTTGCCGGCGGAAAAGGTCTTCGCATGGGCAAAGACATTCCCAAGCAATTTTTGCCGATAGGCGGTAAGCCGGTTTTGATGCACACGATCAACCAATTTTACGAATACGCTGCCGATATGGGCATCATATTGGTACTTCCGGCCGATCAGCACGACTACTGGAAAAACCTGTGCGCAGAATATAATTTTGAGATTCCGCATACGGTATGTAACGGCGGCGAAACCCGCTTTCACTCCGTAAAGAACGGCTTGAAACACGTGCCCGAAAATACGATTGTAGGGATACACGACGGCGTGCGTCCTTTCGTAAAACAAGGCGTATTGGAACAAGCTTTTGCGATTGCAAAGAACGAGAAAGCAGTGGTACCGGTAATTCCGGTGATCGACTCCCTTCGCAAGAAAAAAAGCGACAGTTCGAGCATTTCGATCAACCGTGCGGGTTATGTCTTGGTGCAAACTCCGCAAGTTTTTGATGCCGATATGCTGCATCAAGCCTATGCGTGTGAGTACGAAGACCACTTTACCGACGATGCGTCGGTCGTAGAGGCTTTCGGCCAACCGATACATACGATTCAGGGAAATCGCGAAAACATTAAAATAACAACAACCTATGACTTGATTGTTGCAGAGGCCCTTTGCAACGCAACCGATTTGTGGAAATAAACGAATGAAACTTTCTGACAGAGATATAACTTACTTGCAAGGAGTGGGACCCAAGCGCGGCGATGTCTTGAAAAAAGAGATCGAGGTGTATTCGTTTGAGGATCTGCTCTACTACTTCCCGTACAAATACATCGACCGAAGCCGCTTTTACTACATCCATGAAATAGACGGCAACATGCCGTTTATACAGATTCGGGGCCGTTTCCTTTCGTTCGAAACGATAGGAGAAGGGCGCACGCGTCGCATGGTAGCCAAGTTTTCGGACGGGCGAAGCGTGATCGACATCGTGTGGTTTAAGGGACTCAACTTTGTGACCAACAAGCTCAAAGTAAACAAGGAGTATATCGTGTTTGGAAAGCCTACCGCGTTTGGAAGCAAATACAACATCGCTCACCCCGACGTAGACCCGATCGAAGAAGCCGACAAAGTGGCTGCCGGACTTACTCCTTTCTACAATACGACCGAGAAGATGAAGTCGAATTACCTCAATTCGAAAGCAATTCAGACGCTCGAGTTTACCCTTTTTCAAACCCTGCAATGGCGTTTCGACGAAACCCTTACGCCGGCGGTAATCAATCGTGCCAAGGTGATCGACCTGAGCAGTGCCCTCAAAGGAATCCACTTTCCCGAGTCGACACGTCAGCTCAACGATGCCCAGTTTCGATTGAAGTTTGAGGAGCTGTTTTTCATTCAGCTCAACATCCTTCGTTACACCAAGCAGCGACAAGCTAAGTTGAAAGGTGTGGTATTTACGCGGGTAGGAGAGATCTTTCATCACTTCTACGAAAAAAATCTTCCCTTTACACTTACCAACGCGCAAAAGCGTGTCGTGAAAGAGATCCGCAAGGATATGGGGGGCGGCAAGCAGATGAACCGATTGGTACAAGGCGACGTTGGTAGCGGAAAGACACTGGTTGCGCTGTTGTGCATGCTCATCGCACTCGACAATGGATTTCAAGCTTGCCTGATGGCGCCTACCGAAATCCTGGCCAATCAGCACTATGAAACGATCCGCGAATTCCTCAAAGGGATGGACGTGAATGTGCGTTTGCTTACCGGTAGTACCAAGAAAAAGGAACGAAACGAACTGTTTCCGGCTTTGGAGAAAGGCGAGATTCAGATCCTGATCGGTACACATGCCTTGATCGAAGATACGGTAAATTTTCACCGACTTGGCTTGGTGGTGATCGATGAACAGCACCGTTTTGGGGTGGCGCAACGTGCCAAACTTTGGACTAAAGCCTCTGAAGTGCCCCATATTCTGGTAATGACTGCCACGCCGATACCGCGCACACTGGCGATGACCTTGTATGGCGACTTGGATGTGTCGGTGATCGACGAACTTCCTCCGGGCAGAAAGCCGATTCAGACCGAGCATCGGTACGACAACAAGCGGGCTTCTTTGTACAAGTTTCTCGAGTCGGAAATAACCAAAGGACGCCAAGTATATATGGTGTACCCGCTGATCGAAGAAAACGAAAAGCTCGACTATAAAAACCTCGAATCGGGGTTTGAAACCATGAAGGAGGTGTTTCCGCAATTCAATGTAAGCATGGTGCATGGGCGTATGAAGCCGGCCGAGAAAGATTTCGAAATGCAGAAGTTTGCCTCGGGAGAGTCGCAAATTCTTCTCGCCACGACGGTGATCGAAGTGGGAGTAAACGTGCCCAATGCTTCGGTGATGGTGATCGAGAGTGCCGAACGTTTCGGCCTTTCACAACTGCATCAGCTACGCGGGCGGGTAGGACGTGGTGCCGAACAGTCTTATTGTATTCTGATTTCGTCGCACAAACTCTCCAACGATACCCGTAAGCGTCTAGAAATCATGGTGAATAGTACGGATGGGTTCGAAATTGCCGAAGCCGACCTGAGGTTGCGTGGTCCCGGCGACTTGGAAGGGACGCAGCAGAGCGGACTTCCGGTGAGCTTGAAGATTGCCGACCTTGCTGCCGACGGACAAGTGCTGCAATTGGCGCGCGACATTGCCTTTGAGGTGCTCGACGACGATCCCGATCTCTCGAAACCTCACAACCGCTTGTTAGCCTTGCGACTCAACCATTTGTTTGCGAAAAAGATCAACTGGGGACTCATCAGTTGATTTGTGTAAAATATTCAATCAGCCTCCCCTCTGAAGGAGGTCTGTTGGTAGCGCATGTTATCCTTTACGATGGCATGCGCTATTTTTATTTATCGGAAGAGTTAAGCCGCGTAGTTGTAATAGTTAAGCTTAGACACGTACGTGTACACAACTTAGACAGGTATATGACAAGAATGCGTCACGACCGTGTACACATCTTAGACACGTACCTGTCTAAGCTTAATCTTCATTTTGAGCATCCTTATTCCATTCGTGTATATTTATTAGGATTGGTAAAGATTCGACCTACTTACTGTTAAATTGACTTCTTCTATTAACATCTCCTTTCATCTGGCAAAGCTTTCGGTATGTTCTACGACATAAAGGTTCGTAATTGCTGATTTTTTTCAATAATAAAGTTGCATGCTTGAAGAAAATATCCGAAATTTGAGATGTTAACAATTTTAAGGCGAAAAATGGCTACTTACTCTATTATGGAAAAGACGCTTGTTATATTAAAGCCCTCTGCAGTTCAGAGAGGATTAATCGGAGATATTATAACCCGTTTTGAGAGAAAAGGTCTTCACATTACCGGAATGAAAATGGTCTGGTTAAGTGATGAGTTATTAACCGAACATTACGGACACCTAAAGGAGAAAAGTTTCTTCAAACGTATCAAAGACGCCATGCGGATATGTCCCGTAGTGGTCATGTGTCTTGAAGGTGTAGACGCTGTAAGTGTAGTACGCATCATGGCAGGAACGACTAATAGTCGCGTTGCTGCTCCCGGCACAATACGAGGTGACTTTAGTATGAGTATTCAAGAGAATATCATACATGCTTCAGATTCTTTAGCAACAGCTGAAATTGAGATAAGAAGGTTTTTCGCAGACGACGAATTGTTCGAGTATGTGCCCCAACTAATGGGAAGCTTATACGCTAATGATGAAATTTGAAAACTAACATTTAATGGAGTTTAGAAAGATATTTAGTGTTGGATTAATTGTAGGAATCTTCTCCGCGGTTGCCATCAACGTACAAGCCCAGGCTTTATCCATAACAAACCCTTCCGTAGAAAAGGTAGAAACCGCAATCTCGCAAATCCTTGCCGATCGCGTTTCGTTCAAGAAAGATATGTTCAAAATCGACTCGCTTTCTATGGTAGATTTGATGGAGCAAGAAGCAATTCTTTTTCCGGCCGACGACGTTTATGCTTCTGTTTGGGAAAACCAATACGTAGATCCGTACAAAAGACACAACGTTGCAGTTCCCGATTCATTCAAGATCGATTGTTCGAAGTATGTTGCGCCTCACACAGGGCATGTAACGTCAAAATTCGGACCTCGCAGACGCAGAATGCATAAAGGAATTGACCTGAAAGTTCAGGTAGGCGATACCATTCGTGCCGCTTTCGACGGTAAAGTTCGTGTAAAGTATTATGAGCGTCGTGGTTATGGTTATTACTTAATCGTACGTCACACCAACGGTCTTGAAACTGTTTACGGACACCTTTCTAAATTTCTTGTAGACACCAATCAAATCGTAAAGGCCGGACAACCAATCGCACTTGGCGGTAACACAGGTCGTTCTACCGGTTCTCACCTTCACTTCGAAGCTCGTTTCTTAGGTCAGGCAATCAATCCTGCCGAAATCTTTGACTTCGAAAACTACGTTGCACATAAAGATGAATTTGTATTCCGCAAAACGAAAGCTCGTACTGCAACCAGAGGTGCTTATGCATCGGCAGCAGGAGGCGGTGCTTCGGGCGATGTATACGTAATTCGCAGTGGTGATACGCTAGAGCGTATTGCGCGCAGATGTGGCACATCGGTGAAGAAGTTGTGTGCAAACAACAACATCACGCCGACTACAACGTTGCAGATTGGTAGAAAACTAAACTTGTAAGAAAACTAAGACAATAGTTATATTAAGGCACGGGAGCATAGGCTTCTGTGCCTTTTTCATGATTTTTCTTATCTTTGTCACATACATAAAAAGCTATGAACGATACGAATAAACAGTTTGACCAAATCTTTGCGATTTGTCGAGATCTTTTCGAAAAGAAACTAAAGGACTATGGTCCGTCGTGGAGAATAATGCGCCCGGTATCTGTTACTGATCAGATATTTATCAAAGCCAATCGTATTCGAAGCCTCGAAACCAAAGGGGTGAATAAGGTGGGCGAAGGTATCATTCCGGAGTTTATAGCAATCGTGAATTATGGTATCGTAGGTCTTATTCAACTCGAGTTGGGCTTTTCAGATACGACAGATATTACGCCCGAGCAGGCAATGGCTTTGTATGATAAATACATGACAAAGACCAAAGAATTGATGTATGCTAAGAACCATGATTATGGTGAGGCTTGGAGAAGCATGCGTATCAGCTCTTATACCGATCTTATTTTGATGAAAATATACCGCACCAAACAAATCGAAAACTTGAATGGTGTTACTCTAGTGTCTGAAGGCATTGATGCTAATTACATGGATATGATCAACTATGCCGTATTCGGACTTATTAAACTTGAGTTTGAACAAGAAACCGAAATCTAATCATGCTAAAGAAAGGAATCACAGAACTTTGTCGCATTTTGCTGGCTGTCACATTCCTCTTTTCCGGTTTTGTGAAAGCCGTAGATCCACTAGGCGGAGCCTATAAGTTGCACGATTATTTTGTTGCATTCGGAATCAATGTACCCGATTTCTTCGAACTGGTTGGTTCGATCGCTTTGGCTTCGATTGAGTTTGCGCTGGGCGCTTGCATCTTATTTGGTGTATACCGTTTCTTTACAACGCTTATTATTCTTGTGTTTATGGGGTTGATGACTCCATTGACACTTTATCTGGCTCTTGCCAATCCCGTTTCAGACTGTGGTTGCTTTGGCGACGCGCTGAAAATAACCAACTGGGAAACCTTCTTCAAAAACATTGTTCTTCTTGCTGCTGCTATTACAACGTTTAAGTTTAGAGCGTTGATGAAGCAAATTTATACGACGAAGGTGCAATGGTTTGTCGTTGTTTTCTCCTATTTGTTTGCAATCGGTGTGGCTTGTTGTAGTTATTTCTATCTGCCGGGCTTAGACTTTCGTCCGTATAAGGCAGGCGCAAATATTCCTGAATTGATGGTAGTGCCCGAAGGAATGCCTTCGGATGAATACGCAACCACATTCATTTACGAGAAAGATGGCGTTCAAAAAGAGTTTACGCTAGAGAACTATCCGGAAGACGATTCTACATGGGTGTTTGTGAGTGCCAACAATGTGTTGGTAAAGAAAGGTTACGAACCGCCGATTCATGATTTTACAATCGTGACTTCCGAGGGTGCAGATATCACACAAGAGGTGTTGACCGATCCGGGATATACTTTCCTAGTGATTTCTCCTAAGTTTGCAAAAGCTACCGATGAGAACGTGGAGCGATTGAATACGATCTATGACTTTGCATCTGAGCATGGTTACAAATATTATGCACTTACAGCTTCTACACCGGATGAGATTCAGCAATGGATTGATTATACGGGTGCTGAGTATCCGATTTGCACAACGGATGAAATCACATTAAAGACTGTGGTGAGATCTAACCCCGGATTGGTGTTGCTTAAAAATGGCACAATCATGGATATGTGGTCGTTTAAAACATTTCCCGATGAAACGTTTTTCGATGTAAATCTAGATCAGAACTACTTAAATGGTGCTAATATCCGCGATTATAACCGCTTCCTTCTATACAATGTATTGTGTTTTACCCTACCTTTGTTGTTGGTTTACATATATGACTACTTCCGTAATAGAAGGAAAAACAATAAAATAGTTTCTTAATTTCATCTATATAAATTTTTTATTGACATGAGAAAAAATATCGTAGCAGGAAACTGGAAAATGAACACTACCCTGCAAGAAGGTGTAGCTTTGGCTACAGAGTTGAAAGAAGCTTTGGCTGGTAAAACTATCAACTGTGATGTAGTTGTTGGTACTCCTTTTACTCACGTAGCAAGCGTAGTTAACGCTGTTGCTGGTAGCGTAATCGGTGTTTCTGCTCAAAACTGTGCAGATAAAGTATCAGGTGCTTACACAGGTGAGGTTTCAGCTGCAATGGTTGCTTCAACTGGTGCTAAATATGTAATCCTTGGTCACTCAGAAAGACGTGCTTACTATGGCGAAACAAACGAAATCTTGAAAGAGAAAGTTTTGTTGGCTCTAGCAAACGGTCTTACTCCAATCTTCTGTATTGGTGAGGTTCTTGAAGAAAGAGAAGCTGGCAAACACTTCGAAGTTGTTAAAACTCAAATCGAAGAGTCTTTGTTCAACCTTTCTGCTGAAGAATTCGGTAAAATCGTATTGGCTTACGAACCAGTATGGGCTATCGGTACAGGTAAAACTGCTTCTTCTGATCAAGCTCAAGAAATTCACGCGTTTATCCGTCAAACTCTTGCTGACAAGTTCGGTAAAGAAGTTGCTGACAATACTTCTATCCTTTACGGAGGTAGCTGTAACGGTTCAAACGCAAAAGAATTGTTCTCAAAAGAAGACGTTGACGGTGGTCTTATCGGTGGCGCTTCTCTTGGTGTTGACAAATTCATGCCAATCATCGAAGCATTCAATTAATCAGTATAAAATGAAAGGGATGTCTCTTGAGGCATCCCTCATTTTCAGATAAAGCAAATATGAAGTTAATAAATAAATATATTCTCTCTTTATTGACTGTATTTGGTATGTGTATGACTTATTCTGCGCATGCTCAAAGTGAATCTATCCTTACCGAATTGCAAAATTATCGCGTGGGTGAGGGAGTGGTAACGATTATTCAGGATCCTTCAATCGCTGCTTTAATTGGCCGACGTATGCCAATGTATAGTGCCGAGATGGGGGGTGATAGCACCATGCTTACAATTCAAGGGTATAGAGTGCAGGCTTTTTCCGGTAATAATCAACGGGCATCGAAGGATGAAGCATATGCAAAAAAGAAAAAGATCGAAGAAGCATTTCCGCGTATCGCTTGCTATGTAACGTTTAATGCTCCTACTTGGCGACTTCGTGTGGGGGATTTCCGCTCTTACGAAGAGGCATATCATTTCCAAAGAGAGCTGATGAAAGCATTCCCTTCCTTCGGAAAAGAGATGTTTATTGTTAAAGAAGAGGTAAAAATACCGTTATATAATTAAAGCTGTAATATGAAGAGTGTTGATCAAAGTACATTAGACGCCAGAACTGCTTTAGCAGATCATTATCGTGGTATTTTGTCTTTGCTGGGCGAAGATCCACATCGCGAGGGCCTTTTAAAGACTCCCGAACGTGTTGCTAAAGCAATGCAATATTTGACAAAAGGATACAATGAAGATCCTAAAAAGATTCTTTCTGCTGCAATGTTTAATGAAGACTACAAGCAGATGGTAATCGTAAAAGATATCGACTTCTTCTCGTTGTGTGAGCACCATATGCTTCCGTTTTTCGGAAAAGCTCATATTGCTTATATTCCCAATAAGCATATTACAGGGTTGAGTAAATTGCCACGTGTGGTAGATGTGTTTGCTCGTCGACTACAAATTCAAGAACGCCTTACTACGCAAATCAAACAATGTATTCAAGATACGCTTGATCCGCTAGGAGTGATGGTTGTAATCGAAGCTCAACATATGTGTATGCAAATGAGAGGTGTTGAGAAACAAAACTCAATCACAACTACGTCTGATTTTACAGGTGTTTTTAATCAGGCTAAAACGCGTGAAGAGTTTATGAATCTTATAAAAAACAGGTAACTCCGCTTTGTCAGTTGATCTTATGAATTGATTAAGGCGACAAAATACAAACGGGACGAATCAAGCTAAAAGCTTCATTCGTCCCGTTGCTTTTTTAGGATTATAGATTTTCGTCGATTGCTTCGATCTTCTTAATGATTAAGTCCATCTCAACTTTCAGCTTTTCGATCTTTCTGTTCATATCTTTCAATAAACCACCGCCTCCTTTTGAGGATACAGAAAGGAAACCGATGTTGTTTTCGTACGTATGCACTTCGTTTTTCATGCGGTCGAATTGACGCATTAGTTTCTCGCGCTCATTGTACAATTTGTTTTTGTTTTTATCATGTCCAGCAATGTCGGTAATCGTAGATTTGAAGCTTTCTAGTCTACGCTCACTTTGATCTACTTTGAAGTGATCAAACTGCTTATCGAGTGCTTCGTGATATTCTTTGTAGGTTTTATCTTTTTCTTTGAAAGGAACATGACCTATTTTATTCCATTCGTCCATGTAGGCACGAATCGTAGATATAGCTACTGTAGGATCAGTTTCCGGACCAATGTCTTTGATCTTAACTATAATCGCTTTTTTAGCTTCTAGATTTTCTACTTCATGTGACTTCTGACTAGAAGAGTGTTTGTTCTTTTGTTCAAAGAAGTAATCACAAGCTGAAATAAAGCGTTTCCATACAGAGTCAGAATGTTTACGAGCTACAGAGCCAACCGTTTTCCATTCTTTTTGTAAAGCAATAAATTTATCCGTTGTTTCTTTCCAATCGGTGTTGTCTTTCAACGCTTCGGCACGTTCACACAGATCTCGCTTCTTTTGCAAGTTTTGATCCATCTCTTCTTTCATGTGCTTATAGAACTTGCTTTTCTTATCGAAGAATAGATCACAAGCAGCACGGAAGCGTTCGAAGATTTTGACATTGTATTTCTTTGGTGCAAATCCGATCTTTCTCCAATCAGATTGCATATCTAGAACTTCCTTATTCTTTTCTTCCCAGTCTTTGAAGGTGGTAAGCTTAGAAAGATCGATACTTTCGATCTTTTCACAGATTGCAGTTTTAGCTTCAAGATTCGATTGCTCTTTTTTCTTCAAACTTTCAAAGTGTTCTTGATGCTTTTTGTTGATCAATGTAGAGCCGGTCTTGAATCGCAACCAAAGAGCTTCACGTTCTTCTTTTGCTACGGGGCCGATCTCGCGCCATTCTTGATGCAACTTTTGCAACTGGTGGAATGCCGAAACCACGTCTGGTTCTTCTGTCAGCTTTTCTACAGATTCGCATAGTTCGGTTTTGAGCTCAAGATTTTTCTTAAAGTCATAATCGCGGAACTGATTATTGATCTTTAGAATGTCGTAGAAGATTTCCGAATAATGTTGGTAGCTTTTCCACAGTTCGTTTACATGTTCTGAAGGGACATCTTTAATCTCTTTCCAAGCTTGTTGAATTTCTTTGAAGTCGTTGTAGACTTTGCCAAATTCATCCTGACTATTGATGAGTTCCTTTAATTGATCAAGTAAGCGTAGTTTCTTTGCATAGTTTTCGTTCTTGATACGATCTTCTTCCGCCAAAACACTAGCTCTTTTTTCTTTGTAAGCTAAAATCAATTGCTTCAACTCATTTTCAAGAGGATCTTCCGGTGCAAGGAATTCTACTCCTTCTTCCGCTTCATGGCTCTTCTTCAACTCCTCGACTTCAACTCTTCTCAGCTTATAATATGCCTGCTTAAGGGCATCTACCTCTGCTTTGGAAGAATCATCAGCTTGCTCAACCAATTCTTTAAGACGCTCAACGATTGCTTCTTTTGATAAATTGTCAAATGCAAACTCTTTTACTTCTTCTGTAGCAAGTGGATCTAATCTCTCGGTTGTTTCAGTTTCCGCAGAGATTACTTCTTTGTTTTCATGTCCAAACTCACTGGATTCTTGTGGCAGCTTGGTCTCGAGAGTGTCCTTCATAATCATTTGTTTTTAAAAAGGATGATTCATTCATTTATAGAGATACGGGATGTTATAATCCTGTTATCTTCTTGTTTTATGATATTCCTTTAATTAAACTAAATCGGTTACATTTTAGTTGCTTCAAATTTACTTTTTTATTTGATTTTCACGCAATAAACCGATAAAGTATTGTATTCATTTCTATTCTAACTCAAAAAGGAGATTAATACTCCTGCTGCTACGGCCGAACCGATCACGCCCGATATATTACTTGCCATGCAGTATTGTAATACATGGTTTTTAGGATCGTAACGTAGAGCAATTTCATTTGCAACACGCGATGCCATCGGAACGGCACTAAGTCCGGTTGCTCCGATAAGTGGATTGATCTTCTTTTTACTAAATAGATTTACCAGTTTTACAAAGAAGATACCTCCGGCAATCGATAATGCAAAAGCAAGGAATCCACCAACAACGACACCGATTGTTGTCATATTTAAGAATGCTTCGGTTGTCATAGTAGCTCCTACCGATAATCCGAGGAATATGGTTGCAGCATTCATGATGCTATTGGATGCCGCATCTGAAAGGCGGAATGTATTTGCTCCGATCTCTTTAACGAGATTTCCAAACATCAGCATCCCAATCAATGGAACAGAACTTGGAACAATCAGTGCAACCACTGTAGTTACGACAATTGGAAATACAATTTTAAGTGTCTGTAAGTTCTTAATCTCTGTCGACGACGGGTAGGCCTTTTCTTGCTCGCGCATGTTGATGCACAATTCTTTTTTGGTACATAGTAATTTAACGACCAAAGGAATAATGACCGGAACCAAAGCCATATATGAATATGCAGCTATTGCAATAGGTCCTAGCAAATGAGGAGCAAGCTTGATGGTGGTGAAGATTGCTGTCGGACCATCTGCTCCACCGATAATTCCTAACGACGCTGCCTCTTTAGGTGTAAATCCGAGTAGGATAGCGACCAATAATACTGTAAAGATTCCTAGCTGTGCTGCTGCCCCAAAGATGGATAGACGAAGGTTGCGCAACATAGGTCCAAAGTCGGTAAGAGCTCCTACTCCCATAAAAATAATAGGAGGAAGAAATCCTGTTTTGATGAGCATGTAATAAACGAAGTTCATCAATCCCAGCTCGTGTGCGATATCATGCAATGGCATTTCCCAGATGCTTTTCTGTACTTCAATACCTTGACTATTTATAAACGAAACAATACCTTGCTCATTGGCTTGTATAATTCCCATTCCACCACCAGGGAAGTTGGCTATTAAGACGCCAAATGCGATGGGGATGAGTAATAGAGGTTCGTATTCTTTTTTTATGCCGAGATAAAGGAGTAAGAAGGCAATCAAATACATGACTAGAAAAGACGGATCAGCAAAAATATTGCTGAAGGCCGTCATGTTGTATAAGTTGTCTAAAATATCCACGTTATTTCAATTTAATCAAAACATCATCTTCCGAAACACTATCTCCGTTTGCGAAGCAAATTTCTGAAATGACTCCGTCGTCTTCAGAGCGAACGGCATTATAGGTTTTCATAGCTTCGACATAGCAGATGATATCGCCACGATGGATCTCATCACCTACTTTTATCGGGGATTCAGAGGCTGATTTTGTAAGAAAGAATTTACCTTCAAGAGGTGATAAAACCTCTATAAGATCTTGTCCTTCGGGAACATCATTCAATGTAATAGAAGGGGCATCCGATATGCTAGGAGCTGAAGGTGTAGATGCTAAGGGATCAACAGGAGTATCACCGTATGTAACATGCACTTTGAATAGTTCTCCATTTACATTGATTTGCATGGTTTTCGGTTCAAATATTGCAGGTTCTTGTACCTTAATAGCTGTTGGTGCTACTTCCTTACAAGCTGGTTTTGAGTGTTCGGCCTCTTTTCGCTTACGAACGTCTGCTTCAAAATCAGCTTTTGCTTTGCCCGATTTGTACGCTTCATATTGAGCAGGATGCATCGCATATTCAAATAATTCTTCATCGTCTTGTCCTACCGGCCAATCTTTTTCTTTCATCAATTGCTTGAAGTCGTCGAGTGCATCCGGATAGTTGTCTTGTGGATTTCCTGTAAAGAATACTCGGTTCTCTAGTTTTGCTTTTTCTTCAATTTCTGGAGCTAAGGGTCCTGGAAGACGTCCTGCTTTTCCTAGAATCATATCCCAAATATCGTCTGCAATGATTGACCAACGTTGTTTGCCTTTTTCCATTTGTATAACGTTCATTAGTGCCAGATTCTTTACATATTGGCTAAATGGAGTAACGAGAGG
The DNA here is from genome assembly GCA_051656605.1 of Tannerellaceae bacterium. Classification (GTDB taxonomy): domain Bacteria; phylum Bacteroidota; class Bacteroidia; order Bacteroidales; family CAMTPD01; genus UBA12018. The sequence continues at coordinate 129,935 of JBOGCF010000013.1, read as the reverse complement.
AGGATAGCCTACACGTGGCCATACGTATGCAACTTCGTTGAATAATTTGATCAACAATTGATCTTGGGTAAGGGTGGGTTCTCCTTTTTTCTCTTTTGTTTTATTGATGCTTTCAAGATTTTGCTCGAGATCGGCCATAAGACTTCCCATCATACCGCCTGGTAATCCCGGACCGATCAATAACGAGTTCATAAGTCTGTTCTTGGGACTGATGTATAAACCTAAAAACTCATCCATAAATTCTTGAACCAAGCTTCTTACTTTCATGTATGCTTCCATGTTGATCTCGGGAACAATGTATCCTGCATCTTTGAGCATGGCTTGTACGGTTAATACGTCTGCATGCCCTGTTCCCCAAGATAAAGGCTCCATACCTACGTCGATGTAGTCGCAACCTGCATCACAAACCTCAAGGATTGAAGCGACGCTAAAGCCTGGACCTGCATGGCTGTGATATTGTATTGGTATATGAGGATATTTTTCTTTGATCCCTTTTACAATAAGACCTAATGAAACCGGTCGTCCTATACCGGCCATGTCTTTGATGCATATTTCATCCGCTCCCAACTCAATCAATTCATATGCCATTTGTGTGTAGTATTCGACGGTATGAATGGGCGAATGTGTAATGGATAAACAGCATTGGGAAATCATCCCGGCATCTTTTGCATATTGAATTGAGGGTGCAATATTGCGTACATCATTTAATCCACAAAATGTACGAGTGATGTCAGTGCCTTGTGCCTTTTTTACTTTGTAGAATAATCTTCGAACATCGGCCGGTACGGGACTCATGCGTAGTCCGTTAAGACCGCGGTCGAGCATGTGTGTTTGAATTCCTGCTTCATGAAAAGGTTTTGTCCATTTTCGAACAGCTATGTTTGGGTTTTCTCCAAATAATAGATTTACCTGTTCAAATCCGCCCCCATTTGTTTCAACTCGAGCAAAGCAACCCATTTCGATGATAGCTGGTGCAACTTTTAATAATTGTTCTACAGTGGGAACGTATTTACCGGCAGACTGCCACATGTCTCTGAAAACGAGACTAAACTTAATTTCTCTTTTCATGCTTAAGTGTTATTTTTTTAATGTTATTAGACTTTTTCGATGTGTGAAACTCTTCCTTTTCCCTTTGTTACGATTTGTACAGCTGCGGTAATGGCTGCAATTTGTTTAGTGGTTGGTGAGTGATGGGATAAAGAGGATTTGTTATCCGTTGATTTTAGTTTAGGGGGAGGGGGCAAAGGCGCAAATTTATTTGTATAGGATATGAGCGTTTTGCCTACAAGAATGACAAACAATAGGATGGTGAATACAGTTGTCATCCCAACAATCATGAGCGTAAGCCCTGTTTCTAAATTAGTCATTTCAAGAGTATTAGGTAATTATTGATTCCGTAAACATACGGCATGTTAACAAAGATATTATTTTTTTTGAAAAACAAGCAAAAGGAATAGGTCTAAAAAAAACTGTTTAGCAACAGATTGTAAGCTTCTGATGCTAAACAGCTTTGTGTTTGTTATAATATTTGCGTGTAGTAAACAATATTGCAATCAACTGAGGGCTGATGATATCGACATGTAAATCATCATACCAATGATGTCGTTTGTGATCGTAATGAATGGACCTGTTGCTAATGCAGGATCTATTTTTAATCTATCTAACGTCAATGGAACTAAGGTTCCAAATATAGAGGCAAACATAACGACTGCAAAAAGTGATAAGGATACAGATGTCGTAATAACATCTCTACCCATCATGAAGTAGTTGTAAATAAATACAACTAACGAAATGATGCTTGCATTGATAAGCGATACAACGGATTCTTTAACAACTTGCGACCATGCATTCTTCGCATTCAGGGAGTTGTTTGCCAAACCTTGAACAACAATTGCAGATGATTGAATCCCAACATTTCCTCCGGTTCCTCCAATCAATGGAATAAACAAAGCCATTCTCGGATTACTAGCCAGATTGCCTTCAAAACCACCTAGCAAGATGGAGTTTCCTAATCCACCGATCATACCAATTAATAACCATGGTAAGCGGGCAGCCGTTTGGGTAAAGACATTATCCGTTGTTTCTACGTCATGAGAGATACCGGATGCTAATTGATATTCGCGTTCACGTTGCTCGCGAATCTCTTCCATAACATCGTCAATGGTAATGCGTCCTACTAGTCGGCCAATGGTGTCGACTACAGGCAATGCTACAAGGTCGTATTTCTCAATTACTTGAGCAACTTCTTCTATACTATCATTTTCATGTACAAAGATTGGATCATTCTTCATAACATGTTTAATCTTAGATACAGAAGGACTTGTAATCATCTTTTTTAAGGGAAAAACACCTTTGAGACGTTCGTCATCATCTATTACATATACATAGTAGATTTCGTCCATCTCTTCGGCTTGTTTACGCATCTCTTCGAGACATTTGGGCATACTCCAATTTTCGTTTACAACGATCATTTCGGTACCCATAAGACCTCCGGCTGTATCTTCATCATACTTCAAGAGGTCAACAATATCCCCTGCTTGTTCCACATCTTCAATGTGCGAAAGGACTTCTTCTTGCGTGTCTTCATCAAGCTCACGCATAAGGTCTACCGCATCATCGGTTTCAAGATTGTCAACGTAGCGTTTTGCAATAAGTTCACTTGGAAGTTCCTTTAGAAGTTTTCGTCGATCTTCTTCGTCTAGTTCCATTAGAACTTCGGCTGCGGTTTCCGCATCCATTAATAAATGAATATGCTTAGCTTCATCCAAAGAGAGCTCCTGATAAATTTCGGCAATGTCGGCCGGGTGAAGTTCTTTGAGAAGAGCCTGTGCAGCTTCATCATTATGTTGTTCTATCGCTAAGCGAAGTTTTTCGATATATTCCTTGCTTACTTCTTGCATCGTGAGATTGTTATTTTTGTGTTCCGCTGATTACATAACCGGAAACCATGTTTGTCAGTTCAATAAATTGTTGAACAGATAGCTGTTCTGGGCGTTTATCAAAAATAGGGTCACTATACACTTCGCAATCTTTACCTAAAAGAGGTTTTAAAGAATTACGAAGGGTTTTACGACGCTGATTAAAGCCTGTTTTAACTACTGTTTTAAACAATTTAGGGTCGCAACCAAGATCGTCTCTGTTATTGCGGGTAAATCGTATTACAGCAGATTTAACCTTTGGTGGTGGATTAAATACATGTTCGCTTACAGTAAACATATATTCAACATCATACCAAGCTTGAAGTAAAACACTTAAGATTCCATATGCTTTTTTGCCAGGGCCAGAAGCAAGACGCTCTGCTACTTCCTTTTGGATCATGCCTGAGCAACAAGGAATGCGATCTTTGTAATCTAGTACTTTAAAAAAGATTTGACTTGAAATGTTGTAGGGATAGTTTCCGATTACGCAAAACTCTCCGGTAAACAATTTGTCAAGATCCATCTTAAGAAAGTCTTCTCCGTAGATTTTTCCGTGAAGTTCCGGAAAATGTTCATTTAAATATTCAACCGATTCTCCATCAAGTTCTACAACTGATAGGTCGTATCCCTTTTTTACAAGAAACTGTGTAAGTACTCCCATGCCTGGACCGATTTCAAGAACAGGTAGGTGTTTAAATTGCTCAATGGAGTCTGCTATGCGCTCTGCAATCGTCAAGTCGGTAAGGAAGTGTTGACCGAGAGCTTTCTTTGGGCGAACCAATTTCATCCGCTAGATTTATGATGTTAATATTGTAATATTACTTATATTTGCCAATACACAAAGGTAAGACAATTAATTTGAAAAGTTTTCAGCCTTATGAATTTTAAAGAGCTCTCAAAGTCAATACTAAAAGTAGTGTTGCCACTATTTTTTGGAGTCGCATTATTTTGGTATTTGTATCGTCAAGTTGATATGAATGCGATATGGCATGTGTTGAAAGAGGGAGTAAAATACGATGTCTTATGTATATCTCTGCTGTTTGGTGCAGCCGCAAATGTAATTAGAGGATATCGGTGGAATATCTTGATTAAAACGCTTGGAGAAAAACCGCGTAAAATAAATCTAATTTGCGCTGTTCTTGGTAGTTATGCGATAAATCTGATCTTGCCCCGTATCGGAGAGTTCTGGCGTTGTGGAGTAATAACTCAATATGAAAACATTTCGTATAGTAAGCTTTTTGGAACGCTAGTAATTGATCGCTTAGCAGATACCATAACAGTAGGATTATTGGTTTTGTCGATCTTTACATTCAATATTGAATTTTTCTCTCGTTTTTTTGTGGATCATCCTGATTTACTTGCAGGTTTTCATAAATTTATAGATTCCAGTTGGGTATACATCATTATTTGTGTTTTGGCTGCTTTTGCTTGGATTATTATTCGATATTTCAAACATGTTGCGATTGTAGCACGAATTATAGATGTGATCAGAAATATATGGACTGGTATTAAGACTGTCTGGTATATGAAGGAGAAGTTTATGTTTCTTTTATGTACTTCCGGTATATGGATTGGCTACTTCTTTTTCTTTTATACTACATTTTACGCTTTCGATTTCACGAAAGATTTAGGGGTTGATATTGGTCTTATTGCTTTTGCCATGAGTAGCGTCGGCGTGGCAGTTCCTGTGCAAGGAGGCATTGGACCATGGCATTTTATGGTCATCTCTACTCTGGTTTGTTTTGGCGTAACAAACTTAGATGCTTCGGCTTTTGCACTGATAGTGCATGGTGTACAAACGATATGGACCGGACTTGTGGGGTTAGCTGCTATCATAGCTTTACCGTTAATCAATAAGAAGTCCGTTAAATCAAATAATTAATTAATATGGCTGCAGAAGAAATCAAAAATTTGACTCCGCAGAGTGTATGGGGGTATTTCTATGAATTCACTCAAATACCTCGTACTACCGGACACATGGAAGCAATAGTGGCTCATGTTGTTTCATTTGGGAAAAAACTTGGTCTCGAAACTCTTGTTGATGAAGTTGGGAATGTGCTAATACGTAAGCCTGCTTCCACAGGAAAGGAAAACAGTAGAACTGTGATTCTTCAAGCTCACTTAGACATGGTTCCGCAGAAAAATAGCGGAGTTGAACACGATTTTCTTACGGATCCTATTCAAACGTATATTTCAGGAGAATGGGTAAAAGCGAAGGATACCACTTTAGGTGCTGATAATGGTATCGGTGCGGCAACAATAATGGCGATCCTTGAGGATGATACATTGATTCATGGACCTATTGAAGCGTTGTTTACTGTTGACGAAGAAGTTGGTATGGTAGGAGCCGTAAATCTAAAACCTGGCTTCTTGAATGGATCGATTATGATAAATACCGATTCAGAGAAAGATGGCGAGTTGTTTGTAGGTTGTGCCGGTGGTGCAGATATTAACGTATCCTTTCATTATAAAGACGATTATGAAATTCCGGAAGGAGATATTGCGATCAAGCTGTCTTTGACTGGTCTTAAAGGTGGACATTCAGGTGTTGACATTCATCTTGGTCGTGCCAATGCTAATAAACTATTGATTCGTTTCTTAAAAGAAGCGGTAATGGATTATGGGGCACGTCTAGCTTCAATCAATGGTGGTTCTTTGCGTAATGCGATTCCACGAGAAGCATTTGCGATTGTAACTATTCCAGGAGATAATGTAGAGGCTTTTTGGGAACTTGTTGCAGATTATCAGGATGTATACAGAGAAGAATATGCGGGTATCGAATCGAATCTTCAATTTGATGCGGAAAGTGTAGATCTTCCAGCTTTCCTTATTCCTGAAGAGATTCAAGATGCTTTAATTAATGCAGTAGAGGGTTGTCAGAACGGAGTAATTAGCATGCTCGCTGATTTCCCGGGTACGGTAGAAACTTCAAGTAATCTAGCTGTTGTAAAATCAGAGGAAGGTGCTATTGAAATTCGCTTCTTAGTTCGTAGTTCTTCGGAAACAAGAAAACTAGCTTTGTGCTCTTCTCTTGAAAGTGTATTTGCATTGGCGGGAGCTAAGGTTGAGTATGGAAATGCTTATCCAGGATGGCAACCTAATATCAACTCTGAATTGCTTAAAATAACATCTAAAGCGTATGAAGATCTTTTTGGGATTGTTCCGGAAGTGAAGGTTATGCATGCGGGGTTAGAATGTGGTATTATCAAAGCGCAATATCCTGACTTAGACATTGTCTCTGTCGGACCTACTTTGCAGTATCCTCATTCGCCGGATGAGCAATTGAATATTCCTTCTGTTGCAAACTTTTATAAGATGATGATTGAGGTCTTGAAGATGATTTAAGATCAATACTGACTATATACAAGCACACTATGGTTGACTTTTTTGTTGACTGTAGTGTGCTTTTTTGTTTCCATCATATCGTATATAAAAAAGTAGAGGATTACCCCGAAGGGTAATCCTCACCAAAAGTTTAATCTTAATTCTCAATGTAGTGAAAAAAGTATTTGTCGTGTTATTATTCTAGACTTTAGAGTCTAGTAAGGTAGGTTTTGGTTAATAACAAATACGTTTTTTCGTGCAGATTAATCACAACCTTCACAATATTGTAAATTGGCCAGTAATGACCGAATTAGTATTCATTCCAACAATAGTCAATGTGTATTCTCCACTTCTAAGGCTTTTAATACTTAATTGACATTTACCATCACTGCCTCGTAACATTTTGCTTTGTAACGGTAGCCCGTATACATCTTCAATTTGAACTTGGTAGTTTTCATTAGTCCCCAATACTTCTACAGTAAGTACACCGTTCTCAATGTATGCTGCAGCAATAAGGGTAGGAACAGAGCGTACTTCATTTTCTCTTCCATGTTCTCTGAGTTGATCCATTAAAATAAGATCTTCTCTATTGAATGAACTCGCAAAAGTCATTACAGAGATAAAAAGAAAAACAATACTGGTTAGCAATCTTTTTGCATTCATATCCTAGTGTTTTGTATTTGATGTATTGCAAATATATGCAAAAGAAATGATATTTGTACTTGTAATTAGTAGATAAAAGGTTGTAAGAGACATGTTGATGGTTGCTGATAATCAATTATATAGCATTGTCTTTGTCTCTAAAACCTTGTAATACCTTTTCAGATGCGTAAAATGTTTATAAAAAATAGATTTTATTTTAGTTGTTCATCAAGAAATGCAATGATATCTTCTCCTTCTTTCGTCGATAGCTTTTTTCGAATATCAGTTTTTCGTTTGTGTATACTATAAACACTCAGTTGAAGAATAAATGCAATCTCATCCGTTCGAAATTCTGCTTTAAGTAAACAGCAAAGTTGAATCTCTTTATCTGTAAGATTCGGGTATCGATGCGATAATTTCAATTCGAAATTGTCATACAATTCATTTATCGTTTCATATAATTCTTGCCAATTGAGAGAGTAATCTGTTTGCTCTCCATACATAACCTCATTAAACTTTTGCAAGAAGGACTTACTCTTGTCTGGAGATTGCGCATGCATTAGGGCTACTTTCTTAGAAACTTCAAGATTATGCAATAATAGCTTCTTTAGCTTATTATCTTTTGCTTCATAATCAGATACCATTCTATTTAGAGTTTCAAGAGTTGTTTCCGCTTGAATTATGCGTTGTTCTTTCTTTTTATTCGCATTGTTGATAATATATGCAGCACCTATAATTAGAATTACGAGAATTACAATAAAGATTGTCAATGTCAACCTCTCCGCAAGTAGTTTATTATTTAGATTCTCAAGACGTTCGTTATTATATTTTTTCTCTACTTCAATCAGTGAAGCTTGTTTTTTAGCACTGATTACACTGTCTGAAGAGGCTGTATATAATTTGTAATATTCGAGAGCTCCTTTGTAATTATTCGTTTGCTCCTCTATTTGACTTAAACTGTAATATATGGTAAGAAGTCTGAGGTGGTCATTGATGCTTTCCGACGCTTTAAGTGCTTGTTCTTGATAATAACGAGCAGAATCATTCTCATTAATGTCTTTGAATATATATGCTAGAGTAATATAGCGGTTGGCTTTATTTTCTGGAGTTGTGTTGGCCGAAAAAGATTGTTTGATACACTCGATAGCTTCTTTATTTTTATTGATCTTGCGATATGCAATACCTTTATTTTTGAGAGCATGAGATAAACCAATCTCGTTATTTGTCGATTTAGCATATTCGATCGCTTTATCATAATAGATAAAAGCGCTATCACTTTTTTGATTTAGATTATAACAATCAGCTATTGAAATATAGATAAGATTCTTGTATTTGTTGTTATTCGCAATATCAAAATATCGTTCAGACTCAATATAACTATTTATAGCTTGTGTATAATTGAATTGAGACTGGTGCATTGCTCCCATGTAATAATAATTTCGAGCCTTTAACTCGTTATCATTGATTTTATTACATTCTTCGAGCGATGCTAAGTAATATTGAGCCGCATTTTTTAGGTTTTGATTATTATGAGAAATTCGTCCGGCATAATAATTGGCCAGAGCTAGTTTAGGAATATCATCATATTTTCGAAATGTTTCGATTGTTTGAACAAGTAAAGAGTCGTACTTATTCTTTTTGTATAACTTGTCTGTTGCTTTGCAATAAAGCAATACAAATTCAGCAAGGATTCTAGGATTTGTGTATTCATTTATTTGAAGATCATCCAATAGCACATAAGTGCTGTCGGGATTTTCATCAACAAGTGTTTCACATGTTTCGATTATCGTATCTATGTTCTTTTTCTCACAGTAGCTAAAGAGAAATACGAAGATCATTGTTATCAATATAACCTTGGCAGAGGTTTTCATTTTTTTTTAATTAAGGGCATTATTACAAAGATATCTAAATCTAGATCAGTTTATGCATAATCCTGAAAATTTATGCATTTTGGATTTATCGATATTGTCTTACTTCCACACCAACTCTAACCTTTACATTATCATTAATTTTGAATTTTGCTGAGCCCCCAATAATATTTTGCGGTACGAATGCAGGCCTTATAATACGAGAATTCTTATTGTCTTGAATCATATAGTGACCGTAAGTGCTAAGAGTAAGATGTTCGTCTACATCATATTCCATTGCAGAATATACCCCTAAATTATGAAACGGAGAGTAGCTGTAAGGAGCATAAAATGAAGAGACTGCTTCAGAACCGTTTATAAGTCGTGTTTTCTCATTAAGATAAGTGACTAGAGCTAGTCCGATCGCATTATATCCACCTATACCGGGCAATTCATCTCCATGTCTGTGTGCATAGATTGGTATCCCTTTCATTAGTTGCAGTGCTGGCTGTCCAAATGTAATAATATCCGGTTGTGCGATTCCTCGTAAATCTAATTTCAGCGATAAAGGATCTCCAATACTCATCGGCTTATCGTAAACACGAGGAATGACGATCATGTGTGCTGTATCTTGTTCAGCTATTTTTTGTAGTTGAGCTATATCAAAATCAATATACTCACCCTTCTGTGTTTTACCTGTTTCTTGGGCACTACAAGGAATAATAGTTGTTATAGATATAACAATAGAAATGAGTATGAACGAAATTTTAGCATAGCGGCTTCTTTTCATCACATCTTGATTTAGAGTATTCAATATTTTGCATAAATACGATATAGGCAATCTTCCAAATATAAAAGTAAATATTGCCTGTTTTAGATTTGTCTCAAAGATGTGAAAAAAAAAAGTCACTACCAACTGAATGATAGTGACTTTCTATATTTAATAAGAAGTGTCTTATTTGTATTCGTCCCAACGTTTGATTTGGATATCGTCTTCGCTCATGTTGCAGAATGCATTGATGAAAGCAGAAGCCAAACGAGCATTTGTCAACAATGGAATGTTGTAGTCAATTGCTGCACGACGGATTGTATATCCATTCTTCAATTCATCTTGTGTAAGATTCTTTGGAATGTTTACAACCATGTCAATTTGTTTCTCTTTAATCATTTCTAGAGCAGAAGGAGTTTTACCTTCACTAGGCCAGTAAACTTGGGTAGTTTCTACACCGTTTTCTGCAAGGAAACGATGAGTACCGCCAGTAGCGAATAAGTTGTATCCTTTCTCTTGAAGTTTACGAGCTGCTTCTAATAGATCTACTTTTGATTTTGTAGGACCTGAAGAAATCAGAACATTTTTCTTAGGAATAGAGTATCCTACAGAAAGTAGAGATTTCAATACAGCTTCGTAATAGTTGTCTCCAATACATCCAACCTCACCTGTAGAAGCCATATCAACACCTAACACAGGGTCAGCTTTTTGCAAGCGATGGAATGAGAATTGAGATGCTTTGATACCAACGTAATCTAGATCAAATTCGCTCTTGTTAGGTTTCTCAACTTTAAGACCAAGCATGATTTGTGCAGCTAGATCGATCAAGTTGATTTTTAGAACTTTCGAAACGAATGGGAAGCTTCGTGAAGCACGAAGGTTACACTCGATTACTTTGATGTCGTTATCTTTAGCAAGGAACTGAATATTGAATGGACCAGAGATATTCAATTCTTTAGCAATCATGCGAGCTACTTTCTTGATACGACGAACAGTCTCTACATACAAGCGTTGTGGAGGGAACTGGATTGTCGCGTCACCAGAGTGAACTCCGGCAAACTCGATGTGCTCTGAAATTGCGTACATTACGATGTCACCTTTGTCAGCAACTGCATCGATCTCGATCTCTTTGCAGTTTTCGATAAACTCTGTTACTACAACAGGGTGTTTTTTCGAAACATCAGCAGCAAGAGCTAAGAAGTCGATTAGTTCTTCGTGATTCGAACATACATTCATTGCAGCACCTGAAAGTACATATGAAGGTCTTACCAATACAGGGAAACCTACTTCCGCAACGAAACCGTTTACGTCATCAACAGAGCTAAGCTCTTTCCAACGAGGCTGATCTACACCGATACGGTCTAGCATGCTCGAGAATTTGTGACGGTCTTCTGCGTTGTCGATGCTTTTTGCAGATGTACCAAGGATATTTACCTTTTGCTCATCAAGACGCATTGCAAGGTTGTTAGGGATCTGACCACCAACCGAAAGCATTACACCATGAGGATTTTCAAGTTCAATGATATCCATCACTCTTTCGAAGGTAAGTTCGTCGAAGTATAGGCGATCACACATATCGTAGTCTGTAGATACAGTTTCCGGATTGTAGTTGATCATTACCGAACGATATCCTTCTTTGCGAATTGTTTGCAAAGCATTAACCGAACACCAGTCAAACTCTACAGATGAACCGATACGGTATGCACCAGAACCAAGTACGATAACCGAACGGTGGTCGCCTAGATATTTGATGTCATTTCCTGTACCACTGTAAGTTAGATACAAGTAGTTGGTTTGTGCAGGATATTCAGCTGCAAGTGTATCGATTTGTTTTACAACCGGAACGATACCAAACTCTTTACGTCTTGCACGGATATCCAAGCTGTGCTTTTCAATCTCAGCAGTTGATTTGTAAACAAGTTTTGCAACCTGGAAGTCAGAGAATCCCATTTGTTTCGCAGAGCGAAGCAAGTCTTTAGGGATCTCAATTGAGTTATTATATTGTTCAAGTTCTTTAGAGCACTTGAAGATATATTCTAGTTTTTGAAGGAACCAATGGTCGATACGAGTTAACTCGTGAATTTGCTCCACTGTATATCCTTTTGCAAAAGCCTGAGAAATAGCGAAGATACGCTTGTCTGTTGGAGCTTTTAGTTCTTTTTCAAGATCATCAAACTTCAATTCTTTGTTGGCAACGAATCCGTGCATACCACCTGCAACCATACGAAGACCTTTTTGGATAGCCTCTTCGAATGTGCGGCCGATAGCCATAACCTCACCAACTGATTTCATGCTTGAGCCGATTTCTTTAGCTACACCTTGGAATTTGCCTAAGTCCCAACGAGGGATTTTACAAACGATGTAGTCAAGAGCTGGTTCGAAGAATGCAGAAGTTGTTTTTGTAACCGAGTTGTTCAATTCGAACAAGCCGTATCCAAGACCAAGTTTCGCAGCAACGAAAGCCAAAGGATAACCAGTTGCTTTAGAAGCAAGCGCTGAAGAGCGGCTCAAACGAGCGTTTACTTCAATCACACGATAGTCTTCTGAATATGGGTCAAAAGCGTACTGTACGTTACACTCACCAACGATACCGATGTGGCGAACGATGCGGATTGCAAGTTCACGAAGCTTATGGTATTCGCTGTTTGTAAGTGTTTGTGATGGTGCAACAACGATACTTTCACCTGTGTGGATACCCAGTGGGTCAAAGTTTTCCATATTACATACTGTAATACAGTTGTCGTATGCGTCACGTACTACTTCGTACTCGATTTCTTTCCAGCCGCGAAGCGATTTCTCGATCAAAAGCTGATTAGAATATGCGAATGCTTTTTCTGCAAGTTTCTCAAGTTCTTCTTGATTGTCGCAGAATCCACTACCAAGACCTCCCAATGTGTAAGCGGCACGTACAATAACCGGATAACCTAGTTCTGCAGCAGCTTTACAAGCATTTTCTGTTGATTCAACAGCGATACTCTTGATTGTTTTAACGTCGATTTGGTCAAGCTTCTTCACAAAAAGGTCACGGTCTTCTGTGTCGATAATCGACTGAACAGGAGTACCTAGTACTTGAACGTTGTAACGCTCAAGGATACCTGATTGGTATAACTTAACACCACAGTTCAAAGCAGTTTGTCCGCCAAATGCAAGAAGAATTCCGTCTGGTTGTTCTTTAGCGATAACTTTTTCAACAAAGTATGGAGTTACCGGCAAGAAGTAAATCTTGTCAGCTACACCTTCCGATGTTTGAACTGTTGCAATATTTGGATTGATCAATACAGTTTCAATACCTTCCTCACGAAGCGCTTTCAAAGCCTGCGATCCAGAGTAGTCAAATTCTCCAGCTTCACCGATTTTTAGAGCTCCCGATCCTAAAATCAAAACTTTCTTTATGTCTTTATTAATTGCCATCTTTTTAATAAACTGTTTTTCGTGAAACGCCGACACTTTTTCGATGTCGTTTTGCTTTCAAGGTAAAAAAATAGCCTTCGGATAAATAAAAAATCCTTAGGCTTCGTGAATCATTTTAATGAAGTCGTCAAACAAAAATTCAGTATCAGTAGGACCACTAGCCGCTTCCGGGTGGAACTGAGCTGAGAAGAAAGGTTTCGTCTTGTGCTTAATACCTTCGTTTGTACCGTCGTTCATGTTAATGAATAGAGGTTCCCACTCTTGACCAAGAGTTGAATTATCTACAGCAAAACCATGATTTTGAGATGTGATGAAACATCTGTTTGTTCCAACCATTCTAACCGGTTGATTGTGTGAACGGTGTCCGTATTTCAATTTATATGTGCTAGCACCACCTGCTTTAGAAAGAAGTTGGTTACCCATACAAATACCAAAGATAGGCTTATCTTGGCTGATAGCTTTACGAATATGGTCTACTGTAACATTACAATGGTCAGGGTTACCTGGGCCGTTTGAAATGAAAAGTCCATCGTAGTTCAATGTTGAGAAGTCATAATCCCAAGGCACTCGTACCACGTTTACGTTACGGTCTGTAAGGCAACGGATGATGTTGTGTTTTACACCACAGTCTACCATTACAACAGTTTTATCGCCACTTCCATAATTGATCACTTCCTTGCAGCTAACATTTGCCACTTGGTTTTCGATGTTTGGATCGATAAAGTCGATTTCGTTCTCATCGGCGAATACCAATTTACCCAACATTGATCCTCTTTCGCGCAAAAGTTTTGTCAACTCGCGAGTATCAATACCGTAAATACCGGGAACTTTACTGTCTTTAAGCCAATCGCCAAGACTTCTTTCTGCATTCCAGTGACTGAAATCGAACGAGTAGTCTGAGATGATTAAACCGCTAACTTGAACTTTCTCTGATTCGTGAAAATCTGAGACACCGTTTGTTGTTGTACTCTGCGGAACTCCGTAGTTACCAACCAAAGGATAAGTTACAGTTAGAATTTGTCCTGCATACGAAGGGTCAGTTAAGCTTTCTGGGTAACCCACCATTGCGGTGTTGAAAACTACTTCGCCAGCTGTAGGATTCTCATAACCAAACGATCTTCCTTCGAAGCAAGTTCCGTCGTCTAGTACTAATTTAACAGGTTTTCCTTTTTGCATGGAATTGTAATTAAAAAAGCGTTTTTAAAAGTGAGAGTTGTTAGTTTATCTCAGCAAATGTAGCAACATATTTCCATACCACCATAAGAAAGAGCCAAATGATAGTATTTTGTAAGAAATAAAGCTCATTTTGTTAATATGTGTGTTTTTGTATCAGCACAGTCGCATAAGCGGCGATTCCTTCTTGTCTACCTACAAAGCCCAATTTCTCAGTGGTAGTTGCTTTGATAGAGATATCATCGGCATCTACTTTCATTACATCAGCCAGAGTTTTTTGCATTGTTGGAATGTGCGGATTCAATTTAGGTTGTTCGGCACAAACTGTTGCATCAATGTTGCAAAGTTCGTATCCTTTGTCGCGAATCAATTGCATGGTTTGAGCCAACAAGATTTTGCTGTCGATGTTCTTAAACTCGCCCGCAGTATCGGGAAAGTGAAAACCGATGTCTCTTAGATTTGCGGCGCCTAATAAAGCATCGCACATCGCATGAATAAGCACATCTGCATCGGAGTGTCCCTGCAATCCTTGCGTGTGATCTATTTTTATACCACCCAACCAAAGTTCTCTCTTGTCGGCAAAAGCATGTACATCGTATCCAAATCCTACTCTTATCTTCATGTCGTATTGTGATATTTATTATTGTTGCAAAAATAAACCCATGCATTCAATTCCGAAGAACAAAAGCATGGGTTACGTATTTATCATTTCACTTGGAAGTCGAGAAGTTTCTTGTCTTCAAGATAGCCGGTGAGTCTGTCGCCGATGTGAACCGGGCCTACACCAACCGGAGTGCCTGTGTAAATCAAATCTCCGATCTTCAACGTGAAGAATTTGCTTACATAAGCGATAATCTGATCAATGGAGAAAAGCATGTCTTTTGTATTTCCCTGCTGCACCATTTTATCGTTGATATCAAGATGGAAAGAAGTATTATTGATATCGCTCAAATCAGTTACGGGAATAAATGTTCCTAAAACTGCCGAGTGATCAAAGGCCTTAGATATTTCCCAAGGTAAGCCTTCTGCTCTGAGCTTGTTTTGAAGATCGCGAGCCGTAAAGTCAATGCCTACGGTCACCTCCTCGTAGTAGCGATGAGCAAATCGTTCGGCAATATTCTTACCTAAACGAGATATTTTTACAACAACTTCCGTTTCATAATGAATCTCGCTCGAAAAGTCCGGAATGTAGAAAGGCTTTCCGTCTTTCAATATAGAAGAATCTGACTTCATAAAAATCGTCGGCTCTTTTAGCTCAAGCGTATGATTCAGTTCTTTGTTGTGTTCGGAATAGTTCATTCCTACCGCAATGATCTTCATATTACTTATTGTTGAAGTTTAATCGATTAAACATTACTGCCAGGTGGGCGTAAATAGAGGTGTTCTGAATGACGATATTATCGGGAACCCGCAATCGGAAAGGAGTAAAGTTCCAGATGGCTTTAATTCCACCGTGAATAATAAAATCGGTCACCTCCTGAGCTTTGTCTACCGGGACAGTAATAATGCCAATTTGAGCGTTGATGGTTTTCTGCATTTCTGCAAAATCATCGAAATGATATACCGGGATACCATTGATTGAAGAGCCCACGATGTTTGGATTTACATCAAATCCGGCAACTACCTCCAACCCGAATTGAGCAAGTCCCGAGTCATGTAGTAATGCCGCACCAAGGCTACCAACGCCAAAAATAACAGCTTTGTGTGTTTGAGTGAAGCCAAGAAAACGTTCCAATACATCGATCATCGTATCTATTTCGTAGCCGACACGCGTCTTTCCCGAAATGTGAACAAATGACAGATCTTTGGCTACCCGAGAAGCATCGACACTTATTTCCTTAGCAATCTGTGTAGACGATACGTAGGTTTCACCTCTGTTCTTTAGTAGTTTAACAAAGGCTAGGTACCAAGGTAAGCGTCGGAGAGTTGGCTCCGGAACGTTCCATGTAATAGTTGATTCTTCGCTTTTCATTTTCTCGTTTTGCTCATTTAAGTGCAAAAGTATATTTTTTTTACGAACTATCAATTTCAGAGGCTACTCCTTAACAATAAGAAGTGCTTGATGGGCTTGTAAAATTTGAAAGATCGAGCTCCGATGTTTACACGGACAACGGCAACCGTGAGTGACTTTTACTACTTGTTTCGTAGTGGTGGTCTATTTGGTTTTGCGAATATAGAGACACGAAGCAGCTTCCGATCCGTGTTCGTCTCTGTTTGTCCGTATTCGTCTTTCTTTTTACGTGTTCTTACGTTTCACGAGGCTTCTTTTTGCCCACGCATGGTGCTTGTTTTTATTCACGCAGCGTGCCCGAATACACTCACGCGGCGTCAGCAGTTTTGTTTACGGAGCGTGAGTGATTTCGTTTATGCTTGGTGCGTAATTCTTCTGACTTCGAAACTTGCGGCTATGATTTACACATACATATATCCCCCTAAGGGGTATATATATGTATGGTATCATAGCGCAAAAAAAAATAGAGTAAAATGGGCTGTTTTGAGTGTGAAAGAAACGGAGTATAACCCGCATTGTGGCAGGATAAATGAAGAGGCGTTATTGTTCTGTTTTGGCATAAAAACCGTGGTCCGTGACGGGAACAAATTGGCACACCATGGGAACAAATGTGTCTGTGACGGGAACAAAATGGCCCGTCACATGCCATTTTGTTCCCATCACATGCCACGTTTATTTTGCATTATTGTATATCAAGAAGCAGCAAAAAACGCTATTTTTACCGGGTGATCTAAAAGAATTGTCGATACATATATAATATATGAGCTATGAAAAAGAATGATTGGAGAGATAGATTGAATGTTGTTTACTCGACAAATCCCGATTTTCAGTATGATAACGGAGATGATGAAGAACTAGAAACAATTGCAAAGGAGAAGCAGCCGCTAAAAATACAACTCGATAAACGAAATAGAGGAGGAAAAGCAGTAACGCTTGTAACCGGTTTTGTCGGAACAGAAGAGGATCTTGTGGAGTTGGGTCGTTGGTTGAAGGTGAAATGCGGAGTAGGTGGGTCTGCAAAAGACGGCGAGATGATTGTACAAGGAGATCTGCGTCAAAAAGTATTAGAGCTATTAAAGAAAGAAGGCTATAGCAAAGCTCGTATCATCTAAGAGGTAGAAATTGCAAGCCTATAAATAAGCATCAAAAAACGAGATAATTAGAAGTATTATGTTGACACTTTATCGAGCATCGGCAGGGTCGGGTAAAACGTACAAACTAACAGAGGCATTCTTGAATCTGTTGTTTAACAATCCCGGCGGATTTAAGCGTATTCTCGCGGTTACTTTTACCAACAAAGCGACCGAAGAGATGAAAACCCGTATCGTGATGGAGCTTTACGCGCTTGCAGACGGTGAAAAATCGGGGTATCTCGAAGGCTTGATGAAGCGATTCGACAGAACAGAGCTATCGATACGTAGCGAGGCAAAAGAGATTTTGATCGACGTGCTACACGATTACTCTTCTTTTAATATCAGTACGATAGACCGTTTCTTTCAGCAAACCATGCGTGCTTTTACCCGTGAAATCGGGCTACAAGGAGGATATGGCCTGGAGATGGATGAAAGAATGGTGCTAACAGAAGCGGTTGAAATGATGCTCAATGACTTGCAGAAGCCCGAAAACAAGAATCTGCTTGATTGGCTAATCCGATTCACGACAGACAAAGTAGAAAACGGAGACAGTTGGGAGTTGCGCAAAGATATTTTGGGGCTTAGTCAGGAGATCTTTAAGGAGAGCTTCAAAGAGTATGCCGACAAAGTAAATGAAGATACGGCGCAAAAAGAGACACTTCAAAACTACAAAGCGAAGCTCGATGGTATTGTAAAAGAGTTTGAAGCAAAGGTGAAGCAACTTGGAGAGAAAGGAGTCAGTCTGCTTGACCAATACGGATTGAAGTTTTCCGATTTCAAAGGAGGTTCTCGCTCTCCATTTGGCTACTTTGATAAATTAGCTTCAGGAGATTGGAAGGAACCGACTGCTACTTTTTGCAACTTGGTAGATACGTTAGATAATTGGTCTGCAGCAAAAGCGGCAACAGAGATAAAGTCTCAAATAGAGTCTGCTTATCACGGAGGTCTCAACGACTGTGTTCGACAGATTGTAGACCTATTCAGTAATCGAGCCGACTATTTATCCGCGGTGAGTATTCTTCGTTTTTATTACGTGTTGGCTATCTTGAGCGACGTATCCAAACAAGTTTCGGCCTATCGACAAGAAAAGAACATCATGTTGATTTCCGATACAAACGAACTGCTCAATAAAGTGATTGATGAAAGCGACGCGCCGTTTATTTACGAGAAAACCGGAGTGAATATTGATAACTTTATGATTGATGAGTTTCAGGATACATCGTCGATGCAGTGGAGCAACTTTCGCCCGCTTATCAAAAACTCATTGGCCGAAGATCGCTTCAATCTGATTGTAGGAGACGTGAAGCAAAGTATCTACCGTTTTAGAAATTCAGACTGGACGTTGCTTGACACGCAAATTGCAAAAGACTTTGTTTCTGAAGGAATTGAAGAGCAAGTGCTCGAAGATAATTGGCGTAGTTGTAAATGTATCGTTGATTTTAATAACGCCTTTTTTGCACTTTCGTCGAGAATCTTACAAGGCGAGTTTAACCTCGGAATGGAAGAGTCTACGCTGAATGAAGATCAGCAAGACGAGATGTCGCACAAACTGACCAAGGCGTATGGCAAATTGTATCAAAATGTTGCACCTCCGTTTTTGTCACAAGACGGACATGTGAAAGTTCATTTCATTGAAGAAGAGGAGGTAAGTTGGAAAGAGGCCGCTTTAGACTTGATGATCGAGAGTTTGCAGAAATTGCAACAAGACGGCTATCGGTTGAGCGATATCGCGGTATTGGTGCGAACCAACTCCGAGGCATCATTGGTTGCCAATAAACTGCTTGAATACAAAAAGGAAAATCCAGATTCGCCCGAACGATATGAGTTTATATCCGACGAAGCATTGTTTATCGGCAGTGCGGCATCGGTGCGTTTTATGATCAGTTTGCTCCGTTATTTGAACAAGCCTGATGATGAAACGTTGTATAAGCTTGCCGTGATGGAGCATCTACGTCTCGAACAGCAAAACAAAACCATTACAGATTTGGCCGATGTTTTTGCCGAAGAGAACGTCCATTTCGATGGATCCGTTGATGCGGAATTGCAGCGATTGCAAACCGAGTCTCTGTATGAGATGATCGAAGGTTTGGTTGCATTGTTTGCCCCGGCTATTCCCGACAATGAGCAACCGTTTGTGCAGGCATTGCTTGATATGATCATGGATTATATGAATCGGGAGTCGGGCGATTTAGCTCGTTTCCTAAAATGGTGGGACGATTTTGGGTATAGAAAAACCATTGTAACCCCAGATGCTCAAGATGCGATTCGTATTATGACTGTGCATAAGTCGAAAGGTTTAGGTTTTAGAGCCGTTGTAATGCCCTTTACCGATTGGGAGATCGAAAGTAAAGGACATAAAGCGCCTATTTTATGGTGCAAACCCTCGAAAGCACCATTCAATGAACTTACGCTAGTGCCAATCAAGTATACGAAAGACTTGATAGAGACGATCTTTGCCATGGATTATTATCATGAAAAACTCCATGCCTATATCGATAACCTAAATACACTTTACGTTGCTTTTACCAGAGCGAAAGATGAGATGATCTTGTTTGCGCCTAAAGCCAAAAAAGACGGAATCAACTCGATTGCGTCGTTGATGGAGAGTGTGTTTAATATGGCATCTGCTCTTCCTGCCAAAACCCTGGAGGATGATGAGATTGTAAACTTGGGCGATTATTGGGATGAAGAACAAGCGACCTTTGAATATGGCGATTGGTGGCATCCAAAATACAAACAAGGAGAAACGAAAACCGTACAGGAAATTGAAATGAAACGTATCGAATCCATTGATTTGGGCGATAGGTTATCACTGCGTTTGCAGGATCGCGATATCTTGATCGGAGACGAACAGTTGAAATATGGTAAACTGATGCACGAAATCTTGGGAGAAATCACCACTCAAGAAGATATCGAGGCGGCGGTAGAACGGATGATTATTGCCGGAGTGATTACCTCTGAAGAAGGGATTCGCCTTTGCGAGCTTTTGCAGAAGCACATTTCAAAACCCGAAGTAAAACATTGGTTCGACGGTTCGTTGAAAGTGCTCAATGAGATTGAGATTTTGTCGGTCGATGACTTTGCAAAACGCCCCGACAGAGTTATGATCGATCAAGGCAATCAGGTGATCGTTGTCGATTATAAATTCGGGCATATCAAAGACAAGTTATATCATTATCAAGTACGCAATTACGTCAAACTAATCAAGCAAATGGGCTTTAAAAACGTAAAAGGTTATTTATGGTATATTGAATTAAATCAGATAGAGCAAGTGAGATAGCTTTCCTGTTTTGATTGTTATATAAAATAAACTACCTTTGTAACTTAGAATATCAACGTGAAAATTTCAACAAACAACATATAATGAAGGTACATAAAGAAGGAACGGGTATTTTATTAACGCTGTTTACAGTATTGTTTCTGATAAACTTCGCTTTATATCAGATGATAGGCGCAACCGGTTGGTTTTACGGAGTTGCTGCGGTATCGTCTATATTATTCTTGTTGGTTTTAAACTTCTTCAGAAGTCCGTTCAGACGTTTTCCTTACGACTCGGAAGGGCTTGTGATTGCACCCTCAGATGGAACCATTGTTGCCATCGAAGAGGTGATGGAAAATGGGTATTTTGGAGAGAAAAAGCTTCAAATATCTATCTTTATGACTGTGTTTAACGTACACGCCAATTGGTTTCCGGTAAATGGAACCGTAAAGCATGTCTCGCATCAAAATGGTCGTTTTATGGCCGCATACTTACCAAAATCAAGTACGGAAAACGAACGCTCTACTGTGGTTATTACTACACGTAATGGTGTTGATGTTTTGGTTCGACAAATTGCCGGAGCATTAGCTCGTCGTATTGTTACGTATGCAAAAGTAGGAGAGAAATGTCACGTTGATGAACACATGGGCTTTATCAAATTTGGGTCACGTGTAGATGTATTCTTACCTGTAGGCACAGAGGTCTTAGTTGAAATGGATCAGAAAGTAACCGGAAATCAAACACCGATTGCCCGTCTGTCCGCTAAATGATAAAATTATGGCAAACGGAATAACAAAACATATTCCCAACGGAATCACCAGTTTGAATCTTTTTTGCGGTTGTATCGCAATTATTCAAGCTTTACAGGGCAATATCCTTGTAGCTTCGATTCTTATTATTGCGGCAGCAGTATTCGATTTCTTCGATGGGATGTCTGCAAGAGCATTAAAGGCTTATTCGCCGATTGGCAAAGAGCTCGACTCCTTGGCCGATTGTGTAAGCTTTGGGGTTGCACCGGGTATGATTGTTTACTTCTTGTTGAAGCAAGCAACGGCAGTTGCTGCGATTTGTCCGTTTATGACATCTTATTTCCCTTATTTAGCATTTATCATACCTATATATTCGGCCCTACGCTTGGCTAAGTTTAATATCGATGAACGTCAGACAACGTCTTTTATCGGACTGCCAACTCCGGCAAATGCATTGTTTTGGTTGTCTTTTGCTTATTCGGCACAAGCGTATGCATACGAAGGAAATCCTATATTTATAGGAGTTACTTCTGTATTGATCCTTCTTACTTCTTACTTGCTTATTGCAGAGATTCCTATGTTTTCTCTTAAGGTTAAGAGTTTAGCATTCAAAGGAAATGAAGTGCGCTATATTCTAATTATATCAGCAATTGTTTTGATTGCATTGTTCCAGTTTATGGGGATATCGGCAACCATTTTGCTATATGTTCTATTGTCTATTTTTAACAAAAAGAAATAGCTCTCTTCTTTATCTTTGCTTTATAAGTTAATACGATTATGATATGTTTAAATTCCTATTGATAATACTGCTGTTCTTTTTACTGCTTCTTTTGTTGCTGGGATTCTCATTATTCCGCACTGTAAAGAAAGTATTGTTTGGAAGTACGTCTACAACAAAGACGCGCACTCAGTCGAGGAATACTTACGGAAAAGAAAAGCAAGAGCAGAAAGATACAACAAGCTATACAGCTAAAGTTAAGAAGAAAATATTCTCTCGTGAAGAAGGAGAGTACGTCGAATACGAAGAGGTCGACGAAATAGAAGAAAGTAAAACATCTAAATAAGAAAAGCCTTGTAGCAAGATTGCTGCAAGGCTTTTTATCTTTAACCCGATCGGTATTTATCGTCTTTGTTTAAAAAAGTCAGACATCAGCGAAGAACACTCCGGTTCCATCACTCCTTTTAAGATCTGAGCTTTTGGGTGCATCGCTTTAGGTGCGAAAAAAGAGAACCCCCTTTTCTCATCCGAAGCTCCATATACAATACGCGAGACTTGAGACCAGCCAATGGCTCCGGCGCACATAATGCAAGGTTCTACCGTAACAAAAAGCGTACAATCTTTGAGGTATTTGGCTCCTAATACATTTGTTGCTGCCGTGATGGCCAGCATTTCGGCATGAGCCGTAGGATCATTCAATGTTTCAGTTTGGTTATGTGCACGTGCAATGATCCGATTATTACATACAATAACGGCTCCAACAGGGACTTCTCCTTCCGCAAAGGCAGCTTCGGCTTCACGAAGGGCCTGTTTCATAAAATATTCGTCGTTGAAAATGGTGCTCATCTGCGCATTTCGTTTTCTGCAAAAAGAGTAGGATAGTCTTCTTCCAGAGTTTTGAGAATATGAGATAAAATAGTTTCTCTGTACCAGCGAGATTTATTCGCAATTTGATACTTTTCAAGATAACGCTCTACCGCTTTCTGCTCTTCTTCATTGAGCATGAATGTTATTTTATGAATCCGCGGACTATTCCTACTTGAGGGTGAATTTTTGCGCTTCTTCTTCATGTTTGCAAAATTAAGTGTAAGATGCTTAATTACAAAAGAAAAAACTATTTTTGTGCTATTATAAGTATGGCAAAACACAATATAACAGGCAAATTGGGTGAGCAAGTTGCCAAAGAGCTCATGGAGCAAAAAGGATATCATATTTTGGAAACGAATTGGTATTCGGGAAAGTATGAATTAGATCTCATTGCATGCAATGATCAAGAAATTGTGTTTGTCGAAGTAAAGACACGTACTTCCGGTTTTTTGGAAGATCCTTTCGATGCGGTGTCTGATCGAAAGATTAGGCGCACAGTAGCGGCAGCCGACCATTATATCAAGAAGTTCGACATCGATCTCGAAGCACGATTCGATATCATTGGCGTGATAGTAGAATCTCATGGCACACAGGTAGAGCATATCGAAGATGCTTTTTATCCTCCTCTTTGGTAATATGTTAAGGATACAACCTAATAAATCTCCGATCTGTTATGAATATAGAAGAAGTAAGAGACTATTGTCTTTCTTTTAAGGGTGTTACAGAGTCAATGCCTTTTGACGACACCACATTGGTATTTAAAGTAATGCATAAGATGTTCTTACTTTTGCCACTCGATGGGATCAAACGATGCATTTCTGTTAAGTGCAATCCCGAAAAAGCGTTGGCATTACGCGAAGATTATGAAGCCGTACAGCCGGCTTATCATTTCAATAAAAAGCATTGGAACTCGATTGATCTTGAATCGGATATGTCTGATCAGTTCATTCGCGAGTGGATTGATCACTCCTATGCCATCGTTGTAAAAGGGCTAACGAGAGAGCAGCAAAAGCAGCTGTCAGACTATTAAACTATCTATCGACAAACGATATGGCAACTATAATTCAACTACAAGAAGTAGACTCTACCAACAATTACCTTCGTGCTTTACAACAAAAAGAAGAGCAAGAGGAAGGAACAGTTGTTGCTGCCTACGAGCAATCGGCAGGTCGCGGTCAGCGCGGCAATACCTGGGAAGCAGAAGCCGGCAAGAACTTGACTTTTAGTATGATTTTTCATCCGCAAGAGCTCATCGCTTCCGATCAATTTATTATTTCTCAACTCGTTTCTACGGCAATCAAGGAAGTATTGGATCATTACATACCCCATGTTTCGATCAAGTGGCCCAACGATATCTATTATCAAGATAAAAAGATCGGCGGCATTTTGATCGAGAATGATTTGAGTGGCTACGAAGTATTTCAAACGATTATCGGTATTGGAATCAACGTAAATCAAGATCTTTTCTTGTCCAATGCTCCTAATCCCGTCTCGATGTATCAGATTACCGGTAAAGATTACGACTTGGGCAAACTGCTTAATGAATTTGCTTCGCAAATATATATCAACTACTTCGATATGCTTGATGGCGCAGAACATGAAATAAAGGAGGTGTATAAGAACTCGCTTTATCGCGGAAAAGGGATGCATGCGTATGAAGATGAGAACGGAACATTCTTGGCAGAAATTGTCAAAACTGAGTCGACCGGGCATTTAGTGCTTCGCGATAGCGAAGGGATTATACGCAGATATGCTTTTAAAGAGGTGAGATTTGTTTAAGTTGAGTCACTTTTCGTAACTTTGCGAAAATCAAAATGCTAAGCAAGCATAAAATAGATAATAATATGGCTAAATACAAAAGAGTTCTACTCAAACTAAGCGGAGAGTCGCTAATGGGCGAAAAACAATATGGTATCGACGAAGTACGATTGACTGAATACGCAGAGCAAATCAAAGAGATTGTAGCAATGGGCGTACAAGTAGGAATCGTAATTGGCGGTGGCAATATCTTTCGCGGTTTGAGCGGTGCTTCAAAAGGATTCGATCGTGTAAAAGGCGACCAAATGGGAATGTTGGCAACGGTAATCAACAGTCTGGCACTTAGCTCGGCTCTTACAAGCTGTGGTGTAAAATCACACGTGCTTACAGCAATCCGCATGGAACCAATCGGCGAATTCTACAACAAATGGAAAGCGATCGAACTATTGGAAAAAGGTGAAGTCGTAATCCTTTCTGCCGGAACAGGTAATCCGTTCTTTACAACCGATACTGGCTCGGCTCTTCGTGGTATCGAAATCGAAGCAGACGTAATGCTAAAAGGAACTCGTGTAGACGGTATCTATACGGCAGATCCTGAGAAAGATCCTACGGCTACGAAGTTTGATGAAATCACATACGACGAAATCTACAATCGCGGACTTAAGGTAATGGACCTTACAGCGACTACGATGTGTAAAGAAAACAACCTTCCAATCATCGTTTTCGACATGGATACTGTAGGAAATCTTAAGAAAGTAATGAGCGGCGAGAACATTGGTACTCTTGTACGCATTTGATTTCTTTCGTATTTTTGTAACAACAAGAATTGAAATACATTAATAGCTCAAATTTATGGTTGAAGTAAAGCAATATGTGAAGGCTGCAGAAGAGAAGATGGATCTGGCAGTTGCCTTTTTAGACGAACAGTTGGCTCACATCCGTGCAGGTAAAGCGAGCCCTCGCATTTTGGACGGTGTAAAAGTTCCTTACTATGGTGAATTGGTTCCATTGGCGAACGTTGCATCGGTAAATACTCCGGACGCAAAAACAATCATCATCCAACCATGGGAAAAGCCGATGATCAAAGAGATCGAGAAGGCAATCATGAACTCAGAAGTTGGTATTACTCCCGAAAACAATGGTGAAGTGATTCGTCTTGGTATTCCTCCATTGACAGAAGATCGTCGTAAAGCTTTGGCTAAACAAGCGAAACAAGAAGCTGAAACAGCAAAAGTAAGTGTACGTAACGCACGTCGCGAAGCAAACGATCAAATCAAGAAAGCAGTAAAAGACGGTCTTCCTGAAGATGTAGCAAAAGACACTGAAGGTGTTGTACAAAAGTCGCACGACAAATACATCAAGAAAATCGATGAGCTTTTCGCTGCAAAAGAAAAAGAGATCTTAACAGTTTAACTCGTTTAATACAAGGTGTCGGAATAGTCCATTCCGACATCTTTTCTAAAAGTAGCATATGCAAGGATTGGTTATAAAAAACACAGGAAGTTGGTATACGGTACTTACCGATGAGGGTAAGGCTGTTGAGTCGAAAGTAAAAGGAAGCTTTCGTTTGAAAGATATTAGAACTACCAATCCCATCGCGGTGGGCGATCGAGTTACTATTGAGGAAAATAATGAAGGAACCGCATTTATTTCAGAAATAGCTGATCGTAAAAATTACATCATCAGAAGAGCATCAAACCTCTCAAAGCAATCGCATATTATCGCGGCCAACCTTGATCAGGCCATGCTAATTATTACGGTTAATTATCCGATTACTACTACTGTTTTTATTGATCGTTTTTTGGCTACTGCCGAAGCATACCGTGTACCGGTGAAACTACTTTTCAATAAAGTAGACCGTATGAAGGGCGAAAACCGTGAATACATGGAAGCACTGATGCACTTGTATTCTACAATTGGCTACCCATGTTATGAAATATCGGCTCGTGAAGAAGTCGGTCTCGATCAGTTAAACGATTTACTAAAAGGAAAGATTACACTCTTTTCTGGTCACTCCGGTGTAGGAAAGTCTACGCTAATCAACAAATTGGTGCCGGGTGTAAATCTTCGCACCGGTGATATCTCCGATTATCACAACAAGGGAATGCACACAACAACATTCTCAGAAATGATTCCATTGCCACAAGGCGGATATTTGATTGATACTCCCGGAATCAAAGGCTTCGGAACCATTGATATGGAAAAGGCCGAAGTGTCACACTACTTCCCCGATATATTCAAGTTTTCGGGCGAATGCAAATTCAGCAACTGCTCACACATAAACGAACCCGGCTGCGCCGTGATGAAAGCTGTAGAGCAACATTACATCAGCGAGTCGAGATATCGTAGCTACTTGAATATCTTGGAAGACAAACAAGAAGGCAAATACAGAGAGGCATTTTGATTATACGGCGGGCAGACTCATACCGGTAATTTTTCGGTAAAGGTCGAGTGCGTACACGTCGGTCATTCCCGATATGAAATCAAGAATTGTCTGAATCTTACCATAAGTGCTGCTGCATTGCGTATCGTATTGTTCCGGTATGCGTTGCAGCAATATTTTTGAATAGGCATGGTTGGGCGTAAAGATAGCTTCGATGTATTTATCGAGTAGCATCCCGATAATGCGGTAACCGGCCAGTTCAATATCCAATACTTCCTTCGAGCGGTAAATCTTTTTCCACGCCGTACGCGAGCAAGCCTCGTAAGCTTCCTTCGGAACGGTGCTGATCTGTGCAATAAGCGGTTCGTGCATCTCTCCCCTTAAGATCAACTCTTCGTTTTCAAGAAACACCCGTACACATTCATCTACCAATACACCGATTGCACACGAACGGAGGTAGGCAACCTTTTCGTTGATATCGTCGAGCTGACTCATCACGCGAACGCGTTTTTCGCGCACCGGCTCTTCGAAGAATCCAAGCAATAAATTCAGTGTTTCGTCGGTCGTTAAGATCTTTAGCTTGTGCGCATCCTCCACATCCATTACTTGATAGCAAATATCGTCTGCAGCTTCTACCAGATAAACCAACGGATAGCGCGCAAAAGACTTCGGGTCTTTAGATGCCAACGGGATACCCAGCTCGTCGGCTATGCTTGCATAGATCAACTCCTCCGTTTGGAAATAGCCAAACTTATGCTTGGTTCCTGCCAGATCAGAAGAGTAAGGGTATTTTACGACCGAAGCGAGTGTAGAATACGTAAGCGCGAATCCACCAGGACGGCGGCCTTTAAACTGATGCGCGAGCAAGCGAATCGCATTCGCATTTCCTTCAAATCGTTCGAAGTCGTTCCACCGACCATTTTCTTTCAACACAGCATCGCGAAGTTTCACTCCGTTCCCTTCCGAAAAATAAGCACCGATTGCCTGTTCGCCCGAATGACCGAAAGGCGGATTGCCCATGTCGTGTGCCAGGCAAGCCGTAGCCACGATGGTGCCAATCTCCGAGAATAATTCGAAATGATCCTGATATTTTGCCATCAACGCCTTTCCTACGCTATTACCCAACGAGCGTCCTACGCACGAAACCTCAAGGCTATGCGTAAGTCGGTTGTGCACGAATACACTACCCGGTAGCGGAAAAACTTGTGTCTTATTTTGTAGTCGGCGAAAAGGAGCCGAGAAGATCAGGCGATCGTAGTCGCGCTGAAAGTTATTGCGTTCGTGGTTTCTTCCCTGATACGATTCCATCCCCAGGCGTTTGCCCGAAATTAACTGTTCCCACTTCATAGTTTGCTGAGTTTAAGAAAGTGATCTACACAAAGGTAAATAAACTAATTTTAAAATCACATTCAATTTCTTTTTATATAACTGTAGGCCAATTCTTCGTATCTTTGGAAGTGTTTTTGCAATAATAATATACAAATTGTCACTAAAAACAGTATGACCGACGTTCTTAAGCATGAGTGTGGGATTGCTACCATCAGGCTTCGCAAACCCCTTGAGTACTATCAGGAAAAGTATGGATCATGGCAATATGGCCTTAGTAAGCTATATCTGCTCATGGAAAAACAGCACAATCGTGGCCAGGAAGGCGCAGGATTAGCAACTGTGAAACTAGATGTAGAACCCGGAAACGAATTCATCTTTAGAGAAAGAGCTACAGGTTCTGGTGCAATTCAAGAAATATTCTCGGCAGTACATGCCAACTTTGCGGGGGTGCCTCAAGATAAACTCAACGACGTACAATGGGTAAAAGAAAATTTACCATTTGCCGGTGAGCTTTATTTGGGGCATCTTCGTTATAGTACAACCGGTAAATCGGGTATTTCGTATGTGCACCCTTTCTTGCGTCGTAGCAACTGGGCTTCGCGCAACCTCGCACTATGCGGAAACTTCAACCTAACGAACGTAGATGAAGTATTTGAGCATTTGGTAGAGCAAGGACAGCATCCGCGCAACTTTGCTGACACCTTTATCATGCTGGAAATACTTGGTCATTACCTCGACCGTGAAGTGCAGCGTCAGTACGACTTCTTCCGTAGCCAAGGATATACCGGCGATGTGATGAACGATGTGATTGAGAAGAACCTCGATCTGCCATCGGTGCTTCGTCGTGCCAGCAACAAATGGGACGGTGGATACGTAATCTGCGGCGTATTGGGCTGTGGCGATTCATTTACGTTCCGCGATCCGTGGGGCATTCGTCCGGCATTCTATTATATGGATGACGAAATCGTGGTTACGGCTTCGGAGCGTCCGGTAATTCAAACCGTACTCAACGTAAAAGCTGAAGACGTAAAAGAACTTCTTCCGGGACAAGGTCTTATCGTGAAGAAAAACGGTGAAGCGAGCCTACATCAAATCAACGAGCCGCAAATCAAGAAAGCATGTTCGTTTGAACGTATTTACTTCTCGCGCGGTAGTGATATGGATATCTACAAAGAACGTAAGATGCTAGGAGAAAAACTAGTGCCTGCGATCTTGAAATCTGTAGATAATGATCTTGAAAACTCAGTGTTCTCGTTTATTCCAAATACAGCCGAAGTAGCTTTCTTTGGTATGACCGAAGCATTGAACAAATATCTGAACACCGAGAAAATTCGTTTGATCGAGGAAGCAAACGGAGATATGACGCAAGAGGAACTGCTGAAGATTCTTTCGATGCGTGTAAGATCTGAAAAGGTGGCGATCAAAGACATCAAGCTGCGTACGTTTATCGCCGAAGACAATGGTCGCGACGAACTAGCGGCTCACGTATACGACGTAACCTACGGAACGGTAAATCCGGGCGTTGATAACCTCGTTGTGATCGACGATAGTATCGTGCGCGGAACTACGCTTCGTCAAAGTATCATCAAGATCCTTGACCGAATCGGACCAAAGAAGATTGTGATTGTTTCATCGTCTCCACAAATTCGTTATCCCGACTGTTACGGAATCGACATGTCACGTATGGGCGAATTCATCGCATTCCGTGCGGCGATCGAATTGTTGAAAGAACGCGGAATGTCGCATATCATCAACGATGTGTATGACCGTTGCAAAGCACAACAAGGCTTGCCGAAAGAAGAACAAATCAACCACGTGAAAGATATCTATCGTCCGTTTACTGCCGAAGAAATTTCTCACAAAATTGCCGAAATGCTAACTCCGAAAGGAACCAAAGCAAAGGTAGAGATCGTATTCCAAAGTTTGGAAGGATTGCACGAGTCATGCCCAGATCACACAGGCGACTGGTATTTCTCGGGCGACTATCCTACAGCCGGCGGAAATAGAGCGGTAAGTAATGCCTTCATCAACTACGTAGAAGGAAGCAACAAGCGCTCGTACAAATAATCAGCCCTTGAAACAAAGAGCCTCCTTGCCCACAAGCAAGCGCTCTTTTATGCACTGAATAAATCAACAAACGACTTGCCGGAAGGTACCATACCTTCTTGGCGAGTCGTTTTTGTGTTTTATGAAACTTCTCCTTTTAATCTAATGTGTAAAAGACAAGACACGGATTATCGTCTTCATTCAACTGTGCAATGATCTTTTGTGCAGAGTCATAGTTGCTATACTGATCTTTATCACTAATTAAATTGTGTGGTTGTTCTATTCTAATAAATTGATCATTGATAACAAAGTCCGGTTCTCGCAACGGAAACTCTTTCGTGTCGGATTGATAGGATGAAATCTCAAATAAAGCTCGCTTTTTTCGTTTATCTATAAGATAACGATGTACGACCCTATAGCCACCTGCACGTATGAAGATATAATCGGAATTTTCATGGATAGCATCATATCCTTTAAAGTACTCTTTATCGGAAAGATCGTAAACATAGAACCGAAACATATTTTCCAAAGTAAATGGTTCTTTAATAGTAGATGGGTCTACTACTTTCTTTTTGTGATCGATCCGGTAATATGGAGCCGCTTCTCCGTTTGTATTTATAGAGAAGATCGTGTCGTTTAATATTTTGGTAAAAGTCAATCGGTCGTCCGATTTAGACATAGAGATGCTGATGCCATCCCCATATCCGGAGGTGCGGAAGGGTGCATGAGAAAAAAGAATTTCGCATTGATCGGTATTTAAATCAATTGAATGCATTCCGGCCGGGTAGTCGTTGAATATATAATTATAACCGTACATTTTATTGTTGAAAAGCTTACAGCTTTTTACGAGACCAAGTTTCAAAAAACTGCTAATATCCCTATTGTTCTTCCAGTTACCTTCATAGTCGTATGTGATCAATGCTTTCTTTTGTGTATCTACAATTGTGATCAATCGGTTTGCTTTGTCCAATATAAATGAATTGATGCTGATATACTCTTCCGGCCCTTGCCCTTGCAGACCAATTGAGCGGATAAACTTTCCGGTTTTATCAAATACATACACATCTTCTTTATTTCCTTGAGAGGCCCTGGATAATATAAAGAACAGATCTGCATCAAACTCTACATTCTTAATGTTTTGAATGAGACAACTGTCCGTTGTTTCGAGTTTGACCATACTTTGGAATATAGGTTTTACTTCAAAGTCGGACAGTTCTACTTCAATCAAATCTCCCGTTTGATTCGACTCCGACTTCTTGTTGTAACAAGACGTAATACAGCTTCCCAGTAAAAGAAGCATACAAAGCGTGTAGGTTGGTTTCATATAGTATTATTTTAGGTATTAGATCAATTACAAATGCAAGTATACATAAAAATTAACGGAGAACAAATGAAAACCTTTTTTTTTGATAATCAGTGTATTAATGGCTTTGTGCTTTATGCTTGATGGACATAAGTGAGAGAGACTCACTAATTCAATAAATTCGGTTTTTACAATAAGGATGTTTGTCTTATGGTTTGCAAGATTCTTTTTATGGCTATTTAGTCTGTTTTTGCGCTCTAGATGCGATGACTTTGCTGTTTTTGTCGCTTCAGGAAATAGGATCTTTGGCAGAAGTCTGCACTGTTTTGGTATTCACTATTTGATGGATTGAGGGATTTAAGCTCATCATATCGGAAAAACTATGCAAGGTTTGGGAAAAAAGCTCGTTTAGTTCTTGGAAAAAGGTCGTTTGGTTCTTGCGGAAAGTTTATTTGGTTTTTTTGATGCGCAAATTGTGTCTTCGCGGTGGGTGAATTTAGTTACCACGAATAGTGTTTTCACTCACCGTGAAGAGTTTTTGCATTCATAACGAAGAGTGTTTAACTTCTTCACGGTAACGAAAAACGTTTTCAGTGAAGACGCAATTGCCTTTTCATTGAAAACGAATTGGGTTGTTTTGATCTCGCTATGGTATCAGGGTGGATCGGTCGAATGGTTTGCCCGTATTCGATTGTGAGGGAGTTGAGCGGGACAAATTGTTTTTGCTTTTACCTTGTTGCCTACAAAGTGATACCTGTGCGGAAAAGTCTTCGTTAGCAACAAGGAAAGCAAGGAAGCGAATGCTCGGTTTTCACGGCAATTGGTCAGATTTTGTTTGGTCGTAAATTTGAATCAACGAGCGTAAAAACAGCCTTCTTTGCGTGTTTCTGTCGCTGTTAACAACGAATGTTGATAACTTGTTAAGTTGTTGATTTATACAATAAGTAGAAGGGTGGTTTTTGTGGTTTGTTGTCTTTGTAAATGAAATTGAAAAAGAAAAGGGCAGCCGAGTGTGATAGCGGCTGCCCTTTGTCAAGGTGAATCTTACTAACTTCTGAAACTTATATGCTAGAACTGTAGGGTTGCCTGGCCGGCTAGCGGTGAGGCTTCAACAATCTTGCAGTAGTTACCCCAAGCGATTTCGGGGTAGTCCCACTTGTTGTTGATGTATAGTACAAGGTTTTCTTGCTTGTCTTTGTTGACACGACAGGCTAAGGAGCCTTCCGGTGAAACCACGGACAACTGCGGTGTTCCCTTGTCGCCGCTCAGCGTATAAAGGAAGATGTTTTCCTTCATCGATTTGGCAATGTTGGTAAGCGGTTGCTTGTCGTTGGTTCCTTTGTCGGCAAAGTAATAGTAGTTGTGCGTATCTTGCTCCCAAAGTT
This sequence comes from Tannerellaceae bacterium, assembly GCA_051656605.1. Lineage (GTDB taxonomy): Bacteria > Bacteroidota > Bacteroidia > Bacteroidales > CAMTPD01 > UBA12018. Next base: position 96,910 of record JBOGCF010000013.1, on the reverse strand, counting down.
GGGCAGGATCTTGTCCGTACTTCACGAGTTTGGTATTGTAAAACGGTGCTTCACCCTTCGGAGCTCCGAAAGAGTTGGCCGGATAATACGTCCAGTATGCATCGCGGTTCCACTTAACCTTGTTGTAGCTTTCGGGAAGCATGAATTGAAGTCCGGCCTCGCGCAAGTAGCCGTTTGGCTGATTGCTTAGAACATAGTTTACAGTCATTGTACCGTTTGGCGTAAACGAGCAGATGTATGTAACGTCGGCCTTGTCTACTTTTCCTACGATGTGCACTTGGATGGTTCCGTTTGTTTGGGTTACGTAGAGCGAATCTTTCTTCCATTCGTTGCGTGATGCTACATAATTACGAGCCTTTTCACGTACTTCGGCACCGGTAAGGTGGTTGAAGTTGACATCGAAGTTGAGGAATGGACCTTCTTCAAGTACGACTTTTCCATTCGAAGTTGCATTGGTGATTAGTCCCGTTGCTTTGGAAAACGGAAAGCGTTGCGCGCCGTTCGAGATGATGATCTCTTGCGCCGTTTCTTCGGTAGTAAACGGTGTGCCGCGGCGGGCATTAAGTAGTGCCGGCTTGGTGCCTATCGTAATTGTTTCGGCATCGATCAATTGGTTGTTTTTATCCTTGAAGAACACGGTAAGCTCATCGCCATTGCGCCAGTTCTGTGCCGGAACGGTTACAAACCCTTTTTGTTTCACGTCGATAGCAGGTGCCTGAATTGGTTGTTCCTTTCCGTTGTTGAGCTGATAGGAAACTACTAATTCGTTGAGATTGGTATGGTCGAAACGATTGTATACCGGCAAGTTGATCGCAACGCCGGGGGTAAATTCCTGAACGGTTGTTTCGAGTACGCGCACAGGTGAATAGGCTTTTTTCGTTCCCCAGAACTCCGGTTTCTCTCTTCTCCATACGTCGATAATTCCCCATTCACCGTAGCCTACGCAGTTGCCTTTGTAGTCGGCCGGTTTTGCGGTATGGGCAAATTCGATCCACCAAGGTTGTCCTTTCTTGGGTTGTGGTACCATAAAGGTTTCGTCGATGAATCCCCAGATAGCTCCGCCCAATCCGCCGGGTCTGTCAAAGAGTTTCGACCACATCATATCGAGCGATTGCCCCCAGAACTCACGGATGTTGGGATCTTCTTGCAAGGTGCTGTAGGTATAGCAAGGAACGTGCGCCCATTCGTCGAAGGTCGAGGGATAGTTGGCCGTTTCAAAGTTGGTCGTACTCACGCCCCACTGCGAAAGGTTTCCGTCTACATACGGATAGTGCATGCTGAGAATGTCGTAAACGAACTTGCCTTTTTCTACACTTCCCGGATAACTAAAGATAACAGGGCGGGTAGTGTCTTCGGCTTTCACCCAGTCGTATGACTTTTGGAAGTTAGAGCCATACTTGCATTCGTTACCAACCGACCAGAATAGGATAGAAGGGTGATTGCGGAAACTGGTTACCATTTCTTGCAATTGCCCCATGTATTTGTCGGTATAGGCAGGATCATCTTGCGAGGCTGCCGGGCCGTAGTTTTTCTGACGATGTGTGTCGACAAAGCAGATAGCGGTTTCGCACTCGACGTACAAGCCAAGTTTGTCGCAAAAGTCAAGAAAAGCTTCTGTGGGTGGGTAGTGCGACGTGCGCACATGATTCATGTTTGCCGCTTTGAATATGTGAGCATCCATGCTGTCTAAGGCTACCGTTGTGGTACGACCTAGTGTAGGGTGGATGTCGTGGCGGCATGCTCCGCGTAGTTTTACTTGCTTACCGTTTACAAACATGCGGTTCTTCTCGATCTCGATCTTGCGGAATCCGACGTTTTTATTGAACTGATAAGTAGGCTTTCCTCCTTTCTTTACGGTAGTGGTGAGCTTGTAAAGATTCGGATGTTCTGCATCCCACTTTTGTGGGTTGCTTAACTTAAAGACTTTTGTCGTGGTATCGTTTTTGTGTACGTTGCTTGCTGTTGCTTCTTGCAACGAAACGGCTTTACCTTGCGGATCGGTCAGTAAAAACTCTACCGTATGATCGGGTGTGAAGTTGCCTGTAAAGCGAATCTGCAAATCCGAATGGGTGTAGGTTGAGTCGAGTTGTGTTTCGACGGTAAAGTAGTCGATGTGTTCTTTCGGGATCGAATAGATGGTGACATCGCGCAATATACCTCCGATCGGATGGTGGGCATAGCCCGAACCGTACGATATCTCGTCGAGCTTGTCGGTTACCTCTAGTTTGATTTCATTGTTGGCATTCGTTTTTACGAAGTCGGTGATGTCGCTTTCCCAACGCGTAAAGCCGCCGTTGTGATCACGTACGAGTTTGCCGTTGACATACAAGCGGGCATAACTGTACACTCCGTCGAAGCGTAAGATAATCTTGTTTCCTTTGAAAGCCGACGGCACGAATACGTTTTTGCGGTATAATACCGGTTTGTCGTGTTCGATGGCATAACCTTGCATGGCGCATTCGCCCGGTACTTTGATTGGATCCCATCCGTTTGCCGGCGTGTAGTTTCCTTTTTCAAAGTTTGCCGAAGGAGTCATGTCAAAATCCCATGTCCCGTTGAGCAGAATCGAGTTGTTTTGAATTCCGGTTACCGTATTAGGCTTCGGTGCTTGTACGATGTCTGCTTGTGCAGCATACAAGGGTGCTGTACCGAAGGCCAGTAACAAGAGCGTGTGTTGAGCTACTTTGTTCATATGGTTGTAGTTTGTTTATTGTATAGACGTATAATAGCGAGGTGAAATGCCTCGTTGTTTCTTGAATATTTTGGTGAAGTATTGCGGCGATTTGAATCCGCATTTATAGGAAACTTCTTTGATCGACAGCTTTTCATCTTTGAGCAATTGTGTTGCCAGCTTGATGCGTTCGTTGTTGATATACTCGATGGGGGTTGTTTTGAGATGCTTCGAAAAGAGTTGTCTCAGGTAACGATCGCTGATGTGAAGCTGCTTACTCAGCGTGACGATATCGATGGGTTCGGTAATGTTTGCATGGATCAAGTCGATGGCCGAGTTTAATATATCGTTGTCCGAAGGTTGTGTATTGTTGATCAGATGTCTGTAGATCAGCAACAACAATTCGGCATAGTGCAGCATGATGAGTTGTGTGTGCAGTGCATCTTTGTTCATAAGTTCTTCGATGATCTTGGTGATCACGTCGTTTATCTTCTTGTTGTTTGAGATGCGGATCACTTCGTTGCAGCTGGATAATGCCGGTATCGAATTGTTAGGATCTATGTCTGCTTGCAATAAATTGAAGATCTCGGGCATGAATTCGAGTTGCATGAGTTTGCATCCTTTGCTGCCGGCTACAAATTTATGCTCTACGAAAGAGGGGATGAGCATGATATCGTTTTTGGAAAACTTCATGCGCTTACCGTCGAGATTGAGGTAGCAATAGCCTGTCGTTACGTAATTGATTTCGAGTCGCAGATGGTTGTGCGGCCCATACGATTCGTTTGCGATGAAATCAATGGGTCTGAATATATCGGCAAGTCGTTTGTTGCGGATACTTTCGGCTATTTCGTCGAGATAGGAAAGTATTGAACCTTGTCGTTGATAGGTTTGCATGGTGCTTTTGAGATGATATTATTTCGACTCAAAGATATAGGTTTATCCATTTTTAAAGGAAGAATATCACGTGCAGGTGTGTATAATAAGGAATTTATGTGGCATTAAGATGTATTATTCGGAACTAGGTATATTCCGAATCAGGCAAATGGAGTTGGAGAGTAGGGTTGATGGTTAAAATGAAAATACATGAACTTCTGTATTGAAGTTCATGCCCGGTTAAGATTGTGTTTGGTGCGTTTGTAGCAATGCTTTGTGCTCGAGATTGCAAAGGTGGTGCTTGATTTGGCAAATGAGTCGTTCCTTGGCAATGGAGGGATAACGGCGATTTGCACGCATGATCTTGAGTAGTTGATTTGCTTTTTGCAGGTTCTCGGGATTTTGATTCACGCGATCGTCTATCAAGATCAACTTGATCAATTGTTCTTGCAAGTCTGATTCGGGAATGATCCGTGTGATCACTTCGATCGATTGCTTGGCAAAGAATGTGGGCGTGATGCGTAGAGTTTGATAAGCTTCATCGGCCAATTGATGCCAGCTGTGCGGTGAAGAATTTTCTCGTTTGAGTTGTTTGATGCGTCGGATCAGGTCTTCAACTCTGCTGATCGGTACAATGATTAAGTCGCGTCTGTACATTATCTTAAGGTTTATCGTTTATGTCTATAAGAAGTGAACAGTTGTGTTAACAGTATTGTTGCTGGGTTGCGACGGGTGATTGCATAAAAAAAGGATAAATCCGCGAACGAATTTATCCTTTTCTATATGTGAAAATATCTGCTTATTAGCTCAATTGATCAAGAGCACGCTTGATTCTGCCCATTGCGTCTACCAGGTTTTCGTCTGATGTTGCATAAGAGAATCGAAGACATTCCGGTGCTCCGAATGCTGCTCCGCCTACGGTTGCTACGTGTGCTTCTTCAAGAAGATACATGGCAAGGTCGCCGGCATTTTCGATGGTGCGGCCATTGAATGACTTACCAAAGTAGCTGCTTACTTCAGGGAAAAGGTAAAAAGCTCCTTCCGGTACGTTTAACTTCATTCCTGAAATAGACTGACAAAGCTCGATCACAAGGTTGCGACGGCGAAGGAATGCTTGGCGCATTTCTTCAACGCATTGTTGATCGCCGGTAAGTGCTGCTTCTGCTGCTTTTTGAGCTACAGAGCATGTGCCCGAAGTATATTGGCTTTGCAATTTGTTACATGCTGATGCAATCCATTTCGGACCTGCGATATAACCGATTCTATAGCCGGTCATCGCATACGCTTTTGATACTCCGTTTACAATCACAACACGGTCACGGATCGACTCAAATTGAGCAATGCTTTCGTGCTTGCCTATATAATTAATGTGTTCGTATATTTCGTCCGAAATAACAACAATGTTAGGATGCTTTGCCAGCACATTTGCTAATCCTTCAAGCTCTGCTTTGCTATACACGCTACCTGTTGGGTTTGATGGCGAGCAAAGAATAATTGCTTTTGTCTTTGGTGTAATGGCCGATTCCAACTGTTCTGGTGTGATTTTGAAATCTTGTTCGATACCTGCGTATACTACAACGTTGGTACCTTCTGCCAGTTTAACCATCTCAACATAACTTACCCAATATGGAGCCGGAACGATGACTTCATCGCCTGGATTTACTACGCTAAGAAGAATGTTACAAACCGATTGTTTTGCACCTCCCGAAACGATGATCTGATCAATTGCATAGTCCAATTGATTTTCGTGCTTCAACTTGTGTTGAATTGCTTTTCTTAAGAATGGATATCCCGGTACCGGTGAGTAGAACGAATAGTTATCGTCTACGGCTTTCTTTGCAGCTTCTTTTACATGCTTCGGAGCAAAGAAATCGGGTTCTCCAACACTAAGGTTGATCACGTCAATGCCTTGAGCTTTTAACTCATTACTTTTTTGAGACATGGCTAGTGTTTCAGATGGAGACAAACTTGCCAAACGTTCGGAAACTTGTGTCATAGTTCTTCTTTTTGTATAGGTAAATTAGATTTTAGAAGCAAAATTACAACAAATATGCATAAAACCTAATCAGATTGCCTTTTATTTCATATTGCGAAGCATATGACCCATGCGTTCTTTCTTAGTCTTCATATAGAACTCGTTATACTCATTTGGAGTGATCTCGATAGGAACATTCTCGATGATCTCTAGTCCGTATGCTTCGAGTCCGATGCGTTTTACCGGATTGTTGGTAATTAGGCGCATTTTATGAATGCCAATCTCGCTCAAGATTTGAGCGCCTACACCATAGTCGCGTTCGTCAGCTTTGTGTCCTAAGTGAAGGTTGGCTTCTACGGTATCCATTCCTTTTTCCTGAAGTTTGTAGGCTTTGATTTTTTCCATCAAACCAATGCCGCGGCCTTCTTGGTTCAGGTATATGATTGCTCCACGGCCTTCTTTGTCAACCATTTCCATTGACTTATGTAATTGTTCGCCGCATTCGCAACGCATCGATCCGAAGATGTCGCCGGTTGCACATGAAGAGTGTACACGAACCAATACAGGTTCTTCTGTTGTGATATCTCCTTTAATTAGCGCTATATGTTCTTGTCCGTTCGATTTTTGGCGGAAAGGAATGAGGCGGAAGTGACCGTATTGCGTTGGCATATCTACTTCTTCTCCTTTTTCTACAAGTGATTCTTCTTTCAAAAGGTATCTGATTAGATCTGCTACCGAAACGATTTTCATATCGTGAATCTTAGCAATCTCTACCAATTGAGGAAGGCGAGCCATGGTTCCGTCTTCATTCATGATCTCAACCAATACGCCGGCCGGATTCAATCCTGCAAGACGAGCAAAGTCTACTGCTGCTTCGGTGTGACCTGCTCTTTGAAGTACTCCGCGTTTACGTGCTCGAAGTGGGAAGATGTGCCCGGGACGGCCAAATTCTTCTGCTTTCGTTTCTTCTTTTGTCAATGCCAATACAGTCATAGCACGGTCGTAGGCCGAGATACCTGTAGAGCATCCTTGACCAATAAGGTCGATCGAAACGGTAAATGGAGTTGCGTGCAAAGCAGTATTGTTAGGAACCATAAGATTCAGATCTAGCTGTTCGCAACGCTCTTCTGTGATGGCAGCACAGATCAAACCGCGTCCGTGAGTAGACATGAAGTTGATTTTCTCCGGAGTAATCAATTCTGCTGCTGTAATAAAGTCTCCTTCATTTTCTCTGTCTGCGTCATCAACAACGATGATCAGCTTACCTTGACGAATGTCTTCAATTGCTTCGTCGATGGTGTTAAGTTTGAACTCGCTCATACTATTTTGATTCAATATTTTCGGTAATGTTTATTGTTTAAATTAAGTAGTCTTTCTGCTGAATGAAAAGAGGGATCAGGCTCCTTGTTCCTCAATCTCTTTTTCCAATAGATCTTGCAACTCTTCATCTGCCTTGAGTGATATTTTTAGATCACTTATCAGGAGTTTCTTTTGATACATTGCATAGAGGAAATAAGGTATTGCAAGCGGAAGAATAAATCCGATGACAATGCTTATTTTTCCTGAAAGCGGACTGGTATGACTATACAAGCGTGGTGAAGGAAAGTCCATCAATTTGGCAATGATTAGGCTCTTGTCCGAGTTAGAAAGCTTGTTTATCATATTCTCCATTTGCTTGGATATCTGGATCAATTGACGGTCTTTACGTCCGTTTTTCCAAAAACCGAAGTAGTTGAAGTAGGTTGAATTGTTTTTTAGATAATGGATGATGTTATCTTTCAACGACTCGCATTGCACCAATAGTGAAGTATAGTCTGGACGTTCCATGACAATTTCCTTCTTTGTTATATTGCGTGTAGTGCGTTTGCCAAAGATCTTTTTTAAGAATCCGGCGTATGCGTCGAGGCTTAAAAGTGTAGAGTCATTTACTGCCTTGTAGGTAAGGAATATACCCAGTGAAAACAATATGAATGAGCTAAGCCACATACCGCCCCATGCAATCCAAACTCCATCACGAGCCATTTTAAATCCGATATTATCTATGATGTAATAGAATATATATAGGATTACAGATAATACAACAGGTGTTCCTAGTCCTCCTTTACGGATAATTGCACCTAGTGGGGCTCCGATAAAGAAGAAGACCAAACAGGCAAAAGAGAGTGTGAATTTTCGATGCCACTCGGTAAGATGTCGTCGAATGCGTTGCGATTCGTCTGCGATAACGTTGGCTTTGAAGTAATAATCGGCTTTGTTGGCGTCGGCAAGACTGCGACTACGATTGATTAAGTCTTTGCGCTGTGGCTTATTTTGTGCTGTATATATGCTGTCGAAGTCTATGACTGCGGCAACGGGCTTTGCGATCGAAGAGGTGTCTTTTGAGTTTTTATATTGAGAAAGTGTGCTCGCAATGATGGATTGTGCATTGATGTCTCGGATGCTATCCAAGCGAACGTTCATTGAGTCGAGCGAATGTTGTAGCTCTCCTAGATTCTTCCCAATGTTTTGTCCTGCCATGAACGAGTCGTCCATGCGACTAAAGTTGGCGTCAAACTCGATGAGAATTTCTTTTGTTTTAAATGTTTCTCGCTGGTACGGACTTGCTTTAGCCTTTGTTGGTTGTTGCGATTTGAAGTTTTTGAAAGATTCTCCATCATACAAATCTAAGACAAGCATGCGCTTATCTGCCGTGGTTGACAGTTTTCCCGAATCAGCAACAATTACACTCGCATTGTCAAATGAGCCGGAGTAATCGTAAATCATGACGTCTTTCAATAAGCCGGATTCGGGATCTTTGCCACGAACATATACATTGTATCCGGGGATTTCATTGTAAAAAGCACGTACCGGGATTTCTACTTCGGGTGATTTTTGTCGGATAGATAGTAGAAGGGTGTAGAGTTTTACCTGCGAAACAGGCATTACATTGTTTTGGAAAAAGAATGCTCCTACGCTAATGAATGCAACAACAATGATTAAAGGGCGCATAATGCGAAGCAAAGATACGCCCGCTGCTTTCATAGCCAAAAGCTCTAGTCGCTCTCCAAGATTTCCAAATGTCATCAATGATGCCAGCAAAATGGCTAATGGTAAAGCCATTGGAACCAAGGTGAGAGCGGCATAGAAAAACATCTCGCCCAATACTAAACCGTCAATTCCTTTACCAACAAGATCTTCGATGTATCTCCATAGAAATTGCAGTAAAACAATAAATAAACAGATTCCAAACACCATCGCGAAAATCGGCAAGAAGGTTTGGAGTATAAAAGTATATAATCGTTTGATTCTAAACATTACCTATTCGTGTTGAAAGGGCAAAAATAGTCTAAAAAAAGAAACTCAGGGCAAACTTGTATGCAAAACTACGCTAAATACCTAGCGATCTTTTGAGAGCGTCTATTTGTGAGTCCCAAAGATTGATTGCATCACCTTTCTCATCTGTTTCTGCAAAATCTGTAATTTCCAAAGATGTGGACCCGGTAAGTTCGACCTTTGCTATTTTAAATTCAAAGAAGGTTGAATCGAGGTCGTCTTCTTCAATCCATTTAAATTGAATTTTAGTTTGTGTTTTGCAGTCTAAACATTTAGCCTTTTGATAGGTCTTGTTCCATTCGAAGGTGTAAATGTCTCCATCGATTTGAACGTTGTCGGCAAACCATTCGGCAAGTCCGGTGTTTGTCGTTATTTGCTTCCATAGACTATTTAAAGAGACTTTGTCAAATACATATTCAACTTGAAATTTTTCTTTTTTCATTTGTATTAAATTTGGGAATGGATGTGTTTATAAATTAGATCTTACTTTACTTATTGGGTTAAATATAGAATAAAATATTGAATTCCTGATGTTTTGGATAGGTTTTAATAGAATTGAGATCAAATTGTAAATGAGTGATGGGTTGTAAATAGATACTCTTTTTGTCGTTTTCTAGTCGTTTTTTTAATGGAGATAGTTGGATTTTAATGAAAAAAATATACCTTTGCACCCGTAATAAAGTTATGGCGAGATAGCTCAGCTGGTTAGAGCGCATGATTCATAATCATGAGGTCCCCGGTTCAATCCCGGGTCTCGCTACGAAAGGTCTACTGAAAAGTAGGCCTTTTTTTATGCCTTAATCTATTTTTAACGCAGCAATTCAGTATTCTATTTTGAGCAAATACTTCTTTCTTGGTGTTTTGTTACTTTGTTGATTATTAGATATCTATGTTTTTATTTTTGATGTCTGTTTTATGTTATAATGTTGATATTTAAAGTATTGTGTGTTTTTATGTCTAATTCGTAATAAAAAAGTTCTAGATGTTTTTTGATGTCTGTTCGATGTTTTGAGTCTAATTGTTTGATTATGAATGGTGTTTCAGACGTGCTCAATCCCCTTATTTTGTAGAAAAATAAATAGTTCAGTGTAACGGTTTGCTCATATGGATTCAGAGTTTAATTGGATTAGATGGGCAAGTGGTTATGGGTGCTGCTTTTGCTAGTTATGTATTATTAACTCTTATTTTGCGTTAATTTGGTGCTGCCTCTTGGTCTTTAGTGCTAAAAACAGGCTTTGCTTTTGTAAAGTGGTTGATTATTTGTATATTTGCAATTGATAAGAGGATGATGGAGGGGGCGGATAGTTCCCTCTTTTTTATTCTTAAAACTACGCGTATGATAGATAAAAACATTGTGACTCAATTGGCTGAGTCGTATTTGGATGCCACAGATAATTATCTAGTTGATGTGCAAATCAAACCAGGAAACTTGATTGTTATAGAAATAGACAACGATGAAGCTGTTTCGATCGACGATTGTGTTGGTTTGAGTAAGTATGTAGAAGAGCATCTAGATAGAGAAGTTGAAGACTATGAGCTGGAAGTTGGTTCGGCCGGTGTTACTTCTCCATTTAAAGTGTTACGTCAATATCAAAAAAATATTGGTAACGAAGTAGAGGTTCTTTTGAATAAGGGAATTAAGCTTTCGGGTGTTCTGAAAGATGCCACGGCTGATGGTATCGTGCTTTCGGTAACAAAGCAGATCAAGCCTGAAGGGGCAAAACGTAAACAAACGATCGTAGAAGATCAAAACTATTCATTCGACGAAATTAAAAATACAAAATACTTAATAAGATTCAAGTAGGATTATGGCCAAGAAAGAGGAGACAATCAGCATGATTGATACATTTTCGGAGTTCAAGGAACTTAAGAATATCGACAGAACTACGATGATTAGTGTGTTGGAGGAGTCGTTCCGCAGCGTAATCGCAAAAATGTTTGGAACAGATGAAAACTACGACGTGATCATTAATCCTGATAAAGGAGACTTTGAGATCTGGAGAAACAGAGAAGTGGTTGCTGATGAAAATCTGGAAGATTCAAATATTCAGATTTCATTATCCGAAGCCAAAAAGATTGACAAAGACTATGAAGTAGGTGAAGAGGTTACTGATGAAGTACATTTTGCTGACTTTGGTCGTCGTGCGATCTTGAATCTCCGTCAAACTCTTGCGTCTAAGATTCTTGAATTACAAAAAGATACTCTTTATGCTAAATACAAAGATAAGATCGGTCAGATCATAGCTGCTGATGTTTATCAGGTATGGAAAAAAGAGATTCTATTGTTGGATGACGAAGGAAATGAACTACTTCTTCCTAAAAACGAACAAATTCCTAGCGATTTCTATCGTAAAGGTGAAACTGTAAGAGCAATCATTTTGCGTGTTGAGAACAGAAACAACAACCCGAAGATTATCTTGTCGAGAACATCACCAATGTTCCTTCAACGATTATTCGAACTAGAGGTTCCTGAGATCAATGACGGCTTGATTACACTACGTAAAATTGCTCGCATACCTGGCGAAAGAGCTAAAGTTGCAGTAGAATCATACGATGATCGTATCGATCCTGTTGGAGCTTGTGTTGGTATGAAAGGTTCGAGAATTCATGGAATTGTGCGTGAGTTGAGAAATGAAAACATCGATGTAATTAACTATACAGCGAATGCGTCTTTGTTTATTCAACGTGCGCTTAGTCCGGCAAAGGTTTCTTCAATCCGTATCAATGAAGAAGAGCGAAAAGCAGAAGTCTTTTTGCGTCCGGAAGAAGTATCTCTGGCAATTGGTAAAGGTGGTATGAATATTAAACTTGCTTGCATGTTGACCGAATATACAATTGATGTTATTCGTGATATTGAAGGAGCAGATGAAGAAGATATTTACCTTGACGAGTTTGCCGACGAAATTGATGTGTGGGTAATCGAAGCTCTTAAGAACGTTGGATGTTATACAGCTAAATCAGTATTAGCTCTTACGCCAGAAGAAATTATGGAGCGCGCAGACTTGGAAGAATCGACCGTTCAAGATCTTGTATCGATCTTAGCAGCAGAGTTTGCTGACGAACAGTCGCTTGATGAGGGTTCAGACAATAAATAATGTTTTACGACAAAGGAGTATGTCTATAAGATTAAATAAAGTAACAAGAGATTTAAATGTAGGGATCGGCACAGTTGTTGAATTCCTGCAAAAGACTGGGATTGAAATCGAAAGCAATCCCAATACTAAGATTAGTGACGAACAGTATGCTTTGCTCGTAAAAGAATTTGGAAAGGACAAGATCCAAAAAGAAAAGTCTGAACGATTCTCTTATGAGAGATCTCATAAAGAAAGAAAAAATGAGGTTGTCTCTTTAGATGATGTCATGCCAGGTACTGAAGATTCTCACGAAATCAAGATCGAAGTTCCGACAGATATGCTGCCGAAATTTAAAACATTGGGAAAGATTGAGCTGGATAGTAAACCTGCAAAATCAGAAAGTAAGCCTAAATCTGAAAAGGCGAAACCGGAAAAACCAATTGTTAAGAAAAATAAGACAGAAAAGTCAACTCCGTCGACTGTTGTTGTTTCAGAGGAAATTAAGGAGGTTGCTCCGAAAGCTCCAAAGCAGCAGCATAAAAACGAGAAGACAGATCAACCGGAAATATTAACTCAAAAAGAGCAAATAGTAGACTCAGAAGATTACGAAACGATGAAAGAAGAAAAGGAGACTGAAGCATTGACAGATAATACCTCAAAGAACGCTACAGATGGTGTTTTTCGACTCAATAGTCCTAAGTTAGAAACCAATATCAAAGTGACCGGGAAGATCGATCTTTCTACGTTAAATCAGTCGACCCGTCCAAAGAAAAAGTCTAAGGAAGAGCGTAAAAAAGAACGCGAAGACAAAAAAGACAGAAACACCGATACTAACAACAACAATAATAAGAGAACTGGCGGTTTGGGCCGTCCGGTAAAAGCTGATCCTAACAAACAACAAAATGCCTCAGGCGATGCAGAAAAAAGAAAAAGAGCACGCATTAAGAAAGAGCAGGTAGTTGTAGGTCAGGATAACAATGCCGGTAATGGTAATTCTGCTAATACTCGTAATAATAACCGTCCAAACACTGGCGGCCAAGGTGGTAACCATCCTGGAGGAAAACCTCATCCATCACATCCTAATAAGCGTACCAACGATGATAGAAGATCGAAGCTTAAGAAGCCTGTGAAAGCAGAGGTGAGTGAGGAAGAAGTTCAAAAGCAAATTAAGGAAACTCTTGCTCGTCTTACAAGCAAAGGTAAAAATACCAAAGGTGCTAAGTACCGTCGTGAGAAAAGAGATGCTGCATCCCTTCGTCAGCAAGAAATGCTTGAGCAGGAGGAAATGGAAAGCAGAGTACTTAAAATTACGGAGTTTGTTACGGCAAACGACTTGGCAAACATGATGAATGTTTCGATCAACGAAGTAATTGGTACTTGTATGAGCATCGGTATGATGGTTTCTATTAACCAACGTTTGGATGCAGAAACGATTAATATCGTAGCAGAAGAGTTTGGTTTTAAAACTGAATATGTAAGTGCGGAAGTTGTTGAAGCTATCGCAGAAGAAGAAGATAATGAAGCTGACTTGGTAGAACGTTCTCCTATTGTAACTGTGATGGGACACGTTGACCACGGTAAAACTTCTCTTCTTGATAATATCCGTAAGACAAATGTGATTGCGGGTGAAGCAGGTGGTATTACTCAGCACATCGGAGCTTACAATGTGAAGCTTGCAGATGGCCGTCGTATTACTTTCCTAGATACTCCGGGTCACGAAGCGTTTACAGCGATGCGTGCTCGTGGAGCTCAGGTTACTGATATCGCGATCATTATTGTTGCTGCCGATGATAATGTGATGCCTCAAACAACAGAAGCGATTAACCATGCTTCGGCTGCAGGGGTGCCTATTATTTTTGCAATCAATAAGATTGATAAGCCAGGTGCAAATCCTGAGAAAATTAAAGAAACACTTGCTGGTATGAACTACCTAGTTGAAGACTGGGGTGGTAAGTATCAATCACAAGATATTTCAGCTAAACAAGGTCTAGGTGTACAAGAGCTTCTTGAGAAAGTACTTCTTGAAGCAGAACTTCTAGAGCTGAAAGCAAATCCTAATAAACGTGCTGTTGGTTCAATCATTGAATCTTCTCTAGACAAAGGTCGTGGTTATGTTTCGACTGTGTTGGTACAAAATGGTACGTTGAAAATGGGTGATATCGTTCTTGCTGGTACTCACTTCGGTAGAGTAAAAGCAATGTTTAACGAACGTAATCAACGTATTACTGAAGCAGGACCTGCTGAACCAGTATTGATCCTTGGTTTGAATGGAGCTCCTCAAGCTGGTGATACATTCCACGTTCTTGAAACAGAGCAAGAAGCAAGAGAGATTGCAACAAAACGTGAGCAATTGCAACGTGAGCAAGGTTTGAGAACTCAGAAAATGCTTACACTTGATGACATTGGTCGTCGTATTGCTGTAGGTAGCTTCCAAGAGCTTAACGTTATTGTTAAGGGTGACGTGGACGGATCTGTAGAGGCATTGTCTGACTCTTTGATTCGCTTGTCAACTCCAGAAATTCAAGTAAACGTTATTCACAAAGCTGTAGGTCAGATCTCAGAATCAGACGTTACTTTGGCTGCTGCATCTAATGCAATTGTGATTGGTTTCCAAGTACGTCCTTCTTTGTCGGCACGTAGAGCTGCAGATAGAGACGGTGTTGAAATCAGACTTTACTCAATCATCTATGACGCAATCGAAGAGGTTAAGTCGGCGATGGAAGGTATGCTTTCTCCGGAAATTAAGGAGGAGATCGTTGCAAACGTTGAAGTGCGCGAGGTATTTAAGATTACAAAAGTGGGTACAGTTGCCGGCTGTATGGTGAAAGAAGGTAAGATCAAGCGTAACAACAAGATCAGACTTATCCGTGACGGTATTGTTGTCTACAGTGGTGATCTTGGATCATTGAAACGCTTCAAAGACGATGTGAAAGAAGTTGCTACAGGATATGAATGTGGTTTGAATATTACAAACTACAACGATATTAAAGTTGGTGACATCATTGAAGCTTACGAAGAAGTAGAAGTGAAGAAAACATTATAATGAACTGGTTAGATATTGCTATAATTGCGATAACCGGATTCGGATTTGTGAAGGGCCTGTTTGACGGAATCGTCAAACAGGTTGTTTCGCTTATAGCCCTCCTTGCTGCAATATACTTCTCAAGCAAGTTTGCTATACCGATTGAGTCATATATGGAGCGATTTGATTTTATTTCGCCCATGTTGATTGCTCCGCTAAGTTATATTTTAGCGTTTAGCATTATTCTTACAGTATTAGGATTTATTGGATCTGCGATTCATAAAGCAATTAGTATAACTCCTCTTGGCTTTTTCAATCATGTTTTCGGAGGTTTCTTAGGTGCATTGATATCTGTTTTAGGACTGAGTATTTTGTTCAATTTGATGGGTTCTCTTCATATATCCAATATCATTATTCCAACAGATGTGATTGCGGATAGCGAGCTTTTTAAAGGTATAAGTCAGATATTACCACTACTGTTTCCTCATCTCAACTTTTATGATTTAATAAAAGATAAATTAGAAGAATTACCAAGAGTGTTAGCTGTATAAACTCTATATTTGTACTGATTGTTTCTAGATATATAACGAAATGATGATTTGTAAGTATGCAAGATGATTCAAATAACATAATTAAAGAAGTAACGGGCAATGAATATAAATATGGCTTTGTTACTGATATTGAGACCGAGTTTATTCCGAAAGGATTGAACGAGGATGTGATTCGGATTATTTCATCAAAGAAAAATGAGCCGGAGTGGTTATTAAACTATCGCTTAAAGGCTTATGCTTATTGGAAAACGTTAGAGATGCCTCAATGGGCACATTTGAATATTCCCGAAATAGATTATCAAGATATCTATTACTATGCTGCACCAAAACAGCAAGAGGGACCCAAAAGTCTTGATGAAGTAGATCCGGAGTTGTTGAAAACATTCGACAAACTTGGTATTCCGTTAGAAGAACAGAAAGTATTATCAGGAATGGCAGTGGATGCAGTTATTGATAGTGTTTCAGTAAAAACAACATTCAAAGATACACTGGCTGAAAAAGGAATTATATTCTGTTCTTTCAGTGAAGCTGTACAGCATCATCCTGATTTAGTTCAGCAATATATGGGAAGTGTAGTGTCGTATAGAGACAACTTCTTTGCTGCACTAAACTCTGCGGTATTTAGCGATGGTTCGTTTGTTTATATTCCAAAAGGTGTTCGTTGCCCAATGGAACTATCAACGTACTTCCGTATCAATGCTGCAAAGACCGGTCAGTTTGAGCGTACATTGATTATTGCCGATGACGAGTCGTATGTAAGCTACCTAGAAGGTTGTACTGCTCCAATGCGTGACGAGAATCAACTGCACGCGGCTATCGTAGAACTTGTTGCGATGGAGCGCGCAGAGATTAAATACTCAACAGTACAAAACTGGTATCCGGGTGATAAAAATGGAGTGGGTGGTATTTACAACTTTGTGACAAAACGAGGAATCTGTAAAGGCTATGCTTCAAAGATCTCTTGGACACAAGTAGAAACCGGCTCGGCTATTACATGGAAATATCCAAGTTGTATTCTTGCCGGCGATGAGTCGGTTGGTGAATTCTACTCGGTTGCTGTAACGAACAATTATCAACAAGCAGACACCGGAACAAAGATGATCCATTTAGGTAAGAATACTCGTAGTACAATTGTATCGAAAGGTATTTCTGCCGGACACAGTCAGAATAGTTACCGTGGTCTGGTTAAGATATCAAGCAAAGCCGACAATGCGCGTAACCACTCTCAATGTGATAGCTTATTGTTGAGCGATACAAGTGGAGCACATACGTTCCCTTATACTGATATCCAAAATGAAACTGCAATTGTAGAGCATGAAGCTACTACTTCAAAAATCAGTGAAGATCAAATTTTCTACTGCAATCAACGAGGTATTTCTACCGAAGAGGCTGTCGGTTTGATCGTAAACGGATACGCGAAAGAAGTGGTAAACAAATTGCCTATGGAGTTTGCAGTTGAAGCTCAGAAACTATTACAGATTAGTCTGGAAGGTAGTGTAGGTTGATATTAACATCAGATTCAGTCAAAAAAGAGTTATGCTTAAAATAAAAGATTTACATGCCAATATCAATGGCAAAGAGATATTGAAAGGGATTAATCTTGAAATTAACCCCGGCGAGGTTCATGCAATCATGGGTCCTAACGGATCAGGGAAAAGTACATTGTCTTCAGTACTTGCAGGTAATCCTGCATTTACGGTAACTCAGGGAGAGGTGACTTTTAATGGCAAAAATCTATTGGATCTTTCTCCGGAAGACAGATCAAGAGAAGGATTGTTTTTAAGTTTCCAATATCCGGTAGAGATTCCGGGTGTAAGCATGGTTAACTTTATGCGTGCGGCACTAAACGAGCACAGAAAATACAAAGGTCTTGAGCCAATTTCGGCAACCGACTTTTTGCGTCTTATGCGCGAGAAAAGAGCCGTTGTTGAATTAGATAACAAACTAGCCAACCGTTCGGTAAACGAAGGTTTCTCGGGTGGAGAGAAGAAACGTAATGAAATCTTCCAAATGGCAATGCTTGAACCGAAGTTGTCGATCCTAGATGAGACAGACAGTGGTCTTGATATCGATGCTTTGCGTGTTGTAGCTTCAGGTGTGAATAAGCTTCGCAACGAAGACAACAGCACAATTGTAATTACACACTATCAACGTTTGCTTGATTATATTCAGCCAGATTTCGTACACGTACTATACAAAGGTCGTATCGTGAAATCGGGAGGAAAAGATTTAGCGTTGGTATTGGAAGAAAAAGGATACGATTGGATTAAGAAAGAATTAGGAGAATAACATGAGAGTTGAACAACAATATATCGATATTTTCCGCAACTATCATGAGCAGCTCTGCAATCACTCTTCATCATTGCTTAATGAAAAGAGAGAGAAAGCAGTGCTTGATTTCGAGAAAAACGGATTTCCATCTACCTCAGATGAAGATTATCGTTATAGCGATTTGGCTGCTGCTTTTGCTCCTGATTACGGATTAAATATCAATCGTCTACACATACCTTCACGTCCGATGGATGTGTTTAAGTGTGACGTTCCCAATTTGTCAACGAATCTGTTCTTTATGGTGAACGATCAGATTCTTGAAACGGAACAATCAAAAGGAAAACTACCTGAAGGCGTTTTTGCCGGAAGCCTAAATAAGTTTGCCGAGCTTTATCCCGAAATTGCAGAAAAGCACTATGCTTCTCTTGCCGATACAGATAAAGACGCTATTGCTGCGATCAATACATTCCTAGTGCAAGATGGCTATGTTCTTTACTTGCCGAAAGGTGTAGTTGTAGAAAAACCGATCCAACTTGTAACACTGCTTCGTGCCGATGTTGATTTCATGACGAATCGTCGTATCTTGATTATTGCCGAAGACCGTAGTGAAGCAAAGATTTTGGTTTGTGACCATGCCGTAGACAGTGTGAAGTTCTTAGCAACACAAGTAGTTGAGATCATAGCCGGTAAAGGGGTGCATCTAGACTATTACGAGCTAGAAGAAACCAGCGACAATACCTCTCGTTTTTCAACACTTTACTTATCGCAAGATGCAGAGTCGAATGTGATGGTAAATGGGATAACGTTGCACAACGGTTATTCACGCAACAACTATCGCGTGACGCTTCAAGGTGAGTATGCCGAAACACACTTGTGTGGGATGGCTATTTCAGATAAAAAGCAACACGTAGACACATATTCGATGATAGATCATGCTGTGCCAAACTGTACAAGTAATGAGCTTTTCAAGTATGTGTTGAACGATGAAGCAACAGGAGCATTTAGTGGTCGTATTCTAGTGCAGAAGGGTGCGCAGAAAACTGCTGCATTCCAAACCAATCGCAACTTATGTGCAACCAAGTCTGCTCGTATGTGGTCTAAACCACAGCTAGAGATTTATGCCGACGATGTGAAGTGTTCGCATGGTATGACTACAGGTCAGCTCGACGATAAAGCACTTTTCTATATGCGATCGAGAGGTATTCCTGAAAAAGAAGCTCGTTTGTTGTTGATGTTTGCATTTACAAGTGACGTGATCGAAAATGTACGTCTCGAAGCTTTACGTGATAGATTAAAGATGCTTGTAGAGATGAGATTCAGAGGAGAACTTGCAAAATGTGGCGGTTGTGCCGTTTGTAAGTAAACTACAATACTATAAGATGAGATCCCGATTGGAGTATTCCGGTCGGGATTTCTTATTTATTGAGACTATTGTTAAACAGTTTCATAATACTGTGCAAAAGGTTAAAGTTATAACAAACAAAAATACCCAACTGTTATACGTATAGTATGTCTGATACATATGAATAAAACAAATTAATAATGATAAGTCATGGGAACAATTCATTTAACAAAAGAGGAATTTCTAAAGAAAGTTGCAGATTATCATGCTAATCCCAAAGAGTGGAAGTATGTAGGGGATAAGCCTTGTTTAATCGACTTCTATGCCGACTGGTGTGGGCCATGTAAAGCCATTGCTCCGGTTTTGGAAGAATTGGCTGATGAATATAAAGATCAGATTTATATTTACAAGGTAAATACCGAGCAAGAAGAAGAGCTTAGTCAGCTGTTTGGAATCAGAAGTATTCCTTCGTTGTTATTTGTTC
The DNA here is from genome assembly GCA_051656605.1 of Tannerellaceae bacterium. Taxonomy (GTDB): domain Bacteria; phylum Bacteroidota; class Bacteroidia; order Bacteroidales; family CAMTPD01; genus UBA12018. The sequence goes on along the minus strand of JBOGCF010000013.1, from coordinate 77,335 downwards.
CAATGAATGGTAAACCTCAGATGGCTCAAGGTGCTCTGCCAAAAGACGCTTTGAAGAAAGCTATCGAAGAAGTGTTATTAAGCAAATGATATAAGTGAGAACTAAGTTTTATATTTCTAATTTAAAATGCGGACGCTGCGCAGCATCGATTTATAAAGGATTGCTCGCTGTAAATGGTGTATACGGAGTCGATGTAAATATTGCAGAAGGCTCTATAAATATAGATCATACAGAAGAAGTAGCAGAACAAACCATTCTGGAAAAACTTCACGAACTGGGCTATCCCGAATCGAAGCAATGTACAAATTGCTAAGTCGGCTGTGATGTAACCGGTTTGTTTTTAGCGATACAAATTAGATTGCAAGTTTGCCGTATTTTGAGGGATACTTTTCTACCGAAGAGTTATCCCTTTTTTGTTTTCTCATAGTAAAGATTAAAACCTTCTCACATATTAGCTTTTGCACGACTCATGAAATAAGTGTAAGTTTGCAAATACTTAAAAGACAGATTATGCTTGACGTAAATACTATACGAAAAGACTTTCCGATACTTGAAAGAGAAGTACACGGGAAGCCGCTTATCTATCTTGACAATGGAGCTACTACACAAAAACCTAGAAGCGTTGTCGAGAAAATTGAAGAAGGATACTATAAAAACAATGCCAACATACACCGTGGTGTTCATCATTTGAGTCAGGTTGCCACCGAGGCTCATGAAGATGCACGTCGTACGGTACAAAAGTTTATCAATGCAGAACACGCGCATGAGATTATCTTTACGCGTGGTACAACCGAATCGATCAACTTAGTTGCATCTTCGTTTGTAGATCAATTCATGCAAAAAGACGATGAAGTGATTATCTCAACGATGGAGCATCACTCCAACATCGTGCCTTGGCAGTTGCAAGCTGAGAAAAAAGGGATCAAACTTCGTGTAGTCAATATCAATGAAAAAGGAGAGCTCGATATGGAGCATTTCAAATCCTTGATCAATGAGAAGACAAAGTTGGTTTCAATCATGCACGTTTCCAATGTGTTGGGAACCATTAATCCGGTGAAGGAGATTATCGATATCGCACACAGTGCAGACGTTCCTGTATTGATTGATGGGGCACAATCGATACCTCACTTAGGAGTAGATGTGCAAGCTCTGGACGCAGACTTTTATGTGTTTTCTGCACATAAGATATACGGACCTACCGGAATGGGAGTATTGTATGGAAAAGAAAAGTGGCTAGATAAAATGCCTCCTTACCATGGTGGCGGAGAAATGATTGCTACTGTTTCGTTTGACAAAACAACCTTCAACGAACTTCCGTTTAAATTTGAAGCCGGAACTCCCGATTATATCGGTTCTACCGCATTTGCCGAAGCGTTGAACTATGTATCGGCGATCGGAATGGACAACATTGCAGCTTATGAAGACGAACTATTGCATTATGCAATGGAGCGTATGAAAGCAATTGAAAACATTCGTTTCTTTGGTACAGCCGAGCAGAAAAGCGGTGTTATCTCTTTCTTAGTGGGCGATATTCACCACTACGATATGGGAATGTTGCTCGATAGATTAGGAATCGCAGTACGTACCGGACACCACTGTGCTCAGCCATTGATGCATCACATGGGTATTGAAGGTACGGTGAGAGCTTCGTTCGGAATCTACAATACCAAAGAAGAAATAGACGCGCTTGTTGCCGGCATACAACGTGTTTCAAGTATGTTTTAATTGATACGCGAGCACATGTTATTATCCTATTTGCACGAAAATAAAGTTGAAGCCGGATGCGATGAAGCCGGAAGAGGATGTCTTTGCGGCTCCGTTTTTGCAGCAGCAGTCATTTTACCACCTCACTACCAATGCGAAGAATTGAATGATTCAAAGAAGCTTTCCGAAAAGCAGCGATATGCACTTCGTGAAGTAATTGAACGAGATGCATTGGCTTGGGCTGTGGGGATTGTTACACCAGAGGAGATTGATAAGATTAATATCCTAAACGCTTCGTTTTTGGCGATGCATCGCGCCGTAGATCAGCTAAAAATAAAGCCGGAGCATCTACTTATCGATGGTAATCGTTTCAATCCTTATCCTGATATTTCGCATACGTGCGTGGTAAAAGGCGACGGAAAGTTCCTAGCGATAGCGGCAGCATCTATTCTTGCCAAAACCTATCGCGACGACTACATGGACCGATTGCACGATGAGTTTCCGATGTACGACTGGAAGAAAAACAAGGGTTATCCTACGGTAAAGCATCGTAAAGCCATTGCCGAATTTGGGATTACACCCTATCATCGTAAGTCGTTCAATACCGGTTGCGGTCAGCTAGAATTGAAGTTTTAGATACAACAAAATACGAAAAGCGCCTTTGTCTGCGAGAGAATCGAGACAAAGGCGCTTTTGTTTTTATACCGGATGATATCAGGCTTGTTCTTTTGCTTTGAAAGCCAAAGCATAAAGTCTGGCTTGTTTCACCATCGAAACCAAACCGTTTGAGCGAGTAGGAGACAAGTGCTCTTTCAAGCCAATCTTATCAATGAAGTAAAGATCTGCATCCAGAATCTCCTGAGGCGTATGGTTTGACAATACATTGATTAGCAAAGAAACAATTCCTTTTACGATAACTGCATCACTTTCTGCTTTGAAGATCACTTTTCCATCTTCATAATCAGCCTGTAGCCATACACGACTCTGACAACCTTCGATTAGGTTGTTTTCTGTTCTATATTTCTCATCTAGAGGAGCAAGGCTATTGCCTAGGTCGATAAGTAAAGCATACTTATCCATCCAATCATCAAACGAAGCGAATTCTTCAATGATCTCGTCTTGAATCTCGTTTATTGACATTTCGTTTATAGTTATATCGTTGAGTTTTTATTAATGTTCGTACACAATATTCGTTACCGTTTGTCCTACAGCTTTCAATGTGCTTTTGTCTACATTGTCCATCGTGTCGTTTACGGTATGCCAATAGTCGCCAAACCCGGAAGAAGTGTAAGGAGAATACTGAATGATATCGATTGTAGGAATCTTACGAATTGTATTTACGTAATAATGGTCATCGGTAATGTATCCGCCTTCTGCTTGCGAAAAGTAATTGCCATAACCTAGTTCAGCGGCCTTATCCCATACTTTGTTTACATAAGTTGGGGCGTATTGCATAGAGTATCCTTCTTTGTAGAATGTCGCGTTGGGTGCGCCTACCATATCGAGTAGAATACCAAAATTTGCTTTGTAATTTCTTACATGCGGGTTCTTTGCCCAATATTGCGAGCCAAGACACCAATCATCCTCCGTATAGCCCGATTTGTCAAACTTAGGAGTTCCCCAATCTTCAGCATCAAAGAAGATAATATCCACACCTGTATCCGGAGCTTTTTCACCCATCAAGCGTGCCATTTCGAGCAAAACTCCTACACCACTGGCGCCATCGTTGGCACCGTCGATCGCAGTGTGGTGGTTGTCTTTGTTTTTATCTTCATCGGCAAAAGGGCGAGTATCCCAGTGAGCACAAAGCAAGATTCGCTTTTTGCTTTCTGGATTGTAGCTGCCAATGATGTTGATAGCGTCCAGTTCCTTTTTGTCGTAGGTGTATACTTTTGCTTTCTGTTCGGTCACTACCGCGCCGTGGCGTTTCAGTTCCGAGCTGAGCCAGTCGGCACAAGCTTTGTGTTGTTCTGTGTTTGGAACACGAGGTCCGAATGCAACCTGCGAAGCCACATAGTTGTAAGCGCTATCTGCATTGAAAGTAGGTACCGAAACCGGTGCCGGAGTTTCGTTTGCGGCCGACTTGTTTTCTGTGTTTGTGTTGCCACAAGCAACAACAGAAATAGCCAATACCAGTGTATAAATCAATTGTTTCATCGGGTATCCTTATTTTGTATAAATCTTATTCGTACACAAACGTACATAAACTTTTTCTTTCTTGAAACCTGCTTATTTTAAAACTGTGTAAGAATCGTTACAGAAACGACAGGGTTGCGCCATTTTCATTTATTTCCAATTGCGTTTTAGCTCCACAAATAAGCGGATAATTCTCTTTTACATGACCAACAGGGAAGTTGAAACAAACAGGAATGTTGTATTCATACATCAGGTTCGAGATCAATTCGTAAATGGAGCCCGGCATAGAGGTATCCTCGGGGCAATCTGAGAATTGTCCTACGATAAGCCCTTTGATGCGTGATAATACGCCGCCAAGTTTGAGGTTGTAAAGCATGCGCTCAATGTGATATGGCTGCTCGGCAATGTCTTCTATAAATAGAATGATATCTGTATCTGCCGGTAGATCAAAAGGAGTTCCACGGAGAGAGAGCAATACCGAGAGGTTGCCGCCTCGAAGTGTGGCTGTAGCTTTACCTAATTTATTGAGCGGATGTGCATCGATTGTGTATCGAGGATATTCTCCCGACAGAATCATCTGTGTATAGGTTATTGCCGTATCGTTTCCTTCTTCTGCCAGATGTTTTAGCATCGGTGCATGCAATGATTGAAAACCTCTATTGTTGAGATAGGCGTGTAGAGCGGTAATGTCGCTGTATCCGATAAGCCATTTGGGTGAGATCTGTTTGTTAGTCTCTTTTTCCAAAGCCTCGAGCAGATGAGCACAACCGTATCCTCCGCGACTGCACCAGATGGCATCTACGTTTTCGTTTCTAAATGTTTGCAGAAAGTCTTCGGTTCGTTGCCGAGCAGTACCGGCAAAGCGACCGAATTTGCTTTTCGCATGCTGCGCAATGGTTACTTGATATCCAAGTGCACCAAGCTGCTCGGCTCCTTTGTCGATCAGTTCGTCGCTCATTGCGCCCGACGGTGAAATGATTTCGATGCGACTACCTCGAATGAGGGGTTTCGGATGATTCATAGTATAACTTAAGTTTTCGTCTAATAAAAATCCCCGGCTTACAACACGAGTGAGGTAAGCCGGGGATAAGTATACACATAAAAATATTTTGTTCGCTTAGATTACGCGTCAATGTTTGCGTAAGTAGCGTTTTCTTCGATAAACTCACGACGTGGAGCAACATCTTCACCCATCAACATAGAGAAGATATGATCTGCTTCTGCTGCATTGTCGATCGTAACTTGTCTCAATGTTCTGTGTTCCGGGTTCATCGTTGTATCCCAAAGCTGCTCTGCGTTCATCTCACCAAGACCTTTGTATCGTTGCGTGTGAACTTGGTTTTCATTTCCGGCAGCAACTTTGTCGATAAATGCCTGGCGTTGCTGATCGTTCCAGCAATACTCTTCTGCTTTTCCTTTTTTACAAAGGTAAAGTGGAGGTGTTGCGATGTAAACGTATCCGTTTTCGATAAGCGGACGCATGTGACGGAAGAAGAATGTAAGAATCAACGTTGCAATGTGGCTACCGTCTACGTCGGCATCGGTCATGATTACAACCTTGTGATAACGAAGTTTCGCCATGTTCAATGCTTTTGCATCCTCTTCAGTTCCGATGGTAACGCCCAATGCTGTATAGATGTTGCGAATCTCTTCGCTTTCCAATACTTTGTGGTGCATTGCTTTCTCTACGTTTAGGATTTTACCGCGCAAAGGAAGAATAGCTTGGAAGTTACGGTCGCGACCTTGCTTGGCAGTACCACCCGCCGAATCTCCCTCGACAAGGAATACTTCGCAGCGTTGAGGATCTTTTTCCGAACAGTCGGCTAGTTTGCCCGGAAGGCCACCTCCCGAAAGCGGAGTTTTACGTTGTACCATCTCGCGAGCCTTACGAGCTGCGATACGAGCTTTCGCTGCCAATACAACTTTCTCTACAATCTGTTTTGCTTCTTTTGGGTGCTCTTCAAGGTAGTTGCCCAGTGCTTCACTGATGGCCATGTCTACCGCTCCGATTACCTCATTGTTACCTAGTTTGGTTTTGGTTTGTCCTTCAAACTGAGGCTCTGCTACTTTGATCGAGATGATTGCTGTAAGACCTTCGCGGAAGTCGTCACCGTTGATATCCACCTTTGCTTTCTCCAGGATCTTTGAATCTTCAGCATACTTTTTCAATGTACGTGTAAGACCGCGTCTGAAGCCGGCAAGGTGAGTACCCCCTTCGATGGTGTTGATATTGTTTACGTACGAATATACGTTTTCGTTGTACGATGTATTGTAAGTCATCGCTACCTCTACAGGAATACCTTGTTTTTCAGTAGTGATGTGGATTACGTTGTCGATCAGAGGATCTTTTGTAGCATCGATGAAGCGTACAAACTCTTGTAGACCTTGCTCAGAGAAAAAGGTCTCAGTTTTGAATGATCCGTCTTCTTTTACTACACGCTTGTCGGTTAGTGTAAGCTTGATACCTGCGTTTAGGTAAGCAAGTTCTCTAAGACGGCCTGCAAGGATATCGTATTTGTATTCTGTAACGGTGAAAATAGAAGCGTCTGGTCTGAATGTAACGGTTGTTCCTGTAACGGTTGTTTCTCCGATTACTTCCACGTCGTGTAACGGTGCTCCGCAAGAAAATTCTTGCATGTGGATTTTTCCATTACGCTGAACTTCTGCTCTAAGGTAAGTAGAAAGTGCGTTTACACAAGATACACCTACCCCGTGAAGACCCCCGGATACTTTGTAAGAACCTTTGTCGAATTTACCTCCGGCATGTAGTACTGTAAGTACAACTTCAAGTGCCGATTTGTTTTCTTTCTCGTGATGGTCTACAGGGATACCACGTCCGTTATCTTGTACTGTAATAGAATTGTCTTCATTGATAAAAACCTCAATATGTGTACAGTAGCCGGCAAGGGCTTCGTCGATAGAGTTGTCTACAACCTCGTATACCAAGTGGTGTAGTCCTTTTACGCCAATGTCGCCAATGTACATTGCCGGTCTTTTTCTTACGGCCTCAAGACCTTCGAGTACCTGGATACTATCAGCTGAGTACTCACTGCCAGTACTCTTTATTTCTTCACTCATGAGTCTATATAAATTTAATTCTTAAACTGCGTTTTTTATGCTGTATAAAGCTAACAAATATAACTATTTTCGGTGTATTATCTCAATAATTTAGAGACGTTTATTTCGAAAAATGTGAGGATTGGTTGCTTCTTTTGCCGGTGGTTTTAAAGAACAGTGTTTTTGTTGTTTGAGAGGTCTAAAATCGAACGAAACGAAGACTGAATTGTTTGATGCCCATCAAACGATTTGAAACAAGTGAGAACTAAATCGTCCGATGCCCATCAAACGATTCAATGATAGTGAAGAACGAATCGTCAGGTGGCGATCTGACGATTTAAACATAGTGAAGACTGAATCGTCAGGTCGGCACCTGACGATTTGAAGTATGTATGATTTGAGAATGTTCTTTGTAAGGAATGGAATTGTTTTTTGCTGAATTCGCGCACCGGTGTGGTGTGGGGGGGTGGCGAAGATGGGAGGGGTATAAAAAGAAAAAACCGAACTATTTAGAATAGTTCGGTGATATCTTTGATTCAATCAAAACTTATGCAAGTTTGTTGATGTGAAGAGCAAGTCTAGCTTTCAAGTTTGAAGCTTTGTTCTTGTGAATTACATTCTTCTTCGCTAGTTTGTCTAGCATAGAACTAACTTTAGGTAGAAGAGCCAATGCTTCGCTTTTTTCTACAATGGCGCGAAGATTCTTAACTGCGTTTCTTGCAGTTTTGGCATAATATCGGTTATGTAATCTTCTAACCTTAGTTTGTCTGATTCTCTTGATTGATGATTGATGATTTGCCATTTCAGCTATCTTCTTTTTAATCGTTTCTTAAATCTTGTTTATTGTAGCCCATAGGGGAGTCGAACCCCTCTTTCAAGAATGAAAATCTTGCGTCCTAACCGATAGACGAATGGGCCAGTTGTGTGCCGTTGGTCTTTCCTTTTGCACTGGCATTCTTGTTGATTGCGAGTGCAAAAGTAGGACTGTTTTTTGTAACTGCAAAATATTTAGAGGCTAAAATGCAAAGAAACTATTTGTTTAACTTTTGTTTGCAGTCAATATCGCTTAAATGAATCTCCAGAGCTTTTACGGAGATTTGTATTTCCCAAATGGAGATACACAGCGAAAACAACAGACTCAACAACGCAATTCCGAAAATAATGGTTGCAATGAAAAAGAACTTGACATAAATTAGAAACATACAAGCTACACATAGCAGCAGACTAAATATGCCGAGTATTTGCATCGCTCTGGTCAAATATAACCTTTTTCGTAGGTTTGCGATTTGAGCTCTGCTCCCTGCTTCATCCTTGGGTAGGTTTTCTTTTAGTGTGCGTACTACTTGTGCATACGATAAAAAACGGTTGGTGTATGCAAGCATAATAAGCGAAATTGCCGAAAACAGCAAAGAGGGTGTTGTTAGGTTTAATTCTTCCATACGAGTTATTTTTTATTTCCGCGTTTCAATTGTTTGTCTTTTCTATAGAATCGCTAAATGTATTCAATTTGATTGATGAATTAAGATATTTGGATTACTTTCGTTGTAAAAATAAGCGGTTTACGTATTTATGCTCAAGAAAACAAAAGGTGTAGTTTTACATGCAATTCCCTACAATGATAAATATTATATTGTTCATATTCTGACCGAAGAGTATGGGCGTCTTGCCTTTCATGCACCTCGATCTAAAAGTAAAACCAGCAAGCTTTCGAAGTTTCTCTTTTTACCAATGTCTGTGCTTGAGCTCGAAATCGACTACAAAGGTAATAAAGACTTGCATCGGGTCAAAGAGGCGGTGCTTGCATTTCCTATTGTGGAGCTTTATGCCGATCCTGTAAAAAATGTGCTTTCGTTATTTTTGGCGGAGTTTATGTATCGGGTATTGCGCGAGGCGGGCAAGGATGAACCGTTGTTTGACTTTGTAGTGCATTCGATTCAGTTGCTCGAACTTTCTCATCATAGTGTTGCAAATTTCCATCTGCTCTTTTTGTTGCGAATGACACATTATCTAGGGTTTACCCCGAATATGGAGATGAGTAGTCAGTGTGCTTTCTTTGATTTATACAGTGGGTCTTTTATCCCTGAGATTCCGATTCATAAGCATTATTTGGATAAGGAAGAAGGATATTATTTTAGGAAACTGATGCAGACTTCATTTGAGTCAATGCACGAGTTACCTTTGTCGCGAGATTTGCGGGTAAAGTTACTGGAGCGGATCATTGAATACTTTAGACTTCATCTGTTTGATTTTCCAGAAATTAAATCATTAGAAATACTTCGCACAATCTTCAATAATTGACGATGGGTGTGAATAAGTTTTGAAAATTGATATAAACAGTATATTTTTGTGTCTTTAATAGTGAGAATGGCTCTGTAGTTCAAGGGATAGAATAGAAGTTTCCTAAACTTTAGATTCGGGTTCGAGTCCCGGCGGAGCTACGTTAGGCAAAAGTCCCGTTAGAAGCATTATCTAACGGGACTTTTTGTCATTTAAAAATAGGTTTTTCGATTGTTTCATCCCATTTGTCATTAATAACGAAGTTGAAACTCCCATCTTCTGAAAAGATATTTCCTTTGTAGCGAATTACTTTATTTATGATAGGATCAATGTCGCTAATTGTGTGCGTGATTGTTTTGTTGTCATTGTATGTTATTGTGATAGCCAAAGATAACTTGTGCAATGATTGTTCTTCTGTTGACAATATAAAGGTATTGAAGCCCGTAGTGAATAATTGACCGGTAGGTATTGGATTCTTTGTGGCTTCTTCTTTGTTGAATAGATAATTCTTTTCTGTAATATAGCCTTCCGGTTTTACCCCAGAGGTTGTTTTTATATCAAGTGTATTTAGGAAGTTCGTTGTCTGTATCGATATTGATTTAACATTGTCGGGAGTAGCGGTATTGGACACGACTTCAACTCGGGCAATACAACGTTCTAAATCTACTTGTGTGGAAGAATTGTTATCTGCTGGTATATTAAAGCTAGCCTTTCCTGCAAATATATCCGGTACTTCTTCAAATGTTAGGGTATGATCACTAATACAGATGGTGTCTTCTGAGTGCGCAACGAAGATATATGTGTAGTTTCCTTCTTTAAAGCGCTCTGTTAGGCTTGGAAAACTCCCGTTTTCTTTGAATATAGCTCCTTTTTCGAGAAGGATATCATCAATGTAAAGATATTTTTGAATGACTGTTGGTGCAGCTAATACCGGCGGAGTTGGAGGTGGAGGTGTTGGTGGATCAACAACTTCATCAGCTTTAGTTGTAGGATCCGGAATATTAAAGAAAGGAATTCCGGATGAACCTTTTGTCGAGAATGGAGATACTTCACTTTTGAATGTAAAAGAGAAGTTTTTCTCATAGGTTTCTCCTTTGATGGTTGTTTCTACTGGATTCGAACAAGATGCTACAAGTAGTGAGCATGCTGCGATAAAAAACAAGTGTCTGTTTTTCATGGTTTTGTGATTGTAATAGTATTATTAAAAGATTATACGCAAATAAAAATAAAATAATATTATTAAAAAAGGATATTGCGAATTAATTATTTATTTAATCTGTTATTTTTGGCGAGCTGTTAATTCTTGTTTGTGGGAAAAATATAAGACATTATAGATTACTTTATTCATTGATAAATTGTTACAATAAATATTTGTTGGTTATTTATTTTGAATAATCATTCAAATGGTTAGATTTGTAGCTATAGAAAAATACTTAAATCAGTGAGTTATGAAAAAGAAGATAAAAATGGGGATGATTGGTGGAGGTTCGGGTTCTTTTATAGGAGCCATTCATCGAATCGCAGCCTTTCTAGACGGAGAAATAAAATTAGTGAGTGGATGTTTTAGTTCCAATTTTTCAAACTCTATTGCAACAGGGAAGTCTCTTTTTATGCATGAAGGCAGGATTTATGAAAACTACCGAGAGATGATTGAGGAAGAGGCTAAAATGCCCGATGGAGAGCGAATAGACTTCATTTCCATTGTTACTCCGAATCATTTGCATTTTGAGCCGGCAATGTTAGCTTTAGAAAAAGGATTCCACGTTATATTAGATAAGCCGATGACCTTTAGCTTGGAAGAGGCTTTATTATTGGAAAAGAAGGCAAAAGAATCAGGATTGCTTTTTGCAGTAACGCATACTTACACAGGATATCCGATGGTGAAAGAGGCAAAAGAGCGTATTCGCAAAGGAGAGTTAGGTAATCTTCGCAGAATTTATGTAGAATATCCGCAAGGTTGGTTAGCACAAGATATTGCAGACAATAATAAGCAAGCAGCATGGAGGGTTGATCCAAAGCGCTCGGGAAAAGCCGGTTGTATGGGGGATATTGGAACGCATTGCTTTAACTTGGTAGAGTATATTACGGGGTTGAAAGCAACGGAGGTGTGTGCAGAACTAAATACCTTTGTGCCAGGTCGACTGTTGGATGATGATGGTGCTGTATTGATTCGATACGAAGGCGGTGCTAAATGTGTGTTAATGGCTTCACAAATTGCAATAGGAGAAGAAAATAATCTAAAGATTCGAATTTATGGCGATAAGGGTAGTTTAGAGTGGAATCAACATGATCCCAATACGATGCTACTAAAATGGCCGGATAAACCGACTCAAATGCTTCGTGTTGGTCAGCACTACTTGTCGGCATTAGCTCGCTTTAATACGCGCACACCTGCCGGACACCCTGAAGGTTATATTGAAGCTTTTGCGAATATTTATAGAAACTTCGCACTGGCATTGCATAGTATAAAAAGAGGGAAGAAGCCTCGTGCCGAATATCTTGACTTTCCTACTGTTGAAGATGGAGTGCGCGGTATGAAGTTTATCGAAACTGTTGTAGCTTCTTCTCAAAGCGAAGCAAAATGGACTAAGTTTATTGACTAAAATGATTAATTAAAATAGACCTTGAATCAAATTATGAGCAGACCAGTAACACTTTGTACATTGCAATGGGGTGATTTATCCTTGGAGGAAGTTTGTGTAAAAGCAAAGGAGTTTGGATATGATGGATTGGAGCTAGGATTACCGGCTCATCTAGATGTTACGCAAACAGATGTTGGATATTATCAAGGAGTTCTTGAGCTTCTAGAGCGTTATGAACTAGAAGTTTATGCAATATCGGCCCATTTAGTAAGTCAGGCTATTTGTGATCGAATAGATGAAAGACATAAAGCTATTTTACCTCAAGAGATTTGGGGCGATGGAGACGAGGATGGTGTGAAAGAAAGAGCTTCAAACTACCTGATAAAAGCCGCAAATGCTGCTTCTTTGTTAGGTGTGGATACTGTATTAGGTTTTACAGGAAGCTCAATTTGGCCATTACTTTATTCGTTTCCACCTGTTACAACAGAGATGATTGATGAAGGATTTCATGATTTCTCAAAACGGTTTATACCGATACTCGATGAGTTTAGAAAGCTAGGAGTTCGGTTCGCTTTAGAAGTTCATCCAACAGAGATCGCTTTTGATATTGTAACAGCAGAAAGAGCATTGTCGGCAATCGACTATGATCCGGTATTTGGATTTAACTTTGATCCAAGTCATCTTGGATATCAAGGTGTCGATTATATAAAGTTTATTCGACGATTCCATAATCGGATCTTTCATGTGCATATGAAAGATGTTTATTGGAGTGATACGCCAACTGAAGGTGGTGTGTTTGGTGGGTTTCTTCCATTTGGAGATTACCGTCGATTCTGGAATTTTAGAAGTTTGGGACGCGGCAATATCAATTTTGAAGAAATAATCCGTGCTCTTAATGATATAGGATATCAAGGACCATTATCGGTAGAATGGGAAGATAGCGGAATGGATCGAGAATACGGAGCAAAAGAATCTTGTGAGTTTGTTCGAATGCTCGACTTTGCCCCGTCAACACTCGCCTTTGATGCGGCTTTTGAAAGGAAGTGATATTTTAAAATTTATAGCACAATACGGAATTGTTTAAGTTCTGCTCTTAGCAGCTTAGCAGTTCCGTTTGTTGTTTTATCCATTAGCCTCCAAAAACGATCGCTATGATTTAGTTCGATGGTGTGACAAAGTTCATGTAGCAATACGTAGTCAATCAGATGTATTGGTAGTAACATAAGTCGAAAAGAAAGATTGATGTTTTTATGAGAACTACAACTACCCCATCTGGTTTTTACATCTTTAATTCGAACGTCATTGTATTCAAAACCAAACTTGTCGGCAAGAATCTTTAGACGAACGGGCAAGAAAAGCTTTGCTTCATGCTTGAGTGCTCCAACGATCATGTTTCGTAAGGTTTCTTGAGTTGAAGCGGCATAAAGGTCAATTTGCTTTGGGTAATGTAGATGTAAAACGCTTTCTTTAATGTAAGCAGTATACCGTTTATTATCTGAAAGAGATACCTGTAGTGAAAAGGTAAGTGTTTTCAGTTTGGTTTGATTGTCGATTATGAATGAGGTTGTTTCTTTGTGTTTCATCCACAGTGCAAACTTCGCTTTGTTTTTTTGAAGAATGATGTTTAATTCGTCAATAGATCCCTTGTTGGGGATCGTTGCTATCAAGCCGTTTTCTCCTAGTTTGATAATGTAGTTTTTGGCTCTTTTGCTATGGGATAACTCAATGGCTCCAAGTTCGGGATGGATATGCAGATTCTTATTCATATTCAAAATTACAACTTTTGCAATTAATGTATTGTGTGTCATATTCGTAATTAATGCAAAAGAGATGGAGTGATAACAAAAATAATTCTTTGGAATTGATTATCTTTGCGTTGCTTTAAAATCAATATAATTAAACTCTTAATAGATTAGTCATGAGCAAAAAAGCGCTTTTAATAATCTGCGACGGTTGGGGTATCGGTGATAAATCAAACGCTGATGTAATCTCAAAAACATCTACACCATATTGGGACTATCTTGTAAATACTTATCCAACAACAGAGCTTCAAGCTTCTGGTGAAAATGTAGGTTTGCCTGAAGGTCAGATGGGTAACTCGGAAGTTGGTCACTTAAATATTGGTGCAGGTCGCGTTCTTTATCAAGACTTGGTAAAGATTAATATTGCTTGTCGTCAAAATACAATTCAAGATAATCCGGAAATCAAAAAAGCATATAGCTACGCTAAAGAAAACGGCAAACAAATCCACTTTATAGGACTTGTTTCTGATGGTGGTGTACACAGTTCTTTAGAGCATTTATTCAAGCTTTGTGATATTTCAAAAGAATATGGCATTGATAAGTCATTTGTTCACTGTTTTATGGATGGTCGTGATACCGATCCGAAAAGTGGTAAAGGATTTATCGAGCAATTGGAAAATCACTTGAAAACATCAGGTGGTAAGATTGCATCAATGATCGGTCGTTATTATGCGATGGACCGTGATAAACGTTGGGAACGTGTAAAAGAAGCGTATGACTTATTGGTAAACGGAAAAGGTACTCCTGCTGAAGATATGGTAAAAGCCATTGAAGATTCTTATGCAGAAGGTATCACTGATGAGTTTATCAAACCTATTGTACATGTTGAAAACGGTGCTCCTGTTGCAACAATTCAAGAAGGTGACGTTGTTATTTTCTTCAACTACCGTAATGACCGCGCAAAAGAACTAACGGTTGTGCTGTCTCAACAAGATATGCCGGAAGAAGGAATGCATACAATTCCAGGAATTCAGTTCTATACAATGACTCCTTATGATCCGAATTACAAGGATGTGCATATTCTCTTTGATAAAGACAATGTGTCAAACACGTTAGGAGAATTGCTTTCGAGCAAGGGTATGACGCAGTTGCATATTGCTGAAACAGAAAAATATGCTCACGTTACATTCTTCTTTAACGGCGGACGTGAGTCTGAATTCCCAGGAGAAGAGCGTATTTTGATTGCATCTCCAAAGGTTGCAACTTATGATCTTCAACCAGAGATGAGTGCATACGAAGTAAAGGATGCTCTTGTTGCTGAAATCGAAAAGCAGAAGTTTGACTTTATCGTTGTAAACTATGCAAATGGTGACATGGTAGGTCATACCGGTATTTATGAAGCGATCGAAAAAGCAGTAAAAACTGTAGATGATTGTTTGAAAGATACAGTTGAAGCAGCTAAAGCAAATGGTTACGAGACAATTATTATTGCAGACCACGGAAATGCTGATAATGCAATGAATCAAGATGGATCTGTTAATACAGCTCACTCTTTGAATCCGGTTCCATTTGTTTATGTTACAGAAAACAAAGATGCTAAAGTAGAAGCAGGTGTATTGGCGGACGTAGCTCCTTCAATTTGTACTATTTTAGGTATTGAACAACCAGAGGAAATGACAGGTCATTCATTGATCAAGTAAGTTCATTCTTAGATATAGTATAGGTGTCGGACAAAGTAGATGTTCGACACCTATTTCTTTATATATCAAGTCTATATAGAGTAGTTTTTTAAAGCGAAGTGAATATAAATTAAAACAAACAATATATGGTTCAAATAGATGATACAATTATAAGTCTGGATGTGTTTGACGCAAAGTTTATTTGCGATTTGGATAAATGCAAAGGTGAGTGTTGTGTAGAAGGTGAATCTGGTGCACCTTTAGAAGATGATGAGGTTGCAAAACTAGAGGCTGTCCTTCCCATTGTATGGGATGATCTTTCGGAAGAAGCGAAAGCAGTAATCAACGCGCAAGGAGTAGCTTATGAAGATGTGGATGGAGACATGGTGACATCTATCGTAAATGGAAAAGATTGTGTTTTTACGTGCTATGATACTTCTGGAATGTGTAAGTGTGCAATTGAAAAAGCTTATCGTGAAGGTAAGGTTGACTTTTATAAGCCTATTTCTTGCCATCTTTATCCAATTCGACTCGAAAAATATAGAGAATTTACTGCAGTTAATTATCACAGATGGTCGGTTTGTAAAGCAGCGGAAATTCTTGGTCAAAAAGAAGGATTGCCTGTTTACAAGTTTTTAAAAGAACCGCTGATTCGTAAGTTTGGCAGTGAATGGTATGAGCAATTAGAGATTTGTGCTGACGAATTAAAGAATATGAAGTAACAACATACTCTTCATATATTTATTATCAAGGTTGTATCTATTACGAATGGATGCAACCTTTTTTTACTTGATAATATTCGTTTATTTGTGTTATTCTTTTCATCTATATTGTTACAATGCTTGTTTATAGAAGTATATAAGATTGGAAAGCTATGTTTACTAAGAAAAATCGACATCACACAATTCACGGAATACTTCTTATTATTCTGTTCTCATTTGCTGCATTCTATTTGGCAGAAGTGGACTTCATAAAGCAATTGTCTTTAAGTCCCCTCATTGTAGGGATTATAATTGGGATGATTTATGCAAATAGCTTGCGTAGTCATTTGCCCCCAGCATGGATACCCGGAATCCAGTTTTGTACGAAATCGATCCTACGTTGGGCAATTATTTTATATGGATTCCGATTGACTTTTCAAAGTGTATTAGATGTTGGATTTGCTGCAATAATAATTGACTTAATTATAGTTGTAGGGACTTTGGCAATCGGAATGTTTGTTGGAAAACTTTTGAAGATGGATCGCGATATGACTATTCTAACGTCTGCCGGTAGCGCTATTTGTGGAGCAGCAGCAGTGCTAGGAACAGAGCCTGTGCTTCAAAGTAAACCTCATAAAACAGCAGTTGCTGTTTCAACCGTTGTAATTTTTGGAACGATCGCGATGTTTCTATATCCGGTTCTTTATAAAGCTGGAATAATAGATTTATCTCCTACAGAGATGGGGATATATACAGGTTCGACGATGCATGAAGTCGCTCATGCGGTAGGAGCAGGGAACTCTATGACTCAAGAAATTGCATCCGTTTCTATTATTGTAAAAATGATTCGGGTGATGATGTTAGCACCATTCTTGTTGATATTGGGCTTGTTGATCACAAATAATCAGGATATATCAGAAGGAACAGCTTATGAAGGTGAAGGAAAAAAGGTGCGACCCAAAGTTACGATTCCTTGGTTTGCTTTTGGCTTTTTAGCTGTAATTGGGTTTAATTCATTGGATCTATTGCCATCTCTTGTTGTAGATAGCTTTAATTATATTGATACATTTATGCTTACAATGGCTATGACTGCATTGGGGGTAGAGACAAGTTTTGATAAGTTTAAGAAGGCTGGACCAAAGCCATTTTTATTGGCATTTGTCTTATTTATATGGTTAATTGTGGGAGGGTATTTGCTTTCTAAATACCTGACACCAATATTATAAAAACAAATCGAGGCTAATTGAATTAACAGTTAGCCTCGATTCCTTTTTTTTAGTTATATTATTTCTTCAGAAGCATTCTCTACTTCTTTTACTTTTCTAAATAAATCAGAAGCAAAAACAAAGTCGTTCAATGCTTTATTTGTAGACGACATTACTTGTTTGCTGTTTCCTTGCCACTCCATCATTCCTTCTTTAATAAAGATAATATTATCACCAATATTCATTACAGAGTTCATGTCGTGCGTATTGATAACAGTTGTCATGTTGTACTCTTGTGTAATATCATGGATTAGGTCATCAATGATGAGTGACGTTTTAGGGTCAAGACCAGAGTTTGGCTCATCACAAAACAAATATTTTGGATTAAGAGAGATCGCTCTGGCAATAGCAGCACGTTTCATCATCCCTCCACTAATTTCCGAGGGATAAAGATGTCCTGCATCCTTTAAGTTTACACGCTCTAAGCAAAATTGAGCTCGTTTGAGCTTTTCTTTATTCGTGTCTTTTGAAAACATATCGAGTGGAAACATTACGTTTTCAAGAACAGTCATAGAGTCGAATAAGGCAGAACCTTGGAATAACATTCCCATTTCTTTTCGAAGAGCGTTAAGTTCTTGCTTTCCCATTTGAGGAAGGTTTCTTCCGTCATATAAGATTTTACCGGAGTCAGGCTTCATAAGTCCAATGATATTTTTCATAAAGACTGTTTTACCAGAACCACTGCGTCCGATAATCAAATTTGTTTTGCCTTTCTCGAAGACAGTGCTGATATCATTTAAGACAATACGCCCTTCAAATGATTTAATTATGTGTTGAACTTCAATCATGATTACGCAAGCATTAATTGTGTTAAAAGAACATCGGCAAGAAGAATAAGAATACTGCTCATAACGACTGCGTTTGTACTTGCTTTTCCTACTTCTAAGGCTCCACCTTTTACGTAATAACCAAAGTATGATGCAATTGATGAAATGATAAATGCAAAAATTATAGATTTTACAATTGAGTACCAAACGTAGAATTCATTGAAAAAATATTGAAGGCCGTATTCATAATCACTTGTCGGTAGAGCTGTGGTCATATAACTGGCGAGGTATCCGCCAATAATACCACAAAACATACTGAAGACAACAAGTACCGGAATAAAAATCATTAAGCCCGCAATCTTAGGCATGAGTAAAAAGTTTGCCGAATTAACCCCCATTATTTCCATTGCATCAATTTGTTCGGTTACCCGCATTGTTCCGATCTCGGATGCGATGTTTGATCCGACTTTTCCAGCTAAAATCAAACACATAATTGATGATGAAAACTCCAATAAGATAATTTCACGTGTCGAATAACCAATGGTGAACTTTGGAATAAGCGGAGAGCTGATATTTAGTGATATTTGGATTGCGATAACTGTACCAATGAATAATGAGATGATAACAACAATCCATAAAGAGTCCACTCCTAATTTATAGATTTCTTTAATTAGTTGTCGAAAAAACATACTCCATCTGTCTGGGATGGAAATAGCTTTTTTTATGAGTAATGTATATTCTCCAAGTCTGTGTAAAGCTTCCATGTAGCATTTTTAATTAATATATTGTCTCAAGACAATATAAATGAAGTCACAAACTTACATAATAATTGGCAGAAAGAGATGCTTCGGTCTAAAAAGATGAGTTTTCAAAGCTTTAAAAAACTATATGAAATAACTGTTTTTATGCTGATAATACGGCCTGTAACTTTCATTTTTATTACATTTGCCTTAAATCTCTAGATATGGTAGACGGTGAACAAATGGTGCTAAGGACTGAGGACTTAGTCAAGAAATATAGAACAAGAACTGTGGTGAATCATGTTTCAATAAATGTGAAGCAGGGGGAAATCGTAGGGTTATTAGGTCCTAATGGGGCTGGTAAAACAACGACATTCTACATGACTACAGGTCTGGTTACTCCAAATGAAGGTCGTATCTTTTTAAATGATAAAGATATTACAGAGTATCCTGTTTATAAGCGAGCACAGAATGGAATAGGTTATTTGGCTCAGGAGGCATCTATTTTTAGAAAGATGTCAGTAGAAGATAATATTCGATCTGTACTTGAGATGACTAATACAACCAAAGAATATCAGAAAGAGAAATTAGAAAGTTTGATTTCTGAGTTTCGACTTAATAAAGTTAGGAAAAATTTAGGGGATCAATTGTCAGGAGGAGAAAGACGTCGCGCCGAGATTGCGAGATGTCTTGCAATCAATCCAAAATTCATCATGTTGGATGAGCCATTTGCGGGTGTCGATCCCATAGCTGTTCAGGATATTCAATATATTGTAGCTAAGCTAAAACATAAAAATATAGGTATCTTAATCACAGATCATAACGTGTATGAAACGTTAAGTATTACAGATCGTGCATACTTATTATTTGAGGGTAAGGTATTGTTTCAGGGCACAGCTGAAGAGCTTGCCGAAAATGAGATTGTACGCGAGAAGTATTTAGGAAAAGATTTTCAATTGAGAAGACGAGTTTTTGAGTGATATAAATGATGTAAAGCTATCTATTTCATAATAGATAGCTTTATTTTTATTCTGAATTCTGCTTTAGACTTTTAATAAGCCAAAAGAAAATTATAATCGCTGGTATAGACAAAAATATTGATTCTGAAATATTTAGCGTGGGCGAGTTTTGGGAGTTTGATATGTTACTATGAAATCCATACATTACTGTGAGTGTAAATGCATTGTTGCAAAAATGTGCAAAAATAGGAATATATAAGCATCTTGTCCAATAGAGAAGATAACCTAGGTAAGCGCCAAGGATAAGTCGTGGAATAAATCCATATATTTGAAAGTGGGTGAAACTAAATATGGCAGCAGCAATCCATATGGCAAAATGATGATTTTTTAGTCTCTTTACCAATACGTTTTGAATAACTCCTCTAAACAAGAATTCCTCTGTAACGGCTGCGATTACGGCAATGATGAGGTAGTTATAGCCAATTTCAGCCGGATTATTCGTGTCGATAAGCATCGATGTTAGTTCTTTTGCCTGAGTCTCCCATTTCTGAAAAACTAGTTCAATTGGCTCAAGGTAATGAGGAAGAGATATTGATTCATTTATCAGAGCTGTGAATGAAATTATAGGTAAAAGTATAACAATGCATACTCCGGACAATGCATACTTTGAAGTGGAACTTGTTGTGTTGAGATTTAAGAATGAGGAGGGTTTTCTACTGATTAAATTAGCAATGAAGATTGCGGGTAAAAGAAATGTAAATGTGCTTTGAATGAGTTGTGCTGTGCGTAGTACATTCGTGTGTTCTAACAAGTATGTGCTAGCTTGAGTGAAAGGATATTCATGTGCATTTGAATGAATATGGCAAATTAGATCGATAAGAAGAGATGCTGAAAGAGATCCGACTATGATCGATAAAAAAACAGCAATAAATATTGTACCAATAGATTGTTGAGATAATATCCCTCTAAACATTTAAGAATGAATTTTTTTTATGAAAAAACCCCTGTTGGGTAACAGAGGTATTTTACTTATTTTGTTTGTAAAGAACTATTGTCTAGGTAATGCTTCTTTAACAACCATTTGACGTCCGTCAAACTCTGCTTGATTTAATTCGCTAATAGCTTTAAGAGCTTCTTCATTGTTTGGCATTTCAACAAATGCAAAACCTTTTGAGCGACCAGTTTCTCTGTCTTTGATAAGTTTGATGGAGCTAACTTCTCCATATTCTTCCATAACTTGTTTTAGATCTGATTCTTGAATACGGTAGTTCAAGTTTCCAATGTAAATATTCATGTTGTATAAATTAGATGATAATAAAACATAGATAATAGCCGATAGTTCATAATATTCAAACCTGAATTTATTATATCAATTAGTGATATCTTAAATTCATCGATTGTTAGAACCCTCTATTTCTACACATGCAAAGAAATACAATAATTTTTGATATTCAATTAAAAGTCAGATTTAAAAAATACTTTTTGAGCGATAAGTAAAAGATCTTATAATTTGATTTATTGAAAGATTCGATTTATTTTTGCATTGCTAATATTCGACACGTATAATAATTAAATAAGCATAAGTAATGAACGTTTCGCTTAAAAATATTGATACTGTAAACGGTATCATTAATATTGAAATCGCTAAAGCAGATTACCAACCAAAAGTTGATGAGGCTTTAAAAACATTCCGTAAAAAAGCAAATGTTCCTGGGTTCCGTAAAGGTATGGCGCCAATGGGAATGTTGAAAAAAATGTATGGTAAATCAATCAAGATTGACGAAATCAATAAATTGGTTGGTGAAAAACTATATGGCTACATCCGTGAAAATAAAATTAATATTTTAGGAGAGCCACTTCCATCAGAACAACAAGCTGATTTTGACTTTGATACTCAAGAAGATTACGATTTCGCTTTTGATATCGCATTAGCTCCTGAAATCAAAATCAATCTAAGCAAAGATGACAAGATTGTTTATTACAATGTTGCTGTAGACGATGAAATGGTTAATAACCAAATCGATGCTTACAAATCAAATTTTGGTACATATGTTCAAGTTGATGCTGCAACAGAAGAAAAAGACCTTGTAAAAGGTACAGTTGTAGAGTTGGATGAAAATAATGAACCAAAAGAAGGTGGTATTCGTATTGAAGGCGCTGTTTTGATGTCTTCATATATGAAGAATGAAGAAGAAAAAGCAAAATTTGCTAATGCAGCTAAAAACTCAGTGATTGTATTCAATCCTGCAAAAGCATATGACAATGCTGAAGCTGAAATTGCTTCGTTCTTAAGAGTAAGCAAGGAAGAAGCTGCAAATATTACTTCAAACTTTAGCTTTGAAATCGAAGAAATTACTCGTTATCAAGAGGCTCAATTGAATCAAGAATTATTTGATAGAGTATTTGGAAAAGATACTGTGACAACAGAAGAAGAATTTGTTGCAAAAGTACGCGAAGCTTTGCAAGAGCAAATGGCTCCAGAGAGCGACTTCCGTTTCTTAGTTGATGCTAAAGAAGTATTGATGGCGAAAGTGGGTGATTTGCAATTCCCTGATGCGTTCTTGAAACGTTGGTTGCTTGCTAGCGGAGAAGATAAAACTCCAGAAGCAATTGAGGAAGAATATCCTGCAATGATTAATGACCTTAAGTTTCACCTTATTAAAGAGCAAATCATCAAAGATAACTCTTTGAAAGTTGAAGAGGCAGATTTCTTAGCTCTAGGTAAAAAAGTAGCAAAAGCTCAGTTTGCTCAATATGGTATGATCAGTATTCCTGAAGATGTTCTTGAAAACTATGCAAAAGACATGATGAAGGATAAAAATACAGCTCGTAATATTGTTGATAGAGCTATTGAAGAGAAGATTGTTGCAAGCATCAAAGAAAAAGTTTCTCTAGACGAAAAAACTATTACAATTGAAGAATTTAAGAATCTTTTTGCGTAAGTAGTCAATTATAATCATAGGGGTGCATATCTGTGGATTTGCACCCCTATTTTTTTATCTATATAATCTGTAAAAAATATATTTGACGCTTCTTATTCGTTTGTGGCATTCGGATTTTTATTTATAACTTTGTTATCAACATGACGGGTAGATAAATAGACGGTCATGAAAATAGAAAAATAAAATTCAAACAGTACTATGAGCGATTTTAGAAAATATGCGACCAAGCATCTAGGGATGAATGGTAATGCGTTAGACAGCTATATGAATATCACTAGTAGTTATATTTCTCCTACAATTATTGAAGAGCGTCAGCTAAATGTAGCTCAGATGGATGTCTTTTCACGTTTGATGATGGATCGTATCATCTTTTTAGGTACCGGTGTTGATGATTATACTGCGAACGTAATTCAAGCTCAACTTTTATATTTAGACTCTAGTGATCCAGGTAAGGATATTTCGATTTATATAAACTCTCCTGGAGGATCTGTTTATGCGGGTTATGGTATTTACGATACGATGCAATTTATAAACAGTGAGGTGTCAACGATATGTACAGGTATAGCGGCGTCAATGGCTGCGGTTCTACTCGTTGCAGGAGCAAAGGGTAAGCGTTTTGCGTTGAAACATTCTCGTGTTATGATTCACCAACCTTTGGGTGGTGTTCAAGGTCAAGCTTCTGATATTGAAATTACAGCGCGTGAAATCGCAAAAGTAAAAAAAGAACTTTATACAATTATTTCCGATCATTCTGGTCAATCAATTGATGTGATCGAAAAAGATGCAGATCGCGACTATTGGATGACAGCAGCAGAAGCAAAAGCTTATGGCATGATTGATGACGTTTTGATTAGAAATAAATAATATAACTAAGGATTTTAGAATGGCTAAAAGTGGAGATCGTTGTACCTTCTGTGGTAAAACAGGGAAAGATGTCAATCTATTAATTACCGGAGTAAATGGTGCAATTTGTGATGCATGTGCTACACAAGCCTATGATATTGTGCAAGAGGATTCAAAGCTAAAGAAAAAGTCACAATCTGGATTTGATCTAGCAGAACTTCCTAAGCCAAAAGAAATCAAGGAATTTTTAGATGGTTATGTAGTAGGTCAAGACGAGGCAAAAAGATACTTGTCTGTTGCGGTATATAATCATTATAAGCGATTGATGCAGCCGTTGTCTTCAGAAGATGTCGAGATTGAGAAATCTAATATTGTTATGGTAGGCTCTACCGGAACAGGGAAAACTCTTCTCGCTCGTACAATAGCAAAGCTCTTACATGTTCCTTTTACAATTGTAGATGCTACAGTGTTAACGCAGGCTGGATATGTTGGTGAAGATATCGAATCTTTGTTGACGAGATTGTTGCAAGTCGCAAATTATGATGTGAAAGCAGCAGAAAAAGGAATTGTTTTTATCGACGAAATAGATAAAATTGCTCGTAAAGGAGATAATCCATCAATTACAAGAGATGTAAGTGGTGAAGGGGTACAGCAAGGTTTGCTAAAGTTATTAGAAGGTTCTGTTGTTAATGTTCCACCACAAGGAGGTCGAAAACATCCTGACGCTCCAATGATTCAGGTTGACACTAAGAATATTTTGTTTATTTGTGGAGGGGCTTTTGATGGGATTGAGAAGAAAATAGCTCAAAGACTAAATACTCGTTCAGTTGGATATTCTGCAAGTAATAAGAATACACAAGTTGATCATTCTAATTTACTTAAATATATTCGTCCTGGAGACTTAAAGTCGTTTGGTCTGATTCCTGAAATTATTGGACGTTTGCCAATATTGACTTATTTGAACCCATTGGATCGAGATACTTTATCTCGAATACTGACAGAGCCAAAGAACTCTATAATAAAACAGTATATCAAATTATTTGAGATGGATGGTGTTAAGCTATCTTTTGATACTGATGTGTTTGATTATATTGTAGATAAGGCGATTGAATACAAATTGGGAGCTCGTGGATTACGTTCGATTGTCGAAACGATCATGATGGATGATATGTTCTCGATGCCTTCGACGGAAGAAAATGAGCTGCATATTACTAAAGAGTATGCGCAAAAACAACTTGATAAAGCAGATTTAAATAGTTTGCAGGCAGAATAGCGTTAAATTCTCAAGCATGGCGAATAAAGAATATCTAGTGAATGAGCTAAAGAAGAACTTTGGCTTTGGAACTTTTAAAGGGAATCAGGAAGCAGTTATTCAAAATCTGCTTGTCGAAAATGATACATTTGTATTGATGCCCACGGGTGGAGGTAAGTCACTTTGTTATCAGCTTCCTTCGCTTATGATGGAAGGGACAGCTATAGTTATCTCTCCGTTAATTGCATTAATGAAGAATCAAGTGGATGCCATGCGAAACTTCAGCGAAAAGGAGGGAATAGCTCATTTTATTAACTCATCATTAAATAAAACTGCTATTGATCAGGTCAAAGGAGATATATTAAGTGGAAAAACAAAACTACTTTATGTCGCTCCTGAGTCTTTGACAAAGGAAGAAAATGTAGAATTTCTTCGACAAATAAAGATATCTTTTTATGCTGTCGATGAAGCACATTGTATTTCTGAGTGGGGGCACGATTTTCGACCTGAGTATAGACGGATTCGTCCTATAATAAATGAAATAGGGAAAAGACCTTTAATAGCTCTTACTGCTACAGCAACACCGAAGGTGCAACATGATATTCAAAAGAATTTGGGTATGATGGATGCAAAAGTATTTAAGTCATCCTTTAATAGAGAGAATTTATATTACGAGATAAGACCTAAGACCGTAAATATCGATAGGGATATTATTAAGTTTATAAAGTCTCAAGAAGGAAAGTCTGGAATAATTTACTGTCTTAGTAGAAAGAAGGTCGAAGAATTTACCGATATTCTTAAAGCTAATGGGATTGCTGCTTTACCTTATCATGCAGGAATGGATTCATCCATACGTTCAGCGAATCAAGATGCTTTCTTACGGGAAAATGCACAAGTTGTTGTTGCGACAATAGCATTTGGGATGGGGATTGATAAACCAGATGTTCGCTATGTAATACACTATGATATCCCTAAAAGTCTTGAAGGTTATTATCAAGAAACAGGGCGAGCTGGAAGAGATGGTGGTGAAGGGCGTTGTATAGCCTTTTATACATTAAAAGATCTTCAAAAGCTAGAAAAGTTTATGCAAGGGAAGCCTGTTGCTGAGCAGGAAATAGGAAAGCAGTTGTTGCTCGAGACGGCTGCTTATGCTGAAAGTTCTGTTTGTCGACGGAAAGTTTTACTTCATTATTTCGGTGAAGAATATACAGAGGAGAATTGTGGTAGTTGTGATAATTGTTTGAACCCGAAAAAGAAAGTGGAAGCACAGGAATTATTGGTTACGGTACTAGAGGCAGTCTCTGTACTAAAGGAAAAGTTTAAAGCGGAATATGTTGTTAATATTCTGTTAGGAAAAGAAACGTCTGAAATTGAATCTTATGGACATCATGAGCTCGATATTTTTGGCTCGGGTGTAGATCAAGAAGAGAAAACTTGGAACGCTGTTATTCGTCAAGCACTAATTAATGGATATTTAGATAAGGATATCGAGAATTATGGCTTGTTGAAATTGACCGAAGCTGGGAAGAAGTTTATGAAGAAGCCAGTTTCGTTCAAGATAGTTGAAGATAATGATTTTGAAGAAGAGGAAGAGGAAGTTCAGGTGCGCGGTGGTGCAACATGTGCTGTAGACCCTGTTTTATATTCGATGATGAAAGATTTGCGTAAGAAACTTTCAAAAAAATTGGATGTGCCTCCTTTTGTTATATTTCAAGATCCGTCATTGGAGGCTATGGCAACAACATATCCTGTGACATTAGATGAACTGCAAAATATACCAGGTGTAGGAGCGGGTAAAGCTAAGCGTTATGGTCAAGAGTTTGTACAATTGATTAAAAGGCATGTAGAGGAAAATGAGATCGAAAGACCTGAAGATTTACGTGTTCGAACGGTTGCAAACAAATCAAAGCTAAAGGTTTCGATCGTACAAGGTATAGATAGAAAAGTAGCATTAGATGATCTTGCTATAACAAAAGGATTAGAGTTCAGTGAACTTCTAGATGAAATTGAAGCAATTGTTTATTCAGGAACGAAGATTAATATTGACTACTTCTTAAATGAAATTATGGATGAAGATCATATCAATGACATCTATGATTATTTTAAGGAGTCAGAAACAGACTCTCTAGAGGAGGCTATTAATGAATTAGGATCTGATTACACAGAAGAAGAAATTAGGTTGGCTCGTGTTAAATTCTTATCAGAGATGGCCAATTAGAATTTAAAAAATAAAAAGCTCTTCGATATCGAAGAGCTTTTTATTTTTTTATTGAATTAGAATGTGAATTGCTATTTGTAAATTGCTATATTTGCACGCAATAAATTTTAAAGCATTCGCTATGTCATTTGTTGCAGATAGAGTAGTTATGGATGGATTAACATTTGACGATGTTTTGTTAATCCCCGCGTATTCAGAAGTTCTTCCCCGTAATGTCGATTTATCGACTCAGTTCTCACGTAATATTCGTTTAAATATCCCAATGGTTTCGGCTGCGATGGACACCGTTACAGAGGCGAAGATGGCTATTGCTATTGCTCGCGAAGGTGGTATTGGTGTTATTCATAAAAATATGAGTATCGCAGAACAAGCTCGTCAGGTGCAAACAGTAAAACGTGCCGAGAATGGTATGATTTATGATCCCGTAACAATAACAAAAGGAAAGCGTGTTGCCGATGCATTGGCAATAATGTCTGAATATAAAATTGGAGGGATTCCTGTTGTAGATGAGGAACGTAATCTTGTCGGTATTGTCACTAATAGAGATTTGCGATTTGTTGCAGACAAATCAAAATTGATAGAAGAAGTAATGACAAAAGACAATTTGATTACAACGAATCAATCAACTGACTTAGATGCAGCAAAAGAGATTTTGCAACAATATAAAATTGAGAAACTACCTGTAGTTGATTGTAACGGTAAGCTTATCGGATTAATTACTTACAAAGATATTACTAAAGCTCAAGATAAACCTTTTGCATGTAAAGATGAAAGAGGTCGACTTCGAGTTGCAGCAGGTGTTGGAGTGACAGGTGATAGCTTTGAAAGAATTTCGGCTCTTGTCGAGGCTGGTGTCGATGCAATTGTTATTGATACAGCCCATGGACATACAAAAGGAGTTGTAGATGTTTTGAAAAAAGCAAAAGCTGCTTTTCCAAAATTAGATGTAGTTGTTGGTAATATTGCAACTGCCGAGGCTGCTAAATTTTTAGCTGATGCTGGAGCTGATGCCGTAAAAGTTGGTATTGGTCCGGGTTCAATTTGTACAACTCGTGTAATTGCCGGTGTTGGTGTACCTCAACTATCTGCTATTTATGAATGCTCAAAAGCATTGGAAGGAACAGGTGTTCCTTTAATTGCAGATGGTGGTCTTCGTTATTCTGGTGATATAGTAAAAGCTATAGCTGCTGGTGGAGCATCAGTTATGATGGGATCTTTACTTGCCGGAGTAGAAGAATCTCCTGGTGAAACTATTATCTATAATGGTCGTAAGTTCAAATCATATAGAGGTATGGGATCTTTAGATGCTATGCAAAAAGGTTCTAAAGATAGATACTTTCAAGATGTTGAAGACGATGTGAAGAAACTTGTTCCGGAAGGTATTTCTGCTCGTGTGCCATACAAGGGATCTCTTTATGAAGTTCTTTATCAGATGGTCGGAGGCTTAAGAGCTGGTATGGGATATTGTGGTGCTAAAGATATTGATACTTTGCATCATGCTAAGTTTACTAGAATTACAAATGCAGGTGTAGCAGAAAGTCACCCTCATGATGTAGCTATTACTCAAGAAGCGCCAAATTATAGTAGAGGAGAATAATACTATTCTTTTTGATAAGATATACGACATCAATCTATCTAGCTAATAAATATAGCTAGTAGATTGATGTCGTTTTTTTATGTAATTTTTGCTGCTAGACTTGATGTTGATTCAAATACATATCGTAGTTTTGTTAGAAACAAATCCATTAAGTCTCATACAATTACTTTTTAGTGATTATGAAAAGAATATTTCTATTGACAATTCTAATTTTGATTATATTTGCATGTAATGATTCAACTCAGCCTTTAAAGACTGATGTTGTAGTTACTGTACAAG
The DNA here is from genome assembly GCA_051656605.1 of Tannerellaceae bacterium. Taxonomy (GTDB): domain Bacteria; phylum Bacteroidota; class Bacteroidia; order Bacteroidales; family CAMTPD01; genus UBA12018. The sequence goes on along the minus strand of JBOGCF010000013.1, from coordinate 48,595 downwards.
ATCAGTCACTGACTAAAGAAGAAATAGAATTATCTATTCCAAAAGGGATTTCTGGCGTTGATAGTATAGCTGCTGTAGACAATTTAGTAAAGAATTGGATTATCGAGCAATTATTGTACGATGTTGCAAAGCGTAATACAACTAGTCAAAAGAAAGAGATTGATCAGCTAGTTGAGAATTATAAAAAATCATTGATTTTGAATCTTTATCAAGAAATGTTGATAAATGAGAGGTTGTCACCAGAGATAACTGATCTTGAAACAAGGACTTTTTATGATGAGAATAAAGAACGGTTCAAACTAGACAAGAATATAATTAAAGGGCTTTTTCTAAAGATTCCGATTGATGCTCCTAACTTGAGTCAAATGCGCGAGTGGTACAAGTCAACTAATGAAAGATCTCTTGAAAATATCGAAAAGTATAGTATACAAAATGCATCTGTATACGATTATTTTTATGACAAATGGGTTGATTTCGATGAAGTGATGGATAAAATTCCAATTCATGTTTCAGACCCGATTAGTTTTTTGAATGAAAAAAAGAATATAGAGGTTTCAGATAGTTCGTTTGTATATTTTTTGAATATAAAAGAGACTCTTTTGATTGGAAATGTAGCTCCATATGAGTTTGCTGAACCGACAATTAGAGAGTTATTGATCAATCAGAAACGTTTGAAGTTTATTAAAAGTATAGAAGAGGATTTATATAATGATGCTCTGCGAAAAGGTGTAATTCAATATTCGCCTGATATTGCAGTTGCTAAAAAAAAGCTTAATTGACAATGAAAAGATTTTTTGGTCTATTTCTTTTTGCTGCAGTATCTTTTATTGCGAATGCACAAGATAGTAATGTTATTGATGAGATCGTATGGGTTGTCGGTGATGATGCGATCTTGCGTTCTGACGTTGAAATGCAGCGATTACTAATGAGTGAGGAAGGTAAAAGGTTTAATGGTGATCCATATTGTGTAATACCAGAGCAAATTGCATTGCAAAAACTATTCCTGCACCAGGCAAAACTAGATAGTATAGAGATTCCTGAGGCACAAGTTGTAATGTATGCAGATCAGTCAATTGCTGAAAGGATTAAAAGAGCTGGTTCTAAAGAACAACTGGAAGAGTATCTGAACAAGCCACTTCCCCAAATCAGGGAAGAAACAATGGAAATGATTCGAGAGCAACAGACCGTACAGAATATGAGATCAAAGATTACGGGTGATATTAAACTCACACCATCGGAAGTTCGCAGATATTATAACGAGCTACCCAAAGATAGTCTTCCATATATTCCTATGACGGTCGAAGTTCAGATAATTACGATGGAGCCTAAAATCTCTATTCAAGAAATTGATGCTGTAAAAGCTAGACTCAGAGATTTTACTGAGCGTGTTAATTCGGGAGAGCAAGAGTTTTCAACATTAGCACGTATGTATTCTCAAGATAGAAGTAGTGCTATTTACGGTGGAGAAATAGGCTTTAGTGGTAAAGGAATGTTAGCTCCTGAATATGCAAATGCCGCATTCAATCTAAATGATAATAAGAAAGTTTCTAAAATTGTTGAAACTGAATTTGGTTACCATATTATTCAGCTTATTGAGAAAAGAGGAGATCGAATCAATACTCGTCATATTTTGTTGAATCCAGAGCCATCTGACAAAGAAATTGAAGATGCTGTTGTAAAGATGGATTCTTTATATAATGATATGTTGAGCGATAAGTTTTCTTTTGAAGATGCAGCTTTATTTGTTTCATACGATAAAGACACCAAGAATAATAAAGGTATCATGGTAAACTCTAAAGCTGAAAATGAGAGAAATGGTACTCCTAAATTTGAAATGAGTGAATTGCCAATAGAAGTGGCAAGAGCTATTGATGCATTAGAGCCAGGACAGTTCTCAAAACCTTTCAAAATGAAGAATGAGAAGAATAATAAAGATGTTATAGCTATTGCAAAACTTAAAACGAGAACACCAGGGCATAGAGCGAATATGGCAGATGATTATCAGGTGTTAAAGCGAATTGTAGAGCAAAAAAAGCAAGAAGATATCTTGAGTAAATGGATTGCAAATAAGCAAAAAGAAACATATATTCGTATCAATCCAAATTGGGTGAAGTGTGATTTTATGTATCCAGGTTGGATAAAAGAATAATGATTCTAATTTATCATGTTGAGATTTAAATTGAAATATATTTTTAGCGGGCACAATATCCTTATTCTTGGGATGTTGTGCCTGTTTGGCGTTAGTCATGCCCAAGTTATAAATGGTGTGACTACAGAGTCCGATACAACTATTATAGCTGCCGATACGATTAGTAGTATAGGAGATTTGCCTAATCGTAAAACAACAAAAGTCTTTTTGGAGCATACTGATATTCTAGAGTTTAATAAGCAACTGCGTAATGAAGCCAAGTTTCTGAAAGGTAATGTTGTATTTAGGCACAATGACTCATACATGTATTGTGATAGTGCGTACTTTTTTGAGCAAACGAACTCCTTAGAAGCATTTTCAAATGTGAGAATGGAGCAGGGGGATACCTTATTTATATATGGAGATTATCTGTTCTATGACGGTAATACTGAGATTGCTAAGTTGAGAAATAATGTTCGGATGATTAATAAAGATGTAACATTATATACCGATAGTTTAAACTATGATCGATATATTAATATTGGTTATTACTTTGATCATGGTAGAATTGTGGATCCTGAGAATACCCTTCGTTCAATATATGGGCAATACTCTCCCGATACAAAAATTGCAGAATTTAAAGATAGTGTTGTTCTTGAGAATCCTCAGTTTACATTGTATTCGGATACGTTGAAGTATAATACCGATTCTAAAATCGCAACAATACTTGGCCCTTCTGAAATTGTTTCAGATAGCGCAACTATTATTTCTTCATTGGGGTGGTATAATACCATAACAAATGAATCAATGCTTTTAGATCAGTCGGTTGTTGTTTCGGGAACGAAGCTTTTATCTGGTGATTCTATATTCTACAATAGAGAATTAGGTTTTGGGGAGGTTTTTGGTAATATGTCCATCAAAGATACAGCCCAACAAGTCATGCTGACCGGTAATTATGGTTATTACAATGAGAAGACACAGTTTGCTTTTGCAACTGACTCAGCCTTATTGTATGAATATTCTCAGCAGGATACATTATTTTTACATGCTGATACCATGACTATGGTCACTATTGATGAAAAGTTTAAAGAGATAAAAGCTTATCATGGTGTGAGGTTTTTTCGTCCAGATTTACAGGGCGTTTGTGATTCGATGCAGTTTAATTCAAAAGACTCTGTACTGTATATGTTTCAAGATCCTATTTTGTGGAATGAGACATATCAGCTATCAGGAGATACAATCGAGGTATTTTTAAACGATAGTACGATTGATTGGGCGCATGTAATAGCATCAGCTTTTGCTATACAAGAGATTGATTCTGTTAGTTACAATCAATTAGGCGGTTCAGACCTCAAAGCTTTTTTTCAAAATCAAACGGTTGAACGACTTGAAGTAAGTGGCAACGCTGAATCAGTATTTTATCCGATAGATGATAAAAATGGCTCTTTCATAGGAATGAACAAAACTAAAAGTGGATATCTGACGATGTGGATGCGTGATAGTAAACTGGATAAATTGAAGATATGGCCTAGTCCACAGGGAACATTGACGCCAATTCCTGATTTAACTAGAGAGGCCAGGTTTTTAAAGAACTTTCAATGGTTTGACTATATACGTCCGATAAATAAAGAAGATCTTTTTCGAGTTGTCAAAAGAAAAGTAGAAGAGGCTCCGAAGAGAAAAAGAAAATCACTAAATTAGCAATACCAAAAACAATCAGCTATGGGTTTATTTTTCTTTTATCAAAATAGAAAACCTAGGAAATTTGGGCATAAGCCAATTTTTTACGATGAACGCAAAGAGGCTCTCGAAGAGCGTGTCGTTAAAATCAAGAAAGAGCTTGGGGAAATGCCAGAGGAGGAATTTCAGCCTACAGTGAAAGGTTCTTTTGTTGAAGGAACTTCTCATATAAAGAAAAAGCAAATGCGAGGTCAAACCATCGATTCTCGTGTTTCAACAAATATACGTTTAGCTGTAATATTAATTCTGCTATTGATATTAGCGGGTTACTTATTCTTCTAAAATTAATTTTAATGAGTGACATTATACATTTACTTCCTGAAAGTATCGCTAATCAAATAGCGGCAGGTGAGGTTATTCAACGTCCAGCCTCAGTGGTGAAAGAATTGGTTGAGAATGCAGTCGATGCTGGAGCTTCTGAGGTTCAAGTTGTAATAAAAGATGCAGGGAAAACGTTAATTCAAGTCATTGATAACGGCAAAGGAATGTCTGAGACAGATGCACGAATGGCATTTGAGCGTCATGCAACGTCAAAGATATCTAAGGCTGATGATTTGTTTGCTTTGACAACAATGGGTTTTCGAGGTGAGGCTCTTGCTTCGATCGCAGCCGTTGCACACGTTGAATTGAAAAGTCGTCAAGAGGCATCTGAGCTTGGAACACATTTGATAATTTCAGGTTCTGCTGTAGAATCGCAAGAGCCGATAGCATGTGCAGTAGGAAGTAATTTTTCTATCAAGAATTTATTTTTTAATGTTCCAGCTCGCCGAAAGTTTTTGAAATCGAATGAGACAGAGTTTCGTAATATTATTACGGAATTTGAGCGTATAGCACTAGTTTATTCGGAAGTCTCTTTTTTATTGATTCATAACGATGGTGAAATCTATAATTTACCATCTTCTGGTCTTAAGCAACGTATTCTTAATATATTTGGGAAGAATGTCAATCAACAGTTATTGCCAGTTGAAGTAAAAACGTCTTTAATTAATATAAGTGGCTTTGTAGGAAAGCCTGATTTTGTCAAGAAGAGAGGAGCTCATCAATTCTTTTTTGTAAATAATCGCTTTATGAAACATCCGTATTTTCATAAAGCAGTGATGAATGCATACGAGCACATCATCTCAACAGGTGAGATGCCAAATTATTTTATATATTTCGACTTAGACCCTTCATCAATAGATGTAAATATTCATCCTACAAAGACAGAAATAAAGTTTGAAAACGAACAGCCTATTTGGCAAATACTATCTAGCGCAGTAAAAGAATCGTTAGGTAAATCAAATGCAGTTCCTTCAATTAATTTTGATGTGGATGACTCGATTGATATTCCTGTTTTTCACTCCGACCAACAGAATCCATTTACGACTCCTAATGTAGAAATCGATAAAGGATATAATCCGTTTAATGCTTCATCTAATTTCTCACGACCAGAGTTTGATTGGGAAAAATTGTATGAAGGTTTCGAAAAAGGCCGTTCTACAGAAGAAATTGGTTTGCCGCATGAGGAAAACTTCGAAATGGAAGAAACTTCTTTTGAGTCAAAGGTTTCTAATGTATTGGAGAGTCAGGATTTGCTAGAATTACCATCTAAGGCAAACGATCTTCCGTCAAAGATGAGTGCCGGTAAAAGTTCTAGCTTTCGACCTACTACAGGCTTTGATACATTCAGTCCTACTTCTCAGTTCAATCAGTGGGATAGTCAAGAAACATTCCAATCTTCAATAACTGTATCAGCGACGAAGTCAGAGGGTGCTGTAGAAGTTGTGTCAAAGGGAACACCGGAGCAGCAATTGTTTCCAAGCATTCCAACTGTATTTTATATCCAATATAAGCACAAGTATATTATAACATCGGTCAAGTCAGGACTGATGATTGTAGATCAGCATAGAGCACATGTTCGAATATTATTTGATCAATATTTGACTAGCCTAAAATCAAAGAAGGCAGCATCACAAAAGCTTCTGTTTCCTGAAATGATAAGTTTTACAGCAGGAGAGTCGGCAGTGTTGCCAACAATTCTAGACGATTTATATTTTATGGGGTTTGATCTTGCTCATTTAGGAAATAATACATATTCCATAAATGGAGTGCCGGTTGGTTTGGATAAAGCAAATCCGATAGAATTGCTAAAGTCCGCGTTGTATGATGTTCTTGAAACAGGCTTGTCTGCGCATGATAAAATAACAGAGACATTGGCTTTGTCTTTTGCTCGTTCAGCAGCAATACAATCAGGTAAATCTCTCACTACGGAAGAAATGGATAATCTTATAGCAAATCTATTTTCATCAAGTTCTCCAAATATTGGCCCTGATGGTTCAATAATTGTATCTATGATTGAAGATGATGAATTTGCAAAGCGTTTTAAATAAAATGAATACAACATCAAATAAATATGGAGTAGTTTTGCAGCCGCTTGTCGCAGCAAGACTCTCAGCTTCTGAAAGAAGTGAAATGGTAACTCAATATCTTTTTGGAGATATTCTTTTAGTAGAAAAAGAGGATTCTGAATTTTATTTTGTAACCTCTTTATATGATAATTATTCAGGATGGGTTTGTAAAGCTTCAATTCATTTAGTTGGTGATACATCACTTTTAGAATTGAAAACAACATATATGTCAACTGCTCAATTAGCTGATGTTTTTAATTTATCAGATCGTTCAATTATCCGATTACCACTGGGTAGCCGATTAATTGGATACAATGAACTAAACGGGCGATTTGGATTCAATGGTAGCGAGTATCAAATTCATCCTACTTTTGTTGTGAATACTCATCCTGCTTCTTTGGAGGGGATTCTTGAAACTGCTTTTAGTTTTAAGAATGCGCCTTATTTGTGGGGTGGAAAAACAACGTTGGGTATTGACTGCTCAGGGTTTGTTCAACAAGTGTATGCGATTCATGGTTTTGAGTTACCGCGTGATGCAAGACAGCAAGTTGAAGTAGGATCGACGGTAGATGCTTTGGCTGATGCAAAACAAGGCGATTTGCTGTTTTTTAGTTCTACATCATCCTCTGATATATCACACGTAGGGATACTTTTAGACTCAAACCGAGTGATTCATGCATCCATAAATGTACATGTTGATTCGTTGGACGATGTTGGCATAATTCATAAAACGACAGGTACTCATTCTCATTTATTGAGGGCAATCAGGCGTTTGTAAATTTAGAATATAGCATACTAAAATATTTATCCCCGTAGCTTATCAGACCTTTCTTTTTTGAAGAATATTGGCTGATAAGTTGCGGGGTATTCTTTTTTTAATCAGATATAATTAAAGAATATTTCTTTTTAAATTTTGAGGGGGTTATGCCCATATAACGTTTAAATACCTTTGAAAAATAGAATTCATCGTAGAATTGCAGTCGATTCGCAATTTCTTTGATCTGAATATTTGTTCGTTGTAAATACGTTGCCGCTTGCTGTATTTTCAACTGATTGTAGTAGTTAATAGGTGTTTCACCTGTTTTCTTTGTAAATAATGTAGATAGATGAGAAGGGGAGTAGTCTAACTCTGAAGCTAGATCCTCGAGTGTAAGTCTTTTCTCAATATGATCTTTCATTATCGTTATCGCTTTTGTTATTATATCCGTATCTGGATAGATAATATCGGATACTGCTAATTCTGTATATTTTGTAGATATGAGCAGTGTCCATAATTGTCCTGAGATGTATTCTATGTTTTCTTTTCTATATCCCATTTCTAGAGAGTGGACAATTTCCTGTATTTTGTGTAGATAAACCGATGTAATATCATCTGTAAGCCCCAATGAGAAAGCAGTATTCTCTTCTTTTATGAGGCAGTGTGCTTTCTTTCCATTAAATTGGATGATATATACAAGATTGTCTCTCCTCTTAATGTGGGAAATCTCTTTTATGCATGCTGTTTTACAGATGAGGAACTCTTTCTCTCTGATCTGAATCTCATCTTCAGATATATGTACTCTTATTTTTCCGGCAAAGCAAAAGATTAAAGAATAACTTTCTTCGTCTTCAGATTTGTTGTTGATAAGATTTGACTCCGTATAGTTTTTGATAGAAATCAAATACAAGTCTTCTGTTAGTGGGTTTTGTGACAATTCGCAAATTAAATTCTGGGGTATAATTATTGCTATGTCTTTGTTTTTAATTTGTGTAGTGTTGGTATTCATAACTGTTCTTCATTTAGTTTTGAAATTACGTGTCAATTTGTGCGTTATAGCTTTTCTCATAATGTATTGCTGCGTTGTAAGGTTATTGTTTGCAATATAAATATTAATTTGAATTAGTTGAATAGAAAGTGACAATAATTATTTGTGTAAATATAAGAAATGCTTGATATATAAGAATGTAATTCATTTAGGCTAAGTTGTTTTATAGGTCTTACTTGCTTATAAGTCCCTTTGTTTTGGATTTATGCTGTCTGTTTTTTTTCTCATGGTCTAGGGTTTTATGGATTGGTCTGAATTGCATCCTTGATTTACACTAAGTCTACCTGATTGAATGATGTTTTCATTTTCAAGATTTAAATATGAGGTTGTTTTCGGGGGTTGTTGTATTCCAAAAATAGAGTTTGCGGTTATTTTTACTCCAAATAGTTGATACCTCTTTTATGTTTAGTAGTGCTCAGATGAAAACCTAATGTGTTTTAGTTTAAAACCTTATTAGGTTTATTGAAGAACTACATTAGGTTTTGTTGCAAACCTCAAGAGCTTTTTTTGAGGGATGCTGTTGGCCTACGACAAGTAGGTAGGCGTGCGTCTGTTTTTAGTGGTATTAAAAAGGATTTTTGCTTTTTTGTTTTCTTTTCTGTTCATGTTTCTTTTCTTTCTGAAGGGGCGGAGGGGCGATTGTATAAGTGATTCTTTAAGTTTGTTAGGATTGATTCTTTTGATCCCTTTATTAGGGCTGAGTCGATTTTAGTAAGCTTCCGGAGTTAAGCTTTATCATATTGATGTGAAATTTTACGATGGTATTTCAGTTTGAGTCCCGTAGACAATTTTTCAAGAATGCTTTTCTTTACGAGGTTTTGAAGTGTGTCTGTTTTGTGTCTATGTGTTACTTTTTATTTGTCTATAATATCATGTAAACTAGAGTAGGAGGGCTATGTAAAGCTAAAAACGGCTGATTCTTAAGTTTTGTTCTTACTCTTTTGATTTTTAGTAAAAGGGTACAATAAGATATTCGAATGTGTAGAAAAATAACTGTATGGACTATTCCTGTTTTAGGTGTTTTCTGAGGGTTGAATCAATCTCAATTTAAACTTAGAATGTGATAAATTTATGGTTTGTATGTCGTTTTGTTATAATGTATGGTTAATTTCTATTTTGAGTCTATTGTATTGGTTTTGAGTCTTATGAACAAATGCTAAATAATTGGAAAAGAGTAATAATATTCCATAGTTGATTGCGTTTTGGAAATAATTGTGTAACTTTGCAGCGTCTTTCGGATGTGATGTATTCTGGTTGTTGGTTAAGTTTTTGATTAACAGTTGGTAAGTTGCATAGAAAGCAGTGAATGTGAAATATATTATTTACACAACAAAGTTTTTAAATAGAATTAAAATGCCTACAATTCAACAATTAGTTAGAAAAGGAAGGGAAACTTTGGTAGTAAAAGGAAAAGCTCCTGCGCTAGATGCATGTCCTCAAAGACGTGGTGTGTGTGTGAGAGTTTACACTACAACTCCAAAGAAACCTAACTCAGCGATGCGTAAAGTTGCGAGAGTACGTTTGACAAATGGTAAAGAGGTTAACTCTTATATTCCGGGAGAAGGACACAACTTGCAAGAGCACTCTATCGTATTGGTTCGTGGTGGTCGTGTGAAAGACCTTCCAGGGGTACGTTACCACATCGTTCGCGGTACACTTGATACTGCTGGTGTGAATGGTCGTACTCAAAGACGTTCAAAATACGGAGCTAAGCGTCCTAAACCAGGTCAAGCTGCTGCAGCTGCAACAAAAGGCAAGAAGAAATAATATCAAGCCCTTTCAAACTGAGATTAATAAATTAAGTATTAAAACTAGTTTGAGTTTATTGGATAGGCTATAGGTTGAGTAAATAACACAGCGGTGTTGTTGAAGCAATATTTTTTAAGCAACCAAAAACAAGAACGAAATTTTATCAGAAATGAGAAAAGCAAAACCAAAAAAGAGACAGGTTCTCCCAGATCCTGTTTTCGGTGATGTTAAGGTGACAAAATTTGTAAATCACCTGATGTACGATGGCAAAAAATCTGTTGCCTTCGAAATTTTCTATACAGCGTTGGAAAACGTTAAGACCAAGTTGGCTAATGAAGAAAGATCAGCTCTAGAAATCTGGAAAGCTGCTTTAGATAACATTACTCCTCAAGTGGAAGTTAAGTCTCGCCGTGTTGGTGGTGCTACATTCCAAGTTCCTACTGAAATCCGTCATGACCGTAAGGAGTCAATCTCAATGAAGAATCTTATTCTTTTCTCACGCAAAAGAGGAGGCCGTACTATGGCTGATAAATTGGCTGCGGAGATTGTTGATGCATTTAACAACCAAGGTGGTGCATTCAAGAAGAAAGAAGATATGCATAGAATGGCAGACGCTAACCGTGCATTTGCTCACTTTAGATTTTAATTAAGCTAATACTAGAATAAGATGGCTAAAGGTTCAGATCAACAATTAAATTTAACCAGAAATATTGGTATCATGGCTCACATCGATGCTGGTAAGACTACGACTTCAGAGCGTATTCTTTTTTATACCGGCTTGACTCACAAAATTGGTGAGGTTCACGATGGTGGTGCTACAATGGACTGGATGGAACAAGAGCAAGAGCGTGGTATTACTATTACCTCTGCTGCTACAACCACATTCTGGAACTACGATAATAAAAAATTCAAAATCAATCTTATTGATACTCCGGGACACGTTGACTTTACTGTAGAGGTAGAGCGTTCACTACGTATCCTTGATGGTGCTGTTGCAACTTTCTGTGCAGTAGGTGGTGTTGAGCCGCAATCAGAAACTGTATGGCGCCAAGCTGACAAATATAATGTTCCTCGTATTGGTTACGTTAACAAAATGGACCGTTCAGGAGCTAACTTCTTCGAAGTTGTTCGTCAGTTAAGAGATGTTCTTGGAGCAAACCCATGTCCTATTCAAATTCCAATTGGAGCTGAAGAAACATTCAAAGGTGTAATTGACCTTATTAGAATGAAAGCTCTTTACTGGCATGATGAAACTATGGGTGCTGAATACTCAGTGGAAGAAGTTCCTGCTGAACTTCTAGCTGAAGCTGAAGAATGGAGAGAAAAAATGCTTGAATCTATCGCTGAATGTGATGATGCAATCATGGAAAAATTCTTCGACGATCCTTCTGCTATCACTGAAGATGAAATTATGAATGCAATTCGTAAGGGTACTTTAGCTATGGCTATCAACCCAATGATTTGTGGTTCTTCTTTCAAAAACAAAGGTGTTCAGTGTCTTCTAGACGCAGTTTGTTCATTCTTGCCAAGTCCAATCGATAACCCAATTATCGAAGGATTCAATCCAGAAGATCCAGAAACGATGATTACTCGTCCGGTTTCTTCAGATGAACCTCTTGTTGCTTTGGCATTTAAGATCGCAACTGACCCTTATGTAGGCCGTTTGTGTTTCTTCCGTGTTTACACAGGAGAACTTGAAGCAGGATCATACGTTTACAATACTCGTTCAAACAAAAAAGAACGTATTTCTCGTTTGTTCCAAATGCACTCAAACAAACAAAATTCGAAGGAATTTATCGGTTGTGGTGATATTGGTGCAGGTGTTGGTTTCAAAGATATTCGTACAGGTGATACACTTTGTCAAGAAGGTCACCCTATGGTACTTGAATCAATGGACTTCCCAGAGCCAGTTATTGGTATCGCAGTAGAGCCTAAAACTCAAAAAGATCTTGATAAACTCGGTGTTGGTTTGGCTAAACTTGCAGAAGAGGATCCAACTTTCCGCGTATCATCAAACGATGAAACAGGTCAAACTGTAATTAGCGGTATGGGTGAGCTTCACCTTGAAATCATTATCGACCGTTTGCGTCGTGAGTTCAAAGTTGAATGTAACCAAGGTCGTCCTCAAGTTTCTTATAAAGAAGCTATCTCAAATCCAGTTGAATTGCGTGAAACTTACAAAAAACAAACTGGTGGTCGTGGTAAGTTTGCAGATATGATTGTACGTGTTGAGCCTGCAGATGCAACATTTGAAGGTGAACTACAATTCGTTGACGAGGTTAAAGGTGGTAATATTCCTCGCGAATTTATCCCATCTATTCAAAAAGGTTTCCTTCGCGCTATGAAAAATGGTGTTTTGGCTGGTTATCCTCTTGATAAACTTAAAGTAACTGTAATCGACGGTTCTTATCACCCAGTTGACTCGGATCAGTTGTCATATGAGATTTGTGCTATTCAAGCGTTCAAGAGCGCATCTGAAAAAGCAGCTCCAACTCTTCTAGAGCCAATGATGAAAATCGAAGTTGTTACTCCAGAAGAAAACATGGGTGATGTGATTTCTGACTTGAACAAACGTCGTGGACAAGTTGAAGGTATGGAATCAAGCCGCTCTGGTGCACGTGTAGTAAAAGCTAAAGCTCCTCTTGCTGAGATGTTCGGTTATGTAACTGCACTACGTACAATCACTTCAGGTCGTGCTACTTCGACAATGACATTCTCTCACTACGAGCCAGTATCTGCTTCTATCGCTAAGCAAGTATTGACAGAGGTGAAAGGTCGTGTAGATTTGATCAAATAATTATAGATAGATATTACATTCAATTATGAGCCAAAAGATCAGAATTAAACTTAAGTCTTATGACTACAACTTGGTAGACAAGTCTGCTGAGAAGATCGTTAAGACTGTTAAGGCTACCGGTGCTGTAGTAAGCGGTCCGATACCTCTTCCAACACATAAGCGTATCTTTACTGTAAACCGTTCAACTTTCGTAAACAAGAAATCTCGCGAGCAATTCGAGCTTTCTTCATATAAGAGATTGATCGACATTTACAGCTCTACAGCTAAGACTGTTGACGCTTTGATGAAATTGGAATTACCAAGTGGTGTAGAAGTAGAAATTAAAGTTTGAGTATTTTAAAAAATTAAAGAAATGCCAGGATTAATAGGAAAGAAAATCGGAATGACATCCGTTTTCAGTGCCGATGGAAAAAATCTTCCATGCACTGTTATCGAAGTAGGTCCTTGTGTGGTTACTCAGATCAAATCGATCGAGAAAGATGGCTATGAGGCAATTCAGTTGGGTTACTCTGAAAAGAAAGAGAAGCATACAACTAAGCCAGAAATGGGTCACTTTAAAAAAGCTGGAGTAGCTCCTCAAAGACACTTGGCCGAGTTCAAAGGTTTTGAAGGTGAATTCAACTTAGGAGATGTAATCAAAGCTGATTTCTTCGAAGAAGATTCATTTGTTGATGTTGTTGGAACATCTAAAGGTAAAGGTTTCCAAGGTGTTGTTAAACGTCACGGTTTCGGTGGTGTTGGTCAAGCAACACACGGTCAGCACAATCGTCTACGTGCACCAGGTTCTGTTGGTGCTTGTTCTTACCCTGCGAAAGTATTCAAAGGTACAAGAATGGCAGGCCGTCTAGGTGGCGATAGAGTAACTGTACAAAACCTACAAATTATTAAGGTGATTCCAGAACACAATCTTTTGTTGATCAAAGGATCTGTTCCAGGAGCTAAAGGTTCAATCGTTTTAATTGAAAAGTAATGGAACTGAGCGTATATAACATTAAAGGTGAAGATACCGGAAGAAAGGTAACTTTGAGTGATGCTATCTTTGGCATTGAGCCAAACGATCATGCGATTTACTTGGATGTAAAGCAGTACCTTGCAAACCAACGTCAGGGAACTCATAAGTCTAAGGAAAGAAGCGAAATGTCTGGTTCAACTCGCAAGCTTATTAAGCAAAAAGGTGGTGGTGGAGCCCGTCGTGGTGATATCAACTCTCCAGTTTTGGTTGGTGGTGCTCGTGTATTTGGTCCAAGACCTAGAAACTATGAATTCAAATTGAACAAGAAAGTTAAAGCTTTGGCTCGTAAGTCAGCTTTCTCTTACAAAGCTATGAATAACGAGATCATCATCGTTGAAGATTTCGCATTCGAAGCTCCAAAAACTAAAGAGTTCATATCATTTACTAAAAACCTGCAAGTGGCTGATAAAAAGTTACTTTTGGTTTTAGCTGAGAAGAATAATTTCGTATATTTGTCGGCTCGTAACTTACAGAAGGCGAATGTAATAACAGTTTCAGAACTTAATACCTTCACTCTTCTTAATAACAAGAGCTTGATCTTGACAGAAGGTTCTGTAGCTGCAATTGAGAAACTTTATTAATAGCATAGGAGGCTTAGTATAATGGGAATTTTAATTAAACCTATCGTTACAGAGAAACAAACTGCGATCACTGAGAAATTCTCAAATCGTTTCGGGTTTCGTGTTTCTCCTGATGCCAACAAGTTGCAGATCAAGAAAGCGATTGAAGAGTTGTATAATGTAACTGTTGTTGGTGTTAATACTTGCAACTACTCTGGAAAGAGAAAATCTCGTTACACTCGTGCGGGTGTAATTTCAGGTAAAACTGCAGCATTCAAGAAAGCTATCGTAACTTTGAAAGATGGCGAAACAATTGATTTCTTTAGTAATATCTAAATAAAAAATGGGAATACGTAAATTGAAGCCCACAACACCGGGGCAGAGACACAAAGTTATTGGTGCATTTGATACAATCACTGCGAGTGCGCCAGAGAAGTCTCTTGTAGTAGGAAAAAGAAATACTGGTGGTCGTAATAACCAAGGTAAGATGACAATGCGCTACATTGGTGGCGGTCACAAACAAAAGTATAGAATTATCGACTTCAAGAGAAATAAAGACGGAATTCCAGCAACAGTTAAATCAATCGAGTACGATCCAAACCGTACATCTCGTATCGCGCTGTTGTATTACGCAGATGGAGCAAAAGCTTATATAGTTGCTCCTAATGGATTGGAAGTTGGTCAGACAGTGATGTCAGGTGCAGAAGCAACTCCAGAAGTAGGTAACTGTTTACCTCTTGCAAATATTCCAATCGGTACTGTTATTCACAATATCGAGCTGCGTCCTGGTCAAGGTGCTAAACTTGTTCGTTCTGCTGGTGCTTTTGCTCAGTTGACTTCAAGAGAAGGTGCTTATGCTATCATTAAGATGCCTTCTGGAGAAACAAGAAAAATTCTTTGCACTTGTAAAGCTACTATTGGTAGTGTTGGTAATTCAGACCATGGTCTTGAAAAATCAGGTAAAGCAGGTCGTTCTAGATGGCTTGGCCGCCGTCCTCGTAACCGAGGCGTTGTTATGAACCCAGTAGATCACCCAATGGGTGGTGGTGAAGGACGTTCGTCTGGAGGTCACCCAAGATCACGCAAAGGTTTATATGCTAAAGGCTTGAAGACTAGAGCTCCTAAGAAGCATTCTTCAAAGTACATCATTGAAAGAAGAAAGAAGTAATCTGATTAATTAAGAAAACTATGAGTCGTTCGCTTAAAAAAGGCCCATATATCAATATCAAGCTTGAAAAGAAAGTGCTTGCTATGAATGAGTCTGGCAAGAAAGCTGTTGTTAAAACATGGGCAAGAGCTTCTATGATTTCGCCTGATTTCGTAGGGCATACTATTGCAGTTCACAATGGTAATAAATTTATTCCTGTTTACGTAACAGAAAACATGGTAGGTCACAAATTTGGTGAGTTCTCACCAACTCGTAACTTCCGTGGTCACGGTGGTAATAAGAAACGATAATTATTACTCATTTCAGGAATTAAAACTTTAAAAAAGAATTAGTAAAATGGGTGCTAGAAAAAGAATATCAGCCGAACAAAGAAAAGAAGCCCAAAAGACCATGTATTTCGCTAAATTGCGAAATGTTCCAACTTCTCCACGTAAGATGCGTCTAGTTGTAGACATGATCCGTGGTATGGAAGTTTTCAGAGCACTTGGTGTCTTGAAATTTTCGAATAAAGAGGCTGCTGCAAGAATTGAAAAATTGCTTCGTTCTGCTATTGCAAACTGGGAGCAAAAGAATGATCGTAAAGCAGAGAGTGGAGAATTGTTTGTTTCTTCAATCAGTGTAGATTCAGCTACAATGTTGAAAAGACTTCGTCCAGCTCCACAAGGTAGAGGTTACAGAGTGCGTAAGCGTTCTAATCACGTAACTCTATTTGTTGATACACTAAGTTCAACCAATCAAAAATAATTGTTAGATGGGACAAAAAGTTAATCCAGTAAGTAATCGTTTAGGAATTATTCGTGGATGGGATTCGAACTGGTATGGTGGAAAAAACTATGGTGACACATTGTTGGAAGATAGCAAAATCCGTAAATACCTAAGCGCCCGTCTAGCAAAAGCTAGTGTATCACGCATCGTAATCGAACGTACGCTTAAGTTAGTAACAATCACTGTTTGCACTGCTCGTCCAGGTATTATTATCGGTAAAGGCGGTCAGGAAGTAGATAAGTTGAAAGAAGAGTTGAAGAAAATTACTGACAAAGATGTTCAAATCAACATCTTTGAAGTAAAAAGACCAGAACTTGATGCAACTATCGTAGCAAACAACATCGCTCGTCAACTTGAAGGTAAAATTGCTTACCGTCGTGCAATCAAGCAAGCTATCTCATCAACAATGAGAATGGGAGCTGAAGGTATCAAAATTCAAGTTTCAGGTCGTTTGAATGGTGCTGAAATGGCACGTTCTGAAATGTATAAAGAAGGAAGAACTCCACTTCATACATTGAGAGCTGATATTGACTATGCTCTTGCTGAAGCGTTGACTAAAGTTGGTTTGTTGGGTATCAAAGTTTGGATTTGTAAAGGTGAAGTTTATGGAAAGAGAGATCTTGCTCCAAACTTTACAACTACAAGAGAATCTGGACGTCGCGACAACAACGGAGGCAACAGAGATAAAAACTTCAAGAGAAAAAAAGCTAATCGTTAAACGTTAGAATTAATTAGAAATGTTACAACCGAAGAAAACGAAATTTAGAAGACAACAAAAGGGTCGCATGAAGGGTAATGCCCAACGCGGACACCAGTTGGCCTTCGGTTCATTTGGTATCAAGTCTTTGCAAACAAAATGGATTACAGGACGTCAGATTGAAGCTGCTCGTATTGCTGTAACACGTTATATGCAACGTCAAGGTCAAGTTTGGGTTAGAATCTTCCCAGATAAACCAATTACTAAGAAACCTGCCGAAGTACGTATGGGTAAAGGTAAAGGTTCTCCAGAAGGATTCGTAGCACCAATTACTCCAGGTAGAATCATCTTCGAAATCGAAGGTGTACCGTTTGAAGTAGCTAAAGAGGCCCTACGCCTTGCAGCACAAAAGCTTCCGGTTACTACTAAGTTTGTGGTGAGACGTGATTATGATTTAGAAAATCAAAATGCGTAATTGTATGAAAATTGCAGAAATTAAAGAATTAGGAACAAAGGAGTTGATCGAACGTGTTGAAGCAGAAACAATTGCTTTAAACCAAAAAGAAATCAACCATAGTATCTCTCCTTTGGAAAATCCTGCACAAATTAAACAATCACGCAGGATGATCGCACGCATGAAAACAGTATTGCGTCAGAGAGAACTTAACAATCAATAATCAATTGAGCCTGATGGAAACTAGAAATTTAAGAAAAGAAAGAGTTGGGGTAGTTTTCAGCAATAAGATGGATAAATCAATCACAGTTGCTGTAAAATGGAAAGAAAAACACCCGATTTATGGTAAATTCGTTAATAAAACGAAGAAATATCACGCTCACGACGAAAAGAACGAGTGCAACATCGGCGACACCGTTAAAATTATGGAAACTCGTCCTTTGAGCAAAACAAAGAGATGGAGATTAGTTCAAATAATCGAAAGAGCTAAGTAAGATGATACAACAAGAGTCAAGATTATTAGTAGCTGATAACAGTGGAGCAAAGGAAGCTTTGTGTATCCGTGTTCTTGGTGGTACAAAAAAGCGTTACGCTACTGTAGGTGATGTTATCGTAGTAGCGATCAAAAGTGTAATCCCTTCAAGCGACGTAAAAAAAGGTGCAGTTTCGAAAGCAATTGTAGTACGTACGAAAAAGGAAATCCGTCGTCAAGATGGCTCATATATTCGCTTTGATGATAACGCATGTGTTTTGTTGAATAATGCAGGTGAAATCAGAGGTAGCCGTATCTTTGGCCCAGTAGCTAGAGAGCTTCGTGCAACAAACATGAAAATTGTATCACTTGCACCTGAAGTACTTTAATTTTGTAAAACACTGAGTAATGAGCAAATTACATATTAAAAAAGGCGACATGGTATTTGTTAATACGGGCGTTGATAAAGGCAAAACTGGACGTGTACTTGAAGTTCTAGTTGGAGCAAATCGCGCTGTTGTTGAAGGTATTAACATGGTGTCTAAGCACACAAAGCCTAATGCGAAGAATCCTCAAGGAGGCATCGAGAAGAAAGAGGCTCCTATTCATATTTCAAACCTTAACGTAGTAGATCCTAAAACAGGAAAACCTACACGTGTTGGTCGTAAGTCAAATGAGAATGGCGATCTAGTTCGCTTTTCTAAAAAATCAGGGGAGGAGATTAAGTAATGAGCAATACTGCCAGCCTTAAGAAAGATTATCAAGAGAGGATCGTTCCTGCCTTGATGAAGGAGTTTGGTTATAAATCAGTAATGCAAGTACCTGTACTAAAAAAGATTGTTATCAATCAAGGTCTAGGTATGGCTGTAGCTGATAAAAAAATCATTGAAGTCGCTATCAACGAGTTGACAGCAATTACTGGTCAGAAAGCTGTTGCAACACTATCTCGTAAAGATATTTCGAACTTCAAGTTGCGTAAAAAAATGCCTATCGGTGTTATGGTAACATTGCGTCGTGAGCAAATGTACGAGTTCCTAGAAAGACTTGTTCGTGTAGCTCTTCCACGTATCCGTGACTTCAAAGGTATCAATAGCAAGCTTGATGGTAGAGGTAACTATACATTAGGTGTTGACGAGCAAATTATTTTCCCAGAAATTAATATCGATTCGATTACTAAAATATTGGGAATGAATATTACCTTTGTAACTTCTGCTCAAACAGATGAAGAAGGTTATGCTCTATTGAGAGAATTTGGTTTGCCTTTTAAAAATGCTAAAAAAGACTAAGTAAGATGGCAAAAGAATCAATGAAGGCTCGCGAGGTAAAAAGAGCTAAACTTGTTGCTAAATATGCTGATAAAAGAGCTCAGCTTATCGCTGAAGGTAACTATGAGGCATTGCAACTTTTACCTAAAAATGCATCACCAGTTCGTTTGCATAACCGTTGTAAGATGACTGGCCGTCCAAAAGGATATATCCGTCAATTTGGAGTTTCACGTATTCAGTTCCGTGAAATGGCTTCAGCAGGTCTTATTCCTGGTGTAAAGAAAGCAAGTTGGTAATTTAGTATTAAATATTGTCCGGATAACCGGATCAATTTAAGATTTAATTTTATGACAGATCCTATTGCAGATTATTTGACCCGTTTGAGGAACGCAATTAAAGCGAAACACAGAGTTGTTGAAGTTCCTGCGTCAAATTTAAAGAAAGAGATCACTAAGATCCTTTTCGAAAAAGGCTACATTCTTAACTATAAGTTTGTAGAAGAAGGTCCTCAAGGAACTATTAAGATTGCCTTGAAGTACGATCCAGTACACAAAGTAAACGCGATCAAGAAACTTGCAAGAGTTTCTACTCCAGGTTTGCGTAAGTATACTGGTTACAAAGATATGCCTAGAGTATTAAATGGATTGGGTATCGCAGTTCTTTCTACTTCTAAAGGTGTTATGACCGATAAGGAAGCTAGCCAATTGAAAATTGGTGGTGAAGTATTGTGTTATGTATATTAATATTAGGAGGAAAGAATTATGTCAAGAATAGGTAAATTGCCAATCCAAATTCCAGCTGGTGTTACTGTAATATTGAATGAAAATGTTGTAACAGTAAAAGGTCCTAAAGGCGAACTTTCTCAAGAGATCAATCCTGATATTACAGTTTCGATCGAAGACGGAGTTGTTACGTTGACAAGACCTTCTGATGAGAAAACTCATCGTGCATTGCATGGTTTGTATCGTGCGCTTATCAATAACATGGTAGTTGGTGTTTCTCAAGGTTACCGCAAAGAACTAGAGCTTGTTGGTGTAGGTTATCGTGCATCTAACAATGGTCAGATTTTGGAACTTTCACTAGGTTTCTCACACAATATCTATGTTCAGTTGCCTTCTGAGATCAAACTTGAAACTAAATCTGAAAGAAATAAGAATCCTCTTATCATTCTTGAATCAGCTGACAAACAGTTGATTGGTCAGGTTTGTGCGAAAATCCGCTCGTTCCGTAAGCCAGAGCCTTATAAAGGTAAAGGTATTCGCTTCGTAGGTGAAGAAGTTCGCAGAAAGTCAGGTAAGTCAGCAGGTAAGTAATCTAAGTAAACAGAAATTATCATGACAACTAAGGAACTAAGAAGACTTAAGATAAAATATCGTGTACGTAATAAAATTTCAGGTACAACTGAGCGTCCACGTTTGAGTGTGTTTAGAAGCAACAAGCAAATCTATGCACAAGTGATTGATGATCTTACAGGTAAAACTCTAGCTTCTGCATCTTCTTTGAAAATTGAAGGTAAAGCTACTAAGACAGAGGTTGCCGCTATGGTAGGTGAGATGATCGCTAAGAATGCTCTTGAAGCAGGAATCCAAACTGTTGTTTTCGACAGAAACGGATATCTTTACCATGGTAGAGTAAAACAATTGGCTGAAGCCGCACGTAATGGTGGACTTAAATTTTAATGAAGATGGCAGGAATTAATAATAGAGTTAAATCGACTAACGACCTAGAGTTGAAAGACAGATTGGTAGCGATCAACCGTGTTACTAAAGTAACAAAAGGTGGACGTACTTTCAGCTTTGCTGCTATTGTAGTAGTAGGTAACGAAGACGGTATTGTAGGTTGGGGTCTTGGTAAAGCAAGCGAGGTAACTACAGCTATTGCTAAAGGTGTAGAAGCTGCTAAAAAGAACCTAATTAAAGTTCCAGTTCACAAAGGAACTATTCCTCACGAACAACTTGCAAAGTTTGGTGGTGCTAATGTATTCATCAAACCTGCATCTCACGGTACAGGGGTTA
The DNA here is from genome assembly GCA_051656605.1 of Tannerellaceae bacterium. GTDB lineage: Bacteria > Bacteroidota > Bacteroidia > Bacteroidales > CAMTPD01 > UBA12018. The sequence continues at coordinate 27,581 of JBOGCF010000013.1, read as the reverse complement.
AAGCTGGTGGTGCGATGCGTGCAGTACTTGAAAGTGTTGGTGTAACAGACGTTTTGGCTAAGTCAAAAGGTTCATCAAACCCACACAACTTGGTAAAAGCAACAATTGCAGCTCTTGGTGAACTACGTGATCCATTCACAGTAGCACAAAATAGAGGTGTATCTGTAGAACGAGTGTTTAAAGGTTAATTTAGGAGGAATAACTATGGCAACTATTAAAGTTAAGCAAGTTAAAAGTAGAATTAAATGTCCAGTTGACCAAAAAAGAACACTTGACGCACTTGGCCTAAGAAAAATGAACCGTGTTGTAGAACACGAAGCTACTCCAGCTATCTTAGGTATGATTGCTAAAGTGAAACACTTGGTTTCTGTAGAGAAGTAATTAATTGTTGAAAAAATAAAGCATACGATATGAATTTATCTAATTTAAAGCCTGCTGCAGGTTCTACTAAAACTAGAAAAAGAATTGGACGTGGTACTGGTTCTGGTTTAGGTGGTACTTCAACTAGAGGTCATAAGGGTGCTAAATCTAGATCAGGTTATTCAAAGAAGATCGGATTCGAAGGTGGACAGATGCCTATTCAAAGACGTTTGCCTAAATTCGGTTTCAAGAATATCAACCGAGTTGAGTATAAAGCAATCAATCTTGATACTCTTCAAGCCTTGGTAGAAGCTAAAAATCTTGCTGCTGTAGGTCGTGAAGAACTAATCAATGCAGGTTTTATCTCATCTAACCAATTGGTTAAAATTCTAGGTAACGGAACTCTTACTGCAAAAGTTGATGTTTCTGCAAATGCATTCTCAAAATCTGCAGAAGCAGCTATTGTAGCAGCAGGAGGCTCGGTAGTAAAACTCTAAATCCATGAGAGCAATTGAAACTATTAAAAATATCTGGAAGATTGAGGATCTGAGAAGTCGGATCCTCACTACTCTATTTCTCGTTGCACTTTATCGCTTCGGGACTTATGTAGTTCTTCCTGGTATTGATCCAAAAGCTTTAACAGCTTTACAAGCGCAAACGCAGGGAGGCCTATTGGCTTTGTTTGATATGTTTTCGGGAGGTGCATTTTCGAATGCATCTATCTTCGCATTAGGTATCATGCCATACATCTCGGCTTCCATCGTTATGCAGTTGCTAGCCATTGCGGTTCCTTCTTTCCAGAAACTACAACGTGAAGGGGAGAGTGGTCGCAGAAAAATCAATCAGTGGACTCGCTACTTAACTGTTGCGATTCTATTTGTTCAAGGACCTACCTATCTACTTAATTTGGCTGGCCAAATGAGAGCAGTCGGTGCTACTATTCCGCAAGGTATTTGGTACTCCGTATTTGCAACTATTGTTATGGCAGCCGGAAGTATGTTTGTATTGTGGCTTGGAGAAAGAATCACAGATAAAGGTATCGGTAACGGTATCTCATTCATAATCCTTGTTGGTATTATCGCTAGACTTCCACATTCATTAATTCAAGAGTTTGTATCTCGCGTTAGTGAAAATGCTGGTGGTTTGGTAATGCTTATCTTTGAAATGGTATTCTTATTGTTCGTTGTTGCGGGAGCAATTCTCCTAGTACAAGGAACACGCAAAGTGCCAGTTCAATATGCAAAACAAATTGTTGGCAGTAAGCAATATGGTGGTGCCAGACAATACATTCCTCTTAAAGTTAATGCAGCCAATGTAATGCCTATCATCTTTGCACAGGCAATCATGTTTATTCCTTTAACAATTTCTAGCTTTGGGAATTCACAAGGAACCAGTGCTTTTTGGTCTGCATTTATGGATAATACAGGATTTTGGTATAACTTTGTATTCGCATTATTGATTATACTTTTTACGTACTTCTATACAGCGATTACTATCAATCCAGCCCAAATGGCTGATGATTTGAAGAGAAACAATGGTTTCATCCCTGGTATTAAACCAGGAAAACCAACGAAAGATTTCTTAGATGGAGTAATGGACCGCATTACACTTCCAGGAGCTTTCTTCCTTGCTTTAGTTGCAATCATGCCGGCTTTTGCTCGTCTTGCAGGTGTAAGTATGGAATTCTCTCAATTCTTTGGTGGTACTTCTTTATTGATCTTAGTTGGTGTTGTGCTTGACACACTTCAACAAGTAGAAAGTCATCTTTTAATGCGCCACTATGATGGTCTATTAAAATCAGGTAGAATTAAAGGACGTACAGGCTCAGCAGCCTCATACTAATATAATGATATATCTAAAGACAGATGAAGAAATCGAGTTGATGCGTATGGCCAACCAATTGGTTGGACGCACATTGGCAGAAGTTGCGAAACACGTTCAGCCGGGTGTAACTACGCTTCAACTTGATCATATTGCAGAACAGTTTATTCGTGATAATGGTGCGATCCCAGCTTTTTTGGGATATGGTGGTTTTCCAAACTCTATTTGTGCATCAGTCAACGAACACGTTGTACATGGAATTCCAAGTGCAACAACAGTGTTAAAAGATGGAGATATAATCTCTGTTGATTGTGGAGTAATTTTAAATGGTTTCTGTGGAGATTCCGCTTATACATTTTGTGTAGGAGAAGTTGATCCAGCGATCAGAAAGTTACTTAAAACTACGAAGGAGTCTTTGTACTTAGGTATAGAGGCCGCGGTTGAAGGGAAGCGTGTTGGAGATATCGGAAATGCAATTCAAACTTATTGTGAGAAGCATGGATATTCCGTAGTACGAGAACTAGTAGGTCACGGTATTGGTAGAAATCTTCATGAAGAACCGGAGGTGCCTAATTACGGTAAGAAAGGTTATGGACCGCTATTGCGAAATGGAATGTGTATTGCGATTGAGCCTATGATTAACATGGGAAGTAAGAATGTCGCATTTGAGAAAGATGGTTGGACCGTGCGAACGAAAGATCGAAAAGTATCCGCTCACTTTGAGCATACGATTGCGATTCGTCCTGGTAAAGCTGAAATTCTTTCTTCATTTGATTATTTAGAAGAAGTATTAGGAACAAACGCAATTTAATTTAGATAGATATGGCCAAACAGGCAGCAATTGAACAAGATGGTGTTATCGTAGAGGCATTATCGAATGCTATGTTTAGAGTTGAGTTGGAAAACGGACACGAAATTACAGCTCACATCTCAGGAAAGATGAGAATGCACTACATTAAGATTCTTCCAGGAGATAGAGTTAGAGTAGAAATGTCACCTTACGACTTGACGAAAGGTAGAATTGCTTTTAGATATAAATAAAAAACAACTAGATATGAAAGTAAGAGCATCTTTGAAGAAGCGTACCGATGATTGCAAGATTGTTAGAAGAAAGGGTCGCTTGTATATAATTAACAAGAAAAATCCTAAGTATAAACAACGTCAGGGATAAATTATTATTTTTGCAAAACATTTGAGTTAGTAATATGGCTATAAGAATAGTTGGTGTAGACTTGCCACAAAATAAGAGAGGCGAAATAGCTTTGACTTATATCTACGGTATTGGCCGTAGTAGAGCAAATACTATTTTGGAGAAAGCTGGTATCAACCGCGATATTAAGGTTAAAGATTGGACAGATGATCAAGCTGCTGCAGTTCGTGATATCATCGGTGCAGAATTTAAAGTAGAGGGTGATCTTCGTTCAGAGATCCAGCTTAACATTAAGCGCTTGATGGACATCGGTTGTTACCGTGGTATCCGTCACCGTATTGGTTTGCCTTTGAGAGGTCAGAGCACGAAAAACAATGCTCGTACTCGTAAGGGTAAAAAGAAAACAGTTGCTAATAAGAAAAAAGCTACTAAATAATAAGAGTTGATATGGCAAAAAAAACAGTCGCAACAAAGAAGAGAAATGTAAAAGTTGATGCTATTGGTCAAGCTCACATCCATTCTTCTTTCAATAACATCATTATCTCTCTTGCAAACAGCGAAGGTCAAGTAATTAGCTGGTCTTCTGCAGGTAAGATGGGATTCAGAAGTTCTAAAAAGAACACTCCTTATGCTGCACAAATGGCAGCTCAAGATTGTGCAAAGGTTGCTTTTGACCTTGGCTTGAGAAAAGTAAAGGTGTATGTAAAAGGACCAGGAAACGGTCGTGAATCTGCAATCAGAACTATCCACGGTGCTGGCATCGAGGTAATGGAAATTGTAGACGTAACTCCACTTCCACACAACGGTTGTCGTCCTCCTAAGAAAAGACGAGTATAATTATTACAACAATTACTTGATTATTGAAACTAGGGTTGTGAATTGATTGCACATATAATCCTCTCTGTAATCGCGGCTGCACGAATCCTGGTTCAGATAGACAAATTAAACTGATAGAAAAATGGCAAGATATACTGGACCAAAAACAAGAATTGCTCGTAAATTTGGTGAGCCTATTTTCGGTGCTGATAAAGTTCTTTCTAAGAAGAACTATCCTCCGGGACAACACGGGAACGCTAGAAAGAGAAAAACTTCTGAGTATGGTATTCAACTTCGTGAGAAGCAAAAAGCGAAATACACATACGGTGTTTTGGAAAAACAATTTAGAAACCTTTTCGAAAAGGCTTCTCGTACTAAAGGTATTACTGGTGAGGTACTTCTTCAATTCCTTGAAGCTCGCTTGGACAACGTAGTTTACCGTTTAGGTATTGCTCCTACAAGAGCAGCTGCGCGCCAATTGGTGTCTCACAAACACATTACTGTTGACGGTAAAGTGGTAAACATTCCTTCTTTCTCTGTAAAACCAGGACAAATTGTTGCTGTTAGAGAAAGATCTAAGTCTTTGGAAGTAATTGCTGACGCTTTGTCTGGATTTAATCACAGCAAGTATCCTTGGATTGAATGGGATCAAGCAATTTCAGGTGGTAAATTCCTTCACTTGCCAGAAAGAGCAGATATTCCAGAAAACATTAAAGAACAGTTGATCGTAGAATTGTATTCTAAATAATAATTGATTCCATGGCGATATTAGCATTTCAAAAACCCGATAAGGTATTAATGTTGGAGGCGGACAACTTCTTCGGTAAGTTCGAGTTTCGTCCGTTGGAGCCCGGCTATGGTATTACCATTGGTAATGCATTACGCCGTATACTCCTTTCATCACTAGAAGGTTTCGCGATTACATCAATCAAGATTGATGGAGTTGAGCATGAGTTTGCAACAATTCCTGGTGTTATCGAAGACGTAACTAACATTATCCTGAGCTTAAAACAGGTAAGATTCATCAGAACCGTTGATGATGTAGAAAGTGAGAAAGTAAGTATTACCGTTTCGGGTGCGGAAGTGTTCAAAGCCGGAGATATCAGCAAGCAACTAACCGGATTTGAAGTATTGAATCCTGAGTTGGTAATCTGTCATCTTGATCCAAACGCAAGTTTCCAAATCGAACTAACAATTAAGAAAGGACGTGGATACGTTCCTGCAGACGAAAACAGAGAATCTACTGAAGAGGATCTACACGCTGTAGCGATCGACTCTATCTTTACTCCAATCCGTAACGTTAAATACACGATTGAAAACTATCGCGTAGAGCAAAAGACAGACTACGAAAAACTAGTTCTTGAGATTGCTACCGATGGATCAATTCATCCTAAGGAAGCTCTAAAAGAGGCTGCAAAAATTCTTATTCACCACTTCATGCTATTTTCTGACGAGAAAATTGCGATCGAGAATACCGACGCTGATAGCAATGAAGAGTTTGACGAAGAAGTATTGCATATGCGTCAATTGCTTAAAACAAAACTTGCAGATATGGACTTGTCTGTACGTGCATTGAACTGTTTGAAAGCTGCTGACGTTGAAACTTTGGGCGAGCTAGTGAAATTCAATAAAAATGATCTATTGAAGTTCAGAAACTTCGGTAAGAAATCATTGACTGAATTGGATGAGTTGCTTGAGAGCTTGAACCTTTCATTCGGTATGGATATCACGAAATATAAATTAGATAAAGAGTAAAGCGATGAGACATAATAAGAAATTCAACCATTTGGGTCGTACTAATACTCACCGTGCAGCTATGCTTTCTAACATGGCCTCTTCTTTGATCAAGCACAAGAGGATTTTCACTACGACTGCAAAAGCTAAAGCACTACGCGTATTTGTAGAGCCAATCATTACTAAAGCAAAAGAAGACACGACTCATTCAAGACGTCTTGTTTTCAGATCTTTGCAAGATAAATATGCTGTTAACGAATTGTTCGCAACAGTTGCTGTTAAAGTTGCTGACCGTCCAGGTGGATACACTCGTATCATCAAAACTGGTAACCGTCTAGGTGACAACGCTGCAATGTGTTTCATCGAACTAGTTGACTTCAACGAAAATATGTTGAAAACTTCTGCACCTAAGAAAGCAACTAGAACACGTCGTTCTAAGAAAAAAGAAGCAGCTCCAGCTGCTGAAGTTGCAGCAGAAGCTTCTGCAGAATAAGATTTATCCCATATCTTATAAAGTCAAAAGGCCGTCTCTTAGAGATGGCCTTTTCTTTTTTATCACCTTTACTTCAGATTCAAATATCCTGAGTCAATATTGCAATTCCTTTTGTTTGTCTATTAGATCTATTTATATATCAAACCTCAAACCTTCCTCCAGACCTTACACTGCATCCTTATCAACAACTCCGATTGTGAGTTTCTGAAATTCCTCACCATCGCTCGAACCTTACACTGCATCCTTATCAACAAATCGCAGTCATTACAAACATTGTATTCAAAGATCCCGATCTCACTTTTCAGTTACCATATTGTTTGTATAACTCGACTCTTTTCACATCCCCTTAGTTCTTACAATAGTTATCTTTTCTATAGGTCTTTTCAATGGCGTGATAGTAACTATCAATTAATATTAATGCTTGTAATTTCCGTCGATTTGTAGATTTGTGCAAGGAACAATTCAAAACGCTGATTTGTTATTATAAGATACTAATAAATTTAATTATTATGGAGATAATCAAGATTTTAGGACGTGAGATTTTAGATTCCAGAGGTAACCCTACTGTAGAAGTTGATGTGTGGACAGCATCTGGTGCTTTTGGTCGTGCGGCAGTTCCATCTGGAGCATCTACCGGAGAACACGAAGCACTTGAATTAAGAGACGGAGACAAAAGTCGTTATCTTGGCAAAGGTGTAAAAAAAGCTGTAGACAATATTAATACTATAATTGCACCTGCAATTCAAGGCATGGAAGTGATCGATCAAGTAGCGATTGACAAGAAGTTGATCGAGCTAGACGGCACCAAAACCAAAAGCAAACTAGGCGCAAACGCCACACTAGGTGTTTCGCTAGCTGTAGCAAAAGCAGCAGCCAACTATTTGGATATTCCACTTTATCGTTACATCGGCGGAACCAATGCACACGTATTGCCGGTACCGATGATGAATATCATCAATGGCGGATCACACTCCGACGCCCCTATTGCATTCCAAGAATTCATGATTCGTCCGGTTGGAGCATGTTGCTTCAAAGAAGGATTGCGTATGGGAGCTGAAGTATTCCACGCTTTGAAAAAAGTACTACACGATCGCGGATTAAGTACAGCGGTTGGTGACGAAGGCGGATTTGCACCAAAACTCGAAGGAACAGAAGACGCACTCGAATCCATTATTGCAGCAATCAAGGCAGCAGGTTACGAACCAGGCAAAGACGTAACCATAGCACTCGACTGTGCAGCATCTGAATTCTTCCACGACGGATTGTATGACTATTCTAAGTTTGAAGGTCCAAAAGGAGTACAATTAAACTCGAAAGAGCAAGCAGCTTACCTTGCACAGTTGATCGCAAACTACCCAATCGACTCGATCGAAGACGGTATGGGCGAAAACGACTGGGACGGATGGAAAGAACTAACCGCACAGATTGGCGACAAATGCCAGTTGGTTGGTGATGACCTATTCGTAACAAACGTAGACTTCCTAAGCAAAGGTATCGAGATGGGTTGTGCCAACTCAATTTTGATCAAAGTAAATCAAATCGGTACGTTGACCGAAACATTAAACGCCATTGAAATGGCACACCGCAACGGTTACACTTCAGTAACCTCTCACCGTTCGGGCGAGACAGAAGATGCAACTATTGCCGACATTTCAGTAGCAACCAATGCAGGTCAGATCAAGACCGGATCAATGAGCCGTTCAGACCGTATGGCCAAGTACAACCAACTACTTCGCATCGAAGAAGAACTAGGCGACGCAGCTGTTTACGGTTACAAAAAGATCAAACGCACCTGTTGATAACTTGTTAATAGTATAATTTACATTCATACAAAAGGCCGGGACGATTATCGTTTCGGCCTTTTCAATTCTTATCCGCAACCAAAACCAACGTCGATTGTTTCAATTGTACATGAATCTTTCATTTATTCGTTATGATATAAACATTAACAACAAGAAACAAACACAATTGTAAGATGGATGCACTTGGTCTATCCTCGATATTCGAGGGCGCGTTTTCGATAACCTTCGGTCAGGTCGGAATGATAATTATTGGATGTGTATTGATCTATCTGGCCATTCGTAAGCAATACGAACCCACACTTCTTTTGCCCATTGGCTTTGGAACCATCCTCGCCAACATTCCGTTCTCATCTGCCATCGGTGTAGATGGCGCATTGACTACATTATTCAACTTCGGTATCATGACCGAACTATTTCCGTTGCTCATTTTCATTGCAGTTGGAGCCATGATCGACTTCTCGCCGTTGTTTAAAAATCCATTCTTATTGTTGTTTGGCGCCGCCGCCCAATTTGGGATCTTCTTTACCATGTCGGCCGCCACCCTTATGGGCTTCGACCTCAAAGAGGCAGCCTCGATCGGAATTATCGGTGCTGCTGACGGACCAACCTCCATATACGTAGCCTCCCGATTTGCAGAGAATCTACTCGGTCCCATTTCGGTAGCCGCCTATTCCTACATGGCCTTGGTACCCATCATTCAGCCACCGGTAATCAAAGCACTCACCACAAAAGCCGAACGACAAATCCGCATGGAAGGAAGTCCGAAAGTAATATCCAAAACCAGCTTGATCTTGTTTCCAATCCTGGTAACCATCGTTGCCGGTATTATGGCACCATCGTCAGTAGCTTTGATCGGATTCTTGATGTTTGGAAACCTAGTACGCGAATGCGGCGTGTTGAACAAACTATCCTTGGCCGCCCAAAACGAGCTATCCTCCATTGTGAGTTTGCTACTTGGTATCACCATTGCAAGCACAATGACCGCCGATAAATTCCTATCCGTATCTACGTTGATGATTATATCGTTGGGGCTTGTCGCTTTTATCTTCGACACAGCCGGAGGCGTATTGTTTGCCAAATTGCTAAACATCTTCTTGCCATCCCATCTCAAAGTGAATCCGATGGTCGGAGCAGCCGGAATTTCGGCCTTCCCGATGTCGGCTCGCGTTATCCACAAGATGGGTCAGGAAGCCGATCCTACCAACTATCTGCTCATGCACGCCGTGAGTGCGAACGTTGCCGGTCAGATTGGTTCGGTTATTGCCGGAGGATTTATCCTTTCGCTCATTCCGTTGTTTTCATAATAACTATCCTTTCAAATTAAATACAAGGTGAAATGAATGCCAATTTAATCAGCGCTATTGAAGTTACGGTAATCTCGATGCTTGGGATCTTCGTGTTTATGTTACTATTCTACTGTATCATCAGACTACTCGACAAGTATTGTAAGTAACCTCAAAGCAACGAATAAAAATAAACCTTACTTACTTCAAATCGTCAGGTCGCCATCTGACGATTCGAAACAAACGAAGACTGAATCGTCAGGTGCCGACCTGACGATTCTCTTTTCATTATAACAGAATCGTTTGATCGGCATCAAACGATTTAAACCTAGTGAAGACTGAATTGTTCGATGCCCATCAAACGATTCAGTCTTCACTAGGTTTAAAAATAAAGGACGCTATAAGCGAAAAGAGATAGCACAAAAACGAGATTGAGATGCTATGCAGATTATTCCGGCGTTGGGTTGATGGCAAAAGAAAAGGCCGGCAGGAAAAATCCTGTCGGCCTTGTATCTTTTAGCTTTGAAGCAAAGATTAGCGAACAACGCGTCTTTCTTTGATTCTCGCTTTTTTACCTGTAAGTGCACGAAGGTAATAAAGCTTAGCTCTACGAACTTTACCGTATTTGTTAACAGTGATGCTGTCGATGAATGGAGAATCCATAGGGAAGATTCTTTCTACACCAACGTTGTCTGACATCTTACGTACAGTGAAACGTTTTTTGTCACCGTGTCCTGAGATACGGATAACTACGCCTCTATACTGTTGGATACGTTCTTTGTTACCCTCAGTAATACGATAAGCTACAGTGATAGTATCACCGCTTCTGAACTTAGGAAGTTCTTTGCCGCTAGCAAGTGCTTGCTCTGCAATTTTAATTAAATCCATCTTTGTATAGCTTTTTTAATTGATTATTATTCCCAACGCAATGTAACGGGCTACTTATTCAACCGACAGAGATTGCGCAAAGCGGTGCAAAGAAACGAATTATTTGCAAGATAAGCAAGTAGAAAGCTTTAATTTACAGCAAGTCGGGTCTTAAAAAAGAATATCGTAAAGGTAGGTTGTGCAAATAATAATAGAAGTAAAGTAATTAAAAAGTAATGAGGTTGTTTCGTCTTTATCTTGCGTCGATGCCACACTATAGATTGTAGCTTATTGTAACATTTATTGCCACAAAAATCAGGGGTCTTCCTCATTGCAATCACGCAAATATTCTGTATGTTTGGGGGAAGATAGATACGAATAGATGAGAAAAGTAGCATTGATAGGTGTTGTTTGTTGTTTGATCCAGACCCTGTGGGCACAACGACAACCGGCCATGTACAGTAAGGCTGACCAGCAAAAGATGAATCATTGGGTCGATTCTGTTTACAACCGCCTTTCGCCAACCGAGCGCGTGGGACAGTTGTTTATGGTAATTGCAAATCCCAAATCAGATGCCCGTAACCTGCAATTGGTAAACCGATATGTCAACGAACTAAAGATCGGAGGCGTATTGTTTCACAAAGGAAGTCCGCAAGAACAAGCACTGGTAACCAATAAGATGCAAGACGCATCGCGTGTGCCTTTGCTCGTGTCGCTCGATGGCGAATGGGGGCTTTCGATGCGCCTGTCCAATACCACTCGTTTTCCAAAAAACATGATGCTCGGAGCCATTCAAAACGACAGTTTGATCTACGCTTACGGACAAGAAGTGGCACGTCAGTGTCGCGAGTTGGGCATTCATATCAACTTCGCGCCCGATATCGATGTAAACAGTAACCCCGAGAATCCGGTAATCGGATTACGCGCCTTTGGTGAAGATCCGAAGCTCGTTACCCGCAAAGGATTGGCCTATGCACGCGGTATGGAAGATGCCGGAGTGATGTCGGTAGCCAAGCATTTTCCCGGTCACGGTGATACATCCGAAGATTCGCACGTAACACTTCCGGTGGTAAACAAGTCTATTTCCTCTATCGAAAACATCGACCTTTATCCATTTAGAAGATACATCGACGAAGGCTTTGGCGGCGTAATGACCGGCCACCTTGTTGTACCTGCGCTCGAAAAGTCGCGCACGCGTCCTACTTCCCTGTCCAAAGCTATCGTAACCGATTTATTGCAAAACAAGATGGGCTTCGAGGGCCTTTGTTTTACCGATGCGTTGGCCATGAAAGGAGCAAGTGCCGGTAAAACCGAAAACCAAGCCGTACAGGCATTACTTGCCGGAAACGATGTTTTGCTGGGTTCGTCGGCTCCATTTACCGACCAAAAAGCACTACTTGCAGCCATCGAAAACAAGCAAATCCCGGCCAAACTGATCGAAGAAAAGTGCAAGAAAGTATTGGCCTACAAATATGTATTGGGCTTGAACAACTACAAACCGATTGTGATCAAAGGTTTGCAGGAACGCCTCAATACACCGCATGCCAACTGGCTTGCCGGCAAACTCAATGCCGAGGGGCTTACCTTGGTAAAGAATACCGAACGTGAGGTTCCGATCAAAGGATTGGCCAATAAAAAGATAGCCGTATTGTCGCTGGGCGATGATACGAACAATGAATTTACCCAATCGGTGCGCAACTATACACAAGCCGACGCATTTGCCATCGGTCGCAAGTTTACTCCGGCACAGTCGGAAGCGGTATTGAAGAAGCTCGAAAACTACGATGTGATCATCTGCGGGGTACATACCAACCGCATCAAAGAGTCGGTAGCTCTCAAGAAACTCCTTGTGCAGAAAGACTTTCATATTGTATTTTTTGTAAGTCCATACGCACTGAGCGACTATAAGTTTTCGGTAGACAAAGCACGCTCCGTAACCGTTGCTTACGAGAATACGCCACTGGCAAAAGAGTATGCGGGGCAATTGCTTTTCGGAGGTATTCCGGCCAAAGGAAAACTTCCCGTATCGGTAGAAGAGCTATTTGTAGCCGATACCGGTATCAACACACAGAAAGTTCGCCTGAGCTATCAAGAGGCGGAAGAGGTAGGACTTGATGCCGCAAAGCTTGAGCAAATAGATGAAATTGTACAAGAAGGTATCAAGGCGGGCGCTTATCCCGGATGTCAGATACTGGTAGCCAAAGACGGAGTCGTGGTTTACGACAAAGCATTTGGATACTACGACAATACTCGAAAAAAAAAAGTAACGACGCAATCGGTTTATGACTTGGCTTCGGTTTCGAAAGCGGCCGGAACACTTCCTGCCGTGATGAAGCTCTACGACGAAAACAAGCTCAAGCTACAAGGTACACTGGCCGACTATCTGCCCGAAATGAAGAAAACCAACAAAGCATCGGTGCAGGTTACCGACTTGCTTTATCACCAGTCGGGTATTACGCCGGCGATCAACTTCTATACTTCGGCCATCGATAAGTCGAGCTATTCGGGTTCGCTTTATGCTTCGGCGCGCAACGCCAGCCACCCGGTGCGTATCGATGCCAAAACCTACGGTCGCACCAACTTTAAATACAATCCCGAATTGGTAAGCTCAACCAAGAGTGCCAGTTATCCGATTGAAGTTGCGAAAGGCATTTACCTGAATACCAGTTTCAGGGATACGATCATGCAAAAGATTGCCGACTCGCGCGTAAAGCCACGAGGCGGATATGCCTACAGTTGCATCAACTTTATCTTGTTGCAAAAGATAGTAGAGCGCCAAACCGGCAAGTCGCTCGACCGCTATGTCGACGATGCCATCTTTGCACCGCTCGGTGCTTATACCACCATGTATAATCCCTGCACTAAACTAGATACGTCCTTAATTGTTCCATCTTCAGAGGATGGTTTTTTGCGCAAACAGGTGTTGCGCGGATATGTGCACGACGAAGCGGCTGCCTTTCAGGGAGGTGTTTCGGGTAATGCAGGACTATTCTCGTCGGCCGGAGACTTGGCAAAGCTGTTGCAACTTTATCTCAACGACGGTACCTACGGAGGCGAGACCTTGCTAAGCAAGCAAACTACGCACATGTTTACCCATTCGAAAAGTAAAACATGCCGTCGCGGATTGGGGTTTGACAAACCGGATATGAACAATAAGCGGAGTTCCCTAACGGGCGAAAAGGCTCCGGCTTCGGTGTATGGACATACCGGATTCACAGGAACCTGTTTTTGGGTAGATCCCGACAACGATCTGATTTATATCTTTCTAAGCAATCGCTTGATGCCGGATCGGGTCAACAATAAACTCTCATCGATGGATATTCGTACCCGCATACAAGATGCGATATACGACGCGATGCGATAAAAGAGCAGATTATCATATTAGAGAAAACAACAATAAGAGAGTACAAACTTAAATCACTTACGAATATGCTATTTGGACATGGAGACGACTTCTACAATGCTCCCGTTGAAATCACGAGCAACTACAGCTCTAACGTATGGAGAGGAGTCAATCTGGAGAAACTAAAACAACATCTCGAGCTACAACTCGACAAGATTTCATTGTATCCCGAGCCCGATGCTTCGTCGCTGCGCAAGCTGCTAGCCCGACGCAACGAAATATCGGAGGATAATGTAATTTTCTGCAACGGCTCTGTCGATGCGATTTACCTCATTGCCATGGCTTGGCGTGGGTCTCGCTCGTTGGTAGCCATCCCTACCTTTACCGAATACGAAGATGCTTGTAAGCTACACGACCACGAAGTAGACTTCTGTTTCTACGACGACTTGGCCGAACTCCCATTTGAGCATATCGATATTTGCTGGCTTTCTAATCCGAATGCGGCAAACGGTAAAATGCTTAAACGCAACGAACTACTCAAGCTAATTGCGGCTCATCCTGAAGTAAAGTTTGTAGTAGACCAGTCTAACCTTTCCTTTACGATCGAAGACGGATTGAAGCATTCCGACATTAAGAACCATCCGAATCTGATCTTGATCTATTCACTTTCAAAACCATACGGAATCCCGGGCTTGCGTGCCGGATACCTTGTGGCACGTGAAGAGTTCGTTTCACATATCAACCGTTATAAAATTCCTTGGTCTGTCAACACTCTGGCTATCGAAGCCAGCAAATATGTGTTGATACACCCGGCGCAGTTTACCCTGCCAATTCGCAAATGGCTTCGCGAAACCTCCGAGTTTATCTATCAACTTAGCAAACTCGACAACGTAGAAGTGGAGCACTCGGTTACGACCTATTTCCTTATTTACCTCAAAAAAGGAACAGCCGGTGCTTTGAAACAGTTTATGTTGGAACAAGGTGTGCTGATTCGCGATGCATCCAACATCCGCGGTCTCGACGAAACGGCAGTGCGTCTTTGCACACAATCTACCGAACAAAACTTAAAGTTTGTCGAGCTGCTATCGCAGTGGCTTAGCGAACAAGATGCTGAATAATAGCTTTGTAAAGCATCATAAATAGCATAAAAGGCGAGAAGGAGTCACGGCTCTTCTCGCCTTTCATTGTATATAAACGATTTGTAATTGTATATTTTTGTTTTATCTTGCGGTGTATTTTACAAATTATAAAACATCGAATGTTTCGCATCATAGCAAACCCTATGTATAGACTTTGCCTAATTCTCATTTATATAATAACGTGTGTGTCGTGTAGCCGAAGTACTACGATTACCCCCGAACTAAAACAAGCAGAAGCCCTTATGCAAACTGCTCCGGATAGTGCGCTTGCTCTATTGCAAAGTATTCCGGAGCCGGAACAGATGTCTTCGCTCAATTACAATACGTGGAACTTGCTGATTACCCAAGCCGAAAACAAAAACCGAATCAAAGCCCGAACCGACGAGCGTATTAAAAAGGCACGTACCTATTTTGATCGTACAGATAATTTGTTGCGTAAAGCACAATGCAACTTTTATGCCGGTCAGGTAGCCTTAGATCTCAATAAACCCGATAGTGCGGCCGTCGGCTATCTTCACGCAATCGACCTGCTCGAAGGAACAGATGAATACGAACTTCGAGGTCTGGCCTATCATTATTGGGGAATACTCAATATAAGTTTTAATGATGCCAATAAAGCAAAGTGTGCGTTCCAGCAAGCATTGATACAGTTTGATAAGAATGAAAATAAAAAGTATAAAGTCTATGCTTTACGAGATCTTGCTCGGGCATATTACAATTTAGAATTGCCGGATAGTGCTTATGTGTATTATAACTTGGCAGTAGAAGAATCGAAGCAAATCAACGACTCCTTGCTGATCTCCAGTATTTATAATTCTCTGGCAAGCTATCATAAGGCAATCGGTAGCTACGATTCGAGTATGCACTATGTGCGTACATCCATTCAATATAATACGAATCCGGCCTTTATTGATGGGAATTATCTGATAATAGGACGGCTCTTTATGCAAATGAATCAACTCGATTCGGCCCGAATTTATTTGGAACAAGCACAGGCTTCTCCCAATTTGGATACGAATACGGGAGCTTTAGGGGAGTTGGCCAACTATTATCAGCTATTAAACGATCCTAAGAATGAGTCGATTCATCTTCGCAAATACATCAGCTCTCGAGTGAAGCAAATGGATTTGTATCAGCAGTCGAAGATTAAAGAGATTGAAGCTTTATATGACAACGAACGTCTGCAACGAGCCAAGTTGGAGGCCGAAAAAGATCACATGCGATTATTTACGATTGCATGTTTATTGATATTGTTGTTTCTCTGTGCGTTTGTTTTGCTGGCGGTTGTACTTCACAAAAGAAAAGAGAAACTCCAACAATTAGAAGTACAGTTAAAAGAGCGAGATGAGCGAATCACACAAAATGAAGTCAAAATCAAAGAGATTGTAGAGCACTTGTCATCTATCAAAACAAGTCAAGAAAACCAGCTTAGCGATACAGAACATTCTTCAATAAAATTGCTTCAAGCAGAGCGTGATCGACTTTATGCCGAGAATCATGTGCTATTGCAGAAAAGTGAAGAAGATTTGAAACGCTATAAAGCGTTGCGTAAAAGTAACAAGAAGTTGTCTGAACGTTTGATTGAAACGACAGATTTGCATACAATGATTGAAGACTTCAAAGGTGATAGTCGAACGTTGGATCTTATTCGGGTAGAATTGGCGAAAGAGCTTAAACAACTCTATCCCGATTTTGCAAAGAAGCTAAATAAGCTGGCACCGAAATTAGATGAAAAAGATCGATTGATTTGCTACATGCTTAAGCTAAATTTTAGCAATGCCGATATTGCAAAACTTTTATTTATACAGTCACAAACTGTATCTCAATATAAATCTACAATCGTAAAAGAGCGATTCAAGCAAGAAGGAACAACGCTCGAGGATTTGCTTTACTCTGTATGATTTCATAGCTCAAAAGAGACAACTTTGAGGCTGTAAAATCTATATATGAAATAAAATATAGAAATCAGTGAGTGTAAGATGTTGTTTATTAGTGATTTGTGTTTTGTTTGTTTTCTATATTCGAGAAGCCGGAATAAAAGTAAAAGTATCTAGTTTTGCAGTATAGATAAATAATTGCAGAACGTTTTATATTAAATAACCTATGGAATTGAAAAAAAGTTTTCCGTTGATATTCGTATTGTGCATTGCACTTTGTCAATCACTATTTGCGAGCGCAGAAGGAAACGACATATTGCCACCGGATGAAGACTTGGGTTTACACCCTGTTAGTTTATCTATCGGAGATGTGCGACTTCAAAACAATTGCGTAGAAGTCGTGCTAGATAAAGATGCAAAAGAAGTACTTGTTTCAATCAATCACTTAGATGGAGTTGTAACAAATGATGTCATTATAAACGGGCGAATGGCTATTATTCCTTTAGCTAGTGACTATAAATTTACAGTAAAACTAGAAAAAGAAGGGCAAGACTATATTTATGTTCTGCCACAGTAATACTAGATTTTGACGTTAACCTGTGTGTATTAATTTGAGTTGCTTTGAAAGATAAAGCAACAAACTATTAGACTTTTTGAATTATGGAATACAAGGATCTAAGAGATCCTTCTTGAATGGATTTTATCAGTTCTTCGGAGCAAGTATGCGATTAAGATTTTTCTACTGCTAGGGGTAGGTTTGTTAGATATAGATTTTATAAATGTATATTGAGCAAGCTTAAGCCCGGCAGTAGAAAAACTGAATCACCACCCTTAACAAACACTTAGTATCATATCTTTAAATGATACTCTAATCAATCTGGATCTATTTTATGAAAAAAGCATTGCAATAGTATTACACAGAAACCTTTTATAAGCTATCTTGGCAAATACTTGTAAGATCCAATTGTATCAAACTAAAACACTGTATGGCTTTTATATACCTTAGCGCAGTAAGCGAGCATTATGAGTAAAGTCAATAAGATATTAGACTGTGCTGCATCTGTAGTTTTGTGGGGTGCAGGAGCAATTATGGTATTTGTTTTGGCGCAAGTACTGTTGTTTGCATCGTTCAAGATACCGACCGACTCCATGCAACCTACGGTTGTGCCAGGTGATTACATTTTGGTGGTGAAGCCTCTATTGGGAGCCCGACTTTTCAATGTTTCGGCTACGCTCGATGGAGAAGCGGTAGATATAAAAAGAATCCCCGGATTATGTTCATTTTCACGTAATGATGTGCTGGTTTTCAATAACCCCATTGCTCGCAATTGGGATAAGATCGAATTTGACGTGATGAAGTATTTTGTGAAGCGTTGCATTGCAATTCCGGGAGATACCTTGACGATTGAAAATGGATTTTACCGAGTTAGGGATGTTACGGAGCAATTGGGAAACCTAACCTCACAGCGCAGTTTGCATCAGCTTACCGATAATTCGATTGAGAAAGGATTATTAAACGGGCTCAACGGTTGGTCTATTCGTAATTTCGGACCATTGTATATTCCTCGTAAAGACGATGAAATTACAATAAGTAAGGCTAATATTAGGGCCTATAAACGACTGATCGAATACGAAACAGGGAAAATGATATCGGAAAGAGACGGATTGGTCTATCTGGATAATAATGAACTTCACAGCTATAAGATGCGGCAAAACTACTATTTTATGGGAGGGGATAATGTATTAAACTCTCAAGACTCACGGTACTGGGGACTATTACCCGAGTCGTTTATTGTAGGTAAAGCTGTTTGGATTTGGAAGTCCGAAGACATGCATACCGGAGCTATGAATTGGAGTCGGTTCTTTAAGCGAATTAAATGAAACTTGATCCGATTTAATGTCTAAATACTGCTAACCTATTTGTCTTTAGAATTCGGGAGGTTGAAATATAATTTGTTGAATAATAATTGAATAATATGAGAAAGTGCTTACTCTTAATCTGTACCATTGCTTTGTGTGCTTGTAACTCAGAGCAACCGAGAAACATAAATACATCAGACGAATGTGCTATTCGAATTGATGTTGATGAGGACATCGAAAAGAATATGCAAAGTATTCATGATATTGCTTATGACTGGTCAATTATTGAGTTGGAAAATCATGATGATGCGATTCTTGATCAGATTAGAGACTTTGAGATAATAGATGACAAGATAATTTGTTTTGCATCTGCCGAAGGAGGAAAAATTGTAGTATTTGATATAAATGGCAAATACTTGTACCATATAATGAACCGAGGGCAAGGGCCGCGAGAGTGGATTGAGATTACCTCTTTCTTTGTGAATAAGAAAGAGAAAACGATCATACTTAGCGATGGTAAAAGTAATAAAGTGTTTGTGTATAACTTAGACGGAGAACTCTCTCAAGTTTATAATTTCGGCAGTATAAAACTATTTGAGGTAGCTCAGAATGGAGGAGTCTTTTATTCCCAAAATACAACTCTGAATAATCTATTCGAACTAGATGACTCGCTTTCGACAAAAGTGAATATTTATGATACAGATCTCAGACTTATAAGTACGCAAGTACCCTATAAGCGAAATGACTTTCCTTTTTGGACGGAGAGTCGTGATATTTTCAGTATGAATTACCAGAACGATATATTGTGTTGTCCGATTGGCGACGAGTATATATATAAGATATCGGAAGACTCAATTCTTCCATATATCAAATTCAATTACACGGGAAAGAAGTCTTTCCGTACAGAAAGAGAATGGGCGGATATCGTAAAAGCTAGAGGACGTGAAAGTGGGAAAAAAGGGATCACCTTCTATTCAAATACCTTTCTCGAAACAGACTCAGTGATATATAGGAGGATGGGGTACTATGAAGCCTTTGACATATTGTATAATAAAATGACCAAGCGTGTACTTGTCACAGAGTTCGACTCTCCGTATCTGAATACGGATGAGATTTCAAAAAATATCTTGTACCAGTCACCTTCGGTTTTTTACAAAGATCGTTTCTATGCCAGGTTTGTGTCGTTTATTTTTGATGCCCCTTCTGATTATATGGAGCAATTTACGATACCGGAGCCATTGAAGCCGTTCAGGGCTAAATTTGATGAAGGCGAGTTTAATGGAATAATTGTAACCTATAAACTAAAGATCTGATGACTATATTCAAAATCACGAAATTTTTTTGTATATATGCTTTATTGCAAGGATGTACGGGGACGGGATCAAATCAAAGAAGAAGCGATGAATATCGTCTAGAACCTACAAAAGAGTATCTCACATTTGTTTTGGATGAGTATACTCACATGCCTTTGAAAAAGATAGATCTAGCTTCTATTGACGGTAAGGACTATTTGTATTTCATAAATGGACAGAAACCAGAAATATTGGTTTATGATATGGAAAATACGTTGTTGTCTTGTAAAATGTCATTTGAAGCTGAAGGTCCTCACGGGGTTGGAAAGGAAATCACCAATGCTTATCTCAAGAGTTTTGACGAGGTTTACGTGTCAAACGGTTATACCAAAACAATATACCGAAGCAACAGTGCATGCCAAGTTGTAAGCAAGTATGATTTTACAAAAGCAGAAGACGGGTTAGTATTGACAACCATTTTGGGGTCAATGGGATGCTTTGAACTTATTGATGGCAAATTCTATATTCCACAAAGTTTGAATAAAGCACTTGGTTCAGATCTTGTTAACGAAAGTAGCGTGTGTGCTATCATGGATACCGTACATAAAGCGACCGTCGTTTCTGATTTTAAATATCCTCCGCTGATACAATACAGTGATCTTGGTACTCCGGCCGGATTCGGATTTCAATATAGACGCATCTTTGATGGTACAAATTTCATTTACTCCTTTTTGTATAGCGACAGCCTCTATAAAGTGTCCAAAGACCATAAAAAGAGAGAGGCGTACCAGATCAAAAGTAAATACATTTCAAGCATTTCAATCCCCCGAAATAACTCTTCAGATTTAAAGGAGGTTCTAAAAGCAACATGTGAAGAAGCAACTTATGAAGATCTGGTTTATGATAAATACAGAAATGTATATTATCGTTTTGCTTGCCCTGGAACAGAAGTTGATACTTCAAATAACTTGTCCGAAATCATACGATTTGGAAAGTCACAGTTTTCAATTATTATTTTAGATGCGAACCTATCCATAATAGGAGAGACGCTATTTCCGGAGTTTACGTATGTTCCAACAGCACACTTTGTCAACGAAGAAGGGCTGTATATCAGCTGTAGTCACTTTATGAGTCCGGATTATAGTGACGACGAACTTTGCTTTGAGAAAATAGAATTAATTCACTGATGTACAATACTCATACAAAATAAATATATATTTGGCGAATATGAATAAATCTATTACTTATGGTTGCTTGCTCTTGATACTAGCAATAACTTCTTGCAGAGAGACTAAAAGTCCGGAGCAAACTATTTTTCCTGACAGAGTAGAGGTGAGGTCAATGAAAACGAATATTGATAAAGAGAATCTGAGTCGAATAGAAGCATTAAATGTATTAGACTCTGTATTAGTAGTCTATGATGAGTTTTTAGGTCAGAAATGCACACTGTTTGACTTGGAAGATTCTACAAATTGGTTTCGCTTTGGTACTATAGGACAAGGTCCAAATGAATTGACTAACCCTTCTGTCATAATTAGTTATGATCAGGGACTTCAAGTTTTTGATCAATTTTCAGGTGCAATATACAACTATGATGTAAAGGCTTTAAGAGTAAATAGGGATACTACTCTCCTATGTTATTTTAAAGGAGATAAGGGGAATTTTAAAGATGTATTTTATTCAAAGCTTGTTGGTGCAGCAGACTCATTGTTATTCGGAGCCGGAGTGATAGACGGGAAGTTTCAATATAATTTATTCGATATGCAGGGGAATAGTTATCACAAGGCTATAGAGATTTATAATGCACAAGATCAGTTTTTTAATAAATATCAAAAGCTTCTGTCTAATCAAGGATGTCTAGTCAAACGGAATAATTGTGATCAGTTTGTTTTTGCATTGAAAAATTCTTCAAATATCGACTTTATTCGGATTAATAATAAGAAAATAGAGGTGAGCAATGCTTATCATGAAAGAAATCCTCAGATGGTTCCAAAGCAACAAGGCGAACATAATTTTTCAATTCCGGCAGCAGAATCTCCAATTGGCTATATCTGCTTGACAGGGGGAGACTCTTGTGTATATGCATTACACACAACTAACCTGTATAAGTCTGCAAGATATTGTTCTTCAGAGGTGCGCGTATATGATTGGGAGGGAAATCCGATAAAGATTTTGGCTCTTGACAGGGAGGCTTATCATATTTCGGTGGATAGTTCTGATAATAAACTATACGCTGCCGTGAAAGATGAAGATGGCGGTTGGAATATTGTATACTATGATATCTAGAAGTCTTATAATCGCTCAAATAAAGAAGTAAATGCATGAAAAACACATTATTATTGCTTTCGATCGCATTGATTGCATTGTTTACTTTTTCGTGCAATAAGACGGTTGTATCAAAAGATGCGACAGTTGTTAACTTAGGAGATAATCGTGTTGATAACTTGTCAAAATTGTTTGAGGTGGTGGGTTTAGTTAAGTTGGAGGAGGCAGACGATGCACTGTTTCGAACCATTACTCAGTTGAAGGTTATAGACAATAAGGTGTATATTCTCGATATGATGTCGAATAAGATTCTATGTTTCAATATCGACGGAACTTTCAACAGGGTACTTTGTGCGGTAGGACAAGGTCCGGGCGAATACACCCAGCTTACCTCGTTTGATGTAGACTCGCAATCGGGAAGTCTTATTGTTACGGATGCCGATGTCAAAACAATAGTTTACGACCTTGATACGTTTCGTTTTCGTCGTGAAATGAAGAGTTCGATAGGCTATACTATTTGTAGCTTGCAAGATAAACTCTTCGGTTTTAATTATGTGAAGCTCGTGCACAACGGAGCTAAATACGACGGACATATTGTAATGGCAGATACTCTTCTGAACGTTGAAAGAGATGCCTTGCCGATTCCGTATGAGAGTGGGTATGTTATGTTTCCGGCATGTCGATTTTATAAATATAACGAAAGCGTATGTACGTTTCCCCCTTTCGACGATCAGATCTATGAGTTGCAAGAGGATGCCTTTATACCCAAGTATACACTGAGTTTTGGAGATAAAGACGTATTTAAGGCAAATGGTCTTGAGGCTAAAGCGAGTAATTATAATTACTTGAAGGATCTAAGAGAAGGGGATGAGATTTGGGGGATCAATCCGGTTGAGACCAAGAGTAACCTTATTGTAAGTTATTGGTGTGGCAATGACTCGTATGTAGGGATATATGATAAAGCTGCTCAAACGGCGTCTTCCTACCAATTTGCCAATCCATCAGAATACCAGCTTCTGTCTAATGCACACCATTCGCACAACGACGAGTTGGTAGCTGTGGTTGGTCTCAACGTCCTCGACAACGCCACAATTCTATCTGCCTATCACGATTCAAGTCTCGACGATGGATTCTTTGTTGTGAGATTGAAAACGATGCACAATAGATAATCAGAAATATGATACAAAAGCTTAGAAAATAAGGATAGATAAAGAAAAAGGCGGATTAAAATAATTCTATTTTAATCCGCCTTTTATGCAGTGTGTCCGAACGAGTCGGGCAAAGATTTTGTTATTGAACTCTTTTGTTGATAAAGATGTGTCCAATAAAACCAGCAATTACACAAGCTAAACCTGCTACAAGCACTCCGTTAGTAGAAGTACCCATGAATGAAGGCACAGCCAAAATTGCAACACCTACCAACAGGATAATAACTCCTAAGTATTTGACAAGATTGTTCATGGTTATCGTTGTTTTTTGTATTCTTAATTCTAATCGCAAATAAAGGAATAATAAACTGATTAAGAAAATATTTTGGTATAAAATTGAGAATGAGCTATACTTTTATTTACATCACTTATCGTTTCTTAGCCAAGTGCATTGTATAATTCAAGATTACAGCTATTTTTGTTATTAACTTTTTAGGGGTATATACGGTTTTCCTAGTTAGAGTAGTTGCGACTATACGCATCAGAAAAGAAGAAATATTTAAAATGTTCTATCTATAGTTTATGAAGAAATTATATTTTCTGTATCAGTGGCTCATCTTTATGCCTCTGTTTCTGGTAATAACCATTATTACTGCTATTGTGACCACAGTGGGATGTATGGGCGGATACAATCGAACTTTCGGCTACTATCCGGGAAAGATCTGGTCGTGTGTTACGTGTTACTTGGCGCTTTGTCCGGTCAAGGTAAAAGGGCGTGAACACATCAAGAAGGGTGAATCGTATGTGTTTGTAGCCAATCATCAGGGCGCATTCGACGTATTCCTAATTTACGGCTTCTTGGGGGTTCCTGTAAAATGGATGATGAAGAAGAGCCTGCGCAACATTCCCTTTGTTGGTAAGGCTTGCGAATCGGCCGGTTTTATTTTCGTCGACAACACTTCGCCACTTACAGCAGCCAGATCCATTCGTCAGGCCGAAGCTTCGTTTCAAAACGGACTCTCTCTGGCTATCTTTCCCGAAGGCTCACGTACCTACGACGGCAAAATGATCAAGTTCAAAAAAGGTGCGTTTCAGATTGCGACAGACCTTCATTTACCCATTGTGCCGGTTACGCTCAACGGGCCTTACGACGTGTTGCCTATTCACGGCAAGAAGCTTTCACCTTCACGTCTCGAAATGATCATACACGAGCCAATCCCTACGCAAGACCTGCGTACCAACCAAGCTACCCTTACGGCATTGGCCGATGAGTCAGAGTTGATTGTAGCTTCCGGACTTTGGGAAAAGTATCGGGATTATTCGGCAGAGGAGTCCGAACTTTCACTTACGCTTCAAGATGCCGTTGCCGAGTAGATTATTTACTCAGCAACTGTTCTATTACTTCGGCCGTGCGGGGCGAAGCAGGAGAGAGGTGTGCGCCATAGTCTACGATTACGCCCTTTTGATCAATCAAGACATAGAGCGGAATAAAGTTGCAGGCAAAGCGGCGCATAATCTCGTTCCACTCGTGATTTTCGATGATGTGGTGGTGTGAAGGGTTGAGGTCGAACTTCTTCAAGATGGCAGCATGTCTTTCTTTTTGTGCCATCGTAAACGATACAAAACGTACCGGCTTATCGTGAAAGCGGGCAGTAAACTGATTCCATTGCGCCAATCCTTCTATGCAGGGCGGACAAAAGTTTCCCCAGAAATCGATAAAGAGTACCTCTCCCGAAGCATTATCAATCGTTTTGTTCAGCAAATCAAGTCCGGGTCCGTTGATGGCTGCCCCTGTATGCATGCCGTCGATTGTATTTTTTCCGCGCAGACGATCCGAGAGTTCCTCCGGATGCGCCTCATACCTGCGCTTAAAACCGATCAGTTGTTTGAGTGGCTCCTGAAGGAATGGCAACGTGATTGCCTGTGCGATCAATGAATCACATTTATCGTATACCTCCGTTTGATTCGTGCTCAAACAATACGCTACATTGGCCGCAATCACGTGCTGACGTACCAACGTGTCAGAAATCTGGTCGATCGACCGCCAAAACACTCCTCCCGTCGTATCCGCTTTCTCGATCATAGCCTTCGCTTTTCGGTAACTAAGCTGCCCCAGAATCGAGAAGTGTACCTTGTCTCCCAACGTATGCGGAAGTAGTTCGGCAATGCGCTTATCATTGGCTGCAAGTGCCTCTTCAAGCTGTGCTGCGGTATATTTATCAAATTGGGCTTTTTGTATTGTAAACGAGTTACGACTATAGCACTTATCCAATTCGATACGGTCTCGAATCCAGCGATCAGTGAGCGCATCGGGTTTGTAGCGCTCGGCAAACTCCTTATACGCTTCCATCTGCTCTTCCGAATATTTCTTGAGTAACTCTTCAAGAGCTTCGATCGAATTGTCGAGTGCAGGGTATGGTTTCTCCCCCTTGTACCATCCTTCTTGTATAAATGCATTGTAAACCGTGTTGCGTGCCGCCGCCGGCCCCTCAAAAGAGACACGGTCCAAGTGTTTGAAGTCGATGTTGATATGCAGCGTATCGCCCGGAGCAATCAGCAGATGTGATACAAACGTCTCGATTGAAACCGTGCGCAGCATGTAAGGATTAAACGTAAAACTAAACGTATTGTCTTTGTCAATCAGCGATTCGCATTGCGTCTCGGTATCGGTGAAGAACGGAACCAGCAGCTTTACCGTTTTCTGATTCGGATACAGATCGCGGTTCAGTATCGTACCGGTAATCACCGCTAGTTGTTCGGTATCAGAGGTCTCTGTTTGCGAAGTTTGCTTTGTGCAACCTACTGCAAGCATTAACGAAAATAGAAGTAGTAAGTATTTACAAATAGTCTTCATGGTCTTATTGGATTTTGTCTTTTCTATGAGCCAAAGATATAAATGTTATTTGATTATGAATAATCCGTAGAGTTGTTATTGTATGTAGCAAAAATGATTCAGACAAATAATCGTTTTTTCGAATCGGGAGATAGCGAGCAAGACGTTGCGATTTTGCGACACAATGATATATTGGTAGAAAATAGTTTTACAGTTCGGTCAATTTGGTATCAACGGCAGTTTCGGTTGTTTTTGAATCTGAATATTTGTCGAATGTGTGTCTGTATGTTAAAGGTGAAATTTCTTCAATTAAATTTTTGGCGTTAACATTTGAGTCGCAAATCTGGATATATCCATAGGTTTTGTGTTTTGGTTTTGAATGGGTAATTGTTAATGAAATTCCAGGCATTGGCTAACTATTATATTATCAGTGTTTTAAACGAATGTGAAAATGTAATACCTATCCCAAGGGCTTTCTTTAGCTTGCACACCGTTAAGCGGCCTGGCCACAGGCAAAACATTTAAATCTAAAAAGGAAATACCATGAAAAACATTCAGGTAACTTGGTTTGATTCGTGTTATCGAAAAACACACACAGTAATGAAGCTTGAGGACGTTGTAAAACGTGCCAACGATCCTATGCACAAGCAAGTGATTCATCAGATTGAAGCAGCGGCAGCCCGGGGCGACAAAGATACTGCCGACAAGTTGAAGCGATCGCTTCCGGCCATTGTGTTCGGTGGGGTGTTTCGGGGCGGACATGCCATCAGCAACCTCGTGCAAGGCAGTGGGTTGTTGGTGCTCGACTTCGACAAGCTCTCGTTGGAGCAGGTAGAGGTCACATTGGCCTTGTTGCGTCGGGAGATCTCGGTGGTGATGGCAGCGCCCAGTCCAACGGGCAGAGGAGTTAAAGTGGTGGTACGCACCGACCACGATCCGGCAATGCATACGGAGGTGTTTGCTGCTACAAGTAAGCATTTTGAAGAGTTGCTACAGCTCGAGGTAGATCAAAGCGGAAAAGACATTTCGCGTCTTTGCTTTCTAGTCTCCGGCATAGCACTTTACTTCAATCCGCTAGCCCAAGCACTCGACTTGTCGCACCTGGGTACTCGTACCGATGTAGCTCCGCCCATGGCAGCAGCAGCAACGACACCTGCCGCAGCAACTCTGCCGATCGTAGTAGATCCTGCGGCAATCACCGTAGAACCAGCAGCCTCGGCAGCAACTACAACTCCTGCAACACCAGTGTCACCTGCGCCTTCGGCAGCTTCCCTAGCACCCGTGTTGCCTTCGGGGCAGCAGCCACAGTCGGCCTTGCCCTTGTCGCTCGATGCGTCGCAACAGCAGTTTGTAGATCACCAAATGAAACGTTGTGCCCTGCTCAGTGCCCGTTGCGAGGCTTGGCAAGACTTCAAAGAGGGATCCCGCAACACGTTTCTGTACAAATGGGCCTGTAGAGCCTGCAAGAGCGGTATTCCCGAAGGAGTAGTGCGTCTGT
>JBOGCF010000012.1:0-26949 GCA_051656605.1 Tannerellaceae bacterium | reverse complement strand
ATCGTCAGGTCCGGACCTGACGATTCGCTCTTCACTTGTTTTAAATTGTCAGATGGCGACCTGACGATTTGATTGTCATAAATAAAAAATCGTTTGATCGGCATCAAACGATTTACTCTTCACTTAGTTTAAATCGTTCGATGGGCATCGAACGATTCTATTCTCATGTAGTTTATTTTTGTTGTTCGTTAATTCGCAATCGGAATATAGCTTTGTTTATTTACGTCCACGGCCTTTACCGAAGGTGTAGACTGGCTCGACGGTACTCGTTGGTCGTATACCAAGTCGAGCGTACGTGTAATGCCTAAGTAGTCAACATAACTAAGTTCGATATCAATCACCGGCTTGTCTTTTTCCTGCAATCCTTGAATGTAAAAGGCAACATAACCCACACCCCAATTGAGCAACCCGTCTCCATAACTATTATGTTTAAACTCTAGCTGCACGGCTCCGTCTTCTGTTTTTCGCGGCATCTCGACCAAATTGAGCAGATGCGACTTGTTATCAAACCACATGCCGTATTCGATCGTAAGGTAATTCCCGCTCACAAAAGCTTGTCGTATCTGAATAGCGTTGCTTCCCACAGCAGCTGTATCTGCCGCATTATAGCGAATCATGTTCTTTGTAAGTATCTCTTGTGCATTGACCAATAGGATATTCCACTGCTTTGCTCCCGGCTGTTCGAGGATTCCATAACCTAGCAAAACACGCGCACTATCGCGCTGCGGAAAGAATTGCTGCCACTCTCGCGTAGGTGTAAGGCGAATACCATCGTCTGTTACAAAGGCGTATTTATCTGCATTCAGGTATGCGGTAACCCATTGCTGGTAGATTGTACCTTCATAATCGTCGTCGCTGCTGCATGAACTACCAAGTAGTACAAAAATAGCGCATATATAAAGGAAGTAGTTGTGTTTCATGCTTGTCTGATTATTTAGCTATGATTTGTTTTGGTTCTTTTTATCAAAACAAGACATTGCTTGTATTGTTTCTAAAATTTAAACAAGACATTCGCTTTTAACACATAAATTTAACGCAATAAAAAAAGCAGCATACAGAAACGAATCTCTGCATGCTGCTTATATCATATCAACGTGTTACCGATGGCAACAACGTAGGGATCAATAATTGTTGTACCAAACCGGACCCGGCTTGTTGCCCATCTCAAATTCTACGGTTGCGCCGCTCATGATCTGATCATTTGTGATATACGATTTGTCA
The DNA here is from genome assembly GCA_051656605.1 of Tannerellaceae bacterium. Classification (GTDB taxonomy): domain Bacteria; phylum Bacteroidota; class Bacteroidia; order Bacteroidales; family CAMTPD01; genus UBA12018. The sequence continues at coordinate 25,728 of JBOGCF010000012.1, read as the reverse complement.
TATACCTGACCGTTTACTTTCACGCCTTGCACGTAGATATTTTCTTTTGAGAAGTTGTGTGCAATTACTTTAAACTCTTTGCCGTTATCAAGCTTCATCGATACGCTTTCGAACAATGGTGTTCCGATTTCGTAGCGTAGAGCTACCGGATTTACCGGATAAATACCCATTGCGCTAAATACATACCATGAAGACATCTGACCACAGTCTTCGTTACCGCAAATACCGTGAGGAGCGTTGCGATACAAGTCGTTCATTACTTGCGCTGCATATTGCTGCGTTTTCCAAGGCTGATTAACGGCATTGTATAGGTAGATAACGTGGTGACTAGGCTCGTTTCCGTGTGCGTACTGACCAATCATACCTGTAGAGAAGATAGGAAGTTCTTCGTTTTCTTCCGGTACAAGTGTAAACATGCTGTCTAGTTTCGCTGCAAAAGGTTCTTTACCTCCTACCATTTCGATAAGACCTTCTACATCTTGCGGTACATACCACACATATTGCCATCCGTTACTTTCGGTGATGTGTTCTGTATATTCTTTCGGATCGAAGTTTGCAATCCAGTTGCCTTTGTCGTCACGTGGCCGCATAAAGCCTGTTTCCTTGTTGTACTGGTTGCGGTAGAATTGCGAACGACGGAAGAAGTCGTTGTAAATGCTGTCTTTACCCATTGCTTTTGCCATCAATGCAATTGCATAGTCGTCGAAAGCATATTCCAATGTTTTAGAAACCGACTCGCCTTCTTTGTTGTAAGGAACATATCCTAGTTGCTTGTACAAACCGATCGATCTGTATTCGTCGATGTTTGCCGTTTTCACACAAGCTTCGAGTGCTCTTTCTGCATCAAAACCTTTGATTCCTTTCAAGTAAGCTTCAACGATAACAGGTACCGAGTGGTAACCGATCATCATGTCTGTTTCGTTTCCTTGGAAGTTCCAAACCGGAAGACGACCTGCTTCATCGTAGAATGCTAGGAATGAAAGTACCATGTCTTTTACACGTTCCGGGTGCATGTATGTGTACAACGGGTGTGCCGCACGGTAGGTATCCCACAATGAGAATGTAGAGTAGTCGATCCAACCATCAGTTTGGTGAATCTTCATGTCTGGTCCGCGGTAACGGCCGTCTACATCCGAGTAGATAGTAGGTGCAAGCATACTGTGATACAAGCCTGTGTAGAAGTTGACAAGATCGTCGTGGTTAGGACCTACAGCTGTCATTTTAGACAACTCTTTGTTCCACATGCTTTTTGCAGCAGCTCTGTATCCGTCAAAATCGTTTGTAGTTGCTTCGGCAGCAAGATTCTTCTTTGCTCCGTCGATGTCTACACCCGAAATAGCCGTACGTACGATAAGTTGTTCGCCTTCGTTCATGTCGAAATCGAAACGTGCTACGTAAGCTGTACCTGTACGACGCTTATCTGCCGGATACAAAATCTCTGTTGTATCCATATTGAATGCCTTGAAAGGCTTCGAGAATTTAGTTACAAAAAATAGGCGTTGATCCGGTGCCCAACCCTCACTCATGCGATATCCTTGAATCGTTACCGAGTCTACCACCTCTACTTGAGAGTCTTTTGTGAAGTCCCAGTTCATGGCTTTCTTTAAGTTCAAGAATACAGCCGCGTCACTTTTAGGGAATGTATAGCGCTGAATACCTGTGCGCTCTGTAGAAGTAAGCTCTACTTTGATTCCGTAGTCTTTTAGGTTTACCCAGTAGTAACCAGGTTCTGCCCCTTCTTCATCATGAGAAAATTTTGAATGAATACCTAAGTCTCCTTTTGCTTCATTATAAGGGAATGTTACAGGCATGAATGAGAAGTCATACAAATCTCCTGCTCCGGTACCGGAAAGGTGAGTGTGACTAAAACCTGCAATGGTACTGTCGGGATAAAAATAACCGGCAATGCGATCCCAGCCGCTGATGCCGTTATCGGGACTTAGCTGCACCATTCCGAAAGGAACAGAAGCTCCGGGATATGTGTTTCCTGTGAAATCGGTTCCGATAAATGGATTCACATATTGGGTGTAATCAAACTCTTTTACCGGTTCAGATTGCTGACCGCAAGAGCTTAACAATACTACAAATGTTGATACTGCGACAAAAAATCGTTTCATTCAAAAATTATTTAGTTAGGCTTTTACTTCACAAATCTAATAAAGAAACCACTTTGTATCAAGAAGGTTGCTGTTCTTTAGAACACATTTACAATTATTTACACCTGTGACGTTTCGATTTTTCATATCTTTGCACTGCAATTAAAAAACTATATTAAACCAAGATGAAAAGATTTTTATTCGTTGCACTAATCCTTGTGCTTGGATTTTCAGCTAAAGCACAAAACGTACAGTTACATTATGACTTCGGTGGCGCGCTTTACAACAAAGAGTTTGATGGTCGCCCACAATTAACAACTACTGTTGAGATGTTCAAACCTGACAGATGGGGTAGCACATTCTTCTTTGTAGATATGGATTACGCTTCTTCTGGTGTAGACGCCGCTTACTGGGAAATTGCCCGCGAACTTAAATTCTGGGATGCTCCGTTTTCTGCACACGTAGAATACAATGGAGGTATCAGCCGCTTCATGGCAAAGAATGAATTTCTTTTTAACAACGCTTATCTTTTAGGTGCTACTTATACGTATAACAATGCAAACTTTAGCAGAGGTTTTTCTGTTACAGCTTCATACAAGTATATTCAAAAGCACAGCAGCCCTAACAACTTCCAGCTTACAGGTACATGGTACATGCACATGAAAGAAGGAATGTTTACATTCAACGGTTTTGCAGACTGGTGGAGAGAGAAAAACGCTCACGGTGATTTTATCTTTATCGCAGAACCTCAAATCTGGTTCAACCTAAACAAACTGAAAGGTGTAAACGAGAAATTTAACCTAAGTGTAGGTTCGGAGCTTGAAATGAGCTACAACTTTGCTGGTCGCGATGGCTTCTATGCAATCCCTACTTTGGCTGTTAAGTGGTCTTTTGATTGATAAATAACACCAGATAAAAGAGCCTGCTTTATTTCATGCAAGTAAAGCAGGCTTGTTACGTCAAAACAGATTTATTGTAAAAACATACACTAATAAAAATGCTGCTAGAGAAGCTTCTGGGTTTCAACCCTAAAAAAATGTCGATGAAGACAGAGATATTGGCGGGTATTACTACCTTCCTTACCATGTCTTATATCTTGGCTGTCAATCCCGACATCCTAAGCGCTGCCTCGATGGATAAGGGCGCGGTATTTACCGCTACGGCTTTATCGTCGGCTATCGCAACTATGCTTATTGCCTTCATGGCTAAACTTCCGTTTGCTCAAGCACCCGGGATGGGACTTAATGCTTTCTTTGCCTATTCGTTGGTTATTGGTTTAGGCTACTCTTGGCAAGCTGCTTTGGCAGCCATTCTTGTAGAAGGTTTGCTCTTCATTTTGCTTACATTCTTTAATGTACGTGAAATGATTATCAACACGATTCCGGTCAATTTACGACATGCCATATCGGTAGGTATCGGTATGTTTATCGCATTTATCGGCCTTAAAAACGCTGGTATCATTGCTCCGGACCCAAACACTTTCGTAAAACTTGGCGAGTTCACTCCCGCTGCTATTCTTGCCGTTATCGGTATCGTTCTTTCGGGAGCAATGATTGCAAAAGGTGTTAAAGGTGCTTTGTTTTATTCTATTTTGATCTGTACCGTTATCGGTATTCCTATGGGGGTAACCCAAATGCCGGAAAACTTCTCTCCGGTATCTATGCCGAGCTCACTTGCTCCTACTTTCCTTCAGTTCGATTTTGCGCCACTTCTTACACTTGATATGGCCATTATCATTTTCTCGCTTATCTTTATGGATATGTTTAATACTGTAGGTACGTTGGTTGGTGTAGCTTCAAAAGCTGATTTTGGACAACCAAAAGGTACGATCCCAAAGGCAAAAGAAGTACTTATGGCCGATGCTCTCGGTACTACTGTAGGTGCTTGTCTTGGAACATCTACCGTTACTACATACGTAGAAAGTGCTGCCGGTATTGCCGAAGGTGGACGCACAGGTTTGACTGCCTTTGTTACTGCTTGTCTCTTTATCGTAGCATTGTTCTTCTCTCCGGTATTCTTACTTGTACCAAGCGCTGCCACTACGGGGGCTTTGGTGATGGTAGGTGTATTTATGATGGAGGTTGTAAAAGAAATTGAAATGTCGGATATCACCGAAGCATTTCCTTCGTTTATGACAATCTTAATGATGGTGCTTACTTATTCGATTGCAGAAGGTATCGTTTTGGGTATGCTATCGTATGTATTTATCAAGATTGCTACAGGACGCTTCAAGGAAATCAGCATTACGATGTATATTCTTGCCGCATTCTTTATTCTTAAATATGTAATCTGATCTTACAGATATATGGTAATAAAAAGGTCGCTCCCTGCTGGGAAGCGACCTTTTTTATTTAATCAATGATTCTATTTTCGGATTAGTTATTTACTAAATCCAGACTATCTTCTTCGGAGTCGTCTTCTACCTTTTTCTTCTTTACAAAGAGTGCACTCACTTCGTAAAGCAAGTACAATGGCAAGAACACTATTGAGAGTGTAAACGGATCACTCGAAGGTGTAATAAATGCCGCAGCTACCAGTAAAGCTACAATAGCATATCTTCTGTACTGACTAAAGAAAGATCTGTCGAGCAAGCCTATTTGAGAAAGCAGCCACGATACCAAAGGCAACTCAAAAACAATCCCCATCACAAACACAAGCATGTAGAAGTTGTTCATGTAGGAGTCTAGAGAAATTTGGTTTGAGATAGCTGAACTCAATTCATACGTTGCAAGAAAACGCAAGGTCATCGGAAAGACTAACAAGTAGCCTACTGCACAACCTACGAAAAACATAAGTGTTCCAAAAGTAAACACCCATTTTACTCCTCTCTTTTCATTATCGTACAAGGCAGGACTAATAAACTTCCAAACTTCGTAAATCATATACGGAAAGCAAAGCAATAGAGCAAACCAAAAGGAAGTTGTCATGTGTGTGAAAAATTGCGATGCCAATTTGATATTGATAATATCAACATGAAACTCCTGATTACAAAAGTCGGGCAGTAAATATAGTGGCTCTGCCAAATTGAAAAGATGCTGAAGGCTCGTACCCATCCAGACCGAGAAATTACACATTTCCCGATATGTAATAAAATCGCCGGAACATGGCGCCATCACCACATTGTTGAAGATGGTGGGCATAAATGAGAATCCGGCAATAGCGAATACGAACAAGGCAAGAATTACACGAAAGATAGTCCACCGAAGCTCTTCCAGGTGATCCCAGAATGACATTTCTTCTGCTTGCATGGACGATACGTTTCTTATTTCTTATCTGTGTCGTTGATGTTAATTTCGTCTTCGATACCTTTCACTCCATCTTTGAAGTTTTTCACACCTTTGCCAAGTCCTCTCATTAATTCAGGGATTTTTTTACCGCCAAACAATAAAAGAACAACTAATGCAATGATAATGATCTCACCGGTACCTAGGTTTCCAAGGAATAGCAACTGATTCATAATATTTCAATTTTTAAGTATTAATAATTTTCATTGACTACACGCAAAGATAGTATTTGTATTGAATTATGAATACAAACATCCTGTTTTATTCATAACATTAGCGAAGTTTAATCTAAATAAGACTGAACTCCAAACACATACACCTGTTACTAATTTCTTAACTTATTTATCATTCTGAAACAAGAAGCCATCGAATAACAAGAATTAATAAGTAAAACTATGTTATTCGACACAACAAATCGAATCAACGCTTTATAGATTTCACAGATACGCTAGGTGTGTGCAATTTTCAGCTTCCATATTTTTTCTATTCAAGCAAAATGATATATCTTCGCTCTCGATAACGATTTTTATAGTCAACCCTTTTTAACGGGACAATACCAAACTTAAATAAATAAGAATGAAAGCATTTGTATTTCCAGGCCAAGGCGCTCAGTTCGTAGGAATGGGCAAAGACCTATATGAAAACTCTGCAATCGCAAAAGAATTATTTGAAAAAGCTAATGAAATTCTAGGCTTCCGTATTACAGATCTAATGTTTGCAGGAACAGACGAAGACCTTCGTCAAACAAAAGTAACGCAACCTGCAATCTTTCTTCACTCTGTAATCCTTGCCAAAACTCTTGGAGAAAACTTCAACCCTGATATGGTAGCAGGTCACTCATTGGGTGAATTCTCTGCTCTTGTTGCAGCAGGTGCTCTTTCGTTCGAAGACGGACTAAAACTTGTTGCAAAACGCGCTATGGCAATGCAAAAAGCATGCGAAGCAACTCCTTCTACAATGGCTGCCGTTCTTGGTCTTGCTGATGATAAAGTTGAAGAGATCTGTGCTTCTATCCAAGATGCAACCGTAGTTCCGGCAAACTACAACTGCCCGGGACAAATCGTAATCTCTGGTACAGAAGAAGGTATCGACAAAGCATGCGAACTACTTCTTGCAGCCGGGGCTAAACGTGCTCTTAAGCTAAAAGTAGGTGGAGCATTCCATTCTCCTGTTATGGAACCTGCACGTGCCGAACTTGCCGAAGCGATCAATGCTACTGCATTTACTGCGCCGATCTGTCCTATTTATCAAAACGTAAACGCAAAACCTGAAACTCAGCCTGAAGTAATCAAGGAAAACCTTGTTGCTCAACTTACAGCTCCTGTAAGATGGACTCAGTCTGTACTAAACATGATCGCCGACGGCGCTGACAACTTTACAGAAGTTGGTCCGGGCAATGTACTTCAAGGTCTTGTTAAGAAAATCGACAAAACAGTTACTACGCAAGGCGCACAATAATTACAAGCTTCGCTCAAGTAATAAACAAACAATAGGTCCCGATGCATTCTTTTTATACGGAATACATCGGGACTTTTTTTTGCGCACAAAAAAAGTCGCTCTGCGATAACGCAAAGCGACTTTATATTTAATGTATCGTTGTTTATGCTCTGTAATAATTACTTCGCAAAGCTAACTGCTCTTGTTTCACGAATTACTGTGATCTTAACCTGACCCGGATAAGTCATTTCATCTTGAATACGTTTCGCGATTTCAGCAGACAAGTTTTCAGTGTCTTTATCGTCAATCTTATCAGCTCCTACAATTACACGCAACTCACGACCTGCTTGAATAGCATACGTTTTTACTACTCCAGGATATGAAAGTGCCAATTGCTCAAGATCATTCAAACGTTTGATGTATGCTTCTACAATCTCACGACGAGCACCTGGGCGCGCACCAGAAATAGCATCACAAACTTGCACAATCGGAGCAAGCAAACTAGTCATCTCCACCTCATCGTGGTGAGCACCAATTGCATTGCAAATATCAGATTTCTCTTTATACTTCTCAGCAAGCTTCATACCAAGCACTGCGTGTGGCAATTCTGGTTCATCATCAGGCACCTTACCAATATCATGTAAAAGACCTGCACGTTTTGCTTTCTTCGGATTCAAGCCAAGTTCGGCTGCCATAATCGCACACAAGTTTGCTGTTTCACGAGCATGTTGCAACAAGTTTTGACCATACGACGAACGGTACTTCATTTTACCTACCAAGCGAATAAGCTCAGGATGCAAACCGTGAATACCAAGATCGATAACCGTACGTTTACCTGTTTCGATAACTTCCTCTTCAACTTGCTTACGTACCTTCGAAACAACTTCTTCGATACGAGCAGGGTGAATACGACCATCTTGTACAAGTTGGTGAAGTGCCAAACGAGCAACCTCACGACGCACAGGGTCGAATGCAGAAAGTACGATTGCTTCCGGAGTATCGTCTACTACAATCTCAACACCTGTAGCAGCTTCAAGCGCTCTAATGTTGCGACCTTCGCGACCGATGATACGACCTTTGATCTCGTCAGACTCAATGTGGAATACTGTAATTGAGTTCTCAATAGCAGTTTCAGTGGCAACGCGTTGAATCGATTGAACTACAATCTTCTTCGCCTCTTTGTTTGCCGTCATTTTTGCCTCTTCGATGATCTCATTGATATAAGAAGCCGCTTGTGTTTTAGCTTCATCTTTCAATGACTCTACCAATTTCTCTTTCGCTTCTTCAGCCGAAAGACCTGATAGTTGTTCTAACGTTTCAAGACCTTGCTTGTGTAGTTTCTCAAGCTCTTGTTTTTTCTTTTCAACTTGATCTAATTGATTGTCGAGATTTTCTTTTTGTAAATCCAAATCTCCACGTTTACGTTGCACATCGTCAAGCTTCTGATTCAACGACATCTCGCGTTGCTTCAACTTATTTTCTTGCGATTGCAATTTTTGATTACGAGATGAAACCTGTTTTTCCAGATCCGACTTAAGTTGTAAAAACTTCTCCTTAACTTCGAGTAGTTTATTCTTCTTAATAACTTCGGCTTCCTTCTCGGCTTCTCGTATTATGCCTTCAAATCGCGACTTGAAGACAAAGCGTGTGCCTAGCCATGTGAGTATACCACCCACAATGAAGGCTATTACCGATATGATAATACTCATTGCCATTTTTAGTAGTTATTTTTAATTTATAGGTACAAAAAAAGCACTACATCATACAGAAATCTCCGTATAAAGCAGTGCGGTATATTTTTAAATTTAGAAATTGTCTATTTATTTTTTCAAGTATTCCTCTAGCTCTTTGCTAAGTGAACATATAGCTTCAGTCATAGGAGTTTCATCCTTCAACTGTTTCATCTCAATATTTTGCATAGACAACTGCAATGCCACCATGGCCAAATAATCTTTTACATCAACAACTGAAGAGGAAAACACGTTTCCATATTCAAGCATCATTGATTTTATTTGTTTTGCAGCCTCTCTCGCCAGTTGTTCTTCAGCTTCGTTTCGATTAATCCAAAGCCCGTATGTTTTACCGGCTATTTCTAAGTGTATAAGAAATTTTTCGCTCATTGCATCATTCATTTAAAAGTGAGATGCACTTGTCGACTTCCCGCACTAATTTCAACAACCGCAGCTTGGCCGACTTTACCTCTCCTTCATTAACAGAAATAACTCTCGCCATCATAAGGTTGTCATATTTGGCTTTCCATTCACTGACCATACCTTGAGTCTGTTCCAGCTCAAATCGAGTCGAATGAAGTTCGCTTTTCAGCTCATCATTCTCCTCCCTGAGAGTGTCGCACAAAAACATCATTTGTCGAACCCTCGCTTCCAAAACAGTCAACATCTTCTTTTGATCCTCGGTCATTTCTTACCAAATTGTTTACAAATGTAGAGATTCTTGTCGATTATCCAATAGTAAAATCAATTATTTTACAACGGAAACTAATAAAACAAGTGGGATTTATTCCATACAAAAGTAAAGAAAAAACCCCACTTTCCATAATGTTTTGTTTCGAGAGCAAGCATACAATAGAATCGCAAACAATAAATACTGGTGCTAACTCATTAACTATTAAAAACAAAAAGGGAAATCATGAAGAATTGGAGAATTTTACATTAAGTATTTTTCTCAATCAACGCCACAAATACATCCTTTTGTTCTTGTTCGAAAGTCAGTTTTCCTTCTCGAGCCAACCATCCGATAGCCGCATAAAGGTCTTTTTCGGTTAGCTTAGTTGTCTTCTTTAACTCTTTCAAACTCTTAAAACCTCTCTCTGTCAATGCACCCCATACCAAACCGGCATGAGTTCCAATCTTTTCGTTCATCATAATAGAAACCAAATTAGTGTGTCTAAAGCAATATTTTATTTCAGTTATTTACACATCTTACACATTGATGCAAATATATCATCATATTACTATATACACAAAATATGCTACTACTTTAACACATTTAAGATCAAAAACAATTCAATTTTCACTATTTAGAAATCGAATTGTAACATTTTTCCCATTTACAAAATCATTAAGCAAAGTGGAAGCCAAGGCCGCCGCCTCTTTCAATCCCGCTATACCAGAATAACCATTAATGATCATTAATAGTTTTTTAGTATCCAAAGAAATTTTAGTTCTCTCCTCATCACTGGTAGGCGTTCCGATACCACCAATAAGATCACGATATACAGGAAGCCCTTCAATATTTAGCAAACCTCGCCCTATTGCAGTAAACTTTTCATCAGCCTTTCCCACGCTAAGTTCGAGAGCCCCTTCAACCTTTTCAGCATCAAAACCACCAATAGAAAAACTGGTCTTGAGCGACACCAAGTTTATGAGATCAACCAGTGTATCGATGCGATACAACGACATCTCCTTTACCACACGCCTACTCAACGCCTCGGCCGACGGACGATACCGATTCGGATCTTTCCCAAAAGCCTTATAAGCCGCACGGGTAGCAGCTATAGGCAAACGTTTATTAATCTGAGCCATTTCGTACGTAGAACGAAACTCATTTTCAAAAGCAGTTATTTCTTCCCACAACTTCGGATCAGAAGGAGTATTGATCACGTCACACTCTATTACAGCGATGTGTAAATCAGGACAAGCCTTCTTGATCTGTTCAGATATAGTTATTTCAATCATAGCCTATCTATTTTAACGAATTACGATACCCGACACAATTCGCCCACTTTTAATACCCAAGCGACGTGCCGAAAAGAAAAGTTCGTGATGCGTGTACGTACAAACTTCGGCAACCTCGACCTGCTCTTCGCTCACACCGGCTCTAAGCAAATCACTCTTATTAGCTTCCCAAAGATCAATATGAGCTTTACCGGTTTTTGCATTACGCCCCACCAAAGCATCCAAGTCGTATGTAGCCGAAGCAAAAGCATCCACCACTTCATCGCCAACCTCAAAAGCGTCGAAACCGATCGACGGACCGATGGCCGCCTGCACATTCGCTGGATCGCAGCCATATTCCTGCTGCATCAAAGCAATGGTCTTCGAACAAATACGCTTCACCGTACCGCGCCATCCGGCATGCACCGCCGCTACCACTTTCTGCACGGGATCATAGAGCAACACCGGAACACAATCTGCCGTAGAAACAGCCACTGCCACACCCGGCACATTTGTTACAATCGCATCAAAGCCCGAAAGTGCATCCTCTCTACCCTCCATACTCATCGACAAAAGCGCATCATCTACCACAGCAATGCGATCTTCATGCACCTGATAAGGCAATAACACATGAGAAGGCTCAACTTTAGCCACTGCACACAAGCGTTGCAAATTATGGTTCACCGCATCCGCTTCATCGCCACAATACGGACTCACATTAAACGACGCATAGTTTTCGCGGCCCACGCCACCGTTTCGAGTAGTCACAAAATGAAAAATGTTGCAATCCCTGCCTAAACAGGGAAATTGCAACATTTCCGGATATTGAGATACTCGAATCATTCGATTATTCCCAATCAAGTTCTTCATATTCGAATTCTTCAAAATCGTCATCGTCTTCATCTGCTTCATAGGCAGGGAAACCTTCTTCATCAGCAGCAAGTCCCAATGCAGCCACATCGATTGGCTTATGCACGATAGACTCTGCGTCGTGGAAAGATTCCTTGTTAAGCTCGCTCCACAAAATATCTTTCAATTCTGTGATACCGAAACCTGTAATCGAAGAGATAAAGATATGAGGTATATCTTTTGGTAATTCTTCAGTCAATGCCTCGATCAACTCTTCATCCAGCATATCCGACTTGGTGATTGCCAATACACGACGCTTCGTAAGCAATTCGGGATTGTACTTCACCAACTCATTGTGCAAGATGTCGTATTCTTTTGCGATATCATCCGAATCTGCCGGAATCATAAACAAAAGAAGCGAGTTACGCTCGATGTGACGAAGGAAACGAAGTCCAAGACCTTTACCCTCGCTGGCACCTTCGATGATACCCGGGATATCGGCCATCACAAACGAACGATTATCACGATAACTCACGATACCAAGATTTGGCTCGAGTGTTGTAAACGGATAGTTCGCGATCTTTGGCTTAGCCGCCGAAACAACAGACAATAAAGTAGACTTACCCGCATTTGGGAAACCAACAAGACCCACATCAGCAAGCAATTTCAATTGCAGGATGACTGCACGCTCTTGGAATGGTTCACCCGGCTGCGCATAACGCGGAGCCTGGTTTGTCGACGTTTTAAAGTGTGCGTTACCAAGACCACCTTTACCACCACGCAACAGCATGATTTCTTGACCGTCTTTTGTAACATCACAGATAAACTCTCCGGTTTCGGCATCGTATGCAGCAGTACCTAGTGGCACCTCAATTACACGATCCTCACCATCTTTACCGAAACTGCGTTTAGCAGATCCGCCTTCACCACTTGTTGCGAAAATATGTCGTTCGAATCTCAAGTGAAGAAGTGTCCAGTAGTTACGGTTGGCCCTGATTATTACATGGCCTCCTCTCCCTCCGTCGCCTCCATCTGGTCCTCCTTTTGGGATATACTTTTCACGACGGAAGTGACTTGATCCTCTTCCACCCTTGCCCGAACGGCAATAAATTTTCACATAATCAACAAAGTTCGATTCAGCCATTTTATACTCTTAAAACTTAAATTATTTTACTGCGTCAATAGCATCAGCTACACGAGAGAAGATTTCTTCTACAGTACCCATACCATGGATAGCTACGTGTTTGCCTTCGCCAATATAATACTCCTTCAATGGAGATGTTTGGTTGTTGTAAACATCAAGACGAGACTTGATAGTTTCCAAGTTGTCATCTGAGCGACCAGAGATCTCACCACGTTTCAAAAGACGTTGGATCAATTCTTCTTCAGCAACTTCAAGATTCAACATAACAGAAACGTCTGTACCTCTTTCGTTAAGCATTTTTTTCAACGCTTGTGCTTGAGGAATTGTACGTGGGAAACCGTCAAAGATTACACCTTTAGCTTCTTTTTTGCTATCTAGAACGTTAGCAAGCATGTTGATAATCAATTCATCCGGTACAAGTTGACCTTTAGAAATGAAATCAGATGCGATTTTACCAAGTTCAGTTTGGTTTTTGATTTCAGCACGCAATACATCACCAGTAGAGATGTGAGCCAAATCATATTTCTCGATAATCAATTCGCTTTGAGTTCCTTTACCTGAACCCGGAGCGCCAAAAATAACTACGTTCAACATTTTGTTTAATATCTTATTGGTTAAAAATAGAGCGGGGATTATTCAGCTACGATTTTGTAGATATCACGATAGGCTCTGCCCATTTCATCGTAATCAAGACCGTATCCAACAATAAATTCGTTATCGATTTCGAAACCAACATATTCAGGCTTCAAGTCACACTTCAAAGCTTTTGGTTTCAAGAAAAGCGTAGCCAAGCGAGCTTCTGCCACTCCACGAGCTTTTACATTTTCAAGCACAGTTTGCATCGTAAGACCCGAATCAACGATATCTTCGATAAATACCAGTGTTCTGCCTTTAATTTCATCTCCTAGTCCGATAATTTCTTTTACCTCTCCGGTAGAAGAAGTTCCGGCGTATGAAGAACATCTCATAAATGTAACTTCAAAAGGCACGTTAAGTTCTTTTAGCAAGTCAGACGCAAACATGAATGCACCGTTAAGTACTACTACAAACAGTGGATTCTTATCTGCTACATCTTTACGGATCTCATCAGCCAGGCGTTTAATTTGGGCTTGGATCGTTTCATCTTTAATATATACAGCAAACTCTTTATCGTGAAGGCGTATTCTTTCCATCGCACTTTTTATTAGTAAAGCGCAAATGTACAACTTTTTCACCTCTTCGCAAAAAAGTTGAGGACTTAGCAAACTTTGTTATACTTTTGTAGCAATTGAAGTACAAGATTATTTAACGTCAGTAACAAAACGTATGAAGATATTTGCAACCGAAACAATCCGAGACTTGGATAACTACACCATTCAGCAAGAAGGAATCTCGTCGATTGATTTAATGGAAAGAGCAGCCACTGCTTTTACGTATGAGTTTAGCCGCCGATTTCCGAAACACACGCGTGTAGTAGTATTTGCCGGACAAGGCAACAACGGAGGAGACGCTTTAGCGATTGCACGTCTGTTACTCGAAGCCGGATTCAGAGTAGAAACTTACCTATTTAACCCTACCGAAACCCTGTCGCAAGACTGCCAGATCAATAAGCAACGCCTTATTAAGATGGATCGTGTAGAGTTTACGGAAGTGATATTCGACTTTGCACCTCCTACACTCGGGCCTGATGATGTCGTAATCGACGGGATCTTTGGTAACGGAATCAACAAGCCACTCTCGGGAGGGTATGCCGGACTCGTAAACTACCTCAACCAAACCGGTGCATATATTGTGGCTATCGACGTTCCTTCGGGACTCTTTTGCGAAGACAACCGCGAAAACGATACACATGCTGTAATTCGTGCCAACTTGACGTTAACATTTCAATTTCCTAAAGTTGCTTTCTTCTTTGCCGAAAACCAACGCTTTGTAGGCGATTGGAAAATCCTTGACATTGGCTTGAGCCGTGACGGCATAGAGCGTGCAGAAGAGATTGGCAACTACATTGAAGAAGCCGATGTGGCCCGACTGCTACAACCGCGCAACAAGTTCTCCCACAAAGGAACCTACGGACACGCGATGCTGATAGCTGGTAGCCGCGGCAAAATGGGCGCTGCGCTTCTCTCGGCCAAAGCGACGCTTCGCAGCGGGGCCGGACTTCTTACGGCACATATCCCTTCTCGTGGCGAATCGTTCTTTCAAACGGCTTTCCCGGAGTGCATGCTTTCGCTCGACAACAACGACGAATGCGTTGCTATGACGCCCGACTTGTCGAATATCTCGGCCATTGGCTTAGGCCCGGGCTTGGGACAAAAACTATTCACTTCGCGTGTTGTCGAAACCGTGATTAAGAATGCAAAAGTACCTTTGGTACTCGATGCCGATGCACTTAACCTGATCGCGGCCGACCGTGACTTTATCGACGCCGTGCCAAAGGGAAGTATCCTTACACCGCACCCGATCGAGTTTGACCGTCTTGCCGGCGACAGCGACACCTCAATCGAGCGTCTTTACAAAGCAGTAGAGTTTGCACAAAAACACCAACTCATCGTTGTGTTGAAAGGCACCTACACCGCTATTTGTTCTCCCGACGGAATCGTCAACTTCAATAGTACCGGCAACCCGGGCATGGCAACAGCAGGCAGCGGCGACGTACTTACCGGAGTCATCCTCGGTCTGCTCGCCCAAGGCTATCCGCCACTGCAAGCCGCAACCATCGGCGTGTACATCCACGGACTAGCCGGCGACATCGCAGCGCGCACCCTTTCGGAAGAATCCATGATTGCAGGCGACATCATCGACCACCTAGGCAAAGCCTTCAAAATCGTACAAGCATAACAGCAACATACAAAGTAGTCACTAAGTTATTAAAGCGATAGCTAGTGGCTATTTTCTCTTCTAAACCTTAAAAATATTACTATGCGAATTGTATCACACAAGAAACTAAGAGACTTTTATGAATCAAAAGGACGTGAAGATTCACACTTAGCTCTTTCAAAATGGTACGAAATTGCCGAAAAAGCTGAGTGGAAAAATATTTCTGATATTAAGTTATATTTCCCCTCTGTTGACTATACAGGCAATCAACACTATGTTTTTAATATTAAAGGCAACAAGTATCGTCTTATAGTAGTTATTAAATTTACAATCGGATATATCTTTATTCGTTGGATTGGAAGTCATAAAGAATATGATAAGATTGATTGTTCAACCATTTAAAAGCCTTCAAAATGAAAAATTCTTTTACTAAAGAACAATATGAGTTTGCATTGGCAAAAGTGGAAGAGCTTTTGCCTCTTGTTGATGACAACACTCCCCCGTCAGACAAAAATGCAATGGAGCTATCCTTGATGTCTGAAATAGTGATTGCTTATGAGAAAGCCTTTTTCCCAATCGAAAAGCCGACACTTTCTGAATTAATCGAACACTCTTTAGAAGAAAAAGGCATGACTCAAAAACAACTAGCTATTGAAGTTGGAGTTAGCCCTTCAAGAATAAGCGCTTACATCGCAGGAAAAGCTGAGCCAACATTAAAAACGGCAAGACTATTGTGCCGCATTCTTAATATACCTCCGGCAGCAATGCTCGGACTTTAACCAGATTAGGCTAAGCCTTCAAAATAGTACAAGCATAACAGCAATAAAGCGTCATCGTCTATACGTTACGATGGCGCTTTATTTTTCCTACCTTATTGTATAATCCTTAAATTCACGGAATAAAGTTACAACTTACCGATCATGTTAGAAATGCTCTGTTTTCACCCAGATTACGGCCTTTTGCCACAATTTCAAATCTGACGTATTGTAAGAAAAGAGCTTTATTTCCAAACTTCTCCTCCTCACGCCTCACTTAGTCGATCAAAACCAACTATCATAAAACCGGATTCCACTTGCATTAAATATCCTTTTGCAAAAGTCAACTCGCTCACAGTTGCTTGCAACAAATCCTTCCGCTCCTTGCTACCGAATCACTCCTTCTTGGGCAAACAACAGACATAAGATTCACCAACCGTCCATTTATTCTTCACGAATAGTATTTTCAGTCATAGCGGTGAGTGAATTCACTCTTCGTGAAAACTATTTTCACTCACCGTTATGACTGAAAAACGTTTTCACTGAAACCATTTTTGCTTACCGCAGAAACTAAAAATAGTCGTCGAAAATACCAAACGAGGTTCTTGCGACAACCTAACTTGCTTTTTCCGAGAAGTAAACATGCTTTTTTCAGAAACCAAGCATGTTTTTTGCACCAACTTCCCCTTTTTATTCTTTCCCTGACGCAATATCACCAACGAAAACCCTATTTTCTGAACTCGAAAAATCGCACAGAATCCTCAATCTAGCGCCTCAAACCTATCAAATACAAGCAAAAATACCCCAACAAGCATCCATACAAGATCATTACTAAAAAGAGCTTAGTGTAAAAAACAGACATCTCTCCATTCATTACAAAGTCCTTATAAGAATAGAAAGGAATAATACAATCTCCCACATCGTTTACCTATTGAAGACTATGCAAGTATAAAAAAACATAAAAGAACTAACGAATCATTCAGAGCATTGACTCTTTACTCTATATTCACACTACAAATCTTTATATCAATACTATATGAGATCCCTGCAATGCCTACTTGTTCTGTTCTTTTGTGCATGTACAATGACAAAAGAAAAACGTGCAGATTCCGACATTTATATATCGGAAGCGTTAATCGAGCGTGCAGACACTTTACCCTTGTCGGGGCTATGCAATAAGCTGTCTTATGTTACACTCGAAACATCAGACAGTTCGCTTATTGGAAAAGCGCCACAGTTCTTCATTACCAAGACTAAGATTCTGGTATCTTCACACAAGTGTCCTCTGTTGGTTTTTGATCGTGCAACGGGACAGTTTCTCAATCACGTAGGACATAAAGGGGACGATCCCGAAGGATACTCTGACGATGGTTGGGGCAACGTTTCGTTTTGGGTAGATCGTAATCTTGAAACAGTCTATTTCCCGAAAGACTTCGACGCCTTGGTCAAGTATGATATAGATGGAAAATACATCGGCAAAGTTAAACTGCCGAAAGGCATTCAGGCCGACTTATCGGGCTGTTATCTTTATATCCAAAACGATACGATTCTTTGCCACAACAAGTATGTCTGCAACGAGAATACACCATTGCTATTTGCATTCGGAGGAACTACAGGAGATTTGTATTGGCGAATCAATCCGCAAAAACCATTACTTCCGTCCTATTCAGAAATAGAAAGTGACGAATACCTGTATGGTTTTGTCCCCAAGTATGGAGGAAACATGCGTAAATTCTACTTTGCCAATAACCGTTCTTATATATATTCACCGACCGCCTCCTCGCTTTGGCACAACAACAATGCGTTGTATTTTAAAGAAAACTTTGTCGATACAATCTATTTGGTCAAAGACGGTTTCTTGACAGCCGATAAAACGATTAACCTTGGCACACAGACCTGGCCTTATGATCTGCGATGTGACAACGATGCCTCTTCGGGCAAACTGGCGGTAAGTTATTTACTCGAATCAAAACAGTTTATTTATATGTATCTTGTAAATGACTTGTATGGCAAAAACAGCAAGCCTTTTCTCGCTATATACGATAAAGTAAAGCAAACTACGCGCATTAAGACAAACGACCGTTTGATCAACGACATCGACAATGCTTTATCGATAGTCATACAAGGGGTTACGACAGAGCATCAATTCTACGGAATTCTGCACCCCGCAGATATTATTGCATTTAAGCAATCGCAACAGTGCAAACTGCCGGAACAGCTATCCTCGGTTAATTTTGAAGAAGACAATCCTGTGATTGTTGTCCTGGAGTAGATTACTCATATTTACCAAGCGTCTTTTATCTATTTATTCCTTACCTTGCTCACCATAAACTTTATTTCGCATGAAAAGACACATCTGCTTATTTGTAATGGGGCTTGCTGCCTATGCATGCAGCAGTGATAAACAAAATAGTTTGGAATCGATCGATGTGATCGGAGCTTTGGATCAGGTTACACCTATCTCTGTTTCGGATTTAGGGAAGACGGTAAGTTATGTTCCGCTCGAAACGTCGGACGAATCGTTGATTGGCAAAAACGCATACATCAGAATGCTAAACGACCGACTCATTGTAGGGTCGTACGAGCAACCGCTAAAGATGTTTGATCGAAAGTCGGGACGATTCATCGCAAACATCGGCAGTATCGGACAAGGCCCGGGTGAGTATACTTTGCAGGAAGGAATTCCCGTTTGTTGGGTCGATGATGCTACGAAAACGATCTATGTACAATCCTCAGCCAATAAGCTGCTCCGCTTCGACATCAACGGCCAACCTTTGAGCAGTCTTGACTTACCCAAGGGATTTCCTCCGGTACCATTTTCGTCGGTCATTGCCAACAACGACAACCTACTTGCCTATCAAAGCACGTGCTTCTCGAAACCCGAGTACAAAATAGTGGGCTACAATACCAAGACGAATCAACTTCAAAACCGCATTGCAAACGATAACGATTCGATCGCCTTTAGTATGGTCGACGCGTATTTACCTCGCAAAGATTATCGAAGCATTCCTGTTTCTACCGGTACGGCAGCCATTGTTCTTAAAGACAAACGTGTGGTATATGTCGTAAACAAAGAACCGGCGGTGTGGTCGTTTGGCAATGATTTTTACTTCAAAGAGAACTTCAATGATACCATCTATCAAGTAACGGAAGGCGAACTTACCCCGAAACGTGTATTTGCCTTAGGCGACAAAACAATTACGCCCGAAGCAGTATACAATACCGATGCGGCTAAAAATAAACTTGCAATCAATTACGTACTGGAAGGTGATGATGCTTTGTTCTTTTCGCTCGAAGGAAATTATTTCCACCTCACCGACTATAAACGTTACTGGGGAGTGTATAATAAAAAGGACAAGTCGGTAAAAATAACCGATACATGCGAACTCGTTGATCCTGAAAAGAATGTTTATATCGAACAACTTCATTCCGCTACACCCGACGGTGCAATCGTAGGACTGATCGATACCTACACCTGCATGGAAGACGGGAAGAATAAAAACGCTTTCAACGTGAAGGATGACGACAACCCGATTGCCGTTATCATCGAGTAATATTTTCATCAAAGGCGATGCTACCCACAAAACAGCATCGCCTTTATTTTCAGCGCTTTATGATTTTTAATTTGATGTTTATTTTCACTCAAACAACTAGATAACAACACCTTAAGCCCCTCAAGCCAAAAACATCGCAAAACGTTTTCAATAAAGAATTTTGATGTCTGCGAGCACTTTTTGAGATAATCACCTCATAATCAATACCCGTTGAGACCTGCTCAATCCCCTTATTTTGTAGAAAAAAACAAAGTTCAGTGTAACGATTCATGGCTCTCGTAATCGCTGTAAATATTTAAATATCACAACCTCGTAACACGATTGCATTACACTCGCAATAAAGCATTTATACATTAGCCACATCTAAAAGTTAGAATTAGACCTTTATAATGAATCGTGTATGAAGAAATTTAACTACATCAATCTTGCGCGTCAGATAGAAGTGCGCAAACAAGAATTGGAGGCGCTGCATTTGGCAAAGGAACAGGAAAAAGAGCAAGAGCTTATTCCACATCGAATCAACTCGAAAACAGTTGTACTTTCCAAGTCGAACCACAAGCAACTATCCGGTTGCTGATTTGGGAGGTTATCAACAAATGAAAGTACTATTTATTGTTCAAGGCGAAGGGCGGGGGCATCTCACCCAAGCCATCTCGATGGCACAGATTGTACGCGACAACAACTTCGAACTGGCGGGCGTGCTCGTGGGGAAAAGCAAGCATCGTGAATTGCCTCACTTCTTCCGGCAGCGAATCAATGCCCCGATTAAAACTTTCGAAAGTCCGAACTTCTTGCCTACTCCACAAGGTCGTTCGGCCGGTATCGCAAAGAGTGTCGCCGGAAACCTGTCGCTCGTACCACGCTTTATCCGGAGCATTGCTTTTATCCGCAACGCGATTCGGGAGGCAGAGGCCGATGTGGTCATCAACTTTTACGAACTACTCACCGGAATTACCTATGCGATCTTTCGTCCCGAGACTCCGCTTGTTTGCATCGCGCATCAATATATATTCCTGCATCCAGACTATCAGTTTCCCAAGTGCAACCCCGTATCCCTCGGGTTACTTAAGTTATTTACCCGACTCACGGCGATTGGTGCCGAAAAGAAGCTAGCCCTCTCGATACGGCCCATGCAACAGCCTTTCGACGATACACTTTCGGTTGTACCACCTTTATTGCGCAACGAGGTTTTTAACCTGAAACCGCAAAAAGGCAATTACCTTCATGGCTATTTGCTCAACAGCGGATTTAGAAGTGAGCTGGAAGCATGGCACAAGCGCGAACCCAACCAGCAAACGGAAATATTCTGGGAGCACGAAGCCGCCTCGCCACATCCCAAACTTCATTACCATCCGCTCCACGATCAGCAGTTTCTCTCCTACATGGCCGGATGCAAAGGCTACATTACCACCGCCGGCTTCGAGTCGGTTTGCGAAGCTGCTTATTTGGGAAAGCCTGTTTTTATGGTTCCCACCCACATCGAACAAGCATGCAACGCACACGATGCGGCACTTCATGGCATCGGAAAAGCGTCTGCATACTTCAACCTCGACGGCTTCGAACACTACATCAATGATTACCAACCACATAAAGAGCTAAAAACATGGATACAACACGGGCAATTCGCAGTCGCAAATGAGCTTATTTCTATTTTGAAGGCAAAAAATGGCATGTTTGTTTTCAGCTAATAACCTATACTATAAACACTTAACCTTAAAACCCTAAAAAGGCCTCAAAAAGTTTTCAATGAAGAATTTTGATGTCTGCAAGCCGAACACTTCGTAACCAGCTGAAAACAAAGCATGTCGTAGTAGTGCTGCCGCCCATTATATTGTAGAAAAAAAACGAGTTCGATATAACACCAACTCATCAACACGGTACAGTTGTGGCGAGGTTTACGAATTCTTACGGCAAAAGTTGGACGAGGTGAAGACGCAAATCAAAAAAATGATTAGATTTGCGTAAACTTGTTTTGCAATGAGAAAAATCAGCAATTATATGAAACATCTGGCTCTATTGCTAGGCGCACTACTTACCACTCAAGCTTTTGCTCAAACAAAAGTTACAAAGAACAGTGCCGTAAAAAGCAATAACTACGGAGTTACTTACATCCTTCCACAAACATCTTTGATTATTGACGCTACTGTAACGAAAGTAACGCGTCAAGCTGGTCCGTACTACAAATATGCCGAGCGATTGCTAGGTATCAAAGACGCAATCACCACTAGTGAAGTCTACTACGAACTTGGCAAAATCAACGTGATCAATAAGGGTGTACCTGATCCAAATAGATCGTATACGGTAGAATTGAAGAGCGGCACCTATGCTCCGTTTGTCTATCTTACCGAAGATGGATTGCTTTGTACCATCAACGCGGAGTATACTCCCGAAGAACTTGATTCGAATAAAAAGAAACAAAGCATCAACAACGAAACAACTGTAGAAAATACATCCGTATATACAGAAGAACTTTTGATGGCGGGCTCTACCGCAAAGATGGCCGAGGTTGCTGCAAAGCAAATCTACCGCATCCGCGAAAGCCGCATGAATATTCTTACCGGTGAAGCCGACAACCTTCCACCCGATGGCGAAGCGATGAAGCTTGTAATCAAAGAACTTGAACAACAAGAGCAAGCATTGGTAAACTTGTTTGCAGGTGTTACGACCAAAGAAGTAATGCACAAAGAGTTTGTTGTAAACCCGGTTGAAGATATCGCTAAATCGATTGTATTCAGATTCTCTTCGAAACTAGGCGTTGTTCCTGCCGACGATCTTGGCGGAATGCCGGTTTACCTAAGTTTGAATCAACTCGACAAGCAACCTCCTCTCGATGCAAAAGAGCTTGAAAAGAAAGAGAAGTCTCTAAAAGGAATCGTTTACAACGTTCCGGGCAAAGCGCTTCTTACCATTGCGATGGGCAAACAAACACTATTGAAAGAAGAAGTGATGGTTACACAGTTCGGAACACACGAGTCGTTGACTCCGAAAATGTTTGAAGACAAAAAAGCTCCTGTTAAGGTTTACTTCTATCCCGAAACCGGCGCGATCAAGCAAATCATTCAATAGTTTCGTTTAATTACTTCAAGAAGACAAAAAAGCTTATTATTTAATACGTACATGAATCCCGGATTTGTCCTACCACGATAAATTCGGGATTTTTAGTTTGTAAATAGCTATTACAATTCATTAAAGCGTGAAATTGTAACAATTCGACCGCGATACTGTAAATTTGTATTAAACAGAAACATAAGCTAAAAGAATATATACTGTGAAATTTATGAATAAGATTAAATCGCTCGTAGTGGGCTTGTGTGCGGTAAGTGCCTCGGCATTCGCACAAGAAGCAACGACACGACTTATCAACCTCGACGGCGGATGGAAATTTACCGAAGCACGTCAGGACAAATGGCAAGATGCAACCGTACCGGGTACCGTGCATCAAGATTTGTTACGTTTAAAGGAACTTCCCGATCCTTTTTACAGAACCAATGAAGAGAAGATTCAATGGGTAGAAGACCGTGACTGGGAATACCGTAAAACCTTTACCGTAACGGCCGAAGAGTTGAAATACCAAGGTGCGATGCTTGAGTTTAAAGGACTCGACACCTATGCAGACGTATACCTAAACGGTTCGTTGATTGTGAAAGCCGAAAACATGTTTGTGGCATACGAGGCTTCTGTAAAAAATGTATTGCGCGAAGGCGAAAACCGTTTGCACATTTACTTCTACTCTCCTATCAATAAAACGCTTCCGCAGTGGGAAAGCAACGGATTCGATTATCCGGCAGACAATGATCACCACGACAAGCACACCAGCATCTTTACCCGCAAAGCTCCGTATCATTACGGTTGGGACTGGGGTATCCGTATGGTGGGTGTAGGTATCTGGCGTCCGGTAGAGTTGAAACTATTCAACGTAGCCGAAATTGAAGACTACTTAGTACAGCAAAATAAAATCAGCAGCGACCTAGCTTCGGTTACGAATGTACTCGAAGTAAACTCGATCGAAAAAGAAAACACGCCGGCAGAGGTTGTGTTCTCATGCTCATTGAATGGCAAAGAGGTTTTACTTGATAAGAAAGCAGTAACCTTGAAGCCGGGTCTTAACAAAGTAGAAGCAGACATGAACATCTCAAAACCTGAGTTGTGGATGCCTGTGGGCTGGGGCAACCCGACTTTGTATGACTTCAAAGCAGAGGTGATCGCAAAAGATCAAATCATTGCGTCGACCAGTCACCGCATTGGTTTGCGTACGGTTAAGGTTGTGAACGAACGCGACGAGCACGGCAAGTCGTACTACTTCGAAGTAAACGGCAAACCGCTATTTGCAAAAGGCTCAAACTACATTCCAAACGATATCATCCTTACAAACGTTACCAAGGAAACATACGACCGTTTGTTCCGTGACGTAAAAGAGGCCAACATGAACATGATTCGTGTATGGGGTGGCGGTATCTATGAAGACGACTATTTCTATCAATTGGCCGACGAAAACGGTATTCTTGTATGGCAAGACTTTATGTTTGCTTGTACGGCTTACCCTTCAGATCCTGCATTCTTGAAGAATGTAGAACAAGAGGCCGACTATAACATCAAGCGTTTGCGCAACCACCCAAGTATCGCGATGTGGTGCGGAAACAACGAGATCCTGGAAGGTATTCGCTATTGGGGATGGGAAAACCGTCTTACCGAAGCGCAACACAAAGGCATGTTCAACGGATACGACAAACTATTCCGCGAGCTATTGCCCGAACGTGTAGAAGAATTGGATCCAAGCCGCTTTTACGTACACAGTTCGCCCGACTCGGCAAACTGGGGTCGTCCCGAAGGTTGGGGCTGGGGAGACAGTCACTACTGGGGAGTATGGTATGGCCAACAACCTTTCGAGGTTTTGGATACAAACCTTCCTCGTTTTATGAGTGAGTTCGGTTTCGAAGCATTCCCTGAAATGAAAGTGATCTCTACCTTTG
This sequence comes from Tannerellaceae bacterium, assembly GCA_051656605.1. Taxonomy (GTDB): domain Bacteria; phylum Bacteroidota; class Bacteroidia; order Bacteroidales; family CAMTPD01; genus UBA12018. The sequence goes on along the minus strand of JBOGCF010000012.1, from coordinate 1,169 downwards.
CTGAGCCGGAAGACTATGCGTTGGAATCGGAAGTAATGAAAGCGCACCAAAAAAGCAGCACCGGCAACTCAATCATCCGCACCTACATGGATATGTACTACCATGTACCGGAAGACTTCGAAGATTTCGTGTACGTAGGACTTGTATTGCAAGGACAAGGTATGCGCCATGGTTTCGAAGCTCACCGCCGCAACCGCCCTTATACAATGGGAACGCTTTACTGGCAGTTGAACGACAGTTGGCCGGTGGTATCATGGTCGAGCATCGACTACTTCGGTAACTGGAAAGCTTTACATTACCAGGCACAACGTGCGTTTGCTCCAGTATTTATCAACGCGTTTGAAGAAAACGGCAAACTAAACTACTACCTGATTTCCGACGAGTTGGAAGATCGTAACAACCTTACGCTCGAAACGAAACTAATCGACTTCAACGGTAAAGTATTGAAGAAAGACTCGAAGAAGGTAAACATGCCGGCAAACACATCGACATTGGTTTGGTCGCAAGACTCGGCTTTGATCGTAACGCCCGATCAGCGCAACAACACGCTTATGCTTCTTACCTTGAAAGACAGCAAAGGCAAAGAGCTTAACGAGCAGATCTTCTACTTCGAGAAACCGAAAGATCTGAACTTGCCTGAAACAACAATCTCGAAGAAGGTGAAATACAAAGATGGAGCTTATGAAGTGACACTTTCGTCGCCAAAACTGGCACGCGATGTATTTGTGGAGATCCCAATCCAAGGAGCTCGCTTTACCGACAACTTCTTTGATTTGCTTCCGGGCGAAACAAAAACAATCGTGATCACTTCTCCGGAATTGAAAAAAGACAGCAAGACCGAAGTGAAAGTAAAACACCTGCGCGAAACATACAAGTAAACGCAACGCAGACACAATAAAGCTGAAACGGCGATGCCCCCTTCAATGGGAAGCATCGCCGTTTTGTTTTATCCCTCTCATTGCATATTTCAATCACACTATTCGTTTAGTCTGGAAATATTCTCTGCGGTGATCAAATCGTCAGGTCGCCTTCTGACGAACTATGTTCAATTAGGTAATGGACAATAGCCAACGTTAACATTGTATATTATTATTTTACACTCAGGGAATAGATACTTTGGTTCAAATAAAAACATAACATTCTTCTTGTGGTTGATAAACCATAAGTGT
>JBOGCF010000011.1:0-1441 GCA_051656605.1 Tannerellaceae bacterium | reverse complement strand
GCTGGATCACCTCCTTTCTAAGGAATATCGTTTGGTAACTATTTGGTTGTTGTTTTATTTTGAAAGTTTATTTTGAAGAAATAAACTTTCACCGAATCGAACGTAAGTGAGGATGAGGTGGGGTTTACAAAAAACTTTCAACAAACCTAGTATGGGGGTTTAGCTCAGTTGGGAGAGCACCTGCCTTGCACGCAGGGGGTCAAGGGTTCGAATCCCTTAATCTCCACTGTCCAGTTAGGACAACTTGTACTTTGAAAAATAAATACTACAAATTGATAGATTAAAACTTCTACGTAAAGTAAATTTTAAATCTACAATTAACCGATAAAATTATATCTTTGTTTTAAACAATTATTGTTTATTAACAAGGCACTAAATGACTTAAAACCGACAGTTTTAAGTGAACAGAACTTTTAAAAAGGTAACTCCGATGAATCGGAGTGCACAAGATTCTAAGTTCACTAACGTTCACTAAGAACTTGTCAGCAGGTCAAGCTACTAAGAGCGTAGAGTGGATGCCTTGGCACCGAGAGCCGATGAAGGACGTGGTAAGCTGCGAAAAGCTTGGGGGAGTCGCAAACAGACTTTGATCCCGAGATGTCCGAATGGGGAAACCTGGCGGTGAAAACCACCGTCATCATGTAGTGAATACATAGCTGCATGAAGGGAACGCTGGGAACTGAAACATCTAAGTACCAGCAGGAGGAGAAAGAAAAATCGATTTCCTAAGTAGTGGCGAGCGAAAGGGAAACAGGCCAAACCGAAGTACTTGTACTTCGGGGTTGCGGACTGCGACATGGCACAGAGTAAGGATAGTCGAACTGTTTTGGAAAAGCAGACGATACAAGGTGAAAGTCCTGTAGACGAAATCCGAACGAAGCCTAGCAGTATCCAGAGTACCACGAGACACGAGAAACCTTGTGGGAAGCCGGGGGGACCACCCCCCAAGCCTAAATACTCCTCGGTGACCGATAGCGTATAGTACTGTGAAGGAAAGGTGAAAAGAACCCCGGGAGGGGAGTGAAAAAGAACCTGAAACTCTATGTTTACAAGCAGTGGAAGCACGATTTACCGTGCGACCGCGTACTTTTTGTAGAACGGTCCGGCGAGTTATTTGTAGTGGCAAGGTTAAGTACAAGGATGTACGAAGCCGAAGGGAAACCAAGTCTGAATAGGGCGAAATACAGTCGCTGCAAATAGACCCGAAACCGGGTGACCTACCCATGGTCAGGATGAAGTTACCGTAAAAGGTAATGGAGGTCCGAACTCACGTATGTTGAAAAATGCGGAGATGAACTGTGGGTAGCGGAGAAATTCCAATCGAACCCGGAGATAGCTGGTTCTCCTCGAAATAGCTTTAGGGCTAGCGTTTATGAGAGTCTAATGGAGGTAAAGCACTGAATTTCCTAGGGGGCCCACAAGCTTACCGAAGAATATCAAA
>JBOGCF010000010.1:0-1722 GCA_051656605.1 Tannerellaceae bacterium | reverse complement strand
TCCATACGTTGCAACATCATTGTTTTAACATGTCCGCGCTCGTCTCCATTATAAGATACAGGATTACACAGAGTAAGAAACTCAATACCTTCTTCTTTGGCATGATGCACCTCTTCTAAACGTGCAGGCATTTCTTCTTCCGATCTGCGATATACCAACATGGCTCTTTCCGCACCCAGACGACGAGCCGTACGCACTGAGTCCATTGCTGTGTTACCACCGCCGATAATAGCCACGTTTTTACCAAACAGAATAGGAGTATCCGATTCCGGATTTGCAGCATCCATTAGATTCACACGTGTCAGATACTCATTGGCTGACATAACACCGATAAGATTCTCGCCTTCGATATTCATAAAACGAGGAAGCCCCGCTCCACTTGCAACGAAAAGCCCTTCAAAGCCCATTTCATGAAGATCATCGTAAGATAACGTCTTCCCGATAATACAATCAGTCAAAAACTGAACACCCATTTTACGAAGGACTTCAATTTCAACATCTACAATTGTATTTGGTAAACGAAACTCCGGAATACCATATTTCAATACGCCACCGATTTCGTGTAACGCTTCGAAAACAGTCACGCTGTAACCCAATTTAGCCATATCGCCGGCAAAAGCAAGACCTGCAGGTCCCGATCCGATAACGGCAATTTTCTTTCCATTGGCAGGAGCCAGTTCTGGTGTCGCTATATTACCGCTTTCACGTTCAAAATCAGCAGCGAAACGCTCTAAATATCCGATAGCAACAGGCGCTTTACCCATCTTATGATAGATACATTTAGACTCACACTGTTTCTCTTGCGGACAAACACGTCCGCAAACAGCCGGAAGAGCACTTGTCATTTTCAATGTTTTAGCAGCCTCAAGGATTTCATTGCGCTCGATATTCTTTACAAAAGTAGGAATATTGATGCTCACCGGACATCCTTGCATACAAGACGGATCCGGACAATCCAGACAACGGGAAGCTTCAACCAAAGCTTGCTCCTTTGTAATCCCCAAGCTCACTTCTTCATTGTTCGTGATGCGATATGCAGGGTCTAATTCGTTCATTCGAACGCGAGGAATTTCTCCGCGTTCTTTATTTTTCATTGCTTTGCGAAGGTCCTCTCTCCAAGGTTCACTGCGCATAGCTTTAATCATTTCTTTCTGATCCATCTTTTGTGTTCTTTTTCGGTTAATACAGCTATTACTCCATCTCTTTGTAAGAGTTCAAACGCATAAGCATTTCATCAAAATCAACTTCATGCGCATCAAACTCCGGTCCGTCAACACAAACAAATTTTGTTTTTCCGCCCACAGAAATACGACAAGCTCCACACATACCCGTGCCATCTACCATAATCGTATTCAGAGATGCCATAGTCGGGATGTTGTATTTCTTAGTCAACAAAGACACAAACTTCATCATAACAGCCGGTCCGATCGTAACACACATATCGACCTGTTCGCGCTTGATCACAGATTCAACACCTTCCGTTACAAGACCTTTATTTCCGTATGAACCATCATCGGTCATTACGATTACTTCGTCAGAATTAGTTTTAATCTGATCCTCAAGAATAATCAAATCTTTCGTACGAGCAGCCAAAACTGTAATCACACGATTACCTGCTTTTTTGAATGCCTCAACAATTGGCAATAGCGGAGCGACACCAACGCCACCTCCGGCACAAACAACCGTCCCAACATTTTCAATGTGCGTAGCTTTCCCCAACGG
>JBOGCF010000009.1:0-13393 GCA_051656605.1 Tannerellaceae bacterium | reverse complement strand
AAAAGAGGTCGTCAATAACTTGACAACCTCTTGATAGTTGCGGAGGCCAGACTCGAACTGACGACCTTTGGGTTATGAGCCCAACGAGCTACCACTGCTCCACCCCGCGATGTTTAACCAGTAACCTTTCGATTACAATGCAAAGATAAGGCAAGTTATTGATTCCTGCAACCCCTTTCACGCTTCGCAAGCTCTTTTTTCCGTTTTAGTAAGAGTGTAGAGGTTGTAACGTGTTGCATCAAAGTTGTATATGTGTATATAATAAAATAGGTTAATGGGTGAAGTTTGCGTATTGTGTGACCGAAAAAGAGCATTATCTTTGTTGAACGATCGTTCAATAGTGAGAAATGGAAACAAACGACACGAAAAACTTTATCCTTAAGCAGACGTTTCTGCTGCTACTTACCAAAGGTTACGATGCAGTATCCATAACCGATATTCAAAAAGCTACCGCAATGTCGCGCGGATTGTTGTATCATTACTTTGGCAACAAAGAAGAGTTGTTTTTGGCAGTTGCCGAGAAGTATTTAATCGGATTGCTCGAAGTTGATGCCGTGGCAGTAGAGGGGTTGGATATTCCACAATTGATTGCGCACATGGTAGACAAGTATCGCTTGGCGATGCAAACAGCTTGGGGCGATTACCAGGGTACGAGTAAGATCTCGATTGCCAACTATGACTTTTTGATCTTTCGCTTTACGCAGCAGTACAAAACAATGAGCGAGCGTTTTGCTTTGATGCGAGAAAAGGAAACGCGCATTTGGATGAATGCAATCGAAATATCGAAACGTGAGGGTGCTATTAATAAAGAGACGGATGCGGCAAAGATGGCCGAGTATTTTGTCTGCTTGCTCGATGGTATTTGGATGAATGCGGTGAATAAAGGCGATTCGAGCAAATTGATCAACGATTTCGAGATGATGCTTTCGGGCTTTTATGAATTGCTTAAAAGATAAACATAGAAATAGACACGACATAACTTAACGAATGAATATACACAACATGCAATCTGCAGAAACAGAGGCAAGCACAAAGCAAGCCAAAGATAGGGTGCTCTCGCAGAGTGAGCACCAATTGGAGCACGGAAAGATAAGTAAACTTTTTCGTCGCTTTGCCATTCCGGGTGTGATTGGTTTGCTATTCTTAGGACTGCAAACGATTATCGACGGAGTGGTTGTGGGGAATTTTCTCGGAGCAAATGCTTTGGCCAGTGTAAGCTTGGTACTTCCTTGCTATAGCTTTTTTGCAGCTATCGCGGTGGTTATCGGGGTAGGTTGTCAAACGTTGGTAAGCATCAACCTGGGAGAGAAGAGCTATGAGCGGGCCAAGGATGCAATGACTACAGCTTTTACTACGCTGATGGTCTTTTCTATTGTAGTTACGTTTTTTCTTACGCTATTTGGTAAAGATCTTGCACGGGCATTGGGGGCAAATGATGTACTGTTGCCCTATGCTTGGGATTATATAAAGGGATTATTTCCTTTCTTTCCGCTGATCGTTGGGATGTTTTTTAGCGACTACATGCTTAAGGCAACGGGGCATCCTACCTTTTCGATGCTGATCATGGGTGGTACTGTTATCTTGAATATCATCTTGGATATACTATTGGTGGTGGTGTGGCCCATGGGAATCTTTGGTGCCGGATTGGCTACGGGAATTGCTTTTTCGATAGGAGCGCTTTGTTCGTTTTGCATCACACTCAATCGCCGTCGCAAGATTTCGATATTGGCAGGACGATTTGATCGCAAGCTCATCTGGCCAATGGCCTACAACGGTTCGTCGGAAGGGATGTCCGAACTGGCGGCCGGTATTAGTGTTTTGCTTTTTAATATCGCATTGATGAAGTATAGCGGCGAAACAGGCGTCGCGGCTTTCACGGTAATTAATTACATCTTCTTTGTAGGAACGACGGTGTTTTTGGGTATTTCCGACGGTATTATCCCCATTGTCAGTTACAACTTGGGGGCTCGAAAGTGGTCGCGCATTGTAGAGGTTGTCAAGCTGGCTGCCAAGACAAACGTGATCATCGGCATTACGCTCTTTACGATTCTATTTTTGTTTGGCGGTGAGATTATCGGATTGTTTTTCCGTCGAGAAGGCAATGTCGCGGTGGTTGCGCTTGCCGAAAAAGGTGCTTCGATTTATGCGTTTGCATTTTTACTAAACGGACTAAACATTCTAACGGCTAGTTTCTTTACGGCTCTGGCAAATGCCAAAGTTTCGATGATCGTGTCGATGTTGCGCGGATTGGTCTTTGTGGCGCTATGGATTACCGTATTGCCTATGCTTGTAGGCATGGAAGGAATCTGGGCTGCTGTTCCACTAGCCGAGGTATGTACCTTTGTGGTTTCTATCTTATTGTTGAGGCGGTTATTTAAGTCTCCTTCGGCAATGAAGGTGAAGCATAAATAGGCTGAAAGAAGTCTGTAAATAAGAAGAAAGTGCTTGTCGGAATCGATTTCGGCAAGCACTTTTTGGTTTTTGTACGATCTTAGAATACGCTTGTCTGCTTCAATATATAATGATCGGCCAAAGCTCCTTCTACAACTTTCTGATCTTGATCGAGCATGCGCACGCGACCCTCTTCGATCTTAAAGTATTTCTTTTCGTTCTGTGGAAGTTCGAGCGTAGCAATATTGCCATTCACTACATACTTTCCTTGCTCATTAAAGATCCCGTCTTTCTCGTCGATGTATTCCGATCGGAGTTTGAAGGTTTTATCTTTATTTAATGTAAGCGTCATTTTAATGCCCGGACCCGATGCTGCCGGTATGGTTCCTTCATATATTCCCGGATAATCAAGCGAGTTCTCGGCCGTGTGCATGTCTGCTGTTTCTGTTGCGGCTGGTTGTGTCTTTGTTGTACTGTCCGACTTGTCGGCTGGTTTTGATGTGCAACTAACGCCGGCGATACAAGCGCAAGCGATCAATGATAGATAAATTCGTTTCATAATACTACGGTTCGAATTAAATAAATGATTTAGTATGGTTTTTATAGCTGCCGTCTTTGCCTGAATAGCTTAAGATGGCGGGTATAACACAAAGATTAAAAAAGTTGTTTTTAAACACAAGCTTTGCGTACGGTATATAGCCTTATCTCTTTTTATATTTGTAAATATTTGCATTTCAATAAAACTGAACGAACGAACTAAACTACTAATGAACCCTATGAAGGAAGTATTATTCGCCCTTTCAATTATGGGCGCCGTGTCGTGTACATCTGCTACTCAGCAACACATCACTTCTCCCGATAAACAACTCAACTTGAGTTTCGAAACTTCGCAAGATGGATTTCTATCCTATACATTAATAAATGGTACTGATACAGTGCTTGCTCCTTCCCGTTTGGGCTTTGTATTGCAAGATGGCGACTCTATTTGTCGCGATTTGCAGATAGAGGATGTTGCCTTTTCTTCGTTTGATGAAGTTTGGCACCGCCAATGGGGAGAAAACAAGTCGGTACGTAATCAGTACAATCAAGCTTTGGTGTCGGTGATGCACAAACCGACAAGCCGATTGTACCGTGTCAACTTTAGACTGTTTGACGATGGAGTTGCGCTGCGATATGAGTTTCCCGATGCTTTTGCCAACGACTCTATTGTGATCATGGACGAGGTTACCGAATTTAAAGTAAACGGTAATCCCGAAACGTGGTGGAGTTATGCCGACTTTAACACCTACGAGAAGCTGTTTATGAATAACAGACTCGACAGTGTGTCGTGGGCAGCAACGCCGATGTCGATGCGCAAAGACAACGGAACGCATCTGTTTATTCACGAAGCAGCAATTGTAAAGTATCCCGACATGACCATTAAGAATATGGGCGATGGTACTATGAAGTGCGAATTGACTCCTTGGAAAAATGGGGTAAAGGCTTATGTGAAGGCACCTTTTCATACGCCGTGGCGCATGGTAGTGGTATCACCGGACGCAAAGGGGCTTGTTGCGTCGGCAATGATGGTCAACTTGAACGAGCCGTCGAAGCTTGCTCAATCGGAGTGGATCAAACCAATGACCTATATGGGTATTTGGTGGGAAATGCACTTGGGTAGTAAGCAGTGGAAAGAAGGTAAGATGCAAGCGGCTACGACCGAAGAGGCAAAACGTTATATTGACTTTGCTTCGGCAAATGATATTCCGGGTGTTGTGATCGAAGGCTGGAATACCGGCTGGGATAAGTGGGGCGAGGAAGATGCTTTTGACTATATCACTTCTGCCAAAGGATACGATCTTCGTGAGGTTGCTGCCTATGCCAAAGAAAAAGGTGTTTGGTTGATTATGCACCACGAAACGGGTGCAGATATTCATGGCTATGAAGCATTGGTTGATTCTGCGTTTGCATTGTGCCAAGAGTTGGGTATTCATGCCGTGAAAACCGGTTATGCAGGTGGAGTGTCTACAGGGGAAAACCATCACGGCCAACAAATGGTAGAGCATTATCAACACATCGTAGAGAAAGCTGCTCAATATAATATTATGCTCGATGTACATGAGCCGAGTAAAGGTTCGGGCTTAGAACGTACATGGCCCAACCTAATGACGCGCGAAGGGGTGCGTGGTATGGAATGGGAGGCTTGGAGTGTAGGAAACTCGCCTTCACACACCACAACAATTCCTTATACGCGAGGCTTGGCCGGGCCTACCGATTATACGCCGGGGATTATAGATGTGCTGTTGCTTGGCAAGAAGGAACAACGCACGCAATGGAACGATCAGCTGAAAGACATTTCGCAAACGCGTGTGCACAGTACGCTTTGTCACCAGCTGGCTTTGTTGGTTACGATTTACAGTCCGTTGCAAATGGCGTCCGACTTGCCAGAGAATTACCAAGGACATCCGGCCTTTCAGTTTATCAAAGACTACAATGCCGATTGTGATGAGTCTGTTGTGGTGAATGGCGAAATAGGGGAATACATTACCATTGCCCGTCGTGCGGGAGATAACTGGTTTGTTGGTGCAACAACCAACGAGCAAAAACGCACCATTGATGTTGCCTTCGACTTCTTGCCTGCCGGCGAATACACAGCAACCATTTATAAGGATGCTGCCGATGCCGATTGGATTTCGAATCCTACAGCTTTTGAAATCACGCAAGAGAAGATTACAAAAGCTTCGAAACTAACGTTACCAATGGCTGCGGGAGGAGGCTTTGCCATCACGATAAAGCCTGCGATCCAGTAAAATATTTATACGTTTAGCTCAAAAGAAAAAGAGCTTTTCATGCAATTGTCCATCTAAATACGTCATTTTAGATGGACAATTCTTTTTTATATACCTGTGGTTTAGGTTTTTGGTATGTGACGGAAGTGTCATTGCATTTTGATGTTTTGTGTTTAGATCATGCCTACTTTTGCAGTGTGAGTTGAGAGACACTCCAAATTATACAACGAGTTATCGAGCTATGCATTTAATGTAAGTCTTGAGTTGTATTGTTTGTAGTGTTTCTATTTTTTTCAACTTCGGGTGAAATATTCATAGAAATGCAATAAGGATTATTTGTGTTTTTTTTTGATGATATTCATGTCATCTTGCATTATCATGAATATGGTTGCGATTGAATTGGGTACAGTATAGAGAATGGTTTCAATTGGTTTAAACTCCACTCTCTTATCAATTGTAACAAGAAAAGGACATTCCGTATTGGTAGTCGTTAGTCTGAGTTCGTGCATACGAATACCCCAACGACGACTTGCTCTTGAATGAGAGATGGCTATTGATTGGAATGTTCTTTTTCTCGAAGTTGTTTTTTAGTAATGACCAAAACTAATGAATTAAAAACAACGCAAATGACAAGTAAATTTAAGTTCATCGCAGTATGGGCAATGTTGATTGCTCTTTTCTCAGCTTGTGAGAATGAAGATAAAATAGCCGACAGCAAGGCCTTTATTAAGGTTATTGATGCTTCCGGTGCGGTATTGTCAGGTGTTCCGGTGCAAGTGTTTGATGAGAAAACATATGAATTGTTCGAAAAAGACAACAGAACAGAACCATTGAGTTATGTAAGAACAGACAAAAATGGAGCAGCTGTTTATGATGTTCAAAATGGAAGTTGGTTCACGACTTCGCGATCTCGACAAATTACGTTTGTTGTGCAAAACGGAGTAGGAGATACAAACTATGAGATATGGGCGGTAGGACGCACGTTCAACCCCGGTAAGAATGTCGAAATAGTTATCCAGCTAAAAGATATCGAATAAGTTTAATTAGACAGATTCTTAAGATAAATAATTCAAACTCGCCAATCATGCTATTATGAAACCATGGTATTCTACTTTAGACGGATAGAATATCAGCCTTCAAGAACCTTGTCTGATGCCATTATGAAAGACCACACATTTAAATAGTACGAAATAGAAGGAATACACATTACTTTATTTATTTCGGGATTTGAATTGTTATAAAGCGTTTCTTAAACCACCCAAAACCGATTCGTTCGTTTTGGGTGGTTTTTTTATTAGAAATATTGTAAGTTTGTGTTTTCCATATTTATTTGTAACGACCGTAATGAACAAAAAATCATATATTAAGATAGGACTTGTTGCCGTTATATTTACGCTTGCCGCGTTGATGGTATGGTTTGGGCGAGAAAATAAGACTGCAATCGCTTTGCAGCAAATAGACTCTTTGGTTGCTACTAATCCTAGCGAAGCACTACATGAGCTTGGACATTTGAAAGGGATGAAGATGTCGCAAAAGGATCGTGCATACTATAACTTGCTGATTACGCAAGCTTCTATTTTAAATGGCCAAGTACCGGCCAGTGATTCATTAATCAATGCCTCTCTTCTTTACTTTCTCAATGGGAGCGACTCTTCGGCAACGACGCGTGCTCTCTTTTTGCGCGGACGCATCTTGCACAAAGCAAGTCACTCGCTCGAGGCAGTAAGTAGTTATCTGCATGCAAAAGAATATTTTCCACAAGAAGAGAGTTTGCAGCTCAAGCATGATATATTGGTATCTCTAGCCGATGTATATCGGTATAATAAGTTGTATGAGGAGGAAAAGAAAACCCGCAGTGAGGCACTCATCAACTCCCGTCTGCTAGCCGATTCATCACGTATTGCAAATGACTTGATAGGGTTGGCTTATATCTTTACTACCCAACATCAGTGTCCCGACTCTGCACTACTGTTTTTGCATGAAGCCTTGGGTTATACAGCACCAGATGATTACCAGGCGCAAGCAGCTGTATATAAAAACATGGCCATTGCATGCAATCGAATCGGACAAGAAGACTCTGCAATGTTGTACATTGATAAAGCGATTGCTTTGGGGAGTAATAAAGAAGAGCTTTCGGCATCCTACTTAATCAAAGCCCGTATATTATTGAACCAAAAAGCGTATGCAGAGGCCGAAAAGTACTTTGGCAAGGTATCCGATAGTTCGGATATAACTTCGCGATTGCAGCAGAATTTGGGAATGTATCGCATCAATAGTGCAACACGACAAGCCAATAAAGCGTTGCAGAACGTGGAGAACATGATTGTATTGCAAGACTCGATGAATCGAGGCGAGCGCGATGAAACCACCGAGCGCATGCAGAGTATTCAAGCGTACAAAAAGCAACGCGAACAATATATAAAGGATAAATTCGAAATTTATCGCACGCGTACGCTCACCTACAAAATATCAACAGCGTTCTTGCTCGTAGGGGTTTTTCTGCTGCTTATTCTAATGTTTTACCGAAACAGAAAGATCAAGCTCGAGTCGTCGGTACGAGAAAAGAAAATGAAACTTGCCGAGTTGGAGCTCGAACGTCAGAGCATGGAGAATCAATTGTTGAGAGAGCAGACCGAGAAGGAACAACTCTTGGCACGTGATATGATCATGAAAGCGGAGTACTACAAGCGGTTGAATATGATTTCCATACCGATTCTTTCTGCTCCCAAAGACAAGCAAGGCTTTATATTCTTAGGAAAAAAAGAATGGGATGTGATTGAGAATAATACCAATGCATGCTTCGACCACTTCACGAAGCGATTGAGAGAGAAGTATCCACACATGTCGGAGGATGAGATACGTTTCTGCTGTCTGATCAAGATGGAACTGCCGCTCGATTTGCTTTCGGCAATCTATCACATCGAGAAAAACAGCATTTCGAAACGCAAGGGCCGCTTACGCGATAAGTTGGGCGTAACAGATCAAACCCTCGACGACTACATCAAGCACTTTTGATCTTTTCATCCCTTTTGCGTCGAAACAAACCCGGCGACTGAGCTTTGTGGCGTTTAAAAAACTTACCAAAGGCCGATTGGTCGGGGAAATAAAGCCTTTCGCTTATTTCCTGTATGGATAAATCATTGTCTTGTAATAGCATTAAAGCCTCCGTTAGCAGAGCATCATCAATCCATTGAGCAGCAGTCTTTGCGCTACAACTCTTACAAATGCGGGAAAGATACTGAGGTGATACGCAGATTTTCTCAGCATAAAACGAAACGTCGTGATGTTGTTTGCAATTGAGCGATAGCAGTTGTAGAAATTGCCGATACAGTTGTTCCTGTCTGCTGCTGTTTGTCGTAGCTGTTCCTTTCGATGTAGGAGTGTAAACAAGGCTTCCGCTTTCCATCAAGAAAGCCATGACAGCATTGCGCACCATAAAAGAATGGTATAGATGCGTTGCATCATTAATGCAGTTTTCTATTCTGCCTATCGCGTTGTTTATTCGTGTAGTTCCAGCTTTTTCTATATGAAATACCGGACTGTTTCGTATATTGATCAGTTGATCTATAACGGTTGTGTTTCCTTGCGTAAGAAGTTCGTTGATAAACGACTCGGTAAGAATCACAACCTTTCCTTCAAATTTGTTCTCCCGGTGAATAATTTCAAGCAAATGTGCCGGTGTAATAATAATAAAGTCATTTGCTCGAAGCTGATAGGGCGAGTAATCAATTCGAATCTCAATCGTACCCTCTTCGATAAGCAAGAAAGACAGCGAATGTAATCTGAGTCGCAAAGCACTTGCATCTTCTTTTCCGTAAAAGGAAGTAACACGTTCGCTAGCATGAATCACAATCACGTTTTCAAACGCAAGCTTTTCGCCTCTGAATCTTTCCAGCATTTGCGATACAACCAACTGCTCAGCATCTTTCTCTTTCATCGTTTACACCCGTTAGAATCTTTAGATAAAAGTAATAAAATCGGCATTTGTTTCAAAAAAGACCAGTTTTGTATATAAAAGAACCTTTTACTGTCAGCACTCTAGCCCTACATTTGCATTGTAAAGTTTCAATCTCGGCCGAAGGAGCTTTTGATAGCATATCAACTTAAACAACGAAAAGAGATGAAAACAAAGATCGCATTAGCAGTGCTTGCCTTTGCAGGCATTACATCCATTCCAGCAACAGTCGACGCATGTACGCGAGCAGTATATAAGGGAGCCAACGGATTGGTGATCATGGGGCGTACAATGGATTGGCAAGAAGACCTACATTCAAACATTTATTTGTTTCCAAGAAACATGAAACGAAGTGGAGGCAATGATGGTAATACCGTTGAATGGTTTTCAAAATACGGTAGTGTGATTACAGCCGGATACGACATCGGAACCTGCGATGGTATGAATGAAGCAGGATTAGTAGCCAACTTGCTTTACCTGCCCGAGGCAGAGTATGTGCGTGAAAACGACACACGTCCGGTGATGGGTGTAAGTATCTGGACTCAATATGTACTAGATAATTTCGCAACAGTAAGCGAAGCTGTGTCAGCACTTCAGGCAGATGCTTTCCGCATCGATGCACCGGTTCTTCCCAATGGAGCCAAGTCGACATTGCATATGTCAATTTCAGACCCTTCGGGTAATAATGCAATCATCGAATACGTAGAAGGAGAGATTCGCATTTATGAAAGTCCCGATTATGTAGTGATGACTAATTCGCCAACGTACGACAAGCAATTGTCTATCAATAACTACTGGAAAGAAGTGGGAGGGTTGAAGATGCTTCCCGGAACCAACCGTTCGTCCGATCGCTTTGTGAGAGCATCTTTCTACATAGATGCGTTGCCTAAGAATGCAAGCACAGTTGAGGCATGGTCGGGAGTGCTAGGTGTGATTCGAAATGTTTCGGTTCCGTTGGGTATTTCAACTCCCGATCAGCCCCATATCTCTTCTACACGTTGGCGCACGGTAGCAGACCAGACCAACAAGGTCTATTATTTCGAGTCTGTATTGAAGCCTAATGTAATATCCATAGATCTCAATAAAATAGACTTTGGAAACAGTCCTGTGATGAAGCTTACGTTAGATACGGATACGGTTTATACCGGAGAGGTAAACAACAAGTTTAAGAAAAGCGAACCATTTTCGTTTTTATTCAGTACGATTCAATAGAGATTTTTAATATAGTTACAATGTGTTTAATTGTGAAAAATGGGAGCGGTTGCCATCGTGATGATGACAACCGCTTATTTTGTTTGGTGCAATTACTTTACAGGATATACTGAGCGATGAGCTTGTCGAGCTTGCGAATGTCTACGCCGCGGTTTAGTTTGATCTTGATCTTTCCCGAGCGAGTCCATAGTTCTAGTTCGGAGCTGAAGTCGAGAAAACCGGCATTCTCGGTCGAATACATTTCGATGTTTTTGAATGGTATCGTATACAGTTCCACCTTCTTACCGGTAATGCCTTGCTTGTCGGCAACGATCAGTCTTTTGTTCGTAATGACAGCCGTATCGCGCAACGTTTTGTAGGCCGCTACAGCTACTTCACCCGGGATTAATAACTCCGTGATTTCAGAAGGGGGAGTTGTTTCGCAAACAAACGTCCACGCTGCTAATTCTTCTAGTGCCATCTTGTTTTCATTTTAATATTAATAGGGCATGAATCTAATGCAAAAAAACGATTTGAGCAATGCAAAGCGGCTTCTTCGGGCAAAGAATGTGCATTCGCTTACGGTGCAAAGTGCATTCGCTAATGGCGCAAAGTGTATTTGAAATAAGTTAAGTCTCGGTTATAAGACTTTTACAAACTAACGAAGCATCGCCGTGTTATATGTATATGCAACGTAGTGTGTAGTTTCTGATTCTGTAATCTCTAAATTTGTGAAGGATATGTTTAAATCAACGAAGGAAAATACACTTTTCCTTACCACCAAGTCGACATGCTTTGATCTGATAGTAAAAGGTGTGAAAAAAGAGGAAAGTCGGGAAGTGAGGGAGAATACATGGAAACAGTTCCTTGCAACCGATAAAGACGGTTTCTTTTATCTCGATCCGCAGATACGCTTTGTGGATCCAATGAATGTATTGGCTTATAATAACGGATACTTTCCTTATTTGCCAAAAGACTACGATTACCTAGAGTTGGCTGCCGGCGAATCAGATCTTGCCGATAAAGCTCTTGTTGTTGTAAAGGATATTACTTTTGAAGTAGCGAAAGACAAAGAAGGTAAAGACTTACGCTATGATTGGGATGAAGTAAATGGCTATATCCTCGATGCCGACAACGGGCACTTGGCCGCGTGGCACATTATTTATCATTTAGGAAATGTAATAGAGGTGGTACGTCATCGCGCCCAAGCATGATGGCTGCTATGTAATGAGTAATTTATGAATTGTACAAACCATTTTCACGCTGCGTGAATGGATACGCTCACGCAGCGTTTTAAATAAATTCTTCAAACTCGATGCGCAATTGCAGAGGCTCCTCCGGCTTTGGTCGCGCATTGTTATTAATCGAAATGCCCATCAGGCGCACTTTCTTTCCCGTCAGGTCTACTCCCGAAAGCAATCCCTCCGAAAGTTCCTTGATCTGTTCCAGTGTGTGGATATCTTCTGCCACCGTGCGCGATCGGGTAATCTGCTTAAAGTCTCCGAATTTTACCTTTAGCGTCAGTGTTTTTCCTGCAAACGATTTTCGACGCACACGCTCACACAAGTCCTGTTGTATCAGTTGTAGTTCGGCAAGCAAGTCTTCCCGTTTGTCGAGATCCGTGGCAAACGTATTTTCCGTGCCCACCGATTTGTATTCGCGATCGGGGCAAACCGGTCTGTCGTCAATAGCTCTTGCAAACTGGTAATAGCGTTGTCCGGCTTTCCCAAAGAGCGACTCGAGGTGTTGCATGCTAAACTCGCGCAGCTGCGCACCGGTATAAATTCCCAGCTTATGCATGCGTTCGGCCGTAACCTTGCCTATTCCGTAAAATCGTTCAATGTCTAACTGGGCCACGAAGTCGTAGGCTTTCTTGGGCGGAATCACAAACAACCCGTCGGGTTTTCGGTAATCAGAGGCAATCTTGGCCAGGAATTTATTGATCGAAACACCCGCCGAAGCCGTGAGACCTGTTTGAGCTTTAATCTTCTCCTTTATTTCCCTGGCGATAAGTGTTGCTGATGGATTATTTACGAGGTTGACGGTAACGTCGAGAAAAGCCTCGTCGAGCGAAAGCGGTTCTACAAGGGGAGTATATTCGAGGAAAATGGATCGTATTTGCATAGATACCGACTTGTACACCTCGAATCGGGGACGGGTAAAAATCAAGTTCGGGCATTTCTTAAGCGCCGCTTGCGACGACATGGCCGAGCGCACGCCATACTTTCGGGCCTCGTAGCTTGCGGCCGCAACCACACCACGCGGTCCTGCATGTCCCACGGCTACAGGTTTGCCGCGAAACTCCGGATTATCTCGCTGCTCTACAGAGGCATAAAAGGCATCCATGTCTACGTGTATGATTTTCCGTGTTTGCATTGCTCGAACTGAAAGTATATAAAAAAAGAGGCCGTCAATAACTTGACAACCTCTTGATAGTTGCGGAGGCCAGACTCGAACTGACGACCTTTGGGTTATGAGCCCAACGAGCTACCACTGCTCCACCCCGCGATGTTTAACCAATAACCTTTCGATTACAATGCAAAGATAAGGCGAGCATTTGGTTTATCCAAACCTTTTTGCATTAATTTACCTAATAACATTTTGATTGTGTATTTGCCGGTTTGTGTTTCGATGCCTGTCGTAGGGGGCATGTGTCGCTGCATGAGTTAGATACGTCGTAAGCGGAGCTTAGTCTGTTAGCATTCGTTGGCTAAAGGCGATTATCGTGAAGGTTAAGCTTAGACAGGTACGTGTCTAAGATGTGTACACGTACGTGACGCATTCTTGTCATATACCTGTCTAAGTTGTGTACAGGTACGTGTCTAAGCTTAACTTTCGTAACAACGACAACTAACGGACGTATGAAATGAATTTAGGGAGCGCGGAAAGTGAATTTAGGGAACAGGGGAATTGCAGGTAGAGAATGTGAGAGCTGCAAGTCGGGAATAGGGGGAATAAAAAAAGAGGTCGTCAATAACTTGACAACCTCTTGATAGTTGCGGAGGCCAGACTCGAACTGACGACCTTTGGGTTATGAGCCCAACGAGCTACCACTGCTCCACCCCGCGATGTTTAACCAGTAACCTTT
>JBOGCF010000008.1:0-86577 GCA_051656605.1 Tannerellaceae bacterium | reverse complement strand
GTGCTAGCATACTCAAAACTATAATAACTTAAAGATACGAAATATAAACAACTTCATTATAGAACCTATTTATAATTTAGCTTTATGAGCAAGTATACTTATTGATTTTTTCAGTGCCCTCGTCGGCACCTGACGATTTAAACATAGTGAAGACTGAATCGTCAGGTCCCGACCTGACGATTCGCTCTTCATTAGGTTTAAAAACAGACACCGCAATGAAGACATACAGTGATTGCAATCAATAGGAACGATCGTTGTAAATAAGCCGATTAATCCTTACTGCAAAAAAAGCTTGAAATTTAATTCCAAGGCAATCTATATCGTCAAAAAGCTGTATCTTCGTTATTGATTCAATTAAATGAATATGTTTATGGAACATCCTTTAAGTATTTATAATACACTTACCAGAAAGAAAGAACAATTCGTGCCACTGCACGAACCACACGTAGGGATGTATGTTTGCGGTCCTACAGTGTATGGCGACGCCCACTTGGGTCACGCGCGCCCTGCAATCACGTTCGACCTTCTTTTCCGCTATCTTACACACCTCGGATATAAAGTTCGTTACGTTCGTAATATTACCGACGTAGGACACCTTGAAAACGATGCCGACGAGGGCGAAGACAAAATCGCTAAAAAGGCACGTCTCGAACAACTAGAACCGATGGAAGTAGTACAGTTTTACGTAAATCGTTACCACAAAGCGATGGACGACTTGAATGTACTTCCTCCAAGCATCGAACCACATGCATCGGGTCACATCATTGAACAAATCGAAGTAGTTAAGGAGATCCTTGACAACGGTTATGCGTATGTGAGCGAAGGCTCTGTATACTTCGATGTAGAACGTTACAACAAAGACTTTAAATACGGTAAACTATCGGGTCGCAACATTGAGGACATGCTCAACACGACTCGTGAGCTAGACGGACAGCAAGAGAAGCGTAAAGCGATCGACTTCGCGCTTTGGAAAAATGCTTCTCCCGAGCATATCATGCGCTGGCCTTCACCTTGGGGCAACGGCTTCCCGGGATGGCACATGGAGTGTACAGCTATGGGTAGAAAATACCTGGGCGAAACATTCGATATTCACGGTGGCGGTATGGACCTTGTGTTTCCTCACCACGAA
Source organism: Tannerellaceae bacterium (assembly GCA_051656605.1). Lineage (GTDB taxonomy): Bacteria > Bacteroidota > Bacteroidia > Bacteroidales > CAMTPD01 > UBA12018. The sequence goes on along the minus strand of JBOGCF010000008.1, from coordinate 85,448 downwards.
TGCGAAATCGCGCAGGCGGTTGCTTCTTGCGGACACGAAGCGGTTCGCTACTGGATGCACAACAACATGATTACTATCAACGGACAAAAGATGGGTAAATCGTTGGGCAACTTCATCACCCTCGATGAGTTCTTCTCAGGCAATCACGCTTCGCTTACGCAAGCATACTCGCCTATGACGATCCGTTTCTTTATCCTTCAGGCTCACTATCGCAGCACGGTAGACTTTAGTAACGAGGCGCTTCAAGCTTCGGAAAAAGGTCTTCAACGTTTGCTTGAGGCAGCGGCCAATTTGGATAAACTAACTCCGTCGGCTACTTCTTCTGTAGAATTGGGTGGTTTACGTGCGAAGTGTTTTGAGGCTATGAACGACGACTTGAACAGTCCGATCGTAATCTCTCACCTGTTTGACGCTACCAGAGCAATCAACTCTATACTTGCCGGACAGGCAACGATATCAGAGGCTGATCTTGCGGAGTTGAAAGAGGTTTTCAAACTATTCTTGTTCGACATCTTGGGTATCAAACCCGAGCAACAAGCAGAAGGCGGAAACAACGAAGCGTATGGCAAAGTCGTAGATATGCTGCTTCAAATGCGTATAGATGCAAAGGCTAACAAAGATTGGGCATTGGCAGATAAGATTCGAAACGAACTTACCGCGCTAGGCTTTGAAATCAAAGACACAAAAGACGGCTTCGAATGGAAGCTATCTAAATAATATAGGCTTTATGTGTGAACGAGCGGACGAAATCGACTAGTGCGATTCGCCCGCTCGTTTTATTTACACATTATATGAAGCTGTTTGCTTTTTATAAAAGATCGAAATCATCGAGACTTATTCCTTCTTATCATCCATAAACTCGATCAAATCCTTATCTGCCTGCTTCACATTCTCGATCAACGGCAACAAATAAAACTTCAGCAGACAAACGCAAAGCATTACAACTGCAACAAAAACACCTATAAGTAAAGCGAGCAGGTTTCCTTGGAAATGAGGTGCAAATAAGAACCAAATGTATGCATACATTATGAATAGTACCACAATCGAAACAACTGTTTCGACAACCAGGTATTTTCGGTAAAGATTAATTCGCTTTGTTTGTTCGTAAATTGATAATATACCGTCCTTAAGCTTACCAAGAAAGTATAACTTATAAACGATCCAAGTAATTGATGCCACAAAAAGGACAGCAATAACAAACCATAAAACTGGTAATTCAGGTATTAATGCTTGCAACTTTATGCTGCTAGCTTGCAGATGTGGTATCTTCATTGCTATAAAAAGTATTACTCCAAATACAATTAAAAGCATCAATAGCTCGTAGTTCCAAATCTTGGTAAAGGAAGATTGCTTGCGCGATGTCAGCAGTTCGTACACGAGACGCTGATTGATTGCTTCGCTTTCGGTAAGACGTTGATCTATCTTTTTCCAGTTCTGTTTTAGTTCTTCAAGTTCCATAATCGCGGGTATTATTGGTTCGACATTTGTTTTAGTTTGTTCTTTACTCGGTTGAGCTTTACGGCTACGTTGCCTTTCGAGATTCCCATGATATCGGCAATCTCATCGTACGGACGGTCTTCGAGCCAAAGTAAAATCAAGGCCCGGTCTAGTTCGCCCAGTCGGGCAATGAGTCCGTACACGTCCGACATCAAATCACTTTGTTGGTCTGTGGGAATAAGCATCGCTTCGGTAAGTGGTACGGCTTTTGCCGTAGGCTTCTTTCTGATTCTTGAAATCGAAGTGTTTAAGCTAATCCGGTATATCCATGTAGAAATATTACACTCGCCTTTGAATTGAGGAAACGACTTCCAAAGATTGAGAATAATGTCTTGGTACAAGTCGTTTACATCGTCCTGATCGAGCGCATACAAGTAGCTTACTTTAAAGATGATGCGCCGGTGCTCTTCAATCACAGCCATGAAAGCTTTCTCTGCTTCGGCTTTGCTTTCACGCCTGGTAAGTAGTGTCAAAATACTCATCGTCTATTCGTTTTATATCATTTACTCTATTAGTCGCAAGTTACACCTAATAATTACAGCACCCTGCATTATTCTTTTGAGAAGGATGTACAATACGAGTCGGTAAATTCGCATATATTTGGCAAAAGTATCAACAGTCATTTACTTTAACGACAAACCACTATGAATCTACGAAACAAACTAAAGGCTTATACACTCAATGGATTTGAGACGTTAAAGTCTTATCCGATCGAAATTACTATCGGATTATTCTTTTTCATTTACTGGCTATACATTCGTATACGAGGCGAACAGGAGGTTCCCGATGAGCTTTATTTCCTTTTTCCTATTCTCGAAGTCTTAATTGTTTCATTTAATCGACTTACACGAAAGAAGCACAGTCGGATCTATTACTACGCATCGTTCTTAATGGGTATCCCACTTTACTATTATCACTTCACTTTCTTTTCGCCACAATATTTAGCGGTATGTATCATTGCGTTTATTCTATTCGCATCTGATCGATGGGCTAAAGACAATAAAACCTATTCACTCAGTGCTTCTAACGGATTCATTGCTTTGCTTTTAGGCAATGTACTGAGCAGTGTAACATGGGCTATTAGTTTGTCAATATACCATTCTGTTGTCTTATTGTTTAACATCGATGTTCGGGTTTCGCACAGCTTTGTAAACGAATTGCTTGGTGCATTTGCTTATTTCGTGACTCTTCCATTTTTCGTTACTTACATGCTTCAAAAGCGAACTATTAACAGTGAAGAAACGAATCAAACGATTCTGTCAATCTTGGTCAATTACATTTTGATTCCGGCTTTGGCTATCTATACGGTGATCTTTTACTCGTATATCGTAAAGATTGTGGTTACTTGGGAATTACCTCATGGTAATATTGCAAACATGGTATTCGGATATATGATCGGATTGTTGATTACCAATCTTCTTTCTATTCAACTGGCAGACGATAAAAAGAACCGGATTATACACAAAGCGTTATTCCTGACTTTGCCTTTACTCGCACTGTTTTGGATTGGAGTTTATTACCGCATTCATGAATATGGATTTACCGAACGACGTATCTATTTAGTGATCTACGGAGTGATTATGACTGCATATCCATTGCTATTTATGGTGCGAAAGACTGGTCATTATCGTTATCTTTCGGCTTTTGCCATCGTACTCACAAGTGTATTTACATTGCTACCCGGCATCAGTGCGCACGATTTAAAGCCGAAATCGGTAGAGGCCGTGCAAAAACTCGACTATTGGCAAGAAAGTATTTACCTCAATGCTCCCGATTCATTCTCCTTGATGCAAATGGAAGAATACAAGGAGTTGGGCAGATTTATAAATAGCACAACGGAATTGAATATAGGCAGTTATGACAAACCTCAGATCATAACTTTTGATTTTATCGGTCACTTCGAACAAAAACTACGCACACAAGGATTTGACTTCTCGAAACCAATCGAAACAAAAGATTTTAGCATAAAAGATCCGGCCTTTTATCGGGTAGAGATTTCGCCAGACTCGATCATCATGGTCAATAGTTTGAATCTCCAGTTCTCCAATCAGCACTACATTGTAAACTCTATTGATGTAAAATGCCTGCTTACCCGCTAGCGTTTTATATGCTATATAATAAAAAGGTCCCGCTCTTTGCTTGTGCAGAGCGGGACCTTTTCATTATATCAATCTACTTTTATCGTATTATTTTACGGTAACAGCGGATGCTTCGGTTAGATTCAAGCGGATATCTTGCGAAGGATTTAGCGGTTGATCAAAGTTGTTTCCTTCAATCACTACATTTGCCGCACGCTCGAAGAAGAACGGTACATTGTTCCAGTGAAATGCCGGATAGTCGTTGTTATGAACCACTTTGTTGTTTCTAAATACCAATCCATCGATCGACTTGGCATACAATATCGGAGCATCAAACGTTTCGAACACGTTGTTTTCAATTACAATACCCTCTCCTGTTCCTCCATGGAAATACTTTGTTTGTTTGTCCAATTGAGGAATCTCAGGATAGATTGAGATGATCGCGTTGGTAAACTGAAACATCATCGCCAATGAATTAATGAATTTGTTGTTACGAATCAATACTTCACGACAAGCTCCTGTTTCGAACCATCCGTTGCAGTCGCCACACAAAAGAATAGCTGTACCTGAGGTATGGTCAAATATGTTATTCTCAACAACGGTTTTCTTTGGCGTACTGAATAATGTTCCGCGTGCACGGTTGTTACGAATCAAATTGTCGGCAAACAATACTTCCGGTGTCCATTCTAGATTTTCAATACCAAATACACCTTCTTCCGTGATCATCGGATCAATGGCCGAGGCAAACTCAATCTCATATTGCTTTGCTCCTTGAATGGTTTCTTTATCGTACGGACGAATTGCTTTCACAACGGTGTTGCCATCGATCAATTCCATCGTTGCCGAGTTTACAAACTGTACACTGTCGCCCGGACGCCCCCATTCGAAACCATAGGTTTGAGGATGCATATAAGCAGCGATTACAGTTGTTGGATTTACACGCTTCAATACTTTTAGATAGGTTCCATGCACATTGATTGCATCGTCCATCATCCCTTCGTAAAGACCATTTTTAGAAATAATCTTTCCTTTACAAGCTGAGAAGTGTGTAGCATCGGCTTGTGTTGTAAAGTAGCGCGGATCATTTTCGCCACGCAGACATACACCAAAACCATCGAGTGTAAGGTTTTCACTCATTTGAGCTAACAAGCCCATCCCTTCAGCATAATGAATCTTTACATTGTCAAGTTCGATATCTTTGGAATGTGTGATAAATATGCCCGGAGTTGGTCGGCCGTAACCACGCATTGCAACCACTGTTCCCGGAATAAGGCGATTGTTGTTCCAAGGAGCTTGAATCACACGCGGAGAAACTTCTACAGCTTTGTGTGTACCCAACCCGATATCGCTGGTACGGTATACCAAACGCTTGGTATCTCCTTCGAATGCAATACCCCACTGAGGGCTATGCTCCCAACCGATACCTTTTACAAATAAAGTACTGTCCTTTAGCTCGTATTCTACCCATGGTGCTACTTCATAAGTAATCACATGATTTACCGTATCGTTAGTTAGCACTTTCACTTGTGCGATATGTGGGTTCTTGAAATCGACACTGAAGTTCTTGAATGTACAAGCGGTATCACCCACAATGCTTAGCGGAAGCATACGTCCGTGAAAGATAAAATCAGATCCTTCACCATCTACTGTGATATTATTGATCCCTTCGAATGGAAGACCTACTTGCTTGGGATTAGCTTGGTCGTGATTCGAAATAAAGTATTCTTTCTTTGCACTGTTTTCCGGGTAGAAGTTGTACGTTCCTTTTGGAAATACAATGGTAATCGGCTCATTTGATTTGCGCTCACTTTTAATCTTCTCAATTGCTTTCTCTACCAGAGGAGCTACATCTTCGTCGGTATTGGGCTTTACACCGAAGTCTGCCATATTATAAACAGAAGGAGTATTAGAGCAAGATGTCAGCACAATAACAGAAGCTACATGAAATAATGAAATTAACTTCTTTATCATATTTGAATTATTTTATTAATTATAGACACAAAATTAGCATAATAATGGATATAAAAAAACCTCGCTACAGAATGTAACGAGGCTAATTGCTTTATTTATGAATAAGATAATCAACGTTTAGGCACTTCGATCCGTGCCGAGAACGGGTGAATATTGCCTGTTAAGGATGAGAGATATGCTTCGGCAGCACCAATTTTTAACTTTGCCCTTATTTTTATAGGCACGCGATTCTTATCATCCGAAACCCATATCTCGAGTGCTTCCTTGCTCTCTTGGAAAGCTTCATCGAAGATATCTACGGTAATCTTGAGCGTCTTGTATTTGATATTATCCCTTTCTACTATAGCTTGTCCGTCGTAGCGAAAAATAGACTTAATAATATCGTGTCCAACAACCACATTTGCGGTTCGCTCTTCTCCTACTTGAAGATTGCTAAAGTTCATTCCTCTAAAAAATAAAGTAATGTTCAACATGTCGAACATTTGGTTTTGAGAACAAACCATCAATGTATCAAACTTCACGCGATTTCGGTCGAAACGTTTCGACATCACATGTGGTTTAACTTTCTTATGGTTGAAGGCTGTTTCGTCTACAAGGTAATAGCCTCCTTCATTGACACGCTTCTGATAAAAAACAGATTCGAGATTCCGAGTCGTATAACTCTCTACCGTATCCCGCATCTTATAGATTTTATCAAACATGGATGTAGTCTTAAACAACAACTGCTGCTTATATACATTTTTACCGGAGAAGTCTTCATTCTTCATCGACAAGGTAGCTTCACCTGCTTTCGGCATCAAAATACCCCACTTAAAGTATACGTCAAATTTGATCTTCTCTTGTGGATCAAACGCGAAATAGTGAGCTTTTTCTTCCGTCATTTCATTCCCTTTCTCTTCGGCTAAGAGTAAGGGTGAAACAAACATACATACAAATAGAATTAGAATATGATTCTTCTTGTTCCAATTAAGGAAAGCCTGCCGGCCTTCCTGTATTCTGGTTATTTTTTGAAGAAGTTTGGCTTTCATTCTTATAGTCTCTCTTCTTTTTAGTTGCTTCTTTTGGCTTATTCTTTAGTATATCCATAGGCTTCTGCTTGTCTACAGGTACTGCAAGTATTTCCCAAGTTTGCTCAATCTCCCAGTTTTGAGGAACCTCAAATATTGTTGGGTAATAATAAACAGTATCCGGCTGAAGCTTATCTTTAAAGTTGCCCGTATTCCAACGACCATCGCCGTTCGAATCAAGGATGATCCTGCCATAATATTTATCCGGTTTTAAGTTGATAAATGTAGCTTCTCCATTCACTACACTCTGCTGACGTACCGGATTGTCTGATTTATCGAGTAATTGTATAAACGCAGGCTGGTCTAAACCTACAACATTGATATACAACTCTCCATATTGGTCTTTTGCCTTCGTCTTGAACTCTTGCGTAAAACCATTATTGAAGAAACCATATATGCTATAAATAGATGCAGAGTCGATTGTCAATTTATAAGACTCTCCATATCCCCATTTACGCTGCACAAAATAAGCAAAAGTATTCAAAGTATCTTGCTGAAGCGTAAAATCTACATCATTCCAAACGCTATCTATTTGTGTTTGTAAATGAATCACATTCTTTGGTAACTCTTCAATAGGTTGATCAAAAGTAATCTTAATCGTATCATAAACATCTAACGAAGCCTGAGCGTTCACTTGCATACCCAGAAAAACCATCTCTTCTTCGTCTTTTTTACGTTTTTTCTTTCTTTGCTTCTCTTCTTCCTCCAAACGTCTCTTTTTACCTCGATCTACAAACGAGAATGTGTCGGGTTTAAGAACTAGTTTGTTCAATGTATCAGTCATGTAGTAATCAAAAGCCACGGTAAGCGTGTCTTGATTCATAAGAGTAGTATCTGTAAGCCAATAACTGATGGTTTTATCTCCATTCTTCTTATTGGTTACATACCATTCGTCCGATGCTTCGAAATTCAAAGGCTCTAGTTTCGGTATATACGTAACGGCCTCATTGAAATTCAGATTCAATATATTAGGCTGAGAACGATCCGGTTTTGTCATATACTGACGCATAAAGTCTTCCTTGAACGCTAATAATAACACATCATCAGGCAAAAAATGATTGAATTCTACCTTAATAATTGTATCAACGGTCAAAGTATCTTTCCAAATGGTATCGTAACGCACGGCCGACTCAAAGGTCGGTGTAAAGTCTTTTTCTATAAAGGCAATTGCCTCTCCCGGTTGGTCAAACTTATAATCGCGGTTTAGGTCTTGCAACGCATATACGCGGTAAGTACCATTGGCCACGTTACGAATGCGAAACTCTCCTTTATCGTTGGTTACAGAAGTACGGATAAATGGAGTGTTCGTAAAGGCTGTATCGTCTAAGTTTGTATGCAACCCTACGGTCATTCCCTTTAATGGTTCCAACGTTTGTGCATCAAGTACCTTTCCCGATATCATCATGGAGTCGATCGTTTCGCCTGTTGAGAATGCAAAAGAGAATCCTTCCAAAGGGTTCTTTTCCGTATAGTCTACAATGGCATCGTTGAAGTCGATCGTATAAGTAACATTAGGGATCAGTGAATCTTGCAACTCAACAAATACCTTTTTGCCCGAAGACTTGATAATCGGCATCGACTTTTGCGGTGGTGTAACGATGATATTCTCAGAAGGTTTCTCCAACTGAATCAATTCGCTGAATTCAATCTCAATCTTCTTTTTTGTATAGTTCGTTTCATTTGGCAAAGGGATACTTCTTACATATCTCGGAGGAGTTTCGTCGTAAGGCCCACCATTGGGTGCTGCCATATTCGCACAAGACCAAAGTTGCAACAGCAATGCCGCTACAACAGACACATATGTAGTTCGATACAACGTTGTATTTCTATATTTCATCATTAAAGAGAGTTTTCATGCTATCTATTCTGCACAAAAATACAAAGTAAAATGAATTATATTATCTAATAGACAAGACTTTAAATCCTATTCGGCAATATAAACATTTCTTTTTATCACAATATTCTTTCCGTAGCTGTATTAAAGCTTGTGTATCAGAAGCATTACGCACCTCAATACCCATATCGCAAAACTGTCTTACAATCGAGTTATCTTCAGGTTCTAGTTGCTCCATAAAATACAAAGCTCGCTCCATATAATTGTGCGCACCGATGGTAGAACCATAGGCAAACATCGTAGGAATCACCGCGTTAATAAGTATAGAGTTGATCGACTTCTTGCCCAGCTGCTTCTTCTGATTGGGCGAAGGATAATCAAAACTATAATGAGTATCCCAATATTCGGAGGCCTGCACAGAAAATAGTCGGTAGAAAGAACTGAGAGCCGTTTGCTCTAATATCCACGAAAATAGGTGCTCATGTTGGTATAACAAAGCTGCCAGCATAGCCAGCTTAATATGAGGAAAACCCGACGGACGTGTTCGTAGTCGCTTAAATAAAGACGGATCTAACGTATGCAGGTTGTATTTATGTTTGAGAAAGTGGTATTCGCGCTGCAATAGAAAGTAACTAAGATCGGTAGAGGTTTCTTCTTCAAGAAATCCGGCTTGCCCCAACAGCAAGGCTTCTATTTGTAGTAACGAATCGCGATGCTTGTAAATATGCTTATAAGAAAGTGTTTTTGACAACAGCTCCATCGGCTCGCTATTGATCCCGAAACCAAAGCTGCGAAGCAACATCACAAAGAATGCTTCATTCCAATCGTTGACCGACTGCTTATGCACCCGAAGCACATCATTCATTTTACGTTCGAGTCGCTCCGACATCAAGGCCGACATCCATGAAGAGATCGTCATTCTGTCTACCCGATGGATTTGATCTGCACAGTTGAGTTTGTAACCATCGTTCATCAATCCACTGATGCGTTTGCGCACATCGTCTCTGATTTGTAGTTGTATTTGCGGAATAAAGATACCATTGTTCGTTAGAATATCTTCCCGATCTATTGTCTCTACAACATGCAGGATCACCGAATTATATGCCGGATCGGAATGATGATTGTGCCGATACCAATCGGACGAGCGTTCGTGTATTTCGACGTTCCCTACCCAAACCTTATCATCGATCTTTATCTTTGCATTGAAAAAGTCGGGCCCTGCATCCGAATTACAAATGCCAACATCGAGTATAACAAACTCTTTTCCTGCCAAAGTTGCTGTGTGGTTGAACTCATAAAGCTTATACTTCCACGCGTATTGTAATAAACGCTCCATTTTAACAAAGTTATATTTCTGTAAAAGCAAATCTAACTGAATTTCTTTATATTTGTGGGATATAAAAGAACTAATATTTACATTTTCAGATATATATTATGAATATAGCATTGGTAGGATACGGCAAGATGGGACAAGCCATCGAAAAGATAGCAAAAGAAAGAGGTCACAATATTGTATCAATCATTGATCTTTCTAATCCGGAAGATATGAACTCGGATGCTTTCAAAAGCGCAGACGTTGCGATTGAGTTTACATCTCCGCACACTGCTTTCGACAATTATCTGAAATGTTTCAAGGCAGGTGTTCCTGTAGTATCGGGCACAACAGGATGGCTTGATAAAATGGATGAAATCAAACGCATGTGTAGCGAAGAAGGTAAAACATTCTTCTATGCTTCTAACTTTAGCGTAGGTGTAAACATCTTCTTTGCACTCAATAAATACTTGGCTAAGATTATGAACAACTTCCCATCGTATGATGTAAAAATGGAAGAGGTACACCATATTCATAAACTAGACGAGCCAAGCGGTACGGCAATTACGCTTGCCGAAGGAATCATCGAAAACATCGATCGCAAAACAAACTGGCATCTTGAAACAGAAGAAAAGCCAACCGACATTGCCATCCATGCAATTAGACAAGGTGAAGTTCCGGGTATCCACGAAATTATTTATGATTCTGAAGTTGATTACATCAGCATCAAACACGACGCTAAAAGCAGAACAGGTTTTGCATTAGGAGCTGTGCTTGCTGCCGAATTTACCGTGGGTAAAAAAGGATTCTTGGGCATGCAAGACCTGTTTAAATTATAATAACCAATTGTCTTAAAACATTATGAAGAAGATTACAACACGCAGTTGGATCAAGTTTGGCATTGTAGCCGTACTTTATCTGTTATTTACGTGGTGGGTAACATGCCCGTGGCTGCTACTTGGCTTGCCATTGATCGCAGACTTTTACCTCACTAAATACATCAACTGGAGAGCGTGGAGAAACATAAAGAACCCTGCAATACGCAGCGCTTTCGACTGGATTGAAGATATTGCATTCGCATTAGTTGCTGTATATATCATCAACTTATTTGTATTTCAAAACTACCAGATTCCTACTTCATCGCTCGAAAAAACGATGTTGGTAGGAGACTATTTGTTTGTAAGCAAACTAAGTTATGGTCCGCGTATTCCAAATACGCCGATCTCTTTCCCGTTGGTACAAAATACCTTGCCGATTGTAAATACCAAGTCCTATCTTGAATGGCCTAACTGGGGTTACAAACGTGCCAAAGGTTTTGGTCAGGTAGAGCGTAACAACATTGTTGTGTTTAACTTTCCTGCCGGTGATACCGTAGCATTAAAGGTGCAAAACCCCGACTACTATGATCTTTGTTATAGAGCCGGACGCGAAAAAGTTTGGAAAGAAAAAGAATATTTCGGAGACATTGTATATCGTCCTGTCGACAAACGCGAGAACTACGTAAAACGTTGTATCGGTATGCCGGGTGATTCGCTTCAGATCATCAACAACCAAGTTTATATCGACGGACAAAAACTAGAAAATCCGAAAGATATGCAGCTCAACTACTTCATTCAAACCAATGGCGGAATGATAACGGAAGAGCAGTTCCGTGCATTAGGTATCAGCGTAGACGATCGCTACTTGGTTTCTAGTCCGAATGATTTGAACTATCTCGTAAAGTTAGGGTTTGAACCAAATGCTAACGGAGAACTTAATCCGGTTTACGATTTGCCTTTGACTCAAGAAGCACTTGCAAAGCTTCAACAATCGGGAATTGTGAAAAACATCATGGTAGAACCGAATTTTAATTCGGGAGATATGTATCCTTTAGGAGCTAACACCGGTTGGACACGCGACAACTACGGGCCGATCTGGATTCCGAAAAAAGGTGCTACAATCAATCTTACAAAAGAAAATCTGGAATTGTATACACGTTGCATCCGCAACTACGAAAACAATACACTGGAAGTTAAAGAAGACGGAACCGTTTTGATCAACGGTAAACCTGAAACTACATTTACATTTAAATACGATTACTACTTCATGCTGGGCGACAACCGCCACAAATCGGCCGACTCACGTTACTGGGGATTTGTGCCTGAAGACCACGTAATCGGAAAACCGATATTGGTATGGCTGTCGATCGATAAAGACAGAAGCTGGGGAGATGGAAGAATCCGTTGGAACCGCTTGTTTACAAGAGTAGACAACAAGTAATACCAGCTGTCGGATAATAACTAACACGCATGAGCAAGGTTTATCTTTCAACTGCATATCTGGCTTCGATTCAATACTACGCAAAGCTATATAGCTTCGAAGAGGTTTGTATCGAGTCAGATTGTAATTACGTAAAACAAACATTTCGCAACCGATGTATGATTGGGGCGGCAAACGGCGCAATGCCGCTTTCGATACCCATCGAAAAGCCCGACTCGCCTAAGTGCAAAACGCGCGACATTCGTATCGCCGAGCATGGCAACTGGCGTCATCTACATTGGAACGCAATCTCATCGGCCTACAATTCAACGCCGTTCTTTGAATATTACAAAGACGACTTCGTAGGCTTTTATGAGAAAAAATACGACTTCCTTTTCGACTACAATGAACAACTTCGTGAAATGATCTGTTCACTCATTGATTTCACACCCAATGTGAGCTATTCGCACGAATACCAAACTGTAGTTGAAGAAAACGCTATAGATCTTCGTGAGAAGATTAGTCCGAAGAAGCCCTTCGATACATGGGACAACGAGTTCAAAGCAATTCCGTATTACCAAGTATTTCAGCAAAAGCACGGCTTTCTACCCAACTTAAGTATTATAGATCTCCTCTTTAATATGGGTCCCGAAAGTTTGCTTATTCTTCGCGACTCGTCCCTCTGATTGGGCAATAGAAACTATAAAATCCCTGTCTTTGTCACCTCGGACTCTCCGAACAGACAAAAACAGGGATTTGTTATTTACTTACGAAAAGCAATTAAGCCTCTTCCGCTTTGTAAAGCAATGTGTATAATTTAGACTCGTCAAAAACATCGTTGGCAATATCCCAAAGAATACTTCCATCCAAAACTTCGATCCGTTTAAACACTTCTTCAATCGTATCGTATCGGTTGTAGTGCATAAAGCTCTTACCCAATCCGAGAAACGTACTTTCTTTGTTATCTCCCGAAACTCCCAACTGCCCGATAAGCTGACGCTTGGCCGACAGAATTTGAGAAGTAGAAAGTTTATTCTCTCGCAATTTGCGCAATTCTTTGTGAAGCAACGACAAACACTTATCGAGGTTCTTCTGATCACAACCGAAATACACACCAAACACTCCGGTATCGGTATACGGTGTCAAGTTTGATTCCACATTGTAAACCAACCCGTTCTTTTCGCGCAATGCAATGTTTAGGCGACTATTCATTCCGGGACCACCCAGAATATTGTTCAACAAAAACAAGCCCGTGCGACGTTCGTCGTACATACTATACGATCTTCCACCCACAAACGCGTGTGCTTGAAACGTATCTTTTACTTCAACCTTCGTTATTGCCTGTTGCGGCAACGGAGCTACGCGGTCGTTTTTATACTGAACTTCAGGCATATCCTTGCAGTACGACTCCACCATACGTACGATCTTCTTAAACGGAGTAGACCCCATTGAAAAGAAAATCATATTCGATGCCACGTAATGTTTATGATAGAATGACAACGACAGGTCACGGTCAAATTCATTGAGTGTGCTTTCTTCACCCAATATATTGTGCCCCAACGCATGATCTTTGAAAAGAAGATTTTCAAATTCATCGTAGATCAACTCCGACGGGTTGTCTTTGTACGAGTTAATTTCATCCAGAACTACATCGAGTTCTTTTTCTAGTTCTTTCTCGGGGAAGCGAGAATTAAATACCAAATCCGACAACAGCTCAATTGCTCTGCCGACATGTTCTTCCATAAAGATTGAATACACAAAGGTTTCTTCTTTCGTAGTATAAGCATTTAGTTCGCCTCCCACATTTTCCATTCGGTTCAGAATGTGCCAAGCTCTACGTTTGTCGGTGCCTTTAAAAAGCATGTGTTCGACAAAATGAGCCATTCCAAACTCGCGCGCGAGTTCATCTCTTGTACCCGAAGCAACCCCAAAACCGCAGTAAGATACGGGCGAATTGCTCGGAAGATGAATGATTCGCAGTCCATTTGATAAAAGATGAGACTGATAATGCATATTTTTCCCTCTCTAATTTGAAGCAGCAAAATTAAAATAATACTTTTGCAAACCATTTTTCCTACGAGATTATTTACTCGTGATTATCAACGTATAATTATATTACTCAGATATGAACAACGAACATATAATGTCTATCTTAAAAAAAGAAGCCGAAGCCGTTCTTAATATACCCGTTTCTTCTGCTTATGACGAAGCAGTGGCGCTCATCGTAGAGCACGTACACAACCAAAGAGGCAAACTGGTAATTAGCGGAATGGGCAAAGCCGGGCAAATTGCAGCAAATATTGCTACAACATTTAGCTCTACGGGAACTCCTGCATTCTTTTTGCATCCGAGCGAAGCGCAACATGGCGACCTTGGATTCATCAGAGAAGAAGACGTGATGTTGTTAATCTCTAATTCTGGGAAAACACGTGAGCTAATTGAATTGGTACATCTTACACGCGGCCTTTGTCCTGATATGAAATTCATTGTCGTAACAGGAAATCCCGACAGTCCGCTTGCACAAGAAGCTACGATCTGCTTACCTACCGGCGGCCCTAAAGAAATATGTCCGCTAGGTCTTACACCAACAACTTCAACAACAGTGATGACCGTAATCGGTGACATCCTTGTTGTAAATACAATGAAGGCTATCAACTTTTCAAACACCGAATACGCAAAACGTCATCACGGTGGATACCTTGGCACAAAGTCAAGAGAGCAAAGTAAAGAAGAATAATAATCCAGGCATGAGAAAAGTAATTGGCATCGGAGAGTCTATCCTCGATATAATTTTCCGCAACGACGAACCCCAGAAAGCTATTCCGGGCGGGTCTGTATTCAATACCTTGACATCCCTACAACGTTTGGGTGTTGAGACCGCATTCATTAGTGAACTGGGCAACGATCAACCCGGCAAAATTATTCGCAAATTCATGCAAGACAATCACATGTCTACTGAATACATCGAGAACTATGCCGACCGCAAAACTCCTGTTTCACTGGCATTCTTAAACGAGAATAACGATTCTGACTTTATCTTCTACAAAGAAGATGGCAACGAAAGCTTAGATGTCAAACTGCCTATCATTAATCAGGATGACATTCTTATCATCGGATCTTATTATTCGGTGAACCCTTCGCTACGCAACCGTATCGTCGAAATTCTCGACTATGCTAAAGAACGCAAGGCGATCATCTTTTACGATCCCAACTTCAGAAAGCCGCATGCACATAAAGCACTGCGTCTGATGCCAACAATTATCGAGAACTTCGAATACGCCGATATCGTGCGCGGATCAACCGAAGACTTTGTCAACATCTACGGCTGCGACGAATCGAAAGCCGTATATGAAGGAAACATCCGCTTCTATTGCCGTAACTGCATCTGTACTTCAGGAAGTAAAGGTGTAAAGCTCTACAACGGATACATCACCAAGCAATACGATGTAGAACCCATCGAAACCGTTTCATCGATCGGAGCAGGCGATACATTCAATGCCGGCATCATCTATGGACTTATCAAGAACAACATCGGACTGCGCGATATTCAATATCTACAGGAACAAGACTGGGATAAGATCATAAAAATAGCTACAGACCTATCAACGGAAGTTTGCAAAAGTTATGAGAACTATATTTCCAACTCATTTGCAGAGGAATATAAGAACATCCGTTAAATATTTTCAAGAAAGGCACTAACATCAATAGAGTTTGACTACTTTTGTACGAAAGGTTTTTCTTTAGTATGATAAGACGTATCCTATATTTCCTGATTCTGACGGTTGTATTATGTAGCTGCTCCGAACCTTCTTTTGAGGTGCGCACAGCTTGTAGCCGTGATAATATTGGAAACTACCTTGTAAAGTGGGAAACGTTTCCTGCCATAAAAGGAAATGTAGCGATCTTCGTATCATCTACTCCAAATCATTTCAATCTCGAGAAGCCGGCTATTGTAACCGATGTAGAAAACGGAGTATCTACATACATTACAAAAGACAATACCTCTCGTCGGTACTTCCTTCTTCGATTCGACAACGGTCACACCGAAATTGTATCAAACAGATATGTTCTTATGGAAAACATTGTGAATTTCAGAGACATTGGCGGATACAAAAACAAAGGTGACAAACAATTGAAATGGGGAAAGATCTATCGCTCCGGGCAAGTAGGAACCCCTTGCGAGATTGATAACAGGCGCCTTCAACGACTAGGCATTAAAACCATCGTAGACTTAAGGGATGATGAAGACTTCTTTACAAATGCCCTCATCTACGACAGCGCCCAAATCGTGCGCATTCCGATTACTGCCGTAAGCAGTAGCGATGTACTACATCGCATCAAGAAACGCAAATTACGTCGTGGAGATGCTAATATCCTAATACAGGATACCTATTTATGTTTCATGGACTCCTTGTCTGAAGAGTTTGGTAAAGCGATCGAAGTTGCTGCAGATCCCGATAATTATCCGATTCTTTATACATGCACACTTGGAAAAGATCGCGTCGGCTTTTTAGTTGCCTTTTTGATGGCAGCGTTGGATATGCCGAACCAAACTATCCGCGAAGATTATATTTCTTCTAATCAATATATGAAGTTTTCCTTTCCGCAAGAGCTTCTGAACGAGCTCGATCTCGAAGCACAAGAAACAATATCAACGTTGGTTTCTTGCAACGAGGCTAATCTCAACATCGTATTCAATGCGATCAAACGAGATTACGGATCCGTCAACAACTATCTTGAGAAGAAAATGAATCTAGATTCGAGAAAAAGAGCAAAACTCAGAGAGCTATTATTAAACTAAATCCGTTTTCAAATACGAATAGCTACCTTTGATGCTCGCATTATATATACATATAATTACATACAATTATTTTGAAAACATTTGAAGAATTAGGAGTTGCCGCGCCAATACTAAAGGCAATTCAAGAGATGGGATATGAGAATCCTATGCCAGTACAAGCAGAAGTAATTCCTTACTTATTAGGCGAAGACAACGACGTTATTGCTTTAGCACAAACAGGAACAGGTAAAACAGCCGCTTTCGGTCTTCCTGTACTACAAAAAATAGACGTTTCAAACGTACAGCCTCAGGCTCTTATTCTATGCCCAACACGCGAACTATGTTTGCAAATCGCAGACGATCTAAACGATTACTCTAAATATATCGACCACCTAAAGGTTCTTCCGGTATACGGAGGTTCAAGCATTGATACACAAATCAGAGCGTTGAAGCGTGGTGTACATATCATCGTAGCTACTCCTGGTCGTCTTATCGACCTTATGAACCGTAAGGTTGTAAACATGGAAGGTGTACGCAGCGTGGTAATGGACGAAGCAGACGAAATGCTAAACATGGGCTTCACAGACAGCATCAACGCTATCCTTGCTGAAGTTCCAACTTCACGCAACATGTTATTGTTCTCTGCAACAATGCCTCAAGGTATTGCTCGCATTACAAAACAATACATGAACAACCCAAAAGAGATCGTTGTTGGTAACAAAAACGAAGGCTCTAAAAACGTAAAACACGTATCGTATATGGTACACGCAAGAGACAAGTACCTTGCTCTTAAGCGTATTGCCGACTATAACCCAAATATCTACGGTATCATTTTCTGTCGTACTCGTAAAGAGACTCAAGAAATTGCAGACCAATTGATCCAAGACGGTTACAATGCAGATGCACTACACGGCGAACTTTCTCAAGCTCAACGTGACTACGTAATGCAGAAGTTCCGTGTTAAAAACATCCAACTACTTGTTGCTACAGACGTAGCTGCTCGTGGTCTTGACGTAGACTCGCTTACACACGTAATCAACTACGGTTTGCCAGATGACGTAGAATCGTACACACACCGAAGCGGTCGTACAGGTCGTGCAGGTCGTTCGGGTACTTCTATCGCGATCATTCACTTGCGTGAAAAAGGTAAAATCCGTGAGATCGAACGTATCATCAACAAGAAGTTCGAACCGGGAGTTATTCCTTCGGCAAACGAGATTACAGAGAAACAACTACTAAGCCTTGTAGACCGTATCGAAAAGGCAGAAGTAGACGAAACTCAAATCGAGACATTCCTTCCTGCAGTATTCCGCAAGTTAGACTGGTTGGAAAAAGAAGATATCATCAAACGCGTTATGACGCTTGAGTTTACTCGTATCTTCAAATATTACGCAGAAGCGAAAGAAATCGAAACACTTGCAGATCGTCCTCGCGGAGAGCGTGGCGAACGCGGTGAAAGAGGCGAACGTGGTGGCCGTGTTACTACTCCGGGCTTCAAACGTATGTTTGTAAACGTAGGTCGTATGGATGGTTTCATGCCAAACAACTTGATCGAACTTGTAAACATTCACATCCCTGGTAAAGTAAGAATCGGTAAGATCGACTTGATGAAGAGCTTCTCGTTCTTCGAGGTTGAAGAGAACGAAGCTGCTAAAGTTTCGCAATCACTTACAGGTACTGAACTTTACGGCAAACGTATCTCTGTAGAAATCGCTGACGATAAAGCAGGCGGTTCTAGAGAAGGTGGTCGTGGTGGACGTGGCGGACGTGACTTTGGTCGCAGATCTTCTGAAGGCGGTCGTGGTGGTCGTGACTTCGGTCGCAGATCTTCTGACGGCGGACGTAGATCATCTGAAGGTGGTTACCGCAGAGATCGTAAATCTTCTGGCGAATTCAAAGAATATAGCCGTAGCAACAAACGTGAAGGAAGAAACAGATACTAATCATCTGATTTATCTATCATACCTAAAGGAGTTGTCATACAAGAAACGCAAGTTTCGAGTGTGACAACTCCTTTTTTTGTATCCGATAAAGACAAACCTTACAACAAATAAGCCTTGTGCCCCGGGGCACAAAGACGGAAGCCCATGGGGTACAGTCTTTGCGGGCCTCGGCGCAAAGACGAACCACGTCGCACACAAAGACTGTTCTGGGCCCACACAAAGACAAACCACGGCCCACGCAAAGACTGTTCTGGGCCCACGCAAGGCTTAGTTATTACCAAGAAGATGCTAAATCAAAGCATCCTGATATCTTCTTCAATGCAGAAAAGGATCTTAGTAGAAATCACAGTGTCGATTTCTTTATAAAGCAATGATCTGCCAATCGTGTGGTACAAGACTTTGTGTTTCGACACGATCGTACCAGAACTGTGGAGCCATCACCACCTTACCTTTATTTGCATTGAGCCAAGCACCCCAAAAACTAAACGTACTATTAGCTATGATATTATGCTTACACAACGACATCAGTTGCATGTCGATATAACTCGTATCTTGCTTGTGCCAGTTGATATAATGAGCTTGATCTAATGACAGATTCTCTTTCACCCATTCGGGATCGTCGGAGAAAATAAAGAAAGTAGGATTATCTACCAGTCTACGCATGCGTTCGATAGCATGATGATAATAATCGAGCCCTTTGATTACATGCAATGCGCTGTTCTTACTCAGCAGATAGTCGCCCCTGCGAATGTGGATACTCACCGAATTACTTTGCTCCATCAAGCAAGCCATATCGAGATCTCGCGCATCCGTCAAATCCGGAAATACAAACACATGCTGCAATTCCTCCCGAATCGAATCCAAATAATCGTGATGCTGCCAATACCCCACAAAGCAGCCCGACTGATCGACCATAGAAGCATCGTACCCAAATTCTGTTTTCTCACGAATCAACCCATATCTTTTGCGCAAATACTTGAGGTATTTACGTTCGGTTCGGTAAACACTCCAATTGAACCATTTCCCTATTCGTGCGATATTTCGAAACGACAAAGGCACAGTACCCTCTATACCAAAGATGCGATCAAGTTCGTAGCCGTTGTGCTGCGGAAACAAAAGAAAGTTTGAGGTATCGAGCGAAAGCGTTTTCGATGAAGTCATGTGTTGCTTCAAGTATAGATAGAAAGCATATTGAAACATCTGATTCCCAAGTCCGCCGTGAATGTATATTTGCTGCATATGAAAGTTATAAAGCGTTGTAAAAGAAAAGCCCGAAGCATAATCATCTTGATCAAGCTTCGGGCTTTGATAGATATATCTAGATCGTATTACTTGTAAAGTTTCAACTCGTTTACAAGGCGAGGACATTTGCCCCAACGATCGATCATAAACAATACATAGCGGATGTCTACACTAATCGTGCGTTGCAATGCAGGCTCAAATGCGATATCGCCACTCATTGCTTCCCAGTTGCCGTCGAAAGCAAGACCGATCAAGCGACCGTTGCCATCGAATACAGGGCTACCTGAGTTACCACCGGTGATGTCGTTATTTGAGATGAATGCAATGTTCAAATCGCCGTTCTTGTTAGCGTACTGACCAAAGTCTTCTTTGCGGATAAGCTCAAGAATTTCGGGTTGTACGAAGAACTCATCATCTTCAGGGTTTTGTTTTTCCAAGATCCCTTTGCTGGTTGTAAAGTATGCATACTCTGCCGCGTCGAAAGGAATGTAACCTTTGATAGAGCCGTAGCTTAAACGCATGGTGAAGTTTGCGTCTGAGTAGAAAATACGGTCAGGATACATCTGCATCAAACCGGCAAGGAACAAACGCTCGCCTTTCTCGATGTCGTAAGCATAACCGGCAAGATCTTGTTGCAATGCATAGTAAGCCATCATCACTGAGTTTGACAACTCTACAGCAGGGTCTTTTTGCAATTTCTTGATTCCGTCTTTAGAGCTTAGTTCTTTTTCGATGCTAGCCAACGATGTAAGCTTTGTTTTAGCAAACACATGGTCTACATATTTTGCAAAGTCGCCTTTGTATTTCTTCATGATTGAAGGGAAAATCTCCGGCTGATACTGAGCAGGAACACGTTTAGCGCACAACTCCATCATACGTACCATGGTTTTCTTATCCAACGTAGGTTCGTAGTCTTTGAAGATCGGAGCCAATACGGTTTGTGCGTCTTCAAGTACTTGTGCGTTTGCTTGTTTGTCGTCAAGGCTTTCTACCGCTCTTGCAATACGTACCAACTCACAACCTGAAATCATTGTTTCGCTCAAGTAAGTTGCTGCTTCGCGTAGCGAGTCGCTTCCGGTGTATCCTTTCTCTAGCAATGGCAATACTTCTCCGTAAAGTTCTTTACGTGCAGGATCTGCATTTACCCAAGTATTGAAGTTCTTTTCGATATCTTGTTTGCGTTCGATTACGCCAAGACGTGCAAGACCTTTGTTCATACCGATCGAGTTTTTCCAGTAGTTTGAGCTACCTGCATACTTCGAAGCATACTTGATGCGCGTAGCATCGTCGGCACGCATGGCTTCTTTCCAGATGTCTTGCTTCTCTCCTCTTACCTCGATACGCGGTTTGTTAGAGTCGTCGATGCGTTGTTGCACACCCCATGAAGATAGGTAACGTTGTGTGCTACCCGGGAAACCGATCGTCATTGCGTAGTCGTTTTCTTCGTATCCTTTCAACGACACTTCCGGTACATAGTTTGGCTTGTAAGGTTTGTTGTCTTTGCTAAACTCGGCCGGCTGATTGCTTGCATCGGCATATACGCGGAATACTGAGAAGTCGCCCGTGTGACGTGGCCACATCCAGTTGTCGGTGTCTCCACCAAACTTACCTACCGATGAAGGTGGCGCGAATACCATACGCACGTCTTTAAACACTTCGTATACTTGAACGTAGTATTTGTTGTTTGCGTAATATGAATATACTTCTGCTTGTACAAATGGCTTCTTCGAAAGTGAGTCGCTGATCACTGTCATCACAGAGTCTGCTTTCGTCATGCGAGTAAACTCGTCTGTGGTCGACTTTACCTCGCCCATGATGCGATCGGTAACGTCTATCGTGTTCTTCAAAAAGCGAACTTCCAATCCTTCGATCGGAATCTCTTGTTCCATTGATTGTGATACGAAACCGTCTTTCAGGTAGTCGTGTTCTACCGAGCTTTTTGATTGAATGGCTCCGTAACCACAGTGGTGATTGGTAAAGATCAACCCTTGATCTGATACAGCAATACCGGTACATCCGCCACCGAATATAACAACTGCGTCGCTTACCGACGGACTTGTTGTGCTATAAAGACTGTCATAAGGCAAGGTGAATCCGAGTGCTTTCATTTGCTCTAGATTCTTCTTGTTTAGCTCATTGAGCAAATACATCCCCTCGTCTGCATAAGCTCCTTGAGCTGCCAGTGCCATCGCACCGGCCAACCATAAACTTTTAAAATACTTCATCTTGTTGTGTTATTCTATAATTAATTTCACATTACTAACTTCTGTTCGTGCCGACAGCCACTCTTTGATCTTCTCACGTTGAGCTTCGTCCATACGTCCTTCTACCTTTAAGTAAACGAGGATTAAAGTATCGGCTTGTTGAGTCTTCAAATTTACGATTTCCGATTTATTGATCGAAACATCTTGTACCGAAGGAAACAAGACCTTCATCTCCGGTGCTAACGAAAAGCTCAATTCTGATACTGTACGATACGACTCGAGACTGCGTTGCAGTGAGTCGATCATCTGATCTTTTTGTTGGATGGTTTGCTCACCCGATTTGTAAAGGTCGGTCAATACCATCGACTTCAATTCGTTGATATCCGTATCGGGGCCAGAGAAACCTTGTTGCACCGCAAGTGTCATGTTACCAAGACCATAGTCTTTGAGCTTTTGTTTTGCTACGTCGATCGCCATTTCGGGTACTTTATCTCCTACCAATACAACCTTCAGCTCTTTGTCATTACCATTGAAAAGCACTTTCTTACTGATGATCTGTGTACCGGGAAAGTCTAATTCTTTTGCTACATAGTTCGAAACTTGTGAGTTTAAGAAAGATGTACGGATCATATTATAACTCAAGAAAAGACTGGGAACAATGGTAAAGAATACAATGACGCCGATATAACGTGCTACCCGTTTCTCCTTTATTTTATCAATCATGGATATCTTAGAAAAACGCAGTAAGCGTACTACGATCAGGGTCGATAAACTAATAAATACCGTATTGATAAAGTATAAATAGAAGGCACCAAAGAAATAAAAGAGATTGCCCGTTGCCAATCCGAAACCGGCCGTACACAAAGGAGGCATCAAGGCTGTCGCAATGGCAACACCCGGAATCACATTCCCTTTGAGCTTTGTAGAGCTGGCTACGATACCGGCCAAACCACCAAACAATGCGATGAGTACGTCATATATTGTAGGTTGCGTACGAGCTAATAACTCCGACTGCGCTTCACTCAATGGTGATAGCAAGAAGTAGATTGTCGAGGTAAGCACACTAAACAACGTAGCAATGGCATAGTTCTTAGCCGATTTCTTGATCAAGTCAATATCATTAATTCCCAGCCCAAGACCGAATCCCATGATAGGTCCCATCAGTGGTGAGATCAACATGGCACCGATAATAACGGCTGTCGAATTGGTATTGAGGCCAAGCGAGGCAATAAACGTAGCAAAGATCAAGACCCACAAGTTTGGACCTTTAAACTCAACACCTTTGTAGATACTTTCTATTGTTGCTTGCTCGTCATCTTTATCTTGATGAAGATCGAATATACGCTTAACGAATTCGACGATCGAGAGGTAAGATTTGATAAGTGTCATAATATAATAAAGGAAATTAGATTACTTGATGAATTTTTTAATGATCGGTACTTGCGACAATGGAAGGTCGCGTTTTACCATAAAAGCAATATAAATAAATAGCAACCCTGTACGCGCGGCGAGTTTTAAGAATAAGTTCTCGATAGGTAGATACATTCCGATGGCATATAATACCATTGCCAAGGAAAAGTAAATGAAGAACGATTTCAGATCGTACTTGATCGGATACTTCTTTTGTCCGATAAAGTAAGAAGCCAACATCATAACCAGGTTGCAAATAAGCGATGCCCACGCACAGGCCATAAAGCCATAAACGGGAACAAACAACACAAGTATCGCAATGGTAATGCCCAATCCGGTAAATGAGAAGTAAGCTCCCCACTCCGTTTTGTCGATTAGTTTATACCACAACGATAGGTTGAAATAAATACCGAAGAATGTTTCTCCCATCATCACCAACGGTACTACCGGCAACCCCACATAGTATTCGGGAGTAACCAATAGCTTGAAGATGTCGATGTAAAACATCACTCCTATAAATATTAACAAGGAAAAGATGATAAAGTATTTCATCGCTTCCGAATAAAGTACTTTGTTGTCGGCTCCTTTGCTCTTGGCAAAAACAATGGGCTCGTAGGCAAATCGGAATGCCTGATTAAACATCACGATTACCATGGCTAGCTTAAGGCAGGCTCCGTAAATACCCAATTGCGCATCGGCAAACTCGCGTTGCTGATCGTCGAAAAGCATTGGGAAGAGAATGGTTCCGATGGTTTTGTTGGCTTGCCCTGCAATACCGAGTATCAAGATCGGGTAAGTATACTTAAGCATCTTCTTCAACAAACTCCAGTCTGCCTTGCTTTTCAATCCCGAAAAATCGGGAACTAATGCGAGTAATATAATGCTCGAAGCGATCAGATTGGATACAAATACATAACCTACTCCATAATCGGGATTGTAAAAACAGCTGATAAGTGCAGGTGCTTTTTCATATATCCACGGACAGGCAATGATAAAAAAGAGGTTGAAAAAGATAATGGCTCCTACATTGAATAGCCTCAATGTTGCAAACTTAATGGCTCGCTTTTTATAGCGCAGATAGGCAAACGGAATCGCACAAAATGCGTCGATTGCAATAATCACCGCCATTATCATGATGTAGTCTTTGTGATTGGAGTACTCTAGATATGTACTCACCGGACTCAGAAATAAAGCAATCAATGCGACAAAGATTGCAGAGGTAGATGCTAGTGCCGACAAGGCCGTTGCATAAACTCCGTTTGTGTTGGTCGTGTTTTTCTCATTTATATATCTGAAGAATGTGGTTTCCATTCCGTAAGTCAGTATTACAAACAATAGAGCAACCCAACTATACAGATTGGTTATGATACCGTTGTCACTTTCGGTAAACATGCGCACATACATCGGTGTGAGCAGCCAGTTGAGCAATCGCCCTACTATACTACTTACACCGTATATGGCTGTATCTTTCGCAAGGTTTTTGATTCCTTCCGCCATAATGTTTTATTCAAATAAGAATCCCTGGTCTCCACCCACACGAGTGCGACCGAGATGTTTATACGCTAATTCTGTAACTTCTCGTCCTCGTGGTGTACGCTTAAGGAAACCTTCTTTGATCAAGAACGGCTCGTACACTTCTTCCAAGGTGCCGGGGTCTTCGCCCAATGCTGTTGCAATGGTGGTAAGTCCTACCGGTCCGCCGCCAAACTTGTCGATCAGTGTTGTGAGTACTTTGTTGTCTACTTGATCGAGTCCGTAACGGTCGATGTTCAATGCTTCGAGTGCATATCGTGCAATCTCTACTTCGATATCTCCCGAACCTTTTACTTGAGCAAAGTCTCTCACGCGACGAAGCAGGGCATTGGCAATACGAGGAGTTCCGCGACTACGGCCGGCAATTTCTACCGCCGCACTTTGTTCGCATGCTACTCCGAGCAAACCTGCCGAACGCAATACAATCTTTGTCAACGTATCCATATCGTAATACTCGAGGTGCATGTTAATACCGAAACGGGCACGAAGCGGACTTGTCAACAAGCCACTGCGCGTAGTTGCTCCTACGAGTGTAAAGGGATTCAAGTCGATTTGAATGGAACGGGCACTTGGTCCTTTGTCGATCATGATGTCGATGCGGTAATCTTCCATTGCGGAATAAAGGTATTCTTCAACCACCGGACTCAAACGGTGAATCTCGTCGATAAACAAAACGTCGTTTGGCTCGAGTGAAGTAAGGATACCGGCAAGGTCGCCCGGTTTATCAAGTACGGGTCCCGAAGTTACTTTGAAGCCTACTCCGAGCTCGTTTGCAATAATGTTGGATAATGTTGTTTTCCCCAATCCGGGAGGTCCGTGCAACAAAACGTGATCGAGAGCTTCGCCGCGCATGCGTGCCGCCATTACAAAGATTTGAAGGTTTTCAACCACTTTGTCCTGACCGCTAAAGTTTTCGAATGCTAACGGGCGCAACGCGTTTTCGTAATCGCGCTCTTTCTCGATGGGACGCTGGTCGCGTATGTCAAAACTGTCGTTCATAGCTCACTTGTTAATCTCTTACAAACGTACATAATCTTTTCCATTTGCCACAGGTTTATAAGGTCGTCTTCATAGCTGTTAACAACCAACAAGGTTTATAAACTCAACAACGCTATTCACAACTGTTGATAACGTTAAAAACGGATGCTATTATCCAAAGATAGAAACCTTGCTTTCAATTGCATATACAGTTATCAACACGATGTTCATATCTGTTGATATATGCAACAAAAAAGGAGATCCTCCTGCTCGAAGACCTCCTGTTGATAAACTGAATTTCGGCTTAGTCTGCAAAGGTAAGTCCTTGCAACTTGTTCCATGCGCCACGTGTAAAGTCGGGTATTTCTACCGGAATACTTCCATTCTTTACCGACAACTCGGTGAGCTCTGTCAGACACGACCATTCGGCCGCGTCGTATACGTCTTGATCAAGCGGTAGTCCGTTGCGCAAGCAATAAATAAGACGGTAATCCATGATGAAGTCCATTCCGCCATGACCTCCTACCTTGCGCGCTTTTTCTCCTACTTCTTTGGTAATGGGATGCTCGTATTCGGCAAGTACTTGTTTGCGTTGTTCGTCGTTCAAGAAACCATGAGCATCGGGATCAAATGCCAATCCCTCCATCGGATACTTTTGGCAATATCCTTTGGTTCCGCTTACAGTATGCAGTCTACTATACGGACGCGGACTGGTTACATCGTGTTGCACCATTATGGTTTTTCCTTTCTCGGTACGGATAATCGTGGTGTTCATATCGCCGCGTGCATAGTTTCCTTTGGCTTGCTTCGAGTCTTTGCCGAATTTATTCTCGGCATATTGAGTCATTCCTTTCTGATCTGAAGATACCGAAACGAGGTAGTTCATTTTGTCTCCGCGATGAATGTTCATGATTTGGCAGATGGGACCGAGTCCGTGCGTAGGATACAAATTACCGTTGTGCTTGGCATTGTAGTCGAGTCGCCACATATTATAATAGGCATTCTCGTCGAAGTTGGATGAGCGCAAATCGTGGATGTATGCTCCTTCGCCGTGTACAATGTCGCCAAACTTGCCTTGTTGTGCCATGTTGAGCGTTGCCATTTCGAAGAAATCATAGCAACAGTTTTCGAGCATCATGCAATGACGGCGCGTTTGCTCGGCAGTATTCACAAGGTCCCAACATTCGCTTAACGACATGGCTGCCGGTACTTCTACCGCCACATGTTTGCCTTGCTTCATGGCATACACTGCCATCGGTGTATGTGCCAACCAAGGTGTGCAAATGTAAACTAAGTCGATATCATCTCGTTCGCACACTTTTTTCCAGTCGTTTTTGTTCGTATAAGTATCGGCCGGTTGATAGTTATTCTTCTTGAGGGTGTTTTGCGCCCGCTCTACTTTCTCGGGAACAACATCACATAGCGCTTTTACCTCTACGCCTTCGAGCGACATAAAACGATAAACGGCTCCGCTTCCACGATTGCCTAATCCGATAAATGCTACGCGAACAGTGGGAATGGGATCACAGGCCAACTTTAATACATCCGTTTGTCCGGCTGCTCTTTTAGGAGTTTCGAGCTTGATAGCTCGCGGGTTCTCTGCATACATGATTTGCATTGCAAATAATAAAACGAACAGACTTATTGCCTGTACAATGTTTTTCATGCTCATTCGCTTTCTAGTTTTTGAAGTTGTTATTTGGTCTGAAAATTGCCTTTATCTTGATAATCACCTATCAAACAATGGTCTAAAGATTAAGATTACTTCACAAAAGTACGAAAGAATATGAGATACACAATGCTTAAGATGCTCGATATCAACGAATCTATTTCTGTTTTGCCAAATTCATATAGTACTGACGCTTCGATTCGTCGAAATGTTCGATTGCATAACGCAGTGCCGTGCGAGGCATTGTTGCCGCAAATTCATCAAGAAATAGGCACAGGCGTTCGCGGTCTTTCTTTCCTACTTCCCGCAACACCCATCCTACGGCTTTGCGCATCAGATCATGTTCGTGGTATACTAATTCGCGAGCCAATTGCAATGCATCGTCAAGATCTCCTTTACGCACAAAGGCCAGCGTAGTTACAATGGAAATGCGTTGCTCCCAAAGCAGACTGCTTTTTGCTAGTTGGTACAACAGATCACGGTCGCGCTCTTTGAGGTATGCCCCCAAGATCTTATCGGCCGATAAGTCTACCAGATCCCAGTTGTTGATGTAGTTGGTGTGCGCAAGATAGAATTGAACAATCTCTTCTCGATATGCTTCACTTGCTTTTTTGTATTGCTCGATCAAGATCATCAATGCTACCAATCTGCACTCATGTAAAGGAGATTGTATAAGTATCTTGATTTCGTCTATCGGAGTTGCTTGATAGGCTTTGGCTACTTTGCGCGATTCTGGTACGACAACCCCAAGAAAAAGATCGCCCTCGCCATATTGTCCTTTTCCGGTTTTGAAGAAACGCATCAAGTGCTTTGCTTTCTCTTCGTTTCCTAAAAACTGCAAAGTGTTTTCAATTTCTTTTGCCGTGCAAATAATCTCGGTTGTGTTGGTTTTATTACTTCCCGATTTCGTTTTCGAATCCTGAGTGTGTGTAGTCATCGTTGTTGCTTTTATTGTCCCAAAGATAATCTACTTTTGTCTTCATTGAAAACGTTATTTCAAGTCCTTTTTGCAAGAATTGAAAGGATGTATTTTGGTGTAATTTTAGAGTTCGCTGTTATGATAATATACGTTAGTTATTAACAGCTATCAACGATATCAATATACTCATAATTAGACGAAAGCATAACTATTAACAAGGTTATCAACAATTCGTTTATAAGCATTACCATGAGTATTTATATACTATATGAACATCTATTTATTACACTTTTAACAGATGCTCTAAACTCGCTGAGAATTGCGTATTTGATTCGCGACGAACAGTTGTGCGGATATATTGAATTCTCAGAAAACTAAACCTTGCATGGTTTTTAATCTTGCATTGAAAAAGTACGATCAACGTGGTCCGCACAAAGAAACTTTGTTGGTATGATTGCATAGTCGTGTATGTTTGCGTTTTTATGAATGGAGCTCTTTGGATCGAAATATACAGACTATGTATTTTATTTAAATTTGATTCCTTGCAATATTTCGAAGCTACTGCTCTGTGTTCAGCGCAAAAAGCTCTATCTTCGTTTTAAAGATTTCACACAGATATAACGAACCGCTTAATCATATCTTGCAGGATGGTTTTAAACTACATTTGGATTTCATTCTTCCTGATCGCTTTTGTCGTTGCAATCGGTAAAGCGATCTTCCTCGGTGATCTCGCTATCTTCGGCGAAATAATCAACAGCTCGTTTACGACGGCAAAGAGTGCTTTCGAAATCTCGCTCGGACTAACGGGTGTCTTAACCCTGTGGCTAGGGATTATGAAGATCGGAGAAAACGGGGGCATGGTTCAGATGTTTGCCCGATTGGCTGCACCGCTTTTCGGAAAGTTATTCCCATCACTGCCCAAAGACCATCCGGCTACCGGTTCGATCTTTATGAATATCTCGGCCAATTTGCTCGGGCTCGACAACGCGGCCACCCCGATGGGACTGAAAGCAATGCAGGAGATGCAGGAACTGAACAAGCAGAAAGATGCCGCTTCGGATCCGATGATCATGTTTCTTGTACTCAATGCTTCGGGACTTACGCTGATTCCGATCAGTGTAATGGCGTACCGTGCACAGCTCGGAGCAGCTAATCCGTCCGACGTTTTCCTTCCAATACTCATCGCAACTTTTGCTGCTACCGTTGCCGGCATTGTAGCCGTTTGCATCAAACAGCGCATCAAGATATTTGACAAGACACTGATGTCTTTCTTCGGTATTATTACCACAATCATCGTAGGCTCGTTGTATGCTTTCAATCGTATGACGCAAGAAGAGGTTTCTCTTTATTCATCTTTTATAGCCAATTTAATACTTTTTGGAGTGATAGTTGGTTTTATAATAAGTGCGATAAGAAAGAAGATAAATGTATACGACTCGTTTATCGAAGGGGCGAAAGACGGATTCAAAACGGCCGTTACAATCATTCCATACCTGGTAGCAATACTTGTGAGCATTGGGATGTTTCGTGCTTCGGGTGCGATGGATTACCTGATCGATGGAATCGCTGCTTTGTTTACCGCAATGGGAATGAACAGCGACTTTGTAGCTGCTTTGCCTACCGCATTTATGAAACCGCTAAGCGGTAGCGGTGCGCGCGGTCTGATGATAGATACGATGAATCATTACGGAGCCGACTCTTTCGTGGGCCGACTCTCATGTATATTCCAAGGAGCTACCGACACCACGTTTTATATCGTGGCCGTTTATTACGGTAGCATCGGGGTTAAAAATACGCGCTACACAATTTCATGCTCGTTGCTTGCCGATTTGTTCGGAATCATCGCGGCAATTGTAATCGCGTACTTGTTCTTTCAAATTATATAATTACAACGATATGGCAGTAAGTTATTACGCGGAGGATATAAAGATGCCTTCACTTAAACGCAGAGAAACGACAAAATGGATTCGCGAAGTAGCAGCACTTCACCAAATGAAGGTGGGCGATGTTGCTTACATCTTTTGTTCGGATGAGAAGATCCTTGAAGTAAACAAAGAGTATCTTCAACACGATTATTATACCGACATCATCACGTTCGATTATACCGAAGACGGCGTTATCAACGGTGACGTGTTTATCAGCCTTGATACCGTAAAAAGCAACGCGGAGGAGTTTGGTGTAACGTTCGACCAAGAGTTGCACCGAATCATTATTCATGGCATTCTGCACCTTTGCGGCATCGATGACAAAGGTCCGGGCGAAAGAGAAAACATGACGGCTAAAGAGAACGAAGCTTTAGCGTTATTAAACAATACGGCATCACTCTGAATGCTTGAGATATAGTATATTTGCATTCGAGTTTACATGAGCAAAAAATATGGATTTTAAATACGACGTAATTGTAGTCGGTGCCGGACATGCCGGTTGCGAGGCAGCAACAGCTGCGGCAAACCTCGGTTCGAAGACGCTTCTCATCACAATGGATATGAACAAGATTGCACAAATGAGTTGCAATCCTGCCGTGGGCGGTATCGCCAAAGGCCAAATCGTACGTGAGATAGATGCGTTGGGCGGCAACATGGGTGTAATCACCGACAAAACAGCTATCCAATTCCGAATGCTTAACTGCTCTAAAGGTCCTGCAATGTGGAGCCCAAGAGCGCAAAGCGACCGCGAGAAGTTTAGCAACGAATGGAGAGAAGTAATTGAAAATACGCCAAACCTATACATGTGGCAAGATGCAGTTCGCAATCTGATTGTCGAAGACAACGTTGTGAAAGGCGTGCGCACGTATATGGGAGTTGAGTTTTATGCCAAAACAGTAGTGCTTACGAACGGAACTTTCCTAAACGGACTTATCCACATCGGACGCCAACAATTTGGCGGCGGTCGTATGGCCGAGCCGGCAACAAGCGGTATTACCGAACAATTGGTTGAACTAGGAATGGAAGCCGGACGTATGAAAACGGGAACTCCTGTTCGCATCGACGGTAGAAGCATCAACTTTGAACTGGCCGAAGAGCACACAGGCGACATGGACTTTCACAAGTTCTCTTACCTCACTCACGAGCCAAAGACTCTAAGACAACGTAGCTGCTGGATGGTTTACACCAATCCGGAAGTACACGAGATATTGAGAAGCGGTCTCGACGACTCGCCTCTTTACAACGGACAAATTCAAAGTATCGGTCCGCGTTATTGCCCAAGTATCGAAACGAAGATCGTTACCTTTGCAGAGCGCGAAAGACATCAACTATTTCTAGAGCCCGAAGGAGAAAATACGCAAGAGTATTATCTAAATGGATTCTCTTCTTCACTTCCACTCGAAGTGCAGCTCGAAGCATTGAAGAAAGTACCAGCCTTGAAAGATGTACACATCTACCGTCCGGGATATGCAATCGAATACGATTACTTCCCGCCAACGCAGTTGAAGCATACACTCGAGACGAAGCAAATCGAAAACCTTTTCTTTGCCGGACAGATCAACGGAACTACCGGATATGAAGAAGCAGCCGGACAAGGTTTGATGGCGGGGATCAATGCCCACCAGAAATGCGTCGACGGAGAACCGTTTGTTTTGGGACGCGACGAAGCCTACATCGGTGTACTTATCGACGACCTTGTAACAAAAGGTGTAGATGAACCGTACCGTATGTTTACCTCTCGTGCCGAGTATCGCATCTTGCTTCGCCAAGACGATGCCGATATGCGACTAACGGAAAAAGGTTTCAACCTCGGCCTAGCAACACAAGAACGCTACGACCTGCTTGTTGAGAAACGTGCGCATCGAGATCGCATCATTGAGTTTGCGAAGACTTATTCGATCAAACCTCAATACATAAACGAAGCGCTCGAAGAGCGTGGCACCTCTCCGCTTAAGCAAGGTTGCAAATTATATGATCTTGTTTTGCGTCCGCAGTTGAACTTATACGATATAGCCGAAATGGTTCCGGCCTTCAAAGAAGAGCTTGATAAAACTCCGGAAAATAGAAAAGCGGAAATCATTGAAGCAGCAGAAATCTTGATGAAGTACGACGGATACATTCAACGCGAGCAAATGATCGCAGACAAGATAAACCGCCTCGAGAACATCAAGATTAAAGGACGTTTTGATTACAACGAAATCAAATCTCTATCGACCGAAGCCAGACAAAAGCTTTCGGCTATTGATCCCGAAACCATTGCTCAGGCAAGCCGCGTACCCGGGATATCGCCAAGCGATATAAACATTCTTTTGGTTCTCTTAGGAAGATAATCCACACCAAATAGATATCTTTAAAACTCCTCTTTCCGACTTCTCGCAACCCTAACGCCAGAATCAGAAAGAGGAGTCTTTTGTTTCACGTGAAACATTAACTAAGTTGTGTTAACTTCTTAAAATTGAAAGCGTAATGAATAATGAATTAAAGCAGATAACGGGGAACATTGTGGATCTCGTATCAAAAGAGATATATGGAGCTACCATTACAATAGATGGTGGAAAGATTACAAACATTGAGCGCACGGGTAAAGATGAAGGGCGCTTTTTGATGCCTGGATTTGTTGACGGACATGTGCATATCGAGAGCTCCATGACAACTCCTTCCAACTTTGCGAAGGCTGCCGTGAAGCACGGAACAATTGGTGTGGTAACCGATCCGCACGAGATTGCAAACGTTATGGGCATCGAAGGAATCGACTACATGATCGAAAATGCAGAAGGCATTCCGTTCTACTTTTGCTTCGGCGCGCCATCGTGTGTTCCTGCTACTCCATTCGAAACTGCAGGTGCAAAACTAGAAGCTGGCGACATCGAGAAGTTGATGCAGCGAGACGATATTCACTTCCTTGCAGAGGTAATGAACTTCCCGGCGGTAGTATATAACGATGCCGATATGCATGCGAAACTAAACGCGGCAAAGGCAAATAACAAACCGATCGACGGACACATTCCGGGTATCGACGGAGAACTTTTGAAGAAGTACATCGCTTGCGGTATTACAACCGACCATGAATGCGCAACGCTCGAAGAGGCTATCGAAAAGTGCGATCTTGGGATGAAGATTCAGATCCGTGAAGGTAGTGCTGCGAAGAACTTCGAAGCCTTGCACCCGCTCTTCAAAGATCACGCCGATATGACGATGCTTTGTAGCGACGACCTTCACCCGGCCAACCTAAAAGAGGGCCACATCAATCTGCTGGTAAAGCGAGCACTTGACAAAGGATACAACGTTTTCGACGTACTTCGTGCTGCCTCTTACAATGCCATCAAGCACTATAATATGAAAGCCGGCTTGCTACAACAAGGAGACAATGCCGACTTCATCGTGGTAGACAATTTGAAAGATCTGCATGTCCTTTCAACTTATGTGAAGGGCGAATGTGTCTTTGATGGAAAAGAGTCTAAGATCATAGCACCTGTATCGAAGGTGATCAATAACTTCAATATTGAGAAGATCGACGAAAAGGATTTGGCGGTTTATCCGGAAACGAATCGCATCAAAGTAATCCGTTGTTTCGATGGCGACTTGATTACCGAGTGTGAAATACACGATGCAACCGTGGTAAACGATAACGTTGTTTCGAATGTTGAAGAAGACATCTTGAAGATCGTTGTTGTTAACAGATACGTGCAAAGCAAACCTGCCATTGGTTTCATCAAAGGCGTAGGACTAAAACGTGGAGCATGTGCCGTAAGCATCGCGCACGACAGTCACAACATCATTGCCGTGGGTTGCTCCGATCATGAAATCTGCAAAGCAATCAACGCAATCATCGAAAGCAAAGGTGGTATTTCTGTAATCGACGGAGGCGAAACAACGCTTCTTCCGCTCGAAATCGGAGGCATCATCAGCAGCAAAGAGATCGATGAAATCGACTCACTATACGAAGCATGCAACCAAAAAATAAAAGCCATCGGTTCTACATTACACGCACCTCAGATGACGTTATCGTTTATGAGTTTGCTCGTAATCCCGAAAATAAAGATCGGCGACAAAGGACTGTTTGACGTAACCAAGTTTGAGTTTACATCACTATTCGAATCATGAATGAAGTAGAACAACATATACAATCCATTCTTTCGGTTCTTCCCGACAAACCGGGATGCTATCAATACTTCGATGAAAAGGGAGTAATCCTTTACGTCGGAAAGGCAAAGAATCTAAAGAAAAGGGTTTCTTCATACTTTAATAAGAATCACGATTCAACCAAAACCCGTTTCCTCGTAAGGAGGATACGGGATATTAAATACATCGTGGTCAACAGCGAGGAGGATGCTCTTTTGCTCGAAAACAGTTTGATCAAACAATACAAACCACGCTACAATGTATTGTTGAAAGACGACAAAACTTACCCTTCCATCGTCATCAAGAACGAATACTTCCCGCGCGTATTTCAGACACGCAAGATCGTGAAAGACGGATCGGTTTACTTTGGCCCGTATAGTTCGCTACCCTTAGTTCGAATTATGCTCGAAATGATCAAAGACCTCTACCCGATCAGAACGTGCAAATTGCCGTTAACCCCCGAATCCATCGCGCAAGGAAAATACAAAGTATGCCTTCAATACCACATCAAACGCTGCAAAGGTCCGTGCGAAGGTTTGCAATCGCTCGATGAATACAACAAAAACATCGCGGCCGTAAAGGAGATCTTAAAAGGAAACATCTCGCAAGTGAGCAACATTCTCTTCGAAGAGATGCAAGCATTAGCGGGCGAACTCAAATTTGAAGAAGCGCAAAAGATAAAGGAGAAGTTCGAACTTGTCGAAAACTATCGCTCCCGTTCGGAAGTGGTTTCACCGTCGCTCAACAACCTCGATGTTTTCTCGTATGCGGAAGAAGGCGACTCTGCCTACATCAACTACCTGCACGTGCGCAACGGATCCATTACGCAAGCCTACACTTTCGAGTATAAACGCAAACTCGACGAACCGAAAGAAGAACTTCTCGGCCTGGGTATCGTAGAGATGCGTACCCGATTTAAAAGTCTGGCACGCGAAATCATCGTTCCGTTTATGCCCGACATCGAGATCTCGGAAACGACCAAATTCATCGTTCCTCAGAAGGGAGAAAAGAAGAAACTGCTCGACTTATCGGAGAAGAACGTGAAGCAATACAAACTCGACCAGCTCAAGCGTGCCGAGAAATTGAATCCCGAGCAACGGATGGTTCGCATCCTTTCAACCCTGCAAAAGGATCTTCAACTACACGACTTGCCAATGCATATCGAGTGTTTCGATAACTCGAATATTCAAGGAACGAATCCGGTGGCTGCTTGTGTTGTATTCAAAAAGGCCAAACCATCGAAGAAGGATTATCGCCACTTCAATATCAAAACAGTGATTGGGCCGGATGACTTTTCATCGATGAACGAGATCGTATATCGTCGTTACAGCAGACTCGTCGAAGAGCAACAGCCCCTACCCAACCTCATCGTTATCGACGGTGGAAAGGGACAATTGCATGCAGCGGTAGATGCGTTGAAATCGTTGAATCTCGAAGGCCGTATCCCAATCATCGGTATAGCAAAACGACTCGAAGAGATCTTTTTCCCGGATGATCCGATCCCTTTGTATCTTGACAAGAACTCGGAAAGTTTGAAGTTGATTCAGCAACTCAGAGACGAAGCCCACCGCTTTGGTATCACCTTTCACCGTCAGAAACGAAGCAAAGGACAAACTACTTCGGAGCTCGATAGCATTAAAGGAATCGGTGATAAAACGAAGACGCTTCTGCTCAACAAATACAAAAGCATCAAGCGACTTAAGGCTGCGCCTTTTGAAGAGATTGTTACTTTACTTGGCCCGGTAAAGGCAAAAGTGTTGTTCGACGGATTAGGTGTCGCTACCCTTTCGGCAACGGAACAAAAAGAATCCTGAGCATCTACGGATAATTATATCTAACTTTGTCTTGAAGGAACTGTAGTAATCCCCTTCACTGACGGAGCGTGAGTAAATTTGCGCACGCTCCGTCAGTGAATTCATTCACGCAGCGTGAACAAAAACAGTCACGCTGCGTCAGTGAAATCACGCACCATGCGTGACTGAAAACACCTTTCTAGGTGCGACAAAAAAGAAAACACTTCCTAAAAAATAAATCTATTTCTCGCGCAGGTTGTTTCATAACAAGAAGCAATCAGCGCTACAAAACGAACTAAAAAATGAGAACCGTTATACAGCGCGTAACCGAAGCATCCGTTACAATTGATCAACAATTGTACTCATCTATCGATAAAGGAATGATGATTCTGGTA
Organism: Tannerellaceae bacterium; assembly: GCA_051656605.1. Taxonomy (GTDB): domain Bacteria; phylum Bacteroidota; class Bacteroidia; order Bacteroidales; family CAMTPD01; genus UBA12018. The sequence continues at coordinate 48,538 of JBOGCF010000008.1, read as the reverse complement.
GGTATTGAAGAAGCCGACACCGAAGAAGATATCGATTGGTTGGTAAAGAAGATTTCAAATCTTCGCATCTTTGACGATGAAAACGGAGTGATGAATAAATCAACGCTCGATATCGACGGAGATATTCTTATCGTAAGCCAATTTACGTTGCATGCTTCTACTAAAAAAGGAAATCGACCATCGTATTTCAAAGCAGCTCGCCCCGAAACGGCGACCCCTCTTTATGAATCATTCTGCAAGCAGATGGGCGAAACAATCGGGAAAGCAGTGAAGACCGGACAGTTTGGAGCCGACATGAAAGTGGCCCTAATCAACGACGGTCCGGTTACGATCATTATCGACACAAAAAACAAAGAGTAATGAGCCATATCACAATCAAAGAAGCGCAAGAACAAGTCGACCATTGGATCAAAACCTATGGGGTAAGATACTTCAACGAACTTACCAATATGGCCATTCTTACCGAAGAAGTGGGCGAATTGGCACGACTTGTATCGCGCAAGTATGGGGAACAATCGTTTAAAGAGAGCGACAAGAATAAAGATCTTGGCGATGAAATGGCAGATATCTTATGGGTATTGATGTGTATGGCCAATCAAACGGGCATCGATCTTACCGAAGCATTTCGCAAAAACATCGAAAAGAAAACGTCGCGCGATAAAGACAGACATATAAACAACGATAAACTTTAAAGAGTATGAGCAAATATCATGAAGCTTTTCAAAAGCATCCATCGGTAGAAACAGCCGAGCAAATCAAAGCGAATGTAGATAAGATCCTGAGCGAGAAGTTTACCGAAAACTTCAACAAAGAGGTCTTGAAAAATATCTTCGGATTCATCGATCTTACTTCGCTTACAAGCATTGATACGAAAGACTCTATCTATAAATTGGTACAACGCGTCAACGACCTTGAAGGCGATCGTCCCGATCTTCCAAGTGTAGCAGCAATCTGTACCTACCCTAATTTTGCCGAAACGGTGAAGCAGGCACTTACTGCAAACGATGTAAAGATTGCATGTGTAACGGGTGGTTTTCCTTCTTCGCAAACTTTCCCTGAGATTAAAGTGGCAGAGACAGCGCTTGCCATCACGGACGGTGCCGATGAGATTGATATTGTTCTTAACCTTGGCCTTTTCTTCGAAGAGAACTACGAAGAACTAAACGAAGAGATTGAAGAAATCAAGTATACGTGTCGTGAAGCGAAGTTGAAAGTAATCCTTGAAACAGGTGCGCTAACCACTCCGGACAACATTCGCAAAGCAAGTGTGATTGCATTGTATTCGGGTGCAGACTTTATCAAAACATCTACGGGCAAAGGATATCCGGGTGCATCTTTCGAAGCAGTATATACCATGTGTAAAGTGCTAAAAGAATACAGCGAACTAAACAAAATCAAGAAAGGTATCAAGGTATCGGGTGGTGTTTCTACTGCCGAAGATGCCGTGAAATATTACACCATCGTAAAAGAAGTATTGGGCGAAGAGTGGTTGCATAGCGACCTGTTCCGTATCGGAGCAAGCTCACTTGTCAACAATATTCTTGAGAAGATCGGAGAATAATCTTCCCATTTTATCGGATAAAAGAAGCGCGATCGAAAGTATCTATTTACTTTGATCGCGCTTTTTCTATATCATTTGTTGCGTTTAATAATATACTGAGCTAATAATAGCAAGGAATCTTTGGCATCCGATTGAGGAAGTGACTCAAGACAAGCAATTGCTTTTTGATAATACTCGTCCATTCGTTTTTCGGCATATTCGATACCACCGCTGTCTTTTGCAAACTGAATCAAGGCGGCTATGTTTTCTTTCGAAAACTCTCGATTGAAGATAATTGATTTCATCGATTCTCGTTTCTTATCGCACCCGTTTTGCAAAGCAAAAAGCAAAGGCATCGTAACCTTCCCTTCCCGTATATCGTTTCCGGTTGGCTTACCAATGTTCATCGATTCGAAGTAGTCGAAGATGTCGTCTTTTATCTGAAATGCTAAACCAAGATTCTCTCCAAACTGACGAAACAAATCGATCGTTTCGCTCGAAGCTTCTGCCGATATTGCACCACATTGAGCACAAGCAGAAAGCAAAGTTGCCGTCTTTTTAAAGATTACTTGCAGGTAGGTTTCTTCATCTAGAATTAATTCTTCGGCCGTTTCATATTGCTTTATTTCTCCCTCGGCAAGATCACGTCCAAGCCCCGATACCAATGCTATGATACTTAAGTTACGCGTGCCGATAGCCTTAATAAGAGCAGTTGATAATACATAGTCGCCCGTAAGTACGGCTACTCGATTATCAAATATTGCGTTCAAAGAAGGTACACCTCTCCTCTCCTTTGTTTCATCGATAACGTCATCGTGAATCAAAGTTGATGTGTGCAACAACTCGAGCAAAACAGCAGAAGTGATTGTTGTATCTGTGATTTTACCGCAACTCTTGGCCACCAGCAATACGAGAAGAGGTCGTATGTGCTTGCCTGATGAATAAAAGAGATGATCGATTGCAGCCTGTAAACGGCGGGTACTACTTTTCAACGAATCCATGTATTCGTTGTTGAAAAGCTCCAATTCAGGGGCAACCGCTTGTTCTATCTTTGTCTTAAGATCCATACTATTCATAAGAATTGCAAATGTAATGATTAAATCAGATTTACAGCATTTTTTTGTACTTTTACGTGTATAAATACTTACTAAAAGCTCCAACTATGAAACTCTTTCTACTGGATGCCTATGCATTAATATATCGCTCTTATTATGCCTTTTTGAAGAATCCTCGAATCAATTCAAAAGGGTTAAATACATCCGCAATATTCGGATTTATCAATACACTCGAAGATGTTCTGAAAAGAGAAAACCCTACACACATTGCTGTAGGCTTCGATCCTTCGGGTCCTACTTTCCGTCACGAAGCGTATGAGCAATACAAAGCCCAACGAGAGGCAACTCCCGAAGGAATCAAGTTGGCCGTTCCGTATATCAAAGAAATTATCAAAGCATACAACATTCCTATCATCGAAGTTTCGGGATTCGAAGCCGACGATGTAATCGGAACCATTGCCAAGCAAGCCGAAAAGAAGGGATATGATGTGTACATGATGACCCCTGATAAAGACTACGGCCAGTTGGTTAGCGAACACGTATTTATGTATAAACCAAAATTTGGCGGAAATGATTTCGAAATAATGGGAATAAAAGAAGTTCTTGCCAAGTTTAATCTTCAAAGCACCGAACAAGTAATCGACCTACTGGGTCTGATGGGCGACGCTTCCGATAACATTCCGGGTTGTCCGGGTGTAGGAGAAAAGACTGCGCAAAAACTATTGGATCAATTCGGTTCTATCGAGAACCTACTCGAAAACACCGACCAACTAAAAGGTGCGTTGCAAAAGAAGGTAGTCGAGAACAAAGAGCAGATCTTATTCTCACGATTTCTTGCTACTATCAAGACCGATGTGCCTATCGAGTTTTGCGAGAAAGAGTATTTAAGAGAAAAACCAGACGTTAACAAACTAAAGGAAATATATACAGATCTTGAGTTTCGTAACTTCCTTGCGAAACTAGAGACAACGACCTCTCCTACTCCTGCAAATTCGGCACCCGTTCAAGGTGATCTCTTTGCGATATTTGAGGCCAATGATACGGAAGAAAATAAATATTCAAATCTCAGAGAGTTGAGCGACGTGCAACACAACTACTATTTGATTGAAAATGAAAAGGATGCACTCGATTTAGCAGCCCAATTAAAGAAGGCAAAATATTTCTGTTTTGACACAGAAACAGACAACATTGATCCGATCGCAGCCAATCTGGTAGGAATGTCGTTTGCAATGGAGCCACACACTGCTTATTATGTAAGCATCGATGCAGACCCAGAAAAAGCAAACAAAATGGTGGCCATCTTCAAAGATGCACTCGAAGATAAAACGATCGAGAAGATAGGACAAAATATCAAGTTCGATATGGTTGTACTTCGTAAGTACAATGTCAACGTGTCGGGCAAACTATTCGACACCATGATTGCCCATTATTTGATCAACCCGGAGTTGAGACACAATATGGACTACTTGGCCGAAACGTATCTTAACTACAAAACCATTCACATCGATGCACTCATCGGAGCAAAAGGAAAGAAGCAATTAACTATGCGCGATGTTCCTGTTTCGAAAGTGTACGAATATGCGTGTGAAGATGCCGACATCACGTTGCAGTTGCACGCTATATTTGTAGAGGAACTGAAGAAAGAGCAACTTGAAGATTTGTTCTACACCATCGAGATGCCACTTGTATCGGTTCTTGCCGACATGGAAGTGACGGGTGTGAAAGTAGACAAAGCGACCTTGAAGCAATCTTCCGAAACACTTACCGCAACTCTTTCGAGCATCGAAAAAGAGATCTATGAAATGGCCGGATGCGAGTTTAATATCAACTCTGCAAAGCAAGTAGGCGAAGTCCTTTTCGAAAAGATGAAGATCGTTGAGAAAGCTAAGAAAACCAAAACCGGTCAATACTCTACCAGTGAAGATGTATTGGAAAGCTTGCGTTCGAAACACGAGATCGTTGGAAAACTGCTTGAGTATCGCGGATTGAAGAAGTTGCTAAGTACATACATCGACGCACTTCCACAACTGATCGATCCTTCCTCAGGTAAGATTCACACATCTTTCAATCAAACGGTTACCGCAACAGGACGATTGAGTTCGAGCAATCCGAACTTGCAAAATATTCCAATTCGAGACGAACAAGGCAAAGAAATACGCCGTGCATTTGTTGCCGACAATGAGGACTCGATCTTCTTCTCGGCCGACTATTCGCAAGTGGAGTTGCGTATCATGGCACACCTGAGTGGCGATACCAATATGATCGACGCCTTCAATTCGGGTTATGACATTCACTCTGCTACGGCAGCGAAAATCTACAAAGTAGATATCAACGACGTTACCAAAGACATGCGCCGAAAAGCTAAAACGGCCAACTTCGGTATCATTTATGGTATCTCCGTATTTGGTCTTGCCGAACGCTTGAGTATCCCAAGAGCTGAAGCGAAAGAACTAATAGACGGTTACTTTGCAACCTATCCGGGCGTGAAAACCTACATGGACAAATGCATCGAAGAAGCTCGCGAAAAAGGGTATGTCGAAACGGTATTTAAACGCAAACGCTATTTGGCCGACATCAAATCCAACAACGGAGTGGTGCGTGGATATGCCGAACGAAATGCAATCAATGCTCCTATCCAAGGTAGTGCTGCCGATATCATCAAAGTAGCGATGGTAAAAATATTTAACCGTCTCAATGATGAAGGATTTAAATCGAAGATGATTCTGCAAGTACATGACGAACTTAACTTCAACGTTTATAAAGAAGAGTTCGAGCATGTAAAGCAAATTGTAATCGATGAAATGCAACACGCTTACGAAATGCAAGTTCCTCTTCTTGCCGAATGTGGTGCGGGAGCTAATTGGTTGGAGGCACATTAATCCAAACGATTAAAACACATAGAGATAAATCCGAAAAGAATGGTTATCTTTGCACCCGAAAAAGCCTGATGGCTAAACAAATTTGCGGAAGAAGCCCTTCCCCGACAATTGATAATATATAAAACGACAAAATAGAATGGCATTACAATGTGGAATTGTAGGCTTACCAAACGTAGGTAAATCTACTCTTTTTAACTGCTTATCAAACGCTAAAGCACAATCTGCAAACTTCCCTTTCTGTACAATCGAACCAAACGTTGGTGTGATCACAGTACCGGATCCAAGACTTAACAAGCTTGCCGAACTTGTAAATCCACAACGCATCGTTCCTACTACGGTAGAGATTGTTGATATCGCCGGTTTGGTAAAAGGTGCAAGTAAAGGTGAAGGTCTTGGAAACAAGTTCCTTGCAAACATCCGTGAAACTGATGCAATCCTTCACGTTTTGCGTTGTTTCGACGATGACAACATTACCCACGTGGATGGTTCTGTAGATCCGGTAAGAGACAAAGAAATTATTGATGCCGAACTTCAATTAAAAGACCTTGAAACCGTAGAGCAACGCATGGCGAAAGTGCAAAAGCAAGCTCAAACAGGAGGCGATAAAGTAGCAAAGGTTACTTACGAGGTATTGAAAGCATACAAAGAAGCGTTGGAACAAGGTAAATCTGCACGTACAGTTTCTTTCGAAACAAAAGACGAGCAAAAGATTGCACGCGAATTGTACCTGCTTACCAGCAAACCGGTAATGTACGTTTGTAACGTAGATGAAAACAGCGCCGTATCTGGAAACAAATACGTTGAAATGGTGCGTGAAGCCGTTAAAGACGAAAACGCAGAGATCCTTGTTGTAGCTGCTAAAATCGAGTCTGAAATCGCAGAACTTGAAACATTCGAAGAAAGAGAAATGTTCCTAAACGAAATCGGTCTTGAAGAATCAGGTGTAGCTCGTTTGATCCGTGCGGCATACAACTTGCTTGACCTTCAAACATACTTCACTTGCGGTGTACAAGAAGTTCGCGCATGGACATTCCTTCGCGGAAGCAAAGCACCTCAGTGCGCAGGTGTTATCCACACCGACTTCGAAAAAGGGTTCATCCGTGCAGAAGTTATCAAGTACAACGATTTTATCCAATACGGTTCGGAATCTGCATGTAAAGAAGCAGGTAAAATGAGCGTAGAAGGAAAAGAATACGTTGCAGCAGATGGTGACATCATGCATTTCCGTTTCAATGTTTAAGAAATACATTTGTAACATGATACAAGCAAAGGAGCTACTCTAAATGGGTAGCTCCTTTTGTTTTTTCAGTAAATATCGTAGTATAGACATATTTAATACATAACCCAGATAAGCGATAATAAGAACCTCTTCGAAAGAAAACCATCCAAATTTTAACTATCTATTCTTAAAATCAAAAATATTGGTAAATTATTTGTTATATTCTTTGAACGAATTGAAATTAAATATATATATTTGCCAAGTACCCTAAAGAAAGGATACGGAAATCTAAAATGCCAATTTTCATTGCTAACAACTAATAATATAGAGCATTAAGGTTTAATTCAAGAAAAGCGGAAAATACCTGAAAAAACACACGACGTAATACCAATTTTAATTGATAATTTTTTTAAAGAGAACACACATTGAAAATATACGGCCTTAAATCTCTTCTATACTGAAATACCACACGAATTAAGGAAATTAAAAAAGACAATCTGAAAGGAATACGTTTCTTTCAGGTTGTCTTTGAACTAATATCACAATAATCTAATCTAATGAGGAACAAAGAGATTAAAATCAATCAAGGAGGAAAAACTCTGTCCGGTAAAATTGCAAACGTAGGTTATTACTCACTCCTACTCATGAGTATTTTTACAGGAACAGCAATGGCTAGTAGTACAGCTAATCCTATTCTTCCATCTCAATCAAAGGATGTTACAGAGATAATGCAAAAAGGCATTACAGTAAAAGGAACCATCGTTGATGCTTCGGGCGAACCGATCATTGGAGCCAATGTTGTAGTAAAAGGAACTACTGACGGTACAATCACCGATTTTGACGGAAACTTTGAGATCAATGCAGAGCCCAATGCTACATTACACGTTACTTACATCGGCTACATTCCGCAAGATGTCGTTGTAAAAGGATCTGCTCCATTGAAGGTTGTATTAAAAGAGAATCTTCAGAATCTAGATGAAGTTGTCGTTGTTGGTTTTGGTACACAGAAGAAAGTAAACCTTACCGGTTCTATTGCTTCTGTAGATACAAAAGCGTTAGAAAACCGACCTCTTACCAGCGTATCAGCAGGTTTGGCCGGACTTCTTCCCGGTGTTGCCGTTACACAAGGTAGCGGACTTCCCGGACACGATGGCGGAACCATCCGAGTGCGTGGTGTAGGAACGTTGAACAACTCCGACCCGATGGTAATTGTTGATGGTGTAGAAGCTTCCATGTCTAACCTAGATCCTAATGAAATCGAGTCATTAACTGTACTAAAAGATGCAGCTAGTGCCGCAATTTACGGATCTAAAGCAGCCAACGGAGTTATCTTGATCACAACCAAACGTGGTAAAGAAGGTAAAACGACGATCAACTATACCGGTAATTTCGGTTGGCAGAAAGCTACAGATCTTCCCGAGTATATGCATTCGGCTGAGTATGCTTCATTGTACAATGAAGCATTGCGTAACGACGGAAAGTCGCCTAAGTTTACCGATGAAGACATACAGAAGTTCAGAGATGGAAGTTCGCCGTACACACACCCCGACACAGATTGGCAAAAACTATTCTATGTAGGTTCGGGATTCCAGACACAGCACAATGTAAACATGAATGGCGGTACCAACAAAGTACGCTACATGACGTCGTTGGGATATCTGAAACAAGACGCAATCATTAAGAACACCGGTAAAAACCAATACAATGTACGCGTCAACTTAGATGCTAATCCTACCGATCGCATCGAGACCAGCGTAAACTTATCTTACATCAAGACCGACCTTAAAGAAGCAACAAATCCGTATGTAGGAGGTGGCGTAGACCAGATCTTCCGTCAGGTTAATCGTATTTCACCATGGATTCCATACAAAACAGAAGACGGATACTATGGTGTCATCGGCGACGGTAACCCAATTGCTTGGATGGATTTGGGCGGTGATATCAAAAAGGTTCACCAATATTTCTTAGGTATAGGATCCATTAAGTACAACATCTTATCCGGATTGGATGTGAAAGGAGTGCTTTCTTACAAATCAGACATACGCGACGAAAACGAATTCATCAAAGACATTCAGTACAACCCGAATAAATACCAAGGACCAAACAAGATGTATCAGAGCGACTACTTCAGAACCACGACTTCTGCAGACGTTCTTCTTACCTACGACAAATCGTTTGGCAAACATAACCTGAGTGCTCTTGCAGGGTTTCACTCCGAGTTATTCCAATACAAAGAAAACAAAGCCTACCGTCAAGACTTCCCAAGCAACGAGTTGGGCGACATCAATGCCGGTAGTACAGCCGGAATGAAAGGTGAAGGTTATACACGAGAATTAGCGATGCTCTCATGGTTTGGCCGTGTAAACTACGATTATGCAGGGAAATATCTACTCGAAGCAAACGTACGTTACGACGGATCTTCACGCTTCTCAAAAGGAAACCGTTGGGCAGCTTTCCCTTCATTCTCTGCAGGATGGAGAATCTCTGAAGAAGATTTCATGGAAGATGTACGCGAGACCATGCAAAACCTTAAGCTTCGTGCTTCATGGGGTAAATTGGGTAACCAAAACGCGATGGACGAATACTATCCAACCATTCCTGTACTAGGGCTTGGCAACAACTATCCGTTTGATGGAGTTATTGCCTCCGGTGGTGCTACGAAAACAGCAAAGAATCCAAACCTAAAATGGGAAACATCCGAAACATGGGGCCTTGGTTTCGACATGACGGTATTCAATAAGCTGAACCTTACGTTCGACTATTACAACCGTACCACATCAGACATCCTAATGGAAGTTCCTACCCCCGACACGTATGCTCTTGAGAAATTTATTGATAACGTAGGGAAAGTACGCAACACCGGTATCGAGCTATCAGCTTCGTATGCACAGCAAGTAGGCGAAGTGAAACTAAACTTCAGTGGAAACTTTGCATACAATAGAAATAAGATTCTTCAACTAGCAGGACAAAAAGAAATAATAAAAGGTAACGATATCAACCATATAGGCTATTCATTGAATTCCCTTTACGGCTATGAGGCTATTGGCTTTTACCAATCGCAAGAAGATGTAGATACCTATGCCGAATACAAGTTAACCGGCAAACCACAGGCGGGCGACCTAAAATACAAAGATCAAAACAACGATGGCGTATTGGATGGAAAAGACCGTGTTATCATGGGAACAAAAGACCCAAAATACGTATTCGGTCTTAATATCGGCGCAGAGTGGAAAGGGTTTGACTTTACAGCATTCTTCCAAGGCGCGGCAGGAGTGAAACGTTATATGGATGGAACCGTATTCGGCGACTTTTCGGGCGACTCGGGCAAGCCGAATGTAATCTGGAGAGACCACTGGACTCCGGAGAATCCAAACGCAACCATGCCTCGTCTTACCGCAAACACCACAGGTCCTAGTATGCCGGCTTTATCTTCTACATTCTGGATGCAAAACGCCAATTACGTACGCCTTAAAAACATACAGATCGGTTACACATTACCGGCAGAATGGTTGGCAGGAAGCGGAATCTCACGTTTGAGAATCTACTATAGCGGACAAAACTTATTTACTATGACTAAGTTTATCGACGGTTGGGACCCGGAAGCTCCATCGGGACGCGGTAGCCACTACCCACAAGTAATGGTAAACTCTTTCGGTCTAAACCTAACATTCTAATCCGATTCAGATATGAAAACATATATAAAAGCACTATTTGCTCTACCTATCGTATTCACTTCGTGTAGTGATTTCCTCGATAGAGCACCGGCCGACGCCTTGTCGCCATCCACCTTTTGGAAAACAGAAAAAGACGCAACCCTTGCGATTACCGGTTGCTACAATGAGTTCGAAAGCGGAAGCACCATTCTATACCGCGACTGCGGATCAGACAACGCGTACAACTTTCACCGCCACGAAGGATGGCAAGTTATTGGTAACGGACAAATGACACAGTCGGATACCGGATCCGGTTCTTTTAGTTACGGAACCATTCGTCGTTGCAATGAGTTTCTTGAAAACGTCGAAAAGGTAACCTTCACAACGGAAGGATTGAAAGAACAATACATATCCGAAGCCCGATTTATTCGTGCATACAGATACTTCATCATGACCCAGTCGTACGGAGACGTGCCATTGGTGACAAGAGTCTTTGCTACTCCGCAAGAAGCTGAAGTACCGCGCGACTCGAAAGAAACTGTAGAGCAATTCATCATCGACGAACTAAAAGCAATCATCGATGGAAATGCGTTAAAGAAAGGTCCGGGCACAGGCGGACGTATCAGTCATGCCGCAGCTCAAGCGCTCTTGATGCGCGTTTACCTATTCAAAGGAATGTATGCCGAAGTAAAGGATATTGCAAACCAAATTACCGGTTACTCGTTGTTCAACAACGGAGAAGGAGCATACAACAACCTCTTCTTGATGGCAAACGAAAACAACAACGAAGCAATCCTGGAGATAGAACATATCAAGAGCGACTACAGCATGTCGTTCGGAGCTTACACGCCGAATAGTGCCGGAGGATGGTCGTCTATCGTTCCGTTGCAAACGTTGGTAGATACCTATGAGATGGCAGACGGACTTACCATCGAAGAAGCCAAAGCAGCGGGTACATACGACGAAAGCAATCCGTATGTAAATAGAGACCCACGCTTGGCCGCTACGATCGTATATCCGGGACAAGTATACAACGGAAAAGTGTACTCATCTGTTATTGCCGGCAACGACGACAATCCGATGAAAGCCGATAACGCATCGAAAACAGGCTATAACTTCAAGAAGTACATCAACCCAATCGACCAGTACGACGATATGTGGAATACAGGTCGCAACATCATGGTGATCCGCTATGCCGAAGTGCTTCTTTCAAAAGCAGAAGCCATGATCGAGCTAAACCTAATTAATGATGAAATGTATGCAGCCATTGATGCCGTGCGCACAAGAGCCGGCATGCCTGCGGTAGATCGTAGCAAGTATAACTCTCAAGACAAACTACGCGAACTGGTTCGCCGTGAGCGTCGTGTGGAGTTTGCATACGAAGGATTGCGTCGCTTCGACATCATCCGCTGGAACATTGCAAAGGATGTATTGAACGGAAAAGTGTATGGTTGCCGTCAGGCCGGAAACGATAATCCGATCTTGGACGAAACCTATCCGAATGGTGATCATAAATTGAACCTGCAAGGTGAACCATTTTTCGTAGAAACACGTACATTTGCAGAGCACAATAAATATCTACCATTGTCGCAAAGCTCTTTGGATAAGAATCCTAAGCTAGTACAAAACGACGGATATTAAAAAATAGGCGTTTGTTGAGCGTCTATAAATCAACACACACTTTAATAGGGGGGTTCCGCGTCGGAAGCTCCCTTTTTCTTTTTGATTTGAAGCCTATTTTGCAAGAATTCACTAATTTAGCCGCACTAACCAATATCAAAGCCCACATGAGTACACACCGTTTCATTCTATTTCTTTTTTCTGTCGTCACAAGTATCCCTTTATTTGCTCAAGTTAAAGTTGCCTGTATTGGCAACAGCGTAACCTACGGATACGGAATCGAAAACAGAGAAACCAACTCCTATCCTGCCCAATTACAGCAATTACTCGGCAGCGAATACGAAGTACAAAACTTTGGCAAAAGCGGTTCTACGCTACTGCGCAAAGGCCATCGCCCCTACAACGAACAAGACGAGTACCAAGCAGCTTTGCAATACAAGCCCGATATTGCAGTGATTCACTTGGGACTTAACGATACAGACCCGCGCAACTGGCCCGAGTATCAGGAAAACTTTATTCCCGACTACCTGCAACTGATACAAGACATCAAAGCTTCGAATCCGAAGGTTCGCGTTTTGATCTGCCGCCTCTCGCCCATTACCGACAAACACAGCCGTTTTAAGTCGGGCACGCGCGACTGGTATTGGCAAATTCAGCAACAAATCGAACAGATTGCCGCGACACAAAAGCTACAACTTATCGACTTGCAGGAGATTCTTTACAACCGTCCCGAACTATTGCCCGATGCAATCCATCCCAATGCCGAGGGAGCATCCTTGATCGCAAAGCGCGTGTATAGTTCGATCACCGGCGACTTCGGCGGACTTGCCCTTCCGCTCACGTTTTCGGACAACATGGTTTTGCAACGTGACATGCCGTTGACCCTCTCCGGAACGGCCAATAAAGGAACCAAAGTATCCATCGAAATTGCCGGTAAGAAAGCCAAGACTACTACGGCCGACAACGGTAAATGGACCCTGACTTTACCTTCGCTACAGGCCGGAGGCCCATATATCCTTGAGGTGAAAGCAGACAAGGAGACCAAAAGCTTCCAAAACGTAATGGTGGGAGAAGTATGGCTGTGTTCCGGTCAGTCCAACATGGCTTGGATGCTCAAGCAAAGCAAAGGCGGAAAGGAAGCGATCGAACAAGCTAATAATCCCAATATCCGTTTGCTCAACATGCAACCCCGCTGGCAAACCTACGACGTAGAGTGGCCCAAGGCAACCATGGATTCGCTCAATCGCCTTCAATACTACAGCAACAACGGTTGGCAAGAAACCACTCCTGCCACGGCGGCAGACTTTTCGTCCATTGCTTACTATTTTGGGCAGATGTTACAAGACTCGTTGCAAGTACCGGTCGGTTTGATCCTAAATGCAGTAGGCGGATCCAACACCGAGTCGTGGATCGATCGCAAAAGCCTCGAACACAACTATCAACTTGTAGACATCTTGAAAGATTGGACCCAGAACGACATGATTCAGCAATGGTGTCGCCAACGCGGTGCTAAAAACATCAAGCAATCGGAATACAAAGAACAGCGTCACCCCTACCAGCCTTGCTACTTGTTCGAGGCCGGTATCCTGCCTCTTCAAAAGTATCCCGTGCGCGGAGTACTCTGGTATCAGGGCGAAAGCAATGCACACAACATTGAGATTCACGAAGCCCTCTTCACGCAACTCGTTGATAGCTGGCGTACCAACTGGAATCAAAACCTTCCTTTTTACTTCGTCCAGTTGTCGTCGCTCAACCGTCCGAGCTGGCCGCGCTTTCGTGATTCGCAACGCAAGCTCGCGCACACCGTTCCCAATACCTACATGGCCGTGAGTTCCGACAAAGGAGATTCGCTCGACGTGCATCCTACCGACAAGCAACCCGTAGGACAACGTCTGGCTTTGCAGGCTTTGAAAAACAGTTACGGTCGCAACCAACTTACAGCCTTCGGTCCCGATCCACGTCGCATCGAATACAAAGACAAGGTAGTGGAAGTAACCTTCAACAATGCAACAACTTTGCAACCGGCGGAAGGCGACGTATTGATCGGATTCGAGATTGCAGGTAGCGACGGCATGTATTACCCGGCATCGGCCACAACCAACGGCAACAAAGTCACACTCAAAGCCAACGAGGTAAAGCAACCCGTAAGCGTACGTTACGGATGGCAACCCTTTACACGTGCCAACTTGGTCAATGAAGCCTTGCTTCCGGCCTCTACATTTTCAAATCAGAAATAAACACTAAAAGCAATAAGATGAAACAACTATCCGTAAAATTGATTGCATTCCTTGTAATCATCATTGGTATCGCCATGGCTGTATTCTCTATGATGGCCATCGACAGAATCGACTCGGGACAAACCGGAGTTATCGTAAACCTTGCCGGAAGCGACCGTGGTGTCGACGACGCGGAAGTAAAAACAGGTTGGGTGGTATACAACCGCTTTATGAAGCAACTGTTTGAATACCCTGCCTTTGCGCAGATCGTCGATTACGAACCATTCGACATTCAAGACAAGAAAGGTACGATCTTCAAAACCGATCCTACCATCGAATATTACATCGAACGCGACAATGCCAAAGTGGTCTTCCTAAAGTATCGCAAGACGACCAAGGAACTTGAAAACACGGTAATCCTTACCGAGGTAAAGAATGCCTATAAAGACATTGCCGGAGTATACGATACCGATTCGCTGATCAACAATCGTCCGGCCTTCGAGAAAGAAGTAGAAGAATTGCTGAAAGAGCGCATGAGCAAACGAGGCTTTACGTTTACCAACATCCAGTCGTCGGTAAAACCAAACGAAGTACTGCAAGCCGCGATCGACGCAAAGAATACCGCCGTTCAGAACGCCTTGAAAGTTGAGAACGAAAAGAAAGCTGCCATTGCAGAAGCTGAGAAAGAAGTAGCCACAGCCAAAGGGAAAGCAGATGCCAACCGCATCATGCAAGAGTCGATCACACCGGCATTGATCCAACTCAAAGCCATCGAAAAGTGGGACGGCAAGATGCCTCTTTCTACCGGCAACGGTGCGATGCCATTTATCAACTTGCAGAAATAAATCTAAAGATTATGATGAAGGAACAATCACGTATAGATCGTTTGTGGTACAACGATGCCGGAGAAATAGACTTTAAAAAGGTCATCAAACTCATTTTGATTACTTCTGCCGTGATAACGATCATTATAGAACTAACCGATCCAAACTTTATAAACGACTTTATACACGGCTTCCGTGAAGGCTACAAAGCAGGAACTGTAAAATAACTCAAAGGCTTCCGGTGAATGCCGGGAGCCTTTTCTGTTGTACTTGCAACCACAAATACATCCCCCTTTCTTCGCATATCTAAAACTCCCTGCCAACAAGGCTTATTGTAGTTTTCCATTTATTCCCAAACAAAGGCTCTACAAAGACGTGATGCTACGTGTACGGTAAAAACGATCGTTTTCGAGCTAGATGCCTATAAATAACCACCCAAACGAAAGTAGATAATCGTAAGAAAAAACACCTCGTCTCTTACCAACGGTTCTTCTTCTCTACAAGCATGTGCCCGGCATGCTTACACATTTACTTCCTTACCTTCGAAGTCCTTTCTTTTTGTTTTGCCCAACTCGCTCTCCTTGCATTGGGAGCACAACTCTCCTACTTCGGGCTACCACAATTCAGTCTCGCCAAGTTGACGCAATTGGTTTTTGCGAACAACCCAACCGCCACGCACAGTGCGTAAAACAGCGACGCAGCGTGAGTGAAAACAGTTTTCAATGAAAACGTTTTTCACTCTTCACTATAACGCAAAAAAGTCTTCGTGGAAACATAAATAAGTCTTCATAGAGATCTTTGCAACTCTTCTCGAAGACTTTTTTTACTCTTCACAAGAACTTTATTTGGTTTTCCCAAGAACCTAACTTGCTTTCCAAAAGAAGTAAACGACCTTTTTTCAAGAACCTTGCATGGTTTTTCAACAACATCCCCCTCCATATGGTGATAACTTCCCTTATGCTGCATAAAAACCAACAATCAGCACCGCAGTGAGCACATTGCATTCATTTGAAAAGGTCGTTTTCCGAAGGTGAAAATTCGAGCAAAATCATCCATCTAGCACAAAATATATCCCTTTTTAGCTTACATGAAGACGCAAAAAAGGGGACGCAGTTTTTATGCTACGTCCCCTTAGTGTATTTGAAGGGTTTATTGCAAAGTACCCTTTATGGGGTAACGTTTGCGGCAAAACCGTTTTTACTTTCCTTTTACGATCTTCTTGATGTCGTTGAGTTTGTTCAACGCTTCTACCGGAGTCAGGTTATTGATATCGAGGTTCATTATCTCGTCGCGTACTTGCGAAAGAATAGGATCGTCGAGTTGGAAGAAGTTGAGCTGCATGCCGTCTTGTTGCTGTACCGACGGTTTTGCTTTGATCTTCTTCTCACTCTTGGTTGCTGCTGTTCCTTTGCGGTTTTCCGTTTCAAGAATCTTTAGTATCTCGTCGGCACGTTTCACGATACTTTGCGGCATGCCGGCCATTTTGGCTACGTGGATACCAAAGCTGTGTTCGCTGCCACCCCTAACGAGCTTACGCAGGAAAATCACCTTGTTATTCACCTCTTTCACCGAGACGTTGTAGTTTTTGATACGCGCGAAACTGCTTTCCATCTCGTTGAGTTCGTGGTAGTGCGTCGCAAAGAGAGTCTTGGCGCGTGACTTGCGATGCTCGTGAATGTACTCGACAATGGCCCATGCGATCGAGATACCGTCGTAGGTACTCGTACCGCGTCCCAGTTCGTCGAAAAGTACCAAGCTCTTTGACGAAAGGTTGTTTAGGATGTCGGCAGCCTCGTTCATCTCGACCATGAAGGTAGATTCGCCCATCGAGATATTGTCAGACGCTCCTACACGTGTAAAGATCTTATCCACAATGCCTATTGTTGCGCTTGCCGCCGGTACGAACGAACCGATTTGAGCCATCAGCGTAATCAGCGCCGTCTGGCGTAATAGTGCCGACTTACCCGCCATGTTGGGCCCGGTAATGATGATGATTTGCTGCGATTCGTTGTCGAGATATACGTCGTTCGTGATGTAAGGTTCGCCTACAGGCAATTGCTTTTCAATCACTGGGTGACGGCCTTCTTTGATATCGAGCGCGTCGCTATCGTCTACAACCGGGCAGATGTATTTGTTTTCGGCTGCAATCTTTGCGAATGAAAGCAAGCAGTCGAGCTGAGCAATCAAGGAAGCATTGGTCTGAATCGATGCGATGTAGTCCATCAATCCCATGACAAGTTCGTTGAAAATCGAGGTTTCGAGCGAAAGAATTTTCTCTTCTGCTCCCAAGATTTGCTCTTCGTATTCTTTTAGTTCTTGTGTAATGTAGCGTTCGGCATTCACCAGGGTTTGCTTTCTGATCCATTCGGCCGGCACTTTGTCTTTGTGCGTGTTGCGCACTTCGATGTAGTAACCAAACACGTTGTTGAAGGCAATCTTCAAGCTTGGGATTCCTGTTTTTTCCGACTCGCGTTGCTGCAATTGCAACAAGTAGTCTTTGCCCGAATAGGCAATTTCACGCAACTTGTCGAGTTGTTCGTTTACGCCCGCGCGGATTACGCCCCCACGATTAATCAATGTAGGCGGATCGTTGTTTACCTCACGCTCGATGCGTTCGCGGATCAACAAGCAAGGATTGAGCTGCTCTCCAATACGTTGCAAGGCCGGTTGGTCCGACTCGATACATAAGTGACGTACCGGTTCGATCGCGTTCAACGCAACCTTCAATTGCACTACTTCGCGCGGCGAAACACGTCCTACGGCTACTTTGGAAATGATACGCTCCAGATCGCCAATCAGCGAAAGCTGTTCGTCGAGTACGCGCTTTAATTCCGGTTTGCGAAAGAAGTGTTCTACCACAGCCTGACGCTCGCGAATCGGATTCACATCTTTCAATGGAAATACCAACCAACGACGCATCAAACGAGAACCCATCGGCGACACAGTGCGGTCGAGGATGTTGAGTAGCGACGTACCGCCCTCGTTCATCGTGGAGATGAGTTCGAGACTGCGCACGGTAAACTTATCGAGTCTTACGTAGCGGTCTTCTTCGATGCGCGACAAACACGTGATGTGTGAGAGTTGATTATGTTGAGTCGCGTCCATGTAGTGCAAGATTGCACCCGACGCGATCACGCCGTTCTTGAGGTGTTGTACTCCGAATCCTTTGAGATTCTTGGTCTCAAAATGCTTCAACAAACGATCGTTTGCTGCTTCGGTGGTAAAGATCCAGTCGTCGAGCTCGAAGGTAAAATAGCGCGAACCGAAACATTCTTCAAATTGCTTGCGGTTGTTTCTTTCGATCAGTACTTCCTTCGGAGAGAAGTTGTTGAGAAGTTTGTCGATATAGTCGATGGTCCCTTCGGCTGTAAGAAACTCGCCCGTAGAGATATCGAGAAATGCGATACCGTTGGTATCCTTTTTGAAATGTACGGCCGCAAGGAAGTTGTTTTCTTTGTGATTAAGTACATTGTCGTTGATCGAAACGCCGGGCGTTACCAATTCCGTAATGCCTCGTTTTACAAGTTTCTTGGTTTGCTTCGGGTCTTCGAGTTGATCGCAAATCGCTACACGCTTGCCTGCTCGTACCAACTTTGGAAGGTAGGTATCCAAAGCATGGTGAGGAAAACCGGCTAGCTCTACATATTGGGCCGCACCATTGGCACGTTTGGTTAGTGTAATTCCCAATATCTCGGCAGCGGCAACCGCATCATCCGAAAATGTTTCGTAAAAGTCGCCCACCCTAAACAGCAGAATCGCGTCGGGATGTTTCGATTTTATTTCAAAGTATTGCCTCATCAGAGGCGTTTCAACAACTTGTTTAGCCACCTTGCTTGTGTATTTTCGTTTACATTTGAGAGATAAAAGTATAGCTTATTATGCAGTGAACAAAAAAATTGCAGGCAGGTTTGATGTTTTTTATCAATAATTCAATACATTGGGAAACAATTATTTTAAAGCCACGAGATATGAATGCAACGTACAAAGGAAAGAAACAATTCATTCATCTGCTAAGTGACTCTATTTTTATCACCAAACACTCCGATTTTAGCAGATTAAAGGAAGAAGCGAAGTCTATAGAACGAAGAAAAGCCATCCGTGAGATTGCTTTGGTAAGCTCCTCGATACCTATTTTATTTGTCTCGTTCGCTATCTTTTTTGCTATTGAAGATCCGCTCACTTCGACACTGAGCCTCGTTGCACTGGCTGCCTTGCTGTATTATCTGTTTAAGTTTGTAATACGCATCGAACAAACGTGGAACATTATGAAGAAAGATATCGTATCCATCCGGGTAGATACTTTCGACCGAATGTTTATTACCTACAAACAAGATGAAAAGCTAAAGGAAACGATGTTTATGCTTCCGCCCGACAGTGATGCTACTGCCAACATTCTCAACGCGCTGTGGTGGGAAGGTTACGACATTCATCTGGTAGATGTGCAAAAAGACAACTGGCTAAAGAAGGTATCAGCGGCCAATCGCATCTTGTTTAAGTTTTATCTGATTAGTTTGGTTGCTTACGAGTTATACACAGGTGAAGCCAACATGATGACAGCGTTTAATATCTCGGTAGTTTTATTTACGTTCGAACTGATTTTACAAAGTTATCCCATCAAAAGCGAGCTCTATCGCGGCCGGGAAAATTAAACAAAAACGGGACAGCATCGCTACGATACTGCCCCGTTTTCGCTTTTATTGATCTGCTAGAACCCCCAACCTAACCGTAAAGCAATCGCCGAATTGGATTCATTTTGTTTATCTGAATATGTGATGATATTGTTATTTACATGCTTCCATTTTATCACATAGTTTTGTAAATCATAAGCTATAGATAATGAAAAGGTGCTGAAGCGACCAAATGAATAGGATACTCCGATTGCAGGAGACAAGAATAGTCCTCCTCTAATCTTCTTTTCGTTCTTATCCCGATTCTGGTTTGATGCGCCGCCGTAACCATCATCGTAATTACCGAAACCCCATGATGTATAGGTATTGGAGATATATCCGTAACCTGCTTTTAAAGAAGCGAATGTTTGTAATTTACCAAAACGATACGGAGAAACTTTAGCGTGAATAAAGAAAGGCGTATTATCTAAATCACCTGCAGGTAAATAAATGCCGGAGAGTGAGATTTCATGTCTATTCATCATTCGTTTGTATCCCAAACCAATACCTCCGAAAAACTTTTCGCCAAAATGAATACCGGGCGATACAAAGACTTCATAGGAATCATAATTTGACGATAACGATTCGGAATAACCTACTTCTACGTCTAGTCCAAATCGTTTGTCTTGTGCGAAAGATGTGCTCACTGAAAACGAAATAAGCAGGAATATCAATACAATTAGTCTTTTCATGTGTTTATTGATTCTATTTCATGGTTTTACAGATACGAGACTATCATAGACTCTATTGCAAATATAAAGCCAAAATAAAAACATGCAATACTTTCATGAATTTATTTTGGCTTTATAAATGAGTATGTTATACTTCTTATTTGACTCCGTTTTGTATCAACCGGTTTGAGAAGAGATTGAATCGGCGTAGATATAAAACTGCCGCGACACTCAAACCGAATATAAATCCGCACCAAATGCCGGCTGGTCCAAAGCCTAATTTAAATGCCAACAGATATCCGACAGGAAGATTGATCACCAAATAGGAGATAAAAGCGTAATACATTGGTTTTTTTACATCGTGCAAACCGCGCAATGCTCCCAATGAAACAACTTGCAATCCATCCGAAAACTGGAATATTCCGGCTAGGATAATAAGCATACTTGCCAGCTCAATTACTTGCGGATCTTCTGAAAAGGCCATCGCAATGTACTTACGACAAAGAATAAGCACAACGGCGGTGATGAAGTTGGTCAGCAACCCGAGATGCAAGGATGCAATACCTGCCTTGCGCAGTCCGACCGGATTGCGCTCGCCCAATTGATGGCTTACGCGAATCGTGGTTGCCGAAGCAATGCCGACTACAGCCATAAAGGTAAGGTGAGATATATTGAGGGCAACCTGATGCGAAGCCAAAGCAACTGCTCCCATCCATCCCATCATAATAGACGAGAAGGCAAAGGCCGATACTTCGATCAACATTTGTCCGCCGATAGGAAAGCCTATGCGCACAAGTTCAGATACACTTTGCTTATTGAATCTTTTCATACTGAAAAAATAGAAGTAACGCTTGAAGTGTGTGTTGCGCCAAATAGCCATCATGAATAAGATAGGCATGAGAATACGGGAAATCAAGGTTGCGACACCTGCTCCGGCTACGCCCATAAAAGGAAAACCAAACTTTCCGTAAATCAACAGATAGTTGAATACGATGTTAATAACATTGGCGATGATTGTAATATTCATCGCTATACGTGTGTTTCCTACTCCTTCCATAAATTGCTTTAAGATGCAAAAGAATAAAAAAGGAATAAGGGATAAGATCACAATACGTGTGTAGTCTAATGCCAAAGAACTCACCTCGGGGGTTTGTCCCATTCGATCCATGAAGCAGGTCAAAACCAGGAATAGTGCAACCAACGCAAGTCCTAGAATCGTTATGAATAGTGTTGAATTTTGTAAGAACTCACCAACCTTACGAAATTGCTTCATCGCATACGACTGGCCGATTAGTGGTGTTGCTCCGAAGGAAACTCCTGTGATAAAAACCAGTGCTAACACAACAATAGAATTAGCAAAAGATACAGCGGCCAATTCGTTTGTACCGAGCTGACCTACCATGATGTTGTCGAACAAAACTACAACTCCTTGTCCCAATTGTGACAACATAATCGGAACCGCTATTTTTAGATTTCGCTTGTAAAAGGGCAGATAACTTTGAAACGTGTTACTCATAAATTGTATTTCTGTTTATTTAAGCCAAATTGAAGAATAAGTCTGCAAAGATACGGCTTTATTTCGCACCATATTAACTAATCGATAACAAGGAGTTTACTTTTCTATTTAAATCTGTTTTTTTCTTACTTTTGCAGTATAGATTCAGATAATTTGAAATAAATCATATATAGAAAATCATGGAATATAATTTCAGGGAAATCGAAGGCAAGTGGCGCGAATACTGGAACGCCAACAAAGTCTACAAAGTGCAAGACGATGCAAGTAAACCGAAGTTTTATGTATTGGATATGTTCCCTTATCCTTCAGGTGCAGGACTTCACGTAGGTCACCCACTGGGTTATATCGCTTCTGATATTTACTCAAGATATAAAAGACTGCAAGGTTTTAACGTATTGCACCCAATGGGCTACGATGCATACGGTTTGCCGGCCGAACAGTATGCAATTCAAACAGGTCAACACCCTGAAATTACAACCAAAAAGAATATTGAACGTTACAGAGAGCAGCTTGACAAGATTGGTTTCTGTTACGACTGGGATAGAGAAGTGCGCACATGTGAGCCAAATTATTACAAATGGACACAGTGGGCTTTCATTAAGATGTTTAATAGCTACTTCGACACGGCTGCTCAAAAAGCAAAACCAATTACCGAACTAGTTGCTGCTTTTGAGAAAAACGGAACAGAAGGTGTTACTGCGGCTTGTTCTGAGGAACTTTCGTTCACTGCAGACGAATGGAAAGCAATGTCGGAAAAGGAACAACAACAAACGTTGTTGAACTATCGCATCGCATACCTTGGAGATACAATGGTAAACTGGTGTCCTAAATTGGGGACGGTTCTTGCCAACGACGAAGTTAGCGAGGGCTTATCAGTACGCGGTGGTTATCCGGTTGAACAAAAAGTAATGCGCCAATGGTGTTTGCGTGTTTCTGCTTATTCACAACGTTTGCTAGACGGTATGGAAACGATCGACTGGACAGACTCTTTGAAGGAGACTCAAAAAAACTGGATTGGTCGTTCGGAAGGTGCCGAAATGCTTTTCAAAGTAAAAGATTCGGATGTTGAATTTACCATCTTTACAACACGTGCGGATACTGTATTTGGTGTAACTTTTATGGTACTTGCTCCGGAAAGCGAACTTGTAGCACAATTAACTACTGCTGAACAAAAAGCTGCCGTAGAGGAGTATATCCAAGCAACTAAACATAAAACAGAGCGCGAACGTATGACAGAGAAAGCCGTATCGGGTGTCTTCTCGGGTTCTTACGCAATCAACCCTCTAACGGGTGAGTCTATTCCGGTTTGGATTAGCGACTATGTATTGGCTGGTTACGGTACCGGTGCAATCATGGCCGTTCCTGCACACGATAGCCGTGACTTCGCTTTTGCTCGTAAGTTTGATCTTCCTATCCGCCAGGTAGTAATTCCTGCTGGTTGCGAAGCTACAGATACTGCAACTTGGGAAGAATCAATCGATTCGAAAGAAGGTACTATGGTTAATTCGGCTTCGGCAACACTAGACTTGAATGGTCTTGATGTGAAAGAGGCGATTGCCAAAACAAAAGAATACATCGCTGCTTCGGGTATCGGTCGTGTAAAAGTAAACTTCCGTTTGCGTGATGCGATCTTTAGCCGCCAGCGTTACTGGGGTGAACCATTCCCTGTATATTACAAAGAGGGTATGCCTTACATGCTTGATGAGTCGAAGCTTCCGCTTCAATTGCCAAGTATTGATAAGTTCTTACCAACAGAATCGGGCGAACCGCCACTAGGTCGTGCCATTAACTGGGTAAATGATGAAGGTTTCCCATTGGAACTTTGTACAATGCCTGGTTTTGCGGGTTCTTCAGCTTATTACTTGCGTTATATGGATCCTACAAACGAGGATGCACTTGTAAGCAAACAAGCGAACGAATACTGGAGAAATGTTGACTTATATATCGGTGGTACCGAACATGCTACCGGTCACCTTATTTATAGCCGCTTCTGGAACAAATTCTTATTTGACCTTGGCGTTATTTGTGAGGACGAACCTTTCAAGAAGTTGATCAATCAAGGTATGATTCAAGGTAGATCTAACTTTGTATATCGTATCAAAGATACCAACACGTTTGTATCTCTAAACTTGAAAGACCAGTACGACACTACTCCTATCCACGTAGATGTAAACATCGTGAGCAATGACGTGTTGGATACGGAAGCGTTCAAGAACTGGAATCCTGAATACAAAACCGCCGAATTCATTCTTGAAGATGGTAAATATGTATGTGGATGGGCTGTTGAAAAGATGTCGAAATCGATGTTTAACGTTGTAAACCCAGATGATATTGTTGAGAAATACGGTGCTGATACTCTTCGTCTTTATGAAATGTTCCTCGGCCCTCTTGAACAATCTAAACCTTGGGATACAAACGGTATCGACGGTGTACACAGATTCTTGCGTAAGTTCTGGAACTTGTTCTACGCTAACGGCGATGCAATGGTTGTTACAAACGACGAACCGACAAAGGATGAACTAAAATCACTTCACAAATTGATTAAGAAGATTACTTTCGATATCGAAAACTTCTCTTTCAATACTTCGGTTAGTGCATTTATGATCTGTGCAAACGAACTTACATCATTGAAGTGTAACAAGAAAGCAATTCTTGAACAATTCGTTATTTTGATGGCGCCGTTTGCTCCGCACATCAGCGAAGAGTTGTGGCACGATTTGGGCAACGAAGGTAGTGTAGTGAATGCACAATGGCCTGTTTGCAACGAGTCATATCTTGTAGAGGATAGTGTAAATTATCCGATTTCTTTCAACGGTAAAGTACGTTTTAATATCGAACTTCCTGCCGAAACTCCTAAAGATGAAGTTGAGCGTATTGCCCTTGCACACGAGCAAACTCAAAAATGGATGGAAGGTAAAACTCCGAAGAAGATTATCGTGGTTCCTAAAAAGATCGTGAATATCGTTCTTTAATATAAAGTATATCTTCATTGCTCCCCGGAATTACAGATCCGGGGAGTTAATGTCGAGACTTTTTCGCTTTTGACTTTTTACAAGAGTAGAATCATATAGATTGATAATATCAATGAAGAAATCTTTTACCAAGATTTGTTATGCCGTGCAGGATTACGCCGTGATCTTGCTCGGTTTAATTTTATACGCCTTCGGCTTCAATGCTTTTATTCTTTCCAATGGTATTGTTCCGGGCGGACTTACGGGCGTAAGCTCACTTATCTTTTATAGTACGGGGATTCCTGTTTACCTTTCCTATTTCGTACTTAATGCTATCCTTCTTGCTGCCGGCTTTAAAATTCTCGGTTTTCGCTTCTTGTTGAAAACGCTTTTTGGTGTCGGTATCCTCACCCTTCTCCTTCGCTTTTTCCAAAACTTGATTACCGAACCACTTTTACCAAACGACCCGCTACTTTCTATCGTTATCGGTGCATTTATGTTGGGCGGTGGACTCGGATTATCTTTCTTGGGTAACGGAAGCACCGGAGGTACAGATATCATTGCTGCCATTGTTAATAAATACCGACACATCTCGATAGGTCGTATCATGTTACTTTGCGATTTGATTATCATTAGTTCTTCTTATTTCATTTTCCATAGTATTGAAAAGATTGTATATGCCTTGGTTATTATGGTAATCATGTCGCTTGTTATCGATATGATCCTTAACGGAAGCAGACAGTCGTATCAATATTTTATCTACTCAAAGGAGTATGAAAAAATAGCCGACTCTATCATCAAAGATCTTGATAGAGGTTGCACGGTATTGGATGGTACCGGTTGGTATTCAAAAAATGAAGTAAAAGTCGTGGTTGTGGTAGCTAAAAAGACAGAATCACGTTCTGTATTCCGACTTGTTAAGAACATTGATGAAAGAGCTTTTATTACGCAAGCTAGCGTAATGGGTGTATACGGAGAAGGCTTTGAACCTATTAAGGCCTAGAACATTACAGACCTTATCAACAATTTAATAACTTCGTTAATAACTAAAATAAGGATGAAAAGAATTGTTTTTGCAACGAACAATAAACACAAGCTCGAAGAAATTAGCGCCATACTTGGCGATCGTTTTGAGATTGTGAGTTTGGCAGAGATCAACTGCTTCGATGATATACCCGAAACAGCAGACACGCTAGAAGGGAATGCTTTGCAAAAGGCTCGTTTTGTGAAAGAAAAATTCGGTTACGATTGCTTTGCCGATGATACAGGATTAGAGATCGAAGCCTTGAACAACGCACCGGGCGTTTATTCGGCCCGTTATGCGGGTCCGGCAAGAAGCTCGGAAGACAATATGAACAAAGCGCTCGAAGAACTAAAAGACAAAGCAAATAGAAAGGCACGTTTCCGTACAGTGATCGCACTGATTCTAGACGGAAAAGAGTATCTCTTCGACGGAATCGTAAATGGTTCCATTGCAACAGAGAAGAAAGGTGCGGAAGGTTTTGGTTATGATCCGATCTTTGTACCGGAGGGTTATTGTGAATCTTTTGCTCAACTAGGAGCGGATGTTAAGAACAAAATCAGCCACAGAGCAAGAGCAACCGCTCAACTTGCCGACTTCTTAGCTTCGCAAGACTTCTAAACAAACACGCTGTTTGTACAAAATAAATATCCCGTTATTGAAACGAGGCTCAACAAATACCTGTTGATAACTTCGTTTTAATAACGGGATATGTTGTTTATAAAGATTGTAATTGCTTGTTTTGCAATTAAATACTATAGACCTAAGTTTGCAGAGATTTCAAGCATTTTCTCAATAGGTTTTAATGCTTTTTCCTGAATTGCTGCATCCACATTTACTTCGGGCCAGCCAAATTTAAGTGCATTGTACAACTTCTCCATCGTATTCAAACGCATAAAGCTACATTCGTTGCAAGCGCAAGTACTGTCGTTGGGCGGCGCCGGAATGAATTCCTTTTCAGGATTCTGTTTGCGCATTTCGTGGATAATACCCGATTCTGTTGCTACAATGAACTGTTTGTTTGCCGACTTTGTTGCATAATTAAGCAGTGCGGCAGTAGAGCCAATATGGTCCGCAATGTTCAAGATTACACTTTTGCATTCAGGATGTGCTAGGATTAGAGCCTCAGGATAGCTGTTTTTAAGCTCTAGGATCTTCTCTAAGGAGAATTGTTCATGCACATGACATGCACCATCCCATAAAAGCATTTGACGGCCTGTAACGCTGTTAATGTAATTTCCTAAATTACGGTCGGGACCGAAGATGATCTTCTCTTCTTTCGGAAAACTACCCACAATTTGCTTTGCGTTGGTTGAAGTGACAACCACATCTGTGTGCGCTTTAACGGCGGCAGACGTATTTACGTACGAAATCACAGTGTGATCGGGATGTTGCTTTACAAACGCTTCAAACGCCTCTGAAGGGCAACTATCGGCTAAAGAACATCCGGCATTCAAGTCCGGAACCAATACTTGCTTACCCGGACAAAGGATTTTAGCAGTTTCGCCCATGAAGTGTACGCCACACATCACGATAACGTCTGCGTCGGTTTTAGAAGCCCATTGAGCTAAGGCCAGACTATCTCCTACAAAGTCTGCTATATCTTGCACATCTCCGTTTTGATAGTAGTGAGCAAGTATTACAGCGTTCTTTTCCTTTTTCAGTTTCTTAATCTCTTCGATAAGGTTAGTGCCTTCGGCAATCGGCGTATCATTGTAGCCCTTTTCAGTTTTCATCAACATCGATTATATATAATATTATATAGAATACTTTTTAAAAAGAAATAATGATAATAATATACTGTGGAAAAGGTTGATACAAATGTTCGGCTTTTCTTGCTATTTAACTTATCATTATTCCCTACTAGGTTACGGTGTACATTTCAACAATCGTAACTCCTCTATAAATAAGGGTTTAGTTGTGTTATTCACAGGTTATGATAATTGTTGAAACGTAGCAAAGTTAAAAACTTTCTTGTACCGAGATGTGTTGATTCCGTTTAAAAAGTACTTCAAAATGAGTGATTACTTTTATGCTAAATAATTTGGAGATCACTTTAAGGGGGTTGTATGTATAAGTATTCGGGATTGTCAAGTCTTATTTATTATTTTCTTTCCGCTAGAAATGCACACCTTTTGAACAGGTGTTGTTAAACTTCTATGTACTTTTGTACAGCTATAAATAATAGATGAATATGAGAAAATTAAAGATAACAGAACTGAATAGATTGAGTGTAGAAGAATTCAAAGAAACGGATAAAATTCCTTTGGTTGTTGTACTTGATCACATTCGAAGTCTTAACAATGTAGGATCTGTATTCAGAACAGCCGATGCATTTAAAGCTGAAGCTATTTATTTATGTGGCATTACTGCTACTCCTCCTAATCCTGAAATTCATAAAACGGCTTTAGGCGCAGAAGATACGGTAAACTGGCGTTATTTTGAAGATACTCATGAGGCTGTTAAATCTTTGAAGGATAATGGATATACGGTATATGCAGTAGAGCAAGTAGAGCATAGTATTATGCTCGATGAGCTTACTTTCAAGGTTGGCGAGAAGGTGGCTATTGTGATGGGAAATGAAGTGAAAGGGGTGCAACAATCGGTAATTGATAGTTGCGATCATTGCATAGAGATCCCACAATACGGAACAAAACATTCGCTTAACGTTTCGGTTACGGCTGGTATCGTAATGTGGGATTGTTTTAAACTACTGACTAAATAAGTCCTCTCTCTACTAATATGGCAACACGTTCGGTCATTGCGTCTTTTCCTTTCGGATCATAGTCCGATTTAAGACTGGCACCGAACATGCCTGCAAATAAGTTCCAAAATCCGGCTCTGAAGGAACCTAAGAATGCTTTTACAAGATTAAAAGAAGACTGATTACACTCTCTGTCTATCAGTTTGATAAGAAGTTTTCCTTGTGACAAAGTCAGTTTCTTAAGAGTCGGTTTATATTCTTCAAACAACTCCTTTTCCATACGTTTCAAGTGTTCTTCTCTTGCTTTATCGTTTGGAAGCGTTTCCATGTATTCGTATGTTTCTAACAGTGTTGCGTGTACAATCTTTGCGAGTGGTAATGTTTTCTTTACATCGCGTACCAGTTTCCAGTAGTGTTGTTCTTCTTTCTTGTTTTTGAATTTATATTCCGGATATACAATTACATCTTTCAGATACACAATAGGTATAGTATCTCCATTCACAACCTGTCCGAGCTGAATTCCTTCAGGTAAAACAATTACTCTTTTATTTTGAGCCCAAGAACTGAAGGTCGCGATGTTAATAAACAGTAGTAATATATATAGATGTCTCTTTTTCATACGCCGCAAATGTATATCATTTCCTCCTTATTTTATTTATGATAATTCGGATATTATTATTTCTTCTCATTTAAAGTTTTAATAATTACGTGAATAGATAAATTTGATCTATATTTGATTCAATTGTTAACCATTAGAAATACCTACATCAATGACTTCCAAAACAAAGGCATATTGCATATCCTATCTTCTATTATTGTTTATTTCTTCTTTAAGTTTAAATGCTTCGGATCATTTGCGCAGCGAAGAAATCAGATCTCTTTCTTTAGGCGGAATAGGTTCGGTTTTATCTGTTCGTTCTAATCCTTCTTTTTCTTCATTTCTAGACGACGGACTTGTACAAATTAACTATTTCAACAGATTTTCCATGAAAGAGTTATCAACACTTTCGGGAGACGTATTTGTCCCTAATAAAGTTCTAAATGCTTTATTGTCAGTAAGTACTACTGGGTTCGATCAGTTTCGGGAAACGAATATAAACATTGGTGTGAACAGGTTATTGACAAAATCCCTTGCACTAGGTATTGGTGTTAACTACCGGATGGCAACTATTATTGCAGTGGATGAAAGACCTTCCCGACTCTCTTTAGACATTGGACTTACGTATGAATTTAATGAGAAATTAATGCTCGGATGTTCGGTTCAAGATGCCCCCTCGTTTACACTACAGGAATACAGTGATGGCAGTTTACCATTCTTTGGTTATTGTATAAGAGCTGGAGGGTATTATGCCATTTCGAATACAAGTTTGGTGACTTCAGAGGTTGTTTATCTCGAAAATGAAGGAGTTTCATTCAGAGCAGGTCTCGAATATACTCCCGTTTCAACGTTTGATTTGCGTGTCGGGTTCTGTACGAAACCACTTCAACCTTCCTTAGGTATGGGATATTCTTTTCGTAAAATGAATGTGGATGTATTAGCACTTTATCATCAACAACTAGGTATAAGTTCGGGCGTTTCTTTGAGTTATCTGTTTTAAAATACACTTTGTTAACATGCGGTTAATACTTACTTTTCAACTAATGTTGATAATGTCTTTATCAATACAAGCACAAGTTTATCAATCAGACTCTTATGATACTGGTTGGTTTGATCAATATGTTGTTGATAGTGATTTAATAACTGATAGTGAAGAGTGGTATGAAATGCTCAGTTACTATCTTATTAACCCCTTTCAACCAGATGTTGTCAACAAGGAACAACTGTTATCATTGGTATTGTTTACCGAAGCCGAAGTAGATTCTTTTCTCATATTTCGAGATAAAAATAAGCCACTTATTACACCTTACGAACTGAAGTTTATCAATGGACTTTCTATCGACAAAGCTCAATTGCTTTCGATGTTTCTTTTTTTCGATAAACAGTCTCAATTAGCGGATAAAAGTGAAGCTACCCGGTCTAAACGAAAAATAAAGCATCAGTTGATCGGTTCGTATGGCCAAACACTGCAAACCAAGAAAGGTTATAAGGTGATTGCTGACACCATTCTTGAAAAATATCCGAACCGACAATACCTTGGAGAACCCTTTTCGCACTCGCTTCGCTACTCTATTACATCGGGCGATAAATGGTCGGTCGGATTCGTGGCCGAAAAAGATCAAGGCGAGCCTTTTTGGAACATGCATCACAAAGGATACGACTTCTATTCATTTCATGCCATGGTAAAAGACCTCAAATGCATTAAAAGTATTGTGGTAGGCGATTATAAATTGGCTTTCGGACAAGGATTGGTATTTGGCAACAGCTACTCTCCTTCCAAAACCGTGATGACTACCTCGCAAGAACGACTTTCGAAAGGAATACGAAAACATTTCTCTGCTACCGAGTCTGGATTTTACCGCGGAGTAGCCACAACTTTACGCTTGGGAAGTTTTGATGTTTCGCTATTCTATTCCCAAAAGAAGCTCGACGGAATTGTGGATAGCTTGGGAATTAAGTCGTTTAAGAAAGATGGAATTCACAACATTATGCGTGAGAAAAATAAGAAAAGTGTAATAACTCATCAACTGTTTGGCGTGAATACTCAGTTTGTTTATAAGCATGTTGATATCGGGTTAACTGCTGCTTTAAATAACTTTGGAAAGAGCAATCTAATCTGGGATGATAAACCTTATAATGTTTATAAACCACGGGGAAATAATCTTTGTAATGTGGCTGTTAACTATCGCTTTAAACAACGAACATATACATTGTTTGGAGAAACTTCCTTATTAACAAATAATGGACTTGCCACTATTAACGGGGTGTTCATAAAGCCTGTTTACAATGTTGAAATACAACTTTTGTATCGTAATTATGCAAGGAATTACTATGCTTTTACACCGGGTAGTTATGTTGTTAACAACACGGTGTCGAACGAACAAGGTTTGTATACCGGTATTAGTTTATACCCTTTTCGCGGACTCAAACTAAGCGGGTATATTGATCTGTTTTATTCTCCCGAAATGAAGTACGGTGTGTATACTTCTTCCCTTGGAAAGGAGTGGATGATGTTGGCCTCTTATTCTACAATGACAAATGAAACCGTCTCTTTTCGGTATGTACGCAAAACGAGGGAGCAAAATATAAGAAGTCTCGAGAGTGACGATTTATTGATTTTACCCTTGGCTCGAGACAAATTCAGATTGCAAGGAGTATACGGAAATAAAAACAACAGGTGGTTCAGAACAACAGCAGAGATGGTTGTTGCCCAATCAAAAGATTTATCGAACAACAAAGGATGGGCTGTCAGTCAAAATGCCGGTATCGGAATCTTGCAAAACAAACTTCGAATAGATGGATACTTGATTTACTTCAACACGAAATCATACGATGCCCGTTTGGCGAGCTATGAGAAAGCATTACCCTATACCTATGGAATGACAACGATGTATGGTGAAGGTTTTCGGTGGAGTTTGAATATCGGAGTGAAAATGAACCAATACTTTTCATCATCGATAAAGGTGTCATCAACACATTACAATGATCGCACGAAAATAGGAAGCGCACTGGAAGAAATAGAAGGAAATAACAAAACCGATATCGGAGCTGTAGTGTCGTTAAAATTTTAACGAGCCCTAATTATTAATCATCATTTAGGAAATAGGGTTTCACAAAGTGTTATTACATTTGATCTATAAACTTAAAGACAGAAATAATGAGTACTATTTTATTCGATCAAATTGTATTCGGACCTATCATAAGCAGACGCTTGGGCGTATCTCTTGGCGTAAATTTGTTATTAACGAATGGAAAAGTATGTTCGTTCAATTGCATTTACTGCGAATGTGGACTAAACGAAGAGCGAAGAGCACAAGGTAAGCTCCCTACCCGACAACAAGTTTATGATGCACTCAAAGCTAAACTCGAACAACTTACAGAAGAAAAGATAACCCCCGATGTGATAACGTTTGCCGGAAACGGTGAACCAACGGTTCATCCTGAGTTTGTCGGAATCATAGACGATACGATTCAGCTGCGCAACGCATATTTTCCAAATGCAAAAATATCGGTACTTTCCAATGCCACTCGAATAGATCGTGATAGCGTAGTAGAGGCTTTGAAGAAAGTTGATAACAACATTCTCAAGCTCGACTCGATGCTCGACGATAAAATGCGTTTGATCAATGTACCCAACTCTCCATCATTTAGTGTAGAAAAGTTGATACCATTGTTGAAACGTTTCGATGGTAAATTAATTATTCAAACCATGTTTCTGAAAGGAACTTGCAATGGTGTATCGGTAGACAATACATCTGCAAAAGAAGTAGAGCTTTGGTTGAATGCGCTTAAAGAGATCAAACCGCAATCGGTAATGATATATACGATAGACAGGGAAACGCCAATCAAAGAATTACAAAAGGCATCGAAAGAAGTATTAGACAGTATTGCCGAAAAAGTAAAAGAAGCCGGATTTGAAGTTTCGGTATCCTATTAATAAAAATCCTCCTGTCTTGATTCATGCATGTATGAAGTCAGACAGGAGGATAAACTATATAGAGAATAATACGATCAATGTTTTGTTTTCAACATTTCGCGCGAACGCTCGATTGCGAATGTGATATTATCACAAATGTTTTCCTCTCCTAGTTTTGCAGCAAAGCCCGAACGGATCAAAACATCGCGCACTTTCGGATTAACACCAGAAAGAATAATATCTATCTTTTCTTCTTTCGACAAACGAACAAACAACTCTAAATTACGAATACCCGTAGAGTCTATAAAAGGTACTCTTCGCATTCGAATGATGCGTATTTTAGGTTTATCTCCTACCGCCTTTGTATATTCGTCAAACTTAGAAGCAACGCCAAAGAAGAATGGGCCTTCGATTTCATACACTTCTACTCCCGTTGGAAGAGATAAAGTATCGTTATCGCCATACAATTCGCTCTCGTCAGACAAGGATAGCTGGTCTGTAAACACAGATATCTTTGTTGTCTCTGCTACACGGCGTAAAAATAATACCATTGCTAATAGTAATCCAACCTCGATAGCAATGGTAAGGCTGAATACAACTGTAAGAATAAATGTAGTAATTAATACTGCAGCTTCCGATTTTGGGTTTTTCATCAAAGAACGGAACGTGCGCCATTCACTCATATTATAAGATACAACCACCAAGATACCGGCAAGACAAGCCATTGGAATGTATTTTGTAAGTGAACCTAGCACAACAAGTATCACCAACAATACTACCGCATGAATCATACCTGCAATAGGTGTGCGACCACCGTTGTTTATATTGGTAATGGTACGTGCTACGGCTCCGGTTGCAGGAATACCTCCAAAAAGTGGAGTAAACAAGTTGGCCACACCTTGTGCTACTAGCTCGGTGTTTGCATCATGCTTCTGTCCGATCATTCCATCGGCAACTGTTGCAGAAAGCAACGATACGATGGCTCCCAATATTGCAATGGTGAAAGCTGTAGGAAACAGTTGATTGATTGTTTCCATATTGAGAGTAAGCATGTGTGGCGCTGGAATCGATGTATCGATAACGAATCTATCACCAATGGTTTCAATCCCTTTAAATCCGGCATACTCACGTAGCGCAAAAACTACCGCACTCATTACAATAATAGCAATCAATGCACCTGGTATTTTCTTCGATACCTTTGGCGAAAGCTTAATAAATAAGATTGTAATAATGGAAACGATTAGTGGTGCCGGATTAATGGTTTCTATATTTCGGAATATAGCAATCCACTTCGAAACAAAGTCTACAGGATTCTCATCTAGCGTAAGTCCGAGAAAGTCTTTCACTTGCGAAGTAAAAATACTAAGGGCAATACCACTAGTAAAACCTACTACGATCGGATATGGAATAAACTTTATCACGGTTCCCATGCGCAACAATCCCATCAAGATGAGCATGATCCCACCCATAAAAGTTGCAATGGCCAATCCTTCCATCCCGAATTGCGCAATAATCCCGAAAACGGTAACGATTAAAGCACCTGTAGGTCCTGTGATCTGAATGGAACATCCTCCGAGCATAGAGCCTATAAACCCGGCTACGATTGCAGTGATTATACCTTTTTCTGGACTAACACCTGATGCGGTACCAAAGGCTATTGATAATGGTAAGGCAACGATGCCGACATTTATACCGGCCACGAGGTCGGAAATAAACTTCTCTTTTGAGTAATTCTTCAACGTGTCGAAAATGACCGGTCGAAAAGCTAACTTTCTGTACATTTAATTTCCTTTTTTTTTAACGAGGGTGCAAAGGTATTAATAATAAAGAGGTAAAGTATTAAAATTCACACTGTGTTTTAATTTAAACTGTTAAACCAAGCTATTTGAACTTATAAAATAGGCTCATCAAACAAACAATACTTTCTTAAGGTCTGTTATTTATAGAGATTATAAATAGCATAACTAACGAATTTGATCTTACTTATAAATCAATCATATTATGGAAAAGAGTATTAAAGGAACACAAACAGAACAAAACCTATTAAAGGCATTTGCCGGAGAATCACAAGCACGTAATCGTTATACGTATTATGCATCTGTAGCTCGCAAAGAAGGATTGGAGCAAATTGCAGGCGTTTTTGAAGAAACTGCAAATCAAGAAAAAGAACACGCAAAACGTTTCTTTAGCTTCCTTGAAGGCGGTATGGTAGAAATAACCTCTTCATATCCTGCAGGCGTTATTAGCATTACCGAATTGAACCTTGAAGAAGCAATCGCGGGAGAATACGAAGAATGGTCTATTCTTTATCCAACGTTTGCAGATGTAGCAGAAGCTGAAGGTTTCAAAGCTGTGGCAGCTTGCTTTAGAAACGTAGCAAAAGTAGAAGTTGAACACGAAAAGAGATATAAAGAACTTCTTTCACATTTGAAAGATAAGAACTTCTTTGAAAGAGAAGAGGAAATCGAATGGCAATGTCGTGAGTGCGGATATGTGCACAAAGGAAAGAAAGCTCCGGGAGCATGTCCTGCATGTCTTCACCCACAAGGCTACTTCGAACCTATGAAACATAACTATTGATGTATAATACGAAGTTAAGTTTAGAGCCGGGAGTCACACTGTGATGTCCCGGTTTTTTTATAAACAAACAACGCTGAACTATAAATCTTACGATTCGTATTCAGCGTTGTTTTTATTGAATTAAGAGATGAATCATTCTTCTACTTCTTTGAGGTATGCCCTCTTTGTAGTAAAGCGTACTTCCTTTATTTCATTCTTTTGTGGATAGTCTACCGTATAATGTAATCCCCTGCTCTCTTTGCGTTGCGTGGCATGTTTAATAACTAAATATGCGACATTAATAATATTGCGCAATTCGCAAATTTCTTTCGAAACTACAGAGCGTGTAAATAGATTCTCCGTTTCACGATATAAGATTTCTAATCTATCCATTGCTCGTTTGAGGCGAAGGTTGCTTCTTACAATACCTACGTAGCTCGACATAATCATACCTACTTCTTTTGCACTTTGCGTGATAAGGATCAGCTCTTCGGTGAGTGAAGTCCCCTCGTCGTTCCAAGAAGGAATGGCCGTATTATAAGTATAGTCTTCCATGCTATATAAAGCATGTTTGGAAGCGGCATCAGCAAACACAACTGCTTCGATCAATGAGTTTGAAGCCAAACGGTTGGCTCCGTGCAGTCCTGTGCAAGCACATTCTCCAACTGCGTATAAGCGCTTGATGGATGATTCACTGTTAAGATCTACGGCAATACCTCCGCATAAATAGTGAGCAGCCGGTGCAACCGGAATGTATTCCTTGGTGATATCAATACCGAGACTCAAACACTTTTGATAGATGTTAGGAAAATGTTTTTTTGTAGTTTCGGCATCTTTATGTGTAACGTCAAGGTAGACGTGCTCGTCACCTCTGGTCTTCATTTCCGTATCAATAGACCTGGCTACGATATCACGCGGAGCAAGCGATCCTCGACTATCGTACTTGTGCATGAATTCTTGTCCGTCGATCGTACGAAGTACACCGCCATATCCGCGCATGGCTTCGGTGATGAGAAATGAAGGTCGCTCTTCGCTGTGGAATAATGCGGTAGGATGAAACTGAACAAACTCCATGTCTTTCACCTCTCCTTTGGCTCTATAAACCATTGCGATACCGTCGCCGGTTGCGATCAGAGGGTTGGTTGTTGTTTGATAGATACTTCCAATTCCTCCGGTTGCCATAAGCGTTACTTTGGAAAGAAACGTATCAATATTGCGTGTGCGGTGGTCAAAAATATACGCACCATAGCATTCGGTATCGCGACGATGGCGAGATATTTTTTCGCCCAAGTGGTGCTGAGTCAAGATCTCTATGGCAAAGTGATGATCGTACACATCGATATTGGGATGTGACTTTATACGTGTGATCAAACTTTCTTGTA
This sequence comes from Tannerellaceae bacterium, assembly GCA_051656605.1. Lineage (GTDB taxonomy): Bacteria > Bacteroidota > Bacteroidia > Bacteroidales > CAMTPD01 > UBA12018. The sequence continues at coordinate 11,547 of JBOGCF010000008.1, read as the reverse complement.
TTTCTGCACCCGTAGAGTCTTTATGGTGAAGAATGCGAAACTCAGAGTGTCCGCCCTCTCTATGCAGGTCGAAATTTCCTTTGTCGTCTTTGTCAAAATCTACGCCCCAATTCACTAATTCATTGATCTGTAAGGGTGCTTCTTTTACTACCTTTTCTACCACATCGCGATCACAATGTCCGTCGCCGGCAATCAGTGTGTCTTGGATATGTTTTTCAAAATCATCGATCGGGTTAGTAACAGAGGCTATTCCTCCCTGTGCATAAAATGTATTAGCATCTTCAAGAGCTGTTTTACAAATAATGGCTACTTTACCTTTGTGGGCTACTTTCAAGGCAAAACTCATTCCGGCAATGCCCGAGCCAATTACCAAAAAATCATATTTATGTACCATGGTGAAGATGTAAATGTTGCGGCAAAGTTATAGAATAAGTTTTTGAATCTATCGCATCTTGTCGGTTACTTTGTTCTATAAATAAAATGATTAATAAACTTACTATATATTATGATTAAATAGATTTGTCGTGAGAGTTAAGCTTAGACACGACCGTGTACACAACTTAGACAGGTATATGACAAGAATGCGTCACGACCGTGTACACATCTTAGACACGTACCTGTCTAAGCTTAACGGATGCGATGATGCATTTTAGCCTTCATCATGAAAAGCGAAAAAGTATATGGGAAGAACTCTTATTTTTATTATCTTTCGCAAAAAGTAGAAAGAAAAAATGGATAAAATATTTCGGTCGAAAGTAGATCTTTGGTTTCACGTTATTATTTTGTGTTCGGCAGCTCTTTGCGTCTATTTTATGTGGAGTGGTCTTATTGTACCTATTCTTTTGTCGATCGCTCTGGTATTGCTTTTTACCAACGTATTGCAGAATACAACGTATACGATTACGACTTCAAATGATTTAGTACTGAAGTGCTCGAAATTTAAAGAGGCATCTATTCCGATCAGTTCAATAACGTCGATCGACGTAAAAGGCAAGAAGCAATGGCTTTATGCGCTTTCGAGCGACAAAATCTATATACATACCGGAGAGAAAGTATATGCTATCTCACCCGAAAATAAAGACTTATTTCTAAAGTTTATTTTACGGATCAATCCTAATATTGAAGTGAAGATGAGATAACCGCAAAATAAATCCTTATATACTATAATACTATGAAGATATGGAAAACTTGTATGATGTAGCCATTATTGGCGGTGGTCCGGCAGGATATACGGCAGCAGAGCGTGCTGCTGCCGAGGGTTTAAAAACAATCCTATTTGAGAAAGCCGATTTAGGAGGGGTTTGTTTGAACGAAGGTTGTATACCAACCAAGACAATGCTTTATTCGGCAAAAGTATATGATCAGGCAAAAGGAGCCTCTAAATATGGAGTCTATGCAAATGATGTATCGTTTGATTATGGAAAGATTCATGCCCGAAAGAATAAAACAATAAAGAAACTTGTGGCAGGAATTAGGGCAAAACTAACGAATCACGAAGCAGAGGTTGTAAAAGGAAATGTTGAAATTACAGGAATCGAAGCCGAAAGCACACTGGTTTCTCTTTCGTGTAACGATATTTCTTATGTTGCCAAAAATGTTTTATTGTGTACCGGTTCTGAAACGATCATACCTCCTATTCCTGGTATTAATAATGCTGATGTGTGGACTCACCGAGAGGCTTTAGCGACTAAAGAACTTCCCGAAAGTATTGCTATTGTGGGTGGCGGAGTAATTGGTATGGAGTTTGCCTCGCTCTTTAATAGTCTTGACGTGGATGTTACGGTAATCGAGATGGCTCCTGAGATACTTGGTAATATGGATCATGCTTTATCGGAGCTATTACGTGCTGATTTTACAAAGCGAGGAATCAAGTTTCATCTATCAACTAAAGTAATGGAAATCCAAGATGGTAAGTTGTTTCTTGAACATGAAAACGGCGAAAAATCAGAATTGTATGCGTCAAAGATTCTGATGAGCGTGGGGCGTCGTCCTACTCTTAGCGGTTGTGGCCTTGAGAATCTTAATTTAGCTCGCTTTCGAAATGGTTTGTTGGTAAATGAACACATGCAGACTTCTATTCCGAATATCTATGCGTGTGGAGATATTACAGGGTTTTCTATGTTAGCACATACGGCTGTGCGTGAAGCCGAAGTTGCGATCAATACGATTCTTGGATACGACACAGCGATTAGTTATAAGGCAATTCCTGGTATTGTGTACACGAATCCGGAGTTTGCAGGGGTAGGAAAAACTGAAGAGCAATTGAAGACGGAAGGTGTTGCCTATGAAGCGAAAAACATTTCCATGTCTTTCTCGGGGCGTTTTGTTGCAGAAAATGAAATGGTCAATGGGGTTTGCAAGATCCTTTATAATAATGAGCAAGAAATTTTAGGTTTTCATATTTTGGGCAATCCTGCATCGGAGCTGATTGTGATTGCAGGGATGGCTATTGAAAAGAATATGAAGATGGGTGATTTACGTGAGATGGTTTTCCCTCATCCTACTGTGTCTGAAATTATTCGTGAATCTTTGTATTAATATTTTCAGAGAGAGTCTGTTTTCTTACCTTTGTTTTTCTGAATGAAGCAAAGGTAAATTTATGATCTTAACCTCTATATTGAATATACTAATGTCTCCGTATACGGAGTCGTCTACATATTTGGTGGCAGAACAGCAAACAGAAGATATCGTATTAACCATACTGATACTTCTGTTTGTTGTTTTTTCGATTGTATATCGAAACAGCGTGAAGTTGTTTTATAAGATGTTGCAAGATTTTTTTCAGATAAAGAAGCGTCAAAGTTTGTTTTTGGTTACTGCCGGGAATGAATCTTTCTTTCGTGGTTTCATTATGACGCAGACATTAATCCTTTCAACTCTTGCCATCTATAAAGTTTCAGGGACTATTTTTGACATTCCTGAGTTTTTTTATTTGAAGCCACTGATCTTCTTGCCGCTTATCTTTGTAGCTTTATTATTGTATTTCGGAATGAAGCAATTATTATATATGCTTTATTGCTATATTTTCTATGATAAGAGTTATCTCAAACTTTGGAATACAAACTATCAAGCTGTAATAGGCTCGATTGGCATTTTATTATATATTCCTGTTTTGTGCTTGTATTTCAGTCCAAACTATTCACGATATGTAAACATATTGCTTTTAATTATACTAATTTTCTCTCGATTAGTGATAATTAATAAGTCTGTCCGCATATTTTACAGTAAAAGAGATAAATTGTTTTATTTGATTTTGTACCTTTGCGCCCAAGAAATTTTACCTCTGATTTATCTGTATGAGGGGTTAGATTATTTGTATAACTTTATCCAGAAAGATTGGCTATGGCTTTGAAAATCAAAAAGGTTTTGGTGTCACAACCGAGACCTACATCGGAGAAATCACCTTATTTCGATATTGCTGAAAAATATGGATTGCATATCGATTTTCGACCTTTTATAAAGGTTGAACCGTTAAGTTCGAAAGAATTTAGACAACAAAAGATTTCTATACTTGACCATACAGCTGTTATCTTTACTGCCCGTACCGCAATAGATCACTTCTTCCACTTGTGTGAAGAACTTCGTATTACCATACCTGAAACAATGAAATATTTCTGTATGACAGAGGCAGTAGCTGTATACTTACAAAAATACATTGTTTATAGAAAAAGAAAAATTTTCTTTGGACAAACAGGCAAAATCGAAGATCTTGTAAGCGTAATTGCTAAACATAACAAAGAGAAGTATATTGTGCCTGTATCGGATGTACACAAGGAAGATTTGTTTTCACTTCTAGACGCGAAAAAGATCAATTACTCCAAAGCGGTAATGTATAGAACTGTAAGTAACGATTTTACACCGGAAGAAAAGTTCGACTATGATATGTTGCTTTTCTTTAGTCCTTCGGGTATTGCTTCATTGGTGAAGAACTTCCCAAATTTTGAGCAATCGGATGTTAAGATCGGATGTTTTGGTCCAACAACAGCAAAAGCTGTAAAAGATGCAGGTCTAAGATTAGATATTGAAGCTCCAACAGCAGCAGCACCGTCTATGACCGCAGCTCTTGAGTTGTATCTAAAAGAACAAGCGAAGAAAAAGTAAAAATATAAATCAGTTTATATTTTATTTACCGCAATGCTATTTGATGCGAAAGTTTTACCTTTGCGCAGATAGCCTTGCGGTTTCATTTTTTACAAACTATCAATGAACGAAAATAAAAATACGCTTTCGAAAGAAGAACGACTTTGCAGTAAGATTGATATTGATCTATTGTTTGATAATACTGCGTCATCGTTTGTGGCCTTTCCTTTACGTATCGTTTATAAAACAGTACCTAAAAGAGAAGTTCCGGTTTCTATGATGGTGAGTGTTTCAAAGAAGAAATTCAAACGAGCCGTAAAGCGGAATCTTTTAAAGCGTCTTGTTAGGGAAGCATACCGAGTAAATAAGCATGCTTTACTGGAAAAGATGATGCCTACTGATAAAACACTTCTTCTTGCATTTATCTATGTTGATAAGGAAGTTAGGAGTTTTAAGGAAGTTGAGAAAGGCGTTAATCGAGCATTAAAAAAATTGCTAGAAGCAGAATTATGAAAAAAGCTTTGAGTTGGCTTTTGCTCGCTCCTGTTTATTTCTATAAATATAGTATTTCACCATTATTGCCGCCAGCATGTAGGTATACACCCACATGTTCTGAATATACAATACAGGCCATAAAAAAATATGGTCCTTTCAAAGGAGGAGTATTAGCTATTAAACGTATATTGCGATGTAATCCATGGGGAGGTAGCGGGTATGATCCTGTTCCCTAAACTGAAATGACGTATTACGATATACATACACATCAAAACGTAAAAACACTAAATGTACGCTCGATTGTAAATTTATTTCCGGGCGAAACAATACCTGCTCATTCTTACTGTTCTGTAGGAATACACCCAAACTATATACATACAAGTCATATTCAACACGAGCTTGCACTGGTAAGTAAAACCTTGGCAATGTCTGAAGTTGTTGCATTGGGAGAAATAGGTTTAGATAAGAATAGCCATGTTTCAATTGATGTACAGCGAAAGGTATTTATTGATCAGTGGGAAATTAATAGAGCTTATAATAAGCCTATAATTATTCACTGCGTTAAAGCTTTTGATGAATTGCTTTCTCTAAAAAAGCATCTAAATGATACATCTAATTGGATAGTCCATGGATTCAGAGGTAAGCCCCAGCAAGCGACACAACTGATTTTTCATGGATTTTTTCTTTCATTTGGATATTGGTTTAATGAAGAGGCTGTGAAAGTAGCTTTTCCAGATTCACTTTTCCTTGAAACTGATGATAGATCTATTTCAATTTCTAATGTATATGAGCGCATAGCGTCTTCTCTTGGTCTTAATCTAGATCAGGTTGCTAATGCTGTGAAAGTCAATGCAGACAAGCTGTTTGCATTTTGATATCAAGAATAAAGTCTTACCTTTGTTATTATATAAATTTTATAAGTCATGAACTTTGTAGAAGAATTAAGATGGAGGGGCATGATTCACGACATGATGCCCGGTACCGAAGAACAATTGCAGAAAGAATTAACGTCTGCTTATGTAGGTATTGACCCTACAGCAGACTCTTTACATATTGGTCACCTTGTAGGCGTAATGATGTTGAAACATCTTCAACGTGCTGGTCATAGACCGATAGCATTGATTGGTGGTGCAACAGGTATGATCGGAGATCCTTCGATGAAATCACAAGAGCGTAATCTTCTTGATGAAGAGACGTTACATCGCAACCAAGAAGGAATTAGAAAACAACTAGAGAAATTTTTGGATTTCCATTCAGATGCGCCTAATGCAGCTAAGTTGGTAAACAATTACGACTGGATGAAAAACTACTCGTTTCTTAATTTCATTCGTGATATTGGTAAGCACCTTACTGTTAATTATATGATGGCTAAGGACTCTGTAAAGAAACGTTTGAGTTCAGAATCTAACGTAGGTTTGTCTTTTACAGAATTTTCTTACCAATTGCTTCAAGGATACGATTACTTGTATTTATATCAAAACGAAGGCTGTCGCTTACAGATGGGTGGTTCAGATCAATGGGGTAACATTACAACAGGAACTGAATTGATTCGCCGTAAAACTGGAGGTGAAGCGTTTGCTCTTACTTGTCCGTTGATTACAAAAGCAGATGGTGGTAAGTTTGGTAAAACTGAATCAGGAAACGTTTGGCTTGATCGTCGCTATACATCTCCTTATAAATTCTATCAATTCTGGTTGAATGTAAGTGATGGTGATGCTGAGAAATATATGAAGATCTTTACATCTCTATCAAAAGAAGAGATTGAGGCATTAGCAAAAGAGCAAGCAGAAGCTCCACATCTACGTCCAATGCAAAAAAGATTGGCGCAAGAAATCACTGTTATGGTTCACTCTATGGAGGATTATGAAGCAGCAGTAGAAGCTTCATCTATTCTTTTTGGTAATTCAACTGCAGAAGCTTTGAAAAAATTAGATGAGGATACTTTGCTTTCTGTATTTGAAGGTGTCCCTCAATTTGAAATCTCTAAAGATGCCTTGAAAGAAGGAGTGAAAGCTGTAGATCTATTGACAGAAGCAGCAGCTGTATTTCCATCAAAGGGAGAGATGAGAAAGCTTGTTCAAAGTGGAGGTGTATCATTAAACAAAGAAAAACTTCAAGTTTTTGACGAAATTATAGATGATTCTAAATTATTGAACGGCAAATATTTGTTGGCTCAAAAAGGCAAAAAGAACTATTTCTTGTTGATTGCAAAGTAAAAAAAGTGGTGCAAAGATTTGGATGTTTAAAAAACATGACCTATCTTTGCATCGCAATTGAGAAACAAAGTTGCTGAATAAATAAAGCAAAGCTTAATTGTTTTAGGATTGTCTCATGGTGTAATGGTAGCACAGCAGTTTTTGGTTCTGTTAGTCAGGGTTCGAATCCTCGTGAGACAACAAAAAAGGTAATCGATTATTCGGTTACCTTTTTTTGTGCTTTTACTTTAAGGTTGGCTTTCTTGGCTCATCTGATAAACCATGGGGATTTTGCATATAGTTTGCTTAATCTAAACAGAAAAAACTTTACATCAATAACGCCTCTTAAGCTTGCTCTGGAAGCTTTAATTTTAGCATTAAATGCTTCTGCAAATGCATACCAAACAAGTTTCTATATATGAAATAAATCAATAGTTCGTATTGCTTCTTAAAAGTATCTCCGTTGATGAGATAATAATTCTCAAACGAACGGGAAGTTGTAGGCTTAGTCTTCATACACTTCTTAAAAAAAGCCGTAAACTCTTTTGATTAGCGAGTCTCGTCAGTTTTAAGTCTATCAAATGGAACCGAAAAGGATTTTTTAGTTAGATTGTCATACCAACGTCTACGTTGAACGATCAAATCGACTCCTTTATCTTTTATTGGAAAATCTCGGACTGCAACCAGAGGTCGGTAAAGCCTTTTGATTCGATATGAGTATTTTCTACGAATTCTTTATCAGCAATCTCGTCTAAATATATACGAATCTCATTGTTATTTGTTTCAACTTTGATAATAACAAACTTGGTTAAGATATCGGTTGGTAATACAATCTGAGCAAGAAGTAAAAGCCCTTGTGTATTCATAATAGAAAGACTCTATAAAAAATAAGTCCCATAGTTTATCGGGTGAGCCCAAATTCCTGAGCCGTTTGTAGCGGTATTTTATTGATGGGTGTAAATAAAAAAAAGCTCCGAGATTTCTCTCGAAGCTTTTAACGTGCGGATGAAGGGACTCGAACCCCCACGCCTCTCGGCACTAGATCCTAAGTCTAGCGCGGCTACCAATTACGCCACATCCGCATGACGTTTACGGTTACAAAAGTACAACCTTTTTTTATTTCTGCAAGCTTTTTATCGAAAAAAATAAACAAAAAACGTGTGATCTAAATTAATGCATTGAAATATAGTGTATTATTAGCATATCTACTTAAAAGATAATTCACTAGGATATCCTTTCTTGGATAATTCTATTTGGACCTTTCTTATTTTATCTCCTGATTTGTAGATTATTGATTATCTTTGGTACAAAATATTTCAATATGAATCGAGCAATATATCTATTTGTCTTCTTTGCTGTGCTATTGAGTGCATGTAAAGAGTCAGGAGTAATTAAAGATTCGTCTGCACGCCACAGAATAGAATCAGATTTGAAGTCTAAGCAAGAAGAAATTGCGAATGATACACTTTTTAGTGTATTTCAGAAACCAATGACTGCAGATGAAAAAGATGCAATATCTTTTCTTTATGCCTATATGCCATTGGGTGATATTACAGATTACAATGGAGAGCTGTTTTTATCAAGCGTAAAAACAGCTTTAAAAGCAAAAGAAGAAATGCCTTGGGGAGATTCGATACCTGATGATATTTTCCGTCATTACGTATTACCACTTCGCATCAATAACGAAAACTTAGATTCTTCTAGAATTGTATTTTATGATGAGTTGAAAGATCGTGTAAAAGGTCTATCAATGTATGATGCTGTATTGGAAGTGAACCATTGGTGTCATGAAAAAGCTATTTATACACCATCTGACGCACGAACAAGTTCGCCACTAGCAACAATGAAAACAGCATATGGTCGTTGTGGAGAAGAATCAACCTTTACAACGGCAGCTTTACGAGCTGTAGGTATTCCGGCACGTCAAGTTTATACCCCTCGTTGGGCACATACGGATGATAATCATGCATGGGTAGAAGCTTGGGTGAATGGGAAATGGTATTTCTTAGGAGCATGCGAGCCGGAACCTGTATTAAATCTTGGATGGTTTAATGGTCCTGCTTATCGAGGAATGTTAATGCATACGAAAGTATTCGGAAACTATGCAGGATCTGAAGAGATAATGGATCAGAATAAATGTTTTACGGAGATTAATATCACAGAAAACTACGCTCCGGTAGCATCTGCTGTTATAAAAGTCGTTGATACAAATGGTGAAGCAGTCGCAAATGCATCTGTAGATTTTAAAGTGTACAACTATGCCGAATTATTTACGGTAGCTCATAAAATTGCTGATCAGAATGGTTTTACATCATTGACGGCAGGTTTAGGTGATATGATTGTTTGGGCAAGTGAAAACAATCAATTTGGTTTGAATAAAGTATCCTTTGGTAAGCAAGATACCGTAATAGTAATCTTAGACAAGAAACAAGGTGATATTTTTGATATAGCATTTGATTTAGTTCCTCCTGTAGATGGTAGTATTCAGACTCCGGTAACAGAAGATCAAAAAGCCGCAAATGCAATTCGATTACAAGAAGAAGATAAGATTCGTAATGCTTATGTAGCAACTTTTATGAATGAAGCCTCTTCTGATAGTTTAGCGCAAGTTTTGGGAATGCCAGACTTCAAAGTTTGGGACTTTATTCAAGGAAGCCGTGGGAATTGGAAAGAAATAGAATCATTCCTTATTAATACTCCGGCAGATCAAAAAGAAACAGCTCTTGCACTTCTTGGAGTAATATCTGCAAAGGATTTACGTGATACTCCAGAGTCTGTGTTGATAGATCACTTGAGTAACTCAAAACGTTTACCAGGTATTGAGGAAGATATTTTCGTCGAGTATGTATTGAATCCACGAATCAAGATGGAGATGCTTTCTCCTTATAAAGGAGCGATACAATCACAGTTAGACGCTGAATTTATTCAGAAAGCAGTATCGAATCCGGAGGTGATCATTCAAATGTGTAAGGACTTGAAAGTTCTTAACGACTTAAATCCTCAAAAGATTTCGATTAGTCCTGTGGGTGTTCTTGGCTCTAAATTGACAGATGATGACTCGAGAGATTTATTTTTTGTTGCAGTTTGTCGTTCGATTGGCATTCCTGCTCGAATTGAAAGCGTAACAGGAAAAACTCAATACTTCTTCGAAGGAAAATGGATTGATGTAAACTTCTCTGCTCCACAGGTAGAAGAGATCAAGCAAGGAACTTTAACTGCAACCTATAACGCAATTAAAGCCTTGGAAGATCCTAAATATTACAGTCATTTCTCGATTGCCGAATATCGTAATAATACGTTTGAGACATTGAACTTTAGAAATAAAGGTGGTGCAGATATGGAAGCAGGTAACAGTTGGTCCAACTTGCTTAAAAAGCCACTTTCATTAGATCAAGGTTATTATATGATGGTAACTGGTACTAGAATGGCGAATGGAACTGTATTGGTTAATCTTGATTTCTTTGATGTCTCTGCAAATAAAGCAACAGAAACAGCTCTTGTGATGAGAGAGAATAAAGAGGAGATTCAAGTCATTGGAACCATTGATCCGGAGGCTAAATTCTATCCGGCGGGTAGTCATGAGTTACAATCGATTTTAAATACTACAGGTCGTGGATATTTTGTACTTGCTATTTTAGGGGCACGTCAAGAGCCGACCAATCACGCAATGCGAGATCTAGCTAAAGATCGTGAGCAGTTTGAGAAGTGGGGACGTCAAATGGTGTTACTTTTTAAGAGTGAAAAACAATTGAACTCATTCGATAAGGCTGAATTCCCAGGCTTGCCATCAAATATTACATTTGGTGTAGATGATAACGATCAAATAACAAATATGATTGTTAAATCGATGAATCTTCCTACCGGAGATAATCTTCCGATTTTTATCATTGCTGATACATTTGGTCGAGTAGTTTTTGTTTCTCAAGGTTATCGAATTGGCTTAGGAGAGCAAATGCTTAAAGTGATCAGTAAACTTTAATGATACGATAAATATTTCGAAATAGAAAAAGCGCGAAGATTTCTTCGCGCTTTTTCTATTTATATGAGTTTGTAAGATATTAAATGTTTGTATATACCTAGCAATACGCAATAAATACATGTATTCTATTATTGGTCGAGATGTTTTTAAAATTGTATTGCGATTAAAGGCTGGCATCTTTTATTTGCTTGTTGATTTTCTTACGAACTATTTCATTTAGGCATATAATATATATATGTATGTTGTATTTGTTGATTCGATTAAAGCGAATTCAGTCAAACGAGTTATGCTGCTTTGGCACACCTGCATATTTTAAATAAGGAGGAGTAGGAGTATTTTTCTTGGCAATAACCTTCTTTTTAGAACCAAGCATGGTTCTTGGAAAAAGGTCTCTAGGTTTTTATAAAAAGTAAGTTTGGTTTTTGGAAGAACCTAGCAAGGTTTATTTTGTGAATATATCAGGTTTATTTTTGGATGTTGAGCCTTTAATATAGAACATGGACTACTTTTTCTTACTTCTCCTTTTATTATGTTGAACCTCTACGAGCTTTCTTTTATACTATTGCTGGACTTTTTTTCGGCGAGCATTCTCTTTTTTCTCCCTTCTATAAGAAACTTTGTAGGCCTATAGCTAAAGTTTCATTGCAACGATTACTTCTGATTTTTATTTCTTCGACTACATAAATGGGCAGATTAAGCTCTTCTTTACTCCGAACTTCCCGCTTTTTTTCTTTTTTCTCGGGTCTTTTTTCGAGCTTTCGGGTGTTTTTTATCTCGTTTCATCTGATTTTTCATGAA
>JBOGCF010000007.1:0-207676 GCA_051656605.1 Tannerellaceae bacterium | reverse complement strand
CGGTCTGGTTATATCTTCTTTTCAGATTATTACCGCAAGGTTGCTAATGTAAATTAAGGAGGCGCCGTATACCGAACGGTACGTACGGTGCTGTGGAAGGTCGGTGATGGAACTAATCCATCACCTCCTATCCGATTATAGAGATAGTTCGTTAGTTCCAGATTACCTCATGTACTTTGATTGGCTCAGAGCATGTAATCTCTAACTTCACAGCTTTTGCATTTTGCAGGCATGCGTCGGTTAGTTGAATGAATTGGTCTTTGCCTTCGTAAATGATACGTTCTTCGCCATCGGGCATTACAGCTTTTACAGTTGCTCCGGCTTTGTTGTCTGAGACAAGCAACGCTACGCTTTTGGCATCTGTTTCGGTTTTGTCGAACGTAAGAGGCTTGTATGGTGCAAGCATCGTAAAGCTTTTCAAGTTGTTGTCGTTGCAATAATAGGTAGGGGCAATGTTGTTATCAGCCTTTACACTGATAGTAAAGTCGAGCATATAGATCTGCTGATCGGTCGAAGAGGTATTCGTAAATCGCAGATACTTAGTTCCCGTCGGAATGTTTTCGATAACGCCTTTGCCGTTTTTATCTTCCGTTTGTAGTTTACTCCAGGTTTTGCCATCGGTCGAAGCTTGAAACTCTCCCCATGTAAGCAACTCTTTGTTTGGTAGATTAAATGTCAGTTTGTCGGCCATACGATCTTCCCCCCAAGCCATACCCAAATAGCTTCCCGGCTGAATGTTGATCACCTCAAGGAGAGGAACAATCGCAATCTTAGCATCGCTTAGTTTAGTTGGTTGGTGTTTTAGTTGTCCGATATTCGTAAACACAGAAGGTGTAGAGCTGATTGCTGCTTCCATCGCGTTGGCTTTATTGCCTTTGAGTGTATTGATAAACTCTTTTTCGATTCGTCCCGATACTCGATTCACAAAAGGAGTAAGTACGAGCGATCCTGTTTTTACGCCCGGTTGATATGGGTTCTGATTCAACGTTTGATCTAGCTTGTTCATTTGGGAAAGCAGAGAGTTGATGTCAACAAAGTTGGCCCATACCTCAGGGAGTTTATGGCCTTGCCAGTTTCCGGCCAAAACGATTGTATTCTTTCCGGCATTACCAAGCAACTCAAATTGTTGCAACCACGGATCAATCTGCTCAAGCAAACGCTTGTTGGTGCTTTTGCTTTTGATGATTTCAGGAGCCTTTGATATCTCGTCGAATGTGTAGTAGATTTGCTTGCCATCTGCATCAGACAAGTGTCCCTTTTCGTAACTTTCGAGAAAGCGATTTACGACAGGTTTGATCTTTGTCGATTCATCTCTGCGGTATCTATGACCGTTGTGTCCGGGATCGCTATTGTGTGCATTGAAACATTTAAAGGCTTCGGCTGCTTCGGGCATAATGTATTCGCAAGCATCATTCCACGACTTATCGGGATTGTAGTTGTCAACGTTCCAAGCATAGTTTGCCGCGCCAAAGATGGCTACTTTAGATGCTTCTGCTTTGTCCATAGGGTTTGAGACAAATCCCGACATTGCATGCTTTGCATTGGTGTCTAGTCCGTACGACGGTCCCATCAATAAATGGTCGCGTACGTAATCGCTTACAGGAAAGTTCCACCATACATAGGCCGGACGTTTGATTCTGTTGTTTACCCACTCAAGGCCTTCAAGTGTGATGTCATCAACAACGCGGTTGCCTGTCCACATGATGTGAATAGACGGATCGAGTTGTTCGCCCAAGATGTCGAGGTAAGTGCCCGGCTTCGGATTTGACCAACTCTTATTGTATTCTGTAGGACACATGATAAGCGGAGTTACATCTTTCTTTTTCGAGATAAACTCGTTGTGAATATAATTAAGTACTCCTGCTTGTTTTTCAGGTTTTGTTCCTTCGCCCGATATATCGTCAAAGAATACGGCAAATGAACGCACGCCAAGATCATACATCATGTCAAACTTCTTTACGATAGCCATGCTGTCGCTTTTGTTCCATTTGATGTCTTTTCCCGGGTGAATTGCCCATACGAAATCGACTTTGTTTTTAGCTGCTTCTTGTGCGAGCTCTTTGATTTGTGCGGCTTGATCTGCAGGGTAGGCGTCGCGCCAGTGTGGCGAACTGTGATACGGATCATCTTTAGGTCCGTAGATATAGGTGTTTAATTTTAATGCTCCGTAGAAGCGAAGTTGCTCCAAGCGGTCTTGATGACTCCAAGGCTCTCCGTAGAAACCTTCTACTGTGCCTCGAAATGCTACGTCGGGGTAGTCGGTTATCGAACAAACGGGTAGAAGAATGTTGCCTCGATTGTCTTTTTCCTGCACTTGCTTCAATGTTTGTAAAGCGTAGAATAGACCGCGGCTATCGGCTGCTTCGATGGTAATTTCTTTAGCTCCGATGGTGAGAATGTATGCTCCCGAGCGTGTCATCTCCCCGCTATTGTTTTCTAGTTGTTTGATGTGGATTGGGGTGCCTTTTCCTTTTGCATCAACTGGTAATACGGTTTTGAGAAGAGCGTTGGAAGTTGCGTCTTTTATTTTGTCGGTCTTAATGTAATATGCTTTGTCGGCAACCACACGCTGGTTGTTGTCTTCAATTTGTTGAGGCAAAGGGTATAGCTTGCTTTGATTGACCTGCGCAGTGGCACTTAGTGTGCAACAAATAGACGAGGCCAATATAAAATACTTATGTTTCTTCATGGGTTTTATAATTAGTAATTGTTGATCTCTCGACAAATATAATTAAATTTTTAAAATAGTATGTGTGACTGGTTTGTCTAATTGTGGTTATATCAATGTAATGAGTCTTTTGCGATCGCAACAATGTTAGATTTATTCATGTTTATATAAAGAAATGTTTAATAATGAAGAGATTGTATGAAACTATTTAAGTTGTTGAAAGGATTGCCGCTCTATATTCAGATTTTTATAGGGATGCTGCTTGGTATTGTAGTGGGCTTTGTTGGTGTAAAACTTAACGGAGGTCCGTTTATTTCAGAATGGATTACGCCATTCGGACGTTTGTTTATTCGATTACTTCAATTAATAGCCATTCCGCTGATCTTTGTTTCTTTGATAAAAGGTGTTACGGCTATTGGTGATATCAAGAAGTTTGCCGGAGTAGGAGTAAAGGTGGTTGGTATTTATATGGCAACTACACTTGTTGCCGTTTTGGTAGGATTAGCTCTGGCTTTGGTGATTCGTCCCGGTAAGGTAATTGATGCATCCAAGTTGGATTCGATACGTGCCGAATATGGGGTGAAAGCTGAAGTTACGCAAGTGCAAGAGGCTGCAAAAGAACGTAAGATGCTTTCTTTTTTGGAAGAGATTGTTCCTTCAAACATTGTGGCGGCTATGTCTGACAATCAGCGTACGCTTCAGGTTATCTTTTTTGCGATGTTGATGGGGGCAGCGGCTATTAGCTTGGGACAAGACAAGGTAGGAACGGTTTTGAAACTTATCGACGACTTGTATTCGGTAATCTTGAAAATGGTTGATTATATTATTGTATTAGCTCCTTATGGTGTGGCTGCATTGATGGCCGGACTGGTCGTCGATTTTTCGGGCGATGTTTCTGTGTTTGCCGCACTTGGATTATATGCTCTTACCGTAATTGTGGGTTTGTTTATCTTGATGCTAGTATTCTATCCCGGTTTGATTGCACTCTTTGGAAAGTTTAAATATGGAGAATTTATAAAAGCAATGTATCCGGTACAATTGATTGCTTTTACAACGAGTTCGAGTGCGGCAGCATTGCCTTTCAATCTCGAAAACGTGCAAAAAGTGCTTGGTGTATCGAAACAAACAGCAACTTTTGTGCTTCCGATTGGTGCTACAATTAATATGGATGGCACTAGTTGCTACCAGACTATTGCGGTGTTGTTTATTGCGCAAGTACTAGGAATCGACCTGTCGTTTATGCAGATTATTACTATTATCTTCATGACGGTGTTGTCGTCGATAGGTACACCTGCGATTCCGGGCGGAAGCTATGTAATTTTGACAATGGTTTTGGCAGCAGTTGGTATTCCAACAGAAGCATTGGCTTTGATATTGGGTGTAGATCGTCCACTTGATATGCTTCGCACCTCAGTAAATGTAACCGGTGATGCAACCGTTTGTATGATTGTAGACAAGAAATAGCCTGATATAAAAATATTTATACATATTTGTAATCCCAATCGATACGTTTGTCGATTGGGATTTTTTCTATTCTAAAATGAAATTGCCATGAAAACTATTTTTTATCCTTTAGGCTTATTCGGATTGTTTTGCTCTTTATGGTCTTGTGAAATAGCTTCGAATAACAATGATTTATTCGTAATGATTGATATGCGTGATGCAATCGTTCAAAAAGATTTGATATCAATTAAAGATGATGTGAAGCAAATCGAATATATTCCGTTAGAGACTACCAACGAAAGTTTGATTAGTAACCCATTGGCTCTTTGTATGAATCAGGATTATATATTTGTTTATAATGGGAAGAACAACAAGGTATTGCAGTTTGATCGTACAGGTAAATTTATCAAACAAATTGCATCATATGGCAATGGTCCGGGTGAGTATCGATCGGTAAGTGAGCTCGCTATAGGAAAGGGTAATGACCAACTTTATATCTTTCAGTATGGAGAGACTCCTTTGGTATATTCCTTTGATGGTGCATTTATAGGAAAAGATTCTTCCCTGATGCAAAGTAGTGGTATGGTTGCATTACCGAATGAGAAAAAAGCATTAAAAGGTATTGTGATGTCTCCAATAACTATTTCTCCTTGGTTAGTAGCTTTGCAAGACCAAAACGGAAGTATTGTCGATAGTATAACTCCATTCCCTCAATCTGTCGACAAAGAAGTTTGTTATATGAAGGAAATTTCTTTTTCACCAACTAAAGATGGTGCTTTAGCTTTTACTCCTTGCAATGATACGATATACAGAGTCAGTGAAAAAGGAATTATTCCGACTTGTGTTTTGAATCGTGAGAATAATGATGGTTATTATACATCAATAGCGGATATTTCTAAGCTTCAAAGCAGTGGTGGTGATGATTCTGATATTCATGTTTTCGATTTTTTTGAGACGAAATATTTCTACTATTTCCGTGTTTATAAAGGCGAGGATATTTATATTCAGCGCTATTCAAAAGCCGATAAGTCGTTGTTGTCTCAACTTGTACCAAAAGCATATGAAGAATGCAGCAGTCAAGTTCCAGGGAATAACGTGATCGGTATCTGTAATGATTTGGATGAAGGAGTTCCTTTTTGGCCTGAGTTTTGGGTAGATGATGATGAACGGGCTCAATTAGTGACTCCATATATGATTGCGGCTTTGCAGGAAAAAGGGGCTATAAAATCAATTCCGAAGTCATTGATAAATATTGGGATAGATGAAAATCCTATTATCATAGTATATTCATTTAAGTAAAAGGTTGCCTTTTATTTTTTGGTTGCTTGTATTAATGTATTCAATAAATAGATTTGTGTATGAATAAGATCTTATTAGTATTTATCATTAGTTTGTATTCTGTTTTGTCTTTTGGACAAGCTGATCAGAAAGTGGCAGATTTGCTTAATAATGAGGATTTTCTAGAGCTTAGGAGGTTATATCCAACACTAAAAGACTCGTTATATTATCCTATGCTCGGGGCATTAAGTGAAGCGAGTATTCGTCTGGCATTCGATAATGATCCTCAAAAGAAAATAGAAGCTGTTGGCCTGTTAATAAATAACTATGGTACTGAACTTGGTGCTGAAAACGTTGCGGGTTTCATAGGGTTTCTTTCTTTGGAACTAGTGAAACAAGGAAAAGGAGATGAAGCATTACAAGTTCTCCAACAGCTTATAAGTATAAATACAGATGGGGCTATTTTAAAAGGACTTAAAAATAATTATAATATAGTCTCGGGCTTAAAAGAAATTCCTCAAAGTAAAGTAGTCAGAGATCAAACGGTTTCTAACAAAGTGAGCTTATCAACAAATACAATTGGTTCAGACAGACTTTGGTATGTGCCGGTAGAAATGAATGGAGTAGTGGAGCCATTTATTTTTGATACTGGTGCTGCGGCATCTTTCGTATCAAAAAACTTTGCAGATAAGCATAATATAAGGGTAGTTGCAGACTCTATTTTGATGGGGGGAGTAGGAGGTCACGATTATACCAGTCTTGGTGTAATAGATACGATCAAGATTGGGAATATCCTTTATTTAAATATGCCTGTATATATTGGTAATACGGACTATCCAAAAGATAGTATTACTATTGAAGCTGTTTTAGGTGTACCATTTATGCAAGATGTAGGGGCTATTAAGATAGAACCGAAAGCTAATGAGATAACTTTTTTGGGAAGTACACAAAGTGATAATTGTAACTTGTCAAATGTTTCTTTATCCGGTAATCGTATGCTTATGGAGGTATATTGTGAAAATCAAAGATTACTTATGTTTTGCGATACAGGGGCTGCCATGAGTGGACATATTAATGCAAATATACACAAGAACAATCCTGAATTGTTGAGGAATGTGGAACGTGAATCAGATTCAACATTCGTAAGAGGGTTTGCAGGATCTGCTTATCTTAAATCACGGCGTATTCCAGAAGTGGAGTTGAAGGTCGGTGATGAGAAAAAGAGCTTTACAGGTTTTCAGTTAGTAGATCAGTCGATCTGTGATGGAGAATTAGGTGTAGGATTTTTTAAACAGTGTGAAGTGATTATTATTGATCTTAATGAAAAGTATCTTCGTATCGAGTGATTTATTTACAATATTGTCCGTAATAAAAAAGATCGCACAAAACTGTGCGATCTTTTTTATTACGGACAATATTAAGTTGCTCCGCTTATTTATTTTACTGATCGGGGTAGATTATCTTTTTTCGCCAAATTCGGCTTGTTGCTTTTCTACTTCTTTCAGTTTGTATGTGTTTACTTCTTTTTTTAATCGATCTATTTCTTTCTGAAGCTCATCTTTGTTTGTAGATATGCTTGCTGTGGCAGTTGTAGTTTTACCAATTTGGCTTAACTCAGAGGTGTTGACAATCTCAACTTTATCAGAAGGTATAGATTCGAAGATGAGTTCTCCTGCTGTAGGCATTTGTTGTCCTTCAAATAAAACCTCAGCTGTAACTTTGATTTTACCGGCTTTATCTGTTGATTGAATAAGAACCGGGGCTGTACCCCAAACTACAGGACGTGGATTGTTCATGTGTTCAGAATCTCCAACTAAACGACCTTCTCCTTCTACATTAAACTTGATAAAGTAGTTGTTGAGGCGTTTGATGTTGCCTTTGCCATCTGCAACTCCGGCAACAACAGTTACCATGTCTGAACCGTCTGCTTTAAGATCTACACCTTCATTGTCGAGCCATAGGACTATTTTTGATGGGCGACGAGCAGGTTCTTTGCGATACGTTGCTACAACTTTTCCGTCAATAATTCCTTCTGCCAACATGAACACGTTATTTCCTTTGCCGTGTCGGGATTGGTTTTTATCATCCATAAAATCAAATACATCATTGAATGTAATGATTGGAGAAGGCATTCCTTTACGTGCCTTGTCTTTTTTATATGTATATGTTTTACCGGTTGCTCCTACGGTAAGGCGAACTTCATCACAATTGGAATATACAACAACGTCTTTTCCCGAGAATGGAGTCATTTCGTGGGCGATGTAAACCATTGGTCCGTTTTCGGCCATGATATTTAGAGAATCAACCGGGCGCTGAGCCATAAACATGTAATATGAATACTTTGGCTGACGGAATACATCCATTACACCTCCGTAGAAAGGGTCGGGGTGGTAGCCACGTTGGTGATCGAAAGAGTGCCAAAGAGTACCACCGAAGTGTTGGCGATTTGTATGGAATAATGCTTCGTATGATGTGTATGGATACGAAGGATCTGCGTAATGTTGTGTTTGTACCAACATAGCTTGTTCTCCCCAAGCTGTACTTACACGACTCGGAGAATTGTGCGAATTCCAGTCGTCAACATTGTCTCCCCATTCACGGGTGAAGTATGTTTTGGTTGCGTCTTGCTTTTTCAGTGCCCATTCTTTATCAGAGTTCATCGGATGGGTAAACTGAATATCATAGTATTGGCTACCACGTGCCTCGTGATCAGATGCCGAATGGCTGTTTTTGTATGGGAATTCTGCTGTAACAATGTCTTTTACGTTTTTTGCAAAATCTTCAGGATACCATGTTTCGTTTAGAATGGGTTCCCATAAGAATACAGATGGGTGATTGCGATCGCGACGTACCATATCACGAACGTTGCCATATACGCGTTTTGCAAAGATTGGGTCTTCATTCCAGAATTGCCATCCCGGAGTATTTACGATAACGAATAGTCCGAGTTCGTCACAAGCATCCATAAAAGCCGGATCTTGTGGATAGTGTGCATTACGGATGATACGCATGCCTGCATCGCGAAGCTTTTTGGCATCTCGCCAGTGTAATGAGTTTGGAAGTGCATTGCCGATCACAGCAAAGTCTTGGTGTCTGTTGGCTCCGATTAATGGCACAGGAAATGGTTTCCCGTTAAGCCATAAGCCATCCGGACCTTTAAATTCGATGCTGCGAATACCAACTCTACGTTTGTATCCGTCTACAATGTTTCCGTTTTTATCTTTTACGTCTACTTGTAGCCAGTAAAGCGAAGGCGAATCAGGCTCCCATAACTTTGGATTCGAAACATGAAGTTTATTTCTTGTTGTAGAGGCTTTACCTTTTGAGGCTGAAACTTTATTGCTACTTTTTGCTACTTCGTTGCCTTCTGAATCAAGAAGAGTGTATTCTATATTTCCTGAAAAAGATTTGTTGGATTGGTTGCGTAATTGAAGTTGTAGAAGTACGTCAGCACCTTTGTCTGAGACATTGTCAAAAGCAACGAGTAAACCACCTCCGGCAATTTGGTCTTCTTGGTTTGCATCGGTGATGAATACATCATTTGTTGAAATTAACCAACAGTCTCTGTATATGCCTCCGAAGTAAGAGAAATCAAGTACGTTTTGTGGTTTTCCGGGTGGGTACATCGGATCGTCGCTGTTATCTGCCCACACGGCAATAACGTTGTCTTGCCCCGGAATAAGATAATCGGTGATGTCTGCAATTACAGGAAGAAAACCTCCGAAGTGTTCTTTTACAAGTTGGCCGTTTACGTACACTTTGCTTTTACCCATAATTGCTTCAAAGTATAGAACTTGACGCTTGTCAGTTTTTTCAGGGGTAAAATGTTTACGATACCATGCTTCTCCTTGATAGTTGACGCAACCACTGGCATCTGTAGAGTTAAACTCTAGTCCGTGTGGTAGTGAAACAACATTCCATTGACTGTCGTCGAAGCTTGGAGATTCGGCTCCTTGAGCTCCTGATTTGATAAATCTCCATGCTTGGTTCATCGATGCTACAGTACGGCCACTGTTGTTTGTTTGGTAAAATCCTGCCGTCGAAAACTGAGGGTTGTGTTTTTCTGCTTGAAGTGGATTAGAGCATAGCAAAAAGGCACATAAAGCGGATAAAATAGTTTTCTGTGTCGTCATGTGTTAGTCTTTTGTGAATTTGTTGCTTTCATGGCATTTGCTTTTTTTATTTGCTTAATATTGTACGAATATGCAAATAGGGCTAAAACAAAATACACGAATGTTTGTATCCACAAAGTTATATATTCCATTTTGATTTGACTAAATTCTGCACCCATTGAATTTAATTTTACAAAAGCCATTGTTGCCAATGGTGCAGGGATTATGTAGTGAAAGATTCTCCAGTACCATGGAAGTAACTCGAAAGGATAGGAGGTACCTGCTAAGAATAAAAGAGGCACAGAAGAAAATACGATAAGCAGTAATGGTGATTCTTCAGAATGAAATAAAACAGAAAGGCAAATGCCTATAAACGTTGTTGCAAGTAAGAAAGGAATCATAAAAGCGACAATGTTCAATCCTGAAGCCCTGTTGGGTAAATCAAAAAGAAAAGGGATGAATCCGATAATGAATAAACTGATGATGCCATATACGATTAAATAGCAAATGCTTTTACCCAAAACAATTCGCATAACTCCACGTTTGCTTGTTGCTTTGCGAGAAAGTAGTTCGCCTTTGTTTTTTTCTCGTTGTGTTCCGGCAAGGATACCAATCCCGATAACAAGTGTTTGATAGAGAACTAATAACATAACTTGTGGAACAAGGTAGTCACCATAACCTTCTGTATGGTTAAATACTGCTGTTCCGACTACATTGATCCCTTGTACTTGTGCAAGTTGAGATTCTTTTGGTGCATCTATAGAACCTATTTTTTCAACTTTTATTTTATCGCCCATTGCTAAGGCACAGTTTGCTACAGCTTGACTAACAGATTCATAGTATAAGAATGCAGAGGTTGTTGCATAAACACAAACTGTTGTTTGCTCACCACGAGCTATCTCCTTTTCAAATTCACGAGGGAAGTACACAATACCCTTGATGTCGTGAGACTTCATCAGCTCTTTTGCTTGCTCAAACCCGATATCGTTTGTGATTACTTTCACATCGCTAGTTGCATTTAACATTCTCGAAAACTCTCGACTAGTTGCTGTGCGCGATTCGTCAACAATGGCTATAGGGGTATTGTGAATAACATTGGGTCCATACATGTAATTATAGAGTATTCCATATAATAGTGTACCTCCCAACATAATGATTAATGCTCCAGGGTTGGTAATTAAAGCACGAAACTCCAAGGTGATAATTTCGCCCATGTCTCGTAACCAGTTTCGTATGTATGTGAATAGATTCTTCATTATTTCTTTGTTTGAAAATATCGATAGATCAGTTCTTTTTTGAGCAGAGGAAGTGTAAGTATTGCAAGTATACAATAGATAAACATTCCTGCATAGTTTTGCCATACATAGTAGAATCCGTTATCGCCATAAATTGCATTTTGAAAAATAACCACGAAGTGTCGGATTGGGAATATGTACGACAAACCATGTATAACAGGTGGCATTGATTCTACTGGAAATGTAACTCCGGCAAGCGTTGCTCCTAATGATCCGAATAAGGAAGCTCCACTAATGATTATCTTTAGTAATGGAAATACGGAGAATATCATTAGTCCGAGACATTGATATGATATTACCAATAAGAATGCAGCAATATTTACAGGCCAATATCCGCATGGCAATGGTATCTTCAAGAATGAGAAAAGCACGACATTCGTAAAAATCCCCATAATTGTAAACATGATTGTATAAGGTAATAGTTTGCCGAATACAGCAAATACTATGTTATTTCCCGATGCTCTTAACCATTCATGTGATGTGTTGTATTTTAGCTCAATACCAATTACATATACAGTTGTAAGAATTATCAAAATTTGAAGAAGCACAAATACGAATATGGTGCTTAGGTATGTCACATAATTTAATGCTGGATTAAATAATGGGTGGTTGTCTACGCTTACCGGCATAAGTACAGACATTATATCTTGATTTGACATACCCATTGCTTGCCCTTGGCTTAAGATTGGGACAGCTGCAACACTCTTTAGTAGTACTGTCATTTCGGCAAATAAGGTAGATCCTACTGTAAGTAATGCATAATGATAATAGTATGATATGGTTGGAGACCGAAAACCAAATACATCTTGCTCAAAGTTTTGTGGTATGATAATATAACCATAGATCTTTTTATCGTCCATGTTTTGTCTTGCTGTTTCTATATCAGAATAGATATGTGCAACATGCATGGATGATGTAGCGTCGATATTTCTGATTACACTACGTGATGTTTGCGTATTATCTTGATCAACAATGCCAATGGGTAGGTCGGTCATAATACCAGTACTAAAGATGGTAGCCATGAAAAATATACAAAGCAATGGTAGAAAAATACAAACTCCGAAATATAATCTTCGGGATTGTATTCTTCCACATTCGCGTTTGAATACTGTCCATAGGCCTTTATCTCTATGATTCATGATTTTATTTCTTTGCATTAGTCAATGTGGTAAGTACAGACATTCCGGGACGAAGGTTTTCTACCGGTTGGGTAGGGTGAGCATGAATTTCGAATGTTTTCATGTCGTAACTACCACTTTGTTTTGTCGATTTCCACGTTGCAAAACTCCCGAGAGGGCTGATGTAATTAATTTTAAACTCAACGTCTTTTAATGCTAAAGCTGGTACATCTCCTTTAATGATATCACCCATTTTAAAATGTGGCATATAGTCTTCGCGAACATTGAATATGACATATGCGTTTTCTAAGACTACAAGATTCATAATTGGAGCACCTTGACCGGCAAGTTCGCCTACTTTAAGGTATTTCTGTGAGATTTCACCATCTGCTGGAGCAACTAGTTTACTATCGGAAAGAATCGCTTGTACTTCTTCGACACTACCTTTGGCAACATTTACAAGAGATTGCGCAGCTTCTTTATCTTCAACCTGTGCTCCGTCTACAGCCATTTGATATTGGTAGCTTGCTGCTTTCTCAGCTGCAATAGCACTTTGGTATAAAGCCTCTACTTCATCTCGCTTTTGTTGTGTAACAACACCTTCACTATATAGCTTTTCGATACGTTGATGCGTCTTTGTGGCTAGATTTAGATCTGCTTTTGTCTTTTGCCATAATTCAAAAAATGACTTTTTAATTTGTTCGCGTGTGCCGCGGTCCACTTTCTGATTCTGTGCCTTGGCTACATCTTCCATAGATTGTGCTTGGAAGTATTTTGCGTGAGCTTCGGGGCTAGAAATAACAACAAGTGTATCTCCGGCCTTTACATATTGACCTTCTTCAACAAGATATTTTTCAATTCTTCCGGGAAGTTTGCCCGAAATACGTATCTGATCGGTTTCAATTTGTCCTTGAAGCACAATCGATTTTTTATCTAGAGAAACGATTCCGATTACAGAAACGATGGCAATTATTGCAAGAACTACAATGAATGCAATAGTCATTGCTGATTTTGTCTTTATCATGATTGTATAATCTGTTTATTAGTTGTTATTCTTGTCGTTGTTTGTTATTGATGAGATTAAAGCTGTTTCAGTAATACCATTAGCTTTGAAATCATGAAATTCTTGTGGAGCACCGCAAATCGACAGTAGATTCATTAATGCTACATCATATTCATAAAAAGCTAACATATAGGCTACTTTGATTTTAGAAAGCATCACTTCTGCGTCTACAACTTCGGTTGACGTTGCCATGCCTTCTTGAAAGGCTTTTTCTCGAATTCTTACTAGTTCCACAGTTAACTCTAAGCTACTTTTTAATGCTTGTACATTATCAATGGCCTTTTGAAGTTCGGTATATAGCTTTTCAACTCCTACATTTAAGTCTGTTTTGGCTTTATCTTTACCAAGATCTAACGTGTATGAGTTTATTTTAGCTTGTCTGATTTTCTTTTCGCGAGCTAAACCATCAAAAATATTCCAGGTGAAACCTACTCCTATCATTGTACGAGGTAGTAAGTTTTTAGGAACTTGATGAGCATATAGTGTTTGTTTACCCATTAAAGCAATATTGGGTAAGTAGCCTGCTTCTTCAATTTTTATGGCTTGTTTTGCCATTTGTTGTTTTACATTCAACCCTTGAATTATATAGTTGTTTGCATGCATCAAATTTTGAAAATACTCAAGAGATGGTATTTCTTGATTGATAAATAGAGGGGTAGTTGTAGTTATATCCTCTGCTTCTTCCATATATATACAAGCTTTTAAGGCCTCAAGTGTAACAGCAACATCTTTGTTAGATGCTGAAAGTTCTCTTTTTGCCTCGTCTTTACTTACTTGTGCAACCAGAAGTTCTGCTCTATTTATCATGCCATTTTGTTCTAGAGCGACAGCATTTCTGTAGTGATGTTCGAGCGATTTAAGAGTTTCTTCTCGAATATCTTGTATGCTTTTTTGTAGTCTCAGACCAAAGTATCGTTCTACTAGCAGGGTTTGTACTTCTGATATAGTTTGCTGTTTATTTATTTCAGCTGCATTGATCAGAGATCTACCTATTTTTGATGCAAAATAGCGTTTTCCTCCGGTAAAAATTGGCCAAGCAAGTGTAGCATCTATCGTGCTCATATTCTGAGGGAGAAGTGTTAAAGACAGGGTTTGTGCTCCTAGCTTGTCTAATAGTCCGGAAATGATTTGATCGTTGGGTAAAAATTCATGTACTACATCTTTTATTGGATTCGTAATGCCGCTTAAGGGTTCTTTTACGGCAATGTCATTTGATGTGTGTACATACATACCGGTAGCTCCAATCATTGGATACCATGTAGCATTCATTATATCACGCTGCTTGCGTGCACTTTCTATTCCTTGTTCTGCTATTTTTACATCTTTGTTCTTGTTATTCAGCATTTGTAAAGCATCTTCGAACGATAACGAAGTACTTTGTGCTTGAAGACAGAAAGAACAAAAAGGTAGAATAGCTGAAATAAGCAGAAATTGTTTCATCTCCTTTTATCTATTATATGCTATAAATACTCTATTCAGTAAAGATAATTTCTTATAAAACCCACTTATTATAGCATTTGTTTAATGAAGGGATGATGGCTAAGGTTTAAATTATTGAAATTTGGTTATTCACATTGATTTAGATCAGTAAAATTAATTCACAGAATACTTGTTCAAATTGATTAAATGAAAATTGATTGCTGTAAAAGAGAGTGTATCAACAAAGAAGAGTAGGGTGTGTATAAGTGAATATGCATTGAATAAATGTATGATGTTTAATCGTCATTATTCAATGCATGATTACTTCCTATATCTTAGTTAATTTCAAAATATCGTTGCTGTTTCCAAAGAGATTAAGGATGTCTTTGTCTTCAATGATTGTTGAGTTGTCTATTTTTTCCACTACGTATTTTTGTTTATGAGTAATACCAATAACATTAACACTCGTTTTTTCGCGCTCAATACATACTAGACGTAAATTGAAATCATGCTCTAAATCAATGTCTTCAAGTGTTTGGCCAACAAGAATAGCAGGTGCCTTAATTTTATAGATAGCATGTTGATCTGTTATTTTTATCCATTCTTTGAACAAACTACCCATTAAGAACTGATTTGCAATCATGTTGGCATAATCAAGTTCTGGAGTCAAGATTTGATTAATTCCGATAGAACGCAACACAGTTTCATGAAGTTTACTAGTGGCGCGCACAATAATATTTGAAACATGTAGTTTCTTTAGAATTGCCACAGTTTGAATGGAAATACCAAAGTCTTTTCCAAATGTGACAAATACGACATCGACATCTTTAAGAGGAAGCATCTTTAATGCGCTTTCGTCGGTAGTGTTTAAACAAATTGAGGCTGATACAGAGTTTTTTAGCGTTTCTATGCGATGGAAGTCGCTGTCGACAGCAATCACTTCATGTCCCAGAGCTGTGAATTTTTCAGCTAAAGCCATCCCCATGTGGCCAATTCCAATAACTATTATTTTCATAACGTGATACGTTAATTGATTATATCTGATTATAATGCTTATCCTAGTAGTAAACTATCTTTCGGATAATTATATTTTGACGGAGTAGTTTCCTTTAAGAAACTACTGATAAACATGAATACACCAATGCGACCGATAAACATAGTTAGAATGATAAGAATCTTACTAAACTCCGAGAGAGTGGGTGTGAGATTTAGACTCAATCCTACAGTGCCAAGTGCTGAAATTACCTCAAAAACTAATGCGAAGATTGGTTTATCTTTTTCAGCAATTGATAATAAAAATGAAGCAATACAGATCCATATCATATAGAACATGATAATTACAAATGCACGCCTTATTGTAGATGGCATTATTTCTCGTCTATATAGTTCTAGTTTTTCTTTGTTTTTTGCAAAATTCAACGAGGCTATAAGAGCAATAGCAAATGTACTCGTTTTAATACCTCCACCGGTCGACATGGGGGAGGCTCCGATGATCATTAGTATGCACGTGAGAATTAAAGTACCATTAGAAAGTAATCCCATATCTACAGTGTTGAAGCCAGCTGTGCGAGGCGTAACAGATCCGAAGAAAGATGTGATTAGTTGCTGTTTAGTGTTCATTCCTTCTAAAGTGTTGTGCTGTTCGGTGATGTAATATAAAATGGTTCCGACAACAAGTAAAATGATTGTGGTATTCATTACAATTCGAGTGTGTATATTGATGATAAACGGCATGTGTTTGTACCGTTTTTGAATGCCTAACGCTATTTTTATTGCATTTATTACAGCATGTCTTAGGAGTTTCATATAATTAAATACGATAGGAAATCCCAAGCCACCTAATATAATTAAAATCGCTATCCAGAAATGAAGTCCATAATTGTGTCTTACAAGAGGGTCATATAAATTCCCACTCAGAGTTGAAATTCCTGCATTACAAAATGCCGATATAGAATGGAATATAGCATAAAATATTTCATCTCCGGTCCCACCTAGTAATGCTCCACGAATTTCCCGCCAAATTAAATATGCACCAACACCTTCAATCAATAAAGTGGTTAGAATGATGTATACAATTGTTTGAAATAACCCATTTAGATTATCTTCATTTAGCATATCTTTCAGCATTAGTTGATGTGATATTTGGGTCTTACCCATAAAGGATAGAGCGAAGAAACTCGTAAATGTCATGACGCCTATTCCTCCAATCTGAATAAGAAATAATAAAATGATTTGTCCATGAAGTGTAAATGTTGAAGCAACGTCTACTGTCGTAAGCCCTGTTACACAAACAGATGTTGTTGCCATAAATAATGCATCAATCATACTTATGCTTGTGTGAGTTGATTGTGGTAACATTAATAATCCAGCACCCACAAGTATCACAAATAAAAAGCTTGAAATAAATAATCTTGAAGGTCGAATATTAAGCTTGATAACTTCAAATAATTGACGAGATAAACATGTTGTACTTACTGTAAATAACAGAAGATTTACAAATGCAGGAGCTGTAAAAAATGAAAGAAAAGGAAGATTATGCATTACTTCATCTCGAAATAGATATCCACTTATTAATGTACCTATGATAAGTACATATAGTGTGAGATCGATATAGAGAAGTCGCTCGAGAATAATATCTTTATAATTAATGATATATCTACCGGTTAGTCCTACTAAAAATGTGAGAAGGATAAAAAAATTGATTCGGTGCAGCAGCATGACATCTTCAGCTGTACCTCCGAAACCTAAACGATAAATTATAGTAAATATTGATGTGACTGAAGCAATTAAAAGGAATATTTCAGATGAAGATATAATCGTGTCTCTTAATTTATTCAATGATTTCTTGATCTTAAAGATCATGTTTCGAATATTTTTCATAACGCTTATAATTAAGCATGGCTTTTGTTTGGCTATTATTTCTCTATTGAATTATCATATTCTGTTCGTACAAACTTAAAAACTAAATTTAGATTGTACGCTTTTTTTGTAAATTATTTGTGTACTGCTTGTATGCAATATTTGTAAATTTATATATTTTTGCATCAAACGTGTCACTATTATGGAAATTGGTAAAATATTATATCCACATGTATCTGTGGATTGTGTGTTGCTTGGGTTTTCTGAAAATAAATTTAAAGTGTTGTTGACTCATATCGATGACCGAGAAATTGAGAAAACAAGAAAGCTTCCTGGAAGTTTGATTTATAAGAATGAAGATTTGGACGAAGCCGCCCAACGAATTCTTACAGAATCAACTGGTGTAAAAAAAGTTGCATTGAAGCAATTTAAATGTTTCGGATCCCCGAAGCGTACGGAGAATGAGAAAGATGTAAAGTGGTTAGAAAAGACGACCGATGTGAAGGCTGATCGCATTATAACCGTTGCTTATCTTTCTTTATGTAAGCTCAATACGCGGCTGTTGGCATTGGAAAAGAATCAAACTGTTTCTTGGTGTTCGATAGACGAACTTCCAAACTTGCCATTTGATCACGAGCAAATTGTGGTAGAAGCTATCCGAGAAGTAAGAAATTGGGTAGATCAAGACAATTCGATTGTATTTGAGTTTCTACCGGCAAAATTCACAGCTTTAGACTTGAGAAGGGTTTATGAAGCAATTTACAACAAAGTCTATGATGTGAGAAACTTCAAGAAGAAGATGAAATCGTTAGAATACATTGTTCCTCTCGAAGAAAAACAGCAGAATGTAGCGCATCGAGCAGCTCAGTATTTTAGGTTCGATCGTGTGAAGTACAACAAATTGCATTCATCACTTAATTATTAGATGGAGAATGTTTGATTTTTTCATGAGTTCCGATTAAGTTTGTTTTCAAATTTATCGAAACTCATGAAAAATTTTCTTTTAGATACCTTGCAGATTTGCAAGAAACTCATCTTGCTTTTCTTCTTTTCTAGTATATTGTTTGTTTTAGCGTATCGATACATGCCCATATATTATACACCATTGATGTTTATTCGACTTTTCGAGCAATGGCAGCAAAATAAAGAGCTTGTGCTTGATCATCATTGGGTCTCTATAGATCAGATTTCTCACTTTTTGCCAATGGCTGTTGTTGCTTCTGAAGACAATCTTTTTTTGCGACATCAGGGTTTCGATTTCAATCAAATTGAGAAAGCTCGAGAGGCAGCAGAACAAGGAAAGAGGCTTAGAGGAGCTAGTACTATTTCGCAGCAAACAGCAAAGAATGTATTTCTTTGGCCAGGGCGTTCTTATATTCGAAAAGGATTTGAGGCTTATTTCACTTTCTTGATTGAGTTAATGTGGTCGAAAGAGCGAATAATGGAGGTGTACTTAAATTCTATTGAAATGGGAAATGGAATATACGGAGCTGAGGCTGTTGCGCAAGCACACTTTAAAACGACTGCGCAAAAATTATCAGCAGCACAATGTGCTCTTATAGCAGCATCATTACCCAATCCTATAAAAATGAATTCAGGAAAGCCCTCGGGATACATGCTTAAACGTCAAGGTCAGATCTTAGACTTGATGAGAAAGATTGAGCCAATTAATATGGGCTATGGCGCAAAAATAATAGCAACGAAAAAAACTACACAAGTACAATTATGGAAAAAATATCAACTATTTCTAGCCTCGATCTTGGACGAATAAACTACCAAGAAGCATATAACTTGCAGAAAGAATATTTTAATAAATTGATAAATCAGAAATTAGAAGGTATACAAGGAGATGAGTATCTTTTATTTTGTGAGCATAATCCTGTTTTTACAATTGGGAAAAGTGGAAAAGAGAATAATATGCTTCTTTCTGCAGATCGATTAGAAGCTTTGGGACTTGAGTACTTCCATATAGACAGAGGTGGTGATGTTACATATCATGGGCCAGGACAGATTACGGCATATTTTATTTTCGATCTAGAAAAACATCATTTAGGCCTTAAGCAGTTTGTTCATCAACTAGAAGAGGTTGTTATTAGGTTTTTGAAAAAATATGGTATAAATGGAGAGCGAATGGATGGAGCAACAGGCGTTTGGATTGATAAAGACTTTCCAGGAAAACAACGAAAGATCTGTGCGATTGGAATTAGAAGTAGTCGTTTTGTAACTATGCATGGTATAGGGCTTAATATCAATACTGATTTGGAGATGTTCGGATTAATTAATCCCTGTGGTTTTATAGATAAAGGCGTGACATCTCTTGCAAAAGAAATAGGGAGTGAAGTTTCGATGGAAGAAGCAAAGTCTAGATTGAAAGAATGTATTGAGAATCTGTTTTTCCCCGTCGGATGAGTTGGTGTCGCAAAGATCGTTTTGCGACACCATGAAGTATATTCTTATTATTACTCACCCAACTGACTAAGAGCATATGCGTAAGCTCCTAGTGCGATTGCTTTGCTTGCGCCCAACTTTGTTGTTGCTACGCCAAAGCGTTTTTCTGCATGATATTCTACTTGTTTGTCTGTGCCCGGAATGTTTACCATTTTGACACAACCATCTTTGAAAGCATCAAATTCTGCATCACTGTCAAGATTGAAAGCTTTCATCGGCAAACGAGTAAATGTATTACCATTTAGCAAAGAAATAGAGCTGTTCAACTCTCTTACCAATGCCGGAACAATGTATTTACCAGCACCAACTAGTCCACCTCCGATAGCTACAATACCATCAATAAGTGTTACCGCTTGCGCGATTGCATCACCAGCTATTTCACCTAGCTCTTCAAATGCTCCGATCGCAGCATCTTTGTTTCCTTCACGAGTGCCTTCTGCGATGTCAAAGATATCTTTTGGAGTTAAATCTGAATTATCTCCCGAGCGTTCAGCATATACACGTTTTACAGCTCTAATACTAACACTTTCTTCAGCAATACAGCTACTAAACTTTTTGTTTCTGAAACACCAGATCTCTCCACCGGCAGCATTATCTCCCATATGAAGTTTTCCATCGACTGCAATACCAGCACCGAAACCTGTTCCAAATGTAATACCGATAAGGTTTTTATATCGTTTTGGGCTACCAGCATCTTCCAGCTTTTTATTCAGCTCTGGAAGTACACCTGCCAACGCTTCTCCGTATGCGTACAAGTCTCCATCATTATTGATATAAACCGGCATATCGAATTTTTCCTTCAAAAACGGACCAAGAGCAATACCTCCTCTAAAAGAAGGGAAATTGGTAAGGTCACCAATAATACCGTTTGGATAATCCGCCGGTCCAGGAAAAGCAAAGCTTATTGCTACAGGCTTTTCTGAAAGCTGTGTCATTACAGCTTCGAAACCGTCAACCAATGTTTGAAGGCATTTATCCAAATTAGCGGCATTAGAAGGATAGTTGATAGGCTTTACTATCTCCTCATTGCCTTGAATAGCGGAAAATACAAAATTCGTACCACCGGCATCCAACGTCATGACGATTCGCTTATCGTAATTATACATCTCTAGTTGGTTAAGTTATTCTTATATAATTAATTTGTTTCTTGCTTTTTTGCGGTAATTTCTTCAGAATTTGAGTTTTTTCAATGCCTCAAAAATGAAGAAATGATTGCGAATTAAACACTTTTTCCGCTTAAATTTTATCGATTATATTATTTTAGTCAGCAACAATTTGCTTTTTAAGATGTTGTATTAGCTTTGTTAGGTCTTAATATTCTGATTGCTAAAAAAATATCTGCATTGTATCGTCTTTTTGAGAATGTAAAAAAGATTGTTCTCTTTTAAAATTATATTAATGAAATATCGAGAAATCCATCTATTTTGTACTGTTTGAAGACAAAAATAATATCAATACCTTTGTATCGCAAATTATAATTAATATATGGATATACAACAATTAAAAGAGCTTGCTAAAAAAGCAGAACCTTCAAATAAGGCATTTTTCAAGTGTTTAAAAAAGAATCAACTTCGAGAGCTAGATGACACCATTCATGCACTTCATGAAGAAGTCTTTGATGAAGTAGATTGCCTTGAATGTGCTAATTGTTGCAAATCTTTAGGTCCACGTATTACAGATAGAGATATCGATAAAATAGCAGGAGCACTACGTAAGAAACCTCATGAAATAGTTGCTATGTATCTTCGCATCGACGAGGATGGAGATTATGTATTTAAGTCGATGCCATGTCCTTTTTTGATGTCAGATAACTATTGTTCTATTTATAGTGATAGGCCTAAAGCGTGTAGAGAATATCCGCATACAGACCGCAAAAAGTTTATACAAATTGCAAATCTGACTATTAAGAACTCCTATACTTGTCCCGGTGTTTATGAAATATTGGAAAGATTAAAGAAAGAATTCTAGAATAATGAAAACTTTTCTATATTTGTATTCAATATAAATCGGGTTCAAATGAAAAGTAAGAGTAGTTTTATTTATTCGTTGTCTTGCTTAGCGTTGCTTGCAGGAACAGTTTCTATGCAAAGCTGTAAAACCAAAACAGAGCAGCAGCAAGACAAAGCGCAGCTTACAGCGCAACTAATGGAAGACAAAGGGTGTTTGGTTTGTCACTCAGAAGAAGCTGTATTACCATTTTATGCTTCTTTTCCTGTCATTGGAGATCAAGTAAGAAAAGATGTGAAAAATGGAAAACGTTTTGTAGATTTGCAACAAGTTGTAGATCAGCTTAAGTCTGGTGGAGCTGTTTCTGAAGTAGACTTGTCTAAAATCGAGTTTGCAATGCTAGGTGGCACTATGCCTCCGGCAAAGTATAAAATGGTGCACTGGGGAAGTTCGTTGTCGAACGATGAAAAAGCTTTAATTATTGATTGGGCTAGAGAAAATAGAAACAAACTATACGCTCAGTCAAACATTGCTGCTGAATTTATGAACGAGCCCATTCGTCCTTTGCCAGATGCAATTGCATACAACGATGAAAAAGCTCAGTTAGGTTTTAAATTGTATCATGATACTCGTTTGTCTGTAGATAATTCAATCTCTTGTGCATCATGTCATGATCTTGGAATGGGAGGGGTAGACCGCAAGCAGTTCTCTGAAGGCGTAAACGGTCAGTTCGGAGGAGTAAATGCACCAACCGTTTACAATGCGGCACTTAACTTTGTGCAGTTTTGGGATGGAAGAGCGGCCGATTTACAAGCTCAAGCAGGTGGACCTCCTTTGAACCCGATTGAAATGGCATCTGAAAACTTTGATCAAATCGTGGCAAAACTTTCAGCAGATGCAGCATTCAAATCTGAATTTGAGGCAGTTTATCCGGAAGGACTTTCTGAAAATACAATTACAGATGCAATTGCAGAGTTTGAGAAAACACTTATAACACCGAATTCTCGTTTCGATAAATACCTCAAAGGTGATAAAAACGCACTTAGCGCACATGAGGTTGAAGGATACGAGTTGTTCAAAGAAAACAAATGTGCCTCATGTCATACAGGTATAAATATGGGTGGACAGAGCTTTGAAGCAATGGGAATCACTGCCGATTACTTTGCAGACAGAGGTACAGATATTACAGATGGAGATCATGGACGCTTCAGTGTTACTAAAAACGAAAGTGACATGCATAAGTTCAAGACTCCGACATTGCGCAATGTTGCACTTACGGCGCCTTATTTCCATGATGGAAGTAAACAGACGCTAAAAGAGGCCGTTGAAGCAATGGCTATTTATCAAACCGGAAAAACATTAGATGCAACGGAAGTAGATAAGATTGTACTTTATCTCAATTCGCTAACCGGTGAGTTAAATGGCAAATCTCTAGAAGACTCAACTATATAATATAGGAAGTAAAACATTAAACTTATTGATATGAGAAGCAAGTTCTGTTTAGTATTAGGATTTCTGATTTCTACTTTGGGGATACATAAAGCAAAGGCTCAGGATGATAAATATAAGATAGGTCTTGCTTCTTATTATTCGAAAAAGTTTCATGGAAGGAAAACTGCGAGCGGACAAACACATAGTGCTAGTGATTTCTGTGCGGCACACCCCACTTTGCCGTTCGGGTCATTTGTAAGAGTTACAAATTTATCAAACAATAAGCAAGTTGTAGTAGAGATTACCGATCGCGGTCCGTCTAAGCGAAGTAAACGCGTGATCGACTTATCCTATGCAGCAGCAAAATCGCTTAATTTTATTCGAAAAGGAATCACTACTGTACTTGTAGAGGAAGTTCCCGGACCGATCAATTATTTTTTTCTAGACCTTTTACAGCCATCGCCTTTTCAAATAAACATTCCTAGTTTACCTCAGATAACACCTCTAAAAGTAAACCCTTCTATTTACTATGCTAAGCATAAACCACGAAAATATATGAGGTGAATTTATTGACAAAATGTATAGGATTTGTTCGTGTTGTGCCCAAATTAAGGTGTGATTATTGTGTTTTTATAGCTTTGTTTGTTGTTTTGAACGTCAAAATAACAGTTTGATGGAGCTTCTATTGTTAAAAAAACAAATCAAAAACGAAACATTCAACGCTTCACATTTAAAATACAATTTTGTCGTTTTGATATTTAAAATAAAAAAACCATTTCCCTTCTGCTATGTGTTTTGTAACATATACGTCTCAAGAAGTAAATAAGATCTTCGATTCTTTTAGTCACATGTCATTTTGAAAACTTGTTAATCCAACATCCTGAAGGTTTAATTATACACAATCTGCTTCATCACCGATGCTCCCTTGTTATTTGGGGATTTTATCTTTTATCAATTTATATAACTTTGGCACTGTCTTAAGCGATATCAAAATGCTTGTGTCAAATGGTTGTTGCTTTTATTTAATAGAATAAACAATGACTGTTGTTTGCTTGTTTGAGTAAAAACGATAAAGCAAAAACATGCACTCACATATAGTGACGACATGATACAAAATAAAAATTCATAGATTTTAAAAATACATTGTTATGAATAATCTAAACATCAAACTTTCGGGCAAAACAAGAACCGAACATGACTTATTGGGTGATAAAGAAATTCCTGTAGAATACTACTTTGGAGTACAAACAATGCGCGGTGTTGAAAACTTCGACATCAGTCACGTTCGTTTAAGTTCATTCAGAGAACTTATAGAAGGCTTTGCAATGGTAAAAGAAGCTGCTGCACTTGCCAATCATGATCTTGGTATGCTTAGTGATGAAAAAACCAAAGCTATCGTTGAAGCATGTAAAGATGTAAAAGCAGGAAAACTAGATAAACAGTTTGTAGTAGACATGGTACAAGGTGGAGCAGGTACTTCTACAAACATGAATGCAAACGAAGTTATTGCAAACAGAGCATTGGAAATTATGGGTCATCCTTTTGGCGATTACAAATATTGCCACCCAAACAACGATGTAAACATGTCGCAATCAACAAACGATGCATATCCAACGGCTGTAAAACTAGCACTTTTGTTGAGCAATAAGAAGCTAGTTGCATCATTGAAACAACTAATTGCTTCATTTAGAGCAAAAGGTGAAGAGTTTGCAAACGTGATCAAGATGGGTCGTACGCAATTGCAAGATGCAGTGCCAATGACACTTGGTCAAGAGTTTGAAGCATATGCAGCCAACCTTTCTGAAGAAATCGACAGATTGGAACAAAACGTAAACTTGTTCCTTGAAGTAAATATGGGAGCTACAGCTATTGGTACAGGTATCAATGCTGATCCTGACTACTCTCCATTGTGTATCAAACACCTTAGAGAAGTTACAGGTATGCCAATCGTGATTGCATCAAACATGATTGAAGCAACAAACGATACAGGTGCATTCGTAATGTATTCATCAGCAGTAAAACGTTTGGCTGTGAAACTTTCTAAGATTTGTAACGACTTGCGTCTATTGTCTTCAGGTCCTCGTACAGGTCTTAACGAAATCAATTTGCCTGCAATGCAACCTGGATCTTCAATCATGCCGGGTAAAGTAAACCCAGTTATTCCTGAGGTAATGAATCAAATTGCTTTCAAAGTAATTGGTAATGACCTTACAGTTACTTTCGCTGCCGAAGCTGGTCAGCTTGAACTTAACGTAATGGAACCAATCATTGTATATAGCATGTTTGAGTCTATCCATATGATGATTAACGGTATGAATACACTTCGTAAAAGATGTATCGATGGTATTACTGCAAACGAAGACAGATGTCGTGATCTAGTTTATCATAGCATCGGTTTGGTTACTGCATTGAACCCATACCTAGGATACGAAACATCTACACGTCTTGCTAAAAAAGCACTTGAAACAGGTAAAGGCGTTTACGAACTAGTTATCGAAGAAAACCTAATGAGTAAAGAAGAGCTTGATGATGTATTGAAACCAGAAAACATGATCAAACCTCGTAAATTTTACAAAGCATAATTTCCCTCGCAGAGTGAGTGACATTATATAGATTCGAGAATTAGAAGGCTCGGTTTCCGGTGACGGAAATCGAGCCTTTCTTAATTTAATGATTTACTATTTTAGCAGAGATCACTTTATAATTAGATACAGATAATATTCTATATCCATGAAGTTACTTAGTTCTTGTATTCAAAGTTGCCATCTGTACTTATTGCAGAATTTGCAGCGCTGTCTTGTAAATAAAGCGTATTTATTTTGCTGTACTTCTCAAACATCTGTTTGGCAAGTTTGACCTCGTCACCTTTCGGATTCGGATTGATATCAGTTTTCGGAGTTTTCGAAAATGCGATCTCCCAGTCGGCAAGGTCAGAATAAAACTCGTTACCTCTGAAAGCTTCGCGGCCGTGATTCTGCTTTGCATTATCATCGTTGTAAGGTTCACCCTTAGCCAATGAAGTCTCCATAACATCATAAAGCTTTTTCCAGCGAGGGTAGTAGTAACGACGTATCAACCCAGCCCATTCTCTCCACGAATAGTCAAACTGAATACAATTATACCCTTCTGTAAAGCCCCAAAAAGTAACCAATGAAGTAGCATCCTCTTCCAATTGGTCTTTCTCCTTTGATGTTGTACCCCAGCTGCGCGCATCATTCACCCATTTATCAAAGTTCCATTCTGTACGAGAAACTAACATTTTGTCCGTGTCGAGCAGAAGTTCTAAGAACCTGTCACGATGTAACCTAAATGTTTTCAGATCGCCCGCTTTGTATGCAGCTGTTGCCGCTTTGTTGATCCGTTGAGCAAGGTTTGTCATGATTTGACGTTGCACATCAACGATATCGAAGCGATACAACTTTGATTTGCCCAATTTATTCGCATCTGCAAGAAGGAGTGCTTGAGCTTTATAAAGAGCTTGTTCGTCGTATGGAATCTTGAAGCCGGCATTGGGCCCCGATTTCTTTACATTGATTGCAGGACGAGCAGCAATAACCGAGCTATACTCAACACCATTCGTACCTTTACCATAAGCACTTTCGAGTAAGATGTGCCAAGCCTTTTGTGCATTTTCACTCTTAGCACCGTATGCACGTTCGGTATAGGCATCGAGCCAGTCTTTACAATCAATAGCACCTTCATAAAGCGGCATTTCATATGCCAATGCATAGTAAACCGGGTTCTGTACGATAGACTCCATGAAAAGTCCCGAGCCAATTGCATTTGGCGTTTTATTCACAGCATCTACATATTGATTTGAAGCTACCAAATTTAAATCACCGTGCATGTTGATGCGCCCGCCAAAGTTGTGCAAATTGCCGGCAATAAAGTTATATCCCCAGAAGTCGTTTCGGCCGCCATTAAGACACAAAACGATGATGCTATCTTTTGGAAATTGCTCTAAGATCGGTTTGCGGATACTCCATGATTGCATGGCCACCATCGCATTCGGATCCGACTCTTTAATAACATTATATATAACGGCACCTACTTTCTCCAGATATGCATCCGAGTTGTCGGGCGGAGTACTTTCGTGAAACGGATCGGCCGCATACATGCCATAATTACCAAAGAGCTTCTTTTGGTTTTCCATAAACTTAGCACCCATAGTCTTGAATAATGGATCTAGCGGGTCTAACTGCGACACGCCTTCAAAACCATACCATTCGGGTTGTTGTGCAATCTTTGCATCCGGATATTTATCCTTCAAGAGTTTGGGTACATACCCTGTAAAAGCTTGTTGAATAGGTTGCATTCCCAACTCAACTTGACGAGCATAAATTTTACGAGCCAAGTCTTTGTGCGACTCAATCCAACTCAAAGGAAGTCCACCGCCTATGCTCTCTATATTTGGCATCCATTGCCAAGCTTGATGCGCCGGTGTAACAAGGAAGCTACGTGCTTCATTATCCGTAAATCCCATGTCGAGAAGTGTATGATACCACACAGCATCGAGCCCAATTGTTTGCAGGGGAGTATTGATCGAGTTCATTGCCATAAAGTCAATTTCTCTTTCCCAGCGTTTCCAATCCCACCAAGGAGCAGTATACGAAATGGTACAGTAATTGAAGTTTACACGGTATTTCCCGTTAATGGTCTTTCGCTCGATAGCAGTGGGGCGTACTAGTTTCTTTGGCAGATAGAGCTGATCGCCAAACCATGAAATCTGACACTTGCAGTAATACTTTAAGTACCAATTAAAAGCTGTAGCTACGGAGACAGGATTGTTTCCTTTTAATAGTACTTTGCCGTCTTTTGAGCCAATCTCAAAGTAATCCTCGCCTCCATTGTTATCAGGATTGATTTCGATTGTAAACTGATCGGAGTATCCGGGAGTGATACGCTCAATAAGGTCGTACGAGCTTTGCGTTTGTGCATATACTGCCATGTTAGCAAGCAGTACCATGCACAGCATGATAAGTTTGTTTTTCATCGGTATGTAGATATATAAATGTGTTTGCCAAGTATAGACCACAAATATATAAAAACAATCTCCTCTTTTTATTATGGATATACATTTATAGAGTTCGAATCAAAATTGACGCATACTTTCTTGTATTGATTGATAGCACTAAGACCAATACTGCCATCGTTAGGCGAGATGGACAGATCATCTTGCTGTGTAAGCACATTCACTGCCTGCAATGTAAGACTTCCATTACCAATAGTGATTGTGAATGAAGGCAACTCATAGGCAATATCACTTACCTCGCCAGCCACACCACTTGTTTCGAGTAGCATCTTTTTACCAGCTTGCATCACTTGTGCCTGATTGTTGGCAAAGTAATTTTCGTTGAGAAAGAAATTATTAAAGCCGGTATCGAAGAACATGATCAGCGGATTCGAATCATTTTGACACGAAACAAATAAAGACCCCTTCTTTATGAAGAAATTGTTCGTGTAAGGATAATTACTAGCCTTATGTGGAATAATGAGTTTTTTATCTTGCAATGCAAACTGTACCTCATGCAATCTCGAGATAACGGAGAGGCCGATAACTCCATTTACATGCTCGGCAGTGTTTCCTTCTTCGGGAATTACAACAAAAGGTATATTGGTAATTCGTATATCACCAAGCTTCAGTTCCTTTATAAGTGCAAGCTTACCCAATGCTTGTCCGCCAAACCCCGACACAACAACCGAATCACAGATAATCTGAGCATTCACAGCTTTTGCCGTTTGCTCCGAGATTGCGCACTTAGCAGCACCGGTATCGAAGATAAATACTTGTTCAGAACCATTCACGGTAACCGGAACATTAATTGAAGTACTATCAATTGTTGTTAGGCGGATTGTGCAATCCTGCTCAGGCATTTCTACTTGCAACGGAGCATAATAACTCAACGCGGCATATTGAGCGATTTGATCTTGCAACTCTGCAATAATAGCAGGAGAGATCGTCGATAAGTTTTTATCCGTTATGTTTCGCAACGCTTGCTCGGCTTGCGGATAATTTTGCAAGATTGCATAATTGTCGGCAAGTAAAGTCGATAAAGCAAAGTACGACGCTGTGCCAAGTTTGATGCCGTATTTCTCAAGAAGCAGATTGATCGCAACATTACCTTCCGTAGGTTTATTGAAGTAAGAATAAAGTAAAGCTTGTGCCATCCACTTATTCATCTCGGTAAGCTCATTCTCGTATTGATTATACAAAGTAAGAGCTTTAAAGTAATTACCGCTATACAAACTTGTTGTAACCAATACGTTCGGATCATTGGCCTTACCGGAGGTTATACTCAACACGAACAGTACTGTCGATACGATTATTTTCTTGATCATACTTGTCGATTTGTCAGTTGTTTAATAAATGCGTAAGCTTCTTCTTTACTTTCAATTACCAATGCATAAGTTCTTTTACCTTTATAGTTTAAAGAGGTATTAGTTATATAACACCTTCAGCCTCCAATTCTTTTTTTAGAAGTAAGAAGTATTCTAAAGATTTTTGATCAGCTTCCGATTTAGTTGTTCCCATTTTTTCATGAAAATCATATTCTTCAAAAGGCTCAGACACAGTCTGTATATCCTTTATGGTTACATCAACTTCATCATTTAAGTGTAAGTTTTCCATCAACCATTTCACTGTATTATTCGTAGACGGATCGTATAATCCGATGCTTATATACATCTCTTCACCTTGAGCTGTGCATTTTCGTGTTGTAACAAAACTGGCATTAAGTGGTAAGTACAACACTTTATCTTTAAATTTTACTTCAAATCCTACCATCTGATGTATCTTTTTCTATTAGACCTTCTTTTTCTAGATAGCGTTTTAATCCTCGATATTCTATAAGTTTATTTTTTATCGATCTTTCTTCACAGGGTTCTGATTTAATAACTTCTGCAACTTGGCTTATCTCAACAACTTTGATTTTGACTTTGTCGTTAGCTTTTAGTTGAGACTCAAACCATTTTACATGTTGATTTATATCGTTGTCGAGACCACTAAGCGAGAGACGAATTGCATCTTCTGCTTGATGTATAAAAACACAGGTAACACCATTGTTTATTCCTACAGATATTTTCTGATCATTATATTCTAATTCAAATCCTTTCATTGTATCCCTATTTAATAAATACGAAATCGTTTTAATACTTTGTAATGGCTCATACCGGTCATACATAAGATTGAAAAGCCAATTCCCGATGAAAAAGAAACAAGGACTAGTCCAAAGTAATATTTTGAGGAGGTCATTTCTTTTCATATAGCTGATTATTACATGTGAAAGATTAATTCATGAAGTATAGTGTAGTTCGATAAACGCAGTAAATGATTATAACGGCAACTAAATAGTATATACTCATGTATTTTTGACGACTTTTGAAATAATCGAAGCCATTAAGAATGCAATGTATTCCCCAAATAATAAACCATAATAAGAACCAGAACATAAAGTCAAAAACATTGTCGTTGCGTCGTGTTAATTGAAAGACAAAACCAACAATTCCGACAACAAAAGGAAAAATCGAACTAACTTTATTCATGTTGATTTCACGTATTATTTATATAGGGAACAGTGACTTTGTTTTTATTGTTCTCGTTTTGTTTCTAAATCAGCCTGTTAATGTTGTCTTATTGTAATTCCATCTATTTTCCTTTGTAATAGGCTTTACATTCGTATAAGCTTGTTTTGCTTCAAATAAGGCTCTGATTTTGCTAGTTTGATTCGTTTTGTTGCAAAAAATAATTTGGCTATTTGCTATAAAAAAGAGGCAACGTGCTACGAGTATGAAAACGCATTATTGAAAACAATTTTATGGACAATCAAAATCACTCTAATTGTCTTTGGTTTGTATCATTTTGTGTTTGCTCAACTCGCTGAGCTTTGCTTCTGTATATAGGCACGTGGTGAATGGGGTTGAGGCGGACTTGTGTGCGAGTTGAGGGCGTTTGTTTTCAATGAAAACGATTTTCCGTTTCAGTGAAGACTGTTTGCAATTGTCACGAAGAGTAAAAATAGTCTTCGTTATGAATGAAAACACTCTTCGTGAAGACAAAAAAGACTCTCCACGAAAACCTAATTTAGTCTTCTCAAAAAGGCTGTTTGGTATTTTCGAGAACCAAATAAGGTTTTTGAAAGAAGTAAACGAGCTTTTTAGGGCAATAATGCGTCTTTTTTGCCCAAATATTGTTGCAATATGGTCAATCTGGTTCTTACTCCAAGAGATTCTGTTGCATTTACAACTCGAAAACCAAGTTTTCTGAACGTGAAAAATGGCCTCATTTTACTCATCTAGCTCACAAAATGGGCCTATTTAGGCGAAATCGTTTTCTTGTGAAGATAAAACACTTCTTGTGCATTGTGTGCCTTATTGTAAAAAGAAAGTATTAATGCGCTGCCTAAAAGCTATTATTTATTATATTTGGCCTATATTATGCTATTTTGTATATAAGGTGAGAATTCGAATAATAACAATAAATCAGTATCGATGAAAAACAAACTTTTTGTTACATGCTCGTTAGCCATGCTAATGAGTTGTGCAGTGGGCGATCTTGCTGCAATCAATGTAATTCCAAAGCCACTACAGGTGCAGGAAAACACAGGTAACTTTGTATTGAATAAGAAGGTGGCGATTGCTACCGATAAGCAATTTGAGCAAAGCGCGGAACTATTAGCGGCGCTTATTCGCCAGTCTACAGGTTACAAATGTGACGTAACTACCAACGGCAAAGCACAACCAATCGAAATCATTTACGATGCGTCACTAAAAGATTTAGGAGCGGAAGGATACAAGCTAGACGTAACTCCCAACAAAATAACAATACGAGCATCCAACACGAAGGGTGCGTTTTACGGAACACAAACACTTCGTCAATTACTTCCCG
Source organism: Tannerellaceae bacterium (assembly GCA_051656605.1). Taxonomy (GTDB): domain Bacteria; phylum Bacteroidota; class Bacteroidia; order Bacteroidales; family CAMTPD01; genus UBA12018. Next base: position 175,711 of record JBOGCF010000007.1, on the reverse strand, counting down.
AACAAATCGAAAACGTCGGAAAGGTAAAGTCGGTTGCATGGGAAATTCCATGTGTATCGGTTACCGACAAGCCACGATTTGGATGGAGAGGATACATGAAAGACGTAAGCCGTACGTTTTACGGTGTTGACGTGATTAAGAAATACCTCGATGTGATGGCGCTGTATAAAATGAATACGTTTCATTGGCACCTTACCGACGACCAAGGATGGCGTATCGAGATCAAGAAGTATCCGAAGTTGACTTCGCCTATTGCAACCGAGTTTCACGAAAGCGAAAACCAACCTGCCGAGCGCAGTGGATTCTATACGCAAGAGCAAATCAAAGAGATTGTAGATTATGCGGCAGCACGCCACATTACGATTGTTCCCGAAATTGATGTACCGGGGCACAGTTGGCCAACCTTGTTGGTATATCCTGAGCTTGGAGTAAACAACAACCACACGCCAAACTATGTCTTTCCATTCTGCTCGGCTTGGGGATATTGGGGCAACCAGTTTACACCAAACACGCTAGACCCATCGAAGGAAGAGGTGTATACATTCCTTGATGGCGTATTTACCGAAATCGCAGCCATGTTTCCGGGCGAATACATTCACTTTGGCGGTGATGAAGTAATGCACCGCTTCTGGGAAAATGAACCACATATTCAAGCATACATGAAGGAAAAAGGTATGAAGGGTGTGGGCGATTTACAAAACTACTTTGTAGGTCGTGTATCGAATATCATCGCATCGAAAGGTAAGAAGCCAATCGGTTGGAACGATATCTTGGAGCATCCTGAGAGCTTAACAAAAGAAACGGCCATCATGTCTTGGCTTGGTGCAGACGCGATAACGAAGGCTGCTAAAAATGGTTTTTATACCGTGGCAACACCGGCGTCGCATTTGTATTTCGATATTACGCAGGCCGATCGCAACGATGGTACGATGTGTGACTTGGCTTACCCGAATATCAACTCGATGGAGCGTATTTATAATTACAATCCTACGGGCGGACTAACGCCTGAAGAGGCTAAATACGTACTCGGTGTGCAGGCTAATATGTGGCCGGCAGTTCCGCAAGAGGTGAAAGATATCAACGTGAATAACTTTCCACGTTTGCTTGGTGTAGCCGAGATTGGTTGGACCGATGGCAATCAAAAAGACTTTGCAGAGTTTAGCGAGCGATTGGAAGAGTCGCTTCCTCGACTTGATGTTTTGAAAGTTGACTACTATCGTCCGGGTGGATACATTACCGGAAAGTGGACTCCTGCAATGGTGAAAACAGAAACTACTCCGATGGAATTTGACGTAACCGAGAAGGTTTATGCAAATGGTAGAGCAATTGCAGGTTACTACTTTACGGGTGGTGACAATTTCTTAGAGATAAGTAAAGTTGAATTGCTTGAAAACGGAAAAGTGATTTCGGAAGATGTACACGACGGACTTGCCGATACGTTTCGCGGAACCAACAAAACCAAGACGTTCTTGTATCACGTGAAAGTAGACAACTACAATCCGAAAGCAAAATACACGGTGCGTGCACACGTGAAAGGTAAAAACGGAACCGACTCGAATGGTAACTTCACCTTCAACCTCTCTCCATACGAGCCATTCACAGTGGTAGAGCCAAGACAATAGCTCCGATAATCGAAATGTTACAAGTGTTTAGCATGTAGTTCTTCTATATCTAAATATAAATGACAGGTTTCTCACACAAGGGGGAAGCCTGTTGTTTTATCTATGACTAATGCTGATTTTAATTCATTTGCTAATGAATAGTAATATTTTTATTATTTCGTAGTTGTCGTGTTAGAATAAACAATATATTTAGGCGACCTTTTATTTATTACAAAACGATTGGATCAAATAGTATTAACCTGTTTAAATTCTAATATCTGTATGACGAAGAAGTTTAAGACCTATGCGTTTGCTTTAGCTGTATGCTGCGCAGTGGCTTGTTCACAAAGCGGAGCGGAAGATGCTCCAATCCCCAGTGTTGTTTATACGGTAAACGGACAAGATTTTGAAATGGTGCCTCTTGATGGAGGTGTGTTTATGATGGGCTGTACAAAAGAACAGCGCGACGATTGCGATGAGTTGGAGAAACCTGCACATGCCGATACATTGTCTTCTTTTCTTATTGGCAAATATGAAGTAACACAAAAGTTATGGAAGGCTGTAATGGGAGAGGGCAAGAATCAAGCGTACAACCTAGATTGCGACGAGTGTCCGGTAGAGCGTGTTAGCTGGATTGATGCACAGCAGTTTATTACGCGTTTGAATGTTTTTACGGGCAAAACATTTCGTTTGCCTTCGGAAGCAGAGTGGGAGTATGCGGCTCGCGGTGGAGCACGAAGCAAAGGCTATAAATACAGTGGCGGAAACAATGTAGATGATATTGCTTGGTATATAGAGAATTACAAGGAAAGCAAGCATGGCATACAAGGTACCACACATCCGGTTGGAACCAAGAAGCCCAATGAGTTGGGACTATACGATATGAGTGGCAATGTGTGGGAGTGGTGCAATGATCCGTACGAAAAGGAATATGAACACAACGGTCAGAAACTTCATGCAGGCTGGCCTTACCCGGGGCATAAGGCTATTTTTAGAAAAGTTTTGCGCGGGGGTAGTTGGGGCGGAACGTCAGAAGGATGTCGCGTATCTCGCCTCGACTTTGACACTGCACAGTATAGCGATGAATATGGAGGCTTTCGATTAGCAATGGATTCCGATACGGTGCAGATAGTTACTAATGCTATATTATAACAAGAAACACCCGTATAAAAGTCGCAAAGATAGCGAGTTTATACGGGTGTTTTTATTTTACAATGTGGAGGTTTCTACCATCTGTCCCAATCTTTCCAGATGACGTCGTAACCGGCTTTTCGGATTTCTCTTTCGATTTCGTCGGGTGTGCGATCGTCATTTACTGAGAATTGCTCGAGTGCTGACGGGTAAGTAACATAACCGCCCGGGTCTGTTTTAGAGCCTGCACTCATGTTGGTAATGCCCAATGCTACCATGTTGTCGCGGTATTCGCTGCTTTCGCGGGTAGAAAGACTGAGCTCGATGTCGTGATCAAACAAGCGGAAGGCAAAGATAAGTTGTGCCAGCTCTTTGTCTTTCATAATCACGTTGGGCTGAAAGCGTGCTTCTGCATACGGACGCATACGCGGGAATGATATGGAGTATTTGGTGCGCCAGTACTTTTTACGTAAATAGGCCAGATGCGTTGCCATCATAGTGGTATCGGTGCGCCAATCTTCAAGGCCGATCAAAACGCCGAGTCCCATACGGTTGATGCCTGCACGCCCAAGACGGTCGTAGGTATCGAGTCTCCAATCAAAGAAATGCTTTTTGCCGCGTGGGTGATATTCGGGATACGTTACTTTGTTGTATGTTTCCTGATAACAATAAACCGAGTTTAATCCGGCCTCGATCAAGCGTGCATATTCTTCTTCTTTGAGTGGTTGCACCTCGAGGTCTACCGATGAGAAGTATTTGCGGGCCAGTTTAATCGCTTTTTCAAGATACTCAACGCCGGCTTCTCGTGGCGATTCGCCTGTAACCAATAAGATGTGTTCGAACGGACCTATTTTCTTGATAGCCTGTAGTTCCTGTTCGATTTCTTCTTCGGTGAGAATAATGCGTTTGATTTCGTTTTTGTGGTTGAAGCCACAATAAACGCAATGGTTGATGCATGCATTGGTAAGGTAAAGCGGAATGTAAAAGTGCTGCGTTTTACCAAAGCGTTGCTGCGTAAACAACTGGCTTTTTTGAGCCATTTGTTCTAGAAAGGGTTCGGCAGCAGGAGATATCAATGCCATAAAGTCATTGATATCCAGCCTATCTTTGCCAAGAGCTCTTTCTACATCTGATGCGGTACATGCATAAATGTTGCGTGTAACTTCGTCCCAGTTGTACTGGTCGATCAGTGTTGTAAAAGAGGTGTTTGTCATTTTATTTTGTACAGTCTTTAAGATTTCTGGTAAGTTTCATCGCACAGAAGTTGGGCCCGCACATGGTGCAGTGGTCTTCATCTTCGGCTTTGCTTTCTTTGTAATATTGCAGAGCACGCTCAGGATCGAGCGAAAGATTGAATTGATCTTTCCAGCGGAATTCAAAACGGGCTTTACTTAAAGCATTGTCTCTGATTTGTGCGCCCGGATGTCCTTTGGCAAGGTCGGCCGCATGCGCTGCAATCTTGTATGCGATAACACCATTGCGCACATCTTCTTTGTTTGGAAGGCCAAGATGTTCTTTGGGTGTTACGTAACAAATCATCGCCGTGCCTAGATGTGCGATTTGTGCCGCACCAATTGCCGAAGTGATGTGGTCATATCCCGGAGCGATGTCTGTAGTAAGCGGGCCGAGTGTGTAGAATGGTGCGCCGTGGCAAAGGAACTTTTGCTCGGTCATGTTTTCCTTTATCTTATTCATCGGTACGTGCCCCGGTCCTTCGATAATAACCTGAGCATTTACTTCCCATGCTACTTTGGTGAGTTCGCCAAGTACCTTAAGTTCGGCAAACTGAGCCTCGTCGTTGGCGTCGTAAATCGAGCCCGGACGCAAGCCGTCGCCCAATGAAACGGCAACATCATAGTCGCACAAGATATCGCAGATCTCGCTGAAGTGTGTGTAAAGGAAGTTTTCTTGATTGTGAATCGTCATCCAGCTAGCCATAATTGATCCGCCGCGCGAAACAATACCGGTAAGACGTCTGCCGATGTATTTAAGATGATCTTTTAGTAACCCCGCGTGAATGGTGAAGTAGTCTACACCTTGCTCGGCTTGTTCGATCAATGTGTCTCGATAAATCTCCCAAGTAAGATCGGCGATGTTGCCGTTTACCTTTTCCAAGGCTTGATAAATAGGCACAGTACCCATTGGTACAGGAGAGTTGCGAAGAATCCATTCGCGAGTTTCGTGGATGTTGTTTCCGGTAGAAAGGTCCATGATGGTATCTCCTCCCCATTTGCAACTCCAAACAGCTTTTTCAATTTCTTCTTCAATCCCCGAAGAGAGTGCAGAGTTTCCGATGTTTGTATTCAGCTTAACCAAAAAGTTGCGTCCAATAATCATTGGCTCGGCTTCGGGGTGATTGATATTTGCGGGAATGATTGCTCTACCTGCTGCTATCTCACGACGAACAAAGTCCGGCGTAATGTAGCTTTTTAGTCCCATCTCTGTCATGCGTTGGTTTTCACGAATTGCTACATATTCCATCTCGGGAGTAACTACGCGACGTTTAGCATAATACATTTGGGTAATTTGCTTGCCGGCTTTTCGTTTATACGGTTTGTAGTGTTGCGGAAAACGGATAGCATCGAGCGAAGCTTCATTGAGGCGCTCTTTTCCGTAGTCAGATGTGATCTCCTGAAGTTGTACGATATCTTTTCGCTTCGAATACCATTCTTCGCGTAAACGAGGAAGTCCTTTTTCGATGTCTATCTTAATCTTCGGATCCGAATACGGACCGCTGGTGTCGTATACGGTAACCGACTTATTACTTTTAAGCTTTTCCTCTCCATCAATTGTAATAACGCTGTCGGTTAGTTGTATCTCACGCATTGCTACGCGTATTGGATGAACAGTGCCATCGACATAGATCTTTTTTGAAGCAGGATAGTTTATTCTGAAATTCTTTTTAGCCACGTTGGTGTTGGTTTTAGGGTTTATGATTGAAGGAAAGAAGTGAGAGGACTGCTTGCTTCTGCTGTTTGCTTTATTGATGCAAGTCTTGCTTCGTACGCCATGCGTCCTGCATCTACTCCCAGTTTAAAAGCTTTCGCCATTGCTATAGGATCGCCTGCAATTGCAATTGCTGTATTTACAAGTACGGCATCTGCTCCCATTTCCATGGCAAGAGCTGCATGAGAAGGGGCACCTAGTCCGGCATCAATTACAACCGGGATATTACTTTGCTCGATAATGATCTCGATCAATTCTTTAGTTGTAATCCCTTTGTTTGTTCCGATCGGTGCGCCTAATGGCATAACGGTTGCTGCTCCGGCACTCTCAAGATGCTTGCACAATACAGGATCTGCCTGGATGTAAGGCATAATGATGAATCCTAGCTTTGCTAATTCTTCTGTAGCTTTCAACGTTTCGATAGGATCGGGTAGAAGATACTTCGGATCCGGATGTATTTCTAGTTTTAACCAATTGGTTTCGAAAGCATCACGTGCCATTTGTGCAGCGAATACTGCTTCTTTAGCATTGCGAACTCCCGATGTGTTTGGTAGAAGATTTACGTGTGGAAGTTTGATGTGTTCAAGCATATCGTCGTGCTTATTGTTGAGATCGATACGCTTCATCGCAGCTGTTACAAGTTCGGACCCTGAAGCTTTGATTGCTTCGGTCATGATTTCATTCGAACTGAACTTGCCGGTTCCAACAAAGAGGCGTGAGTTAAACTCTTTACCGGCAATGACTAGTTTTTTCATGTGTTTATTTATTGAGTGTTTTTAGGATCAATTGAGTTTCGGCCACCGGATCGGTAGCTTGTAATATGGTCGACGATAAAGCGATTTGTTTAATGCCTATCGCTGTAAGGTCTTGTATATCGTGGATGGTAATACCGCCAATTGCGACAATGGGGATGTGGATGCGATGTTCGCTACATGCTTTCAATATAGACAAATATCCGTCAAGGCCTAAGATTGGGCTGAGATTCTTCTTGGTTTGTGTAAAGCGAAACGGTCCTAAGCCGACATAGTCTACACCATCGACAACCAGCTGTTTCAAGTCTTCAAATGTATTGGCTGTGCCTCCGATAATGTATTTATTGCCCATTAGTTTACGGGCTTCGCTTACAGGCATATCATTCTTGCCCAAGTGTACGCCGTGTGCACCAATGTTGATCGCAACTTGAACGTGATCATCGATAATAAAGGTTGCGTTGTATTGTTTGCAAATAGGCTTTAATTGTAGAGCTGTAGCTTCTATTTCGGCTTCCGAAGCATCTTTCATGCGCAACTGTATCCATCGGCATCCTCCTTGCAGTGCTAGCAGTGCTGAGTCGATATAGCTGTATTGATCGGTCTGATGTGTGATAAATTGAAGTGTATTCATTGTTTTTCTTTTATGGCCAATAGGCGATTAACGCATTCGTGCGGTTGTATGTTTTCTTGTCCCCAAAGTGCTCCCAGTAGAGCAGCTCCGCCAAACCCTATTTCTTTTACTTGCTTGATGTTTGTTGCAGATATGCCACCAAGCGCAATAACCTTTTCGTTGATTATGCCTCTTTGAGCTAAAGTATAGAGTTGGTCGAGTGTGAAAGCCGACTGGTAATTTGCCTTTGAAATACTGTTGAATATAGGGCTTAAGAATACATAATCGAAGAGCTGTATTGATTCAAGTTCTTCAATTGTATGGCATGATTTGCTGATCAAGCCCTGATAACCTTGTAATGCGTTCGGGTTACGACTATTGATATGTATACCTCCGAGTTTATATCCTAGAGCAAGCTCATGATGATCGTTGAGCGATATCTTCGGATAATGCATCGGGTGAATGTGTTGTATCAAATGCATCATCTCTTGCATTGTCGCGCCAGGCTTACGTATATGTAAACGGTCGAGTCCATTGTCGAGAAGAGCGTTGATGCATACATCTTCATTTGAGAAGAAGTATTCGTGGGTGATACCGATGAGCTTCATAGGTTATCCTCCCGATACGGCATGAATGGCAATAAGACTCATGCCGTCTACTAAGATCACATCATCCCAAGTATTGCGAGGTATCACTTCGTAGTCAATAGCAACAGCTAGTCCGTCTAGGCTTCGTTGCAAAGAGTTCATAAATGCTTGAAGCGTAATTTTTTCTTCTACTTCGAATGATTGATCGTTGAGTGTTATTTTCATAGAATCCCGGTGCTATTTAGAGTTTAACTTTATGAAGTGGTTGCGGTGCAAAGAAATGATTTACGGCTCCGTGTCCATGACCGGCAAAGGTGTCGGCACCGTTCTGGATTGCAGCCGAAATATATGTTTTAGCCAAATGTATCGCTTCGGTCAAAGCATGACCTTTTGCAAGATTGGCTGTAATAGCCGAAGATAGCGTACATCCGGTGCCATGTGTGTTGTTCGTATTGCACAATTCCGATTCAAACATGGCTGTATTGCCTTCGTTGTCTATAAAGACATCAACCATGCGATTGCCCGATAAGTGTCCGCCTTTTAGCAATACTGATTTGCATCCGAAAGAGAGCAGCTTTTGGGCTGTTTCTAGCATGTCAGGAATCGAACTAATTGTAGTTCCTGAAAGTAGTTCGGCTTCGCAAATATTGGGTGTAATTACAGATGCGAGCGGGAATAACGTGTGTTTGATAATCTCAATGGTAGAGTCTTCAATCAGTTTTGTTCCGCTTGTAGATACCATTACCGGATCAACTACCAAATGTAGTGGTTGGTATTGGCGAATAGCTTGGGCTGTAATCTCGGCTGCTTTGTCGTTGTGTATCATTCCGGTTTTGACGGCATCGATATATAAATCTTCAAACACCATGTCGATTTGATCTTTAAAAACCGATGTGTCGATTGGTTGAATAGATCGTACGCCTCTTGTGTTTTGAGCCGTGATTGCGGTGATGGCTGATGCGCCATACACTCCCAATGAAGAGAAAGTTTTGAGATCGGCTTGAATCCCTGCGCCTCCGCTCGAATCAGATCCGGCGATGGTTAGTGCAGTGGGATAGCGATAAAGTTTTGTTTCCATATGCAGATAGCAAAGGAGGGAAGGTTGTTGAAAATTCCTACGCCGGCATTACCCGTTCAGGTTCATAGGGTATAATCTCAGCCACAATAGGCACCCCCTTTCGCTACAAAGATATTAAAGATTTTTTGTAAAAAACAAATAATAGCGAAGCTAACTTGTGCGTATTTATGTTAATTCGAATAAGAACAGTGGGTTGTTCTGCAAGGAGAGTATTGAAAGTCTGCTTAGAAAATAAAAAAAGCTGAGGTTATTCACCCCAGCTTTTCATTTCGTACATATCTAGATACTCGTCCCATTCAGGGTCTTTCTCTACGTATATTTGAATTGGCAATAGCTCAAAATTTGCTAAAGCTTCATTTAGTCTTTCTCCGAACACAACAGATGTGCGTGCGTAGAATACCCAAACTTTTTCGGCAGCACCGGTGTAAACTCCGGTCAAGATAGCGAGTTTATCTTTCTCTACCGCTTTACGTAAAGCGATTTCTACCTCTTCCATCAGCTCCGCTGTTTGCTCGTCGGGCATTCCTTTTTCAAAAGGTTCGTATTTCCATGTAATCTCAATACGGTCTTTGAATTTGCCTGATTTTGCAAAATCGTTGATTTCGTCACGACCGCTTATTATGATCATTTGTCCGTCTTCGTTTTCTGACAAAGCGCTGAACCATTCGTCTTTTAATACCATTTGATTATTCTATTCGCTGAATATTGTTTCATTATTATTTAACACGCAATTTACGACCAATTCTTAAGACTGTTGTCTTTTTAATGTCATTTAACTCGCAAATATTGTTTACCGAACTGCCTGTCTTGCGTGCAATCTTATCGAGGCTATCTCCGGATTTTACAACGTAATAAACCTCTGTATCGCTTTGTGCGGTTGCTGTACTCGTTGTAGTACTAGCAGTGCTTGCGGTTGTAGCGCTTTTTAGTGTTGTTGATTTAGTTGCTGACTTCTTGCTTCCTTTAGTAATGTCACGAGGGGTTCGAATCACAAAATTGTCGCCCGGTCGTTTGATTAAATACATTTTGTCTTCTTCAATTTCTTGTCCGGTAAAGTTGAAAAATAAGTTTGGATTAACATGTTTTCCTTTTACACGCACTTCGAAATGTAAGTGTTCGGTGGTAGCACGGCCCGTGCGACCCGTAAGTCCGATGGGCTGTCCGCTTTTTACTTCGTCACCAGCTTTGACAAGGTTTTTGGAGTTGTGGCTATATACCGTTTCGAGGCCATTGTAGTGTCGTATCACGATCACGTTGCCATATGCGCCATATCGTTTTGCCAATCTTACCTTGCCATCAAATGCAGATTTAATCGTATCGTTTGCTTTTGTTTTGAGGTCTACGCCTGTGTGGCTGCGACGACGGCCCATGTATTGTGATATAAGCTTAGCGTTTGGTAGAGGATTTGAAAATTCGTTTTTCAATTGTACCAAAACGGTATCTTGTTCTTTAAACGGTTTGTGATTGTTTGTGCGTACATGTTGCATGTCGTATGCACTGAATTTGATCGGAGAGTGTTGATTACTACTTGGCTCATCTTCTTGTATCTGAATCGGAGCAAGTTTCAAGTCAAGTAAAACACTAATCAGAGAATCGGCTCGTTTGATGTTTGCTGCCGAATATCTAATTGAATCAACTCTGGGTTGTATGTTGATTGGTTTATATATGGGCTCCGATATTTGACGGGCGCAGCTAAACAGTGCTAAAATAATTACAGTTGCTGAACCTATTAATATTGTGGGTATCGAAGTGTTTCTCATTTTGCATGAAATTGTTATTTGGCAAATTTACATAAAAACGCCGTAATATGCGAATAAAATTCAAACAATAGCGTTGTTTGGAAGTAATAAAGACAGAATTGTCAGATGCCGACCTGACGATTCTGTCTTCACTAGTTTCAAATCGTCAGGTGCCGACCTGACGATTTGTTATTCACTAAGATTGAATTATGTTCTTACGATTAACTTTGAACATCGTTGTGTTGTACGATTTGCGTTGAAACAGTATCGGGCTTTGTACTCTTGGTGTGTTTCTTTATTTTTAAAAAGAAAACGGGAAGAATAGATATAAGAGTAAGAGCTAGAACAATAAAGAATACATCATTTATGCCGCCAATATAGGCTTCGGAATTGATGTGACTAATGATTAGTTGTTCGCTTATTTCTGATGCTGTATGCTTTGTTACACTTGCATCGGTATGCAAGAACTGAGATATGTTTGACACAACATCACGATAGATTTGACTCGTATAATTGAGTTGTTCGTTGTATATCTCGGTATGATAATTAGTGCGTTGTGTAAGTTGATAACTAAACAATGCAACACCAAAACTACCGCCAACTTGTCTGATGATATTGGAAATACTAGAGGCTTGTGCTATCTTTTGTACCGGAATATTGTTTAAAGATACTGCCATCAAAGGTGAAAATACCATTCCCATACCTGCTCCCCGAAAGTAAAGGCTGAGATAAATGTACCCACTTTCTGTCATGTATGATAAGTAATAGTTCATATAGAAGCTGATTGCCATAATGATGAGTCCGCTTATTATCAATATCTTCGGATTGATGCGTTGGTTGAGTTGTCCTGCAATTGGGGAGACTATGCCTTGGATGAATCCTACGGGGAGGAAAAAGAATCCCGATTGATAAGCGGAATAGCCTAAGCTTTCTTGCAGATAAAGAGGTATAAGGAACGTACTGCCAAACATGCCGATTGCAAAAACAAACAATACAATGTTGGTTATTGCAAAGTTACGTTCTTTGAGCAAGCGCAAGTCGATCAATGGATGTGATACACTTAATTCTACAACGATGAATAGTATGAAGAATATTCCGGATGCAAACATACAGCCCATTACAATGGGACTATTCCATCCTTGTGCGTTGGTTGATGAGTTTACTTCTGTAAGACCGTAAAGAAATACCGGTAAGAAGATAGAAGAGGTAATGATGCCCGGTATGTCAAAAGGCATGCTCGTGGCAGATTTATTCTCTTTTTGGATTATCAATGTGATTAAGATTCCAATTACTCCAATCGGTACATTGATATAAAAGATGTAGTTCCAGTTGAAATTGTCAACAAGATATCCTCCGATCAGTGGACCGAATGAAACGGATGCGGCCGAGGCTACAGCCCAAAAGCCTAAAGCAACTCCACGCTCTTCTGGTGGAAATTCTTTGGTGACAATGGCCATACCGATGGGCATAATTGCACCACTTCCTATACCTTCGATAATCCGCCAGAAGATAAGTTCTTCGATAGATCGCGAGTTGCCACACATGAATGAACTAAAGGTGAATAGAAAGAGCGCTAGAAAGTAGACTTTTTTATAGCCAAACTTTTCGGCAAACCACGCAGCTGCAGGAAGCATTGCTGCTAGTGCAAGCATGTATCCGGTTAGTATCCATTCTGAGGTGTTAAGGCTAGCACCCAAGTCGCCCATGATAGTTGGCAATCCTGTGTTTACGACTGTAGCATCTAATACAGCCATGAATGTGCCAATCATAACATTCCCTAACACCATCCATTTGTATGTGCTGGGGGTTGCAGTGGTACTTACTATGTTATTTGATGATTTTGACATTTGCAGACATTCCCGATACAAGTTTCACTTTTTCTACATATTCTTTTTTTCCGATGATACTATCAATGGATATTTTGATCGGAATGCGTTGGGTAACTTTTGTATAGTTGCCGGATGCATTGTTTGGTGGAATTAATGAAAATTCTGATGCGGCATTCGAACCAATATAAAAAATCTTTCCTTTGAAGGTTACGTTATTAAATGCATCAAGTGTATATTGTACTTCTTGTCCTATAAATATATTCTCAAACTTAGTTTCTTCGAGATAGATTGATAGCCAAATGTCTTTTCCTTTGTTGATGGTAAAGATTGTTTGTCCGGGTTGAGCAACATCACCTGTATACATCCATCTTTTAGCAATTATACCATCCTCCGGTGCCAAAATCTTGCAATAACCTAATTGTACAAGAATTGACTCGATAGCAGCATCTGCTTTCGCTATAGCTGATTCTGTTGCTTTAATTTGCGCTTGAGCTACTGATATTTGATCTTCGGCAAGTTTTATTTGTACTTGTGACGCTGCATAGGTTTCTTGTCTTGCTTGAAACTCTTCGACTGAAACAGCTCCTTTAGGCAAAAGTCTGTTGGCGCGTTCATAATTTGTTTTTGCCAAGTTGCCAGATAACTTATCTAATTCAAGACTTCGTTTTGTAGAGTTTAGATTTGCTTTTTCGAGTTGAAGATTGTCTTCTAATTGCTTTTTAGAAGCAAAGGCTTCATTTAGTTGAGCCACAAATGTAGAACTGTCTAGCTCGATGAGTAACATTCCTTTTTTTACAGAGTCGCCTTCTTCTACATGTAGTGCAACGATTTTAGACATGATTTCTGGTGATATTGCGATCGTATAACTATCTAAATTAGCATCGTCGGTAGTGATGTATTTATTATAATTATGCCACCACCAAATTGCAGCACCTATAGTGATGATTAACAAAAGGCTTAGTAAGATTATATTACGCAAGCCAAATCCTTTTCTTTTGTTTTCAGTGTCCATATTCTATACTTAACGTATGTTTTACTTGTTAGTTTAGTATTTAACAAACATGTATAGAAATAAGTTTGTGTCTAGAGAGTGTCATGGCATAGTTTTTAGAAATAAATAAAGGGATGCTTTTGCATCCCATCTGTTTGTAGTTTACTCACTGTATTTATACACCATTGTTGTTTTGCGTATTTATGCAATTTGCTTTTTTAGAATTCTAAAGCGAATTTCATTCTTGATAGCTTGTAGATCTTGGAATAATCTGAAAATTAGATTATATAAAAAGTACATGAATCTCATACGAACCTCCTTCTTTTGCTGTGGTTATACTTCTTTATTTTAAACACCTGCAATTTCTGTTTGGTTCTCAATTATGTCGGACTATTTTGAGAATATACATTATTTATATTTTGGATGATGGCTTCGTTGAGAGTGAATTGTGTCGTCTTGCAGTTGCAAGGGGTACAATGGCGTCGAACTGAGAAATGTTTTGTAAGTTTGTAGGATATAACGGTGTATTTATCAATTAAAACTTTGAATAAAGCATGATAGATGTATGCGTTGCACATAAGAATAAATACATAAGAGACTATGAACAAGCCTTTGGCAGAACGAATGCGACCTCATAATCTAGATGACTATATAGGTCAGCAACATCTTGTTGGCAAAAATGCTGTGTTGCGAAAGATGGTAGAGTCGGGAAGAATTCCGTCATTCATTTTATGGGGACCGCCAGGGGTGGGCAAAACGACCTTGGCTCAAATTATTGCATCAAAACTTGATGCTCCTTTCTATACTCTGAGCGCAATAAGTTCGGGTGTTAAAGATGTAAGAGAGGTTATTGATAAAGCAAAATCAAATCGATTCTTTAATACTGTTTCTCCTATTTTATTTATTGATGAGATTCATCGGTTTAGTAAAGCTCAGCAAGATTCTTTACTTCATGCTGTAGAAACAGGTATAATTACCCTGATTGGCGCAACTACAGAAAACCCATCTTTTGAGGTAATACGACCATTGTTGTCGAGGTGTCAAGTGTATGTGCTTAAGTCGCTTGACCGTTCTGATTTGATAAAATTATTAAACAATGCTCTCTCCAGTGATGTTGTATTAAGTAAGAAGAATATTGTATTACAAGAGAGTGATGCAATGATTCGTTTTTCTGGAGGTGATGCCCGTAAATTGCTTAATATATTAGAGTTGGTTGTTGAGGCCGAAACGGAGAATACGATCGTTATAACAGATGAAAAGGTTACCGAACGTTTGCAAGAGAATCCTGCCGCATATGATAAAGGTGGAGAAATGCATTACGATATAATCTCTGCTTTTATTAAATCAATACGTGGTAGTGATCCCGATGGTGCAGTTTATTGGTTGGCCCGTATGGTAGCCGGAGGTGAAGACCCAAAGTTTATAGCCCGTCGTTTGGTTATCTCGGCTGCCGAAGATATTGGATTGGCTAACCCGAATGCATTACTTCTGGCAAATGCTTGTTTTGATGCTTTGCAGAAGATTGGTTGGCCAGAAGGACGTATCATTCTTTCGCAAACAGCCATTTACTTGGCAGCGAGTCCTAAAAGTAATTCAGCATATATGGCAATTAATGATGCGCTTGACTTGGTTCAGAAAACAGGAAATTTACCGGTTCCATTGCACTTGCGAAATGCTCCCACGTCACTGATGAAAGAGCTTGACTATGGTAAAGAGTACAAATATTCTCATGATTATGAGAATAATTTCGCAGCACAAGAGTATCTGCCTAAGGAGATTGTAAATCGGTCTGTTTGGGTGCCACAAAATAATCCGTCAGAGGCAAAACTTGCTGATCATTTGCGGAAATTGTGGAAGACAAGATTTTAAAAAGAAACGATTGTATATCGTTGATTGAAGGTAAATCTTCTTTTGCATAAGAACATATCACTTAAGAAACTAATTAAAATGTAATAAAATGAAGAAGCACAATTTTTATGCAGGTCCCTCTATTTTGAGCGAATATACTTTAAAGAACTCTGTTGAAGCCATTGAGAATTTTGCGGGTACGGGTTTGTCTGTGCTTGAGGTTTCTCATCGCAGTAAAGAATTTGTTGCTGTAATTGAAGAGGCTCGATTGTTGGTAAAAGAGCTTTTGAATATTCCGTCTGGGTTTGAAGTGCTTTTTCTCGGAGGCGGAGCGAGTATGCAGTTTTGCATGATTCCTTATAACTTTTTAGCTAAAAAGGCTGCTTATCTGGATACAGGAACTTGGGCTTCTAATGCAATCAAAGAGGCAAAGTTATTTGGAGAGGTAGATGTAGTCGCTTCGTCTAAAGTAGCTAATTACAACTATATACCTAAGGATTATAGTGTGCCTGCAGATGCAGACTATTTTCATTATACATCGAATAATACAATTTATGGTACGCAAATGCGTTGTGATCCGTCTGTTGGTGTGCCATTAGTTGCTGATATGTCGTCTGATATCTTTTCTCGTCCTATCGACTTCTCAAAATACATTGCAATATATGCCGGAGCACAAAAGAACTTAGCGCCTGCGGGGGTTACATTGGTGATTGTAAAGACTGATGCGCTGGGTAAGATGCCTAGGGCAATTCCTTCAATGCTTGACTATAGTTTGCATGTGAAGAAAGATTCTATGTACAATACACCACCTGTGTTTCCAATTTATGCAGCTTTACAAACGCTTAAGTATTACAAAGAACTTGGAGGTTTGGACTATCTAGAGAAGGAAAGTGAGCGTAAAGCACTTCTATTATATAATGAGATTGATAGAAATAAAATGTTTGTCGGTACAGCCGTTAAAGAGGATCGCTCGTATATGAATATCTGTTTTGTGATGGCTGATGAATATCAAGATAAAGAGGATGCTTTTGTTGAGTTTGTTGGTAAATATGGTATTGTAGGAATTAAAGGCCACCGTTCTGTGGGTGGATTTAGAGCTTCTAATTATAATGCCTTGCCAATGGAAAGTATGAAGGTGTTGGTACAAGCTATGCAAGATTTTGAAAAACTATATTAAACATTGACTATTCCTTCGGTCTAGAAATATGATCGAAGGTTTAATCTTTAGATCTAATGATATTTAAATGCCGAATTTATGAAAAAGATTCTAATTGCCACAGATAAGCCTTTTGCTTCGCCAGCAAAAACCTTAATTTTACAAGTAATACAAGATGCAGGTTATGAGGTCATTTATCTTGAAAAGTATACCTCTCAAACAGAATTTATAGCTGCGGTAAAAGAGGTTGATGCGTTGATTGTAAGAAGTGATATTGTTGATGCGGCAGTCTTTGCGGCAGCTCCAAATTTAAAAATAGTTGTTCGGGCAGGTGCTGGTTATGATAACATAGATCTTGACTGCGCAACAAAGCATCACGTTTGTGTTATGAATACTCCAGGTCAAAATGCAAATGCAGTAGGGGAGTTGGTCTTTGGTTTGCTGATTTATTCGATGCGCAATTGCTTCAACGGTTCGGTAGGAAAGGAGTTAAAAGGTCGTACTCTTGGCATACATGCTTTTGGTAATGTAGGTAAGTGTGTGGCACGCATAGCTAAAGGGTTTGGTATGGAAGTATATGGTTATGATGCTTTTCCTGGGAAGGAGAAAGAAATGGATAGCTTGGGCGTGAGATACGTAGATAATATTGAAGAATTGTATAATTTGTGTGAAATCGTATCTTTGCATCTACCAGCAACGGAGTTAACTAAGCGATCGATCAATGCATCCTTATTGAATCGGATGCCTGAGGATGCAATCTTAATCAATACCGCACGTCAGGAGATAATAGATGAAAATGATCTATTATCTATAATGCAGTCTCGCAAGGATTTTGTTTTCCTTGCCGATACAAAGCCTTTAATTGATGAGCAATTGAAAACGGAGTTTCCGACACGCTATTATGCTACCCCCCAAAAAATGGGAGCTCAAACGGAAGAAGCAAATACGAATGCGGGAGTTGCAGCTGCTATTCAGATTGTGAATTTTTTTAAAACAGGTGATGAACAGTTCAGAGTAAATCTATAATCCATGGTAAAAGTAAAACCGTTCAAGGGATATCGTCCTCCCAAACAATATGTCAAGCAAATAGCTTCAAGGCCTTATGACGTTTTAAGTTCGACAGAGGCCTTGATAGAAACTGGTGATAATGAAATGTCTTTGTTTCATATTATCAAACCTGAGATTGATTTTAATAATGAAGTCGATGAACACGACGAACAAGTATATGCTCGTGCGTCAAAAAATCTTTCCAAGTTTATCCGTAATGGATGGTTGAGACAAGATGAGAAGGACTGCTATTATTTGTATGCTCAGAAAATGGGTGAGCATATTCAATATGGAATTGTTGTTTGTGCATCAGTTGAAGATTATGTTAATGGAGTAATAAAGAAGCATGAGTTAACAAGAAAAGACAAAGAAGAGGATCGGATGAAGCATGTAAGGGTTACAAATGCAAATATGGAGCCTGTTTTCTTTGCATATGAAGATCACCCTGTTTTGTCTCAGATAGTTGAAAGAGTGAAAGCTTTAACTCCTGAATATCAATTTAAAGCCGAAGATGGGATTGAGCATATTTTCTGGATTATTGATGATGATGAGAAGATGCAATCTATAACAAAGAGTTTTAGTGGAATAAAGAATTTCTATATTGCAGATGGGCATCATCGATCTGCAGCTGCGGCACTAGTGGGGGCTGAGAAGATGCATGGAGATTTGCTCGATGCGCACGAAGTCGAATCAGACTACTTCATGGCGGTTTGTTTTCCTAAAAGCGAGCTAAAGATTCTGGATTATAATAGATTGGTTCGCGATCTAAACGGCTTATCAGACGACGAGTTTTTTATATTGTTAAGTCGTGATTTTCATATTAAAGAATCAGATATTGTTCGGGCACATCCTTCTCAATCTGATGAATTTGGAATATACTTGTCAGGTAAATGGTTTCGTATCAAAGCAAAAGACGGGACTTATGATGCACAACATCCAATTGAATCTTTAGGTGCTGAAATTTGTTCTCGTTTGATTCTTGAGAAGATCTTGGGAGTTAAAGATCTTCGAACAGATAATCGTATTGATTTTGTTGGTGGAATACGAGGCTATGAAACGTTGCAATCGAGAGTAGATAGTGGTGAAATGCAAATGGCGATAGGTGTTTGTCCTGTTTCGATGGATCAATTAATTAAAGTTGCAGATACTGGTAATATTATGCCACCGAAGTCTACATGGTTTGAACCTAAATTAAGATCAGGGCTAGTTGTGCATTTGTTAGATTAAGAATAGATATTTACAAACAGTAAAAGAGAGATAGATGCTTGTTTCAAAAGGTATTGATCTCTCTTTTTGTTATTCAAGGATAAGTTCCCTTGTATCTCGTTGCATTTACTTATTGCTCATTGATGAATAATTTGTTTATTTTGTATTTGTTATGGGAGATACATATAAAACAATAACAGGAACAGCAGAGGGTTTATTTACCGAAAAGCGTAGTAAATTTATTGCTTACGCAGTGCCAGTAAGAACAGTTGAAGAGGTAAAAGAACAGGTCGAAAAGTTTCGCAAACAGTATTATGATGCTCGTCATGTATGTTGGGCATATATGCTTGGTCATGAGCGAAAGAACTTTAGGGCTAATGATGATGGCGAACCTTCTGGAACAGCAGGAAAACCAATTCTTGGTCAGATTAATTCAAATGAACTTACTAATATTTTAGTTGTCGTAATTAGGTATTTTGGAGGGATAAAACTTGGTACTGGAGGTTTGATCGTTGCATATAAAGCTGCTGCTGCAGAAGTTTTAGCTGTCGCAGAGGTTGAAGAGCGTACAGTTGATGTCGATGTTAAAGTTATTTATGAGTATCCATTTATGAATGGAGTAATGCGTATCATTAAAGAAATGAATGTGGAAATTGTTTCGCAATCGTTTGATATGGACTGTGAAATGACTTTGCGTATTCGTATGAATGATGTCGTAATGTTAAAAGAAAGGCTTCTTAAAGTTGATTCATTACGAATTTTAGAGGATGAGGATTGTGATAACTGTTGATAAATAAAAAATTATTTCTATTTTAGCACTTAATAGAATTTGATAATGTTAATTATTAAAATACACATACAATAATGAAGAAAGTGCTATTGTTCTCCTTTTTTCTTGTCTTTGGTCTGATTCTCTCACAAATCATTCCTACGGCAATGGAAGAATACTATCCATTAATTAAATCAGTTGGAAATACCCTTCTGTATGTTTGTCTTGCATTTATTATGATAAATGTGGGTCGCGAATTTGAACTTGATAAATCACGATGGCGCTCATATACTAGTGATTATTTTATAGCAATGGCTACAGCTGCCATGCCTTGGCTTTTGATTGCACTCTATTATGTTTTTATTCTTTTGCCATCAACCTATTGGGGTAATTGGGATGCATGGAAGGAGAATTTATTATTAAGTCGATTTGCTGCACCAACATCAGCTGGTATTTTGTTTACAATGCTTGCTGCTGCAGGTTTGAAGAATAGCTGGATTTATAAGAAAATACAGGTGCTGGCTATTTTTGATGACCTTGACACTATCTTATTAATGATTCCACTTCAAATAATGATGATCGGAATGAAGTGGCAATTGTTTGTTGTGATATTTATAGTTTGTGGATTGCTTATTGTTGGCTGGAAAAAGCTTGGGACTTATGATATTCCTCAAAATTGGAAAGCTATTCTAACTTATTCGATTATTACGTTTGTTCTTTGTCAAGGAATTTATTTTCTTACAAAAAGTTTATATGGAGAAGAAGGATGTATTCATATAGAAGTATTGCTTCCTGCCTTTATTCTGGGGATGGTAATGAAGCAAAAGCATTTAGTGTCAAAAGAGGAAACAATTGCTACAAATACAGTTTCTTATTTGTTTATGTTTCTTGTAGGAATGAGTATGCCTTACTTTCTTGGTCTTGAATTTACAGATGGAGCTGCAGAAGCAAATACAATAACAGGGTCACAGCATATGCTGCCTTGGGGTACAATTATCTTGCACGTGATTTTGGTTTCTCTTCTTTCTAATATAGGAAAGTTATTTCCGGTTCTTTTCTATAGGGATAGAGCTTTTTCTGAACGTCTAGCTTTATCTATAGGTATGTTTACTCGTGGTGAGGTTGGCGCAGGTATCATATTTATTGCAATTGGCTATAATCTAGGAGGTCCTGTATTGGTAATTTCAGTATTAAGCATTGTATTAAACCTATTACTTACCGGGTTATTTATAGTTTGGGTAAAGCAGCTAGCAATGAGACAGCAACAGAAAGAACAGCCAGGGCTTTCTTAATAAATGAAACTTATTTATTAAGAAAATATCCACCATATTTCTATTTTGAAGAGAAGTAGAAATATGGTGGATATTTTTTGTTTATCTATATGACTAATCAAATTTTAAATTAGATACTGTATATAAAATTGATATAAAAGAGATAAATTTGCAAAGTCTTAGCATTTAGTATATGTGTGAGTTTGTGATCATGTCACAAGCTTTGTTTATTACTTAACAAATTCTTTCTATTTATGAGTCCTCAAGTATTAGGCTTATTTAAGCCCCTTCTTCGTTTTGCTAAGAGTAGTACAAATGCGAGTGCGCTCTTATTTATCGCTGCTATTCTTGCTATGATTTTAGCTAATTCCCCATATTATGAGTGGTATCAAAATGCCTTGGCTCATCCTGTTGTTGTGAGGATTAGTTCATTTAATGTGTTTTCTCATAATGGGCACTATATGTCGATGTTGGAGTTTGTGAATGATGCATTGATGGCGGTATTCTTCTTTGTAGTTGGTTTGGAGATCAAGCGCGAGATACTCGTTGGTGAATTATCTAGTTTTAGAAAAGCTATTCTTCCCATTATTGCAGCCTTTGGTGGTATGGTGATTCCGGTTCTTGTTTATTATTTAGTTTGTAATCAAGCACCAGGGTCAAGAGGTATGGCAATTCCGATGGCTACCGACATTGCATTTGCATTGGGTGTTCTTTCTCTTTTGGGGAGACGTGTTCCATTGAGTTTGCGTATATTTCTCACAGCATTAGCTGTCGTTGACGATATTGGAGGAATCTTAATTATTGCTTTATTTTATAGTGGAGCGATTGCATATAAATTTTTATTTATCGCATTCGCATTATTAATATTACTTTATGTTGGCAATAAACTACGTGTTAGTAGCAAGATATTTTATTACTTAATCGGATTCTTTGTTTGGATCTTATTCTTAGAATCAGGCATACATCCTACAATAGCTGGGGTTTTAGTTGCATTTACTGTTCCAGCTCGTCCTAAAATTAATTTAGAATCATTTGTTGTTGGAATGAAAGATGCATTAGATAAACTTCGTTCAGCACCCGAGCAGCAAAATGATAAAGCAACGGTTCTTACACATGCACAGATACATACATTAAAAGAGATAGAATGGCGTGCTGATAGAGCAATTAGTCCATTACAAGATATGGTAGATGATTTAGAGCCATTTGTAAATTATCTTGTTTTGCCATTATTCGCATTCGTAAATGCAGGTATTACAATTTCAAGTATAACATTAGATGCATTAATGGGTGTGAGCTTAGCTGTATTTTTAGGTTTGGTTGTAGGTAAAACTATAGGTATATATACATTTACCTATATCTTCATTAAATTGAAATTAGTTCGTATGCCTTCAGGCCTTAATAAACAAATGCTTTTGGCAGTGTCTATGCTAGGAGGTATTGGTTTTACTGTAGCATTATTTATTGCTAACTTGTCTTTTGTAGATTCTGCAGGAAGTGCAGAGCTGTTGAATCAAGCAAAGATCGGTGTGTTTTCCGGGTCATTAATATCCGGGTTAATGGGATATTTTATGCTTAAAAGAGTCTTGCCGAAAGAAGAGTCAATAGAAGTATAATAAAGAAATCCCCGTAATGAAAGCATTGTCCATTACGGGGGAAGCGTGGTTAATTCATCTGAGATATTTTGAAACTGTGTTTTACAGTCTGTTTTGAGCTTTGTTTATTATTATAACTCAATTTCCATAAAATAGTTTTATAAGTGCGATGTAATAATTTTCTTTTAGCATTTTGAAACAAATTGACGATTTATTAAAAGATTTATGACTTCTATAATCCGGAAATATTAATGTATATTCGTTGTTTAAATACAGTCATTATATGTCGAATTTCGAATTAGATACGGACAATAAAGAGTTTCTGGATGCACTTCAGTTAATCAATTATACCCGGCAATCAGTATTTCTTACAGGGAAAGCAGGTACAGGTAAGTCTACATTCTTAAAATACATTTGTGCAAACACGAGAAAAAAGTTTGTTGTTTTGGCTCCAACAGGTATTGCTGCAATTAATGCAGGAGGAGTTACAATTCATTCATTTTTCAAGTTGCCACTCCGTCCGTTATTACCTGATGATCCCGATTTAAGTCTGCAAGGAGGACGGATATTCGAATTCTTACGCTATAAAAAGGAGCACAAGACACTACTTAAAGAAGTAGAGCTAATAATTATTGATGAGATATCAATGGTGCGAGCTGATATTATTGACTGTATAGATCGTATTTTAAGAGTCTATTCTGGGAATATGCGCTTGCCGTTTGGAGGCAAACAGTTGTTGTTTGTGGGAGATGTATTTCAGTTGGAGCCAGTGGTAAAGTCGGATGAAAAAGAGATTCTTAGGTTATTCTATGAGTCTTCTTTCTTTTTTTCTGCAAAAGTATTTAAGGAGATTCATCTAGTGCCAATCGAGCTGCAAAAAGTATATCGGCAAAAAGATAAGGAGTTTGTTGATATTTTAGATCACATTCGATCGAGTACAGTTACTGATCGAGACTTGTCCATTCTTAATCAACGTTGCATTCCTTCGTTCAATCCTTCAGAAGAAGAAATGTATATTACTTTAGCAACGAAGCGTGATAGTGTTGATTATATCAATGAGCGAAAATTGGCTGAGATTAAAGGTAAAGAAACCATCGTTACGGGTAAAATTACAGGAGATTTTCCAGTATCATCTTTACCGACATTATTGAAGTTGTCGTTGAAAGAGAAAGCGCAGGTTATCTTCATCGATAATGACCCGATGCGCAGATGGGTGAATGGTACAATTGGTGTTGTGTCGGGTATAACAGATGCCGGCGATGTTTATGTATTACTTGAGAATGGAAGCGAGCACTTGGTTGAGCCTTCAGCATGGCAAAATAGAAAGTTTACCTATAATGAAAAAGATAAAAAAATCGAGGAGGAGATAATCGGAAGCTTCGAGCAATTGCCTATTCGCTTGGCATGGGCAATTACAGTGCATAAGAGTCAAGGGTTAACTTTTTCGAAAGTGGTTGTTGATCTTACCGGGGGAGTTTTCGCTGGTGGACAAACCTATGTTGCTTTAAGCCGTTGTACTTCTCTCGAAGGTTTAGTGTTGAAACGCAATATTCATCAGCGGGATATCTTTGTGAGGGATGATATAAAGGTTTTTAGTCGGCAGTTTAATGATCAACGATTGATTGAGCAAAGTATTAGGGAGGCTGAGGCGGAAACATTATATCTAAACGCATATAAAAATTTTGCCAAAGGGGATTATGCTGCATCTGTTGATGCATTTGCTAAGGCAGTAGATACGAGAAACGATTTGTCTGATCCGTTAGTGAAGAGATTTATTCAACGTCAACTTTATACCATCGAGAAGCTGAAGCAAGAAATAGTACAGATCAAAGAGCGTCAATATGAAACGGCAAAAACGATGCGTAACTATGCCGAAGAGTTTTACTTTATGGGTAACGAATGTATAACTACAGCTAATGATACAAAAGCTGCATTGCGAAACTTTGATAAAGCATTAGAGTTTGATCCGCTATTTTTGGATGCATGGATACGAAAAGGAGTTACCTTATTTGATTTGGGAGATTACTACAATGCAGATACTTGTTTTAATAAAGTAATTGAACTTTCACCTCGATCATTCAAAGGATGGTACAATAAGGCAAAAAGTATGTTGGCGCAAAATCACTTAGATGAAGCTGAATCGGCATTTTTAAAAGCAATCTCAATAAAAGGGACAAATGCATCTGCACATGATTATTTAGCTGATGTTTATGCAAAGAAAGGTCTAGAAGATCTGGAGGAGCAATATCGTTATAAAGCTGATCAAATACGTAAACAGAAAAAGAAAAATACAGGTAGAAAGTAAGACTTTTATGCACAAGGAACAGATATTTGTGCATAAAAGTGTTTATTTGTACTTGTGTAAATAAATATGTAAGAATGTGTGATGTTGTTTATTTTGTGTAAGGTTCAGATTTGTTTTTTCATTCTTATTCTGTTGTATTTCTTTCTATAAACCATCAAACTTTACAATTACTATCTTGTTCTATTCATAAGCGATTAATGAAATTTGAGACTTATAAATGCAACGTTTCTTTGCTAAATATTTACATGAAAGTGCAATTTAAGTCTTAAAACTTTGCTTTGTATTGAATTTTTCTACCTTTGCAAAGCTGTTTTGTAAAAAATAAACAGTCTTATTTTATCATTACAGTTTTCTAACTATTAATATTATGGCAGAACTTAAAGAAAAACTTTTCTCAGATTTTCCCCAGGTAACACCTGAAGCCTGGAAGGAGAAAATCGTTGCCGACCTTAAAGGTGCCGACTTTGAGAAAAAGCTTGTTTGGAGAACCAATGAAGGTTTCAATGTCAACCCTTTTTACACAGCGGAAGATATCGAGGGAATGAAGACTACAGAGTCTTTACCCGGAGAATTTCCTTATGTTCGTGGTACCAAGAAAGACAATGACTGGAAAGTACGTCAGAACGTAGAGGTGAATTGTATCGAAGCAGCAAACAAAGAAGCTTTGGATTGCTTGTCGAGAGGTGCGGATTCTCTTGGTTTCCAAATTAAAGCAGACGATGTTACAGCAGATAACATTGCAAAGTTGCTAACAGGAATTAATCCTGAAGTTGTAGAACTTAACTTTAAAACTTGCAACCGTAAAAGCGTAGAACTTATCACTATTTTGGTAAACTATATCAAAGCAAGTGGTTATGATGTGCTTAAATGTTTCGGTTCGGTAGATTACGATCCTTTCAAGAAAATGCTCGTAAAAGGTAAAGAAAATGCCGAATGGGTAGCAGAATCTAAAGTTGTAGTTGAGGCAGCGCAGGCACTTCCTCGTTTCAGAGTATTGTCTGTAAATGCAGTAAACTTCAACAATGCAGGTTCATATATTACTCAAGAGCTAGGTTATGCTTTGGCTTGGGGTAATGAAATGATTGCAAAATTAAATGAAGCAGGTTGTCCAGTAGATACAGTAGCGAAGAAGATTAAATTTAACTTCGGTATTGGTGCTAACTACTTTATGGAAATTGCTAAATTCCGTGCTGCAAGATGGTTGTGGGCTGAGATTGTTGCTGCATACGCACCAAAATGTCAACACGATTGTCCTAATAATCAGCCAGACGGATTATGTCGTTGTGCAGCAAAGATGTATATGCACGCTACAACATCTGAGTGGAATATGACTATTTACGATGCACACGTAAACTTGCTTCGTTCTCAAACAGAAACAATGTCCGCTGCTATTGCAGGTGTAAACTCGATTACTGTAACTCCATTTGATAAAGCTTATAAAAAAGCAGATGAGTTCTCTAAGAGAATTGCACGTAACCAACAACTATTATTGAAAGAGGAGTCTCATTTTAATAAAGTAGTGGATGCATCAGCAGGCTCTTATTATATTGAAAATCTTACTTCATCTATCGCTGATCAAGCTTGGAAGCTATTCAACGAAGTTGAAGATATGGGCGGATTCTATCAAGCAGTAAAAGAAGGTGTAATTCAAGGTGCTGTAAACGCAGCATCAACAGCTCGTAAAGCAGCAATTGCTACACGTCGTGAAATCTTACTTGGTACAAATCAATATCCAAACTTTACAGAAGTAGCAGCTGCTAAGATTGAAAAATCTGAATGTTGCGGATGTGGATGTTCACAAGAGAAAACAATTGCAACATTATGCTTTGATAGAGGTGCTTCAGAATTTGAAGAGCTTCGTCTTGCAACTGAGAAGTCAGGAAAAACACCTAAAGTGTTTATGCTTACAATCGGTAATCTTGCAATGCGTTTGGCACGTGCTCAATTTGCTTGCAACTTCTTCGCATGTGCAGGATATAAAGTTGTCGACAATCTTGGTTTTGAAACAGTAGAAAGCGGTGTTCAAGCTGCCAAAGCTGCCGGAGCCGAAGTGATTGTACTTTGCTCAAGCGATGATGAATATGCTGAATTCGCACCTCAGGCAAAAGCTGCAATCGGGAACGATGCAGAACTTGTAATTGCCGGAGCTCCTGCTTGTATGGATGAACTTAAAGCTCAAGGTATCGACCAGTTTATTAATGTTCGTTCTAATGTGCTTGAAACATTAAAAGCATTTAATGCAAAGTTAGGTATAGCTTAATACAGATATGAGAAAAAAAACCACTTCATCCGATTGGGCTGCTTATGCTCGACCTTGGTCTTTACCAGGCGGCTCTATGCCCTCATTTGTTGCGATTATGTATGTTTATTACATAAGCATACTTTCTGGAAATCATATTGAATGGTTTCTGGGGTTTGTTGCATTGCTTGGAGCATTGTTCTTCCAAACAGCAGGCAACTTGTTTCATGCGTACAAGCATTATGGTGAAAGTCATAAATCGGTTGAGGTAAATCAAAATCCACAACCACCTAGAAGTCTATTAGTGATAGCTAACATTTGTTTGATCGTAGGTATGTTGATAGGTTTGTTTCTATTGATGACCAGCGGTTGGCAATTGGCTTGGATGGGTGTCGTTGGTGTTTTTGCGGTTTTACTATATCCCCGACTTAAATATACATTATCGGGCGATCTTCTCATCTTTCTTGTATATGGTCCGTTGGTTGTGTTAGGTACAGGGTATGTATTAACTTCCATATTGGTCTGGCAACTATTGTTGCTTTCTATTCCGGTAGGGTTAATTACATTGAATATCATTCAGTCGCATGCAATTACAGAATACGTTGCAGATAAGCATACAGGTGTGCGTACAGCAGTGTTGTCAAAAAATATAACACAGCTTACAAGTTTTTATAAAGCTCATATCTATGTGGCATTTAGTATACTTGTTTTATTAGTAATAACAGATGTACTGCCTTTGATGTCTTTATGTGCGCTGTTTACCTTGCCGTTGGCATGGAAATGTATTGTACTGCTTCGCGATGTGAACAACTCTTCATCAGAAGCGATCAAAGACCTAAATAAGTTAACTTCACGATTGCAATTATTGTTTGCACTGCTCTTGTCTCTATCTTTCTTATTTGCCGGATGGCAATAAGCAGCGGTGTAGTATTCAATAATAAGAAATAGACAAAAAATGAGACCGAATTTTAGAAATATAGATTACAAATCGGCCGGCTTTACTTCAACCAATGCAAGTGAATGGGCCAAAGCAAACGGAATCGATTCTGTTTGGAACACTCCGGAACATATTCAGGTTAAGCCTGTATATACAAAAGAAGACCTTGAAGGCATGGAGCATCTTGGTTATGCTGCCGGTTTGCCACCATATCTTCGTGGGCCATATAGCGGTATGTATGCGATGCGTCCTTGGACAATTCGTCAATATGCGGGCTTCTCTACAGCTGAAGAATCAAATGCATTCTACCGTAGAAATCTTGCGTCAGGACAAAAAGGTTTGTCTGTTGCATTCGACCTTGCAACACACCGCGGATACGATGCCGACCACGAACGTGTAGTTGGAGACGTAGGTAAAGCAGGTGTATCTATTTGTTCGCTAGAAGATATGAAAGTTTTATTCGAAGGTATTCCATTGAATAAAATGTCTGTATCTATGACAATGAATGGTGCGGTACTTCCTATACTAGCATTCTATATCAACGCAGGATTGGAGCAAGGAGCTAAGCTTGAAGAGATGGCAGGAACCATTCAAAATGATATCCTGAAAGAGTTCATGGTGCGTAATACATACATCTACCCACCAGAATTCTCAATGCGTATCATTGCTGATATCTTTGAATACACATCACAAAATATGCCTAAGTTTAACTCGATCTCTATCTCCGGCTATCACATGCAAGAGGCAGGAGCAACAGCTGATATCGAGATGGCTTATACACTTGCCGATGGCATGGAATACCTTCGTGCAGGTATCAACGCAGGTATCGACGTAGATGCGTTTGCTCCACGTTTGTCTTTCTTCTGGGCGATTGGTATGAACCACTTCATGGAGATTGCAAAAATGCGTGCTGCTCGTATGTTGTGGGCTAAGATTGTTAAGAGCTTCGGTGCTAAGAATCCGAAGTCATTGGCACTTCGTACACACAGTCAAACTTCTGGATGGTCGTTGACAGAGCAAGATCCGTTTAATAACGTAGGTCGTACTTGTATCGAAGCGATGGCAGCTGCACTTGGTCACACTCAGTCTTTGCACACAAATGCACTTGACGAGGCGATCGCACTTCCTACCGACTTCTCTGCACGTATTGCTCGTAATACACAGATCTACATTCAAGAGGAAACTCAAGTATGTAAAGAAATCGATCCATGGGCAGGTTCTTTCTACGTAGAGTCGTTGACAAACGAACTTGTAGAAAAGGCATGGGCTCACATCCAGGAAATCGATAGCATGGGTGGTATGGCTAAAGCAATTGAAACAGGTCTTCCAAAACTTCGTATCGAAGAAGCTGCTGCTCGTACTCAAGCTAAGATCGACTCAAATGCTCAAGTAATTGTGGGTGTAAACAAGTATCGTCTAGAGAAAGAAGATCCAATTGATATTCTTGAAGTAGACAATACTGCTGTACGTATTCAACAAATCGAACGTCTAAACCAAGTGAAGGAAGTTCGTGACGAAGCTGCTGTGAAGAAAGCTTTGGAAGCAATTACTACTTGTGCAGATACTAAAGATGGTAACTTATTAGCATTAGCAATCGAAGCAGCAAGAGTACGTGCTACTCTTGGTGAAATCTCGGATGCGTGTGAAGCTGTTGCCGGACGTTATAAAGCAATCATTAGAACTATTTCGGGCGTGTACTCATCAGAAACTAAGAAAGACGCAGACTTTGTTCGTGCTTGCGAACTAGCTGAAGCGTTTGCGAAGAAAGAAGGTCGTCAGCCACGTATTATGATCGCGAAAATGGGACAAGACGGGCATGACCGTGGAGCTAAAGTTGTAGCGACAGGATACGCAGACTGCGGATTCGACGTGGATATGGGACCATTGTTCCAAACTCCAGCCGAAGCTGCTCGTCAAGCTGTAGAAAACGACGTGCATGTAATGGGAGTTTCTTCATTGGCTGCAGGTCACAAGACACTTGTACCTCAGGTAATCGAAGAACTTAAGAAGCTAGGTCGCGAAGATATCATCGTTATCGCAGGTGGTGTTATTCCGGCACAAGACTACGATTTCCTATACCAAGCTGGTGTATCGGCAATCTTTGGTCCTGGTACTTCAGTTTCGAAAGCTGCTTGTCAGATTCTTGAAATTATGTTGGAAGACTAATCTTCCGACTTCGATATACAAAGCGGGCGTGCCATTTCTGGTACGCCCGCTTTATTTTTTATCTTAATTTGAAAGCAATCTTCTTTACTTCAGGAGTAATGTATATTTGCTTTGCATCGATAAATTGTCCTACCCAGATGGGATCAAATAATGCAATCTTTCGGAGCAACTCAGCAACCGCAGTTTTATGCAAAGCTTCATCACGCTTAATATTCAATCGCATCGAAGCGTCTAGGATATGATGATGTTGTTTCAGTTCTTTGCAATTTGCAAAACCAAGCATCGCACACCTACTTAGCCAAATGTTCTCAGAAGCACTCCAGTCAATGATCTGATCAATAATGTCAGGATTACCGTCGTTAATCAAAGCTGCAATCACGATCTGAGCAAGTTTGCTACACGTAAACTTGTCGTAGACTAAGTTGTCGTTAAAGAGTTTTTCAACATGATAAAGCACAACTTTATCTTCGATTTTACCGATGATATATTTTTGATAAATCAAGATTCCTGCAATTTTATACTCCGCAATTTCTTTCGAAAGCATTAAATCTGCAATCTCAAGATACTCTTTTACGGAAAGGGGATTCTCTTTTTTCCATTCGCGTACAATGCTTTTGAGTTGTGGCATTGTTACACCTGCAAATTGAATGGCATTGTGTAAATGCCTATTCCACCAATCACTCTTGGCCTCATTGGCATGTTGATTGATTTGCTTGATTAAGTGCTTAGCATGTGTATCCATAGCGATCTGTTTTCTTTTAAAACAAACGATACGTCTTAATGTTATGAGATACACATGTTAACGCTCTTTTTTTATCGAACAAGCCTCAATGCTTATCGAAGCAACTCTACATCGGCTGCATGTTTTGGTATAGGTTTACCTAGCAATCGCTTACCATCGGCTGTGATTAAATAGTCTTCTTCGTTACGAATACCACCGAAGTCTTTGTACATAGATGTTTTTTCGTAGTTGATAAAGTCGGTAAATTGATTTTCGGCTCTCCATTTGTCGATCAATTCAGGAATGAAATAGATGCCCGGTTCGATGGTAAGAACAAAACCCGGCTCCAATGTACGACCCAAACGGAGCGACTTACGTCCGAATTGAGTGCTCTTTGGTTGTCCGTCATAACCAACCCAAACTTCACCCAAATTCTCCATATCGTGTACATCAAGCCCCATCATATGTCCGAGTCCGCAAGGCATAAACAGCGCATGCGCACCGGCTTTTACGGCTTCGGCCGCATCACCTTTCATAAAACCAAGCGACTTCAATCCTTCTACAATTGTCATGCAAGACAGGTCATAAACATCTTCAAAACGGATGCCTGGTCTAAGAGCATCGACCGCAGCTTCGTGTGCTGCTACCTGAATGTCGTAAATGTCGCGTTGACGTTGCGTGAAGACAGAATCGGCCGGAATAGTCGAAGACATGTCACCGGCATAGCCCATCGCAGTTTCAGCTCCGCAGTCGAGAAGGAGCATATCTCCACTTTTGATTGTGTTACCATGGTAGTGGTTGTGCAGTGTTTGCCCGTTGATCGTAGCAATTACCGGAAACGAAAGCTGTCCGCCCGCGGCAAGCGCCACTTCAGTTACAGCCGCAGCTACTTCACACTCTTTGATGCCCGGACGCACCATGCGCATTGCAGTAAGGTGCATATCAGCCGTGATGTCGCAAGCTTTTTCAATTTCCTCAATTTCCTCTGCCGATTTGTAATTGCGCATGTTTACTACAGCTCTGATAAACTCTGTCGATGCAATCTGAGCCGAAGGTTTAAGATCTAACCATTCGATTAGTTTCAAAGTGTGTTCGGCACGGTAGGGTGGGAGGAAATGGATTTTACGACCCTGCGCTACAGCCTTTGCAAGATAGTCGGCAATAGAAGCCGACGGCATTGTTTTGTCGATACCAATACGCTCGCATTTTTCTTTTAGTGTAGGCTGTGTTCCCATCCATACAATGTGATCGATAGTAAGCTCATCGCCAAAAACAATCTCTTTGTTTTCATCAAGGTCGATAATTGCAGAAAGTCCTGCATAATTAAGACCATAATAATATAGGAAAGTTGAGTCTTGTCTGAAATGGTATGTATTATCGGCATAGTTTACACCGCATTCGTCGTTGC
This sequence comes from Tannerellaceae bacterium, assembly GCA_051656605.1. Classification (GTDB taxonomy): domain Bacteria; phylum Bacteroidota; class Bacteroidia; order Bacteroidales; family CAMTPD01; genus UBA12018. The sequence continues at coordinate 143,782 of JBOGCF010000007.1, read as the reverse complement.
CCATAAACAAGAGAATACCGGAAGTTAGTGTTGACTTTAGTTTTTCTCTACGAGCTATATACGTTTCTTTACTAAACATGATATTATATATTTTATAATGTGGTAGAACCAAAGGTAGTATATTAATTAAAGAAAACAAAAAATGATTATGACCTTCTTGCAAAGTAAGTATTGCGCAATTAAGCGACTGCGCCAATATTACAAGCGAATACGAGAGAGATTGATCTAGTTTTTACATTAAGGTAGATTCTTTTAGATTGCAATGCGATGTTGTTATAAAGAGATATTTGCTATAAAGTATCCGTTTTTGCGTATAGATGAAGCGAAATTACAGTTTTGTTGCATCTGGAAAATCGTAATGTAATCTTGTTTTCGATGGCTAAATTGAAGACTTTATGTAGATAATTAATGATAAACGACTTGTTTTTCCTTAATTAAGGCGGATTTTCTTGCAAAAAGTATGCATGGTTTGTAACTAAAGCTAGTTTACTTTTTTTATAAACCAAACAACCTTTTCAGATAAACCTAAAGAGCTTTTTTTATTTGGCTCAGAAATGTTTTCAACGAAGACTATTTTCTGTTTTCATTGAAGCTGTGTTTCGTTTTCGTAGAAAACGTATTTGTGAATTTATGAGTTTGATAGATCTTTTTTTGAGTTTGTAGTCCGTAGCGTGAGTTGTATGCAAGCGCAGTTGTGAGCGATCTCGTATACGTTACGCTAATGAGGTTTATGTATGTCAAAAAGAAAGGGTTAAAGGCGGTTTGAAGACAGTGTATCGATTGTTTTGGTTTGTTCTGCTCTTGTTTGTAAGCATTGTGGTTGTAGATATGACTTTAATAGATCATTTTAATACTAGGGAGAATTGGTTCTTTTTGTGTGAACGATGCTAAAAATAGGTGATAGTGTGCTGATTCTTATTTGTAAACAAATGGCTTAATATAAGTTGGTTAAATATGATATTTACAATAACGATCCTAGGATTTCATCGATTGTCTAATTAGGCATCGAAACGAATACTGTATTTTAATTGTATTCTTATGCATAAAAGTTGGTTGTGTGGATTGAAGTATAACTCTATTTCAAAAACTTTCCGTTCTATGAACTGTTCTTTATACAAATAATAGACACTTCATACGATTGCTATGGATACTAAAACTAAAAAAGAAGAACAAATAAAGAACAATCCTACTGTAGAAATATTGGTCTCTGTAGATAAAGTTGGACCAATTCAGGTAAAGGGTCCCGTTGTCGTAAAAACAACAGATGGAAAGGAATATCATGTAGCTGATAAATGCTTTATTTGTTGTTGCGGAAAATCACAAAACAAGCCATTTTGTGATAGGTCTCACGAAGGTTTTGGAAAAGAGCCTAGTGAAAGTTTCTTTTAATTAAGATAGGCAGATATATCAATACCTATTAATCTCTTATAGTAAATAGCCCCTAAAAAGTATCAATCTTTTTAGGGGCTATTTATATAATGAGTTGTTGCTTTTCTTACTTCAATTCAACAGTAGCTTGCTTTCTAAATTCGGGAGTGATATCGATATTTTGCTTCGAGCCTCCTTTTTTGATCACAAAGTTAGAGTTGTTTTCTCCATTGATATCTACATAAGGAGCAAACTTATACAGGTATGAGAATGCTGGCAAATATTCATTCTTTGTAAATGCTTTAGCAATCTCAGGATAGAAGCCTTCACTCCAAAACATACAACGCATGAATCCGTTGTCATCGGTAAATCGAGTATCCGGATCTCTAAAAGGCATTGTTTCAGTAATAAAGCGTTTGTAGGCAGTGCTAAACTCCTCGGCACTGTGATTCATCTTTGTTTTGTTGATCTTCTCAACAACATCACCCTTACGAACTCCGGCATTATAGGCTGGCGAGTTTTTGTCTACGGCAACAATCTCACTCAAGTTGTTGATATCGTAATGTAATCCTGTGTAATTGTATGCTTTGCTTTTGGCTAGATAGTATGGATTACGACCATATTTAATTACAGGAAATTGCATCAGCATAAGTGGAGTGTTGGTGCGAGCGTATTCGCTAATCGCCATGCTTTTGGTTAGTAATTCATTCGATTCACACTCCCAGATGATTTTAAGTTGTCCAGTTTGTGAGCTTTTACGGTCGATCAATCTAAAGCCATATTGAAGCAAGTATTCGGCTTCCGACTCCGGAGATTCGATTGGTAAGAATGGAAAGGCTTCCATCGATTTAGTTACCGGATTGAAGCGATACTGCTTTTGATTCTTGTTTTTAGAACCAACTGAACTAAAGTTGGGATTCTTATCAAAGTAATAGAATGTCTGTATAATAATGTCTGGTTGATCCGGATCATATACAAGACCTTTGCTCAAAAGCTCCTTCTTGATCGTGTTGTTGATGGCAGTTTCCAACTCGAAGTTTGCATCATCGATGGTTGTAAATGCAAAGCTATGGTAGTTGGATAGGTTAGTCGTATAATCAGCAATCGTTTTATATGGACACGCAAAAGCTTGATTATTTGTCGACTCCAAACTGTAGAATGAAAATGCAGAAGCAAGATCTGATTCACTGATGGCTTTGGCTTGCTTGCACTCTTTTTTCAGTAGGATTTGTTTCGAAGGCGAATTGAAGTTTTGTACCGTCACGATAACATCATTGTTGCCTCTAAGATTAAATAAGTCTTCTATTTCGGCTTGTGTAATCGAAGATGTAGATACTCCGTCTATTTCAATAATAATGTCGTTTACTTTAAGGCCGGAGGTGGCGGCTTGTGTGTAAGGTGTTATGTTTTTAACTACAGGTAAATCTTTTCCCCAACTGTCGGCTTTACTCAATTCATAGTTAAACCCTAGTCTGCATATAATTTCGTTTCCGTTTTGCGCAAAAACCGAAGCCGAGATAAAGAGCATTAAAAGGTTCAAAATAGTTCTGTTCATATATCGAATGTCAATTTATTGTTTAGACATAAATTTAATATATGACAAAAATAATAGATTAAATGATTAGAGAACGAAAGTATGGCAGTATATTTGATAACTTATTAAAGAGAGTTGATATGCCTAAAAGGAAAAGTATACTTTCAAAACTGGCGAATTACCTTCGTGGAAAGGCTGATTTGCCTGAAAATCAGGTTGAAAATAATAAAGATTATATTGCTATGAAAGATCAAGAAAATGTAAATCAGGAAGAGTTGATTAATAACAACGAAGAAGTAGCTACTGAAGGAGCGACAAATGTACAGTCTGAAGCGGAAAACTTGTCCGAATCAGCATCAATTACTGACAATGTGTCGGCAGAGATCGAAATGCTACAAAATAAAGTTGCGGAAATGAACGACTCTCACCTTCGTTTGATGGCGGAATATGATAACTATCGTAAAAGAACAATCCGCGAAAAAGCAGAGCTTATCAAATCAGGTGGCGAGGGTGTATTGGTAAACCTATTGCCTGTAGTTGATGATTTTGAAAGAGCATTGGCAAACATTCAAAACGCAGAAGATTTAAAAGCTATTACAGAAGGCGTAGAGCTTATCTACAATAAATTTATCAGTTTCTTATCTCAACAAGGTGTGAAACCTATCGAAGCTAAGGATGCTGATTTTGATACTGAGCTATGTGAAGCTATTGCAACAATTCCGGCGCCGGCTCCAGAAATGAAAGGTAAAGTGATCGACTGTGTACAAACAGGATACACTTTGCACGAGAAAGTGATTCGTCACGCTAAAGTTGTTGTTGCAGAATAATAAGGAGGTCACAAAATAGAATGAGCAAAAGAGATTATTACGAAGTGCTGGGTGTGTCAAAAGATGCATCTGCAGATGAAATAAAAAAAGCATACAGAAAAAAGGCTATTCAGTTTCACCCAGATAGAAATCCGGATGATAAAGAGGCTGAAGAGAACTTTAAAGAAGCGGCCGAAGCTTATGACGTATTGAGCGACCAAAATAAACGTGCTCGTTACGATCAATTTGGTCATGCCGGAATGGGCGGAGCTGCTAGCGGGGGAGGTCCTGGTGGTTTTGGCGGAGCCGGCGGTTTCTCTATGGATGATATCTTCTCTCAATTTGGAGATATTTTTGGTGGTCACTTTGGCGGTTTCGGCGGTTTTGGTGGTGGACAACGTGGCGGCGGTGGCCGTCGTGTAAATCGCGGATCAGACCTACGTGTAAAAGTAAAGCTTACACTCAAAGAGATTGCTACTGGTGTAGAAAAGAAAATCAAAGTAAAGAAATACATTGCTTGTACCTCATGTAATGGTACAGGTGCAGATGGCGGTACTGCTTATGAATCTTGTACTACATGTCATGGTACGGGTTCGGTAACGAAGATTGCAAATACCATTCTTGGTCAAATGCAAACATCAGCACCATGTCCTACATGTCATGGTGAAGGTAAAATCATTACTAAGAAATGTTCTCATTGTAATGGAGAAGGTATTGTACGTGATGAAGAAGTTATCACAATCAATATCCCGGCAGGTGTTGCTGAAGGTATGCAACTTTCAATGTCTGGCAAAGGTAATGCTGCTCGTCATGGAGGAGTGAATGGAGACTTGCTTATTCTCATAGAGGAAGAGCCACATCCAGAATTGATTCGTGATGAAAATGACTTGATTTACAATTTATTGTTGAGTTTTCCAACTGCCGCTATGGGTGGTACAGTTGAGGTTCCTACAATTGATGGCCGTGCTAAGATCAAGATCGAACCAGGTACACAACCAGGTAAGATGCTTCGTCTACGTAACAAAGGTATTCCTTCAGTTAATGGTTACGGAACAGGAGACATTATTGTAAATGTAAGCGTTTATGTTCCTGAAAACTTGACAGATTCGGAAAAGAAAACACTTACAGGCCTTGAAAATGCTTCAAATTTCCAGCCTTCAAAATCTGTGAAAGAGAAGATATTCAAGAAGTTTAGAAGTTTTTTTGATTGATATTCAAATAGAAACGGGAGTCTGATTTAATTCAGGCTCCCGTTTTCGTTGTGTTGATCTTGAATGTGTTTCTAAAAGAAACGTTTGTTTTAATGGTACCTTACACGGTATACATGCAACGGATCCGAAACAAATAATGGTTTCTCCACAACGGAATCGTCAATGATATAAGCATTGAGAGCTTCATAGCCGTTGCCTTGTTCAATTAAATATTTTGTAGCTTCAATTTCTGCGTCAATTTGATTGTCGGCATATACAATAAGATATGCGCGTTTTACATTTTCAATAAGTACTTTTGCGTCCATAGTCTGATAGATTAATAAAGGTTCAAAATACAGAGACTTATCTCTTAAAAAATTCTTTTGGATAAATGATGCTTCCTTTTACATTTTGCAAAGCATTCTTCTCGAGTTCAACTCCCATAAAATACATATCTGGCATATCAAAAGGGCTTTTGTATCCCAGTTCAGATGCGGGAATATAGCCATATTTTGGAAAAAAATCTTCCATTCCCAATAAAAAGATAGCCTTAAAACCTAATTTCTTCGCAATTTCATGACCGGTATGCATCAATTCAGTAGCAATGCCTATGTGTTGATATTCGGGATCAACAACAATATGGGTTAGAGCAAGTGCATCAAATACTTTGTTGGTATCTATGATTTTAATACGAACAAACATTACATAACCTACAATTGTATCGTTTAGAATCGCTACTAGTGCGAGGTGCTTTTCATAGGCTTCACTATCACGTAAACGTTCAATTTGTTCCTCCTCGTTGTGCGTACTCATTTTACTGTGTTTATACGCTGAATGAATAATTTTAGAGACTTGTCTAAAATCATCGGTCTGTTCTTTTCGAATGATTAATCCTTTTATCATAACAGTCACATCTTTAAGTATATAAAGAACAACCGGTGTTTTTATATAGTTGTGTATTGTAGGAACTTAAATAATCAACAAGCGGTTTTTTAAGTTTAGAGGATAATACTCTTAAAAAAACGCAGTAAATTTGAAGTTCATAGGCGAAACATATTTAAGTTTTACAGCAGCATGATAAATCGAAACTCTACATCGGAAGAGATAAACTCTTTGATGAAGGATACTGTAATAGATCATTTAGGAATTGAGTTTACAGAAATTGGCGACAACAGAATTGTAGCAACAATGCCTGTTGATGAAAGAACGGTACAACCGGCACGAATTCTTCACGGTGGCGCAACGTTATTGTTGGCCGAGACTGTGGCGGGCTTAGGTTCGCAGCGCCTATGTAATTCTGGCGAAGAATGTAGAGGAATTCAAGTAAGCGGGAGTCATATATCTTCTGTTCGCGAAGGCGTTGTAAAAGCTGTGGGTACATTAGTACATAAAGGAAAGTCTACGCATATATGGAATATCGATACATTTTCTGTATCGGGTAAATTAGTGTCTTCTGTGCGAGTAACGAATAGTATATTACACAAGAGATGATATTGGATAGTCAGAAGTTTGCAGGTTTAGATCACTTGATTGGAGGTGAAATTAGTTTTGCTTTATTTAGACTTCCGGGAGAGTCAGATTTTAAATTAATAGTACAAGAAAAGGGAGAGCCGAAACAGCTGCAAGCTTATGAAGATATTTCTTCAGAGGCGGGCTTTGTGGTAGCTCCATTTGCTGTATCAAAAAACAATCCGATATTATTGATTCATCCTGATATTTATCTGGATGACGACGCTACGATTTCAGGTTATTTGAAATCAAACGTATATCAAGCATCAAACATTCATACGGAGAACTTTATTCATGAAGTTTCTGTAGCGAAAGCTAGTTATGCCAAGGTTTTTGATTTATTCAATAAAGAGCTTCATAGCAACTCGTTTGATAAACTTGTGTTGTCAAGAAATTACACCATTGATAAACCAGAAGGTTTTTCTTGGCGGGAAAATCTCTTGCGTGCAGGGTTATTGTATTCTGATGCTTTTGTATATTTGTTTTACACTCCTGCTACAGGCTGTTGGATGGGGGCAACTCCGGAAATCTTACTGTCGGGTAGTGAAGGTGTATACACTACGGTTGCGCTTGCCGGAACAATGAAAAGCGGAATCAGTATAAAGCCCGAATGGAGTACGAAAAACAAAGGCGAACAAAATGTTGTGGTGAGATATATGAGAGAACGTATTAGTGCTTTTTCTGATGCATACGAAGAATTTGGGCCTGATACAGTAAAAGCGGGAGACTTGATTCATCTTAAGAGTACCTTTCATTTCAAGGTTTCTAAGAACTTATCTTTAGGAAAGATGCTGTCAATGTTTCACCCCACACCTGCTGTATGTGGGTTGCCAAAAGAAAAAGCCTATCGGTTTATAATTGATCACGAAGGGTATAATCGATCCTATTATTCTGGTTTTTTGGGCCCGGTAATGGACAAAGAAGCCATTCATGTGTATGTAAATTTGCGTTGTATGCATGAAAATGGAAACAAGCTTACATTATATGCAGGAGGTGGCATCTTACCACAATCTGAAGTTACGGATGAGTGGCAAGAAACAGAGAATAAACTGCAAACGATGTTGCGCCTATTGGTGAAGTCGGATAATTAAATGCAAGTAGTTATGTATTCAGATAAAAAAAATATATTGGAGCTTGTAGCTCTACTTCATAAATTTGGTGTTAAGCATATTGTATTATCTCCGGGTTCGCGAAATGCACCCTTGATACATACATTTACACATCACCCTTCTTTCAAATGTTATACGGTTGTTGATGAGCGAAGTGCCGGATATTTTGCATTGGGCTTAATCATGAAGCATCAATGCCCGGTTGCTGTTTGTTGTACTTCGGGTACTGCGATGCTCAATTACTCTTCAGCTGTAGCAGAAGCTTTTTATCAGCAATTGCCTTTGTTGGTTATTTCGGCAGACAGACAACAAATGTGGATTGGACAAAACGACGGTCAAACACTTCCTCAGCCAGGAGCATTTGGTAACTTAGTACATAAGAGTGTACAATTGCCCGAAGTAAATAGTCAAGAAGAAGCTTGGTATTGTAACCGTCTTATAAACGAAGCTTTACTTTGTCTTACATCTGATCATAAAGGTCCGGTACATATTAATATTCAATTGGGAGAGCCTTTATATGACTTTAGTATCAAAGAATTACCTGATGCTCGAAAAGTTGTACGCCGACAAGCGTATAATGATTTCGATATTGCTGATTATAGCTTAGCGTGGAACAAATCACATAAACGTATCATTCTTGTAGGTCAATTATTGCCAGGCAATAATCTAGGTCCGATGTTAAAGCAACTGTCTTTGCAATCAGACGTGGTTATATTTGCAGAACATACCGCAAACCTTGATGACGTTGGGGAATGTATTACAGGTAGCTTTGATGCAATATTATCCATGTTGGGAAGAGTCGAATCAGAGCAATTGACACCTGATTTATTGATTACGGTAGGAGGTCATATTGTATCAAAACGTGTAAAGAATTGGTTGCGAAAGGCAACGCCTAAGCATAATTGGCATGTTGCAGAAAATGGTGAGTTTATCGATACCTTCCAATCTCTTACTGATATAATACCATTGGCTCCGCGCCAGTTTCTGAAGAAACTAAATAAAGAAGTAAAGCATGAAACGGGCAAAGAATATCAAGAAAAATGGCGTGGATATGAAAAAAGGGTGAGGATGATTGCCGATACCTACTTCAAGGAGTCTCCTTTTTCTGACATGATGGCTGTAGATCATGTAATTAAGCATATTCCTCAATATATATCTATTCATTGGGGAAATAGTACACCTGTACGCTATGGTCAGTTGTTTGATATGCCTTTGGGGACAAAGCATTTTTCGAATAGAGGCACTAGCGGTATCGATGGAGTAGTCTCTACAGCGATAGGTTATGCTGCGGATAACGAAACAATAACCCTTCTTGTTATTGGTGATTTGAGTTTCTTCTACGATATGAACGGCTTATGGAATAAGCATGTAAACTCTCAAATGCGAATCGTATTGATGAATAATAGTGGTGGAGGAATATTCCGAGTATTAGGTGGCCCATCAAATTCGGATTCGATGGAAAACTACATAGCATGTTCGCATCAAACTACGGCAAAAGGATGGGCCGAAACCGTAGGGTTCGAATACCGTAGCGCGACAAACTTTGAAGAGTTGGATCAAGAACTTACTACATTCTTCGACCCAACTGCTTCACAACCTATTTTGCTAGAAGTGTTTACACCAGCAGATATTAACCCTGAAGTATTCCGTGTATTTTACGGACGCCTTCGTGGAATCAATTAAAATTCAGGCTTAGTTAGCCTTTTGTACATACCATTGAAAATGAAGTAGTGCAGAGGCTTTGTTGCATACCAATACATGCGTCCCCAAATATTCTGTGGGCGCATGGTTGCTTTTATACGCAACCGGTTACCCGACACAAGTTGTTTTACTGTAAATTCCAACCAGCCTTCTCCGGGCATTTTCATTTCGGCATACAAAAGAAGCCGGCCGTTTTCTTTATCGGCGATCAGTACACGCCAGAAATCCAATGCTTGTCCGGGGTACAATTCATTTTTGTTTGTTCTTCCTCGCGAAAGCCCTACACCTCGAGTAAAAAGATCCAGATATCCTCTTACTCTCCAAAGCCAATTTGCATACCACCAACCGTTGTTGCCACCAGTTTGCCAAATACGGTCTATGACTTGATATGGTGGAATATCAAACTCTTTGTCGACTTGGTATGCATATACACCAAAGGTTGGTACATGCACGCGATCTTTTATTTGCCAGTCGATGTGACTACTACTGAAAGAGTCACGCCAACTTGACAACACATTATCTTGTTCGATACGGGTATATGCCAAATTCACAGCTTCTTTGAAGGGAAGAAGTTGTATGGGGAAAAGCTCATGGATGGTATTTTCCTTACATACAACTTTATTCTTCATACTTTCGGTAAGGTTGAGTGCAAGTGTATACGAGGTAGAGGTTACGAAGTAGAGCCAATTTGCACACAATCTTGTTTTTATAAGAGGAAGAACAATGATGTGTCTTTTTAGGTGGCGTACCTCTGCTACTTGTTTCAACATGTCAAGATAGGAGAGAATATCAGGCCCTCCAATATCAAAGGATTTGTTCAATGCTTCCGGCTTGAGTAGAATGTGTAATAAATAATAAATCACATCGCGTATTGCAATGGGTTGACATGGGTTTTTCATAAACTCCGGTACAGTCATTATCGGAAGCTTTTCAACCAAATCACGAATGATCTCGAAAGAAGCGCTTCCCGATCCGATAATAATGGCTGCTCGTAGTATTGTTGTTGCATACGTAGTGCCACTTTGCAAGATATTACCTACGTTATGTCTCGAGGCCAAATGTTTTGACAAGTTTGAGTCGTTGTCTATACCACTTAGATAGATGACTTGTTTAGCTGTTGTAGATTCGATATATCTTACAAAATTAGTAACAGAAATAGCTTCATCTTCCGAAAAGTGTGACGTTGAAGCAGTCATTGAATGGATTAAATAATAGGCAGCATCAATATCTTTTGGTAATGAAGCAAGTGTGTTTTCTTTTAGAAAGTCAGCCTCCACAAGTTCAAAGCCTTTTCGATCTGCATATTGTTCGGGAAACCTGTTTTTATCCCGTACGGTACAATATACCGTATGCCCTTCATCGAGTAAAACCGGTAATAGCCTGCCTCCTATGTAACCAGTAACGCCAGTGAGTAGAATTTTCATACTTATACATTGAATCTTATATGTATAACTGGTCTTATTATCAGAAAGTTTTTCTTTGCGACTAGATAAATAGAAGCTATTATAAAACAGAAAAGAGCGACTGTTATAATAACAATCGCTCTTCTATATCGTATGAGATGAGTTTATTGCTTGGTAAATTTAGTGTGTTCGAATGCTGCCCGTGAAATAAGCGGTAGCACGAAGTTGTAAACGCGTTGCATACCATCGTAGTTAATCTTGTCTTCTGTATCTAGAGGTGAGTGATAGTCTTTATGAATACCAGTAGAGAAAGACATAGATGGAACTCCCTTGCGATTGAATGATGCATAGTCTGTACCTTCAAGCCCTGACATGATCAATGATAAATTCAGTTGATTAGGATTTGGTAATGTAGACAAATGCGAAAAAGCTTCGGTAACAACTCCAACACCACGGATGTTGAGGTTGTTCTTTTCCATACGACCGGTCATATCGAAGTTAAACATCGCTTTAATACTTTTCAGAGGAACCAGTGGATGTTCTGCAAAATAAGTAGATCCTACTAGTCCCCATTCTTCTGCGCCAAAGGCAACAAAAACGATATCTCTTTTCAGTAAGTCTTGATGTGACGAGAAGTATCGTGCCAATTCAAGAAGTGTTGCAATACCGGTAGCGTTGTCATCTGCGCCGTAATTGATTTCAGTTACACCATCTTTTGTAGTAATACCCATGTGATCGTAGTGTGCACCAACCACGATACAGTCGTTATTTGGGTTATGCTGTGGTGCAGCTTTGATACGAGCTACAACATTTTGTGTATATTTCTCTTTCTTCTTACCTCCGAATATTTTTGCAAAATACTCCACATTGGCACCATCTTTAAGCAACGTTGCAGTTTTAGGAGTTACGTATACAAGCGAAAGAGTTCTACTTAGATAGCGTACGGCTTCAACTGTCGGTAATTCTTCCGTTGCGATAACTATGCCGGCAACTTTTGCTTTTTCAGCCGCTCGTATTTGTTTGCGCAATGTATCTTGGTAAGCTTCAGGTGTTGATTGGATATGGTCTATCATTACAATCTTTCCCTTTACATCAAGGGTGTCGAAGTTTGCAGGGCTACCTTCTCCTATGTATTCAACTTTACCATTAAAACCACCACTCCAAGAATATGTGCTTGGAGTATAATCAATATTGATGCGTAGCTTCTTGCCATTGATTTTCATTTGTGTACTATCATCGGCATACTCTCTTAATCCGGCAAAGCCAAATGTTTGAAGACCTTTATCTCCAAGCAATTCCACATTTGGCATTGTCTTCAATTGATCTACAATATAAGTAAAAGCCAAAGTGTCGCCTTTTGTCATCGGAGCTCTACCGGCAAACTCTTCGCTTGATAATGTAACAACGTGTTGTTTAAATTTATCAAGCAAAGCTTGGTTCGGGTTAATAGACTCTGTTTGTTGTTGCGCATGCGACGATACGCTCAAGAGAAAAAGGGAAAAGAGTAGAGAGCTTTTCATTGATTTCATACGTTGAAAATATTTAGTCTGTTAGCTATTTAAGATGCCTTAGTCAAGTTTTCTTGAAAATATTATTGTTTTCATCTTTATCCAAAGGTATCTAATTTGTTCTTTTTAGCGGGTATATTTCAACGTTTTTTTAGTATTACAGCCAAATTTGACTAGTTTTAATGAGTGGAGGGTTAAACTTGCAGTCGTTGCTTTTGTTCTTTCAACAGAATAAAACTTGAAGTTATGAGAATATTGATATTATGTTCGGATAGTAGTGGAAGAGGCGAAATGGTTTATGGTTTCTTACGCTCATTTGATCCCTCATTGGAGTTGGATCTTGGTTCTGATGAAGCAAAACATGGAATGAGTGAATACGCAGTTCATGCCATGCAAGCACAAGGAATTGATATTACGGCTATTCATAGTTACCACACAGAGATCTTTAAAGATCAGAAGTGGGATTATATCCTTACACTCACTGATCACGATCAGGAAATTGCTTCAAAGTTGAAAGAGCGTTCCGGTGGACAAAGCATTGAGATGGAGTTTGTAAATCCTTTAGTTGCAGATCATACAACGCAAACCGAAGATGATGCTTATATTACGCTAAGAGATAAAATGAGCATCGTACTTTTCGATTTTTATCTGCGCGATATAAAAGATAAAGAAATTCTGGGAGATGATGGTTGTGGTGTTTGGTGCGACGTGTAAAAGTTTAATTATATTTGCACCGTATTTAGAAACACAAAAAGAATAAATATGGCAAAGAGAGAATGGCAAACTATCAAGGAATACGAAGAGATTCTTTTCGATTACTTCGAAGGTATTGCTAAGATTACAATCAACCGTCCACGTTATAGAAATGCATTTACTCCGACTACTACATTGGAAATTAGCGATGCATTGCGTATTTGTAGAGAAGATGAAAACATCAGCGTAATCGTTCTTACAGGCGCAGGAGATAAAGCTTTCTGTGCAGGAGGAGATCAAAACGTAAAAGGATTGGGCGGATATATTGGTAAAGATGGGGTTCCTCGTCTCAATGTATTGGAAGTTCAAAAGCAAATTCGCTCTATGCCTAAGCCTGTAATTGCAATGGTAAATGGCTTTGCAATCGGAGGCGGACACGTATTGCATGTTGTATGTGACTTGTCTATCGCATCTGAAAATGCTATTTTCGGACAAACCGGTCCTCGCGTAGGTAGCTTTGACGCCGGATTTGGTTCTTCATACCTTGCTCGTGTGGTTGGTCAAAAGAAAGCGCGCGAAATCTGGTTTATGTGTCGTCAATACTCAGCTCAAGAAGCATTGGAAATGGGATTGGTAAATAAAGTAGTTCCGTTTGATCAATTGGAAGATGAGGTTGTTGAATGGGCACAAACGATGATGCAGCATAGCCCAATGGCATTACGCATGATTAAGCTAGGACTTAATGCAGAGTTAGACGGGCAAGCAGGCTTGCAAGAGTTTGCCGGAAATGCAACGTTGCTTTACTATCTAACCGAAGAAGCACAAGAAGGTAAACATGCTTTCCTAGAAAAACGTAAACCGGAATTTAAGAAGTATCCTAAATTTCCTTGATAATAACACCTTTCGATATGAACGTTTTTATAAAACCATATAGATTGGACTTTATAAATCCCGCGGGTACTTCTCGTGGGATTTATAATTTTAGAGACTCCCGCTTTATTATATTACAATCCGAGGCAGATGCTTCGGCTTTTGGAATAGGAGAGTGCGCACCACTACCCAATCTCAGTTGTGACGATATTCCTAACTACGATGAAGTTCTTCAACGCTTTTGCAATACATTTCGCGAAACCGGAGTAATAGACTATGCGTCTATGAAGAATTACCCATCTATGCTATTCGGATTAGAGTCGGCTCTTTTGCATTACAATGCAGGAACATGTCGCTTGTTTGATACACCTTTTAGTAGAGGTGAAGAAGGGATCGTTATAAACGGTCTTATTTGGATGGGCTCGAAAGAGGCTATGTTTAATCAAATAGAGAAAAAGCTTTCTGCCGGATTCACATGTCTAAAGCTAAAGATCGGAGCGATCAACTTTGAAGATGAGTTGCAATTGCTTCGCTATGTACGCGAGCATTTTCCGGCTTCAGTTATGGAAATTCGAGTGGATGCTAACGGTGCTTTTGCCCCACATGAAGCTTCGGAGAAGTTAAAACGTTTGAGCGAATTTGAGATTCATTCGATCGAACAACCGATAAGAGCCGGACAGAGGGAAGCGATGGCAAAGCTTTGTGCAAATACGTCGATACCTATTGCTCTCGATGAAGAGTTGATCGGTATAAACGACTATGAGACAAAGAAAGAACTACTTGCTACAATCGCTCCTCAATATATCATCTTGAAACCATCTTTGCATGGCGGAATCTTTGGCTGCAATGAGTGGATCAAACTCGCAGAAGAGCAATCTATTCCTTGGTGGGTTACTTCCGCTTTGGAGTCAAATGTAGGACTTAATGCGATTGCACAGTGGACTGCTTCATTGAATGTAAAAGTTCCACAAGGATTAGGAACCGGATTGCTATATTCCAACAACTTCTCATCTCCGTTGCATATAGAAGGAGAGCGACTTTGGTACAATCCTCAAGTTTCATTCGACTATTCTTCAATACGTTAAGCTTATGTCTTATTTCAATACAAATATCGCATCTCAGACATTTACGTTACGAGGAGTTGCATACACATGGGAGCAGCTATTGAGTGATGCTTTCACTGAGTTTTATACGCCAGTTATTTTATCAGCTGAACAGAAGCAATACGAGACTGCAATTCTGTCTTTTTTGAAAGATTGGTATGCAGAAACACCAACGATGACACTGCACACATCGGGTTCTACCGGTACACCCAAATCAATAACCGTATACAAAGAGCAAATGATGCATAGTGCTATGATGACATGCGAAGCTTTGCAACTCTATAAAGGATGCAAAGCTTTGTTGTGTTTGCCTGTGCACTATGTAGCCGGAGTGATGGTTTTGGTAAGAGCACTTGTTGCCGGTTGGGATGTGATTCCGATTGCACCATGCGGGAATCCGGTAATACAAACGAACGAACACTTCGACTTTGCAGCACTTATTCCTATGCAAGTTTACAACACCTTTGAAAGTCAGCATGGTGAGGAACACTTGAATCGTATTCGAACAATTATTATTGGAGGTGCAGCTGTAAGTGCATCGCTTGAATCAAGAATCGGACAATTAACATCAGCTTGCTATTCAACCTACGGAATGACCGAGACTTTATCGCACATCGCTTTGCGGAAGTTAAACGGAAAAGATGCATCGTCGTATTATCAAGTTATGCAAGGCGTGAATATTTCTCTGTCGGAAGACGAAACGTTGGTTATCGATGCGCCGGGTGTTAATAGCGAGTTATTGCAAACGAATGATATTTGTGAGATCAAAAATGAGCGTGAATTTAAAGTCTTAGGTCGTAGGGATAATGTAATTATTTCAGGAGGAGTGAAGCTTTTTGTTGATGATATTGAGCACAAGCTTTCAGATTATATTCGAGTTCCTTTTGCGATTACCGCAATTTCAAACGAACGTTTTGGAGAAGCTGTTGTTCTCTTGGTCGAGAAGCAAGGATTTGAAGTAAACAAAGAAGTTATATTTGATTTGCTTTTGCCCTATGAACGTCCTAAGCAAATATTGTATGTGGATGAAATACCGTTGACCACCTCGGGTAAACTTGCACGCAAATCCATCCGCGATTTAGTTGGTTTGTTATTAAAGTAAATATTAATAATGATTCATATATAGCATGAATCATGTTATTGCTAGAATACTAGATGTTAGAGCAAACAATGTTTTTAGAGAAAAGAAACAATGTTTGCTCTTTTTCTTTTTGTTTATTCTTGTAAAGTGAGGGTTTTAATTAGTTGACAATTAATACTCTGTATTTTTGAGTCTAATTTTTGGATGTTTAAGAATATTAATACAAGACTAAGTGTTCATATTTGCGTTCGTCAAATAACAAAAACGAATCAATGAAGACTTACATCAAAACAGCACTGTTGTGTTCCTTGCTACCTTTTCATATATGGGCACAAGAAGGTGTTACAAATGCATTTGAAGATTTACAACGTACAGGAGTTGTTGCAGAAGAGTCTAGTGTGATGAGAGACTTTGCTTCATCGTCTGAAGTTGCATCTTTATTAAAGTCGCTACCAGCCTCAGGTTTCTTTTGTTTTGCAGAAGACAGGATGCACGATATTAGAGTATACGACTCCATTCCACGTCGTTGGTTACAAAAAGATCCGTCGTTACGTAATGTCGTTTCAGACAATGCTTCACCCGGAGAGTTCTTTACATGGCAGATTGGAGTCTACTCTCCTTCTGAAAATACCGATGGTGTTATTGTAGTATTCGACGACTTTGTAAATGAGAAAGGTCAACGCATCAAGAAAGAAAATATAACTTGTTTTAATCAAGAAGGCATGGGTGCCGATGGCAAGAAGTTTTCCAAGAAATTACAAGTTGCAAAAGGTACGGTAAAACCACTTTGGTGTGGTGTGCAACTGCCACAAAACGCATCCGGAGTTTATACCGGAAAAGCAATTGTGCGCAATGCTGCCGGAAAAGAATCGCCAGTAATGATTCAATTGAAAGTTTCGGGAGAGGCATTGCCCAATAACGGAACAAATGAAGGTTGGCGCAAAAGTCGCTTGTCTTGGCTCAACTCAACCATAGGACGAGCAAATACTCCTACGGCACCTTACACCAATCTTTCTGTCGAGAAAACGAAGATCAATTACCTTGGAGGATATTTAGAGCTTGGAAGTTCAGGTTTACCCAGAGCTATTGTTACGAAATACGATCGCTCCAATCAGCTCAACGCTAATAGCAGTAATAACGTGTTGGCTCAGCAAATGAATTTCGTAATCGAAACGAATAACGGAGTTCAACAATTAAAAGGTTCAACTCCTCGCTTCATTCGCAAAGAAAGAGGTATAGTTGTGTGGGAATCAAAAGCGTCAAACAAAGACTTTGCGGTTACCTATACCGGTAAGATGGAGTTTGATGGTTTCGTCAACTATCAAATAGAGGTAGAGGCTAAACAAAACGTTGATGTAAAAGATATCCGTCTGGAAGTTCCTTACACAGATTATGCATCACAGTTTATCATGGGAATGGGATTGCAAGGTGGAGCTCGCAAAGGAAAAACACTCGATTGGAAGTGGGATACCGACAAGCATCAAGATAAGATATGGATGGGCAACGTAAACGCCGGACTTAACTTTGTATTTAAAGGAGACAACTACAACCGTCCGCTGGTAAATATCTATTACTCGAAAGGAAAACTAAACCTTCCATCTTCGTGGGGCAATGAAAACAAAGGAGGTGTAAAGGTTACTGACAAAGCAGACAACGTATTGCTTACTGCTTATTGCGGTGCAAGAACAATGACAAAGGGGCAGCGTGAGAAATTCAACTTCGAGATGCTGATTACTCCGGTAAAACCTTTGGATATGGCAACTCAATCGAACGAACGATTTTATCACTCCAACAGCGATGTAAGCAGTAAGTATATTAGCGAAGCCAAAAAAGGTGGAGCAAATAGTATCAACGTGCATCATAAAAAAGATGTGTATCCTTTCATCAACTATCCATATTATGACGAGGCGCTACCCGAACTTAAATCGTTTATGGACAAAGCGCATCAGGAGGATATGAAAGTGAGACTTTACTATACAACGCGAGAGCTAACGGTGAAGATTCCTGAGTTGTGGGCTTTGAGAAGTTTAGGCGATGAAGTGATTCACGACGGTAAAGGCAAAGATGAACGTACGCTGATTCACCCCAACGGGCCAAACGAATGGTTGAGCCGCAACTTGAAAACAAACTTTATTCCTGCATGGTACAATGCTTTCAGCGAAGGAAAGTACAAAGGAGATATGGATATATCAGTAATTACTACGCCAGATTCGCGTTGGAACAACTATTACCTCGAAGGGTTATCTTGGATGATCGACAACCTCGGACTCGATGGTATTTATATTGATGATAGTGCTCTCGATCGTGAAACCTTGAAAAGAGGACGTCGTATTCTTGATAAAGACGGTAAGCGAAGACTGATTGATATTCACTCATGGAATCACATGAACGAATGGGCCGGCTTTGCAAACTCGCTTCACATTTACCTAGAACTGCTTCCGTATGTAGACCGTACTTGGATTGGTGAAGGTTTTGGTGCGCACAATTCGCTCGACTTTTGGATGGTCGAGATGTCGGGGATTCCTTTCGGTCTAATGAGCGAAACACTAGACGCGCAAAATGTTTATCGTGGAATGGTATTTGGAATGCTTCCACGTTTGCCTTGGAGTGGGAATCCAACCGAGTTGTGGAAAGTTTGGGACAAACTAGGAATGGACAAAGCATCATTCGTAGGTTATTGGGACGAGCGAAACCCAATCACAACAGAGAATGAATCGGTTCCGGCATCCATATTTGTAAATGGAGACAAAGCCATTGTCGCTTTAGCCAACTGGACCGATACGCCGCAAAAAATCAATCTCAAACTAAACGAAGAACTCTTAGGATTCAAACCATCCAAAGTTACACTTCCCGAAATCCGTAATGTGCAATGGGAAGGAAGTAAAGGCCTTAACCGCTCCTATGAAGTCATGGGCCGCAGCGGTATGATTCTAATGCTTGAAAAATAGTATTCTACATAATTCCATCAACCTTTGGCTCTTGACCAAAGCCAAAGGTTGATCCTTAAATTACTTGTATCATGAAAAAACAATTAACAATATTATTATGGTTATCATTTTGGACTAGCCTTTATGCTTCTCATGTAAAACGAGACTGGTTGATCGACGGTCGCAGCTTTATTGCAGAGTGTAGCCAAACAGATAGTACGGTTTTGATATCGAATGGATTAGTGAGTCGTAAGTTTAGTATCTCCCCTAATTGTGCAACAATTGCATATGATAATTTGATGACAGGAAATAGTGAGTTGCGAGCTGTGCGTCCTGAAGCAATCGTTGTGTTGAATGATAAAAGTTATGATGTTGGAGGTTTAATCGGGCAGCCTGTTCACAATTATTTGTCAACAAGTTTTCTAAATCAAATGAGTGTGGATTCTTTGTCATTCCGGTTTAGCAGTGTAAAGATCGATAATACACAGGCTCGTTTTGATTGGAGTCCTAACACAAAGTGGATTTCAACTCGTTTTGAGTGGCCAGCAAAAGGGGTGCGTGTTCAGTTTGAATACAAAGCGTCCCCTTATGCACCCAAAGAAATTCAAGATGTGGTGATCCATGTTATTTATGAATTATACAATGGAGCTCCAATACTTTCTAAGCAAATTCAGATTGAGAACAAAGGAACTAGTGATGTTGTTATCAATAGCTTTACATCTGAAATATTAGCATTAGTAGAGACTGCACCAAAAGTTCATTACGGAGAACCTCATGAAGCTCGAATGATGGCAATGCCAGCAGGGTATTTCACACAAGATTACAGAAAGAGGCCTGTGCAAACTGATGCACCAAGAGATTATATTGATCGTTTCACACAACTTTTCGTTGTTACAGATTATGCAATGGGAGGAGACATGGAAGCCATGAAAGATAATCCTGCCGTACGATGGGTTTTTGATCATCCTGAATATGAATATACAGGCATTCGTTATTATGGTCAATACAAGCCCGCACGTTTGGAAGTAAAACCGCCGTTTGGTCCAGACTTGAAACTACTACCCAACAAGACGTTCTTATCATATACAACTTTCGAAATGCTACGTGATGCAACGGATCAAGAACGAAGAGGATTGGCAGAGTGTCGGTTTTGGAGAATGATGGCTCCATGGGTACAAGAAAATCCCATCTTTATGCATGTTAAAGAATCGAATACAAAATCGGTACAGCAAGCCATAGAGCAATGCGCAGAAGTTGGCTTTGAAATGGTTGTGATGACTTTTGGAAGTGGGTTTAATATTGAGAATTCAGCAAGAGGTTATTTAGATACAATGAAAGTTCTATCTAAATATGCGGCAGAGAACGATATTGTTTTAGGCGGATACTCTCTACTGGCAAGTAGAAGTTGTGAGGATTCGGTTGCTGCAATCAGTCAGCATACAGGTATGCCGGCTCGTACTAGAGAAGACGGAGTACGTTTTGGAAAAACTCCTTGTTTAGCTACGGAATGGGGACAGAACTACCTCGAAAGAATATACTCATTCTTTGATAAAACCAAGATGGGGGTATTCGAACATGACGGTTCATACCCGGGAGATCCTTGTGCATCAACCAAACATCACGGGCATACAGGCTATAATGATTCACAATGGATGCAGTGGTCACAAATCAAACAGTTTTATAATTGGTGTCGATCACAAGGTATTTACTTAAATGTTCCTGATTGGTACTTTCTTTCGGGAAGCAATAAAACACCAATGGGCTATGTCGAAACAAATTGGTCGTTGCCAAGAGCATATCAAGAGATTATTGAACGTCAGAATATATACGATGGTACGTGGCAAAAGACTCCGACTATGGGGTACATGTTTGTTCCGCTTACTCAATATCATGGAGGGGGAGCTGCTGCAACGATTGAGCCGTTATGCGAACACTTAGATCACTATGAGGCAAGATTGCAAAATTTGTTCGGAGCCGGAGTGCAAGCATGCTATCGAGGTCCACGCTTGTACGATACACCTAAAACTCGCGATCTTGTAACTAAATGGGTGAGTTTTTACAAGCAACATCGTTCTATTCTCGATTCAGATATAATTCATTTGCGTAGACCTGATGGCAACGATTGGGATGGAATCTAACATGTCAATCCTCACTTAGACACAAAGGGGTTTGCCTCTATTTACAATCCGCTAGATATAGCAATAGAACGTACGATAACATTACCACTTTACTATACAGGTTTAACAGATCAAGCACACATATCTATTTCCGGAAATGATAAAGTGATGTACCATTTAAATCGAGACTATTCAATAACAATAAAGCTACGATTAGAACCGAGAAGTTTTAATTGGATTACAATAGAATAAACCAGATCAAGTCTGATTGTAATTAACCATAGTGTTAATCTTATACATTATTCCATGAAAAAAGAAAGATTCATTCGTCAATTAAAAAAGAATGACGAAAAAATGCGCAGACTATGTATTATGTCTGTAAGCTTGCCCTTATTATCAGTTGTAACGCCATTATGGGCAGAAACGTTTGAAAACAAGCTTCCTCAGGTTGTTGCAGAAATGCATACGCAAAGCACAACGCAACAAGGCACTATTAAAGGTGTCGTAAAGGATGCTTTTGGAGAACCAATTATCGGAGCTAATATTAAAGTGAAAGGAACAACTGTAGGAACCATTACAGATGTTGATGGTAGCTTTGCAATCAAAGCAGATAAGAATGCTACCCTCGAAGTGTCATATATTGGTTACCATACAGAACTAATACCATTAAAAGGTCAATCTACTATCGACATTGTTTTGAAAGAAGACACAGAAGAGCTTGGCGAGGTAGTGGTTGTTGGTTATGGTACACAAAAGAAAGTGAATCTTACCGGATCCATCACAGCAATCAAAACCGATGAGTTAGAAAATATACCATCATCCAACTTGTCGAATACACTTGCAGGGCGTGCTCCGGGTGTAAACGTTACCAATACTTCCGGTATGGCAGGGGCTTCATCCAAGATTCGTATGCGTGGTAGCTTTGGAGAACCGTTGTTCGTTATCAATAACGTTATCAAATCAAAAGCAGACTTTGATGCATTGGATCCAAACGAAGTTGAAAGTATATCGTTCTTAAAAGATGCGGCAAGTGCGTCGATCTACGGATCTAAAGCGGGTAATGGAGTTGTGTTGATCACAACCAAAGGTGGTAAAGAGCAAAAGGCAGCTTTCCAATACAAAGCAACATTCTCTACTTCAGAAACTACGCGTGCCATGCAAGATTATTCGGCAACAGACGAGTTGATTTGGGGTAATCGAGTAGCGCAAACTAAAGGTAATCCTCTGCCATACGGAGAAGATATTTTTGAATACTTCAAAGATAAGAGTTATAACATTAACGACTATGTATGGCGTAATCCATTTGTACAGCAGCACAATTTGAGTGTAAATGGAGGGAACGAGAATGTAACTTACTTTATGATGCTAGGTTATCACGATGAAAACGGTTCCTATAAAAACCTCGATTATAAACGTTACAACTTCCGTTCGGATGTTACAGCAAAGATTACGAATCGATTTAAAGTTAACTTTAATCTCAGCGGCAATCAACGAGATTACAATCGCTTCTACTGGCCTTATGATGGCGTAGAGGATTTTAATGTGCCCGACTTTTACCGCACTACTTTTAATTGGTCTCGACTTTATCCATTCTATGTTGATAATAATGGAAACCCGACAAACGATGTGAATGCGAACCCAGTTTCTCCGGGAGCATGGCATCCGGTAGATATGGTTTTAGGTAATCGATATCAGAAGTTGACCAAGCGAACATTGGATGGTATTATCAAGTTCGACTTAGATTTAGGCCAGTTTATTGATGGTTTGAGTACAAGCTTCCTTGCACAATACACTGCATTTGATTCGAATCAAAAAGGTTTCTTGACACATAACAAATCATATCGCTTCCAAAGTGCATCGGCCGATAACAAGTTTATTCCGGGGCCGGTAAATCCCGATGATATGATTATTCATAACTTGTCTTCTTCCTATGAGGGAATTCGAGAGTCTATGAATATGGAACATGCCTATCAGATCAACTGGTTTGTCAACTACAACAAAACGTTTGGGAAACATGCGGTTTCGGGGATGGCGGTTTATGAGCAAGCAAGAGCATACGGGAAGAATATCAATGGTCAGGCCGATGGACTAATTACCAATACGATCGACCAGATATTTGCGACATCGAGTGATACACAACGTCGATGGTTTAATGGTAGTGAATGGGAATCGGCAAGAGCATCTTGGGTAGGTCGTGCCAACTATAGTTATGCTGATAAATACATTGCAGAGTTTTCATTTCGTGTAGATGGTAACTACAAGTTCGCGCCCGGCAAACAATGGGGATTCTTCCCATCAGGTTCTGCAGCTTGGAGAGTATCAGAAGAAGAGTTCTTTAATTCGTCTTTGATATCTAACTTAAAGTTGAGGGGATCAATCGGTACTACCGGTGACGATGGTGATGTATCAGCTTGGCAATGGCGCAATTCATATAAGAATGGAGCGGGGTATATGTTTGGGGATGAACTCACAAACGGTCTTGTAATCGGACGCACACCTAATCCGTATATTTCATGGGCAAAACTATCAGTATACGATATTGGCTTTGAGTTTGGATTACTCGACAATCGCCTTTCGGGAGAATTCGATTACTACCATAAAAAGAAAGAGCATATCCTTCGTTCGCGCATTCGTACAGTTCCCGGAACTTTTGGTGCGGCTTTGAGTGATGAAAACTATGCTGCACAAAAATGGAATGGGGTTGATGTAACCATGAAATGGATGGATAATTACAAAGACCTGCGTTATACCGTATATGCCAACATGGGATATGTAAAAGATGAATGGACCATTCTTGACGAGCCGGAAGGATTAGAACCTTGGCGTACGGCAATTGGTAAGCCAAACAATCGCCTTTGGGGGTACAAGAGCAAAGGGATTATTCGCACGCAAGAAGAGTTAGATGCATTGCCCGAAGGTTTCACTCAGTTTGGCCGTACTCCAAAACTAGGGATGTTGTTGTTTGAAGACATAAGAGGGGCCAACTTAGCTGAAGGCGCAGACGGAAAGATTGATGGTAATGACGCTACGTATCTTTCTGATTTCGCCGCTCCTCGTATCAACTATGGATTCGGATTTAATTTAGAATGGAAGGGAATCTCTCTCGATGCTCACTTTCAAGGAGTAGGAGCATACGATAGAATGGTTAAGACTAAAAACGGAGACGGTGTATTCCAAGTGGGTGAGAAGCCATACTTCCAATTGTGGACAGAAGATGTATGGACTCCGGAGAGTATAGATGCTCGATATCCCGCTGTTAGTGGAGAATGGCAACCTGAATACGGGGCAGCCGGTTCTACTTTCTGGATGAGAAAAGGTTCTTATATGCGTTTGAAGAATCTAAACCTTGCTTATACATTACCAAAACATTGGTTGGCATCGCTAGGTGTAGACAGAGTACAAGTCTTTGTGAATGGAACAAATCTATTCTGTATCTCAGCATTTAAAGAGCACGACCCAGAGCAAGAAGCGCTAGACTCGTACCCATTGATGCGTACATATACAGCAGGACTAAGTATCAACTTCTAAATGAAAACAACATGAAAAAGTCAAACTTTAAAATATATGTGACAACCTTTTCTTTAATCTCTCTTGTAGGCTGTATCGATTTAGGTGATGTCAAAGACTATGGAAGTTATTCGCCCGATAATGTATGGAATGATGAGAAATTAAGTAGCGCATATCTTTCCAATTTATATGCGAGTGTATTGGGGGGCTTTCCTGTCAACAGCGGAAACAACGCCGACGAGTCGGGAGGAATACTTGGTAGAGATGCCGTGCAAACAAATAATGGTTCGTTTAAGTATTGGCCTTATAGCAATATTCGCAAGGTCAATGTCATGCTCAAAGAGATAGACATGGGAGCGATGTCTGATCAGAAGAAGAACCCAATGAAGGCGCAGGCCATGTTTCTTCGAGCTTATCTTTACTTCAATGCCGTAAAGTATCACGGAGGAGTGCCGA
Organism: Tannerellaceae bacterium; assembly: GCA_051656605.1. GTDB lineage: Bacteria > Bacteroidota > Bacteroidia > Bacteroidales > CAMTPD01 > UBA12018. Next base: position 118,900 of record JBOGCF010000007.1, on the reverse strand, counting down.
TCATAAAAGTACCACAAGAAATGACCGACGATCTTCAAGTAACAAGAAACACTACAGCAGAATGTTTCGACTTCATTCTTGAAGACTTGGATTATGCTTTGCAAAATCTTCCGGAAAAGAACTCCGGAAAAGATTATGGTCGCATCGATCAGGCAGCAGTATTGGCCTTCAAAGCAAAAGTGTTACTCTATAAAGCAAGTCCGCAGTTTAACCCAACCAATCCATACGGCAACAAGTATTGGGCAGATGCTTATGAGGCAAACAAAGAAGCGAAGGAGAAACTTGAGCAATGGGGATACGCTTTGGTGCCCAACTATAACGACGTGTTTATGACAGAGAATCATGTAGAAGCAGTATTACCTGTTGTATTTAAAGATCCGGGCAAAACCAACGGACGTCGCGAAGACATGGTGCGTCCATTATCAGAATCAAAGAATGCTACCGGTGGCGACCAACCAATTTGGGCTTTAGTTAGCGCCTATCCGATGAAGGATGGTAAAGCTCCCGGCATTTCAACTAAATATACATATCAAGAGCAAACTTTCTGGAAAGATCGCGATCCTCGTTTCTATTCAACCGTAGTGTATAATGGTGCAGTTTATGAGTTGAGCGGAAAGAAAGGACGCAGGCAATACACTACACCAAACCTAGCTTCTTCTTTAGATGCCTTTGGTATTAATATTCAAGGAGAGCATCACTACCGTACCGGTTTGTTTTGTCGCAAAGGAATCATGGAATCTTTATCTTCTGCACAAGTTGATCTCAATGGTGTCGATTGGCTCGAGATCCGTTATGCCGAAGTGTTGTTTAATTATGCTGAGGCGGCTAACGAGATGGGCGACGTTTCGGTTGGTTACGATGTGTTGACACGCATTCGCCAACGTGCCAGACTAGAGCCGGGTACCGATGGTCTTTACGGGTTGAAAGCCGGAATGTCGAAAGAAGAGATGCGTATGGCGCTTTTAGACGAGAAGTATCTGGAGTTTGCCTTCGAAGGACACCGTTTTTGGGATCTACGCAGACACCGTTTGTTTGCAGCAAAGCTCGACGGAATACGCAAGTACGGAGTGCATGCACAAGTAAAGAGCGGCATCGACCCTGAAAAAGCTATGGAAATGGCAGCCAAGTATCAATTGCTTCCCGAAGACTTTGATTATGATATCATGGAGCTTATTACCACAGGTGAGAAACAGATGTCTCTACCCGATACATACTACTTCTTCCCAATTCATAAAGATGAAATTGAGAAGAATCCGAAACTGGAACAGAATGTCAATTGGGGAGGAAACTTTGATCCTACCTTGCAATAAGTAACAAGACGATTACTGTATCGAACTTTGTCTGTCGTTGTGATAGATGGCAGGCAAAGTTCTTTTCTATACTAGCCTATTTTATTTTTACCCCGAATTATATGATGAAAAAGAATTTACTATTACTCGCAATGTTACTCTCGATGGTTGTTTCTTCGCATCGAGTATTGGCTCAACAAAAGATTACGTTTTCCGATTTGTTGCAAGAGATGACAGATCGCGATCGTTTAGCAGAATTTCCTTCAGTTTTCTATGCTTCGAGACAAGCCAGTTCGTACAACCGCGAATCTGTTTCGCCGGATTTACCCGGATGGTTTGCTGACTCTGATGGAGTATCTTGTCTTCGTACCGAAACCAACAACGGTAGAGAAGAGTGGGTACTTATGGAAGACGACGGGCCGGGATGTATCGCAAAGATTTGGGCCGTATGTTTTTATTACGGACTCGATGATACTACCGGAGCAAATGTTCGTATCTATATCGATGGCAACGCTACACCGGTGATCGAAGAAAACTTCTTCGACTTGGTGCGAGGCAAAGGATCGGTGCAGCCACCCTTTGCCGACGAAAGTCGCAGAGCCGGAAACCTCTATTTGCCGATCCCTTATGCCAAGAGTTGTAAGGTGACGATGGATAAAAAGGCCTTCTATTACATCATCAACTACCGCTCGTATCCCAAAGATACGCAGATGGAATCGTTTACTCCTGAACTGCTCACAAAGCATGCTTCATTGCTGAAAGAAACAGGGCGCAAGCTTACTCAGGGCGATGTTTTGAGCAAGCCTACACTACAAAAGAATATTCAATTGCAGCCGGGAAAACAAGCAGAGCTTGATCTTCCCAAAGGTGAGCAAGCCATTCGTCAATTTAAAGTAAAGCTTCAAGCAAAAGATATGCCTCAGGCATTGCGCTCTACGGTCTTGAAGATACAATTTGACGGAGACGAAACAGTGTGGTGTCCGGTGGGCGACTTCTTTAACAATGGCGTAGGGCACAAAGCTTACCAGATGTGGGAACGAGAAGTAACCCCCGATGGAACCATGATTTGTCGTTGGACCATGCCTTATCGCAGCAGCGCAAAACTCTCGCTCGAAAACGTAGGAACACAACCTGTAGATGCTTCGGTAAGCATAACCACCGGCAAGCGATCGTGGACCGATGCTTCCATGTACTTTCATGCCAATTGGCGCATGGACGATCCTACGCCAACCTTTCCACTGTTTGATTACAACCTGATTTCGGTAAAAGGAAGTGGCGTAATCGTAGGCGATCAATTCACGGTACTTAATCCTACCGAAGGATGGTGGGGCGAAGGCGACGAAAAGATCTATATAGACGAAGACGTAGCGCGCAAGTTTCCATCTCATTTCGGTACTGGTACCGAAGATTACTACGGATGGGCAGGCGGAGTGGTACCTACTCCGGCCGATGAATTCAGTAAACCGTTTTTGGCCAACGTGCTTGTTGGAAATACAAACGCTAAAGGATACAATACTTGCTCGCGTACCCGCGTGATGGATGCCATTCCGTTTCGCGAGCAATTGGTCTTTGATATTGAGTCGTCGTGCGGCACGCGTCAAGGGTGGTATCACTTGCAATATGCAACGGCAACGTTTTGGTACGCAAAGCCCGGTGCTACATACAACCGAGCGCCTCTGCCGGAAATGGCAGCCCGTCGCATTATGACGGTCGACGAGCTTCAGGCTTTTAACGAAGCAAAGAAAGGAGAGGTGTTTACGGTGCCGGGAGCTATCGAGTGCGAAAACCTGACAACTTACAAGGTTGAAGGCAACGTTGAGGCAGATCCTTCGTTTGATATCTGGGGCGAAGTAAGCAACGGCGCCATGAAGTCTTTCCTTTTGCAATCGGCAGGCGATGTGGTAAACGTAAAAATTACCGAGCGTTTTGCGCCGGCTCACATACGACTTTGTGCTGCGGTAGGCCCGCAAATGGGAACCTTTGATATTTATATAAACGGAGAGTTCAAAAAGACACAGTCGTTCAATACCGGGCATTCGGGCATGTCGACTCCATATATTGATTTGGGCGTTTGTACGCCTGTCGATAATGCTTTCGACATCCGGTTTAAACCCAACAAGCTTGTCGGAAATTCGATCTTAGGGCTCGACTTCTTCTTAGTTGAAGAATAAGAAAACCGGATCTTGCATTCAATGGATACATAATTTCTTCTAGATATATTTTAAACTTAACTCTATTGGTGTTTTTCAGGCGGTGTGCTTCAGATGATTTTGCCTTTGGCAGATTTCATCGTAGAAGTGCGCCGCTTTCTTTTTTATTTGCTCTACGAGGCCCAGTTGTTACGGGGCTTATTGTTATTTATCGATTGTTGTGGAACGAGGGCATTGGGAGGCGATATTTGTGTATTTGTGGTGAAAAGCCTGCTTTTTGAGCTAGATTGTTTGTTGAGGCGGTAATGCGGAAAACAGCATTTTGCCGTAAAAAGCCGCGAAGGTATAACGGAATGTTTTAGAGATTACTGAGAACTTTCTTCCGGAGTGACGTTTTGTTTGCAGAGAGGCTGTTGTAAAAACTTTTTGCATCGGTCAAGTCGCTCTCGTTGCGTTATTCGTTTTGCTGTGGGGCTTGGTTAGGGTAGGGTGGCCTGTGATGGAGTTGAGGCGGATAGCTTTTGCCGACATCCGTATTGTTTTCAGTGAAAACGCTTTTTCGTTATAGTGAAGACTGTTTTTGTTTATAGTGAAGAGTGTAGAAAGTCTTCGTGGTGAATGAAAACACTCTTCGTGGTGACAGAAAAAAGTCTCCACGAAAAGGTAATTTGGTCTTCGAAAAAAGCAAATTACCTTTTTTCGAGAACGAAATAAGGTTTTTGGAAGAAGTAAATATGCTTTTTTTGCAAAGCTTACATGCTTTTGAGAAGAATAACGGAGTATCTGCTCAAAAACTCAACTTGAAGCAGCTGAAAAAGCCGTTTTCTGACGGTCAAAAATGAGTAGATTTCTCCAATCTAGGAGCAAAAATGACTACAAAAACGTAAAAATGAGGCTAAGAGAAGGGGGGCTCGTTTTTGCTAAAAAGTGGCTTATTGTAAATGCTCAGGTATCAGAGGTGTGGAGAAAATGCAAAGGAGTCAATCGCGGAACTAAAAGCAACGACCGGCAGAGTAGTAAAACGAAACAGCGGCAATCAAGGATATTCCCTCGATTGCCGCTGTGGTGTATTTATTAAAGCTGTAGTCTTTTATTTCAAAAACAAAAGACACGGCTCAACGTGATTTATTGCAACAAGTCGCGAAGAGACTTAGGCAGATAGAAGGTATTGGTTTTGTCCATGTACACAACTACCGTGTTTAGTTTCACTTTGTTTTTGCCTTGCTCTACGATACAAGTATACGGGTTGATCAGCAATGTTTTCTTTTTTCCTTTCACCTCAAGCGTAGGATAGCCATCCTTGTCTTTCGGTTCGATGATCTTGTACTTGTATCCGTCGAATACGTCGCTGTGTTTTGCAAAGTACTCGGAAGTAAGTTGGGGAAGTTGTCCTTCCATGCCAAACAACGCGCAAAGGTATTTATTGATATCCGTGTTGTTCCACAAGCCAAATGGGCGTGTGTCTTGTGGGTGATACGAGGCTAGGAAAACGTCTTCACCTGTGTGACCTCCGGTGGTGAAACCGAAACAAGTTTTCGAGGTAAAGAACTCGCTCATGAACGAACTCAACGATTGTTTGTTGGTTCTGTCTGCTTCGGCAAGCGGGCTTAGCGGATATTTTTGAAGTTGATAGATCGACTTCAACTCGTCGTCGGTAAGCTTTACTCCTGCGTATGTTTCAAACAATTCGGGAAGTTGTGCAGGAGCCGTAGCTTCTAGTTTCTTTGCAAAACCTTCGGCAGTAAGTTTGAATTGTGAGAACTGGCCGAATAGTTGATCTTTTGTAAGCTTGTCGTATCCGCCACAACGCTTGGCACCGATGCTCAATCCGCTGTTTCCGTGGTCGGGAAGAATGATTACGGCTGTTTCGCCATTGCGTTTTGCAAAATCAAGTGCCACACCGCACGCTTTGTCAAAAGCTAGAAATTCGGTGGCCATACCTACAGGATCGTTTGCATGAGCAGCCCAGTCTACTTTGCTGCCTTCTACCATCAGGAAGAAGCCGTCTTGATCTTTCGAAAGCAAGTTGATTGCTTTGTCTGTCATTTGTGCAAGCGAAGGGATCTTCGTAGTGTCGCGGTCGATATCGTACGGAAGGTCGCGCTCTTCAAACAGTGCCCATGTGCGGTTGTTGTCTGCTTTTTTGAAACCTTCGATATCATCTAAATAAACATCCCATCCATTGCTTTTTAGGTATTCCTTGCCGTCTTGTTTCAACAACGGAACACCACCGCCAATCATCACGTCGATGTCGTTGAATGCCATCTGCGAACCAATCACGTCGTAATCGCTTCGTTTGTAATAGTGCGCGGCACAGTCGGCCGGAGTCGCGTGCGTAAATTCGCAAGTAACTACCAATCCTACGGCTTTGCCTTGCTTTAGGCGGGCAGCTTCAAGGATTGTCATCAACGGTTGGTAAGCCATTGTTGAGTCTACCGGGTAGATGTTGTCATTTCCCGCATCCCACGGATAAGTAGAAACGAAGCCCGTAATGGTAGGTTGGCCTGTCATGTAGCACGATGTAGTGGGAGCCGAGTCGCCGATAGGTGCGTTCGACGAATGCGTGCGCACAGTACCACTGATAAAGGGATCAATGTTTAGATTCGGTGCTTGCGGGTTGTTGTACCACTGATGCCAGCGAGCTAGCGAAACGGTAGAGAGTGAAGTTCCGTCGGGAATCATCACGATAACGTTTTTAACGGGCTTTACCTTCGATACGTCGGCTGCCTGAGTTCCGGCCGCGGCGCAAAGCAGCAGCAAGAATGTTCCTAATTTTTTCATATTGCGATAAATAAGATGAGGCTTATACCGAATCACAATCATTCGATATAAACCTCAGCGGTTAGAATTATTCAAGTGTTGAAGTTAAGTCTTGTATTTCTTCTGGGAAGATGGTTAGTTTCTCTACGCCCGTTTCGGTAACGAGGAATGTATTTTCAATTCCTACCGCGCCAATGCCTGCGAATACAAACTTAGGCTCTAGTGCGAAGATCATTCCGGCTTCGAGTACATCTTTTGAACGTGGAGTAAGAACCGGGAGTTCATTGATTTGCAATCCCACGCCGTGTCCCACGAATTTTGCTTGTAGCTTGGTGCCCATGAAATGAGCTTCGAGTCCGGCTTCTTTGGCTGTCTCGAGCGCGATGTTGTACATCTCGCTGCAATGCATGCCGGGCATGGCCATTGTTTCGATACGCTTTTGAATCTCGAGCGCAGTGTTGTGTCCGTGGTAAGCAATGTCGGGAAGTTTGCCGATCGAGAATACACGCGTCATATCTGTCATATACGGAGTATAGTTTCCGGCCATATCAATCATTACCGCCATACCTTCTTTGAGCTCGGTGCCGTTAGCGCCCAACGGAAGAGAAGGGTGCGCGCCGTTTCCGCCCAGTGCATAGTCGAAAGGAGACGGAGCCTCGGCGTTATCTCCGGCAAGCAAGCTTCCCATGTAAATATCCATGTTGGAACCAAATGCACGGAACAAACCAAGTGATCCGTTTTTGCGCATGCGGTATTCGATTTCGTATTGCAGATCAAGATCGGTCATGCCCGGTTTGTAGCACGAACGTATCTCCGAATAGGTTTTGGCATGCTTAGCGGCGCAAATGCGTGTTTGCTCGATTTCGAGCGGAGTTTTCACCATACGCACTTTACGCACAAGGGCTGTTGCGTTGCCGGTTTCCTCGGGATTGAAGATGGATTGCAGGCGAACGAATTCGTTGTATGTAAGTTCGTCGCCTTCGAGTAATATTCTTTTAGGAAGTGGTATTCCTTTCTTTTCGAGGATCTCGGTGATTTGTTCGGGTTTGCGAATTAGCGCAACGCGTTTGTCTTCCCATGCATCCGGACGTTTTACAAAGAAGATCGGCTCGCCTTGTTGTGGCAAGTAGAAGTAGCCGTTAAACATGACGCCGGTTGTGTAATATAGGTTTACGCCCATGGTAAGAATGCAGGCGTCGAAATTGTTGCGTTGCATGATCGCTTGGATGCGCGACCACTTGATGTGAAAGTCTTGAGGTATAGTATCGATAGATTGCATTAAATTTATGTTTTTATGTTATTGCAAACCTACTGCAAAATATGCGATTATACAACTATTTGCATTGTTGTAATTGAATCTTCACACGATGAAAACGAATTCTTCATCTCAACTAAATAAGAAATCCCGATTGAGAACGCCTCTTTGCAAAGGTGCATCAATCGGGATTGTTCGATGTATCTGGTTGTAGATTACTCTGCTGCGAGTGTAAGTTCTTCTCCCGGTTTTAGTTCGATCTTCATGATACCCGGTTGAGCTGCGCTGATGGCTGCGTCTTTGTTTGGCGACTTAACCATAAATGTGACACCTGCGCCAAATGGGTCTTTTACGAAGAATGGTGTTCCGTGGTCTGACTTGAATGTTACGCTTTTGGTCTTGCCATTTTCTTTTTGTGCCGAAACCAAAACGCCGCGTTGTGCACGTAAGTCGCGGAACGAAATGTTGTTCCAACTTGCAGGCACGGCCGGGAATATCTTGATCGTATCGGTGTGACTTTGCAACAACATGTCTTGTACGCCCGATGCGAAGGCAAAGTTTCCTTCGAGTGTAAACGGACGGTAGGTAAAGTTTGACTTGCCCGACTTCGACTGGTCGCCGTTTACATGGAATGTATTGCGTAAGCAGAAACAGTTGGCAAAGTCTTGCAATGCTTTCGCCGCTCCTTCTCCGTCCATAGCTCTTGCTTTCATATTAGCAAACCAACTGTATGAATATCCTGTCCACCAGCCCGGGCCAAACTCTTCGAGTGAGGCGATCGAAGCGTCGATGATGGCTTTGTCGGCCTCTCCATTGCTATAGTCGATCAAGCCAAGCGGGTGAAAAGGCATCAAGTGTGAGAAGTGACGGTGCGATGCATCGTACGGATGTCCTTCTGCTACCACTAAACCTCCTTTAGTATCTGTTGTGAATGCCGGCATCTGGTTGTATAATTCTTGCCAGTGTGTTGCCTCGTCTGCTTTGCCCAGAGCTGTTGCCATCTCTGCCGATGCTTTGAAGGCAAACTTCATCAAGCCCAAGTCGTAGTTGGTTATGGTTGGGAACCAGGCAGTGATGCTGTTGTCGTTATACTCTGGCGACGAACTGATTGGTAAGGTGCGCTGTCCGTCTTTGTTGATGATACTTACTTCTTCGAGGTGTGTTGCTACATCTTTCAAGTAAGGATATGCTGTAGCCGAAAGGAATTCTTTGTCGTCGCTGTATTTCCATTGCAAATAGAAATGCTGAGAAAGCCATGCCGACACGGTAGGACTGAGGGAGTATTGAATCCATCCGCCCATTGGTTTTCCTTGTAGGTCGCACACGCCCGGCACGTTAAGTCCGGATGTTCCGAAGTATTTTTTTGTATACTCTTTATTGACTTCTTTTTGATTTAAAAAAGTATTGAGGTAACCCATTGCTTCGGTTAGGTAATTTCCTGTATAGGCCGGCCAGTAACTCAGCTGCGTGTTGAGATCGTGGTGGTAGTCGCCTTTCCAAGGTGGAAGTTGCCCGTTGTCGGCAGTCCACACCGCCTGAAGCGAAATCGGGTAAGAGTTTTCGCGTGCCGTAGAACCTAACTTATAGATTTCATTGTAGTATTGCTTTTCGATGACCGAATCCGGGATAGAGATCTCCGACTTACTCCAGAAGTTCTTCCACCAATCGTTGTGCGACTTAAAGTCGGCATAGATATCGCGTTGCAAAGCATCTTCTACAAGTTGAGAAGCTTTTTCATCTACAAGCGAAGAGGTGATACTCCATACACCGATTAGTTTATTGCCTTCTTGTTTCCATTCTACCGCAACTTGATAGGTAAAGTCGTCCCATCCTTTTTGATCGAACACAATCTTATTGCCCTCGGTATTGAGTGTGCCTTGTTCGTAGCCAAGACGTCCGAGGCTAAGTCCGCTTACCGAACTTTGATCGCCGTTGTCGTCTGCTTGCTTTTGATACACTGGCGGAATCAAATTCATAGGAAGTGAGTCGGTCAAGTTTTCAAAGATAAACCAACCCACCGGTTGCTCTGCATGAACAAAAGAAAGCATGCGTGTGCCGTTTTCCCATTCTACTTCGTTTACGGCTTCTTTGAGGTGAAGTCTGTTTTGCTTTACGTTGCCTAATGCCGCAACATCAAACTCCAATGCCGCACCAGGTATTTTAGAAGGTGCAGGAAGTTCTTCGTATGGTGCGTCGAACTTATCTTGTACCGGTTTGTAATCTTTTTTGCGTACTTGCTCTTGTACGTATTTAAAAGAAAAATCAGGATCTGACGTAATAGGAGAATCGCGTAAGTCCCAAAGGTCTACACGGTCGAGCGACATGCGAAGTTTGTTGTTCTTTTCCCAAATTAAGGCGCCGATGATCGAGTTTCCCAGTGGCATGCCTTCGTCCCACGTGGATGCAAGGTTATTGAACGAAAGGTCGTAAGCATAGTTAGTTGTTTGTATCTTATTCGTGTCGGTGCATGCATACTGAGACGAAAGTAGCAACAAAGCAACTCCTGACGAAAGAAGTTTGTAATTCATGATTGTAGCTTCAAGTTATTATTGTTAATTGGATACAAAGTAAAGTAAAAAATACGGAGAGATCAATGTTTTATTGTACAAAATCAGAATCGAGATTGATGACGTTGTGAGTACTATATACCCACATATTGTATTTTCTTATGAGAGAATTAAGATTTAATTAGATCAAATTCGTAAGTTTGCCATATACACTTTTTAGATAGCTAACAAATGAAAAACGCAACCATGCGGATAGGAGCCGCATTATTATCATCATTAGCTCTGTCTGGTTATGCTCAGAGCAAACAGCCTAATATTATTCTATTTCTGGTCGATGACATGGGATGGCAAGATACTTCTTTACCCTTCGACGAGAAACCAAGTGAGTTTAATAAGCTCTACGAAACCCCCAATATGGAGCGACTTGCATCACAGGGGATGAAGTTTACGCAGGCATATGCCAATAGTGTAAGTTCGCCCACTCGTGTAAGTCTTTTTACCGGAATGAACGCGGCACGACATCGTGTTACAAACTGGACGTTGGAAAAAGATGCCTCTGTAGATAGTGAACACAAGCTTTTGTCTTTCCCTTCTTGGAATGTAAATGGGATTGCGACTGAACCGGGTATAAATAACACGGTTGTGGCCACAACGCTATCGCAATTGCTGCAAGGTACAGGATACCATACGATTCATTGTGGTAAAGCTCACTTTGCAGCGCAAACACTTCCTTGTGAAAACCCGCTCAACATGGGCTTTGATGTAAACATTGCCGGGCATGCTGCCGGTGGGTTGGGTAGTTATCTCGGTGAGCAGAATTATGGGAATAAGATGGCCGGTACGCATACATTGCCTTGGGGTGTGCCAGGATTAGAGAAATATCACGGAACCGATGTGTTTGCGAGTGAGGCGCTTACTTTGGAAGCATTGGCTGCTCTTGATTCGGCTCAAACGGTTGATAAGCCATTTTTCTTGTACATGGCGCATTATGCAGTGCATGTTCCGATTATGGCAGATAAACGCTTTTATCAAAAATACCTAGATAAAGGAATGCCCGAAATCGAAGCTGCTTATGCCTCGCTGGTAGAGGGTATGGATAAAAGCTTGGGCGATATCATGGACTACTTAGAGAAGAATAACCTTGATGATAATACGGTAATTCTGTTTATGTCGGATAATGGTGGCTTTAGTTTGGCTCCGCGTGCGGGCAAACCGCATACACACAACAAGCCGCTAAACAGTGGTAAGGGATCGGCCTACGAAGGTGGCATTCGCGAACCAATGATTGTGAAATGGAATGGTGTTACGACTCCCGGATCGGTGTGTAATGATTATTTGATTGCAGAGGATTATTATCCGACTATACTTGAAATGGCTGGCGTAATGAAGCCAAAGACGATTCAAACAGTCGATGGGGAGAGTTTTCTGGGTAGCTTAAAGGGAAAAGCAACCGGCAATAAGCGTGCACTTTATTGGCACTTCCCGAATAACTGGGGACCTACCGGCCCGGGTATCGGAGCTACAAGTACCATTCGTAAGGGGGACTATAAGTTGATTTATTTCCACGAAAACGAATCATTCGAATTGTATAATATAAGCAACGATCTCGGCGAAACAACAAATCTAGCCGCACAAAATCCGAAACTTGTAAAGAAGTTGGCCAAGCAACTTGGTAACCATCTGCGTAGTGTAGATGCACAAATGCCTACGTTCAAAGCAACGGGTAAGGTGGTGCGTTGGCCCGATGAGGTTACAGCGGCTTTGTAAGGTTATAGCATTTAATACAGCCGAATATAAGAATCCCCTTATTCACTTTGCTCATTTGTATTGATGAGGCTTCATTGAATAAGGGGATTTATTTTAATTACTTCCCTAGGAAATGATCATTGATTGCTTTTACCTGATGTCTGACGTTTTCATTGACATGTCCGTTTGCAACTTCAGATATAACTGCACCTTCCGGTCCTGCAAATTGCCAGTGGTGTGAAAGCTTTTCAGCCAATGGTACAAATACGCCTCCTTCGGCAGGAATCACATGCTTTACGGTAACAACTCCGTTGTCGTGACATTGAGGAATCGTGATGTCGGTAAATGACGCAAGGTTATCTTCTCCTACACCTACGATATAACTTTTCCCGTTTCGTACCAACCATCCTTCCATCTTTGCAGGGTATTTACCTGCTTCAATGTGCCAGTGTTCGGGTAGCATTTGATTGGGTAGAAGAAAGAGGTCTTGCAGCATATAGCCATCTTCCAGGTTATTACTATAGCCAATGCATGCGAGTCCGAGTTCGGTAAACTTGCCTGTGCCATAGTCACTAACCCAAATCTTTGCTTTGGTGTCTTCTGCTACCGGATAGTTGTGGTATTTCATTAACCGGATTACAGCATCTTTTGCTTTATCTTCGTTGAATGTACCATCGGTGTTGTAGAAGTCGGCATTGTTAAACTGCAAACTTGCTTGTTGTTTACTCACTTGTTCGCTACAAGTAGTTGTTGTTGACGCACATTGTGTTTCTGTAACTTTGTCTTTTGGTTGACTACAAGCCGCAAGAAACGGAACAAGTAATGGTAAAAGGATCTTTTGTTTCATGTCTTTAGATTGTGAAATTCTGCAATTATAGTTTTTTCAACCAGATATCTCTGAATTGAATTGGTTCACCTTCACTTTGTAGTCCGATGTAACCTTTTTTGTGCATGGATTGTGTTCCCATGTTTTGAACTTCGCCATTGATCACTACTACGATTGAGCCATTGCGGCAATAAATATCGGCAGTGTTCCATTCTCCCGCAGGTTTCTCATTGGATGGGTTTAGCTTTTCAACGACAGGGAAGTCGGGACGTTTTTCTCCCGGTTTCGTTTTGAACTCAGATACATCAGAGCCTCCTAGCAAAACAAAGTCTCCTGCCTGGCCGGCACAAAGTTGTGCTTCAATTGCATTGGGCCATAGCTTTTCGCCTGGTTGTACAAATAGAAAGATTCCGCTGTTGCTAGCTGTTTTTGCCCAGCGCCATTGTAGATGTAGGTGGAAGTTGTCGTACATTTCTTTGGTGTACATGTATCCGAAAGGTGTTCCTTTGATGGTGATAACGCCATCTTCCACGCTAAAGATCTCTGCCGGCTTTGCAGTGGACTTAGTGTCTAAAAAGAAGTTCCAGTTGTTGAGGTTCTTTCCGTTGAATAACTCTACTTTTTGTGCTGATACAGACGTAGAAGCAAATAAAACACTTCCTAGAAATAAGGACTTAATTAGTGTATTCATGGTGCCAATAATTTAGATGTAAGATTGTGAATTGTAATTGTTTAAGGCAAACATAGCTATTTTTTTGTAATTATTAGCATCACTAAATCGTAAAATAGTTCTTACTTTGAGATACGATTAAAATAAATAAAGAATATCCCCAAAAGAATATGAGTATACTTATTAAGCAGGTTTTACTGTACGATAAAGAGGTTGATGTACTGATCAAGGACAATGTTATTGCTCAAATTGGCGAAAACATTTGTTGCGACGATTGTGAAATCATTGACGGACGAAAGAAAGCGATCATTCCCGGACTGGTAAATTGTCATACGCATGCGGCGATGACTTTGTTTCGCGGGTTTGCGGATGATATGAAGCTTGAGCCTTGGCTTACGGAAAAGATATGGCCCAATGAAGCAAAACTAACGGAAGAAGATGTGTATTGGGGGGCTAAATTGGCTTGTCTGGAGATGATTCGTACTGGAACAACTTCTTTTTTGGATATGTATCACATGTATGATGCTACGGCGCAGGCTGTAGAGGAAATGGGGATAAGAGGGTTTCTTACCGAGGCTTTCTTTGATCATTTTGATTCGAGGATAACTGAAAAGGTGAAGAAGCGCGTTGCGAAATTAATTGACCGACCATCGCTTCATGGTGATCGTGTTCGAATGGCTCTGGGGCCTCATGCAATCTATACGGTTTCGGGAGAATTGCTTCGCTGGTCTTCGGATATTGCAAAAGAGCATGATATGTTGTTGCACCTTCATTTAGCTGAGACAGAGGTTGAGGTGCAAAATTCATTGAAGAACTTTGGGCTTACGCCTGTACGTTATTTAAAGGAGCTTGGTATCTTATCTCCAAATCTAGTTATTGCGCACTGTATATGGCTCGATGATGAAGAGATGAAAATGCTAGCCGATCATGACGTGAAGGTGGTACATAATCCAAATTCAAATTTAAAGCTTGCTTCGGGTATGCATTTTAAAGCAGATGAGATGCGTAAAGCCGGTATTACGGTAGGTCTTGGTACGGATGGTTGCAGTTCGTCAAACAATCTGGATATGGTAGAGGTTATGAAGGTGGCTTCTCTACTTGGTAAGGCTTGGCGCAAAGATCCGGAAGCTATGACTGCACCGGATGTTTTTGACATGGCAACCAAAAGTGGAGCACATATTTTAGGACTAAATGCCGGAGAAATAAAAGAGGGTATGCTTGCCGATATTGCATTGGTTGATTTGAAAATGCCGGCATTTGCTCCGAACTTTAATTTTATCTCTAATCTGGTTTACGCGGCAAACGGATACTGTATTGATACGGTTATTTGTGACGGTAAAGTTGTAATGCGTAATAAACAGATCAAAGATGAGGAATTGATTATGGATAAAGCTTCTGATTTGGCTTACAAATTGATGGAGCGTTGATTTATGAATGATTAAATAGCTACGATATGAATACATATATTTATGCCGATTATGTTGAGGCGGCACACTATCTAAAACAACGTATTGATGTTTTACCGAAAGTTGGGATTATATTGGGCAGTGGACTAGGCCCGCTTGCTGATGATATAGAGAATCCGACGGTTATTCCGTATGGTGAGATTCCTAATTTTATGAATTCTACAGCAATGGGACATAAAGGAAATCTGATTTTCGGAACGTTGGGAGGTAAACAAGTTGTTGCCATGCAAGGTCGTTTTCATCATTACGAAGGTTATACGATGCAACAAGTAACATTTCCGGTACGGGTGATGAAGCTTTTGGGTGTAGAGGTGCTTATTGTTTCGAATGCCGCTGGTGGTGTAAACATGACGTATCGTTTAGGTGATTTGATGTTGATCAAAGATCATATTAATTTAATGCCGAATCCGCTTATTGGTAAAAATATAGAAGAGTTTGGTCCGCGTTTTGCTGATATGACTCGTGCTTATGATCGTGAATTGGCTTCGCTGATGCATGAGGTTGCTTATAGCAGGAATATTATGTTACACTCAGGTGTTTATGCCGGACTTACCGGACCTACGTTTGAGACTCCGGCCGAATATGAATATATCCGTCGTATTGGCGGGGATGCCGTAGGAATGTCTACGGTGCCTGAAGTTATTGTAGCACGTCATTGTGATATCCGTGTTTTAGGAATGTCTGTGATTAGTAACGAGGCCTTTAATTTTGCAGATGATTTTGTAAATGATGGCAACGATGTTATCAAGGCTGCTAATGAGGCTTCGCTTCGAATGCGCACACTTGTAGCAGCATTTCTCGATAGGTTGTCATAGTGTATATTATAGCGGCAAGTTTCTAATTATTCTTATCCTCTGCAACATTCGTTTGGCGCATGTGTTATAGTAGCAAAGATTATTCGTATGAAGCTACAACGATTTACGCCGGATGATTCGGCAATTATACTTATCGATCATCAGATTGGTTTGCTCGAATGTGTTACGAGTAAACCTCATGACGTGATAAGGCAGAATTGTAATGTTGCAATTAAGTTTGCAAAGGCTTATGATTTACCTTTATTTGTTACTTCAGGGATGCACGATGTTTGTGGTGGACTTATAAAGGAAGTAAAAGAAGAGATTGTAGAGTATCCTTTTAAGCTATTTAGTCGAGAAGGCAGTCATAGTTGTTGGAGTAATCCTGCTCTTAAGGAGGCTTTACTCAAACAGGGCAGACGTAATTTATTTGTGGGAGGATTACTTACTGATATAAATTTGTTTTGGTCTGTTTTTGACGCAATACAATTAGGGTTTTCGGTTAAAGTTGTGAGTGGTCTTTGTGGTTCACCAGAGATAGAGGGTGATAGATTGACTTACGACCGACTATCCAAACTGGATGTTACTGTTTTAAATGCATCGCAAATGATCAGTGAATTAGTTCCTGATTTTAGCAGCGATTATGGTGCAGAGGCTTTGAATATACTCATGCAAGATATTATTGCAAAGCAATAAAGAATATTTGATGTTTAGATAAAAAAATCTCTATGTCTCGTTCAGTATAATTACTGTCTTGACATAGAGATTTTTTGTTTCCAAATAAAGGATCTTTTCATATCGAATTGTTGTTTATTGTTAAAGGGTCTCCCAGCTTGTTGATGATACAAAACACTTGCATCGTTGTAAGCGTTTTGTGTGCCGGACGCCAATTGAGGTCGATAAGCTCATCGCGCAAATCTCTGTTGTAGTTTATCCATCTTAGCATGGCAATTGCTGCTGATTTTTTAGATCTATTTGGTAAATAGATAGTTGCCAGATCTTTAAATCGTAGTTCTTTGTTGCAATACATAATATTTGAAGACTTTAATTCTTTATTACTTGATTTTTTCATAGCCCTAATGTAGCCATGATTAATTAATAAACAAGCGATAAAGTAATAAATATTCTATAGTTGAGTAATTTTAGTTCTTTGTTAGGGTTGTTATGATAACGCTTCAGCGAATCGGTATCTATGGTTAACGTTTGCAAATGTTGTGGCTCGTTTACTAGTCTATTTTCAACCAATAATTAAATAAATAATTAGAGACAATATATTTTTGTATCTTCGCTTTTATCGGAGTCTTATTTAAAACAAATAGAAAACACTCATGAATACACAACCATTATATATTAAGCGTGTAGAAATATATGGCTTATGGGGAAGTCGAAATATTAGCTGGGAATTAACTTCTGATGTAAACGTTTTGTCGGGAATCAATGGTAGTGGGAAAAGTACCACGTTAGAATGTCTTTATACATTATATAAAGGAACTATTGCTTCCGATCACGTGAGTCGTCATATTAAAGGAATGAAAGTTGTAGCTAATACAGGGCTTTCATTGGTCTATAGAGATGGTATGATTTATAAAGTATCAGAAGCGATAGAGCAAACGATGCTTCCGGCCGATTTTACATTACTGCATTCTCATCTGGGTATGGATATGATTAGCAGTTTTGATAGACCTCTTATTGGAGCGGAAGATATTCGCCGCTTGTCGGATAACCGGGTTGCAACTGATTTGGATTGGAAAATTTATAAACTACAAAAGGCTTACTTAGATTATCAAGTGAACTTGGGTAAAGAGGCTTTCTCTATCTTTTCTGATCATAGTTCGGCTGCAGATAAGTCTGACAAAGTATCGGCATTGATGCAAAAGAAAGAGCTATTTTTGGATATTCTAGATAAGTTGTTTGAGCAAACAGGAAAGAAAGTTGATCGTACAAAGAATGAAATAGCTTTTTTATCGGGCGAAGAAGAGATTCTTCCTCATCAGCTTTCGGCAGGAGAGAAACAAATCTTAGCAATCTTGCTTACTGTACTTATTCAAAATAACAGGCATTGCATTTTACTACTCGATGAGCCTGAAATCTCGTTGCATTTTGAATGGCAACGTCAGTTAATAGATTTGATTCGACAACTGAATAGTAATGCCCAAATTATATTAGCTACTCATTCTCCGGCTGTAATTATGGACGGATGGAGTGACAAGGTTACAGAAGTATTCGATGTTACGACACTAATGCCTTGAGTTATGAAGCCCAATTTGAACAACAATCTAAACTCTGGCTATTTTACCGCTTTATCCAAGATGCAGCGTAAGAATTCGATACGTAAAGTTTATGCTTATGTAGAGAGTTATGATGATATTGGTTTTTGGGGTAATGTGCTCAGGCGATTCGAAACCGATCAACTTAAGTTTGATATATTTCCTGCTTCTCGCGATACGCTGACTAAGGGAAAAAAAGAGGCACTCAGTCGTTTTAAAGAAGTTGGTGCTTTGCAATCAGGAGAAAGCTTGGTTGTTTGTGTAGATAGTGATTATGATTATTTACTTCAAGATACCACTTATATTTCTTCTAAAATAAATAGGTCTGACGCAATCTTTCAAACCTATTGTTATTCGATAGAGAATTACTGGTGTATGGATCGGCAATTGGATATTGCATGTATGCAGGCAACGAACAATTCGAGGCGAATATTCGACTTCTCGTTGTGGCTTAAGAACTATTCAGAAGTTATATATGAATTATTTATCTGGTCTGTTTTATTTTATAGAAAAGGAGATAAGAATGCTTTCAAGCTACTTGAGTTTTGTAAGTTGATTAGTATAGGACACTCTTTTCATATTGCGGATCAGGGTAGGGGGGCTTTACAACGTCTTCATCGAAGAACAAAGATAAAGTTGGAGGAGCTAGAAACAGAACATGCTTCTTTGCTTGGATTTAAGCAAGAGTTAACTCATGAATTGTTATCGTTAGGTGTACTTCCTCATAATTGCTATCTATTTATACAAGGACATACTTTGATGGAGAAGGTTGCATTATCATTATTACGTCCGGTATGCAATGCTTTGATCAACGAACGTTTAGAGGAGATTCATGAGTTGGGACGAGGGGACGATGAACGATCTAATTCGGAGACTCATTATCGACACTCAACTGCGAATATATACGATGTGCTTAAATTTAATACGGAGTTTAGAGATTCTGAATTCTATAAGCGTATCGAAGCTGATATACAAAGATATATTGAGAAGTATCACTCTTCAGCTCAGTAGCGCTGAGAATTTAGATAAAATAATAGCGGCTGTTTCTTCCTATAGAAGAGAAACGGCCGCTATTGTTCTGTTTAAAGTAGTTCAAGTTCTGCTACGTATAGATAATGGTCGTCTTCATACAGTTTATTACAAGAGAAGCCTTCTTTTTCGGCCATATCTTTTAATGTTTCAAAGTCGATAAAGATCCATTTGAATGGCTCGCCTATGATCTTTCCATAATTGATTTGATATTCGATTTCACCATAGTAGTCGCCATTTATATTGATCGTAGCACCTCCGTCTTCATCTTCATATAGGTAAATAATATTAGATGAGTCAAGAATAATGCGTCCGCCGCTATTAAGAAGTTGTTTCGCTCTTGAAAAAAACAAAGGGAAACGATCTATTGATTGTACGATACCGATACCATTCATTAACATCAATATTGTGTCGTACTTCTGGCTATCAGACATAAGAAAGAAATCTTCGAGGCGTGCATCTGTAACATTGCGTTTGCGCATAACTTCTACAGCACCTTCTGATATATCAATAGATGTAACATCAAAGCCTTTGTTTTTTAACCAAAGAGAATGACTTCCGGCTCCGGCTCCGGCATCTAAAACTTTTCCTTTGCAATGATTCAGCGCAATGGTCTCGGCTTCCGGCATTTGAGATTCGTTTCGGAAAAATACACTAATGTCCCAGCGTTCTGTTTCTGCAATATTGCTTTTAACTGTGAATTTTGCATTCTTCTTACCTTCTTGATACGCCATTAAACCTTTGCCGTATGCATCTTTATCGTGAATTATCTGCTTCATTTGTTATGCTGTTTTCAGCTTCAAATTTAGCGATTTTAAGCTACATTTATTGTATAAACTGTATTTTATCGCTTGTACAACTTGTATAAGTTTTCAAGAATCTCAAGTCTTAGTTCAAATGAACTTGATGGAATACTACCGAGAAAAACATGATCAACAACAGTCATTCCACAGAAATTAAAGATGCCGGTCTCTGATGTTTTCTTCAGAGCTTGAATCATTCCACTCTTTTCATATACCTCATTGGGTGTTCCCATTGTATTAATGATGATCACATTTTTTCCGGTTAATAGTCCTTCTGCTCCATGTTCAGTCATTCTGTATGCAAAGTCGTATGTGAAGACTCTGTCGATATATCCTTTCAAAATTGCAGGCATGCCGGCCCACCATATAGGGTAAATAAACGTAATCTGGTCAGCCCATTCCACGAGGCGTTGCTCGTCTTCTACGTCTTGTAGTGTCGTTCCTTGGGCTATTGCTTCGAAGTCGCGATGTCCGAGTACGGGATTAAAGTCTATTTCGTAAAGATTTGAAACAGCCACTTCATCTTCGTTCATTTCAAGAATATCAAGAATCTTATCAACGATTGCTCTGCAAAAGCTTTTAGGATTTGGATGTGCGTATACAATTAAGTGTTTCATATAAGTTGTTTTTATAATCTATACGAATAACACTGAATCTCGTTTTATTGTTTCGATTCTGTATGATATGCTTATAGCTGGTTCAACTTTTGAAGTGAAAGCATCTCCTTTAATGTTTTTTTGATAGCCATGAATGTAAACAAAACTATCTTTGCAACGCAAATTTTTAATGTGTATAAATAAATGGAGAAAAAAGGAAATCCTGCGGTAGTAGGTTTGGCAGGGTTCGGTTTGACAACCCTTTTGTTGCAATTGCATAACTTAGGGTTAATTGGTTTAGGGCCTGTTGTAGCGGCAGGTTTTATTTTTGGTGGATTAGCGCAGTTAATTGCCGGTTTCCAAGAAAACAAAGCAGGTAACAATTTTGGTTATAGTGCGTTTGTTTCATATGGAGCTTTTTGGATTGGACTAGTTTCTATCTGGGTGTTGAATCATTTTGGTATCTATGAATCATCTTCTCACGAAATTGGTTATTTCCTTTTTGCTTATATGCTTTATACCGGAATTATGCTTGTTGCATCTACTCGCATTCACACTGCAATGTTTGTAACATTCTTTCTATTGTTTGCCGGTTTTGCTCTTTTAGTATTGGAAATTTTCTTCTTCCCGGCATTGAAGACTGTTGCTGCAATTGATCTTATTCTTTGTGCTTTTTCAGCATGGTATATGATGGCTGGTGCTATTATTAATCCATTAGCAGGCAAAGAAGTGTTACCAATGGGCAAGCCTTTGGTAAAGTAATTTGATCAGAATCGCTTTTAAAATAGAAACCTCCGTAAGCATTGCTTGCGGAGGTTTTTTTATGTGATCTCGATACATGTATGTACAAAAAAAAGAGAACCTCATTGAGATTCTCTTTTATCGGATTGAGTAAATTACTCAGCAGATTCTTCAGCAGGAGCTTCTTCTGTTGCAACCTCAGTGTTTGCAGCAGCTTCAGCAGCAGCAGCTTCAGCTTTCTTAGCAGCAAGAGCTTCAGCTTTCGCTTTGTTTACTTCTTTCTCAGCTTCAAGACGAGCTTTAGCAGCAGCAGTAGCAGCTTCGCTTAGCTTGTTTTTGATCGCAGCTTTGTTAGAAGATTTTTCTGATACCCATGCAGCGAATTTCTCTTCAGCTTTAGCTGAATCGAAAGCACCTTTCTTAACACCATCAAGAAGGTGTTTCTTCATAAGAACGCCTTCAGTAGAAAGGATGTTTCTAACTGTATCGGTAGGTTGAGCACCTGTTTGCAGCCAATACAAAGCTCTTTCAAATTTTAAATCTATTGTAGCAGGATTTGTGTTAGGATTATAAGAACCAACCCTTTCAATAAACTTTCCATCACGTGGAGCTCTGCTATCTGCGACTACAATTTGGTAAAATGCATACCCTTTGCGTCCGTGTCTTTGCAATCTAATCTTCGTTGCCATTTTAATTAAGAATATTAATTTGTTTGTATTAGCGGTGCAAAGCTAGTAATCTTTTATCAGAATGCCAAGCGTTATTGTCTAAAACTTCTGACATGGAAGTGATTTAGTTATTAAGAAAGCTGAATGCGAAGTGTAGAAAGAGAAGAAGGTGTTCGGTCAATTAGTTTATGGATATAAAAAAAGGATAACCAATAATGATTATCCTTTTGTATTTATTTCGTTGCAAATACCCATGCATCTTTAAATTCTGGATTCTTTTTCAGATCGAGCAGATACTTATCTGCACTTTCTCTGTTTTGAAACTTATTGGCATATATTCTATACTTGCCGTCTCTTTCTATAATACCTAGTGTCTGTATTTTGGCAGCAGAGAACTTGTCGTATAATTGCAATGCCTGTGTTTTGTTTGGAAAACTACCTACTACGATATAAAATTCTTTTGTTTTAGAAGGAGTCATGTTGATCATTACACCTTTCTTTTCGTTTGGTAGTGTTGTTGCGATAGCTTTGGTTGTATCTTTTATGGCTTTGTTTTTCAGCTCTTCTTTCTTTTGTATTGCAGGCGGAGTTACTGTTTTAGCTTGTTTTTGATCGGTATCTACTTCTATTGACACTTCCTCCTCCGAAGAAGTTACGTTATCTAAAGAAGTCGCTTCTTCATCAATTGCAACAAAATCGGTAGCAGTGGAGTCTGTGATTGCAGGAGAGAACATCTCTTCCGGTTCTGCGATTTTATCGATTAGAGTAGAGAGCTCTTCATTGATGCCGACATAGGTGTTGTGCGTATGTATATCGTTCAAAGCTTTTATTGTTTGCTTTGGGATAATGCTAGCATAATTAGTCTTTAGCCCCAAACTGTCAAGTGTTGGAATTGAGATGGTCACCGCAATAGCAATAATTGCAGCTGCAGCAGCCACCCATTTAAACGCTTTACGCTTGATTGGAATGTAGATTGTATCTTGCTCTGGAGTTTCTTCCGGAATATTAAGAAGTTCATTCAATGTAGGAAGACAGATGTTTTCTAATCCGTATGTATCAGCGCAAAAAGAATATTGATCTTCCGAAGGATAAAAGTTTATGATACCATCCTCAAGTTTGAGTACACCAAGTGAACTTAGATCCACATTGCTATTTTCTACAATGGCATGATTTATTTCTTTAACGTCAGCTTCAATCATAGATTTGGCTTCATCAAACGAAATAGCATACATTTTCATATATGACTCGGTAAGTAGACCGTCGTTGTGTTGAAGGCTTTTATTAAAGCTAATGCATTTTGATGTAGTCGAGAATGTATGAGTTTGACCAATATAGTCAAAGCCTTGCTCTTGAAGAACAAAGCCACCAAGCTTGGGTACAATTACGCAATTGTGATCAAGCAGTAGAGTTTCCAGATGTGAAATTATACGCAACATGAGTGCAAATATATAAATTATTAATGGTATTATTCTTTAATAAGAACGTATTTCTTATTTACAAAGAGACTGTTTTAATTAAAGCTTTGGGAATAATCTCTTTACTAAATAAAATAAGAAGCGTTAAAATTGTTTATATAAAAGCGGTCTTTTTTATAATATAATTTGAATGTCTGCTTTAATGGGTTTATATAAAGGTGTATAGCATTTTTTGTATGGTGAGTCTATGAGTGTGAAATATGTTTTTCAACAATAAACGATATTTGTGGGCCTATAAAAGAATGTGTAGATTTGTAGGGATTAAAAAACACTGATTACAGGAATTTAAAGTTCTGACAAATTTATGAGAAAGTATTTTATTTACGCTGCCAGTTTGCTTTTGTTGTCTACATCTTGTAGCACTAAAACAGAGCAACAACCAAAGCAACATGAAAACTTGGTTCAATACGTTGACCAATATATAGGAAGTGATTATCATGGTCACGTATTTGTTGGTGCGAACGTACCTTTTGGTATGGTACAGTTAGGGCCTACAAATATCAGCCAAGGTTGGGACTGGTGTTCAGGATACCACTATTCTGATTCTACAATTATCGGATTTGCGCATACGCACCTTAGTGGAACAGGTATTGGTGATTTGGGCGATATTTCAGTGTTACCAATTGTAGGAGAGGTAAAACAAACAAAAGGAACGGCTAATGATTTAGCTTCTGGATATACATCTACCTTCAAAAGAGAAAACGAACGTGTAGCTCCGGGATATTATTCGGTAGTGTTAGATAAATACAACGTTAAGGCAGAACTAACGACAACTAGTCGTGTTGGTGTGCATCGCTATACTTTCCCTAAGTCTGACGCATCACACATTTTGTTTGATCTAGGAGAAGGGATTGGTTGGGACCGTCCGGTTGAGACTTTTGTAAAACAAGTTTCTCCTACGAAAATTGAAGGATATAGATTCTCTACCGGTTGGGCAGTAGATCAAAAGATTTATTTTGTTGCAGAATTCTCTAAACCAATGAAAAGCTTTGATGTAATGACTGTCGATGCTTCTTATACTATGGAAGAGGGTGGCAAGAAAGTAACATCGGTAGTACCATTAAATAAAGGTGTAGCAAACTTTGATACGGAAGCTAATGAAGCTGTTGTGGTAAAAGTTGGAGTATCTTATGTAAGCACAGAAAATGCTGCAGCAAATATGCAAGCGGAAATGACTGATTTCGATTTTGATCGCGTTGCTCAAAACGCTTCAGATGCATGGAACAATCAATTGAACCGTATCGCAGTAGAAGGAAAGAATAAAAGCGATATTCGCAGTTTCTATACAGCACTTTATCACGCAATGATTTTCCCTGCAACATTCTCAGATGTAAACGGACAATATCGTGGTGCAGACGGAAATGTACACACATCAACATTTCCTACTTACTCGGTATTCTCACTTTGGGATACTTACCGTGCGGCGCACCCACTTTATACAATCATTGCTCCAGAAAAAATCAACGACTTTGTAAATACATTCCTTGATATATACAAACAACAAGGTAAGCTTCCGGTTTGGCATCTTGTAGGCAATGAAACTGACTGTATGGTTGGTTATCCTGCTTTTTCTGTTATTTCCGAAGCTTATTTGAAAGGGTTCAGAGATTACGATGCAAATCTAGCATTGGAAGCAATGAAGTCTTTCACACAGCGTGATGAGCGTGGCTTGAAAGAAATCCTTGAATACGGATATTTCCCAAGTGACGTAGAAACCGAATCGGTTGCAAAAGCTCTTGAGTATGGTGTTTCGGATTGGGGAGCAGCTCAAATGGCTAAAGAGATGGGTAACGAAGCAGAATACAAATACTTCTTTGATCGCTCTAAAGGCTATGCTAACTATTTCGATCAAGAGATTATGTTTATGCGCGGAAAAGACACGAAAGGAAAATGGCGTACACCGTTTGATCCGGTTAAGTCTTTGCACCGTGCCGATGACTTCTGTGAGGGTAACTCTTGGCAATACACATGGCTTGTTCCTCAAGATGTAGAAGGATTGGTTTCGTTGTTCGGTTCAGAAGATCGTTTTATCAATAAGCTAGACAGTTTGTTTTCGATCAGCTCTGATCTTGGAGAAGGTGCTTCTTCAGACATTACAGGTTTGATTGGTCAATACGCTCACGGTAATGAGCCAAGTCACCACGTTACTTATCTATATGCATATGTAGGTCAGCAATGGAAAACGGCAGCTCGTGTACGTCAGATTACAAAAGAACTTTACTTTGACTTGCCAGACGGATTGTGTGGTAACGAAGACTGTGGACAGATGTCGGCTTGGTACGTATTCAATGCACTAGGTTTCTATCCGGTAAATCCATCATCTTGTATGTATGTATTCGGTAGTCCGCTATTTGATCATGTTAAGTTTGAAGTGAATGACGGTAAAACGTTTGAAGTGATAACACACAACAATAGCGACAAAAATATGTATATTCAGTCAGTGAAACTCAATGGTAAGCCATATACAAAAAGCTATATCATTCATAATGATATTATGAATGGAGGAACGCTTGAGTTTGAAATGGGGCCAGAGCCAAACAAATCATTTGGAGCTGCACCTGAAGACAGACCTCAATCAAAGGTGTATCGTTAACAATAGATAATGAAAAAGGATCAACTGAAAAAGTTGATCCTTTTTTTTATGGCTGCTTCACTTCTGTATTGATTCTATAAGTCAGAAAACAAGTGATATAAGGTTTTGGTTATTGATAGTTACCTGTAGATAAATCGATAGTGATGATATTATCAGCCGGTTTTAAGTCTGTCCATAGACCTAGAGCTGCATTCTTTAGTAGGTCTCCCATCCCCGGTGCGATCAGGTTTG
The DNA here is from genome assembly GCA_051656605.1 of Tannerellaceae bacterium. Lineage (GTDB taxonomy): Bacteria > Bacteroidota > Bacteroidia > Bacteroidales > CAMTPD01 > UBA12018. The sequence goes on along the minus strand of JBOGCF010000007.1, from coordinate 93,034 downwards.
CAGCAAAGGCCAATGAGTTTATCTTCGAAAGCTCTTCTGCTGAGATTTGTTCGTCGCCTTTGTAATGAGCGATGATAGCATTAGACGCTAGCGGTTTAATAAGAGCAGCAACGTTCTCAGGCAAAGGCAATACATCGGTGATGATTCCACCGATTCCTTCTTCAACATATGCTTGTGCATATTCCTGAAAACTCTTTCCTTCTAAATCATAATTGATACTCTGTATGTTTTTTGAAGTGACTTCGGCTTTATTTTTGCTAATTATAACGGTGCGATATGGACATGGATAAGTAACCATTGATCCGGTTTCGATATCGTATACATAGTTTGATCCAGCTTCGTGCTTCACTACATCTTGGGCATGAAAGTGTCCGGTAAAGACAAGTTGAATGCCTAGATCTGCAAACTCATTTGCATAAGTATTCCAATCTTGAATGAGGTACTCACCCATAAGTTTCTCCTGCATAGTCCAATGTTCTACAAGTCCGTGATGCATTAAGGCAATCATTCTTACTCCATTTTCTTTTGCATCTTTGGCTTGTTGGCGGATAAAGTTCATTGTTTCCGGTTTAATGGCACCCGCGGTTACACAGATATCGTTTTCAAAACTATTCTCCGTGTACAAGCAAGCGTCGATGCCTAGAATCCGTAAGTTCTTGAACGGCTGTGCTACGTATGTAAGAGAAGTTTCATCTTTGGCAATCGTCTTTCCATATCCGAAATCAGAATAAATTGACTTGAACTCTTCTTTTGAAATACTCTTAACGCGCTGTTTGCTGTCACCGTCGAATGATACAGCATGCGGATTATTTACATCGTGGTTGCCTGGGATAACAAAGATTTGTGCTCCTTTTTCTTTTAGCTTTTGTAGATAGGTAGAGGCAAATAGTTTATGAGAAACCTCTGCTCCGTCTTTGGTGAGATCACCGGGTATTAGAATGATATCCGGATTTTCTGCTGCAACGTCGTTGATTAAGGCATCTAGGATAGCACCCGATTCTTTTAGCATCTTTCGGTCGTGGCTAATGTAGTCTTCAAAAGCTTTTCCTTCCGAAATTAATAGTGAAGGAGCCATAAGATGTGTGTCGGAAAATACAACCATTTTGATGTTTTCCTTTTCAATAAGCGGTTTTTCTACTTCGGGTAATTCGTTTAGTGTTTCATTGCTACAAGCAGTAATAACTAGTAGGCTCGAGAATGCAATGAATGAATGTTTTATAAAACTCATTGGTGTATGATTTAATTTGTTTTTTGATACACTGCAAAGATATATTGGGGCTATTTCAAATAATTTAAAGGAGAATTACATTCTGATGATACCATGATTACGATTAAGAGTCATGAATAGTTAATCGTCAGGTCGCCTTCTGACGATTCTGTTATAGTGAAGAGTAAATCGTTTGATGGGCATCGAACGATTGGTATTCCGTTATGCTTGAACATGGTGTTGGTCGAGATGGATCGTATTAGATGAGAAGAATATGGTGGAGTGAAAGGAGTGGGGTATATAAACAAAAAGAGGAAAGTATTTCTACTTTCCTCTCTTGATCTGTATGTGAGTTAATATCTTATTTTTTAGGGATACCTTCTTTCATACAGGGTTGCGTTTAAGCGTCTTTAAATAATCAAGGTTGATTATTTTTTAGGGAGAGCTTCTTTAACAACCATTGTACGGCCAGCATATTCAGCGCCAGCAAGTTCTTTGATAGCGTTTCTTGCTTCATCGTCGTTTGGCATCTCAACAAATGCAAAACCTCTTGATTTTCTAGTTTCACGATCTAGAACAAGTTTAACAGATGCTACTGTACCATAATCTTCCATCACTTGTCTTAAGTCCGACTCCTTAACGTTGTAGCTAAGGTTACCAATGTAAATGTTCATACGAAAAATAATTATTTAAAAGTTACTTGTAGATGTTTCGTGAGTATTCGTATCTACAATAAAAATTACTGACTAAATGCGGAATTTGTACAGCGATTTGAATCGTCCAGAAAACTATCTAACAATATGCCTCAAAGTAAAGCAAAGTATTTTGATTCTACACTATAAAAGTGGATAAATTATAATGTCTCATCGAAAATAATTGTAAGTCAAAATAACCCAGTTGTTTATTAATGTTCGCAGAGAGCTATTTTTGCTGAAAAATTGAAGTGTTTAGCCAATGTTGCACAATAAATGAATCAAATTGTTTTACTTTACGCATCTGGCAATTTATCGAATATCATTGAAAACACTTCAACAAATGAAAAGACTTATCTTAACTGCAGTTTTGACTTGCACGCTTGGTAATGCGTGGGCAAAAGAATACCATGTTTCGGCAGAGGCAAAAGCCGAAGGCAATGGTTCGCTTCAGTCTCCTTTCAAATCAATAAATAGTGCGGCACAAGTTGCACGAGCAGGAGACACGATTACTGTTTATGAAGGTATCTATCGTGAATGGGTAGATCCCAAATACGGAGGAACAGATTCCGATAATCCGATTCTCTATCGTGCTGCAAACGGAGAAACAGTTCAACTTAAAGGGTCGGAGGTAGTAAAAGGTTGGAAGAAGCAGAAGAATGGTATTTGGACCATTACTCTTTCCGAAAGTTTCTTTGGCGGATACAATGCGCTGAATACTGATGTCGAAGGCGACTGGTTTTGGCCATACAGTAAAAGAAACCATACGGCAGACATCTACGTGAATGGAATAAGCATGTATGAAACCGATTCACTGCATAAAGTAACCAAAGTGCCTCGTGCTGATGTTAACGAAAAGGCATATACATGGTATACTGAAACAAATGGAGGACAAACTACGGTATGGGCAAACTTTCAAGACTTCAATCCCAATAAAGAACTTATCGAAGTAAGCTTGCGACCTACTTGCTTTTATCCTACCCGACGAGGAGTAAATTATATAACATTACGTGGCTTCGATATAAGTCAGGCGGCAAGCCAATGGGGTGCACCTACGGCACATCAAGTAGGCATGGTTGCAACTCATTGGAACAAAGGCTGGATTATTGAAGAAAATACGATACACGATACAAAGTCTTCGGGAATAACGTTAGGCAAAGATGAATCGACAGGACACAACGTGTGGAGTGCGCATCAAGCGAAAGACGGATCGTTGCATTATATCGAAACAGTCTTTAAAGTGCTTGCATTGTCCGATCCCTGGAGTAAAGAATATACAGGCTCTCACATTGTTCGCAATAATACGATTTATAATTGCGAGCAAACCGGTATTTGTGGAAGTATGGGCTGTGCTTTTAGTGAAATATATGGCAACCATATTTATAATATATGGAAGAAGCGTCAGTTTGACGGTGCTGAGATCGCAGGTATTAAGTTTCACGGAGCTATTGATACACACATTCATGATAATAATATTCACGACTGTAAGTGGGGTGTATGGCTCGATTGGATGACACAAGGGACTCGAGTTTCGGGCAACTTGTTTTTTAACAACGCCAGTGATGATTTGTTTGTCGAGGTAAATCATGGGCCGTATGTAATTGATAACAATATTTGCCTTTCGCCCAAAAGTATTCGCAATCAGTCTCAAGGAGCGGCTTTTGTAAATAATCTTTTTTGTGGAGACAACTATGTATTTAGTGAGCATAGTCGTTACACGCCTTATCACTTGCCACATAGTACAGCGATTAAAGGATTGTCTGTGATAGGGGCAGGAGACGATCGCTATTATAATAATGTATTTATACCTACCGAAGGAAATGTTAATCATCACGGATTAGAAGTGTATAATCAAAGTAAGTTTCAATTTACTCCACCTGCTGCTAACAATGTATATTGCAATACAGCAAAGGGACATAAGACTGAAGGCGTTGCATCGGTTACGAATTTGCAAGTAACAAAGCCAACGATCGTTGAAAATGAAAAAGGAGAGTTTGTATTGTCTTTGCCGAAGATGAATTATCCAAATGATGTTCCTGTTGTAGTAACTTCTGTGTTGCTTGGTAAAACAGAAGTCTCTGAAGATATTTATACAAATCCTGATGGAACTACGCTTGTTATTGATCGAGACTATTTTGGGAAAGAACGAAGTGTAGATGTGAATGGATATGGTCCCTTTGCAGTCAACGCTATAGCTAATAGTTGGGTAGTTGTATGGCCCAAAAGATAGTATTCGTTGGCTTATGTTGCTTGCTTGCAAACAATAATACAACCTTTCGTGTTTTATAAACAGAAAATATGTATACCTTAGCAGTAAGAGCTATGAACAACGAGAAGAATAACAATAGCAATAAGAGTGAGTGGTATAACGAACCGGATAAGATTCCTTATATCGAAGATAGCAAAGACGGATCTGAGTATGAAGAAGATCAAGACTTGAATATCGATCGTAGTTATGATGATTATGACGACTCCGATTCTAGTCAATATGGAGATCAGGGTTGGAAGATAACGAAATAGATTTCACAAACAAAAAGATTCATTAGTTAGGGGATAAGCCTCTCAATTCGGAATACTTCCGGTTGAGAGGCTTTGTCTTATTAATCTGCTATGCAAAAAGCACTGCGTTTGGAAACTGTCCGTATTTAAAGCATTGCTGAATATTTTCAAGTGTGGTACTTGCTATGTTATGTAAAGCTTCTGTTGTAAAATATGCCTGATGAGAGGTGACAATGACATTATTGAACGATAGAAGTCGAGCAAGCGTATCATCATTGATAATCTTATCAGAAAGGTCCTCGTAAAAGTATTCACCTTCTTCTTCATATACATCTAAGCCTGCGGCACCTACTTTTCTGGTTTTTAGACCTTCTACTAATGCGGTAGAGTTGATTAATTGTCCTCGACCTGTATTGATTATCATTACGCCGGTCTTCATTTTAGAAATGCTATCTTCATTAATCATATGCTTGTTGTCTGAAGTAAGCGGACAATGTAGCGTGATAATATCGGAACGTTCAAACAATTCGTTGAGCGTAACATATGACATTCCTACTTCTTCAGCAAACTTGTTATCCGGATATACATCATATCCAAGTACAATCATACCCATTGCTCTAAGCATCATGATTAAGATTTTAGCAATTTTGCCTGTGCCTATTACACCAACGGTTTTGCCATACATATCAAAGCCACTCAGTCCGTGTAGAGCGAAGTTTCCATCCTTAGTTCTCCAGTAAGCCCGATGTATCTTTCGGTTCAGAGTAAGCATTAGTGAAAGAGTATATTCGGCTACAGCATGGGGAGAGTATGCCGGGACTCGTACAACAGGAAGTCTGTTTTGAGCTGCTTTGAGATCGACATTGTTAAATCCGGCGCAGCGCAGCGCTAGTAGTTTTACATCGTTTCGAAGCATTCCCTCAATTAGTTCGGCGGTAACGACATCATTAACGAACACACATACAACATCTGCACCTTTGGTCAAGATGAGGTTCTGTTCTGATAGTGTATCTTCGTGGTATTCAATATCGAATCCGTATTTTTCATTTACAAGATCAAAACTTGTTTTGTCGTATGATTTGGCACTGAATAATACAACTTTGATGTTTTTATCGTCTGTATTCATGATTGTATAATGTAGAGATTTGACATATGTAAAAGCAAATACACTTTTGCTACTTTACAAACAAATGGCTTTTAGAATAAGTTTATCAGAGCTTTCTTGGAGGCTTTGTCTGATGATTGTGTTTTGAATAAATAAAGCTTTAAAGCTTTTGAACCCAATTAAAAAAGGTTACATTTGTAAAGAAACCTATTAACAATAAGAATAAAACTTAAAACCGATGGATGACGTTTATATATATATAATATCAAATAAGCAGCGTAAGGATATCTTACATGTCGGAACGATGCAGTTTCACCCTAATTGTAGATTAGATCAACTCAATTTGTGTTATGGTGTTGATGTTTGCAGTTTGGAAGAGTATTATGAAATAGATCCGGAAACTCTAGAGGATATCAAACTGAGTGAATATCTTTCTGATTTTAAGTGTTCGGAATATGCTTCAGATGCATATAAAATTGAATATTCAAATGTGATTAATTATATAGAACAGTATTTTACTGAAGATGAAATCATTGAAGAGCCTGAAATGACAGAGGAGCAATTAAGGACAGCATTATTGGGTATGGCTGATATGATGGGATTGGAAATCAATGATGAAGAAGCCTATTTGGCACAAATGACAAAAGCGATGGAGGATGGCGTTTTTAAATTTGGAGACGCACCTACAATCGATGAGTCCTTGAAAAGTTATCTTGATACCGATACGTATAGAAAACTACTTTCTTTAGAAGGTGATGAAAAAACAGCCTTTCTAGTTGAACTAGGAGCAAGTCGATTATGGGATCTCATTAAGCAATATAAAGCAGAAGAATCGGAAGAGTTTATGGAAGTGTTAACTCTTTGTCATTTGTGTGCAGATTATGGGCTCGAACAAAACTATCCATTGTCCTTATGCTTTTTATTGGAATGTCAACTACGTACGATATCTTTCGATGAGTATGCAAACAATAAGACGCAAATGATAACGGAGCAAATGGGAACGTTATCTATGGCTCCAGAAATTTTACAAGATGGAAGATTCGAGGCTTTGGCTCATGTTGCAAGAATTTATGCTTTAGCGAATGATGTTGAAAACGCAAAACTTTATTGGGACTACTATTGGGCATTTATCAATGAGAAAGATGAGCGATTGCTTAAGATTAATATTTGTCGTTATATTGAGTTTTGTTTCTATCGCAGTGAAAAACCATGTTCATTGAAGAAATATAATGCATACTTATCAGATATCAATGATGAGTTTATTCAAAAAATAGTAGAGGAGGTAAAACCTCATTGTAAATTTAATCAATCAGAGATTTATTCGATGGTAAGCGATTTAGTGATTGAAGCATTCCATAAAGCAGATGAGTCTTATTTTGAAGAATTGATGCAAAGAAAGAATGCTATTCTAACTAAAATACAAATGAAAGGATTATCATTGTCTTAATGCGGCAATAACAAGTATTTATGATAAAGTAAAACGGGACTACTCTTTTATAAAAGTGTAGTCCCGTTTTGTTTAGAAAGAGTATGCAGTATGTAAACCTGGCATAATGTGTGTATGCCCCTTGCTCCAAGAAAAATCAAGAGTGGGACCTACGTGAAATTTACCGATGATAAGCAGATCAGCAACGATCTCTCCATGTACGGCAAAGGCTGCTTTAAATTGGTTATGATGTGCTTGGGCAAGTTCTTCGGTATGATTGTGATTTTCTTTTGTGAAGTTTACACCCGGCATTATGGCTACATGTATATGTGGAATTGGTGTGTATTTTACTCCGGCACTTACATTATAATGCTGGCCTTCTCCAAAAACAGATTCCAAACTTCCTCCAAGAGCCCATTTACTTTCAGGTTTGATTGATCTGAAATAGTGAAGATGCGCACTAGCTTTCCATTCATTGTGTTCGAAAGAGTAGGATGGGCCAAAGCTTAATCCTATTTCATTTTGTCCATGTTCATGGATGTGAAATTTTTCATTCTCCTGAGCAGACGAGCAAATTGCAATTGCAGCGAATAGAGTTGTGATGACTTTTTTCATGTTTGAAGATATACGACGTTTAAGTTGGTTGTAAATATACTTGATTAATACGGATGAAAAGCACTTACGTTGTAGATTATAGAAATTTCGTAGATTTTATTTAGGAATAAAATAATGTTTGACAAAAAAGTATATATTTGGAAGACTTAAAAATTTACTATTATGGAAGTATTGACAATGTATTACTACAACAACGGTGATGAGAAAAAAGGCCCATTCACATTAGAGGAGTTGAGAAATGAAAGAATTCGTCCCGAAACACTTGTAAAGACAGAATGGATGTCTGAATGGAAGCCGGCATCTCAAATTCCCGAAGTAAGAGCTCTCTTTGTAAACAAAGCATTTGAAGCCAAACCTGAAAATGAAGCCAAACCGCCGATGCCAAAGACTTGGTTAATTGAATCAATCCTGGTTACCCTTTTTTGTTGCTTACCGTTCGGTATTGTTGCTTTGATATATTCATCCAGAGTTGAATCACGCTTTTTTGCAGGTAGAATAACTGAGGCACAAGAAGCTTCTCGTTCGGCTCGTACATGGGTGTTAGTTTCTCTATTTACAGCAATTGGGAGTTTCTTTATTTATTTGTTATTCATGATTGTAATGGGTGTTTCGTGGATGCCGTTTATGATGAATAACTAATGTCTAGAAGTTTATTGAAGTATATTGTATTGCTTTCGCTGGCCTTGACCGGATTATTGGCGTACTATCTCTTTAATCCGGCCGAACAACTTCTGTTTCCTAAATGTCCATTTCTGTTATTGACAGGTTGGCAATGTCCGGGTTGTGGGTCACAACGAGCAATACACGATCTATTACATTTTCAAATTATGGATGCGCTAAGAATGAATTTCTTAGTTGTTTTAGCGATACCTTATATAATGCTTGCCTTATATTGCGAATGGATGAGGACGAAGAGTGTAAGGATAGAACGAATATACAGATTGCTTTATGGAAGCAAAGCATCTATGACTATTGCAATATTATTTATTTTATTTATGATTATCCGAAACATATGATTAAAACAATGAATGATTCCAATCTTTATCCCGGGGTATGGAAAGGATTAGGTGCCTGCTTATTATTCTGGGGGATGTCAATGTTTCTTGGTGTATTTGATTGGATGATAACTTCGATAACCCAAGCACAGATTGGGCTTTCGTTGTTTCTCGGCGCTATGTGCACATGGTTTGTTCTTAATTTACTGCAGAAGCATAAAGTTCAAACATTTTCTTATCAGTTTAAAGTAAGGCATAAGGCATTATTTATATGGTTGTTTCTAGCTGCGATAGGATTGATATTAGGAGTGAGTATTCCAATACAAGAGAGTTTGCCATCTATTCCGATATTGGATAAACTGATTAAAGACATAATGGAAGGTTTATTGCAGTTGCCTGTTGTTGTTTTAATTCTATCTACGGTTGTTATGGCACCTGTTTTTGAGGAATTGATTTTTAGAGGGATCTTGCTTAATGGTTTTATGCATCGCTACTCGAAGGTAAATGCTGTTTTATTGGCATCGGTTTTATTTGCGCTTACGCATGGAGTACCTCAGCAAATGATAACAGCATTTATTTTAGGATGTTATCTTGGGTGGATTTATGCAAAGACTCGTAACTCTACACTTACTATTGCTGCTCATTTTTTCAATAATGGTCTGGCTGTGTTAATGTCGGTTTTGTTATTGGGGGATAAAGCACTTACTGATTCGGAGGTGTCATTTTATGCAAGTGTTGCATCAAAATATGGATTTATAGCTTCGGTAATCATTGTTTTAGGAGCATTAGTTCTGCTGTTTGTTTCCTTATATCAAATCAATAAACTATTGAATAAAGAAGGGTTTGCTCAAGAGAAAGATATCCAAAAAGCTGATCATGTCGACGAGTTTGGCCTATCTTAAGTGAATCAAATGTGATATAACGAATCCCGAAGTTGATATAATTCAAGCTTCGGGGTTTGTTGTTTATTGTCGTTTCTTTTGTTTATCCTTCATGCTGTCTTTTAGAGCACAACCGCTACAATTGCTGCATTTATTGCTATGACGAGAAACGGTGAAAAAACAAATCACTTTGCGGAGTAATATACCTACGACAATAAGACCGATGATTGTAATTGTTATTTCTTGCCACATGGGTTATACTGTTAGTTTCTGATCCTTATCCAGTTTGCGTTGCTTTTGAGCATAATACTTACACCATTCTGTAATACCACAACTTTCGCATTTAGGTTTGCGCGCCAAACATACATATCTGCCATGTAGAATGAGCCAGTGATGGGCAATGGGTAGTAAATATCCCGGAATGTTTTTGACGAGTTCTTTTTCCGTTTCTAGCGGGGTTTTAGAATTATTGGTAAGGCCTATTCGATTGGATAATCTAAACACATGTGTATCTACAGGCATAGCCGGTTTCTCGAAAACAACCGCAGAAATAACATTGGCTGTTTTTCTTCCTACACCTGGGAGTTTTGTTAGCTGCTCCATTTCGGAAGGGACTTCACCATTAAAATCATTCACCAGCATGCGTGCCATACCATATAGGTGTTTAGCCTTGTTGTTCGGAAATGAAATGCTTTTAATGTAATAAAATATATCGTCAACTTCGGCTTCAGCCAAATCGGCAGCTGTAGGATAGGCTTCAAATAGTGCAGGGGTAACCATGTTTACACGTTTATCGGTACATTGAGCTGATAAAATTACAGCAACCAATAGTTCGTATGGATTTGAGTAGTGTAACTCTGTTTCCGCTACAGGCATATGCTTGCTAAACCAGTTAATAATCCCTGTATATCGTTCTTTCTTTCTCATGCAGAAATATCTTTTCTTATTATTACAAATATAGGAGACAGAATGTTGCGTTCAAAGTAATAAAGACAAATTAAATTAAAAATGAATTGATTCCAATTAGGGCATTGGCCAGTTTATTCATTATCAGAATATAGCTCAATTTTTACAAAGGTCTATACAACAAAGACGATGCCAATTAGTTTAAAAAAGATATTGCTGATTGTTTTTTTTAAGATATTTAGTGCGATACATCTGCTTGTGTTTTATGTTTTTTGCGTAACTTTGCATGCATTCTATAATTATTAACGCGAATAATTGTATTTATGCAAACCTTCCTTGAGAATTGGTTCCAACTTAAGAAAAATGGAACAAATGTAAAGACCGAGCTGATTGCCGGTTTGACTACCTTCATGACAATGGCTTACATCCTGATTGTAAACCCAAGCATGCTCAGTGAGTGTGGAATGGATAAGCCTTCTGTTTTTACTGCTACCGTAGTTTCTTCAATTATTGCAACACTGTTGATGGCATTAGTGGCCCGCTTACCTTTTGCGCTTGCACCGGGGATGGGACTTAATGCTTTTTTTGCATATACGGTTGTGCTTAGTATGGGCTATTCTTGGGAGATGGCTCTTACTGCTGTATTTATCGAAGGTATCATCTTTATGATTCTTTCTTTGTTTAATGTGCGTGAAGCCATTGTGAATGCTATTCCGATGAACCTAAAACGAGCAGTGAGCGTTGGTATTGGTTTGTTTATTGCATTTATTGGTCTTTGCAATGCAGGTATCGTAAAGCAAGGTACTGGTATTCCTGTAACACTTGGAGATGTTACTTCCGGATCTAGTATTGTAGCTTTGGTTGGTATCTTAATCATGGGTGTATTATTGATCAAGCGTGTTAAAGGTGCGCTATTGATTGGTATTTTAGTTGCTACGATTATTGGTATTCCTCTAGGTGTTACTCTCATTCCTGAAAGCTTTAATTTGTTTAGTTTGCCTCCTTCGATGGCTCCTACATTCGGAAAGTTGTCTTTGAACTTTGAGACGATCTTCAGCCTTGATATGGTATTGATCGTGTTTACATTTATGTTTGTAGACTTGTTTGATACAGTAGGAACGTTGGTTGGTGTTGCTTCAAAATCAGGTATGATGGACGAGCAAGGTAATATCCCTCGCGTTAAATCGGCATTAATGGCTGATGCGGTAGGTACAACTGTAGGTGCGATTTGTGGTACAAGTACGGTAACAACTTACGTAGAAAGTGCTTCAGGTGTAGCAGAAGGCGGCCGCACAGGTCTTACAGCACTTACTGTAGCCGGTTTGTTCCTTGTAGCATTGTTTATGGCACCATTGTTTGCTATCATTCCTGCGGCAGCTACAGCTTCTGCGCTTGTTATGGTAGGTTTGTTTATGATGTCGAGTGTAGTTGATGTAGACTTCAACGATATGTCTGAATCTATTCCAGCATTCTTTACCATCATCATGATGCCTATGGCATACAGCATTGCTGAAGGTATTACGTTCGGTATGTTGAGCTTTGTATTCATCAAAATCTTTACAGGTAAAGCTAAAGAAGTAACAATCACGATGTATTTGATTGCAATCTTCCTATTGGTGAAGTTGGCATTAGCATAATTGCAAAAACGAAAGTATTTATATGTAAGCCTGCGCATCCACGATGTGCAGGCTTTTTCGTTTAATTCCATCTTCTTTTTTATGCTGCTCTACATGACGAAGGGTCATGATGGGTCACCGTTGACCCATTATTATCGCTTGAAACCCCATGTTTTCACCTTGTTATATTGCTGTAATATAGGGGTTTAGTGACGTGTGGGACTGCGAAGGGTCAAATTAAGGGTCAATAATGGGTCACTCATATATTTAAAACTGTATGATTTATACTAATATTTATATATAGACAATATAATATACTTTATTTATTTAATACGAAGAAGAGAGAAAATATAAGAGTGACCCATTATTGACCGATCCTTGTAAAAAGGAGATGAAAAACACGGTGTAAATCCTGATGAATAAAGGGAAGTGTGGTTAATAATTAAAGGGTCAGGTGTGACCCATTGACCCCTCGTGTGAAAAGCCGACTAAAGAATATTGATCAATGCTATCAGTCTGTGGTAGCAGGGTGTGTAATTTAATGACGAACGATTAAAAATCTTGTCAAAAACCTTATGTACTTCTTCCAGGAACCAAATATGGTTTCCTGAAAAAGTAAGCAGCCTTTTTAGAAGAAGCAAACATGGTTTTGTGCCTGTTTTACCTACATCTTGTGAGCTGAAAGTCTGAAAAATACCGATTCGTGGGGATTGTGGGAGGAATAAGGCTAACGTATCTTTGCAATGTGAGAAGTCATAATAAATATTATTAGGATACGTTTTAATTAGTACAAGAAGAGTTAGGTAAAAGCCGATTGCGAAACCGGTTTGAACCATATAATAAAAGTCGAACTTTGTAGCGAAGTTCGACTTTTATTGTTTTTGGACGGATTTATTTAGTTGCGTGTACAGACTCAATGTCAAATCCTATTGGATCAATCTCTTGCGATGTTATGAATTGTGTGTATGAGATCCCATGTAAAGGTAAGTTCTGTAGCGGTAATTCAGCTACAGCTTTTTTTTGCTTGTCGACAAATACTTTTGCTGATGTATCACGACTTGTAATATCCCAGACGATTCGAATGGTGTGGAACTTGTCGTCATTGATGCCTAGCATTTGTCTGTTAAGAGGTAGCCTGAACATTCCAAAATGAGATGCCGTTGTATCTGTCGGATTAAACCAACGGTCGTTTAGGATCAATTCACCGCCTTTTGAGTTCTTTGGAATACGAATGGATGTGCTAAAGCTTCCTTTCATCATTGCCGGAAAGTTCCATAGTGCTCCCTCTCCAGCATAAAGCAATGAGTCATTATCCGTGTGTTTTAGATTGAGAATGTTGCGGTTTTTTGATGTTGGATGTGCTACTAATGTTCCCCCTTCTTTTCGATTATATCCGCAGTGACCTTTTATCCCTTTGTAATATTGGAAGGTTGTCCAGTCGGCCAATCCGTTTTCAAAAGAATTAGAACGCTCTTGTTCATAGAGCCAAGCTACATCAAAGCGTAAAATCTTACGATGGATTGTGTTTTGGCCAATTGCGATAACGATCTTTCCCGGTTCAGTTTCTACGAATTGACTTTGATGTACACTTTTGTCCATACCCTTTGTGTCGCCAAAGTTTGCATTATTTCTACCTTCGTCGAGATACAATTCACGCATGCCTATCCATGTTTTGCCCTCATCTTCCGAGATTGCTGCATGCAATACATTGCGATTGGTAAAAACGTCGTCCCATACACCATTTGCTGAAGCTAGCTCAGGTAAAGGGGTCGTGTTGTTCCAAACAAATAAGAGGCGACCATCTTTTAAGCGACCAATTGTTGGCATGGTAATCGTTCCATAGAATGGAGCAGGAGTAGGGGTTGTCCATGTTTCGCCGCCATCATAGGAGTAAGATTGGTAGTGTGAGTCTTGAGGGGTACGCATTATCATCCAAATACGACCATCGTTTAATTCAATTACCGTAGGTTCAACTGCGCCATGATTCCAACGTACACCTTTGTGAAAACCTTCTTTTTTATGAGGAGGTGTCATTACTTTTTCAGATTCATTCCAAGTGAGACCATCATCATCGGAATAAAGCACACGTGCTCCCTTTTCTGAAGCGTCAGGTCCGGCATAGTGAGTTGCTACTAAAATGCGTTTGCCTCCACGTACAAAAACCGGAGGCTTGATCATAATCAAAGGTTTGTCTGTAACCTTGGAGATTTGTGTAGTGCCATCTTGATTGGCATTGTAGCGAATACACCATACTCCTTTGTCATAAAACAAGCGAATCATGGTATCCGTAAGCGGATTGCAATTGTCCGCATAAAACAAGGAGTCAGGGGTATTTACGCGTGACCAAGTTTTTCCATTGTCTTTACTCGAAATATAGAAATGTCCCGGTTCTTCTTGCTCTCCGTAGTTGTAATGTCTTATTTCATTGTCTTTGCGCAGAGAAAGACCTATGTATGCATCGCTTGGACATTTGCCTACGACTTCAGGTGCATATTGTGCCCATGCAGGAGATTGCATGGCAAGCATAAGTAGTGCTAGTTTGTATTTTTTCGATTGTATCATTTTAGTTGTTGGGTTTAAATATTCGGTTATATATTTCGCACGCTGTTTCTACAGGGTGAGCTTGTGAATTCGTTGGATATATTTTCTTTTGATTGTTCCAATCTTCTTCTATTGCATAGAAATCGATTTCCGGAATATCTTTTTCATTTACAAAAGTAGCGATTGTGTCAAGATATATTTTCCATCGTTTATAATAAAGATCGTTTAAGATTCCCGACCACTCTCTGTGTGAATAATCTCTTAAGCCTCCCGTATTGGCTGCGTATCGATCTCCCCAAGATGTAATTTGAGTTCGGGCATTCCATTCGTATAAATCTTTTTCTTGCTGTGTAGCTCCAATCTTTTTCGCCTGTTCAATCCATGTGCCGGTCATAAATTCCGGGCGAGTAGCAAGTAATCTGTCTTGTTCTTGAATGAGTGTGAGAAAGTTGGTGCTTTTTTGTTTTAGTGCAACTTTGTCTTTGGCTCTAAATGCTTCGGCTATTTCTCGCTGTACTACATTGCCGGAGTCGGCTATTGCTTGTCGCACAGCATCGACAAGGTCATATTGGAAGTTGTTATTCGACTTGTAGTTGGGAGCCACTGCAATCATCTTCTCAACACCGGCTCTGAGGTCTTGAGGTTCGTAATAGAGCTTTGATGTTCCCCATGTTGATGCCGAATGAATATCAAGAGCCGGGCGAGCACAAAAAACAGATTCGGTTGTACCCTCTTGTGTTCCATCAAATGGTGCTTGATATGCAGTATTCGCCAATATTTTCAATGCTTCCCAAAGTGTGGAGTGTTTCTTGCCATAACGCGCGAATACATAATCGTTTAACCAGTCTTCTTTCGAAAACTCTGTAGTGCGCCATGGCAACTCAAATAATAGCTCATACATGATAGGATTGTTTTCGATCCCTTCCATTGTAGCTCCAACTCCTTTTAGTGTTTTTCCATTTGGATGTTGCTTTGTCTTGTAGTATCCACTTATTAAGCGATCCATTTTTCCGTGCATTCCTACGTTTCCTCCAAAATTGAGAAGCATGCAGTATAGCCATTCATGTTTGTCGTATCCATTTTCTCTAAACCATGGAGAGTGTGCATCTCCCCACATCGGGCGACTTTCACTAAATAAGTCAAGTACTAATAAATCTCCTTGTGGCAGATTGTTCACCATTTCGGGACGTGGATTTGCCTGCCATGCTTGAATTACCCATGTGGCCTCGTTGTTGGCTCTTTTCATGGCACTGTGAATGGCTTTTCCGGCTTTGTCAAGATCAACGCCTTCTGTGCTGCCTCCTTCATGAAATGGGTCAATGCTGTAATATTTAGCTTTGCCAAATAGTTTTTCCATTTCCTGATAATATAGATCTGCTATTTTGTCAAAGCTGGGATCGGTTGGTTGAAGAAAGGCCGGGCGTTTATAGCCACACCATACGCCAGGTTCGGCAACGTTAAGTCCTAACTTTTGAGCAGCATTGTTCGGAACCATTCCGGCATAACCCGGAAACACAGGTTCAATACCCAATTCGCGCATTCGCGTAATAATTTTCTTTTGTAATGCTACCTGCTGTGTGTACCAATTATCAGGATTTGGGCCACCCCAACCTTCAAGATTATTCATATGCCACCATGCCAAGAAACCTGGTCCGGCAATGAAATCATTGATTTCTTCCTTTGAATAATCTAATTTTTCAAGTACATTATACCAAACAGCTTCCATACCGGTAAGCGCTAATGGTGCATTTACGCCATGAAGAGCCATCCAGTCGATTTCTTTCTCCCAGCGCTCCCAATCCCAGAAAGCCATCGAATATGAATATGTACAATAGTTGAAGTCGTAACGTATTGTTTGATCTGTCGCAATTCTAATTTTCTCAGATACCGAAGGGAGTGTGTCAGGAAGGTCTGCATGCATACCATTCCATGATAAATGTACACCTACGTAGTGTTTGAGATACCAATTGATACCAGTAGTGATACTAGAGAGGTTAGATCCTGCAATAGCTATTTTATCTCCTTTTTGTGATAATTCGAAATAATCCTTTCCATCTTGTGCCGGAATAATGTCGATTATAAATTTATCACTAGTTCCTTGCTCTATTCTATCTAGGAGTTGGTGTGTAGGAGATTGTTCTTTACTCGAGCAGCTTCCGAGTAGTAAAATCATGCTACTTGCGAGGCATATAAAAGATTTAGTAGTGTTCTTCATCGTAAAATTTATTCATGTTTAGCTTCTCAAAAATAATATATTTTACCGAATAAGAGCCAGTTTATTGATAAAGTGAGTGTAATACTCCCCGATATTAGTTGATTTAAGTCAATATTTGTAACTAACTGTATATTTATATTTTTACATATTCTTTCTTATGCTAAAAAAATATCAATAGCGAGTAATGGTTAAAAATAAAAAAGATAACCAAAACTTGATTTATTACAAATATATGTTTATGTTTGTTGTGGTTGTTAAAAAGTGATTTGGGGCAAAAAAAATACAATACTTGGAGTATTTAGCGATATTATGGAAATAGTCACTTTTGAATAAACTTAAATTAAATCTTTGTTGTGAAACTTAAATGAACTAACCATGAAAAGAAAAGCATCGTTTACGACTTATGCTGTCTTTTTTGCCGCAACAAGCTTGCTGGCTGTTGATACATATAATGTATCAGATCAATTACCTAATTTACGCTCAAAACAACAGGTGCCATTCGATAGTAGTATGGAGATACATCAAGGTCTAGTTGTTAAAGGTATTGTTGTCGACCAAAAAGGAGAGCCTATTATTGGGGCTAATATTAGGGTAAAGGGTACTACCGATGGAACTATTACTGATATTGATGGAAATTTCAGTATCTCGAAAGTTCCAGAGAATGGTGTTTTGCAGATAAGTTATATTGGATATATTGAGCAAGAGGTTCCAATAGATAAATCAAGTAATGAGTTTCGAGTGGTATTGAGGGAAGATACCAAGAATCTTGAAGAGGTTGTAGTTGTTGGTTATGGTGTACAGAAGAAAGTAAACATGACAGGCTCTATTACAGCAATTAAAACTGATGAGTTGACAAATATTTCAACATCAAATTTGTCGAATACGCTTGCTGGACGTGCACCTGGCGTGAATATTACAGGAAACTCTGGATTTATGGGGGCTTCTTCTTCTATTCGCATGCGTGGAGGTTTTGGTGAGCCATTATTTGTGATTGATGGGATAGTACGAGATAAAGCAGCTTTCGACGCATTGGAAGCAAATGAGGTTGATGAGTTGAGCTTTTTGAAGGATGCAGCAACAGCATCAATATATGGTTCTCAAGCTGGAAATGGAGTTGTTTTAGTTACTACTAAAAAAGGAAGTTCAGATGCAAATGCCAAACCTGTATTTAATTATCAAGGTTCTTATACTTTCATGAATCCTACACGAGAACTGATGTCAGATCGGTTTACAGCAGTTGATGAATTGATTTATCAAAATAGGGTTTCAGAATATCTCGGTAAAGCTCTGCCAAACGGGAAGGACGAATTCGAATATTTTGCTGATAAGAATTATAATGTAAATGATTACATCTGGCAAAATCCATGGAATACGAAGCATTCATTAAGTGTGTCGGGAAGTAGTGATCGTATTTCATATTACGCTTTGGCGAGTTATATTGGAGAAGAAGGTTCCTATAAAAATATGGAAAATCAGAAATTTAATCTTCGATCTAATGTTACAGCCAAAATCACAGATAAGATTAAAATGAATCTGAATATTGCAGGTAATCAACAAAATCAGCGTCGTTTCTTTTGGCCATTTTCTGGAGATGATGAGCAGACTGTAGGAGATTTATATCGTTGTACATTTAATTGGCCTAAAACATATCCTTTTTATTTACATGCAGATGGTAGTCCTGCTAATGGAGTAACAGATTATCCGGTACAAACGCCAATGGGTAGCTGGCAAGCATGGAGTGTTATTGACCAAGTGATTGGAAATCGCTATATAAAAACCAGGCAGCGTGAAGTAAACGCCATTTTATCCTTTGATATTGATTTAGATATAATATTAAAAGGTTTAACAACTCGATTTACTGCTAATTATATTGGGAATGATTATACAAGAAAGAAATTCCTCACCTACCAAAAAAATTATGTTTGGGCTCCAGCTAATGCTGATGGGAACAGGTTTATTCCAGCTCCACCTGACCCGAATAAAATCAATACTTTTACATTTTCTCAAAATCAAGAGTTTTTAAGCTATAATGTAAATACACTTTGGAGCGAACAGCTCAACTGGTTCTTGATGTATAATAATTCATTTGGGAAACACGATATTGCGGCAACAGTTGTATGGGAGCAAGCTCAGAATGGTGGAGAATATGTATTTGCAAAGGCGGAAGACCCTTTGACGTATTTTGATCAAATGTTTGTGTATTCTTCGGATACTGAACGAAGATGGGGTAGTGCTAGTGAGACTACAGGTGGACGACTTTCTTGGATTGGTCGTTTTAATTATAGTTATGCTCAAAAATATATTGGTGAATTTTCATTTCGCTATGATGGAAATACTCTTTTTCCAAAACATAGACGCTGGGGATTCTTTCCGTCATTTTCCGCTGCTTGGCGTATGACAGAAGAGGGTTTTATGGACGGTGTTGAGGATTGGTTTAATAATTTAAAACTTAGAGCGTCTTATGGGTCTACAGGTAATGATCTAGATTTAAATAAAGGCGGCGAAAATAAAATATCTCCATTCTCATATATTCCCGTATATCAACCGGGCTATTCGTATATATTTGGGAATGATCTTAATTTGGGTATTATGCCTGGAGCGACACCAAATGCAAACCTTACTTGGGCTACATCAAAGACGGTGAATGGTGGTTTTGATTTTGGATTCTTGAATAATCGATTATCAGGGTCATTCGATGCTTTTTATAGGACAGAAGAGAATATCTTAGGTTCGAGAATTATTACAATTCCAGATACATATGGGCAAGATCTAGCTCCTGAAAATTATGCTAAGCGTTCCTGGAGAGGTGTTGAGATTACTGCAAATTGGAGAGATATCGCTGCTGGAGGAAAGCTTGATTATACGATTTATGGTAATATTGGTTACACAAAAGATAGGTGGGATATTCTAGATGAGACTGTATTGTACGCTCCTGGAGGAAATTTATCAGAGATGTCAGCAATAGGAAAACCGATTAATCGGCTTACCGGCTATAAAACGTTAGGTATGGTGCGTACTCAAGAGCAGTTAGATGAGTTATTAGCTAAAGGGTATAAGCAATTTGGTAGAGATCCATATCTAGGAGGTTTGTTGTTAGAAGATGTTCGAGGTGATGGTTATACTCCGGGGCCAGATGGTAAGGTAGATGGTAACGATGTTAAATTATTATCAGATAAGGCTTCACCACGCTTTAATTTTGGCTTTGGAACAACATTGCGATGGAAAGGGTTTACGCTAGATCTTCACTTTCAAGGAGTAGGTGGCTATGATAGAATGATCAGTAATCTTGATGGAGCAGGTATTCGCCAACATGGTGGTTCTATTCGTCCATATTATCCTATCTGGGCTGATGATGTGTGGACTCCGGAAAATACAGATGCTAAGTATCCCCGAGTTATTGGAAACAACTGGTATGAGTCAGGTACTGGTGCTCAATCTTTCTGGATTCGTAATGGAGCATATCTTCGATTGAAGAATTTAAATTTTGGCTATGACTTGCCTCGTAATTTCTTATCTGTTTTTGGGCTTACAAATGCTCAGGTATTCTTCAATGGTAGTAATTTATTCTCTATTTCAAAGATGAATGAGTTTCATGATCCAGAACAAGACTGTTATGATTCATTTCCTTTAATGAGAGCATTTACTTTTGGTATTGACATTAAATTCTAAAGATTAAATCATGAAAAAGATTGCATATTTAGCAATTGCACTTATGTCAATGGGTGCAATGACAAGTTGTAATACGCTTGACATAGATAATATATATAGTTACGATGCAGATAAAGTATGGAATGATCCTAAGTTAGCAAATGCTTATGTGGCAAATTTATATGCAAGTATTTTTGGGAACTGGAGTCCTTCGGCAGATCAGACATCTCAACAATTGAGTGGAATTCATTTTTACAAAGATGCAATAACGATCACAAATGATAATTATAAGAACTGGAATTATAAAACAATTCGGTTGATTAATGAGGCAATACAAAATGTCTCTAATGGAGATTTGACTCAACCCGTTAAAGACGCATTAATAGGGCAGTCTTTATTTCTTCGTGCCTACGTATATTTTGGTATGGTTAATTATCATGGTGGAATTCCATATATTACGATCCCTCAAGATAAGGATAAAGATGATTTATACGTAAAACGTAATACAACAGCAGAGTGTTTTGACTTGATTCTAAAGGATATTGATGATGCTATAGCTTTGTTGCCAGAAAAAATAGCATCGACTTCGAATGATTATGGTCGAATTGACGGATGTTATGCTACAGCTTTTAAAGCAAAGGTTTTATTATATAAAGCATCACCACAGTTTAATCCCAATAATCCATGGGATAATAAATATTGGAGTGAGGCCTATGAGGAAAATAAAGCAGCATACGAGCTACTAAAAAAGAATGGTCATACTTTAGTTTCAAATTATGATGATTTGTTTTTAGTTGAGAGAAATAGAGAAACGGTTTTTGCTGTTGTTAATACTTATCCTAATAAAATGGCAAATTGGGATAATGGTGTTCGACCAGGTTCAGAGAGTCGTGGTAATGCTTGGGCTGGGCCTACATGGGAATTTGTTAAAGAGTTTCCAATGAAAGATGGAAAAAAGTTTAATGATCCTACTGGAAAATATGCAATAGCAGAAAATGACTTCTTACAGAACTTTTGGAAAAACAGAGATCCTCGTTTCGAAAAATCCGTTGTATGGAATGGATCGGTTTATGAAGTTTCGGGAAAAAAGGGTAATCGTCAATATACAGCTTTAGGAGTTGCTCATGAAATGGATGATTTTGGAGTAAATCCCAATGCGAATGTAAACTCAACTAATTTGAATTCGGCAAGTGGGTTTTTTATTCGGAAAGCAAGTGACTTATCTTTGCTTCAATCTGAAGTGCAGCAATATGATATAGATTATGTTGTGATGCGTTTTGCAGAGGTTGCGCTTAATTATGCTGAAACTGCAAATGAAACAGGTAATACGAATGCTGCTCTGACAGTTTTGCGAGAAATTAGAGAGCGAGCAGGTATAGAACCCGGGCTGAATAATAATTATGGAATAGATGCGACAACTAGAGAAGATGTACGTGAGGCGATTCTGGAGGAAAGAAATATCGAATTTTGTTTTGAAGGTTATCGTTTTTGGGATGTACGACGTTTAAGAAGGTTTGATTTGATTAATGGTAAAACAAAACATGGCGTAGAAGCAATTGCTATTAATATTGATGGAACAGAAATGCCTCTTGGTGAGGCTAAAACAAAGGCTAGTAAAAATGAACTGGTCGAGAATAATTTTAAGTATATTCTACATCAAATTCCTTTTTCGGGAGTGAAAGAGACATCTGTTCCCGATACTTATTATTTCTTTCCAATTGCACAAAGTGCAATAGATAGGAATAGTAATCTAGAACAAAATTCAAATTGGGGTGGAACTTTTAATCCTACCTTAGATTGATAATATTGGCCTATATATAATGGATATATCAATATTCCTTTTATGATTCAAAGAATATGAGAAGATAAACAACAACTTCTCATATTTTTTTGTCTGCAAATCAGTAGGTTTATCTATTTTATAAATGTCTGTATCGCTATAAAACTGTTATATGTTTACATGTTTGTGTTTTATATTGATATTATTGTAACAAATATATAATGTTTGTTTTTGAATAGATATATTTTATATATATTGCATCGATTCTTTTATAGTTAACCATGATAATTTACAATTATAATTTACTCCATGAAAACAAACAGAAGAGACTTCCTTAAAACTGTAGGAGGTATTGCCGCATTAACTGTTGTGCCTCGTCATGTATTAGGTAGGGGATATATTGCTCCTAGTGATCAATTGACAAAAGGTATAATTGGTACTGGCGGAATGGGTCGCGGACACTTAAATTATGGCGGAACACGTCTAGTTGCAGTGTGCGACGTTGATAAAAATCACTTGCAACTTGGTGCAAACTTAGTAAAAGAGAAAATTGCCCAATATCATGATTTTAGAGAGCTTATTCTTGATAAAAATGTAGATATCGTTCATATTGCAACACCTCCGCATTGGCATGGAATCATGTCGGTTGAGGCGGCAAAAGCAGGAAAAGATATCTGGTGTGAAAAACCAATGACACGCACAATTGGTGAAGGGAAGCGTGTTGCAGAAGCCGTAAATCAATATGGACGAATCTTTAGACTCAATACTTGGTTTAGATTTGATGATCCTTTTTATGGTTTGGGTACTCCTGTGAAACCACTGAAAAAGCTAGTGCAAAGTGGAATGCTAGGTTGGCCACTAAAAGTAACTATTAGTAAGCATACAGGTTTTGACTGGAAATTCTATTGGGTTGGTAAAGAGCATCTTGATCCAGCTCCGATTCCATCGGAACTGGATTACGATATGTGGTTAGGGCCAGCTCCGTATAAGCCTTACAACCCACATCGTGTTCACGGAACCTTTAGAGGATATTGGGATTATGATGGAGGTGGTTTAGGCGATATGGGCCAGCACTACATTGATCCGGTACAATATTTCTTAGGTAAAGATAATACAAGTCCGATTAAAGTCGAAGTAGATGCTCCGCAGCAACACAATGACGCTGTTGGTACTTGGCGTTCGATAACCTACACTTATGATGATGGTTGTCAAATTGTGCTTTGGGGTGGAGATTATGGTGATCCAAATACTCCATATATCGCAGGGCCTAAAGGAAATGTATACAAAAACTTTGTTTGCGATATTCCAAACTGGGAGAAGAAACTTGCTGATTATCCCGAACCAGAACCACAAAATACAGATTTTATTGATTGTGTGAAGAATCGTCAGAAGTTTGCTCTTAATGAGCTAAATGGTCATCGTTCTTGTACGATTGTAAATATGGGATTAGCAGCACTTCGTCTGAATCGCACTCTTTATTTTGATCCGGTTACTCAGTTGTTTGTTAATGACGAAGCAGCGAATAAGTTAGTTGATCAACCAATGAGAGCTCCTTGGAATATTTAATACCCTAAGCCATGAGAAAAATACTATTACCAGTAAATATTTTATTGTTGTCGAGTACAATGATGTTTGCACAACTAGATGCAAATAGATCGGCAAATACAAAACTTGTAGATGCGCTAGCGCAAATGCCAGCAGGTACACAAGCTGTTTATAACCAAGCTTTACAAGATATTACATCCACAGGCGAAAGTGGTGTGGCTCAGTTGCTGAAAATGAGAAATCAAACAGCACCAGCAGATCGTGTGAGTCTTGATTATGCACTTAACGGTCTTTCTGTTTATGTATTGGGGCTAAAAGATGCAACTGCACGAAAGAATTTACAGAATGCATATATCGCAGCAATAAAAAATACAGAATGTAAAGACTCTAAAGCATTTTTTATTCGTCAGTTGAGAATGTTAGGCACAGATGAAAGTGTTGATTTCTTAGCTTCGATGTTGAATGATGAATATTTATCAGGGTATGCAGCTCGTGCTTTGGTTTCCAATAAAAGTGAAAAAGCTCAACAAGCCTTATTATCTGCATTAAATACAACGAGTCCGGCATTAAAGAAAAATATTATCAATGCTTTGGGTGAGTCTCAGACAGCAGAGGCTGAAGCATTATTACTTCAGCAAGTCGGCAAAGTTGCAGAAACAGACTCAAGAGCTTTATATTATGCATTGGGTCGTTGTGGAGGCGAAAAATCACTGAGTATATTAGCTAATGCAGCAAAGCAGGTCGGATATACGATGGAATATTCAGGCGCTAACGATGCATATATTACATTGATTGGAAAGATGGCTGCGACAGGTAATACGAAACTTGCAGAAAAACATGCAAAGGATCTCATGAAGCAGTCTGAGAAAGCAAATCAACAAGGAACACGAGCTGCAGCATTGGATTTGTTTTTAGATATTCAGAGTAGCGGAGGGCAGCAACAGGTCTTGAATGCATTGAATGATACTAATCGAGAATATCGCAATGCTGCATTGATGTACGCAAGTGCATTTGCAGATGACGCCTTTTTTGATAAAGTTGCCTCAAAGCTCAAGAAATCAAAACCGGAAACACAAGCTGATATTATCAATTGGTTAGGGGTTAATCGCGTTTCTTCTACATTGCCTGATATTCTTCCGATGCTTGAAAGTAAAAACCCGGAAGTGCGACTTGCGGCAATCAAAACGATTGGATTGATTGGTGGTGTTGATGCGATTAATGCATTGTCTGGATTAATGACATCCAGCGATCCTGCTATTGTAGAAGGTGCAAAAGAAGCATTGGCGTTTACGAAAGGAGATATTGCCGCTCCATTGATGGCAGGATTCTCTAAAGATAGTGAAGCCGGTAAAATTGCGACACTTCAGTTATTGGCTCTTCGCAAAAGTGATGCTTATTCAAAACAAGTTCTCGCATTATGTGGAGACAGTAATAAGGCTGTTCAGCAGGCTGCTTTTACAACATTGAAAGATGTGGTAACAATAGAGGAGTTACCTACGCTATATAATATGTTGGGTAGTGTAAATTCGGATAATATATCAGCAGTTCAGCAGGCAATTGTTGCAGCAGTATCTACTATGCCAGAGTCGGAACGCTTCAATGCTGTTATGTCTCAAATGGGAAAAGTGCAAGCGTCTGTTAAACCTCGTTATTATACGATTTTAGCAGCAACGGGTAATCCGAAGGCATTAGATGTGATTGTTGAAGGTTTCTCTCAAGGTAATGCAGATGCTAAACAGCAAGCTGTAAATGCTCTTCAAACATGGAATGGTTTTGAAGCTGCCGATGCATTATATGCAATATGTACAAATAAGGGGTCTGCAGACTTTTTCAATCAAGCCTTTAATGCCTATGTCGCGAAAGTTGCATCAGCTCCGATTGCCAATGAGAATAAACTAATATTCCTTCGTAAAGGGCTAGATGTTGCAAAAACTCCGGCTCAACAAAATGAAACATTAAAGCAAATACAGAAGACTGGCACATTCTTAGGGTTGATTGCAGCAGGAGATTATCTTGATAATGCAGCGACACAACAACAAGCTTGCCAGACAATCATGAATATTGCTTTGAATAATAAAAGCTATTATGGTCAGGATGTTACAGCGTTATTAAATAAGGTATTGCAAGTAATAAGTGGGCCGGATAGTCAATATCAAAAAGAAGCAATTAAGAAACACCTTGCAGAGCTTCCACAAGAAGGAGGCTATGTGTCTATCTTTAACGGTAAGAATCTTGATGGTTGGAAAGGTTTAGTGGGTAATCCAATTTCGAGAGAAAAGATGACCCCGGCTCAACTAGCTAAAGCTCAAGAAAAGGCTGATGAAGCAATGCGTGCCGGCTGGAGTGTAGAAGACGGATGTCTTGTATTCAACGGTAAGGGCGATAATCTTTGTACAGATAAAAAATATGGTGACTTCGAAATGTATGTAGATTGGATGCTCGATCCGGCAGGACCGGAGGCTGATGCCGGAGTATATCTTCGAGGAACACCACAGGTTCAGATTTGGGATACATCTCGTGTAAATGTGGGTGCTCAAGTAGGATCGGGAGGTTTATATAACAATGCTACCAATATGAGTAAGCCTTCGCACGTTGCCGATAACAAACTTGGAGAGTGGAACAGCTTCTATATTAAGATGGTTGGTGAGCGTGTAACGGTTGTTTTAAATGGCGAAACAGTTGTTGATAATGTGATTATGGAAAACTATTGGGATAGAAAGCAGCCAATCCCAATGTTGGAACAAATCGAACTTCAAGCGCATGGTAGCAAAGTCTCGTACCGCGATATATATGTAAATGAGTTGCCAACAGTTCAACCATTCGAACTTTCAGCTGATGAAAAGAAAGAAGGCTTTAAAGTTTTGTTTGACGGTACATCAATGCATAGTTGGACGGGTAATACCAAAGATTATGTTGCTGAAGATGGTTGTATTGTTTTGTATCCGCAAAATCATGGAGGTGGTAACTTGTACTCGAAAGAGGAATACAAAGACTTTGTGTTGCGTTTTGATTTCCAATTAACCAAAGGTGCAAACAACGGACTTGGTATTCGCACACCAATGGAAGGAGATGCTGCTTATGTAGGCATGGAACTTCAAATCCTTGATGGAGAAGATCCAATCTACAAAGATATTACTCCATATCAACACCATGGGTCTGTATATGGTATTATTCCTGCTAAAAGAGGCTTTATGAAACCGGTTGGGGAATGGAATACTCAAGAGGTAATTGCCAAAGGTAATAAAATTAAAGTGATCTTAAATGGTGAGGTTATTGTTGATGGAGATATCAAAGAAGCTACAGCAAATGGAACTCCAGACAAAAGAGAACATCCAGGTTTGTTCAATGAGAAAGGCCATATTGGATTCTTAGGTCATGGTTCGGTTGTTAAGTTTAAAGATATTCGTATCAAAGAGTTGAAATAAGAAGTTCGTTTTACTTCGATATTTAGTTGTTTAACTCAGTTTACAAAGAGTTGCCCGATATTATTTGGGCAGCTCTTTTTTTTAGGTGAATCTATAGAATAAAAGAAAGGCTGTCGGAGCAAGTCCGACAGCCTTTCTTTACGATTGACAAATATTTCTTGTCGATTATTTCTTGAAGAAACGGTTGTAAAGACCTTGGAAAGCCTGACCGTGACGAGCTTCATCTTTACACATTTCGTGTACAGTGTCGTGGATAGCGTCAAGACCAAGTTCTTTAGCTTTTGAAGCAATGCGTTTTTTGTCTGCACAAGCACCACATTCAGCTTCCATTCTTGCTTTTAGGTTAGTTTCAGTATCCCAAACTACTTCGCCAAGAAGTTCTGCAAATTTAGCAGCATGTTCTGCTTCTTCCCATGCAATACGTTTGTATGCTTCTGCTACTTCTGGATAACCTTCGCGGTCTGCCTGACGGCTCATAGCAAGATACATACCAACTTCGCTACATTCACCCATAAAGTGAGCTTTCAATCCTTCTAGGATTTCTGGATCTACATCTTTCGCAACACCGATTCTGTGTTCGTCAGCCCATTGAAGATCGTTTGTAGCTTCTACTTCTTTGAATTTGTTAGCTGGTTGTTTACATAGTGGACAGATAGCAGGAGCAGTTTCTCCTTCGTGAGTGTGACCGCAAACGGTGCAAATAAACTTTTTCATTAGAGATACGTTTAAAATAGATTACTATTTTCGAGTTAATTAGTTGTTGTTTTCGTTTTCATTAGCCTGTTTTTCAAGGCAGTCTTTGCAATAACCTTTGTAGTAAATATGGCACTCTGTAACTGTAAGTTCACCATAGTTTTCGATATGAATTGTTTCAAGACCTTCGATTTTAAGGTCGTGAATGCATCCACATGATTTACAACGGAAGTGTGCATGGCTTGATGTATCTGCATCATAGCGAGCGTTTTTATCATCAATTTGAATGCACAAGATTGCGTTATGTTCTGCGAATAGCTTAAGTGTATTGTATACAGTTGTTTTTGATAGCGTTGGAATTACAGGGTAGAGGTCGTTGAAGATCTCTTCAGCTGTAGGATGCGTTTTGTGTTGCATCAAATAATTCATTACAGCCATGCGTTGTAATGACGGTTTTATTCCATATTTAAGGAGATGTTCCTTAATGAAGTTTGCCATAATTATAGTCGGATTTGAATTGGATACATATTTATTTCTGTCGCAAATATAAAGGATTATTTTAAATAATCAAATGAATTCAATCCGAAATTTATACTCATTCCAATTTTAGTTTCCTTTTTGCTTCTGATGCTTTATGCCTACCAATACAAACAAAACACACGAAGAGAGAATCGTCAGGTCGGCATCTGACAATTCTCTCTTCGTGTGTTTATAATCGTCAGGTCGGCACCTGACGATTTGTTCTATGCTTAGTTATATTTTAATATTCCAGAGGATTACTCATCATCCTTCTTCATGTAAATCCAAGTAGTCTCTTGTGCTTGCTCTTTTTGTTTCTGTTCTTCTTCAGCTTGTTTCTTTCGGCGTTCTTGTTCGAGCTTCTTCATTAGTAAAAGCTTTTTACGTGTAAGGAATATCTCTTTTGGACGATTGAAGTCTTTTTTGAGCATAATGCCCAATCCTTGTGTCGTTTGTGACGAGTTGAGGTACTTGTACATGTCGTTGTAATGGTTGTATGCCTTCAAACGAACTTCACCACTTTTAGTTAATTTGTACTCGAGGTCAAAATCTCCTACAAATGACTGAATATTTGGATTGTTCTTGTAGCCGAAGTTTCCGTTAAAGATCAGTCGGTTATTAAGTAGTTGACTCGATAGCATCAACTCAACCTCAGTGTCGTCAAATGTTGCATCATTAGCTTTGATGTTGGTTCCTATCTGTACTTTGTCCGTTATACTGTTGAGGATGCTCGACAATTGAGACGAGATGGTAGAGGATGCAACCGAAGCAAAGTTGGAAGAGGTTTTCCCCGTTTGAGTGTTTACGTCAGGTGTATAGAATTTGCTCAGAATAAGCAAATACATAATCTGACGACTCATCATATCTTCCGTCGTAATAAGCGACTGTACTTGTCGCTCTAGTTCCGGGCTCGAAGAGGGTAATTCTAGGTCGAACGATAGCTTAGGATCGCTTAGTTTATTTTGAATCTTCAAGATACAGTTTACCGGAACGTTAAGGCGAGCACTTTCTTGAGCCAAGCGCTCATCAAGGTCTCCTAGGTATGCCGTAAGCGTGTAAAGTGCATCTACGTTCAAGCTCGCATCCAACGGATCTCCACGGAATGAGATCGTACTTCCTTCTCTGATTTTGAAGTCGCGGTGTATTACTTGCTGTAAGCTAAAGTTATAGTTGCCTTGTTGAATGGTATAATTCCCAAACATTTTCAAGTCAGATTTTGTGCCGAATTCAACTAGTAAGCTCCCGCTACCTGTACCTCTGATTTTGTCGCCGCTTATTGGGTCTACAATCATATCAATGGTAAGCTCCGGCGTGACATCAAGTCGAAAGTTCATCCGAAGTTCGGCAGCAGTATTCTGAGCCAACTTGCTCATGTTTAGCTTGAATCGCTCACCTAGTGTGATTGTGTCGTTTACCTGTTCGGTCGAATCGGTAACTGGGTTTTTATCGACAAATGTGATGAAGTCATAATCTGCGACAGAAGTTCCACTCATAAAGTTCATACCGATAGATGAGTTTGGATTACTACGCACATTGACATTCATATTGATTATCTTTTCATCTCCTGCAATCGTCGCACTACCTGAGCCAAATACTGTTCCGTACATCAGCGGATTTTGTTTTTCAGTTGCATTATACATCAAAAGATTTGGTGTTTGCAGCTGCACTCCGAAGTTAAAGTCACGAAAATGTTTATGATTGAAGTGTCCGTTTACGGTTGCTTTGTTTCCGAATTTATCACTTAGCGAAAGATTCTTAACATAAATACTATCGGGATCGAGGTAGACCGAGTCGCTGAATGTATAGTATGTATTCAGGAACTCGATACCTAGTCCGGCGTCTTTAAGATATGCCTTTCCTTGTACAGTAAGATCGCTAAAGGGTCCATACAAATGAACCAATCCTGTTCCATACCCTTGAAGGTCTTTTGCCACGTTTTGCAAAAATGGTTGGAGGAAGGCTATGTTGAGATCATTCGCATCGAAATAAAGCGATAGTCCTTGTTTGATAGGGTAGATGTATCCGTTTACGTCGGTCCATACACTATCGTTCTTATGGATACTACCCAACATCATAATGCCTTGCTGTGTATGATCCCATTCGCTAAATAAGTTGAGTCGGCCTAGAGTAACGCCGTTGAACCCGAAGTTTTCGATATTCAAGTCTGTATTTAGCATCTGACTTTCTTTTAAGTCAGAGATGTTGAATTTGCCGTTTGCAACTCCACTAAATTGAAGAGCAGGGATGTTGAGAACATCAAAAATGTAAGCCAGTTCGATGTCTTTTAATTGCAGGTTGAGCGTGTCTAGTGGGTTCTCTGATACAATACCATCTATTAAAGCAAACTCTTGATTGTGCCCAATCTCGAAATTGTCAATCATTATGGTTTTGTTCTCTATAATTACGTTTGAGGGTGCTATGCTCCAAACAGAGTCTTTGATTACGACAGCTGTTGGGTTGATTGCAATCTCGGTGCGTAAATTCTTTTTAGCGTTGCGCTTCTCTGTTTCTTGTACTGTAACGAAGTGAGTCGTCGTAGAGATATCGGCTTTATACGTTTCGGCTTTGTTATTAGCCCATGAAATAAATGTATTCAAATAGTCGTTTTCGGCATCTAGAGATACGTTTACTTTATTCTTGAGCCCATTGTCGTTGTAATTGACAGCTCGTATTTCTATAGTCGCTTTCTTTTGAGGGTTTTCTGCAATGAGATAACCCGATTCAAACTTGCTTTTGCCTACTCTGAACTTAGGTAGATATCCTTCTACTCTGAACTTATTATAGCTATTGTTATAATGAGCCAGAAGGCGCACTTGATTCTCTATCGTAACAGGAAGCTTTAGGGTAGAGGAGATACGCTCTGTATTCTCGATAGTCAATTGCATCGAGAAATTATTTATTTCAGTAGACAGATTCTTTTGAGTTGCATTGATCAGAGCTGGGACATATTCACGGAATGTGTTCATGATGCTCGGAACAATGGTTTTGAATGAGTATGCTCCCGATATTTCTGCATTTAGAACATCAGACTTGATGTTTAGATGTCGATCTGAAGATACGCCCGATGCAATAATGTCTAGGTTCTTCACCAAGAAACTGTCTTGAGCTGTTTTAAAACTCAAGTCTGATATTTCGATGTCTCCCTCAAGATTGTCGATGTTGTTTCCGGTGAAGTTTGCTTTTAATGAAGCAGAAAGATCCGGTGTATCGTATTTATTGGTCAAATGTAAGCTGTCGAGACGAATGTTTTGCAACTGAGCTTCGAAGTTAAATTCTGGAACTTTGCCCATGTTGCTAAATAAGCCTGATGCAAACAACTGACCGTTTGGGTCTGCG
The DNA here is from genome assembly GCA_051656605.1 of Tannerellaceae bacterium. Lineage (GTDB taxonomy): Bacteria > Bacteroidota > Bacteroidia > Bacteroidales > CAMTPD01 > UBA12018. Next base: position 61,390 of record JBOGCF010000007.1, on the reverse strand, counting down.
ATAATTAGGCTTCCGTTAAATTCTTTTGGAGCAAATGCTCCAACAATGCTAATGTTGTTGTAGCGATAACCTTTGAAATCAAATTGCTTGATATTTGCATTTACGTCGCCATGTATATCTCCATTTATAGGGCGAACGGCGTTAAGTTCAACGTTTAGGTTTACAATTCCAAAAGGGTTGTTTTCTTTTAAGAGCTGATTCAGTTTTATGTCTGAAGTGGATAGCTTTCCTTTGATAAATGTTCCGATGCCTTTATCTTTATCACTACCTACATTTATATCGGTACGGATAGAACCTACATCCGTTCTAAATTTACCAAAGGCAACCAAATTGTCAAAGAAGCCGGAGATCTCTCCATCAAATCGAATTATTCCAAGTTTTTCCACCTCTTGAGGTAGTACTACCTTTTTGTCTGAAAAGTTGTTTACGATACGATTTACTCCTTCGGTAGTGATAAACATGTTTTTTACAGAGCCAAATATATAAGCTTCTTCAGGATGTCTGATTCCTTTCAGATTCATGGCACCTTGAAAGAACATCATGTCTCCATAACGCAAGGTTAGCTGATTTAGATCAATGTTGTTTATCGAACCATCCGCATGTCCTGATAAATCAATTGACTCTGTAAAGTTGCGCAACGCAGGAACAAACGCCGAGATATCTTTGGGCGTAATCCTTGATGGTGCAATGTTTAATTGAATAGGAGCATACTCAACAATGCCAGAAATACTATCGATTCCCGAATAGTGTATGCTTGTATTGTTGATTGTAAAATCTGTATTCGGGAGTTTAATGGTTAGATTAGAAAGCAACGCACTATCCCGATTGGCTTTGACATCTAATGCTAACTTGTTTAGGTGTACGCCCGATGCTTCGTCAAGACTTAAGCGTTCGATTTGTGCATCAATCGAATCTTTGTTTATAGCTTTGAGGGATATTTTGGCACTGATATTTTCGATATCAACATGTTTGGCATTGAACTTACCAGGTGTTTGTGGTGCGTTCTTTACATGATATGAAAACTTACTACGTCTTATTGCTACAGAATTGAAGCAAAGATCAATAAGCTTTTTCTCTTTCTTTACGGTATCTTTACTTGCAAAGGCGTCAATGACAAACTTCAGATTTAATGGCGATTGTGGCGTTTCTTTGGCCAATCTTACATCCAGTCCTAAAAGTCTGATTGATGAAAAAGATAATTTTCCGTCAAAAAGAGGGAGTATATCCAGCGCGGCTGAAACATGATTGGCTGTAAATAACGAATCACCCTGCTGATCTTGCAGATACAAGTTTTCTAGTACAATACGAGAAAAAGGAGTGAAGTTAACCCTGCCTATCGAAACGTCAGTGTGTAGAATCTTTTTCAATTCGTTCGAGGCAATAGAAGCCACCTTCTCCTGAACAAATGGTATTTTCAGGAGTAGGGTTGGGGCTGCATAAAATATCCATATAAGGGAAAGCAGCGCGATTAGTATATATTTAATTCCTCTGATATCTTTATCTTATTTTAATCACAAAACTACGACAAATTAGCGATAGATTTTGTTTATTTGCATAAAAAAATAGAAGTATGGACGTTACGATATTAGGGATAGAATCTTCTTGTGATGATACATCGGCATCGGTGATTAGAAACGGCGTTATTTTGTCGAATGTAATCTCTAGTCAGGCTGTGCATGAGGCGTATGGAGGTGTAGTACCCGAGTTGGCTTCACGCGCTCATCAACAAAATATAATACCGGTTGTATCTGAGGCGCTTAAGCGTGCCGGAGTAGATAAATCGGAGCTCTCAGCCATCGCATTTACACGTGGTCCCGGGTTGATGGGGTCGCTATTGGTTGGGACTTCTTTTGCTAAAGGTTTTGCGGCATCGTTAAATATACCGATGATTGATATCAATCACTTGCAAGCACATGTGTTGGCACACTTCATTAAAGAAGATGAAGCAGACATGGATCAACCTAGTTTTCCATTTTTGTGTTTGTTGGTTTCGGGAGGCAATTCACAGATTATATTATTGCGTTCGCATAGCGATATGGAAGTGATTGGCCAAACAATTGATGATGCAGCCGGAGAGGCTTTTGATAAATGTGCAAAAGTGATGGGTCTTGGTTATCCTGGAGGACCAGTCGTAGATCGTCTTGCTAAGGAAGGGAATCCGCATGCTTTTAAATTTAATAAACCACATATTCCGGGTTATAATTATAGCTTTAGCGGACTAAAGACTTCTTTCTTGTATCTGTTGAGAGATCATTTAAAGGAGAATCCAAACTTTATCGAAGAAAATAAAGCAGATTTGTGTGCTTCGCTACAATATACTGTGATCGAAATATTGATGGATAAGCTGCGTAAAGCAGCGAAAGATCTAGGTATTAAGGAAGTTGCAGTGGCTGGTGGTGTTTCGGCAAACTCAGGATTGCGCGCATCTTTTGAAGATCATGCAAAACGATTTGGTTGGAAAATCCATATTCCTAAATTTGCTTATACGACCGATAATGCAGCAATGGTTGCTATTACTGGTTACTATAAATATTTCGATCAAGATTTTTGTGGTATGGATGCAGCTCCTTATGCACGTGTGACAATGTAAACAAAAGAGCTGTTTTCTCTGCTATTACAATGAGATAATTCAAGTATATCATGAATGCAGAAATTATAACAATAGGAGACGAGTTGCTTATAGGGCAGGTTGTTGATACAAACTCTGCTTGGATGGCAAAAGCTTTAGAGCCTGCAGGGGTAAGGGTAGTGCGAAAGGTAGCTATTGGAGACGATGCGACTGAAATCACAAATGCGCTGGATTTGGCTTTGCTTCGGTCTGATATCGTTTTCTTAACCGGAGGATTAGGTCCGACTAAAGACGATATAACAAAAAAGGTTTTATGCGATTACTTCAAAACGCGATTGGTGCTTAATCAAGATGTGTTAGTTTCGAATGAATCGATGTTTGTGAAGTGGGGGAAGTCTATGAATGAGCTCACTTATAGTCAGGCTTATGTTCCTGAAAATGCAGTTGTATTTGTCAATGCAGTTGGGACAGCCCCTATTACATGGTTTGAAGCCGATGGGAAGGTTGTGGTTTCTTTGCCAGGTGTGCCTTCGGAAATGAAGTGGGCTATGCAAGAATGTATTCTTCCCCGTATTGCAGCACAATATAAACAAGATTTGTATGTCGCACATCGTACTGTGTGGGTTAAAGGTTATACTGAGTCAGCTCTCGCAATTTATTTGGCCGATTTTGAGGCAGAGCTTTCTTATAAAGCCAAGCTGGCTTATCTTCCTTCGTATGGGATGATCCGACTTCGTATTTCTGTTTATTTGCAAGATGAAGTTGAATGTAATCAGATTGCAGATAAATATTTGCAAAAACTAGAAGGGTTGCTTGGAGATGCAATCTTCGCGCACGATGATATTTCGTTGCAACGCGTGATTGGTCAGCTTTTGCTGGATTCTGGAAAATATATGGCGACAGCCGAGAGTTGTACAGGTGGGGCAATTGCTGCATCGATTACGGCCAACTCTGGATCATCAGCTTATTATAAAGGTAGTGTAGTTTCTTATCACAATGATGTGAAGCATGCTGTGCTAGGAGTAAAAGAGAATGATCTTCTGAATTACGGGGCGGTTAGTGAGCCGGTAGTTGAGCAGATGGCTCAAGGTGTAGTCAAGGCTTTAGGAGTAGACTATGCAGTTGCGACCTCCGGAATTGCCGGGCCTGACGGTGGAAGTGCAGAAAAACCGGTGGGGACCGTTTGGGTTGCAGTTGCCTCTAAAGTTGCAGTCAAATCTCACTGTTTTCGCTTTGGTATTGATCGTGAGCAAAATATACAGCGAAGTGTTAGCAATGCATTACTGATGCTCTATGATTTTATCAAAGAAGATCTCAAGAAATGAAAAAATATGCGCATTTACGGGTTGTAAATATCAAAAATAATATTACCTTTGCGCTCGTAAAGTGATCAGAGAAGTAGTATCGCCTTCCAGAGTAGACGGTTTTTTCTATTTCAGCGGATGCTAGCTGAAGTGGTTTGGATGACTGTTGTTCGAAAAGTTGCATAATAGAAAAAATGATTTACTTTGCGCTGAATTATTATAAGCTGATGGATTCAGCTAAAAATAAAACAATTAAAAAAGATAGCGATGTCTAAAATTTGTCAAATTACCGGAAAAAAAGCAATGGTTGGCAATAACGTTTCTCACTCAAAGAGAAGAACGAAACGTAAATTCAATGTCAACTTGTTTACAAAAAAGTTCTTTTGGGTAGAACAAGATTGTTGGGTTAGCCTGAATATTTCTGCTGCAGGCTTGCGTGTTATTAATAAGTTAGGCTTGGATGCAGCGATCAAACAAGCCGCTGAAAAGGGTCATTTAAACGCTTAATCAGAGGAGAATTGAAAGATGGCAAAAAAAGCAAAAGGTAACAGAGTGCAAGTTATTCTAGAGTGCACAGAGCATAAAGAAAGTGGTATGCCAGGAACATCTAGATATATTACTACAAAGAATAGAAAGAATACTACTCAAAGAATCGAGTTGAAAAAATACAACCCAATTCTTAAGAAAGTAACACTTCACAAAGAAATTAAGTAATTAGGAGATTGAATCATGGCAAAGAAAACAGTTGCATCGTATAAAAAAGGAGAAGGACGTACTTTTTCGAAAGTTATCAAGATGGTAAAATCTCCTAAGACAGGAGCCTACACATTTCAAGAAGAAATGGTTCCTAATGACAACGTGAAAGAATACTTTTCAAAGTAATATTCTCAACGAAATTTATAAAAAGAGAGATGTCCGAAAGGGTGTCTCTCTTTTTTTTTATTAAATTTGTATGCATAAATATTGTTTTGAAACGGTATATGTGCATTTAATTGATAATCAGAAAAACATTATAAATAGCAAGGGATATGAAATTTGAGGTATCAAGTATGACTTTGTTGTCGCATTTACAACAAATCAGCAAGGTAATTGCATCAAAAAACTCGTTGCCTATCTTGGATAGCTTCCTGTTCGATCTGCAAGGAAATACGCTTTCAATTACAGCTTCAGATGCGGAAACAAGAATGGTGACATCTTTGGAAGTAAACAATGTAGAGGGAAGTGGTGTTTTTGCCGTTTCTGCTAAGATACTTCTAGATCCTTTAAAAGAATTAGCAGATCAACCGCTGATATTTACGATCGACGACTCAAACTTGGAGGTGTTTATTTATTTTCAAAATGGTAAATACAACTTTATCGGTCAGCGTGGCGATACTTATCCGGAATATAAAACGCTCAGTGAAGATGCAGCATCTTTCAATATTGATGCCCAAATGTTGTTGAGTGGTATCAATCGTACATTCTTTGCAACAGCCGATGATGAACTTCGTCCTGTAATGAATGGTGTGTATTTCGATCTTACTCCAGATGATCTTACATTCGTAGCTTCAGATGGTCACAAGTTGGTTAAGTATAGAAATATGGCTTTGCAATCGGGACAGCGTGCGGCTTTTATTCTTCCAAAGAAACCTGCCAATTTATTGAAAGGTATCTTAGCTAAGGAATCTTCTGTAGTTGAAGTTCGTTTTGATGATAAAAATGCGTTGTTCAAAGTGCCTAACTTTGAGATGACTTGTCGTCTTATCGAAGGACGTTACCCAAACTATAACTCGGTAATTCCAAAAGAAAATCCGCATAAAGTAATTGTAGACAGAATCATGTTGCTTAATGCATTGAAGCGTGTATCTGTATTCTCTAGTCAGTCGAGCAACCTTGTAAAGTTTCAGGTAGTGACAGATCAAATCATTATCTCAGCACAAGACGTTGACTTTTCTACCGCAGCTGAAGAGCGTATTAGCTGTCAATATGGAGATGTAAGTCTAAGTATTGGTTTCAAGGCTTCTTATTTGATTGAGATTTTGAATAATATCAATGCTACTGAGGTTGTATTAGAATTGGCTGATCCATCACGTGCAGGTCTTATCGTGCCTATGGTTAATGAGGCAGATGAAGAACTTGTAATGCTATTGATGCCAATGATGTTGAATGACTAATTTTTCTCTTTACAAATGCAATTAAACCTTAAGAACCCAATCGTCTTCTTCGACTTGGAGACAACCGGGATTAATATCTCTAAAGATAGAATTGTTGAGATCTCATACCTAAAAGTATATCCAAACGGTGATGAGGAGATTAAAACAAGACGCGTAAACCCAGAAATGCCTATTCCAGCAGAAGCAACGGCAGTACACGGAATTACAGATGAAGATGTAGCAGAGTGCCCGACATTCAAAACATTGGCAAAATCCTTGGCTACTCAAATTGAAGGTTGTGATCTTGCAGGTTACAACTCTAACCGTTTTGATATTCCGTTGCTTGCAGAAGAGTTTTTACGTGCAGGTGTAGATATTGACTTGAGCAAACGTAAATTTGTCGATGTTCAAACAATTTTTCATAAATTGGAGCAACGTACACTATCTGCGGCTTATAAATTTTATTGTGATAGAACGTTAGAGGACGCACACTCTGCAGAAGCAGATACTCGTGCAACTTACGAAATTCTTAAATCACAATTGGATCGTTATCCGGAATTGCAAAATGATATAAACTTTTTGTCTGAGTTTTCTTGTTTTACAAACAATGTAGACTTTGCTGGTCGTATGATCTATAATGATAAAGGAGAAGAAGTTTTTAATTTCGGAAAGTTTAGAGGTAAACTCGTTTGTGATATTCTAAAACAAGAGCCAGGATACTATGCGTGGATGATGCAGGGTGATTTCCCTCTTAATACCAAGCAAATGTTGACAAAAATCAAACTAAGAGAATTCAATAAGTAATTGATATAGCGAAAAGCTTAGGCTGTTGTTTAATTTTACAGCAGCTTGGGCTTTCACTTTTTGAGGTCATTCGAGTTTATAACCACAAAGAAACAGTGACTTCGACTAAAATAAGAATAATATGTTGAAAGGAAAGAAAATCATATTAGGCGTAACAGGAAGTATTGCTGCATATAAAGCGGCTTATTTGGTAAGAGCATTCGTGAAAAAAGGAGCAGAGGTACAGGTTGTAATTACTCCGTCTGGTAAAGAATTCATTACACCAGTTACATTGTCGGCCTTGAGCGGACGCCCTGTATTAAGTGAGTTCTTTGCGCATACAGATGGTTCATGGCATAGCCATGTCGACTTGGGTTTATGGGCTGATGCAATGGTCGTGGCACCGGCTACTGCTTCTACTTTAGGAAAGATGGCTAATGGAATTGCTGATAATATGCTAATTACTTGTTACATGTCATGTAAAGCCCCTGTGTTTATTGCTCCGGCAATGGACCTTGATATGTTTGCTCATCCTTCTACAAAACGTAATCTTGATATTTTAGAAAGCTATGGAAACCATATTATCGAACCTGGATTTGGTGAATTAGCAAGCCATTTGCAAGGAAAAGGACGTATGGAAGAGCCTGATACTATTGTCGCAAAACTTGAAGCATTTTTTGTTCAAGAGGAAGCTCTTAAAAAAAAAAAGTAATCATAACGGCGGGGCCAACTTATGAAAAGATAGATCCTGTACGCTTCATTGGTAATTACTCTTCCGGAAAGATGGGTTTTGCGCTTGCCGAGGCTTGTGCCGAGCGAGGAGCTGAAGTCGTATTAATAGCAGGTCCGGTTTCTCTCAAAACAGTACATCCATCCATCAAACGCATCAATGTAGAAAGTGCAGAGCAAATGTATCAGGCAAGCGTAGAGCAGTTTCCAGATGCAGACGCTGCCATTCTTTGTGCTGCTGTTGCCGATTACAGACCTGAGACAGAAGCTGCGCAAAAGATTAAGCGCGAGCAGACTGGCGAAATGACACTTCATTTAGTTCCCAATAAAGATATTGCAGCTGAACTCGGAAAGCTAAAACGCCCAGATCAGGTATTAGTTGGTTTTGCACTTGAAACAAATAATGAGCTGCAAAATGCTCAAGCAAAATTGCAGCGAAAGAATCTTGATTTTATCGTGCTTAATTCTCTACAACAAGAAGGTGCAGGTTTTCAGTGTGATACAAATAAAGTGACCATTATCTCAGATTGCGGAGAGGCCAAAGAGTATCCATTGAAATCGAAACAAAAAGTTGCAGGAGATATCATTGATTTTCTTCAAACACGTTTATACGCAAAAAAGTAACCTATGCTAAAGTCTCTGTATATACAGAATTATGCGCTAATCGATCAGCTCGAAATAGAGTTTACCAATGGCCTTTCGGTCATTACAGGTGAAACCGGAGCTGGTAAATCCATCATACTTGGAGCTTTATCCTTGGTATTAGGGCAGCGTGCTGATGTCAAAAGTATCAAGCACGGAGCTGCTAAATGCACGATCGAAGCCGTTTTTGATCTATCGTCGTATCATCTCGAAGATTTCTTTACCGATAACGATCTTGAGTACGATAAAGAATATTGTCTTATTCGTCGAGAGGTAATGACTAATGGAAAGTCTCGTTCGTTTATCAATGATACACCAGTGTCATTAACTCAATTGAAAGATTTAGGCACTATGTTGATCGATATTCACTCCCAACATCAAAACTTGTTGCTGGGGAATACTCATTTTCAGCTTAATGTTATTGATGTAGTGGCAAAGTCAGACTTTTTATTGCAGAAGTACAAGCAAGAGTATAAAGCGTATAATAAACTCGATAAAGAACACAAACGTCTTGTCGACGAAGCAGAGAAATCAAAACAAGAAGAAGACTATATTAATTTTCAATACACTCAATTAAGTGAAGCAAACTTGATTGATGGTGAGCAAGAGGAGCTAGAGGCTGAACAAGAGAAACTGACACATGCTGAGGAGATAAAGGCTTCACTATATAAAATTTTGCAATTACTCGATAACGATGAGTCTGGTATTGTGTCGATGCTAAAGACTGCAAAAGGGTATGCTCATCAGTCTGGAAAGTATTTTGCAAAAGCGGAAGAGGTTGAAAGTCGTCTCGAAAGTTCATATATTGATCTGAAAGATCTGATGTCGGAGATCGAATCGCAAATAGAGGAAGTTGAGTTTAATCCGGAACGTCTCGAATGGGTCGATGATCGCTTAAATCTACTCAATAGTTTGCAACAAAAGCATCGTGTTTCATCAACAGATCAGTTGATCGAACTTCGTGATCAGTTTGAAAAACAACTTCAAACGATTAATTCTTATGAAGATGCAATTGTAGAGGTAGAAGAAAAGAAAGAAAAGGCTTATCAGCAGGTTGTGCAAACAGGGCAGCAACTCTCTAGACTGCGACAAGAAGCTGCAATTACTTTTGAAAATGATCTTGTTGAGAAAGTTTCAATTTTAGGAATGCCGAATGCACGCTTCAACGTAGAGTTCTCAACGCGTGAAAATCCTGAAGGTGATGGTCTCGATCAAATTAGATTCTTATTCTCAGCGAATAAGAATGCACCGCTGCAACCTGTAGAACAAACGGCTTCCGGGGGTGAAATTTCCCGATTAATGCTATGTATTAAAGCCTTAATCTCAGGAATAATGGCTTTGCCTACGATTGTGTTTGATGAAATTGACACAGGAGTTTCTGGTGAAGTTGCCGACAAAATGGGTGATATTATGAAAGAACTGGGATATAATATGCAAGTGTTTACCATTACTCACCTTCCACAGGTGGCATCTAAAGGAGCAGAACATTATTTTGTGTACAAAGAAGATCGTGAAGACGCTACCGTTACGAGTATTCGTCGCCTAAGTTTTGACGAACGGGTCGAGGAATTAGCTCGTATGTTGAGTGGCTCAGCTCTTACAGATTCGGCTTTAGCGAACGCTCGCGATCTGTTATTGCGAAATTAACTTAACGGATTCATCCTTCGTGGTAGTATCTTTGTGGATCTGCTCGCGAATTACTATTTTTGTACCCATATTCAAACAAGTATATGAAAGAAAACGAAATAATTTTCGGTATTCGTGCCGTAATCGAAGCTGTTCAAGCAGATAAAGAAATTGATAAAATCCTTGTAAAACGTGAATTACAAGGCGATCTATCTAAAGAACTATTCGAAGTATTAAGAGGTCGTGAGATCCAGGTACAACGTGTACCACAAGAAAGACTAGACTGTATCACACGTAAAAATCACCAAGGTGTAATTGCGTTTGTATCGGCTGTTACATACCAAAGACTAGAAGATATCGTACCATTTGTATACGAGCAAGGTAAAGATCCATTCATTGTATTATTAGATGGGATCACTGATGTTCGTAACTTTGGAGCAATTGCTCGTACATGTGAGTGTGCTGGAGTAGATGCAATCGTAATCCCTTCGAAAGGAAGTGTATCTGTAAATGCTGACGCTGTAAAAACTTCAGCCGGAGCATTACATGTATTGCCAGTATGTAAAGAAAAAAGTATCAATCAATCGATTCGCTTTTTGAAAGATTGTGGTTTTACAGTAGTAGCTGCAAGCGAAAAAGGAGCAGAGCTATATACTGAAGCAAGTATGCAAGGACCTATTGCTATTGTAATGGGTGCTGAAGACACAGGTGTATCGATGGAAAACATCCGTATTTGCGATAAAATTGTAACAATTCCTCAATTCGGAACAATTGGTTCACTAAACGTATCGGTAGCATCATCTATTTTGATCTACGAAGTAGTACGTCAGCGTATGCTTGAAAATAAATAATCGATATTTCAAACACTATAAAAACACTAAACACGATGAGAAAGACAATTTCTACAACTCAGGCTCCTGCTGCTATTGGACCATACAGCCAAGCAGTACAAGTTGGTAACACTTTATTTGCATCAGGACAATTAGGTATTGATCCGGCTACCGGTGATTTTGTTGCAGGTGGAGTAAAAGAGCAAACGGAGCAAGCTTTTGTTAATATCAATGCTATCCTTTCAGAAGCAGGTTTCTCAATCAACGATGTAGTTAAAACAACAGTATTTCTAGCTGATATGGCTACATTTGCAGAAATGAACGAAGTTTATGCTTCTAAATTTGAAGGAACTTTTCCTGCACGTTCTGCAGTAGCAGTAAAAACATTACCAAAAAATGGTCTTGTAGAAATTGAGGTTATTGCAATCAAAGAAGCATAATCAAGAAAAATATCAAACAAGTAGCCCCGATCTTCGTAGAAGGTCGGGGCTATTCTATTATTAAAAGCTAACAGCTACTCTTTTGCTATCAAAAAATAAAAGAGTAGCTGTCTAAAAAAATAAGGACCACCTTGGTTATTTCATGTGTATTATTACAGAGCTACGTTCATTTTATCACCGGCCACACCAACAGCTACGATGCGTAGATTTGCATAGTCTTGAGGCAATGTAAAAGAGTTGAAGTGCGAAATCATTTTCATTTCATCTCCACTGTATATTTCATATACAGCGACATTACTCCAGTTTGTCATAGTAATGGTACGTCCATTCTTCGATGCGGTTCCCGTTCCGATATTGGCTCCACTCATGTATGCTTGCAATGCATCATCATGCATGTATTGTACAATACGATTTGGTCTTGGATAGCCTTTTGATGCAATATAATTTTTTGTTTCCGAAATTTGAGATTCGGTTACAGTAAATCGACTTTTTCCATAATCATCTATTTCAAAGTCAACAGGAGTTAAGAAGCCCCAAGCTTCGAAAAATTCTGTCAAATCTTCACCAATTAGATCACAAGTCCAACGAACAAACTGCAATTGGTTAGCACCACCTTGATTTATATCTGGATTTGTTCTTACCATTTCATGTAGATCAGCATAAAAATCAGGCATATTTTTTATATGTTTCGAATATAGTTGCAGCTGCCAGAAAGGTATCAACTTACAAAAAACATCACCATGTTTATTATGAGGAAGTTTAGCCGCAATAATACCTGTAAAACCCAATTGATAACGATTTGGATGTGTTCCTCCTAAATCTTCTGCTTGAAGACGGGTTAAATTTCCGAAAGCTGACTGAACGTTTAATGAGTGAATATTATTAGTTACCTCTGTCATTCCTGGCCATTTTAGACCTGGTCGTGTTTGATTACAATGGCCAACCTCATGTGCCGGTCCCCAAATGCTGCTTGTGCGCAACTTGTTAGGGTCACACAGTTCGCTGAGAGTTCCTTCATGATACGCCGTACGATACGATGTCGCGTACATATATGAGTCGCCATAAACTACGTGAAAATACATACGATTATCAAATAGCTTGTCATATTTATATAGACCCATTAATTGATGCTCTATATATACAATTGAGTCATAAACTTGGATCAATCTATTGATATCAGAACAATAGTTTTTGAAGCTTTCTACAGGATAAGTCAAATGAGAGAACTTGCCGAGTACATCTATATAAGGCTGAGTAGCATTATTCAGTATTTGATTCCATTTGGCAAGATCGTGTTTCTCCGGATCGTAAAACCCTTGTACCGTTCCACTTGCAATATGGATCTTTACAGGTTCTTCTTGTTCGGTATCTGAAAAATACATGATATATCCTAATCCCTCGTTTGTGATAGTAAATTTATTCAAACCTTTGCTAAGAGGATAATTATTACCACCATATCCTTCAGCAAGATTCTGTACTTGCAGGCTAACTGTTGCTCCATGAGTATCTCCCATCATAATTACAACTTCTTCACCAGCTTTAAAGTGTATACCAGTAGGATTATCACGTAGGCTATATGGACTTGTTTTATTTACTTTTGCCATAATATCCGGATGACGATATGCTTTATAATTAGCAATGCGAAAATCTCTTGGATATCTATCATCAAACATATACTGAGCCATTGTCTTAAAATACGGAGCAGATATTGTATCAATCATCTCTTGCGTAACTTCAGTGCGTAGCTCAGTACACACTTCATCTGTAAAGATAGTAAGAGGATCAAATGCATCTGGATTTTTACGATAGAACTCCATTTCACTACAGGCTGCAAAGCCAACATTATCACCTGCACCTGATTTTATGATAAACTTAACAGATGTCGGTTTTACGTAACTTTGTCCCAATTCAATTTTAGCAGCTGTTCCAACCCCTCTAAAGTCGTGGTCTAGAGCTTTTATAAAAGTCGGATTTTCTTCAGTAGCAATCCAAATTTCTACTTCTTTAAAGTTTCCATTACTACCAGATTGTCTTGGATAATAGATTAGATAATCAATAGAGGGTTCGTTATCAAAGTCATACTCGAGTGTAATAGGGAAGTAGTTTGTTACGGCATTATTCCATGATGAGTGGTAAATAGTCTCCTTGTCTCCGTCATGTGATTTATCGATACCCTCTCCGTTTTGGAACGAACTAGTTCGAGAACGTGCTACAGTTAGCATTATATCGCTTGTAATAGTTGAAGGATCTCCTCCCGTATAGTCCTCCTGATTTTGTTGCTCGATATACACTTTTGCTTCAGCATCATCGTGTTTCTCTCTAAAAATAATCTCTTGGCTTCTGATTTCTGTGCCAGGATGTCGATCGATCTTAAACGAGTGCATAGTGCTATCCATACTTTTGGTTAGCTCAGTTTTATTGATCCATTCAGCATTGTGCTCAATCTCAAAATCACAATTACTTACAACCTCTAGTGTGATTGTTGTGTCTCTGTGCGAAAGTGTAAAATTTTTATTTGAGATAAGAATTGTAGGACGTTGTCCCATTTGACAAACGGCAACAGATTTCTTTATCCCACCGGCATTGATGTCGACCACAGTGCTTCGTAAGTCAATTTCAGAGTTTTCGTTAACAGATATTTTCAATAACTTTGTGTCTGCATTATGTAAAACAGAGACATCACACCAGCCGCTTCCAGCTTGTCCAACTATAGCCTCTACAGTTTCAGCATTGGTCTTAAATTCCAATTCAGAGACATTGGCAGTTTGTCTAAAGTTAACACTCTCTTTCGAAATCTCCAGAAACGGAGGAGCTTTGGTTTCATCATCAGAGCAAGCGGTGAAAATACAGATCGCAGTCAATACGAAGGTCAACAGCGTGTTTAATTTTTTCATAAATCTAAACATTTAGGTTTTAAATAGTAAGGTTTCTAAAAAATCCATAACTAAGGCGGTCGCTGTAAATATCTATAAATTATTTATAATATACAAATGTAAATAATGTTTTGTGTTGTAATAGATTAATGGTTACAAATAGCAAAGGCAATAAAACAGATCATCAATTGCTTAATGACTGTTTTATTGCCTCATTGTATCTCTATAATATATGATTAATATCCCTCGTTTTGCACTAGATTTGGATTACGTTGCATTTCGTTATCAGAAATAGGCCATAACAAATTTGTTTCACTATAAGTGCTGCCCCATGGATTTTTAGCACCAATAACGTCAATAAAAGATACAAAGCCTTTATTATTTGCATTTGTACTAGGGTATTTGCGTGTACGTTGGATATCCCACCAGATCTTATTCTCTAATGGAAACTCGCGTAGTCGTTCACTCCAGACTTCCTCTATAAAATTTTGAGGATTTAAGGTCATTAATGTATTTGCAATCTCTTCTTTCGATTTTACAAGCGAAGCTCGTGCTTTTACTTGGGCTAAATAATCAACAGCTTCGGTTGTTACACCTTCTGTTTTAGCTATAGCTTCGGCTGCAATTAATAAAACTTCAGGGTATCGATAAACAGCAACATCTTTGCCCGATCTTCCCGTTTCAAGCATTGCCTCTTCGTTGTACCAAAGATAAGGTGATGGAGCGAATGTCTCAGTTATTTCTTTATCATTTTTTGTATAAGAGAAAGACGTATGGAAAAATTGCTTATTTTGAACACGCAGATCTGATTTCGGATCATATATATTCAGAAACTCATCAACAGGTCGGTATGCATTACATGTAATTGAATACTTAAATATACCCCATGTTGCAGCTTTATTTGGAAAGCAATATGTCGGTCTCCAACCTGCACTCGCTATTGTAGCATCATATTCAATCGAATAGATGTACTCATTAGAGTCGTCTATAGTCCTAATCCCATTATAGGCACTTGTTTCGGGAGTGTTTCCATTTACTATCATTGCATATTTACCACTTTTAATAACCTCTCGAGCAAGTGCTGCTGCATTAGCATAATTATCTTCTAGCAAAGGATAGCCACTCAAGTTTAAGTATACGTTGGCAAGTAACGTTTGAGCAGTTCCTTTAGAAATTTTGAAGCCATTTTTAGTGAAAGCTTCTTCTTTTAGCTCTCCATTATTGATGGCGAATGTTAGATCCTCTATAATTAATTTATAGATATTTGAAGAAGATTCACGTGCAACATATAAATTATTTAACGATTCATAGGGCTCTGTGATCAATGGTACATCACCAAAAAACTTAACGAGATGGAAGTAGTTCATTGCCCTAAAGAATCGAGCAGTTGCTAATAACTGATTCTTCTCTGTTTCAGTTAAACCTGGAGTTTTTCCAATATTTTTTATCGCAAAGTTCGCTCTCGAGATAGCTCTGTAGCATAAATCCCAAACACCATCCATTACACCTGCAGAGTTTTGTGGTGTAATATTCAGATTCTGGCAATACAATATAACAACTTCTTGTCCTTTATATTCATTATCGAAAAAGCCTGATAAATATCCATCCAGCATAATTGTAGGTCCCATGTATGCACTCCCCGAGTTGTAGAATTCAGGAACACCTGTACGATATAATGAGTTTACGGCGCTATATGCATGTTGAGCAGATGTGAAAAACTGGTCAGTGTTCATTTCGCTTTTAGGTTTTTCCTCTAGGAAATCATTACATGAGACAAAACTAGTAAGAAGAACTAGTCCGGTATATTTGAAAAAAGTATGTAGTTTCATAAGAATCAAATTAAGAATTAGAACGTAATATTCAAGCCCAAGGTAAAGGTTCGAGGTTTAGGATACTGGAAGAAAAACATATTTTGCCCCCACTGATCGCCGCCATACGAACTACCTTCCGGATCAAACCCTTTAAAATCTTTTGAATGGATTACAAAAGCATTATTAACGCTAAAGTAAATACGAAGGGCATCTAACTTTATTTTATCCAAAGTAACACGATCAAATGTATATCCTAATTGGATTAAATTAGCTCGTAGGTACGATCCATCACAGACCCAATGAGAATCAAGTTCCGAACTTTGTCCTGTGAGCGGAGCATTACGAATAGCCTGTATCATTGTATTTGGATTTTGAGGAGACCAAGCATCAGTCAATATTGTGCTTAAGCCATTAGAATATCCAAAACGATCCTCTACAGAGTGCATGTATTGTTGTAAAATATCCACACCCCATGCATATTGCAAATCAAATGTAAAATCGAAGTTTTTATATGAGAATTTATTAGAGAAGCTCCCAGTTACATCCGGAAGACCTTTGCCTAAGAACTTCTTGTCTTTAGATCGTTTGGCTTCTCCAGGTTTGGCTCCAACTTTAGCAGCTTCATCAGCCTCATCTTCACCCCAAATACCCAAACGTTCATATCCATAAAACGAGCTTAGAGGTTGGCCTACAGATAAGCGAATCTGACTTCCGGAAACCCACCATGGTCCTGGCTCAATGTCTTCGTTATTGGCTCCGAGTTTTACAACCTCATTTTTGTTCCAGTTTAGATTGATTGTAGAACTCCATCTAAAATCTTTTGTTTGTACATTGACAGTATTAAGCATAAACTCAAGACCCTGATTTTTTACACTACCGATGTTATCAATTACAGATGAGAATCCGGTGCTATGTGGAACCGGACGGTCAAGTAATAAATCTTTAGTTAGTTTATGATAGTAAGATGTTTCAAAGCTTACCCGATTAGCGAACATACTTATATTAAAGCCGACATCAAACTGTTCGGTTTTTTCCCATTTTAAATCTGGATTTGGTAAGCGTGTAACATAACTACTTGGCTGACGATTTCCATTTTGCAAGATCGTGCCAGATGCAATAGTTGCCAAAGATCTATATACACCAATCTCACTATTACCTGTAACGCCGTAACTCGTATGTAATTTTAATTGATCTAGCCAAGTTGCGTCTTTCATAAATGATTCGTTAGAAATGATCCAACCTAACCCTACCGATGGGAAGAACGCATATTTGTTGTTCTTTCCAAATTTTGACGATCCATCAACACGAGCAGTCACAGTTGCCATATATCGATCATTATAAGTGTAGCCAGCTCTGAGAAAATATGAGTTCATTGCCCATTTATCATACCATGAGCTTGGTGCGGAAGGAGAGGTTCCCGCTCCAATATTGTCATATCCGAAAAAGTCATCAGGAAAACCTTCACTTTGTGTACTGTTTCCTGTAGATGTACGGGCTTGCCAAGACATCCCTAATACACCATTGAGTCGATGTTTACCGAATACATTATTGTAAGTTAAAAATGTTTCTTCTTGCCAATAAAGCCAATCATTATTACTGATATATGCCCTTCCATTAGGAGCCGATATATTTATTAAATCTTTAGGGCTATATTCTTTAGTAGTGTTTAAGTGTCCATCTACACCGATCTGAGTTCTTAGCTCAAGAGATGGGAGTATATGAAAAGTTAATGCTGCATTACCAAAAATTTGAGTTCTGTATCGATTGCGTTTTTGTGTTTCAAGGATGTGAACAGGATTTGCCATTGCTTCAAACCCAAATTCATCAGAAGAAGAGAAGGAATTAGACCATGCTCCATCTGGAAATTTCACAGGAAAAATAGGTGGCATTTCAATCATTGTACGACGAGCTACTTGTCCTCCACCTGTTTCTTCAGCCTCATTAGCCCATGTATGGTTGACTAACACATTGACTCCAGTAGAAAGCCACTTCATCGGTTTTGCATCAAAAGCCATTTTAGCATTAATACGCTTCATCCAAGAGTTAAGCATAATGCCCTGTTCGTCCGTGAAATTCAAAAATGCACCCATGGATGTGTTTTTTCCGCCGTGAAGAATATTGAGTTGATGGTTTTGAGAGAAAGCAGTACGTGTTGCTTCATCTTGCCAGTTTGTATTGTATAGCGGGTTACCATCTGCGTCAAATAAATTTCTGTCATTAAGGAGTAACTCAGCCTGTTTTCCGTAATAGGTATTTGCATTTTGGTAACTTGTACGCATGGCTTGCATAAACTGATTCGAATCCATTACATCCATTGAGCTTGCCCTATGCGATAGACTTACATATCCATTGTATGAAACAGTCGATCCTTCTTTTTTATTTCCACGTTTAGTTGTTACGAGGATTACACCATTAGCACCACGAGCACCATAAATAGCAGTTGATGATGCATCTTTTAGCACTTCCATTCGTTCAATATCATTAGGGTTTAAATATTGAAACTCTTCCATTACCACTCCATCAACAACATATAAAGGGTTTGATGATGAATTAATAGTTCCGATACCACGAATAATTACACGGGTATTTCCGCCGGGTTGTCCGGAATTTGTAAAGATGTTAACGCCTGCAGCTTTACCTTTCAATCCGTCAAGCGCATTGAATGCCGGAGTTTTTAAAATATCTTCTGCTGTGGCTACCGAGATTGAACCTGTGACGTCAGACTTTCGTTGTGTTCCATATCCAACGACAACAACTTCGTCCAGATTTTCGGTATCTTCAACTAAGACAACGATTAGAGGTCTGCCTGCTTGAGCAGTTACATTTTGTGATTGATATCCAATATATGAAACCTGAAGTGTGGTGCCAGGTGTAGTTTGAATCTCAAAATTCCCTTCAAAATCGGTAATTGTACCATCAGTTGTTCCTAAGGCCTTCACATTGGCTCCGATTACAGGCTCCCCATTTGAGTCTTTGACATTTCCTTTAATGGTTTGTTTCTGTCGCTGTGTCTGCTCTAGACTTGTTGGTTTTAAATGATCTGTTTCCAAGGCGAAGGCCGAGGGACTGGTAGATAGTAACACAATAGAAGAAAAGCACAATATTTCTTTTCGATTAGAAATTAAGAGTTGTGCGTACGAACTTCTTAGAAATCTCGATTTGTTCATAAATTCATGGTGTTTAAAGTAAACATGTTAACACATAGTTGGTTTTTAAAGCTGTCTTTTCATTTATTAAAGCAAAAGAACATATATGAAATGTTAATGTATTTGTGTTATTTATTTGAATGATTGTATAATCTTACTAAATTATTTTCTGAAATGCGAAGGGATAAGGTTAACAAAGAGGACGACTCGATCACTTAATCGAGATTTGTGCATTCAAAATTTGCACGATGAGACTCTCCCCAATCATCTAGCATATCAATAATTGGAAGTAAGTCTTTTCCCAGTTCGGTGAGTGAGTATTCTGAGTGAGGAGGTAATACCGGAAAAATCTCTTTTTTTACAATGCCATGTTCTTCTAGCTCTTTTAATTGCTGATTCAATACTCTAGGTGTTGCTTCAGGCATGTTTTTATGGATTTCGCTAGGTCGCATTGCTCCATCACGTAGCATATCAATAAGGCAAGGCTTCCATTTGGCACCTATTAAGCACATTGTTATGCGTATACCGCAAGACATATCAAGCGGAGTTTTTCTTTCATACATAATCGTTTATTTCTTGCAAAGATATAAAACTGTTTATACCTACGAAAAGGAGTAGTATACGGATAAATTTATCCATATATGAATCTTTTTTCAGTAATTGATCGGTATGATGCTACATTCTACCTTTGTGTCTATAAATAGATAGAATGAAATAGTATGAGAAATTTTGAATTTGTAAATCCAACGAAACTAGTATTCGGTAAAGGATCTATCGCACAACTAGCCCAATTAGTTCCTGCATCTGCAAAGGTGATGATTACATTTGGAGGAGGCAGTGTAAAAACAAATGGAGTCTACGATCAAGTAAAAGCAGCTTTGAGTGCACACACTTGTATTGAGTTTTGGGGAATCGAATCAAACCCTACATATGAAACATTGATGAAAGCAGTAGAGCTGGGTAGAAATGAGAAAGTTGACTTATTACTAGCTGTAGGAGGCGGGTCAGTGATCGACGGTACTAAATTCATAGCAGCAGCAATACCTTATACTACTGGAGAAGAATGGGACTTCGTCAAAGACAACTCATTGATCAAATCAACAGTACCTTTAGCATCCGTTCTCACTTTACCGGCAACAGGTTCGGAGATGAATAACGGAGCCGTTATTTCACGTACAGCCACCAAAGAGAAATATCCGTTTTTTGCAGATACAAACTTCCCTCAATTTTCGATTCTAGATCCGGAAGTAACTTACTCTCTTCCTAAATTTCAGGTATCATGTGGAGTTGTTGATACATTTGTACACGTTGTAGAGCAATACCTGACCATTCCTGTCGGTACAAAATTAATGGATCGTTGGGCCGAAGGTATCTTACAAACGCTTGTAGAGATTGCACCGTCTTTGCGAACAGAAAAACCCGATTATGAAACAATGAGTGAGTTTATGCTATCTGCAACAATGGCTCTCAATGGAATTGTAGCGATGGGTGTAGATCAAGATTGGGCAACCCACCTGATCGGTCATGAGCTTACAGCATTACATGGACTAACTCACGCTGTTACATTAGCTATTGTATATCCGGCCACACTTCGAGTAATGAAAGAGCAAAAACATGTGAAACTTTTGCAATATGGTGAGCGTGTATGGGGAATAAAAGAAGGAAGCGCAACCCAACGAATAGATAATACAATTGTTGCAACTGAAAGCTTCTTTCGCGAAATGGGATTACCTACACGATTGAACGAAGTAAGTGTAGGTGAAGATACCATCGAAGAGATTGTTCGTCGATTTACTGAGCGTAATACTGTATTAGGAGAATGTGGCAATATTACACCAGATGTAGTACGTCAAATCCTAAACATTGCAAAATAACAATCATTTAATTATTCTGATAGATCCTGCTGCAAGAGATAGTCAAAAGCAAAGTCTTTTTACAATTCTTGCAGCAAACTATCGATTCAAGAGTATATCGCTATTTTCTAGTCCAATATCTAAAATACTCGATGATAAATTCTCCGCCATTATCGGTGTCTGAAGGAAGTCCCCACCAAGTAGGAAATGCTTCACTGTCGAAGTTGATCGTTTCGGGAAGTTGCCAGAAGTCATTCTTGCGACGGCGGATTATCTCTCCATCCAGATACCAAATTAATTCACGTTCATTCCATTCCAAACCAACCGTAATATATCTATCGGCCAAGCGATAATCAGTTTTGTGAGCAACATGATCACTTAGATGGATGTCATGCGGCATAATCATAAAGTGACTTGTGGCGAAAAGCGTATGCTGATAGGTGGAGTCTGTATCGTGTCGTCCGCAGATTTCAAAGATATCAATCTCCTCCTGTTTTACTTCATCGCGTGTATAGAGCCAGAAAGCGCTTGATAGAGCCGAATCCATTGGCTTACATCTAATTTCAAAGAAACCATAATGTGCGGTATCTCTACTTTGTACCGCTGCAGAGGTGAATGTATGATAGCCTTCAGGTGCATTCGATACATCTTGGCGTCGGCCGGTAAGTACCAAAGATCCGTCTCGTACCATCACATTCTCTTTTAAGAAAAGCGAAGGTTCTCGTCCCAACCATATCGGATTGTAAGTATACCATTTCGATGTATCTACATCAATGCCGTCAAACTCATCGCTCAATTGTTCACAGTATACCCACTCTTCAGGGTTTGCTGCACCTATAGGAGTAGGGCGGTTTGCATTGTTTTTACATGCTACACAACCAGTCAACATAATTACGAGAAGTAAGAGCTTTTTCATTTTATAAGATCATTTAGGATAACAATATATGCAAATATATAAAAATAATGTTTGTAAGTCGCAAAGACAAGAATAGCATCTTATGCAACATTTGCTTTATCGGTTTGTTGATTAAAAGATAGCATAATCATTAAAACATCTTATTATGGAAACCTATAAAATCGTATTTTTAATTAGCGATAATAATAAATGGGATCATCTTTTCGGACACTTATCCAACCTTTTAAAACAACCACAAAAGATTGATCAAATAGGCGTAGTTATTACAGATACAGCTATTCTTTCCTGTCTTAAGGGAACTATTTTACAAGAATTCAGAGAGCGTTTATCTCAATTTTTGCAAGCGGATGTTCAGTTTTGGTTATGTGGAAATACGGTACATAAATACAATATTGACAAGACAAATATTCTTTCGGATTTAGTGATTGTTCCCGAAGGCGGAATCTTTAAGGTTTTAGAGTGTGAAACAGCCGGATATCATTTGATTCAAGAGTAAGTATACAAAACTTTGCAAATAAAAATATTGCCGTATATTTGTAAAGTTTTACATACTAAGAAATTGTTTCATGAAAAAACTTTTTTACTCATTAGCCACGTTGTCTTTAACTTTAACGAGTAATGTAACCACCCTTAAGGCAGAAAACTTTGACACGGCATTAAAGCATGAAGTCCGCATGAATGTAGGCGTTTTGCCATTAGTTCATGTACGTTATTGGGGAGATGCATATTATATGCCTTATCAGGGAATAGAAGATTGGTACAATAACCTCTATCAAGGAGACAGAGTTTACATGCCTTCTTTGGCTGTAGATTATAACTTTAGACCGTTCAAGTGGTTGTCGGTAGGGGCAACAGTTGCCTATACCATGAACTATCAAAACTCATATAGTATTTATGACCAAACATTAGCCTATAGATATTCAGAACATTACGTTACAATTATGCCTCGTGCTACCTTTAATTGGTTCCGTCGCGATATGGTTCGTCTTTATTCGTCATTCGCGTTGGGGGTAGTTTTTGAACTAGATCGTACTAAAGCCTTTGAGGATAATTCATACCATTCCGGAGATATTCATTACGGAGGAAAAGGGTCCTGGAAATCATCTGAAAATCATATAGGAGTAGATGTGGTTGCATTGGGTGTAAGTGTTGGTAAAACATGGTTTGGTTTTGCAGAAGTAGGAGCCGGGACCAATGGTGTTTTTAAAATCGGAGCCGGTTATCGTTTTGGAAAATGACGAATCTTATACAAAATCTACAAAGTTACAGCAATATGAAAAAAGCAATCTTCTATATTTCAGCAATTATCATCGGTTTTTCTTCTTGTACAAAAGACGAGGCTCCGGATGTTCCACAAACTTTAGGTGTACGTCAAGTATCAGACAATCTCGTAGGTGCTTATCATGAAGCATCAAAACTAGTGCAGATATTAGAGGCCGTAGATCAATGGAATAGAGCCGAAACATCAGCCGAAAAACAAAGCATAGTGAATCGTTATTTTGGAGAAACCTCCGCCTTAAAGAACTATGGGGATAGTATCGTAATTGTCGACTTCGGAACAGTAATTACGAATGGAGTTGCATTTAACGAGCCAGATGCTCAGTGGAGCTATAAAGAGAGCTTTTCGCTGTGGGGCTATGGTGAAACCAACTTACCATCAATTGTTCATACCAATCTTTATCACGTGCAGCGCAAAGGAGCAGATCTGTTTCATATAACCGGAACGAATCTTTACTCACGTTATATTAAAAACAGCTATACGTACGCATTAGACGTAGAGCAACAAAATGAGCGACTCAATAAAGTAACCGGCGAATGTGATATGGAAATACCCAATTACTGGAACCGTGCAGTAGCAACTACTGTGCAACCATTATCTTTTATTCGAATACTCGATCGTTTAATTCCTCTTTATTATCGAGGCGGTTACAACATCTTTTCAGATATTCGTAGCGGTGAGCTAAATATTGATCTATATCGTCCGGATGTTGCTACACCTGCTCCTGCACAAATAGGGTTTGATAAGGATATAATAACAATATGTTACGCAGGAATTGTGGAAACTTACAATAAGATTTTCAGTCCTTTCTGATATAAATAATTAAATAAGTGTACATATAATCTTGAGCTCGAATGAAAAACGAATGATACGAGTATTGATTATTTATTGTGTTCGTTGATCTGTTTTTTCATTCGAGATTGAGCTGCACTTAACTCCTCAACTGTAAATGTCGTTTTTGCTTCCAGGTGGTCACATTTTGCAATGTCCCTTATGGTTTTATCAATGATTGCGGCATCTGTATGATATTGATTACATGAGCCACAGACCCATAAGTGTAAGTTTAACTGGAGTCTTTCTACACAAGAAAGTGGCATGTGAAACCGTTTCTCAATTAAGAAGGAAGCTTTATTGCAAGATAAAATAAACAAGTGAATAAAATCTTTATACATGTCAGTTATGAATTAAACCAATTAATGTTGAGGCATTTTTTTAAATGAATTCTACTTCGTTGAAGGATTTTCCAGTAGTTTGTATTCGAAATATTAAGACTCTGACAAATATCAAAAGCTTTTTCTCCAGAAAAATAAGCCTGTCCTACAATAATTTTCCACTGTGGGGGTAGTTTATCCATACATCCTTCAAGTACGGAACTAAATTCTGGATCAGCCGTAATTTCATCATCACATTCCCAATGATGTTGTGGTTCGATCCATTCTCCATGGTTATCAAACGTTTGATGAAATGAAACCTGAGTTATCTTGTACTTCTTTTTATAGAAATCGGCAATTTTATTGTTCAAGATTGCTGTGAGCCAAGTTCGAACCGAGCTTTTCTCATTGTATGAGATATTTGGTTGGCACAACGATAAAAAAAACTCCTGTACTACGTCTTCTGCATCCTCCTTTACAGACAAAGAAAACAAAGCTCTTTTAAGAAGAAACTCAGAATGCTCATCAATCCATTGTTCGATGATTAAAGTTGATATTTGCGAGTTAGTGGCGTTCATCTGTTCTTTTGTTTGAATGCTCAAGTATAGTAAATTTATCAGACAAATTTGTATCCTCTTGTGTAAAAAAAAAGATTCTTTTTTATGTCAGGTTTTTCACAATAAGTCGACTATATATGCAAACCAATAAATTAAGTTGTATATGAAAAATCTGAATTTATTTGCACTGGCATTCCTTTCTTTATTCTTCACGAATGCTTATACTGCAAAAGCACAACGTCCCGATCAAGGAATACGAGTAGGAGAAAAAGCTCCCGACTTTACGCTAACAGATGCAACCGGAGCATCCATCAATCTGTATTCGCTACTCGAGAAAGGGCCTGTGGTTTTGTCTTGGTATAGAGGAGGGTGGTGCCCATATTGCAATGTTGCACTTAAAGGGCTGGCAGATGTCAACGACGACATAAAACAATTAGGCGCAACACTAGTTGCTATCACTCCCGAAATACCGGATAAGAGCCTTTCTACAAAAGAAAAAAATGAATTACCATTCGTCGTATTATCAGATTTAAATAATGAGGTAGCCCGACAATACGATCTTGTTTTTAAGTTAGATGATCAAACTGCCAATCGCTATGAGCAAAGTTTTGCATTGAGTACTTACAATGGAAATGCCAATAATGAACTTCCCATTCCGGCAACCTATATCATAGATCAAAAAGGAGTGATTCGTTATGCCTATATCAATACAGATTACAAGCAGCGCGCCAATCCTGACGACGTTTTAATGCAACTAACACAAATGGTGAAAAGTAGCAATAATGATAAGCTCGTTTTAGTTTGGAGTAGCGACAATCCTATGGTTGCCTAACGAGTTGCTTTAATGTATTCTCATGCAGCACAAAAGAGCAAATGGTATGGCGATGTAACCTTGGTAATTTGGGGACCTTCGGCAAAACTAATTGCAAATAATGTCGATTTGCAAAAGAAAATACAACAGATGCAGAAAGACGGAGTGCGTATTCAGGCCTGCGTCGCTTGTGCTGATGCTTACGGTGTTGTCGAAACCTTGAAACAGCTTAATTATGAGGTTCTACCAATGGGAATACCCTTGACCACTTATCTCAAACAAGGCTATAATGTTTTAACCTTCTAGCCCGATAAAATAAACGCATACATGTTGTTCTGTTTTAAAAGTGTTTTACTTGTTGTGAATCGATTACAGCGTGAAGATAAGGCAGAGTAAAAAGCTTAAATCCGTCAATGTGCGTCAACGTCTGTGATCATACGTAAAGAGGCGTGAAATACCGGAAATGTTTTCATTGAAGCCGTAAAATCGTCTTCGTCGAAAGCGCAAAATCGTTTTCGTTGAAGAGGTATTTACATTTTCGATGAAAACATTTTTATTAGATACATTTATATAAACGCATCTCAATAACCGTTTATATATATGTATATATAAGAGTAAAATTCTAGATTTAGATTTAAGATTAAATGCTCGTTTGTGTTTGTTTGAAAACCCTGATTATATCATACCTTTTAGGGGTTGAGGCGGTTCTTTTGTTTGCATGAATTGTCAGAAAAACCGTTGTTCGTGACCGATTTTCCTTCACTCGTGTCAATTTTTCTGTCGTTCGTGACCGATTTTCTGCTCTTCCAGTCGGATTTTCTGTTGTTCGTGTCAAGTTTTTCGACAAGTTGTCAATTTTTCTGACAAAAGTTTTACTTCAAAGCTACTTGTTTTTCCTACATGAGTTTACATCTATTGTGTATTTTCATCATATTCATCTGTATCCCGAGGGGAATAGGCACTTTGGTGAAAAGGCATTGCCTGCATATAAAAGTCTATTATCCAATAAAGGCAAGTTTAGCTTTATCGGGCTTACCTATGAAGAGCTATTTGATAAGATGGCTTCTTTTTTTGTTTTGGATAGGCACAGGTTATGGATCAATTACCTGATAAATAGATATTTAGTTGAGAGATGATTATGTTAAAACGAAGGTTTCTTTCGAGATCTCTACGGCCGTTGAATATAGCAAAAGTGAGTTGAGTGAAATACACTAAGGTTGTATGTTGAACATGATGTTTCAAAATTGGGTACAAATGTACCCGTCACAGGCACATAAATATCCAAAATATAGGGGGACTTGTGTGTCTTAATATTCAGATAATCAGTTGTTAATGATTTCTTGTGTTTCCTTTTTAGAGGTCAGAAAATGTCTAAAAAAACCTATATATATAAATACATACCGGTTTACCTAACAGTACCGGTATGTAATGTAAAGGAAAGCAAAGAAAGAGGATGGTAAAAAGTTTTCACGGAGATGGCGAAAAGTTTTCGTGAATATTTTGTGGGATATTCACGGAGACTTTTCAGATTCTTCACGAATACTTTTCAAACTTTCCACGAAAACAATTTGCCGTGTTTATGAATAAAGCAGTGTATGCTTTCACGAAGTCTCTTTTGAAAAGTAAGCAGTTTGCAAAAATTAGTAAGCTATATTGATATATTAGCAAATAGGGTAAAAATTTATCTAAATATGCTTTGATTTGGAGGATTAAATGTTTTTATTTGTAAAACAAACACAAGGGTGGCTAATCGAATAGTGTTTGTAGGTGCTTTGAAAAACAAATTGATTCTAATCCTTTTTAATCGAATGAACATGATGAAAACCTACTGTGAGAAGGCTTGTTCCATGCCTTTTCCTTATCCACGAAAAAAGTTTATTTATTTGGGCATTGCTATGGCGAGCCTACTTGTTTCTCCTACGGTTTATGCTGATGATCTTTCGGTAGTTTATGCCGAAGTTCAACAAGGTCAGATCAAGGTGACGGGTGTTGTAAAAGATGAACTAGGAGAGCCATTACCTGGTGTAAATGTTGTTGTGAAAGGTACTGATAAAGGCACCATAACGGACCTCGACGGTAAATACGAATTAAGTGTTGCCACTGGTTCTGAATTACAATTTTCATTTATCGGTTACAAGACTGAGACGGTAAAAGTTGCCGGAAAAAATACGATCAACGTACAACTCAAAGAGGATGCCGAGGCATTGGATGAGGTTGTTGTTACGGCATTAGGTATGAGTCGTGATAAAAAGGCTCTAGGTTATGCCATGACAGAGATTAAGGGGGATGAGATAGCTAAGGCAAATGTTGTGAATCCGATCAATGGGTTGCAAGGGAAAGTTGCCGGAGTACAAATCAATATGGGTAACTCAGGTCCGCAATCGTCACAACGTATCTTGATTCGTGGTAACTCTTCACTAGGGTCAAATAATCAGCCTATCTTCGTGATTGATGGTGTGATTATTGATAATGAAACCACAAAATCATCCTCATCTGTTCAGGACTTCGGAAATGATTTGAAAAACTTAAACTCCGACGATTTTGAGTCGATGTCAGTATTGAAAGGTGCAGCTGCTACAGCTCTTTACGGCTCACGTGCAGCCAATGGTGTAATCCTGATTACTACAAAAAAAGGTAAAAAAGGAGAGGGTTTTGGTATCGACTTTTCGCATACCCAAACGTGGGATCACGTATACGGTTTTCCTGATATCCAGAATGTGTATGGTATGGGTGTGCAACCGGCTTGGGATCTAAATTCTGACGGTACTGAAAACCGAAATATCTCGAAAAATAGAAACTTTGGACCTCGTTTCGATGGACTTCCTTACAAAGTGGATGGTCTTGATCTGACATTCTCTGCAAAAGAGGACAATATAAAACAGATGTATCAAACCGGTCGGTACATGAATACAAATGTGGCATTGCACGGTGGGGATGCAAAAGGTGCATTCCGTTTTTCATACTCAAATCTAAACTCTAACGGAACAACGTTCAATAATGATTTTGATCGCAATAGCTTCAACTTGAATGCATCAAGAGAGATTAGTAAGTTTGTAAATGCGGATGCCGGTTTTGCTTACATCAATTCAAGTACGCAAAATCCTACTTATCAGGGAGGAGACAAGTCGCCGATTTATGACTTTATGTTTAGTGTTCCGCGCGAATATGATACAAAATATTGGCTCAACAATTATAAGAGTCCGAAAGGAGACGGGTGGAATGGAGGGGATCCGTTTGAATATTCAAAAACCATCTGGGAATATTTAGAAAATAAGTATTCGCAAAAAGAAGATAATCTTCGGGCTTTTTTGAACTTGAACGTGAAGTTTACCGATTGGTTGTCGCTCAGACTGAATGGAGACTTCAATAAGATTTTTAAAACAAACGAACAAAAAGTACTTGCTACCGGCAAAAGTAATTACGACGGTTCGCGCTATGTCGTAAACGAGTCTCGTAAAGATCAATACAAAATAACTGCGATGTTGAGTGCCAATCATCGTTTTGCTGATATGGTCGGT
Organism: Tannerellaceae bacterium; assembly: GCA_051656605.1. Classification (GTDB taxonomy): domain Bacteria; phylum Bacteroidota; class Bacteroidia; order Bacteroidales; family CAMTPD01; genus UBA12018. The sequence continues at coordinate 32,420 of JBOGCF010000007.1, read as the reverse complement.
GTGAATGGGGCGATTGCTGCCGAGCAATGGGATACACGTTCGGCTTATCATAATACATCTTCATCAAACGGGTTGCGTATTCCCGGGCAGTTTGATATGACCAACTCTGTGGCTCCGGCTACAACTTCGGTAAGACATAATACAGGACGTAAGCGTATCAATTCGGTTTATGCTTTTGCCAATCTAGATTTCAAAAATCAAGTCTTTTTAGATATCACAGGTCGTAACGACTGGTCGTCGGCTCTTATCTATAACGATGGTTCCGGTAATACGTCTTATTTTTATCCGTCGGTAGGTGCATCTTGGATTGCGACCGAAACATTTCGATCTCAATTACCGGAGGTGATTTCTTTTGCAAAGCTCAGAGCTTCGTATGCGATTGTGGGTAACGACTGTGATCCATACTTGACAACAAGTACGGGATATTATACATTAGATGGAACGTTTGTAAATCCGTTTGATGGTAAGGATTATCCATATTATGGATTTGATTCAAACTCACTGCCAAACAATAACTTGAAACCCGAAAAGCAACACTCACTAGAGATTGGAGCGGATGTGAAGTTTTTCGAAAACCGATTGGGTATTGATGTTGCTTGGTATAAGACGAATACAAAGAATCAGATTTTGGCGTTGAGTATGGCTTCCGAAACGGGTGTAAAATCACGATGGATTAATGCCGGTAATATTCAAAACTCGGGTGTTGAAATGTTGGTAACTGCTGTTCCTGTGGAAACTAAAAACTGGAACTGGACATTGATGGTAAATCTTACTCGCAATCGCAATAAAATCATAAGCCTTGCTCCGGATGTAGAGCGTTATCGTCTTGGAGGTGGTGGAGCCGATACAGATGCATGGGCTACCGTTGGTGGTGCTTATGGTGATATCTATTCGAGCTATGCTTTTGCGCGTAACGAGCAAGGTCAAAAGATATTGAATGCCGATGGTTCGTGGAGAAGATCGGGTACGAGTGAAAAGATTGGTAGTTTACAGCCCGACTTGTTAGGAGGTATCGTATCAACGCTTTCATACAAGGGTATTAGCTTTAATATGGTTATTGATGCTCGCTTTGGAGGAGATATTTACTCCAACTCTTACAACTATGGAACTTCTTCCGGAACACTAAAACATACATTGTATGGTCGTGATGCCGAAAACGGTGGTTTGCCTCGCACACTTGAGGATGGCCGTGTATTGAACGACGGTATGATACCTGAAGGTGTTTTTGCCGGGGGAACTGTGGTGAATAATGTCGACTTATCGGGAATGTCTTATCAAGAGGCTTATGATAAAGGTTATGTAGAACCATTGTCGGCTTACAAGTATTATGCAAACTTGGCCGACTGGGGTACAGGTATTCGTGAGCAAGCGATCAAGAAATGTTCATGGATTGCACTGAGAGAGCTATCGCTGAGATGGTCGCTTCCTAAAGATTGGATTTCTCAAATTTACATGCAAAATGTAAGCGTTGGCTTTGTGGTGAGAAATGTAGGCTATTTGTATAACAGTTTACCGAATAATATCCATCCCGAAGGATTGGCTACAAATCAAAGTTCGGAATACCTGGAAAGCGGAGGCGCTGCTTATACACGGAACTACGGTTTTAATATCAATGTATCATTCTAAAAAGAGATTATTCCATGAAAACAATAAAAAAAATACTATGCTTACTGCCATTGTCGATGACATTGATGACAGGTTGTGAGAGTTTTACCGATATAAATAATAGTGTTTCTACAGTATATGAAGTAGATCCGCTTACGTTTTTATATAAAGTGCAGGAGCGAAATCAAGGAGCTGGATCGACATGGACAGATTCGTATGCTTGTAAATTGCGATGGTTGCAATACTGTTCCAATATATGGGGCTATAGTACAACAAATTTTACGTATTTTACATCAAGTATTGGTGCTGATTTGTATTCGGAGTGGCTTGATATGGGTGGATATGCAACACATATCGAATATTACATAACGAAGAATATGCCGGAGGAATTGCCCAAATATTCAAATCTGATCGAGGTGGCCCGAATTATGCTTATCAACAAGGGGATTGCAACAACTGATATGCATGGCTCATTAGCTTATACCGAAGGTTGGGGTTTGAGAAGAGGTCGTCCTGAATTGGAAAATCCTAAGTTTGATACACAAGAAGAATTATTTGCGATCTGGGATCAGGAGTTGAAAACTGCGATAGAGAAGCTATCTACTGCAACCGATCAGGTTTCGCTGGCGGGTTATGATATGGCTTTTAAAGGGGATGTCTCGAAATGGATAAAAACCGCTAATGCGCTTCGCTTGCGTATGGCTTTGCGCTTGTTGAAGCGTGATTCTGCAAAAGCTAAGGAAATTGCGGCGGAAGTGCTAAAAAATAGTATTCCAACTTCGAATGAAGATGGTTTCATCATAAAGTTTGATAAGTTGTACACCAATAATGGCGATTGGCATTCGGTGATTGATATGGATAGGGCTTCTGCTCCGTTTATGAGGTATCTTAAGACGTACAATGACCCACGAAAGCGTATCTATTTCAGAATAAATAATCTTACTCCTGAAAATATCGCTCAGTACAATTCAGAGCAAACCGATCCAGAAAAACTGATCCCTACAGACTTTACACAGTGGGAAGGTGGTACTGTAAGCTACGATGAACGAAAAACGGATAAACGATACTTTTCTCGTACGTTGAAAGATGGAACAGATATGCGTGCAATGAATCAACCACAAGTACGGCTTTGGAAAGGAATGTATGATAATGGAAGTGGTGGCTCTTGGTTCCCAAATCTGACTTATGCAGATTTCTGTTTCATGGCGTCGGAATTTTCATTGTTGGGCGTAAGTAATGCTAAATCGGCACAGCAATGGTACGAAGAAGGTGTTGCTGCTTCTCTAAAGCTTTGGAGTGCAATGGGTGAATATTGCAAAATCTACGAATATGAACCAATCACCGATGCGGAGATCAATGATTTCTTATCGCAGCCGGGTATTGCTTGGAATGCAGCGAATGCATTGGAACAGATTTATTGCCAATCGTGGGTTGAACATTATAAAAATACAAATGAGGCTTGGGCTTTGTGGCGTAGAACCGGTTATCCGAATCAAACTTCAACAATTGTTACTTTTGATAAGGTCATGATCAATGGTGAAGAGCAAAAAGTGCCACGTAGAACTCGTTTTGCTTATCCGGCAGAAGGCACACCTAACAAAGCGAATATGATAGATCGCATTGAGAAAATGGCATCTGACGCAGAGTTTGGTGAAATTCAGAATGAGTTTGGTCGTTTATGGTGGGACAAGAAATAATAAAAAGTGATTCTATAATAAGTAACCCGGCAAAAGATAACTTTTGCCGGGTTTATTGTTTTTTGCTCTTTTATATATGTATTATAGTGACAAATTAATAATGTAAATTGATAAATATGAAAATAAATTAATTTTCTGTTTGTTCTAAATAGTAAATGTAATACATTGCATTTGAAATCTTGAAAATCTAACTTATGAAGAACAATGAAAGAGTGACTACCAAAGATGTAGTCCGTTATCAATTTCCCATGAGGGGATTATGTGTAACTTGTTTTTTGCTTAGTTCTGTTTTAAACAATGTAAATGCTGAAACTAGTACTTCTGATTATGTAAAAAACTCTTCTGAGCTAAAACATGTAATGCTGGTGCAGCAGAGTGCTGTGAAAGGGGTAATCACAGATGAAAAAGGAGAACCAATTATTGGTGCTAATATTGTAGTAAAAGGTACAGAAGTTGGTACAATTTCAGATGTAGATGGGGCATTCCAGGTAAATGCTCCAGTGGGTGCAGTTCTGCATATAACTTATATTGGTTATTTACCGATAGATATCACGGTAAAAGGTAGTTCTGCTATGAATATTGTAATGAAAGAGGATACCAAAAATCTGGATGAGGTTGTTGTTGTTGGATATGGAACAATGAAAAAGAAAGATCTTACGGGTGCAGTTTCATCAGTGAAAATGGATGAAACTCCTGTTGCTACAGTTTCAACAATTAGTCATGCTTTAGCGGGGAAAGCTGCCGGATTACAGGTAAACACGGTGAGTGCGCAACCAGGTGGTCAGGCTTCGTTTCGGATTAGGGGTGCTGCATCTACAGGCGCCGGAAACGATCCTCTAATTATCATTGACGGATTTCCTGTAACTTCTTCCGGAGAACCGGGTAGTGGTAATCGTTACGATGGCGGTCCGAAAGATAATGTTTTGGCATCAATAAACCCCAATGACATTGAATCGATTGAGATTCTCAAAGATGCTAGTGCTACAGCAATCTATGGATCACGTGCAGGGCATGGTGTAATTATTGTGACTACAAAACGGGGGAAACAAGGAAAGCCTCTGATCAAATATTCAGGAACAGTTGCTTTGCAGAATATTGCTAAGAATTATGACATGTTGAATGCTCGTGATTTTATGATCGAGTCGAATCGATTCTTACGAGAAGAGTGGATGCTGAATAATAAAGTAGCTCCTTATGGAACGAATAATATACAAGATATTAAAGACTCATTTGTGCCTCGTTTTTCTGATGCCGATATCGCAAATCCTATAAATTCTACAGACTGGATGAATGAGGTGACTCGTACCGGATTTCAACAACAGCACAATGTGAGTATGAATGGGGGAACAGATGGTACACAGTATATGGTGTCTCTCAATTATTTTAAGCAGGATGGTATTATTAAAAATAATGATATGACCCGTTATGCAGGTCGTGTTAATCTCGATCAACAAATTAATAAGTACTTAAAGACCGGAGTTAGTCTTGCCTTAAATAGAAATGATTTTGGAAATGTTCCTGTAGGTGATAGTGGAAATGAATATGCAGGTACAATTGTTTCTGCAACACAATTTAATCCTTTGATTCCGATTCGTGATGAAAATGGCAACTATGCATTAAATTCTGCTGCTGCGTTTTTACCTAACCCTGTTTCTTTGTTGGAAATTGATGATAAGAGTAGACAAGAGCGAGTTTTGGGAACGTTATATTTAGAAGCTGAACCAATTAAAGATTTGAAGATTAAAGCAAACATGGGCTTGGATAGAAATTATCAAAAGCGCAAAACTTATTTGCCTAAAACCACTCTTTATGGACAGAAGAAAAACGGAGAGGCTAGTATTAATCAATATGATAAAACAGATTATTTGTTCGAGTTAACCGGAAACTATCAAAAAACAATCAATGTGCATAGCATCAACGTGCTTGGAGGATATTCATATCAAAAGTTTGAGGGTGAAGGTATGAATGCTGCAAACAGTGACTTTCTAATCGATGGGTTTGGTTATAATAATCTTGGAGCCGGAGCTTTTGCAAAGCCAACTGTTGGTTCATGGGGAAATTCAAGTTGTATGGCCTCATTCTTTGGTCGCTTCAACTATTCATTACTAGATCGTTATCTGCTTACAGCGACTTTACGTGCTGACGGGGCTTCAAACTTGGCTAAAAATCACAAGTGGGGATATTTTCCATCGGTTGCATTAGGCTGGAGATTCAGTGAAGAAAACTTTATGGAACGTGTTCGAGATGTAATAACGAATGGTAAATTACGTGTAAGCTACGGTGAAACAGGGAATTCGAATATTGGAAATAAAGCACTCGATTATTACAGCATAACTGGCGAGTATGTATTTGGAGATATTGCATACAAGGGCGTTGGTTTAGGACAATTGGGCAATCCGAATCTAAAGTGGGAAACAACAAAAGAATGGAACTTTGGTCTTGATTTAGGATTATATGATCGAGTGAATATCTCAGCAGAGGTATTTAGTCGTCGAATTGTAGATTTGCTTAGTACACGTAATTTGATGAGCTTTCTCGAGGTTGGTGCAATTGCTGCAAATATAGGCTCAACTAAGAGTAAAGGTTTTGAATTGACAGTTGGTAGTAGAAATATTATTACCTCATCTTTTAATTGGAGTTCGGATGTAACTTTCTCTATGTATCGAGATACATGGGATATGCGTGATCCTTCATGGAAACCGGCAGCTTATGAGAAATACAATGATCCGATTCGATCTGCTTATGGATATAAATCAGCAGGTTTGATTCAGCCGGGAGAAACAATTGATCATATGCCGGGAGCTTTACCCGGACAAGTTAAGATCCAAGATCTTGATGGCTATCGCTATGATGATAACGGAAAGATTATGGTGGATAAATATGGTATCCCAATGAAAACCGGTAAACCTGATGGTAAACTCGATGATGCAGATAAAGTGTATTATGGTTCATGGGATCCGGGCTTTCAAATAGGATTTAATAATACATTTTCGTATAAAAAGTTTGATTTGTCTTTTTATATGTATGGAGTATTTAATAAGTTATCTTCTGGTTCGTATCTTGATTTTGGACCTACTGGAATTGAAGATATCAGACGAGGTTATAATATGCCTTCGACAACTAAAGAAATCTGGTCGGCAGATAATCAAAATACAGAACGACCTGGATATTTTCAATCAAAAAGTCGCTTTGGAACCGGAGACTATTTTATGGAAAAGATATGGTTTGTTCGTATGCGTAACATTGCTTTGGGCTATAATTTTTCAATTCCTAAAGTTGCATCAAATGTGCGAGTGTATGTTGATATAAACAATCCGTTTGTATTCACAAATTACAAAGGCTTGGACCCTGAGACAGATAATCACTCGGCTGCTTATCCTAATGTAAGAACCTATAGCTTAGGTATTGATATCACCTTTTAAATTTGACTATTATGCGTACTATCAGAAATATATCACTATCGGTTATTACCGCGTTTTCATTGTTAAATACATCGTGTCTTAATTTAGAGTCAGAGATCTATGATGTTATTAATCCTACGATCTTTCCACAAACAGAGCAAGATGCATTTGCTTTGGTAAATGCATGTTATATGCCATTTCGATCCAATTGGTATGGTGGGATTTTTACCGTGGCATCTGGAGGTATTCAGATAATTGGAGATATGTCTACTGATTTAGGTCAGTGTCAATGGGGCGAAAATAGTTGGGGGCCAGCTTTGTATCATAATTGGGATGCAAATGAACCTTACGTTGGGCGTTTTTATGAATATACAAGAGATATTGGAAAGTTTACGATCACAATGGATCGTATTTCCAAAATAGAAATGAATGCAGAAAAGAAAGCTCGGCTTACTGCGGAACTACGAGCTGCCCGAGGATGGATGTTGTATATGCTCTATAATTGGTATGGTCCTGTTCCTGTTGCTACTCTAGAAGAGTTGAATACTCCTTTGGCTGATAAAGCGATTCCTCGTCCTACAAAAGAATGGACTGTGAATTTTATAGAAGAGGATTTGATCGAGGCAGCTAAGGTGTTACCTGCCAAATATACAGATACCGACTATGGCCGTTTTACAAAAGGTCTTGTAAAAACGGTTCTCATGAAGTTGTACATGCATGAGGGGGAATGGGCTAAAGCTGAGAGTGTAGGTCGTGAACTCTTGAATCCGGAGTATGGCTACGGACTCATGTCTGACTACGCTAGTATTTTTAAATTAGAAAATGAAGGTAATAAAGAGATCATTTTTGCTGCAACATGCGACAGTAAGAATGCACAACTTTGGCTAGCACACGTGTTACCAAGTGAGTATCCTACACAAAATAGTGCAATTCAGAAATGGAATGGTTATCGTGTCCCTTGGGACTTTTATCATACGTTTGAAGCCAAGGATAAGAGATTGGAGGTTCTTGTAGGTGAGTTTAAAGGAAATGATGGAGTGCTTTACAATGAGTCAACTAAAGATACACATGTTGCTTTGAGAAAAGGAGCTTTACCAGTTAAATATGGGGAAGATCCCTCAGCGACAGGAGAAGAAAGTCAAGTTGATTGGATTGTTTTGCGATACGCTGATGTTGTAACTTTATTAGCGGAAGCTATAGCTCGTAATGCCGGTGGCGCAACTCAAGAAGCTGTTGATTTGTTAAATCAAGTACGTTTGCGTGCAGGATTAGAGGCTTTAACATTGGCTGATGTTTCTTCTTTGCAAGACTTTTTGGATAGTATATTACTCGAACGTGGACATGAGTTCTGGTTTGAAGGTATTCGCAGAGAAGACTTAATAAGACATGGGAAATATATACAATATGCTCGAGAATATAAAGGGTCAACTACAACTCGTGAAGAGTGTGTATTGATGCCGATACCACAATGGGCTATTAACGAAGGAAAAGGAGAAGTAATTCAAAATCCGGGTTATTGATAACACTTAATTGTAAAGCTCCGGATAAATGGATTGGATCTATTCATCCGGAGCTTTTAATTTAAACAGTCTTGATTATGAAAAAACAAATATGCATCATACTTCTAACTTCTTTTGCGTGGACAGATTGTTTTGCGGCTGAGGCGGCTAAAAAAGAAGTAGATATCTGTATTTATGGAGGAACTTCTGCCGGAGTTGTAGCTGCAATGTCTGCAAAAAGGATGGGAAAGTCTGTCTTGTTAATAGAACCTAGTAAACATATTGGAGGGATGACTACCGGAGGGCTTGGTGCTACAGATATCGGTAATAAATATGCAGTTACCGGATTGGCCCGAATGTTTTATAGAGAACTAGGAAAGCATTATAATAAGTTTGAGCAATGGATGTTTCCTCCTAGTATTGCAATGAATGTAATGCAGCATTTTATTTCAGATAACGATGTAAATGTATTGTGTCAATACCGAATTATTGAAGCTGATAATACGAGTGGAACTATTCAGTCAATTGTATTGGAAGCAGATAACAATACCTCAGAACTGATACGTGTAAAAGCGAAGCAATATATAGATTGCACTTACGAGGGTGATCTTATGGCTAAAGCCGGTATTTCTTATTTTGTAGGTCGTGAGTCAAATGATACCTATGGAGAAAGTTTTAACGGCGTGCAGTTGTCTTATTGGCATCAGTTTCCCGATGGTGTTGATCCTTATATTGTACCAGGAGACTCAACTTCCGGTTTGTGCTGGGGAATAAGCACAAATACATATAATCCGATAGGCTCGGGAGACTCCTTGATTCAGGCATATAATTTTCGATTGTGCTTGACAAATGATCCTGCGAATAAAGTTTCATTTACGCGACCTATAGATTATGACTCCACGAAGTATGAATTATTGGCCCGAGCAATACCAGGTATTGGCTGTGATATTAATAAGTATTTGCTGATTAATTGGGGAGAGATGCCCGATGATAAATACGATGTAAACAATAGAGGTCCCTTGTCGACAGATATGATAGGAATGAATCATAAGTATCCGGAGGCGACCTATGAGGAACGTAAGCAAATTTGGAAAGATCATGAAAGTTATACCAAAGGATTGATGTATTTTATGACGCATGATGCTAGAGTTCCGAAAGAGTTGAGAGATAAAGTGAATGAGTTCGGATGGACAAAAGATGAATTTATAGATAACGATAATTTCCCAACACAATTATACATTAGAGAAGCTCGACGCATGATTGGAGAATATGTGATGACTCAGAAAAATTGTGAAGGAGCTGAAGTTGTTGATGATGGGATAGGATTAGCTGCTTATATTATGGATTCACACAATTGTCAGCGAATAATTATTGATGGAATGGTCAAGAATGAGGGCGATGTACAGATTGGTGGTTTTCCTCCTTATCCAATTGCTTATAGAAGTATAACGCCTAAAAGACAGGAGTGTACAAATCTACTTGTGCCTGTTTGTGTATCTTCATCTCACATAGCATATGGATCTTTACGTATGGAACCAGTCTTTATGGTTTTGGGTCAGAGTGCTGCTGTCGCGGCTGCTATTGCTATCGATAAAGCCAATAATGTTGTGCAAGATGTTGATGTGGTTGCTTTACAAGATAAATTAGCTTTAGATCCGTATTTAGATGGTTCTATTCCGGATATATTAGTGGATGATATGGATTCTAATACATTGCGTAGAGGTAACTGGCAAACTCATGAAGGCTATTATTATAAACATAGTTATGCTCAAGGGGATATTAATACAAGTAATAATGAGTTTATTTTTTGTCCGGATGTAAAACATGCTTCCAACTATTCGATCTATTTTTATTGTTCATCGTTGATTGAGCCAGTTAATATGCCTAATCGTATGGCTGTAAGAATACAGACGGCTGATGGAACAAAGGATATTTCTGTAAATCCAAAACAACATATTGGGCAATGGATCGATTTAGGTTGCCATAAGCTAAATTCTGGTAAAGCTGAGATTATTATTGATGGCGAGAATTCTGATGGTCCAATATTTGCTGATGCAGTAATTCTGAAAGCGGAATAAACGGAGGCTTTTTCATAATTTAATTCAAGATGGACAATGAACACTCAAGCCTTTATTGATTATTTATTAATGATTTAAAATGAATGGTTTGTGATATTTTTGAATGGATAATAATTATGTAGAGTTCAAATTTATTTAGAAGTTTGCTAAGCTAATCAGTAATAAAATAGATCATTATGAAGAAACTACTCTTATTTGGTGTAATTATTCTTTCGGCTTGTAGTACTGAGCCTAAAAAGACGTACTCTAATCCCTTGGATGTTGCATTTGGAGATCCGTATGTAATTAAGGCATCTGATGGACAATATTATATGTATGGAACTACTAATGAAAATGGATTTCGAGCTTATGTGTCTGATAATATGATCAATTGGTCAGATTGTGGTCTAGTGTATGAGAAAACGAACGACTCGTGGGGTGTTGATTGTTTTTGGGCTCCGGAGGTGTATGAGCGTAATGGCAAATTCTATATGTTCTTTTCTGCAAATTGGAAAGAGAATCCCAATGGTGAGTTGGAAATGTTTCGTATAGGTGTAGCTGAGGCGGATTCTCCAGCAGGCCCATTTAAAGAAATGAGTGATAAACCTCTTTGGGATCCGGGTTATCCTGTAATTGACGGGAATCTTCTTTTCGACGACGATGGCCGTGTGTTCTTGTATTACTCACGATGTTGTTACAAGAACCCTGTAGAATCTGAAGTTGCTCAGTGGGCTAGGGCCGAAGGGTTGTTTAACGAGATAGAAGAGAGTTGGGTGTATGTAGTTGAGTTAAGTCCTCAATTAGATCGTGTGATTTCAGAACCGGTTTTAGTGCTATCACCTCCTAAAACGATGAATGATCCTCAGTCTGAATGGGAAAGCAGATCTGTTACGCAGAAAGAAGTAAATCGTAGATGGACCGAAGGCTCGTTCATACTCAAACAAGATGGGTTGTATTATTTAATGTATTCTGCGAATTATTTCGGTGGAGCTCATTATGCTGTAGGATATGCAACTGCAACCAGTCCGAAGGGTCCATTTACCAAGGCTTCTAATAATCCCGTATTACAAAAAAATATCACATCGGGAGGAAATGTAACCGGAACAGGTCATAACTCTGTTGTTACATTAGATAATGGTAATCGATATTGTGTATATCATGGTCGTACAACAGAAACCGGAGATCAACGTGTTGTATTCATCGATAAGATGGATATTCGCAATGGGGTTCTTACAATTGACGGACCTACAACAAGTGCTATTGCGATACCTGAGTAGATGTGGACAAGAAATAAAGGATGTACCTATAATAAGTACATCCTTTATTTTTTATATTTAGTTAGATTGGAGTAGTTCGCACTAGATTGTTTTTATGGCTCCAATATGTATAGATCGTTTCGTTTGTCTGATACGATAAAGAGAAAGCGTTCGTAATGTCTTAATATATCACTGATGATTTCTTCTTTTGTGAAATATTGGATATCGTACCCATTTCTGCCGTCACCGAAATAGGTAAAAGGAATAAAAGTTTTTTGTGATTCAATGGATGGTGCATTCGTTTCGTTAAGCAAGTTTTCGGAAATATTTCGTTTTTGAGCTTTTACCCCATAGGTGAAATTTTTCATAGACTGATGTTCTATTGATAATTGTATATATGGACTTCCCGAAAGGTTTATCTTTATTTCTGCTTCAATTCCTTGTTCTGATAACTCGACTGAAAGATCTTCCAGAGCCGGGGAAACAGTCTTTTGTATAAACTCTTTGATGTCTGTTTTTTGTGAGTACGTAAGAATGCTGCGTAGACGTTTCTTCCAGAATTTTCCAGTCCAGTTGTGTGTAGAGTGGGAAAATCCGGTCGTATTGTAACGATGGTCTATATAAAGTGCAGACAGTAGATTGTAACAAAATAGAAGCATTAGTATAGAAAATGGCAGTGCAATAATCAATGTTGTTGTTTGCAGTGATGCCAATCCTCCTACATTTAAAAGGATAAGAGCTGTAGAGCCAAGTAGAACTCCCCAGAATATCGTTTGCCACGCAGGGGATTTTTCTGCATTTTTTGTGGCAATATTATTGAGTATATATATACCCGAATCGGCAGATGTGACGAAAAAGATGCAGATAATGAAAAGTGCTCCAATACTACTAATGAAGCTAAATGGAAGCATTTGTAAAAATCTAAAAAGCATGATGTCGGGATTGTTAACGAGCTTACTAAGAGCGTTCGTTCCAGATAGAATATCTAGTTGTATGGCACTAGAACCGAATATTGTCATCCATACGAAATTAAAAATAGACGGAATGATTAATACAGCAATAATGAACTCTCTGATGGTGCGTCCTTTCGAGATTTTTGCAATAAATAGTCCTACATATGGCGACCATGAGATCCACCAAGCCCAATATAATATTGTCCAGTTGGTAAACCATTTGAGGCGCTCGGCTTCGTAAACATGAGTGTCGAATGTGAGAGACGTAAATTTGTTGATGTAAAAACCGATACCTTCAGAAAAAGCACTGAGAAGGTAGACAGTTGGTCCGGTAATTAAGACAAATAACAGTAAAATTATCGCTGAAATAATGTTGATTTGGCTTAGCATTTTCACCCCTTTACTTAGTCCCGAAAGTGCAGATACAATAGCTGTACCCATAACCAATATAACAATGACAACTTGATACTTGAAATCACTTTGTGGTAAAATACCGAGACTTACCAGTCCTGCATTTAACTGTACTACGCCAAATCCCAGTGTTGTTGTAATTCCAAAGAAGGTACTACATAAAGCAAAGATATCGGTGAGGTCGCCAATTTTTCCATAAATTCGATCTTTAAGCAATGGATATAAAGCACTGCGAAGTGAAAGTGGAAGTCGGTAGCGATAAGCGAAATATGCCAATGTAAGACCAATAACAGCATAAACCGACCAAGCGTGTATGCCCCAGTGGAAGAATGTATATAGTTGGGCATTTTTTGCTTTGGAGGCCGCATCTAGGGCTGTATGAATAGATTCTGTATTAAAGTGAGCAATAGGTTCGGCTACACCAAAATACATAAGTCCGATACCCATTCCCGCGGCAAAAAGCATCGATATCCACGAGAAAAATGAGTATTCAGGTTTCGAAGTGTTCGATCCTAATTTAATCTTTCCATATTTACTGATAACAAGGAAAAGTAGAAAGAATATGAAGATTGAGACAACCATCACGTATAACCAGCTTAGATTGCGGAAAATATTGTCTTGTATGGATGTAAGTAATTTATAAGCGCTATCAGGCCATATCCCAGAGAAAACAGAAAGTCCGATGATAACAAATAAACTAGGTAGTAAAATAGATAACGAGAAAGTAGGTTTTAAATTCCTAATATTCATAGAATAGAGATTTTAGATATCGGCACGAGAATTTAAAGCACATTAAATGCTTAAGTGTCGATATTGATTATACTTGAAATTTCTTCGATGTGGCTAAGTGTCGAAGTTTAGATGGGGAAAATGATTAAAATTGTAGTGATTTTAGAAATACGTCCCCGGATTTGTGATTACAAAGTTAATAAGAATAAAACGGACTCTTGGTTTAATTAATATTTGTTGTACTAAATTGGCACAGATTTTAGAATATCTCTTAGTATCAATAATCTCGATTGATTGAAACTATATAAAACAAATTATTATAAAATTGTGTTTATGTAATAGTGATTGGATCGATCTAAAATCTAATACGATGAAATGTGTTTTTATACAACTGTGTTTAACTTTGATTTGTTTTGGTATGAATGCTCAAAATACAAAAGTGATTGCTCACAGAGGCTATTGGAAGAAAGATGGCTCTGCTCAAAATTCAATTTCAGCTTTACAAAATGCTGCGGAATTGAAAGTATATGGTTCTGAATTTGATGTTTGGCTCACAGGAGATAATAGGCTTGTTGTGAATCATGATAAAAAGTTCCAAGGACATGATATGGAACACATCACATTTGCTGAGGCTGTGAAAGTGAAACTTGGTAACGGTGAAAGCATGCCTACGCTGAGTGAGTATTTTAGTGAAGCTTTGGATCATCCCGAACTGCATTTGGTACTTGAGTTGAAATCGCACGTCTCAGACGAGCGCGAAAAAGAGGCTGTGCTTGGTATTGCAAAACTGATAAAAGCTTATGGGGTAGCTGATCGAACTGATTTTATTGCTTTTTCTTTGAATGCCGTAAAGGAGTTTGTAAAAGTAATGCCCGATGCTGATGTATATTATCTCGAAGGTGATATGGAGCCGGCAAAACTAAAAGAAATCGGATGTGCCGGTCTTGATTATAACATCCATACGATCAAAATCCATCCTGAGTGGATTAAAGAAGCTCATGACTTAGGGTTGAAAGTAAATGTGTGGACGGTTAATAATCGAGAGGATATGGAGTTTTTGATTGCACAAGGAGTTGATTTTATCACAACAGATAAGCCTCAATTATTGATGGAGATTCTCGAAGAGAAGTAACCTCGATATAAAAAGCCGACTAGTCAGAAATGATTAGTCGGCTTTCTTAATATATAGAGTAGGGTGTTATCTGTTGTTTTTGCGGAAGAGTTTGTCAAGTAGATCCGGACGCTTCATTTTTCGCAAAGAGTTTGTAATATCCTTTCTGTATTCCGGCATATACCAGAAGAAGTATTTTCGTTGTCCTAGCTTCTGTTCCTTTGTTTTTGCAGTAAAGACTTTCTCCAAGGTATACGGATTATAACCGGTATAATACATCTCCGTTGCCAATGTCATAGGAGTTGGGGTAAAGTCTTGTACTTGCTCAAGCTTGAAGTTTAGGTTCTTGGTAAGTACTGCTAGTGATGCCATATCTTCTTCAGTACAACCAGGGTGGCTGGAGATGAAATATGGAATAAGCTGTTGTTTCATACCCTTTTTGGCATTTACACGGTTGAATATTGTGGTAAACTCTTCAAATAGTTTGAAAGAGGGTTTACGCATCATACCCAAAACTTGATCAGAAGTGTGCTCCGGTGCAACTTTTAGTCGACCCGATACATGCTTTTCGATAAGTTCTTCCGTATATTGATCTGCTGCTTTTTTAAGTTTTCCGTCTTCATACTTATGCAGTAATAAGTCATATCGGACACCACTTCCGATAAATGCTTTCTTGATGCCATGTATTTTCTCCACTGATGCAAAAACATCAAGCAGTGCACTGTGATCGGCATTGAGATTCTTACATACGCGAGGGAATACACATGATGGCTTCTTACATTTAGCACAAATAGATGTATCCTTCCCTTTCATTGCATACATATTGGCAGATGGTCCACCCAAGTCGCTCAGGTATCCTTTAAAGTCAGGCATTTCGGTAATGGCTTCAACCTCTTTTAGGATAGATTTCTTAGAGCGTGAAGCAATGAATTTACCTTGATGTGCAGAAATTGTGCAAAAGGCACAACCTCCGAAACATCCACGGTGCATATTGACAGAGAACTTAATCATCTCAAATGCAGGAATGTCTTTCCCTTTATATTTTGGATGTGGCAGGCGTGTATACGGCAGGTCAAATGATGCGTCGATCTCCGTTTCCGTCATAGGTGGGAATGGAGGATTCACAACGATCACATGATCTTGGGCAGCCTGGAGTATTCTGTTTGCTTGTTGTTTGTTTGATTCTTCTTCAATGTGCTTGAAGTTCTTCGCTTGCTTTAATTTATCTTTTAGGCATTCTTCGTGAGAGAAGAGAACAATATCATCTTCTTTCTGCAGCGATTGTATCTCTTTACGTGGTGCAAGAAAGGCTGTTTGTTTGATGTCTTTCAACGTCTCAAAGGCCTCACCATTTTGCATACGAGAAACGAGCTCACGTAAAGGTTGTTCGCCCATACCGTAAATAAGCATATCAGCTTTGCTATCGAGCAAAATACCCGGACGTAAACGATCTTGCCAATAGTCGTAATGCGTAAGACGACGCAGCGACGCTTCGATACCACCTAATACGACCGGTACATCAGGGTAAAGTTCTTTCAATATATTTGTATAAACAATGCTTGGGTAGTCGGGGCGCATGCCTGCACGACGATCCGGAGTGTATGCATCGTCTGAACGAAGTCGTTTGTTAGCTGTATAATGGTTGATCATAGAGTCCATAGCACCCGGAGATACACCAAAGAATAGACGAGGTTTTCCTAGTTTCTTAAAGTCTCGAAGATCATCGCGCCAGTTGGGTTGTGGAACAATTGCCACACGAAGACCTTCTGCTTCAAGTAAGCGACCAATAACGGCTGCACCAAACGATGGGTGATCTATATAAGCGTCGCCGCTGAATAGAATTACATCAAGTTCTTCCCATCCTCGCTTTTCTACTTCTTTTTTGGTGATGGGTAACCAATCCTCCAAATTGTATCGTTTTGTCATACTACAAAATTATCGCAATAATTTCAGATTATAGCGGCTTTAGAAATCTTTAAGCAAAAGAGACTGCGAAATAGTGCAGGGTAGCGGTAAAAAATAAAGAAACCGTAAAACCGGAGCGACTTCCGGAATTACGGTTCTGAAATTTTAGTTGAAGTAAACTGAGAATAATATTGTGTGACTTATCAGTGACTTATTGATTATATCACGCCTCACTATTTTTAGCGTGTTTCAGGACCTTCGCATCAAGGTAGAAGATCACTTCTTCGGCCAAGTTGTTGCAATGGTCGCCAATGCGTTCCATTTTGCGAATCAAGTTTGACAGTAATAGACACTCTTTGGCACGATCGGGATACTGTGCTACATAAGCAGCAATAATATCTGTAGATGCGCGATTGATGATGTCTACTTGATTGTCGAGTTCGAAAATACTTGCAGCCTGCATTGAAGACTCTTTTTCGAGAGCATCTTTTCCTAAGAAAAGCATTTGCTTGATATTCTCAAGCATTTGTTTTAGTTCGGTTTTCTCGATAAGTTCCGCATCGATACAGATCGTTGGATAATCACGAACAAAACGAGCCATGCCATCGGCAAAGTCAGCGATACGCTCAAGATTTGTGTTGATTTTAAGCATTGCTAATACAAAGCGTAAATCTACGGCAACAGGAGTATAAAGAGCTATAATATCTTCGCACATGCTGTCGATTCTAAGTTCGAGCGCATTCACTCTCTTTTCGCGAATAACAACACCGGCAGCAAGATCCTTGTCAAGAGCAAGAAGAGACTCTCCTGCACGTTGCAATTGTGAGTATACCAAACTCCACATTCCAAGGATTTCACTCTTTAAGTTTTCGAGTTCTTTTTCTGTATATTTCATGATTGAATGATTTTTGTAGTTTTTTGATTAATGGTCGAAGTGGTGTCTCGCGTGTTAAGATGAAGACAGCGCGAGACAACTTTACGACACTCGGTATAATATAGATATAAATCAACCAAATCGACCTGTAATGTAATTCTGAGTAGAGACCTTCTCAGGGTTTGTAAAGATCTTACGTGTATCATCGTATTCTACAAGTTCGCCTAAGTAGAAGTAAGCTGTTTTATCACTCACACGAGCAGCTTGCTGCATGTTGTGTGTAACGATGATAATGGTATAATCTTTCTTTAGTTCGTGAATCAGCTCTTCGATTTTAGAGGTTGAGATTGGGTCAAGTGCTGAAGCCGGCTCATCCATCAATAATACTTTAGGCTCTACAGCAAGGGCACGTGCAATACACAAGCGTTGTTGCTGACCACCCGATAGCTCGAATGCTGATTTTTTAAGTTTGTCTTTTACCTCGTCCCAAAGTGCAGCACCTTGAAGCGACTCAGTTACGCGTTGTTCGATAAATGCTTTATCTGTTACGCCATTTACGCGCAACCCGTAAGCAATATTTTCGAAGATACTTTTTGGGAATGGGTTTGGTTTTTGAAACACCATACCAACTTCTTTGCGCAATTGGTCTACGATGATGTCTTTTCTGTAGATGTTTTGTCCGTTAAAAAGGATTTCACCTTCGAGGCGTGTATTGTCGATCAAGTCATTCATGCGGTTGATCAGACGAAGAAATGTAGACTTACCACAACCTGAGGGACCAATAAATGCTACAACTTTATTTTGTTCCACTTGCAGGTTAATGCCTTTAAGTGCTTTGAAGTCTCCATAATAAAAATCTACATTTTTAGCTTCTATAGTGTACATATCGTATAATTTTCTTTGATTAATTGAATTGATAAAAAATGAAATACTTGTTATTTAGCTTGATGCTTAGAAAAATGCTTTCGCACAACGTTGGCAATAAGATTAAGAACCAAAACGATTAGCACTAGCACTAGAGCAGTACCGTAAGCCATTGGGCGGGTAGCCTCCATATTTGTACCACTGGTAGCAATTACATACAAGTGATAAGGAAGAGCCATTACTTGATCAAAGATGCTGTGAGGCAGATTTGGTAAGAAGTAAGCTGCACAAGTAAATAGGATAGGAGCCGTTTCGCCCGATACACGTCCGATGGACAAGATTAGTCCGGTGATGATGTTTGGAAATGCCATTGGTAAAATTACCTTGCGAATGGTTTGAAGTTTTGTAGCTCCAAGGGCCAAACTACCTTCTCTATATGATTTATCAATACTTTTAAGAGCTTCTTCTGTGGTACGAATGATAAGCGGAAGAGATAGCAACCCTAGTGTTAAAGAGCCTGCGATAAGAGAGTCACCAAAACCAAAGAAGTTTACGAATAGAGCCATACCAAACAAACCAAATACGACCGACGGAACACTACTCAAGTTGTTTGTCATGATGCGGATTAGTTTTACTATCCATCCGTTTTTAGCATACTCGTTCATGTAAATTCCCGACATGATTCCGATGGGGAAGCTGAAAAGACTACTACCGATCACTAAGTAGAGTGTACCTACGATGGCAGGAAAGATACCTCCCTTGGTCATTCCGTCTTCGGGTGATTTAGTTAGGAAGTCCCAGCTTAATGCTTCCATTCCGTTTTTAACGATAAAGCCAAGGATAAAAAGAAGAATCAAAACGACAGACGCACTTAATAATCGGAACAAGCCGAACATGATTCGCTGCGATTGTCTTTTATTTATTAGTTCCATATTCTTTCAAAATTGATATAAGTTGTAATTATCTGTGTTTTTTTGATGAGATATATTCAACGGTAATACTCAATACAAGAGTCATTCCAAATAGTACGGCACCAAGAGCGAAAAGAGCTTCATAGTGTGCACCTCCTGCTGGGGCTTCGCCTAGTTCGGCTGCGATAGTTGCAGGGATGGTACGTACCGATTCAAGCATTGAGGTAGGAATGACTGCTGCATTACCGGTTACCATAAGTACGGCCATTGTTTCACCAATTGCTCTACCCATACCCAATACAAGAGCCGAAGTAATACCTGAAATAGAATATGGAATTACAACTTTATAGATCGTTTGCCAGTGTGTAGCTCCGAGTGCCAAACTTGCTTCACGCATAGCACGAGGTGTATTGCGCATAGCATCTTCGGCTACTGTAATAATGGTAGGTAGAGCCATAATTGCTAGAACCACACTACCGGAAAGAGCTGTTTCACCTACAGGCAAATTGAATGTTTGTTGAATGAAAGGGACAATTACAACCAACCCAAAAAATCCGTACACAACAGATGGGATACCGGCAAGTAGTTCGATCGTAGGTTTAAGGAATCCACGCATGCGTTTTCCCGAAAGTTCTGATAAGTATACTGCAACAGCAATACCAAAAGGTAGTGCAATCAAAATAGCACCGATACTTACCCATAGTGTGCCCAGTAACAACGGCATTAATCCGAATTGAGCTGCAGGTTGCGAGGTCGGATACCACTCTCTGCCTGCAAAGAAGTCGGCAGGTGTAATATTGCCTTCTTTGAGTACCTTTCCACTAAAATCGTCTGCCAGATATTGTTTTGGAAAGAAAGCGATGATACCTTTATCCTCTGCGATTAGTTTGTTGATGCATTGGGGTACATACTGAAACTCATCACCTAACTCTTCGTCGCTGAAGTAGTTGCCAAGGTCGCTAAAGCGGAACAGTGTGATCGGTTGATCTTTTCCGCCTACTTGGCTCCAATTTTCTATGTTAGAGTCAAATATTTCTTTTACATTTAATCCTCCGATCTTTTCTACAGGATTTTCGGAGTTTACAGCCAGTACATAGCCTTCTTCTATGACCGGGCTGTTGAATAAGCCACTACCTTCTTTAAATAAGAATAATACGATAAGCAGGATTGTAATACTTGTTACACTGCCACTCAAGGTAAGGGCACCTTCTGCCAGTTTTTCAATAAATCTTCTCACGTTGCGTTTAACTTTAATTTCTGTCGCAAATTAACGTAGTCAATGTTACGAAAGTGTTACATGGATCTTACAACCTTGCTACATTTTTCTGTAACACGATTGTAATATCAATGTCTCGAAACTGTAACCGATGCGTTACGCTAGTGAAACATAAAGGCTGCATCTTTGCAATGTCGAAAGGAAACGATGAGATGAGTATTTCAGAAATGTTTCGAGAGTGCGAGTTTTAGATATCCTTTCTATTATAAAATTTGTTATAATAATATATATCCCCAATATATATTATTTTTGAATTAAAATGTTTAGAAATTAATTAGCTTAGAATAAATGAAGAAGTATTTTTTTGCAGTTGGGTTATTAGTGTCAGTAATGGGTTATGCACAAGCACAAGATGTGAATGCATCCGCAGATTCAGTGAAAGCAGAGATCGCATCTTTGCAAGAACGAACTGAGCAGCTTGAAAGCACAGTGAATAAAATGGGTAAATTAAAGATTACCGGTTATATTCAAGCTCAGATGGAGATGGGGCAAAAAGACGCTTCGTTGAAAGTAGGTGGTTCTAATGAAAACAAAGATGATTGGTTTACTCGTTTCGGTATCCGCAGAGGTCGTTTAAAATTTGTTTACTCAAACTTTGGAGGTAATATCGTATTTCAATTAGATGTT
Source organism: Tannerellaceae bacterium (assembly GCA_051656605.1). Lineage (GTDB taxonomy): Bacteria > Bacteroidota > Bacteroidia > Bacteroidales > CAMTPD01 > UBA12018. The sequence goes on along the minus strand of JBOGCF010000007.1, from coordinate 11,244 downwards.
ACTGAAAAAGGGGTTGGCTTTAAAGATGCTTATTTAGATTACACACTGCCTAAAAAACTAAACTTCGTTACATTAAAAGCCGGTGTGTTTGACCGCCCATTTGGAGACGAGATCAAATACTCTTCAAGCAAAAGAGAAATGCCTGAACGTTCGCTTGTATTCCAAACACTTTTCCCTGAAGAAAGAGATTTGGGTGCGGAAATCAAATTACAAGCACCAAAAGGGCATATGCTTAACTTCTTGAAATTAGAAGCTGCTCTTGTAGCCGGTAATGGTATCAAGATGGAGACTGATAATAGAAAAGACCTTATCATGCACCTTCACGGTTCTAAGAAATACGATAATTGGAGCTGGGGACTTGGAACTTCGTTCTACAACGGAGGAGTATATCAGTCTACAGATACAGTATATAAGATGGAAGGCGACAAGTTTGTTGCAAACATCGCAGAAGGAAATAAAGGTAAGAATGCTAAAAGACAATACTTCGGTTTCGATGGTCAAGTGTCTTTCGACAATCCACTAGGTTTTACTCAATTCAGAGCAGAATACGTTTGGGGTACGCAACCGGGATCTTCGTCAAGTAGCAAAAGCCCTAACTATTCATACTTGCCAGGCTCATCTAAAGGTGATGCAGCATTTAATACATATATTCGTCCATTCCGCGGAGGTTATTTGACCTACGTACAAAATATCGGAAAATCAAAGTTTGACTTTGTCGGTAAATATAACTTCTACGACCCAAATACGAAAGTTAAAGGAGATGAAGTAGGTGCGGCCGGCTCTAACACTAACAAAACAGACCTTGCAACTCAAATCGTAGAGTTGGGATTGCTTTACCGTGTGAATACAAACATCTCAGTAATGGCAAACTATGCTTTCTATATGAACGAAACAAGTGCCAATGTGAAGGGATACGAAAAACAACGTAAAGACGATACCTTTACACTTCGTGCTCAATACAAATTCTAATATAAACCAAGTGAAGTAAAACGAGACCCTGATATAATCAAGCCAATTTTATAAAAAGGGTCTCCACAATAATAATACGTAATAATATTATCGTTATGAAAAAGTTTCTATTTACAGTTGCTATTGCATGTGCTTTCGCACAGTTTTCAAGTGCTCAACGCGTAAAAGGTAGTGATACATGTCTTCCGCTTACTCAAAAAGAGGCTGAAGCATTCATGAAAGAAAATCCAAGTGCAAAAATTACTGTAACAGGTGGTGGTAGCGGTGTTGGTATCTCGGCTTTGCTTGAAGGAACAACAGATATCGCGATGTCATCAAGAAAGATCAAATTCGACGAAAAAGTAAAACTGCAAGAAGCAGGTAAAGCTCCACAAGAAACAATTGTTGCTTATGATGCACTGTCTGTAATTGTAAATCCAGATAATCCGGTTCAACAACTTACAAGAGAACAACTAGAAGGTATCTTTACCGGTAAGATTACAAACTGGAAAGAAGTAGGTGGTCCGGATATGAAGATCATTGCTTATTCAAGAGAAACTAGCTCGGGTACATATGAATTCTTCAAAGAGTCTGTTTTGAAAAACAAAAACTACGTGAACTCGATCTTGAGTATGCCGGCAACAGGTGCGATCATTCAATCGGTAGGTCAAACTAAAGGTGCGATCGGTTACGTTGGGTTAGCTTACTTGAATAGCCAAGTGAAACCGTTGAAAGTTTCTTACGATGCAGGTAAAACATTCGTAGCTCCATCTATGGAGAACGCTAAAAATAAAACATATCCTGTAGTACGTCCATTGTTCTACTATGTAGTGAAGAGTGAAAGTACAGCTGCAAAACCATTCATGGACTTCATTATGTCTGACAAAGGTCAAAAGATCGTTCAAGAGCTAGGTTATATTCCGGCAAAATAAATTCAGCGTCATAATATCAATATTTAGGAGCGGAAGATTACGATAAGTACTCTTCCGCTTTTTTTATGTCTTAATGTTTCTAATTCAGGGGTTAGTCTAAGTTGTAATGCTTCCAAGCATTTGCCTTTTTCTTATTTCGCATTTTGGCGCGATGCTCTTTCCAAAATAGATATCGCAGCATATTCTCGGCATCAAATGTAGCAGCACCCGGCAAAGAGTTTCGTAAGCGCTGCCGTTCTCGAGGAGAGATGTAAAAGCTAGGGAGGCCGTTGTATTTGAGATAAACCGGAGAGTTGTATAGCCTAACCTTTGAAAAAGTTGTACACGTTGTAGTATCGTTAATAATTTCGTTCAACTGTATGATCTCGGAGAAGTCTTTTGAAATCATTGTCTCTACCGAAGGTTTTAGATGAGTAGGTTTTTTGTCGTCGAAATTGATAAATGTGCCTGATTCAATTTGTTTTTGAATTTCAGGGTTAAGTTTTAATTGTCTTTTTCCGTTCAAAACGTCTTGCAACCATATCGAATCTTTCTCAGTCCATTGAGCATTCGCAGTTTCAGTAGTGAAACTAAGGAAGTACAATATAAGCGTAAATGTAATATACATTGATCGAACCATGGAATGCGTAAATTAGAGTTTAGGTTGCTGCAATACAAACATATAAATTCTTTTGATGAATGAGTCAAGATTGAGCGAACTAAATAATACGAATTGTTATCTTAATTATTTCGCCTTCTTTTGTTAATAGAATTACAAATTATGTGCATCTTTGAATTTGCTTTTAGTACTTCCATAAAGAAGTACTAGCTTTTTTAGTTATAATCGAAGAAGTTGAACTTTAAAGACCAAATAAATGAAGAAAATACTAGTAACCGGTGCAAATGGGCAATTAGGTTCTGAGTTAAAAGATATTCTGGGTGCAAACAATGAGCAGGTTCTTTATACCGATGTGGCTCAGTTGGATATTACAAAGCTTGATTTAGTGCGTGCGTTTATCAAAGAGCATAAGGTAACAGATATCATCAACTGTGCGGCTTATACTGCGGTTGATAAAGCAGAAACCGATCAGGATATTGCATACATGGTGAATTGTATTGCTCCTAAAAACCTTGCAACAGTTGCTGCAGAAGAAAATTGCAGATTGATTCATGTATCTACCGATTATGTGTTTTCAGGAGAAGCTTGTACTCCTTATGTAGAAAGTGATCCAACATCGCCACTAGGTGTTTATGGTCGTACAAAGCTTGCGGGAGAGGAGGCTGTAACAGACTCCGGTTGCGATTCAGTTATTATCCGGACTTCATGGTTGTACTCTGCTTATGGCAATAACTTCGTAAAAACAATGATGCGTTTAGGTAAAGAAAGAGATCAATTAAATGTAGTGTTTGATCAAGTAGGTACACCAACCTATGCCGGAGATCTTGCTGCTGCTATTGTGAAGCTTATCCAAACAGAAGAGCTGGCAGATGTGTCAGGCCTGTACCATTTCTCTAACGAAGGCGTTTGCTCGTGGTATGATTTTGCTCAAGAAATCATGGATCAAGAAGGTATTACATGCAATGTACAGCCAATCTTATCAAGTCAATATCCTACACCGGTACGTCGCCCGTCGTTCTCGGTACTTGATAAAGCGAAAATAAAAAAAGACTTTAATATTACTATTCCTTATTGGAAACACTCTCTTATTATGTGTTTACGCAAGCTGAACAGTATGGCATAAAATTATATATACGATCATGTGCAGAAGGGGAAATACCGTTTGAGTGTTTCCCCTTTGTGTTTTTTGTTATATAAATATAATCGTATTATGTTTTGTTTTGTAGCTTGTGTATCTTCCATATTTATAATATATTAGACTTGTGTGATAAAGTGATGCTTTAAAGCATACATAGTGTATTCTTTGAAATGAAGAATATTTCTATATCTTTGCTTGTGAGTAAAAATTGAACAAAAGAATTAATCTGTATTTTATGAAGCAAAAGTTAGTAATGTTATTAATGCTTCTTACCACATTCACGTTTGCTGTTTCGGCACAACGCATCGGAAGATGGGAGAAGCTTGGAGAAAGATCTGTAAATTTCAGAGGAGACAAGGATGTAATTAGAAGTGGTCATAAAGGAACATTTACTCGATTAAAAATCAGAGTAGATAGAGCTCCGGTCGAATTTGATAGAATATTTGTAGAATTTGCCAATGGACAACGTCAAGAAATTAGAGTAAGACAAGTAATCCAAGCCGGTGGAGAATCGAGAGAGATTTATCTAAAAGGTAATCGCCGTGTAATTAAGAAAATTACATTCTATTATCGTTCTGTAAAAGGATGGCACAATCATCGAGGAAAAGCGAAAGTGTCTGTTTGGGGACGTCATTAATAGATTCCATAAAAGTATACAATAATCCCTGTTTGTGTTTGTCTTTGTACAACACAGGCAGGGATTTTTATTTTTCTAAATAGTTGTGGTCATGGGGATAAAAAAAGAACTCCTGTCGGTTTATCGCAAGCCAACAGGAGTAGAGTGATGTGTTATGTGTCTTTACGAGTAACTCTATTTCTTGAGTTCTTCTATTACAAAGAAATAAAGAATATTCCTCATAAAAAACTGATTTAACTGTTTCGTACTTATTTATTTTTCCTTTTGAGAGTATTGGCTTAATTTTAAGGTAAATGCTTCATTTGAAAACTCTATTGTCTAAATTTATGTGACATGTAGGTGAGCTTGGGATTGCCAGAAATCAAAAGCCTGATTCAAATAAAGAGGCAAAGTTAGTTTTTACACTAAGTTGTGCAGTTAAACACGTTAGGAATCGTCTGTATTATATGCATATATGCTACTGCAAAGAAGTAAACGAAGTTTATCCAAGAACCTCATTAGGTTTATCGATAAACCTCGTTTGCTTTTTAGAAGAACCTAACTTGCTTTATTTTTCCAGGAAGTAGCGTTTGAGAAAGCGGTGATTAGCTAATATGTACGATTATTCAAAATCTTCAGCTGAGATATTATCTAGAACTTCACTAGATAATTTTAGGTACTCAGAGAGTGATTTACATTTAGCGATTCTTTTTTTACTCTTCTTTTCGAGCTCAGGAGCAAGGTATTCCCAGAATAATTGCATCTTTTGTAGCGTATGATGGTCGCATTGTAATAGCGAGCTGTATTGCTCGAATAGCGAGGAATGAAACTTCGATACCATTTCGGCTACCGATAACGTTTGCAATGAGATTTGCTTTTTATACAAAAGAGGTAGAAACGGATTTTGCAAGATGCCTCTGCCTATATATATGCCGGCAAGTGTCGGATATGCCGCTTTTATACGATTGATATCATTCACGGTACATACATCACCATTGAAGTGTAGCGGTTTTTTACAGCCTTGTGAAAATGCTTCGAAAGCATCCATTTGTACGTTTCCTTTGTATTGTTGTTTTCCCGTGCGGGCATGTACCGCAACATCGGTCAAGCATGAACTGTTGATCATGTCGAGCAATTCCAAACACTCATTTGTATCTTCCCAGCCTAGTCGCATCTTAAGCGAAAATTTCATTTCAGAATAACTATCGGCAGCATCGAGCAAGGCCGCGACTTCATCGGGGTGAGGAAGCAGACCCGATCCTTTGTGCTTTTTAGCAATCATGGGGAAAGGACAGCCCATGTTGATATCGGCTTCGTGATATCCGAGAGATAAGAACTTCTCTGTAATAAGGGACAGCTCGTCGGCATTCGACGCAATCAGCTGAGGAACGAAGTGTGAAACGGTATTGCGTTCGGGGAGTATGTCGCGAATATCTTTGTTTCGAAAAGGACTTTCAGCACCTTGCTTGTTTTCTACGCGTACAAACGGCGAAAAGTAAGTGTCAATACCTCCGAAGCAAGCTGCGTGAGCATTGCGATAAATCGCCTCGGTATAGCCTTGTAATGGAGATAAGCTTAACTTAAAAGAAGAAGTCATCAATTGTCAATCTTTAGTTTTGCCTGCAAAGATAGCATAAATAAGGCGCAAGCAGAGCGAATGAGAACAAGAGGTTTGTTTCTTTGTTTTGTCAGTATAATCGTTATTTGTATTTTTATCGAATTAAATAAAAATTAGATTCGCACAATAGACGTGTGTGAGTCGTTGCGTATATAAAAAATATCAACTCAAATAATATGAAAAAGAAAGTCGCGTTGATTACAGGAGTAACCGGGCAAGATGGTGCATATCTGGCAGAGTACTTGCTAAAGCTAGGTTATGTGGTACACGGATTGAAGCGTAGAAGTTCGCTTTTTAATACCGATCGTATCGACCATTTGTATCAAGATCCGCATGAAGACGGTCGTCGCTTTATTTTACATTACGGAGACCTTACCGATTCGATGAACCTTACACGAATCATTCAGGAAGTGCAGCCGGATGAGATATATAACTTGGCGGCAATGAGTCACGTGAAGGTGAGCTTCGATACACCCGAATACACTGCCAATGCCGACGGTATAGGTACATTGCGTATTCTGGAAGCTGTACGTTTGCTCGGCCTTACTGAAAAGACGCGTATATATCAGGCTTCAACATCTGAGTTGTATGGTTTGGTACAAGAGGTTCCTCAGCGTGAAACCACACCTTTCTACCCTCGCTCGCCTTATGCCGTAGCCAAATTATATGCATATTGGATTACGGTCAACTACCGTGAAGCTTATGGTATGCATGCAAGCAATGGTATCCTTTTCAACCATGAATCTCCGTTGCGCGGTGAAACTTTCGTAACACGTAAGATTACACGTGCTGTGAGTAAGATTGTGATGACAATGCAGGATTGTTTGTTTTTAGGAAACTTGTCGGCTATGCGCGATTGGGGGCATGCAAAAGATTATGTGCGTGCTATGCATGCAATCTTGCAGCAAGACGAACCTTCGGATTATGTGATTGCTACCGGAGTTACAACTACTGTGCGTGACTTTGTAATGCTTTCGTTTGCTGAAGTTGGCGTAACGGTTTCGTTTAAAGGAAACGGTGTTGATGAAAAAGGATATATAGCTGCTGTCGACGAACATAAATTGGCCAAGGAAGTGGGGGCTGAGTTTGTTCCTAACGTGAAAGCTTTGCTTGGTAAAAGTGTTGTTGAAGTAGATCCTGCATATTTCCGTCCTACGGAGGTGGAGTTGCTGATAGGTGATGCGACAAAATCGCAGGAGGTACTAGGCTGGACTCCCGAGTATTCGCTTAAAGATCTTGTGGCAGATATGATGAAACACGATGTGAAGCTGATGAAGAAAGAAGAGTACTTGAAGCGTGGCGGTTATAAAACTCTAAACTATTTTGAATGATGTCGATTGCAAAAGATGCTAAGATATATGTGGCAGGACACCGTGGTTTGGTGGGTTCTGCTATTTGGTCAAACTTGCAAGCTAAAGGATATTCGAATCTTGTAGGGCGTTTGTCTGCCGATCTAGATTTGCGTAATATGTTTGAAGTTGATGCTTTTTTTGAGCATGAAAAGCCTGAATATGTTTTTCTAGCGGCGGCAAAGGTGGGCGGTATTGTAGCGAATAATCGTTATCGTGCCGACTTTATCGTCGATAATCTTGCAATTCAGAATAGCGTGATATCGTGTGCGTTTAAACATGGTGTAAAGAAACTGTTGTTTCTAGGAAGCACATGTATTTATCCTCGCGATTGTGCTCAGCCTATGAAAGAGGATGAGTTGCTTATGGGGGTGCTCGAATATACAAATGAGCCTTATGCAATTGCTAAGATTGCGGGTCTGAAGATGTGTGAGAGTTATAACCTACAATACGGAACGAACTTTATTTCCGTAATGCCTACGAACCTATATGGACCGAATGATAACTTTGATCTTGAAAAGAGTCATGTGCTTCCTGCATTGATTCGTAAGATTGTTTTGTCTGATGCCTTGCACAAAGGAGATGAGGCTTTTGTGCGTAAAGACCTCAATGCGCGACCTATCGAAGGTGTATCGGGCAATGCTTCTCTTGATGAGATGAAAGCCGTTTTGGCAAAATATGGTGTTGAGGCGGGTAGAGTTGAGATCTGGGGAACCGGGACTCCGCTTCGTGAGTTTTTGTGGAGCGAAGAAATGGCCGACGCTTGTGTGTATATCATGGAGAAAATTGATTTTGCTGATATTGTAGCTGTTGAGGCGGGTAAGAAGATTGCTCCTTCTGAGTATATTGCGCATCAGGTACGTAATACGCATATCAATATTGGTACCGGAAAGGAAATTAGTATTGGTGAGTTGGCTGCTTTGATTGCTCATAAAATCAATTACGGCGGTGCACTTCATTTTGATGCTTCAAAACCCGATGGAACCATGCGTAAACTGACTGATGTGACTAAATTGCATCAATTGGGTTGGAAGCATAAAATAGAAATTTCTGAGGGTGTGGATAAAATGCTTGCTTGGTATTACGATTCGGTAAACTAATTAAGTCATTTATTTTAGATACAAGAAACGCACAGAGATGGTCGATTCCTATTTCTGTGCATTTCTTGTATATCTTAGTCTAGAGCAAAGATTTGTTTCATCATAACCCATCGTTCGGCAGAGGTGCTTTCCGGTGATGCGTCTTGAAATTTAGCCATGTATGTTTCCCATTCTTGCTGGCGTGGAAGGGTAGATAAACGAGCCATGTCTCGATCCCATTCAAAATTATCTACGGTGTCTACAGTCATAAAAAGAGTGTTTTCATGGATGTAAATATCCATATGTATGATGCCAACTTCTTTGATTCCAGCTTTAATTTCGGGCCATACGTGTTGATGCTCTTCGATGTATTGATTGATTAATTCGCGATTGTCGCGTAGTTTAAGTGTTTGACAATATCTCTTCATTTGCTCAATAATTGGATTTTCTGCTTGCGAATGTACTATATTTAAATAAAAACATTACTTTGGACTGTTATAAAAGTAGAGAGTATGATCTTAAATGTCGTACGAATCGCTTTCTTTTTGTAATTTCGCAACTTATTAAATAAAATACCGTATATGAATCATCTTGTAATTATGGCCGGGGGAATAGGTAGTCGTTTTTGGCCTATGAGTACCCCAGACAAACCAAAACAATTTGTAGATGTATTAGGGACTGGTAGAACTTTGATTCAGCTTACTGTAGACCGTTTCAAGAATATTTGCGCACCGGAACAAATATGGATTGTAACATCTAAGAATTATATAGATTGGATACACCAACAACTGCCCGAGATACCACAAGAGAATATTCTGTTAGAGCCATGTATGCGTAATACAGCTCCTTGTATTGCTTATGTGACCTGGAAAATAAAAGAACGTGATCCGGATGCTAATCTAGTGATCTCTCCGGCCGATCATGTCGTAATGGATACTGAATGCTTTAGACGTGTGATTCGAGAAGGTCTTGAGTTTTCGAATAATGCCGATAGAATTGTAACAGTTGGTATTATGCCACATCGTCCCGAAACAGGTTATGGATATATTAAAGCCGGAACAGATGTAGAGCAAGAACACTTCTACAAAGTAGAGGCTTTTAAAGAGAAGCCGAGTAGGGAAGTGGCTCAGCAATATATCGATGAAGGAGGTTATTATTGGAATTCTGGTATCTTTATCTGGAGTGCAAAAACAATCGAGAAGGCTTTTAGGGAATTTCAGCCTGCATTAGCTTCAAGCTTTGACCAGATATCAGGACATTTCTATACTTCAGACGAACAGGTGTTGATTGATGAGTATTATCCGCAGTGTGAAAAGATCTCGATAGATTATGCAGTTATGGAGCATGCTGACAATATTTATGTGATTCCTGCTTCGTTTGGGTGGTCTGATCTTGGTACATGGGGCTCACTTTATGAGTTATCGGGTAAGGATACGACTAAGAATGCGGTTATTGGCGATTCGATTCGCATGATCGATAGTGAGAATTGTATTGTTTCTGTACCGAATGGTAAGCGTTGCATTCTGGAAGGTCTTGATGGCTACATCGTTGTTGATAATAATAAGTCTTTGTTGATTTGCAAGAAAGAGAACGAACAGCATATAAAAGAGTGGATTGAGTAATCAGTTTTTTCTCTAAAAGAATGTCCCTTATAAAAGATCGTTTACCAATGGTAAGTGTCTTTTGTAAGGGATATTTTATTTGTAGTTATTAGATTAGTTGATCTTGAATCTTGTAGTTTATGTATCGATGTTTCATCCATCGATAAGCAAAACAATCTTTGAACGGACCAATCATTCTATTAAACATGTGATACTTAGATTTACCGGCAATACGAGGAAAATGTCTTACTGGAATTTGCTTAATCTGTGCTTCTTGCAACATAATTAAGGCCGGAAGAAAGCGGTGCATGCCAGTGAAAAAAGGTATCCGTTTCGCATAATCTGTATGTATTATTTTCAGTGGACATCCGGTATCTTTGATATCATCACCTGTCATCATTCTTCTAAATCCATTTCCAACCTTGGATGAAAGCTTTTTAATAATACTATCTTGGCGCATCGCTCGTATACCCATCACTAGTTGGTGTTGTTGTAAATGTGGTATGAGTAAGTTGAAATCAGATGGTGCGGTTTGCAAATCGGCATCAATATATCCTACATATTCAGAGAAAGTGTAGTCTATACCGGCTTTCATTGCAGCGCTTAATCCCATGTTGCGAGAGAGCGAGAGATAAAACATGTTTGAGTGCTTTTTGCAAATATCTTTGATATAATCTAGGCTTTTGTCTGTTGATCCATCATTGATGTATAGAATACATGTTTTTATCAGAGCTTGAGTGGTATAGTTTGCTAGTTCTGTTTCAAGGCGATTCATATTCTCTTCTTCATTGTATATCGGAACAAGAATGCACAATTGATAATCTGCTGTTTGGTTCATGTTGTATATAGTCTTTAGTCGTTGTTGAAACTTTGGTTAAATTAATTAATCGTGTTGTTTTGAAATAACAATGATTGAACCAAAAATGATCATGAGTTATAAAAAAAAGTGGTTGCCTAGCTTTTAGGCAACCACTTTCGAGTAGTGATGTGTATATTTTAATTATTCGGAAATAATGACACGGAATCCAACGTTAAATGGCGCTTGCCATGGTTGGAAGTATCGACGTGTCCAAGCTGTAGATTTTGCAGCTCTGTCGCGCCATGATCCACCACATACGGTTTTTTGTCCTGCGTATGTAGGATGTTCTGAGCATTCTGATGCTGTCCATTCTGCTACGTTGCCATGCATATCGAATAGACCCCATGGATTGGCTTTGTATTTACCGCCTTCTACGGTGATCAGGTTACCGTCGTTGCTTTCTTTATCACGAGGAACGAAATCCCAGAATTTGCGTGTAAAGTGTCCGTCAGGAATTGGAACCGTTGGTTCAAGTCCCCATACGGCAAGATTCTTGATGGTGTAAT
>JBOGCF010000006.1:0-103697 GCA_051656605.1 Tannerellaceae bacterium | reverse complement strand
CCATTTCGAACAGAGAAGTTAAGCCCAATAGCGTCGATGGTACTGCGTATAGTGGGAGAGTAGATAGCCGCCGTTTTAGCTCGCAGAGAGCAACAAGTAGAGCGAGTCAGTCGAAAGATTGACTCGCTTTTTTTGTATCCTATTATGGCTAGATTATTTGAGCTATATGTAATCAATTTATTTCATTGGTTAGATAAGTTCATCTTCTTTTACAATGTAATATGTGAAATTATTTAATAGATCTATTGTTTTTAATATTTAAATTCGAGGCATAATCTGATTAATGTGTAAACATATGAAATCTAAAATTCTATTATTCTTATTCTTCGTCTTGTACTACAATTCCTTTATTTGCTATTGCTAAGGAAGGTTCGGGTAGAATGACTACAAAGTCCTTTAAGATTGTTGCATCCCAGCGAGTAATTTTGAAGTCAATAAAAATGACACTGATGCAGTCTAAAGGGAATGAATACACTTGTAATATCATTTTAGGAAACAAATATGAGATAAAAATCACGACTGATAACAATCTATAAACGACCTACTATTAGAGTATCAGAACGGAACTACAGCCTTTTTTTATAATGGATCCGTTAATTTACAACTTACAAAAATTCATGTGGACATATATACAGACAAAGTCTCATTTATAAGTGTAGCAGGTGTTTGTAGCGTGCGTATTGATGGACAAATTAAAACCGATGATTTTGTGATAGATTTATCTACAGCATCTAAACTGATTGCAGAACATGGAGTGAATATATCAAAAGGTGCAATTAACTTATCCGGTGCGAGCAAAGCAACTGTACACGGAAGTTGTGTAAAAGCAGACTTTGATGTCAGTGGAGCATCTTTATTGAATGCTTCAAATTTAAAGCAAAAGATGTGACAATAAATGCCTGTGGCTGTTCTCAAGCTCACGTTTACGCTTTAGAAGCACTTCGTGCAGAATCATCGGGAGCTTTATCTGTTAAGTACAGTGGCAGCCCATCATAAGTTTCAAAAGATAAATCAGGAGCTTCTTCGATTCGAAGCTCTAAATAATGAGATCATAATGAAAAAAAAGGAGCGTTTCATAATTTGAGGCGCTCCTTTCTTGATGTTAATCACTCAGTGACTATCCTTGATAATATAATTGTAGATAAACTATTTCTTCTTATAAAACAAAACTCAAATACTTGTGTGTGCCTATAATACAATTTTCAAAGGTCATAGGAGTACCGTCAAGCGTAAGTCGAACTGTCGTTCCCGGTTTAAACCGATATGAATTGTTTTTGTATTTTACAATAAATGGGATATCAGAAATATTCGTAACCTCAGTAAGACCTTTTGAGTTTATTTTTTTAGTTTTCAGAGAAGCTTCGACGAGCTTTTTTATCAATGTTTCAGGGCCGGCAATTATCTGATTAAAATAAGCAATAGTTCGTTTAGATTGAAGTGCTTCTTTTATCCCCTCAGCATCCTTTGTTTTCGAGAATACCAATGTCATAGGGTGTGTCGTAATATCATTGCCATATTCAATTGTTTTTACACCATGAATATCTGAGCAGGCTGCAAATCCAATATTCATTTCATTGCACCAGTCCATTGCTTTCGGATACATTTCGGTGTTATTATGAACTTCCACTGCATCAATCATTCCAGATTTTATCATTTGTTTATGAACATCAAATATATCGCATGTGTCGTTTGGCCATCCCGGATGATTCCAGATAACAATACCACCTTGACGCTTCGCTTCCTTTATAGCCTCTTCCGGACTTTCAACCTTCATTTTATTAGCGTCGGTAATAAAGAGCGCATTCATGTGTCCGAAAGGCTTTTGTCGAGTGACCTCTGTTCCTTGGATCAAGATCATGCCTATATTATCCGCTTTTTTCTTTGCAATTTCATACGACTTGTTTAAATCACCAAGCACGATATCTTTATAAGGTCGATATTCGATATGGTCTGTCAGAGCTATAGCATCAAGACCATTTTGCCACGCTTCGTCAATTCTGACTGTTGGCCATACCGAACCATCTGAAAAGACTGTGTGAATATGGAAATCACACTTCAAAGTTTCAAAACCTTGAATGTTAGGAATGCTAATTTCTTTTCGAGTAGAAGATTGTTCCATTTCCGGAAACTCATGTACATCCGTGTTTTGTAATTGCGCCGATAAGCTTGTTGTCATAGATAGCAACAAGGCTGGTAAAAGATGTTTATTCATGTTCGTTTTTATTAGATGTAAAATCTGTTAGCTTTCAAATTTAGAAATAATGCGTAACTTAGTAGCAGCTTAACAAAAGGAAAACACTCTTGACAATGAAAAGAAAATTATCACTACTGTTTTTATCTGTTCTCAGTATAGCTTCTATATATGCTCAAAGTCCGAAAGCGAAAGGGGCAGAAGCAATCACAAAACGTTCAGTTCAATCACAGATTACATTTTTAGCAGACGATCTGCTTGAAGGCCGAGATGCAGGAATGCGAGGCGGTATGATTGCTGCAAGTTATATCGCATCAGTACTCTATGAATTAGGAATTGAGCCTCTTTATGAGACTGGATATTTCCAGCGTTTCGAGGCAATACAAAACCCAGAAGAGGGAGCACGTCCAAGATACTTTATAGATGAAGTTAAGATCAAAGAATTACAAAATGATACGTTACAGCCTCGTCAAATGAAGAATATACTTGGATATATCGAAGGCGTAAAAAAAGACGAGTATGTTGTGGTTGGAGCACATTACGATCACCTAGGTATTATCAATGATAGCATTTATAATGGTGCCGATGATAATGCTTCCGGAGTTGCAGCTGTTTTACAAATCGCCAAAGGATTTGTTGCTTCAGGGCAAAAGCCAGAACGTACAGTAATTTTTGCATTATGGGATGGAGAAGAGAAAGGTCTTTTGGGTTCATCTTATTTTGTAAATCACACTGATTTATTGCCAAAGATTAAAGGATATATGAACTTTGATATGATTGGTCGTAATACAGACGAAAATAATCCAACTCATGTTGATTACTTCTATACTGAAGCAAATCCTGAGTTTGAGAAATGGCAGCGCATGCACATCGAGGAATTCAATTTAAATCTTACTCCTACTTATCGTCCTTGGGACAATCCGGTTGGAGGAAGTGATAATGCATCGTTTGCAAAACATCAAATTCCAATTATTTGGTATCATACAAATGCACATCCAGATTATCATAAGCCAGGAGACGAAGCCTACAAGATAAATTGGGATAAAGCAGTCGATATTATTAAATCTTCCTACTTAAATATGTGGGAAATGGCAAACAATCCTACTTATAGTGTTAAATAACAAAATTTTGCTAGAATTGTTAATGACTTATTTGCTATCAATAGGATACATAAACGACAGTCAATTATAATAAAAAGAAAGAGTTATAACAGTTGAAGTGTTCAATTTGTTATAACTCTTTCTTTTTTATTTCAATTCAAATACGAATGTGTTTTATAATATATTTTTTAGATGAAAAGTAATTTCTACATTTGTCGTGTAGAAACAAAATGAGTAAAAACCAAAAGGTTTGTAAGGTTATTTTTTTAGAACACTAATGATTCGCTTGTTGTGAAGACTAAGCAATAATAACAACGTAATTAATTTTATTACTAAGAAATGTAAATTGTCAATCATTTGCTAATGATTGCTTGTTGTTTATTATGTAATGAGTAAAAACCTCAATACTTATCTTTTATTTAACTGATTTTGTTCCTTGCATGTATTTAAGCCAAATTAAATAGATTCAAAATTACAAATTATGTCAAAACGTTTTAAACCAGTAAGTTTGATTCTACTCGCTGCGGCGTTTTCATCGGCAATACCAGTGGTAGCAGCCGAGACAAATGCTCCGACAACAACGAGTTCATCACAACAACAAGCACACACGTTAAAAGGGACAGTGCTAGATAGCTATGGTCCTGTAATTGGTGCAACAGTAGTAGTAAAAGGAACCACAACCGGTACAACAACCGATCTAGACGGTAACTTTGAGCTAGAAGTTAAGCCATCAGATGTGGTGGAAGTTTCTTACGTAGGGTATAAACCTCAGATTTTTACTGTAGGTAACCAAAAGACAATCACAATCAATCTAGAAGAGAATACAGAACAACTAGATGAAGTTGTGGTTACAGCTCTTGGTATGAAGCGTGATAAAAAAGCCTTAGGTTATGCTATGCAAGAACTTAAAGGTGATGCTCTTGTTGATTCTCGCGAAAGTAACGTAGCAAATGCATTATCTGGTAAAGTATCAGGTCTTCAAATTGTACGTTCAAGTAATGGTGCAGGCGGTTCTTCTAAGATCGTATTGCGTGGTAATAGCTCTCTTACAGGAAATAACCAACCACTGATCGTAGTTGATGGTGTTCCGATGGATAACTTTACAGGTGGTGTAGACGATATTTGGGGTAACTCTGGCCCGGATATGGGTAGCGGTTTGTCCGATATCAATCCTGATGATATTGAATCTATGTCTGTATTGAAAGGTGCATCAGCAGCAGCATTGTATGGTTCTCGTGCAGGTAATGGTGTAATCCTTATCACTACTAAATCTGGTAAAAAACAAGACGGTTTGGGTATTACAGTTACTGCAGGTGTAACTGCTGAAACAATATTCATGAAACCAGATCTTCAAAACTCATACGCTCAAGGTTCTGTTAAACAGTTTGATCCACTATCAAACTCGAGCTGGGGTCCTAAAATTGAAGGTCAAACGGTAACAGGATGGAATGGTTTGCCTACTCAACTTCGTGCATATGACAACATTGATAGTTTCTTTAGAACAGGAACTTCTTTCAATGAAGGTATCAGCTTCCAACAACAAATCGATCAAACATCTGTATTTGCGTCGATCAACCGTTCGGATGATATGAGTATGGTTCCAGGATCAGACTTAAATAAAACAGCAATTACTTTACGTGGAACAACAACTCTTGGTGCTAGCCAAAAATGGAAGTTGGATGCGAAAGTAAACTATGTAAATACAAATGCTCACAATAGACCTATTCAAGGTATTAATAGCTCAAACGCATTCTATACTATCTACAACTTGCCACGTTCATTGGATGTAATGCAATTCAAGAATCCGATGGTAGATGAGAATGGTAATGCGATTTGGTATGATACAAGTAACTCACCTCAAATCAACCCATGGTGGCTTACCGAATATCTACAAAACTCAGACACACGTAACCGTATGTTGGGTACAATGTCGTTGAAATACAATATCACAGACAATTGGGATGTTGAAGTTCGCGGTGGTACCGACTACTATACAACAACTAAATACGA
This sequence comes from Tannerellaceae bacterium, assembly GCA_051656605.1. GTDB lineage: Bacteria > Bacteroidota > Bacteroidia > Bacteroidales > CAMTPD01 > UBA12018. The sequence goes on along the minus strand of JBOGCF010000006.1, from coordinate 98,396 downwards.
GAAGTTGTATGCTGGTGGTGACAAAAACAATATGAATGGTCGCTACTCTGAAGGTTCTGAAACTTTCTACGAAAACAACTTCAGTTTCCTTTCTACTTACCGTCAAGATAATTTCTGGAAGAAATTCGGAACAAACCTTACTTTTGGTGGTAACATGATGATGCAAGAGCGTAAATCTGTTAACGCTAGCACAGGAGAATTGATCATTAAAGATGTATTTACATTGGGTAATGGTAAAAACTTCTCTCAATCATCAGGTCTTTATCGTAAAAAAATCAACTCTCTTTACGGATCTGCTCAGTTGAACTGGGACGGTTATGCATTCTTAGATATTACAATGCGTAACGACTGGTCTTCAACAATGAGTAAGGCTAACCGTTCATATTTCTACCCATCATTCAGCTTCTCAGGTGTAGTTAGTGATGCAGTAGAAAAACTTGGAGGTCAAATGCCATCATGGATTTCATTTGCAAAAGTAAGAGCATCGTATGCAGAAGTAGGTAATGACCTTGCTCCATACCAATTGTACAATGTTTATTATGCAGAGAAAGATCCAAACGGTAACGGTATGCTGAAACCAGGTTTGACTCTTTATGATTCATCAGTTCGTAGTGAGCTTGTTAAATCATGGGAAGCCGGTATCGACGTTCGTTTCTTGAACAACCGAATTGGTGTGGATGCAGCATGGTATAGAACAAATGCAACACGTCAGCTTCTAGATATTCCAATGGATCCATTCTCAGGATATCAATCAAAGAAAATTAATGCAGGTAACATCCAAAATGAAGGTCTTGAAGTTCAGTTGACTGGTCAAATCTTTGACAACTCAAAAGGCTTTAGCTGGGATGCAGCAGCAAACTTCTCGTTGAACCGTAACAAAATCATCTCATTGGCTCCAGGTATTGACGAATATGCAATCCGAAGCTTCGATGAATTGAATGTTGTAGCTCGCGCAGGTGGTTTCTATGGCGATATGTATGGTAAGAAATTCTTGAGAGTTCAAGATAAAAATAGCCCATACTTCGGCAATGTAATTGTAGACGGACAAGGTTTGCCTTTATTTACAACAGATAAAGAATACTTGGGTAACCAAAACCCAGATTGTATGCTTGGTATTACCAATAACTTCTCATACAAGAACTTCTCTTTGAGTTTCCTTGTTGATATGCGTTTTGGTGGTAAAATTTTCTCAGGAACAACAGCTGTTCTACACAGAAATGGTAATGCAGCAGGTACTGTATTTAATGGAGAACGTAACGACTTTGTAGTTCCAAACTCAGTAGTTCAAACAGAAAACGGTTACGCTGCAAATGATAATGCGGTAACTCACCAAAACTACTGGCAGCGTATTGCTGAAGGTAGCAACTTCGGTCTTCCGGAATTGTTTACATACGATGCAACAAACATCCGTTTGCGTAACATTACACTAGGTTACAGCTTTACTCCTAAGCAATTGATGAAAACGCCATTCAAGAGATTGCGTTTGTCTGCAACTTGTAACAATGTTTGGATGATTCACAGCAATCTTCCTGGTATTGACCCAGAATCTGTTGCCGCAACAAATACCAATGCAACAGGATTTGAGTTAGGAGCTGCACCAACTCCACGTTCATACACATTTAATGTAACAGTAGGTTTCTAATTGTAAGTAAACATCACTATGAATTCAATATATAAAATTATAGCCGGAACTGTATCTTCGGTGGTTCTTCTTGCTTCGTGTAGCGACTTTGAAGACATCAACAAAGATCCGAGTGCAGTAACGCCGGACAAAGCAAAAGCAGAATACTTCCTTAATAACTCGATAATTGAAGCGCAACAAAATCCGGAGATTGCAGAACGTATCTTCGTTCTTACATGGAAAAGAGCTTCACGCTTTGAAAGAGGAAGTGGATTTACACTAGGTTCAGATAACAACGACTACATGAAGTTGTATCTAGGTTCTAGTTATGGTGTAAAATGGCTAAACTCAGCAAACTTAGCGATTACTCAAGGTAAAGAGCATATCGAACAAGGTATTGCCGGAGAATATACAAAGAATATTATCCAAATGGCACGTATCTGGAGAGCATATGTAGCTTCAGAATTGACTGATGGATTTGGTCCTCTACCAATTCTTGACTCTTTCAACGGAACAACACCTCCTTATGATAGTGAAGAAGCTATTTATAAATATATTATAGCTGAGCTAACAGATGCTGTTGCTAATCTAGATCCTAAAATTGATATGTCAACAGTAAGTAGCTTGGATGCTTTCTATGCTGGCAATACTCAAAAATGGATTAAATACGGTAATTCATTGCGTGCTCGTTTAGCTATGCGTTTATCAAATATTGATCCTGCTTATGCAAAAACTCAGTTTGAAGCAGCTGTAAGTGGTGGTCCTTCTACATTGATTACAGAAGCAGGCGACATTGCTTGGGTACAAGAAAAAGATGGTTGGGATGCACTTTCAGGCGTAATGTCTCGTCCTTGGAATAGTCAACCTCTTTCTACAACCATCAATAATTTGGCGATTGGGTTAGGTGGTCAAAAGTTTAATGTGCCAGAATTGCTTCAAGAATACGTAAAAGATCCAGAAACTTATCTAGGTCTACGTCTTGATAAGCACTTCCCGCTTACAACAAATGATCCTACAGCTGGATACTTCTTTGATGGTATTCCAGAAACGATCGATCCTCGTGTTGCAAATATGTTCAACATTCCTGGGTATAACGATGGCAAGATTTATTTTGACAACTTGAAACTAGCTTCTGAAGCTGAATTGATGGATCCGGCAGATGATAGCAAGGTTTTACTTAAGATTCGTACGCAATACTCTTGGAGTACATGTGTTGCCGGTGTTTGGGATGTAAAAGGTGGTTTGTCTGCAAACTATACAAACAATGCTTACAACTTCCCTTGTATATCTAAAATCTATCGTTTAGGTACTAACAAACGTGTGTTCTTCGGTCCATGGGAAACTTACTTCCTAATGGCAGAAGCAGCAGTATACGGATGGTCAGTTCCAGGTTCAGCTAAAGAAAACTATGAAAGTGGTATTCGTGCAAGCTTCAACTACAGCAACAATGATGATAACAAGATCAACAATCTTGTAAATGATTATTTGCAGTCAACAGAATACAACCGTGTTGGTACTTCTGTAAACTTTGATCACACAGTAGAGGCTGCTCCATATACTATTAACTACGTAGATGGTTACACAAACCAACCAGGTACTGTTCAATATGTATATCCTAAGAACTCTATCTATAAAAATGGAACTGTAAACAACGACCAGTTGACAAAGATCATTACTCAAAAGTATTTGGCTCAAATGCCTTACTTGCCACTTGAAGCATGGTCTGATCACCGTCGTTTAGGTTTGCCATTTATGGAAAATCAAGCAGTTGAACAAGATTATAACTCAATGACTCAAGTTCCATTGACTACTGCTACATCTAAAGAATGTCGTCTAGAGTTCTATCCTAAGCGTTATCGTTACCCTGCAGACTTGCAGATTAACAACAAACCGGGTTACGAACAAGCTTTACAACTTCTAGGTGGTAAAGATTTGACAACGACTCCATTGTGGTGGAATCTTAAATAATAGATCTTTTTTATCCGACATAGATTTGATATGAAAAGGGCGGCTCTTTAGTAGAGTCGCCCTTTTTTTATTATAGTATTTGTGTTTCTGCAAAAGTTATTTTTTTTGATTATATTCGAATTTATTTGGCAAAGGTGTAAGTATATTCACCTATTCATGCTTTATTACTAATGAATGTCGAGAAGGTTTTTTATTTTAATTGAAACTACCTTATAACGAAAACTAGTCTAAATTTTAATGGATACTATATTTAATCTTACAAGTTGTGTGTTCTTATTATTCTTGTCTGCACTGATTCTTGATATTTTATCAAGTCGCTTATTGTTTGGCAGGTCATTAACTAAGCAGCGCGTTGCATCTCGACTTGTTTGGAGTGGAGCAATCATTGCATACATATTTATTATATATAAAATACTCTATCCGGCTTATCTTTCAAAAAATGAGTTTATATATTTCTGTATACATGTATTAAGCTTATGTTCTATACAGTTCGCACTACAATCTACTGTATGGATCTACATAGATACATTGATGCCGTGTGCGATAAGCCCCCGTGAGCGAAGTGAGCTGCGAGTATGGGGTAGTTTGCTCTCTATTGTAATATCCATAGGAGTACTAGTATTGTGCTTAGGAGCTATTGATGCATGTTTTGCCACGGTAGGTATGATCATGGTACTTATAGGCCTTTTGTTTTGGGCATTAGCCGATACACTCTGTTTTGCAGATAGACTTTACAGTGGTTATAAAAATCAGACAGAGGTATTACATAAAGCAATGCTTGCGCAGTTACGCCATCAATTTACGTTGCATACTCCGCTTGTATTAGGCTCGATGTCTATCACAAGAGGGTGGTTTTTACTGTTACCAATAATAACGGTTTCCATAGCCTCTGTTTTCTTTATATTGGCCTTGTCGTGGTTGCAAATAATAAATGTAGAAGTGGAAGCATTACGGCATCTCGATCTTTTTGTTTCGATCGTATTTCCTGTTTTTGCAGCATCAGCGTTTGCCAAAGGTGGGCGTGGTAGCGATAGGAAGATTGTTTGTTCTAGAACGTTATCATGGCTTATCGGACTTCTGATCCTTGTTCTTGCAATTTGTCGATTTATCAACTGTTACTAAATATACAGGTATGAAAAAAGGCTGTTTCGAATGAAACAGCCTTTTTGTATTTTGCACTAACGTGATAAATTATGCTTTGTCAGCAGAACCTAGAACGTCTGTAATTTTGTGCTTGTAAAGTGCTTTCAACTCTTCGCGAGCAGGACCTAGGTATTTACGTGGGTCGAATTCAGCTGGTGAGTTGTGGAATACTTCGCGGATAGCAGCAGTCATCGCCAAACGACCGTCAGAGTCGATGTTGATTTTGCATACTGCAGAAGCAGCAGCTTTGCGAAGTTGTTCTTCTGGAATACCGATAGCGTCTTTCAATGCACCACCGTATTGGTTGATGATTGCAACTTTTTCTTGTGGTACAGAAGAAGCACCGTGAAGAACGATAGGGAATCCTGGGATTCTTTTTTCGATTTCTTCAAGGATGTCGAAACGCAATGGAGGTGGAACTAGAACACCTTCTGCGTTGCGAGTACATTGTTCTGGTTTGAACTTGTTAGCACCGTGAGAAGTACCGATTGAGATAGCCAATGAGTCTACACCTGTTCTCTTAACGAAGTCTTCAACTTCTTCCGGACGAGTATAAGTGTGGTGTTCAGCAACCACGTCATCTTCTACACCTGCAAGGATACCAAGTTCACCTTCTACAGTAACACCGTGAGCGTGTGCGTACTCTACAACTTTCTTTGTAAGAGCAACGTTTTCTTCGTATGAGTGGTGTGAACCGTCGATCATAACTGAAGAGAAGCCCATGTCGATACAATCTTTACAAAGTTCGAAAGAATCACCGTGGTCAAGGTGAAGAACAACTGGAATGTTCTTACCAAGTTCCTTAGCATATTCTACCGCACCTTGAGCCATGTAACGAAGCAAAGTTTGGTTTGCATATTTACGAGCACCGCTTGATACCTGAAGAATAACAGGAGAGTTTGTTTCAACTGCAGCTTGGATAATAGCTTGCATTTGCTCCATGTTGTTGAAGTTGAAAGCAGGAATTGCATATCCGCCTTCAGCAGCCTTAGCAAACAACTCTTTAGTGTTAACTAGACCTAACTCTTTGTAACTTACCATTGTAGTATCTATTTATGTTAATGTTTAAATACACCACAAAGTTATAAATATTGGCGTAAAAGTCATGCTATTCAGCATCTTTTTTTATGATGAATAGCGATACATTGAAAATGGAATCGTGTTACAGCCAAAAAAATGAATGTTTTTCTTTTTTTATTCGGTGCGAATCTATAACTTTGCAATCTAAATGCCGGTTACCACCAATTTGCAGATAAACAGTACAATTAAATAATATAAAGCAATGAAAAAAGGACTTCATCCAGAAGCTTATCGTCCAGTAGTATTCAAAGATATGTCTAACGGCGATATTTTTATTTCTAAATCAACAATTAACGCAAAAGAAACTATCGAAGTTGATGGCGTAACATACCCATTGTGCAAACTTGATATTTCTAGCACATCTCACCCATTCTACACAGGTAAGTCTACGTTGATCGATACAGCAGGACGTGTAGATAAGTTCATGAGCCGTTACGGTAACAGAAAAAAATAATCAATACATCCGTATTGTAATAAAAAGGGTATCTCGAAAGAGATGCCCTTTTTTTGTACCTGTTGTAGAGCAATGTTTCAATTATAAAGCCAAAATTGATTAATTAAAAATACTTTTGTACATTTACACGCTTGAGGTTTGAAACGCAAACCTTGGTAATTAGATACCTTGAAAAATAATAAATAGTATGACAAACGAGCAATTGACTAGCATTCTGGGCGCATTTGATACGCCGGAGAAATTAGTAGAGGCTACTCCATTCGGAGATGGTCACATCAACGATACCTTGAAAGTAACAACTGAAGACGGCGAAGTAAAATACGTATTGCAACGCATCAATCACAATATCTTTAAAGATGTAGAGATGTTGCAAAACAATATCCACACCGTGACTTCACATATCCGCAAAAAACTAGAAGCGCTAGGCGAAACAGATATCGACCGCAAAGTGCTTACATTGGTTCCTACCAAAGAAGGTAAGCTATATTACTTTGATGGCGAAAACTATTGGAGAATCTACAAGATGATTCCTCGCTCGAAGAATTTCGCAGAGATTACTCCGGAGTTGAGCTACGAAACAGGTAAGACATTCGGACAATTCCAAGCAATGCTAGCCGACCTGCCGGAAGGAACTTTGGGCGAAACGATTCCAGACTTCCACAACATGGAGTTCCGATTGAAACAATTCCACGATGCGGTAGAAGCAAATGCTGCCGGACGTTTGGACGAAGTAAAAGAGCTGGTAGATGCAATCGAGGCACGTGCCGAAGCAATGTGTATTCAAGAGCGTTTGTACCGCAGCGGCGAATTGGCAAAACGTACCAATCACTGCGATACCAAAGTGAACAATGTATTGTTTGATGAAGACGGAAAAGTACTTTGTGTGGTAGATCTAGACACTGTGATGCCGGGCTTCGTATTGTCTGATATCGGTGACTTTATCCGTACAGGAGCAAATACAGGTCTTGAAGACGACGAAAACCTTGACAATGTAAATGTAAACATGGACATCTTCAAGGCATATACAAAAGGATACATGGAGACAGCGAAAAGCTTCCTTACCCCTACAGAAATCAAAATGTTGCCTTATGGCGGTCGTTTGCTTACTTACATGCAAACTGTTCGTTTCCTTACCGACTACCTAAACGGCGATACTTATTACAAAATACACCATCCAAAACACAATCTGCAACGTACTCTTGCGCAATACAAACTATTGCAAAGCCTAGAAGAACACGCTGCAGAAATGGATGCTTTCATGGAGAATTACTTGAATTGATGACTTTTCCAAGTATATATCTTAGGCTCTTCCTTTAGGAAGGGCCTAATTTTTTCGCGCACTTCCTTACTTAAATACTCCGGTGTTGTATACGTAGCCGTAAGCGTTGGAGCATCGGCACTCAAATCGTAACGAATCAGATCCATATCGAGCCAACGTATGTTGTCTTGAAACGCAAAACTATTCTTGTCGATCCCTTCCTTGATAAACCAATCGGCTGTAACCGGCGAAAGCACATCTTCCGTAGCAATCGGCTTCCAATCTGTAGAAAAGAAACTCACCTTACTATCGCATACCGGCGCACAAATGGTGCTTACCATGCAAATGATCTTCGAGTCGTTGATCAGTGGCAACAACTTCAATTGAATCGTACTGCGGTCGCTCACCTCGGCCAAGATAAAATCGTCTGTCATCTGTTTGATCGACGAAGTTCCGTTCATCTTATTTTTAAGCGAAGCCTCTTTGCCGTTCTGATAAAGCTCAATTAGGTCTTTACGCCAAGCGGCATCGAGTTGTGGCGACAAGCTGTCGGGCATGTCGGCAAACAAAGGTGCAATGGTCTGCGCATTGATTGCAAAGGCAGAGATAAAGAACAATAGGATCGGTATTAATGTCTTTTTCATATAAGTGCGATTGTTGTGCATGAAGCAGCAATTCGTTTTTAACTAAAGCAAATATACAAAATACCGTGGGCTAGCGGCTTTCTTGGTCTTAAAAACTGTTTTTATTTATAGTAAGGAACGAATCGTCAGATGGCGACCTGACGATTCGTTCTTCACTATGATTAAATCGTCAGGTCACCATCTGACGATTCGCGCTTCATGATAACAGAATCGTTCGATGCCCATCAAACGATTTGATCTTCGTTAGTTTCGAATTGTTCGATGTCCATCAAACGATTTATTTTATATGGAGAACGAAAAAAGCCTTCGAAGAGCGTTGTTTTACGCTTCGAAGGCTTTTGTATTGATTTATGCGAGCAGAATAAAAAGCTGCAATAATATCGGGTTGATTATTTCGTTGTCACCGAAAATTCACCAACGCCAGCTCTTTTCTGATTGTCTACGATATGTGTAATCACCATCTTCACGGTTTTACCTTGTGTAGGCGCAAACGAGATTTGTTGCTCGATAGGATTGTGCTTGATGTTTGAGAATTCGCCCGAAGCTACTTTCTTGTTATCAACATAAAACTCGTAGTTGCCGATATGTCCACCTGCGTCGCGGCCTTGGTTTGGTGTATATCTGAAGCCGTCTACTTCGTATGTACCGCCTAGGTCTACTACGATTTCTTTTTTGCCTTCAGGTAGGTAATAGGTTGTGTAACCGTTTCCGTCAAACATGTATTTCACGCCTTCGTCTTTCGTGCTCGTTACCTTGAATTGTGAAGTTGGGATATCTAGCTTGCGCGCAGATACCGGACTCGTCTTGTCAAAGTTGCGGTCGTAAGCAATGGCTTTGATCTCGCCTTTTTGCGCAAACGTAAATGGTGCCGTGTACTTCTCAGAGTTAACGGTAGGAGTAGAGCCGTCGGTTGTGAAGTATACTTCGCTTTCGCTGTCGCCGGCTTTGATGATTACTTCATTTGCAGCGCTGCGATTGATAGTTGGCTCTGTAACCAATGCAGGTGCTAGAAACGCTTCAACGTTGTTGATACACAAAGGTCCTTTGGCATCGGTAAAGTTGATACGGATTTTTTCTGCTGCAATCGATTTGAAACGGATGATGCGTTTGTAACCTACGGTGCTCATGGTGTCGGTAGTTTGTACCGGATGCCACAATCCGTTCGATTCACACTCGATGTTGAATGCTTTTACGCGTTGTCCCAATGGGATGTATTCTTGAATCAAAAGGCGGTTTACCGGAGTTGGTTTTGCAAACGTGAATGTAAGCGAACCGGTTGTTTCGCCGTCGTTTGTAGCCCAGTAGGTATCCCAGCTTGTGTCATTGGCTTTAGCAGCTCCGAATTTAGAGTCGTCGCCGCGAGTTGATGACGCTGCCGCTTTTGCTCCTGCAAGTAGGTTCTGGTCTAGTTCTTCCGAGATGGTAGCATACCATTCGGCTACGCGAGCAGAGTCGGTAGGATGAATCTTTCCGCTTAGTGCAACAGGGAAGTTAAGCAATAGGTTGGCGTTGCGACCCACACTGTTGTAGTAAAGATCTACGAGGTTGGCCAATGAGCGTACTTGATGGTCTTCGCGTTCGTGGTAGAACCATCCCGGGCGCACCGAAACGTCTACTTCTCCCGGAAGCCATTCGTGCCCGTCTTCCATGCCCCATTGCAGTTCGCTGTGGTGTTGCATTTTGTCTTCCGACATCGGGCTCCAGTTTGTTTCTCCAGCCCATCCGCTTTCGTTGCCAATCCAACGGATGTCGGCGCAAGTGCCACCGAAGATCATTGCCGAAGGATGTAGTTGCTTGATTACTTCGCGCGCTTTTTCGTATTGGTAATATGTTTTGGCATCGATGTTGCGATGTTCGTTTGTTCCGCCGTAGAAGCCGTTACCGCCATTGGCACCGTCAAACCAGTATTCGAAGATGGGTCCGTAGTTGGTAAGAAGTTCTGTCATTTGAGCGTGGAAGGTATTTACATAGTCGGGGCGACCATATTCGGCGTTGTTTCTATCCCATGGAGATAGGTAGATGCCAAACTTTAGTCCGTGTTTCTTACAAGCCTCGGATAGTTCCTTTACCATGTCGCCTTGTCCGTTTTTCCAAGGAGATGCTTTTACGCTATATTCTGTGGTTGCAGTAGGCCAAAGGCAGAATCCGTCGTGGTGTTTTGCTGTCAGGATTACCCCTTTAAGACCTGCGCCTTTGATGGTTTTTACCCATTGTTCGCAGTCAAGATCGGTTGGGTCGAAGGTTGATGCAGGTGTATCTCCAAAGCCCCACTCAAGATCGTTGAATGTGTTGAGGCCAAAGTGAACGAATGCATATGTTTCTAGCTTTTGCCATTCGATTTGTTCGGGCGTAGGAACCGGCATAATGGCTTCGGGTGCTGGTGTATTCTTGCATGAAGCAAGTGCGCCTGCTGCCAAACCGAGGATAAATAATGACTTGAAGTTCATTGTTAATCAATTTAGGTTAAGTTATTGTGCAAATATAGTAAAAATTAATAGAGGTGTTTTGTTTCTTTTTTATGTTATAGAAAAGAATAAAGAAGGAGAGGGGAGAGTACTTGTTGTGCTTTTGTCAGATAATAAGAGGCTTGTGTTAGCGTGGTGTGCTTGTAGTCTGAATTGCTTTAAATTGTGCTTTAGCGGATATTATTCAATGAATCTTAAATGAAAACAATTGGGGGAAAAGAAAAAAGGGACTCAGTTGTCCGAATCCCTTTTTGTGAATTATCTGAGGTCAGATTATTTTACTTCTTCAAAGTCTACGTCAGTAACGTTGTCTTTTTCAGAACCGCCTTGGTTTGGTTGTGCAGAAGGATCTTGTGCACCCGCACCAGCGTTAGAAGCGTTATACATATCTTGGCTTGCATTGTGAAGAACTGAGTTTAGTTCTGCCATTGCAGCGTCGATACCGGCAATGTCTTGTGCTTTGTGAGCATCTTTCAATTTGCCTAGAGCAGCTTCGATAGGAGCTTTTTTGTCAGCAGGAAGTTTATCGCCGATTTCTTTCAATTGCTTTTCAGCTTGGAAGATCATGCTATCTGCTTGGTTAAGCTTATCGATTTTTTCTTTTTCTAATTTGTCCGATTCTGCGTTTGCAGCAGCTTCGTCTTTCATACGTTTGATATCTTCGTCGCTCAAGCCGCTAGAAGCTTCAATACGGATGTTTTGGCTCTTACCTGTTCCTTTATCTTTTGCAGTAACGTTCAAGATACCGTTTGCGTCGATATCAAAGCTTACTTCGATTTGAGGAACACCACGCATTGCTGCTGGGATACCATCCAAGTGGAAACGACCGATTGTTTTGTTGTCGCGTGCCATTGGGCGTTCACCTTGCAAAATGTGAATTTCTACAGAAGGCTGGTTGTCGGCAGCAGTCGTGAAGGTTTCACTCTTACGTGTAGGAATTGTAGTATTTGCTTCGATCAACTTAGTCATCACACCACCCATTGTTTCGATACCAAGTGAAAGTGGAGTAACGTCTAGAAGAAGAACGTCTTTTACATCACCAGAAAGGATCGCACCTTGAATAGCTGCACCTACTGCAACAACTTCGTCTGGGTTTACACCTTTAGAAGGAGCTTTGCCGAAGAATTTTTGTACTACTTCTTGTACCGCAGGGATACGAGTAGAACCACCTACTAGGATTACTTCGTCGATTTCAGAAGTTGTAAGACCAGCGTCTTGCAATGCTTTACGACAAGGTTCGATACAAGCTTGGATCAATTTGTCTGCCAATTGTTCGAATTTAGCACGAGTAAGTGTTTTTACCAAGTGTTTTGGAATACCATTTACCGGCATAATATATGGCAAGTTGATTTCTGTGCTTGTTGAGCTAGAAAGTTCAATCTTCGCTTTTTCAGCAGCTTCTTTAAGACGTTGAAGAGCCATTGGATCTTGACGCAAGTCAATGCCTTCGTCGTTCAAGAATTCTTCTGCCAACCAGTCGATGATTACGTGGTCGAAGTCGTCACCACCAAGGTGAGTATCACCATTTGTTGATTTTACTTCGAATACACCGTCGCCTAGTTCAAGGATAGAGATATCGAAAGTACCACCACCAAGGTCGAATACTGCGATCTTCATATCTTTGTGTGCTTTGTCAAGACCATAAGCAAGTGCTGCTGCTGTAGGTTCGTTTACAATACGACGTACTGTAAGACCTGCGATTTCACCAGCTTCTTTTGTAGCTTGACGTTGAGCGTCGTTGAAGTATGCAGGAACTGTGATTACAGCTTCAGTTACTTCTTGTCCAAGATAATCTTCAGCAGTTTTCTTCATTTTTTGAAGGATGATTGCAGAGATTTCTTGTGGAGTATATAAGCGTCCGTTGATATCAACACGTGGAGTATTGTTTTCACCGCGAACTACTTTATAAGGTACACGTGAGATTTCTTTTTGTACTTGGTCAAACGATTCACCCATGAAACGTTTGATCGAGAAGATTGTATTTTGTGGGTTTGTGATTGCCTGACGTTTTGCAGGATCCCCAACTTTTCTTTCACCACCGTCTACGAATGCTACTACAGATGGTGTAGTTCTTTTACCTTCGCTATTTGCAATTACGATTGGCTCGTTACCTTCTACTACGGCAACACATGAGTTTGTTGTTCCTAAGTCAATTCCAATAATTTTTCCCATGACTGTTATATTTTAATTGTTATTATTTCTTTGTTTAATGTATAAGCGAATAACTTCAAATTTGTTCATTGCGTGTTTGTCGCTCACACTATACTTCTTGCAAATGGTGTGCCAAAGATTTTTTGCAGGGAATGTTCGGAATTTGTCAGTTTTTGATGGGAAAGAGGTGTTTTTTATGTCAGTTTTTGTGACAAATAGTCATTGTTTGTCTAAAAAAACAAATCCCGACGCTGTCTGTTACAGGCCGGGATTTGCTTATTTCATTTCAATTTCTTCTTTCATGTCTAGCTCATTTCTGTCGTTGTCATAAAACTTGTACTCTAGAAATGCCAAACTCTGATCGGGAATAACTCTTAAACCGAGGGTGTAATTTAAGCGCCATTTCCATTTAAGGGAGTAAAGCCCTTTGTTGATAAATGCTGCAATGTAGGGATGTACATGCAAAGAAAAATTCTTCATCTTGTGCTTGCTTACGAGGCAAGCAATCTTGCTTTCCAAACTATCGGTAAACAGGATCGAAGATTTGATGTTGCCTTTGCCAAAACATGCAGGGCAAGCTTCTTCGGTATTTATGTCCATAGCAGGTCGCACACGTTGGCGAGTAATTTGCATAAGTCCAAATTTACTCAATGGAAGAATGTTATGTTTAGCTCTGTCTTGAGCCATGGCTTTGGTCATGTGCTCGAATAACTTTTGGCGATTAATGCCTTCTGTCATATCGATAAAGTCTATCACAATGATTCCTCCCATGTCGCGAAGTCGCAACTGACGGGCAATCTCGTCGGCAGCAGCCATGTTTACATCAATAGCTGTAGTTTCTTGGGCGTCGCTCGATTTAGAACGGTTTCCGCTATTCACGTCGATTACGTGCATTGCTTCTGTATGTTCTATAATCAGATAAGCTCCGCTTTTGAAAGTGACGGTTCTGCCAAAAAGAGATTTGATTTGCTTGGTGATCCCGAAGTTGTCGAAAATAGGCAACTGACCGGTGTATTCTTTGATAATACTTACACGCTCGGGAGCAATTAGGCTTACATAATCTCTAATTTCGTTCAGTTCTACCTGGTCGTTGACATAGATATTCTGAAACGACGGATTGAAAATATCTCGAATCAAGGCTACCGTACGTCCGGTCTCTTCGTAAATTACAGATGGCGATTTTACCTTCTGTAGCTTTACCATGTTGTCTTCCCAACGTTTTACCAAAGTGCGAAGTTCGTTATCCAGTTCCGCCACCCGTTTTCCCTCTGCTGAAGTACGGACAATGACGCTGAAATTTTTCGGCTTAATACTTTGAATAAGTTGTTTTAAACGGGCACGTTCTTCGTTCGATTTGATTTTTTGCGATACAGATACTTTGTCCGAAAAAGGAATAAGCACAATGTATCTGCCGGCAAATGAAAGTTCGGATGTTAAACGTGGTCCTTTGGTTGAGATAGGTTCTTTGGAGATCTGAACCAGAACTTCCTGTCCTACTTTAAGTACATCGCTAATACTTCCTTCTTTTTCAATTTCGGGAAGAAGCTGCATCTTAGAGATCGCAGGAAACTTCTTTTTATCGGCAAAAGCCTGTTTGAGAAATTTTTGTTGACTGTTGAAATTGGGTCCTAAATCAAGATAGTGAAGAAATGCGTCTTTTTTATACCCTACGTCAATGAAAGCAGCGTTGAGCCCGGGCATAAGTTTCTTAACTTTACCTAGATATATGTCACCTACAGAGAAAGAAACGTTGCGCGCTTCTTTGTGTACTTCTACTAGATTTTTGTCTTCTAGTACGGCGATGGAAATCTCTTTGGGCTGTACGTCAATAACTAATTCACTGTTCACTTGAGGTAAAAATTTAAATTAAAGACCCCTAAAATAGAGAAAGAACAAACTTAATCAAATGGTTTAAGTTTGTTCTTTTTGAAATCTAACTAAGAATTACTTTTTCTTTTTGTGTCTGTTCTTTCTTAGTCTTTTTTTACGCTTGTGCGTAGACATTTTATGTCTTTTTCTTTTCTTTCCGCTAGGCATAGCTTTAATATTTTAAAAATTAGACGTATGATTTAGATATCTCTTGTTACTTTACGCTATTTAAGAACGTCTTCGCTGGCTTGAAAGCAGGAATGTTGTGTTCTGGGATAATGATTGTTGTATTCTTAGAAATGTTACGAGCTGTTTTTTGAGCTCTCTTCTTTACAACGAAGCTACCAAATCCTCTTAGGTAAACATTATCACCCTTTGAGAGAGATTCCTTCACGATTTCCATGAAAGATTCTATGCTAGTAAGCACAACTTGTTTGTCTGCGCCTGTCTTTTTTGCAATCTCGTTTACAATATCTGCTTTTGTCATGTTAGAAATGTATTAATTAATTGTTCAGATTAATTTTTTGGACTGCAAATATATAGCTTTTATTTCACTAGTAAAAGAGTTGGTTCTCAAATTTTTTCCTAAAAATCAATTTGTTGGAATCGAGTGATCTATGTAAGTTTGCAGTAATCAGTTATTTAATACAAAGTAAATGTCTCAAAGATACAATAAGAAACTATCAGATATTCAGGTATATTTTGCTCAACCACTCGAAGATTGGTATGAAAAACACCATCGAGAGCTTCCGTGGAGGGAGACAAACGACCCCTATTTGATATGGATTTCCGAGATTATTCTTCAACAAACGCGCGTAAATCAAGGTCTGGGTTATTACAATCGGTTCATCGAACGTTTCCCAAATGTGGCAACTTTAGCTTCGGCAAATGAAGAAGAAGTATTGAAATATTGGCAAGGTTTAGGGTACTATAGTAGAGCGCGAAATTTACATAAAGCCTCTCAAATGATCATGACAGATTTCAATGGAGTGTTTCCGTCAACTTATGAGGATGTAAGGAAGTTGAAAGGTGTAGGAGAATATACCGCGGCAGCGATATTGTCATTTTCTGCCAATTTGCCTTATGCCGTTCTTGACGGAAATGTATTTCGGGTTCTTTCGCGCTACTTCGGTGTTGCAACGCCGATAGATACCACAGCAGGTAAAAAAGAGTTTAAGCAATTGGCTGATTCAGTACTAGATTCCGATGCTCCCGGTTTGTACAACCAAGCGATTATGGAGCTAGGGGCACTACAATGTGTACCTGTTTCTCCCAATTGTGAAGTGTGTCCTGTGTTGTCGGGTTGCGCAGCTTATAGTACCGGATTAGTATCTACTTTACCTATAAAACAAGGTAAAACAAAGGTGAGAGCGCGTTATTTCAATTACCTGCATTTGGTCGATGGAGATACAACTTTCTTGTATCGACGTGAAGGAAAAGATATTTGGCAAGGACTGTTTGAGTTTCCGCTTATTGAAACAGAGAAGGATTTATCTGTTGATGAATTTCTAAATTCGGACGAGTACAAGAGTTTTGTTCATAATTTACACGTGAAAACGGTTTCTGTGGAGATTGAATCTCATAAACATATTCTTTCTCATCAACGAATCTATGCTCGGTTTTTTAAGATTGAATTGTTTGATAGCTTGTCTGTCTCCAATGAATATATTCGTATAAACAATGATCAATTGCAAGAGTTTGCAATAAGCAGACTCACAGAGATCTATCTTGAAAGTTTGGTTTCATAAATTGATTAATTATTCAAAGGGTCAGTTGTTGTTTATATATATTTTCGTACTTTTGATCAATTCAAAAACAACATAATATTCAGTTAGCATGTCAGTAAATAAAGTTATTCTTGTAGGGAATGTTGGTAAAGATCCGGATGTGAGATATTTTGATAATGGATCTGCAGTTGCAAATTTTACTTTAGCTACAACAGAAAGAGGTTATACTGCCTCAAATGGAACTGTTGTTCCTGAGCGTACCGAATGGCATAATATTGTTGTTTGGAGAGGGCTAGCTCAAGTAGTAGAGAAGTATGTAAAGAAAGGAACTCAAGTTTATATCGAAGGAAAACTCAGAACACGTTCGTATGACGATGCAAGTGGGAATAAAAGATATGTGACTGAAATATATGCAGATGAGTTGCAGTTAATGGGGCGTAAGTCTGATAATCCGGCAGCATCAGAAGGAGGTTACACTCAGCCGGCACAGTCGTCTGCACCGTCGATGGGCCAATCTGCGGGAAATGCACCTTCTTCATTCATGAGTGATAATGATGATGCAAGTGATCTGCCATTCTAAATATTAACTGATTCTGTTCATGTTATAAATTTATTCGGCTGTTAAATAGTTGATAATTGAAAACAAAACAGTTTCTTTTAAAATTGTATATTTGCGAGGCAGAGGAGATTATTCTGCTCTGCCCTCTATGTTAAACTAATATTAAATCACTTGGACACGGATTCTTTTTTACAAAGCTTTATTGGTGAAGTTGCTTTCTTTCCCATCACGACGGGACCGATAATTGCTCTTGTTATTACGGGCTTTTTATTGTTTGCCTCTGGTTTTGTTTCGGCATCAGAGATTGCATTCTTTTCTCTTGAGCCCGGAGATATTGATCAGTTAAATGAGGGACAGCAGCCATCAGATTCAGTTATAAAAAGATTGCTGCAAAGAAGTCAGAGTTTGTTGGCTTCTATCTTGATAGCCAATAACTTCGTGAATGTGGCAGTTGTTATGCTTTGTACGTATGTTTTCAATGCGTTGGTAGATTTTTCATCTGCTCCGGTCGTTGGATTTGTCGTACAAACAGTGATGTTAACTTTCCTTCTTTTACTCTTTGGAGAGGTTATTCCAAAGATTTATGCTCAGACCAATGCTTTAAAGTTTTCTCGCTTTTCAGCTCCAACTCTAGATGTTATAGAACGTATCTTAAAACCTTTTTCAAGATTACTTATCAAGTCTTCTCGTTTGTTTAACAAGCGTTTGAGTAAGAAGAAATACGACTTGTCTGTGGATGAGTTGTCAAAGGCATTGGAACTAACATCGGGGGAGATAGAAGAGGGGAAAGAAATGCTAGAAGAAATCATAAAGTTCTACAATAAAACAGCCGTAGAGATAATGACTTCCCGACTTGATATGGAGGATTTAGATATCAGGTGTAATTTTAAGCAAGTAATTGATTTTGTAATCGAAAGTGGATACTCTCGTATACCCATTTATGCAGAAACAGAAGATAATATAAAAGGTATTCTTTACATAAAAGATTTGCTTCCTTATCTCGATAAAAACACAACTTTTAGATGGCAAAGCTTGATTCGTCCGGCTTATTTTGTGCCTGAAACGAAAAAGATCGATGACTTGCTCGAAGAATTTAGAACAAGTAAAATTCATATGGCTATTGTTGTGGATGAGTTTGGAGGAACCTCCGGTATTGTGACCATGGAAGATATTCTTGAAGAGATTGTTGGGGATATCTCGGACGAATACGATGAAGATAATCGCCAATACGTGCAACTTGCTGACGGAACATATATTTTTGAAGGTAAAATCTTATTGGCCGATTTCTTTCGTGTCACAGGTGTTGATAATTCCGACTTCGGAAAACTCCTTGATGAGGTTGATACACTTGCCGGGTTGGTGTTAGAGTTAAAAGGAGATTTTCCTTCGCCTAAAGAAGTCATTTCTTTTATGAAGTACCGCTTCCAAGTCTTGGAGATGGACAAACGAAGAATCTTAAAGATTAAGTATTATGTGGAGGATATAGAGGAAGAGGATCCTCGCGTTTCCGATTAAATAGATATGCATGTCGCTTTATTACAAACAAGATAAACCTTTATGGGGTATCTGGCATATAGAGGAGTCTGAGCAAGAACTACTTTCTATGCTTGATATCCCTTCTTTCTATATAGATAAACTGAAAGAGTTGAAGACCGAAACTCGTCGTAAAGAATGGCTTGCTTCACGAGTATTGCTGAAAGAGCTTCTCGGCTGTGAGAAGCAAGTTGTTTATCAACAAAATGGAGCTCCTGTGTTAGAAGATGCTTCTTTTCAGATCAGTTTCTCGCACACGAAGAATTATGCAGCAGTCTTGGTTGCATCAACGTCAGCACAAGGTGTTGGCATCGACATAGAAACTATAAAACCTACCGTGTTAAAGGTGAGAAGAAAATTTGTAAATGAGGAGGAAGAACTTTATTTGGCAGAAGAAACACTTTTAGCTCAGTTGTTGATTATGTGGTCTGCTAAAGAATCTATGTTTAAAGCGATGGGAGTAGAGGAGGTCGACTTTCGAAAACACTTACACATTGAAGCTTTTTCACCTGCTGCATCAGGATGTATACGCGCTTTTGAAACGCGAACACCCCGCAGGCAATGTTTTGAAATTTACTATCAGCTTACCGATGAGTTTGTACTGACAAGAATCACTGCATCCGTGTTGTGATAGAATAAATAGAGAGATTAAAACAACTACTTCGAAGATTGCCAAATATTCCAAGCAGCAAAGGCTTGTAATAAAAGCATCTCCAGACCATTTTTTACAACCGCACCGTTTGCTTTTCCTTTCTTCATGAATAGCGTTTCATCTGGGTTGTAAAGCAAATCATACAATAGATGATCTGCTCCGATGTATTGGTAAGGGATATCCGGGCATTGTTCTACTTTGGGAAACATTCCTACCGGAGTAGAGTTTACAATGATTGGATATTCTTCCATCACAGCTTTGGTAAGATCATTGTAGGTTAGCATTCCTTCTTGCGGAGTGCGTGATACATACGTTGCTTCAATACCTAAATCCGCTAGTCCATGATATACCGCTTTAGATGCACCACCGGTACCTAAGATTAGCGCTTTCTTTTGCGCTGGCTTAAGCAGAGGTTTGATACTTTCTCTAAAACCAATGATATCAGTATTGTGACCAATAAGTTTCGGTTTGCCAAACCATCCTTTTTGAAACTGGATAACGTTTACAGCGCCTATACGTTTGGCATTGTCAGAAAGGCCATCCAGAAACGGAAGAACTTGCTCCTTGTAAGGAATTGTAACGTTTAGGCCGTTTAAGTCCGGATTGTTTTTTAATACATCTTTTAGTTCATTGATCGAACTAATTTCAAAGTTCAAATATTCGGCTTTAATCTTTTCCGACTCAAATTTCGTGTTGAAGTAGTTTCTAGAAAACGAATGTTTGAGCGGATAGCCGATAAGGCCATACTTTTGCATAGCAGCTTGTTTTAAGGTTGCTTACTTAATAGCAGTGTACATCGTGCACACGCCAAATGTAAATGTTTTGTATGAAGTTTTAGAAAAACCGCTATCCGACATGATTTTGCACATTTCTTTTCCTTGTGGAACATGCTTGATAGACTCCGGAAGATAGCTATATGCTCTACTTTCTTTCGATACCGATCGTCCTACAACAGGTATAACAATCTTAGAATAGATCTTATACATTTGCTTCATAGGAAAGTATTCCGGAGTAGATAATTCCAGAATAACGGCTTTACCTCCAGGTTTCAATACGCGATACATCTCGCGATAACCTTGCTCTAGGTCTTCGAAATTACGAACACCAAAGCCGGCGGTAATTGCATCAAAAGAGTTGCTTGGTAAAGTTAAGTTTGTACAATCTTGATATTCGAAAGAAATTACATCTTGGAGTCCAAGCTTTTTTACTTTATCCCGGCCTATATTCATCATACCCTCCGAGATGTCGGCAGCAATTACTTTAGACGGATGAAGCATCCGGCAAGCTTCGATCGCAAAATCGCCGGTACCGGATGCAATATCTAACATCGTAGCCGGTGCAAGACTCTTCAATGATGCAATGGCTTTTTTACGCCATAGTTTATCAATCCCTAGTGATAGGGTTCGATTTAGTTTGTCGTAATTTGTCGCAATCGAATCAAACATACGAATGATTTGTTTGCTTTTTCTTTCATTGCTATTGTAGGGTACAATACTCTCGGCTTTATGTTTCATATTTTTATTTGTTTAAGTATTCAGTTACGTTTTTCTCGATACGAGCGATGATGTCTTCATCTTCTGCTTTAACGAATTTCTCGCCGGCAATTTTTTCGTAAAGTTCGATATAACGTTCAGTAACGCTGTCGCAATAAGCTTCAGTCATTTCCGGAACCTGTTGGCCATCTTTACCTTGGAATCCGTTTTCGATCAACCATTGACGAACAAACTCTTTTGATAATTGTTTTTGAGCTTCACCTTTTTCAAAACGCTCTTGGTAGCCGTCAGCATAGAAATAACGAGAAGAGTCTGGTGTGTGAATTTCGTCGATCAAATAGATTTTACCATCTTTCTTGCCGAATTCATACTTTGTATCTACAAGGATCAATCCCATTTGAGCAGCCATTTCTGTGCCACGTTGGAATAAAGCCATTGTATACTTTTCAAGCATTTCATAATCTTCCTTACTTACGATACCTTGAGCAATAATCTCTTCTTTAGAGATGTTCTCGTCATGACCTTCGTCAGCCTTTGTTGTTGGAGTGATAAGCGGAGTTTCAAATTTTTGATTTTCCTTCATTCCTTCAGGAAGAGCGATTCCGCAAAGCGTACGAGCGCCAGCTTTGTATTCACGCCAAGCACTACCAGTAAGATATCCACGGATTACCATTTCAACTTTGAAAGGTTCGCACATTAATCCTACAGTTACCATTGGGTCTGGAGTTGCAAGCTTCCAGTTAGGAACGATATCCGAAGTTGCATCAAGGAATTTTGAAGCGATTTGATTAAGCACTTGTCCTTTGAAAGGAATTCCTTTAGGCAATACCACATCGAAAGCAGAGATACGGTCTGATGCAACCATCACCAATTTTTCATTATTGATGTTGTATACATCACGCACTTTACCGTGGTAAACACTTGTCTGATTTGGAAAGTTGAAGTCTGTTCTAACTAAAGCCTTTTTCATAGATGTTACTTATTATATAGTGTGTCTATTTTTGTTTTTGATTCTTTTGTAATGGCCTCTTTTTTATCCTTAAGTTCCTTTTTGTCGAACTTATCGTAAGCATCCACAATACGTTGTACCAATTTATGACGTACAATGTCTTTTTTATCAAACTCAATTTTCCCGATTCCTGAAACATTCTTCAAGATCTTCATAGCTTGTACAAGTCCGGATGTTTGAAAAGAAGGGAGGTCGATTTGAGTAACGTCGCCGGTCACAATCATCTTGGCGTTAAGTCCCAAGCGCGTTAAAAACATTTTGATTTGGTGTGTAGTTGTGTTTTGAGCTTCGTCGAGGATAATAACGGCATCGCTTAAGGTGCGGCCGCGCATGTAGGCAAGGGGAGCAATTTGTATAATATTATTGTCCATGTATTCTTTGAGCTTAGCTCCGGGAATCATGTCTTGTAATGCATCATACAAAGGTTGCAAATATGGATCGAGCTTGTCTTTCATTTCTCCCGGAAGGAATCCCAGCTTTTCTCCGGCTTCAACTGCCGGTCTGCTTAAGATGATTCGCTTCACCTGTTTCGATTTCAACGCTTTTACAGCTAAGGCAATTGCGACATACGTTTTACCGGATCCGGCAGGGCCTATTGCAAAGACTAAATCGTTGGTAGCAAATGAGTCGACAAGTTTTTGTTGATTTTCGGTTCGGGCAGAGATTGATTTCCCGTTCATTCCATGGATAATCAGGTTGTCTTGTTTTACTGCAGGAAGTTCTTTTCCTTTGACAATGTCAATGATCACCTCATCACTTAGAGCGTTAAATTCTTCGCAGTATTTTTCAATATCTCTGATTTTCTTGAGAAAGGTTTCAGAATCTGTCTCATCTCCGATAACTTTAATCACATTTCCGCGCGCAACAATCCGTAGCTTTGGATAAAGCGTTTTTATCAATTGGATGTTGCTATTGTTGACGCCGTAAAAAATAACCGGATCAACATTTTCAAGGATATAAATTCTTTCTATCATGTATATTGAAGCAAGACATTTTTATACCACAAAAATAGACAATATTACGGGACTCTTATATACTTTTTATATTTTTTTCGAGCATACGGCTGACAGTTTTTTTGTGTGGACTGGATAATAAGTTACATTTGCACATATTACTTAATACTTACGCTAATGAGACGAATTTTAGGAACTCTTGTGTTGAGTTCTTTTCTCCTTTCGGCTTTTGCCCTACCATCGTGCAAGAGCGAACGCAAAGAATTAAAACCCATTACTTATATAGGAAGTTATAACCGTGACTTCAACGATTTGAACGATTTACATATAAATGCTGCACAACAAATAGGTATTGATCCGGTTTCTTCACGAGAAGAGGCTAAAAAGATAAGCCGTAAACTGGTAGAGATCGAAAGTTGTGATGAATATGAGCTGGATAAATTGACTCATTCCATTCCATTTTTAGTTCCGGAGGCTGCAAAGTTGATCGAGGAAATTGGGAACAACTTTAATGAACAATTAAAAGAGTTGAATGCTCCGGAGTATAAAATTATCGTAACCAGTGTAACCCGTACCGAGAAAGATGTAAAGAAGCTCAAGAAGCGTAACGGCAATGCCTCCAACAACTCTGCTCATCTTTACGGAACAACATTCGATGTATCTTGGGTGCGTTTTAAGAAGATCGATGAATCAGATACATTAAATATTCCTCAGGATAAGCTCAAAATGGTATTGGCTGGTGTACTAAAAGATCTTCGAAAGCAAGATCGCTGTTATATCAAGCATGAGCGTCGTCAAGGATGTTTCCACATTACGGCAAGAGATTAAGACTAACAATAATACACACATAACTCAATGAGAAAACAATTTATTGCATTTTGCGCACTTGCAGCTTTGGCTCAGCCATTGGCGACCTTTGCACAACAGCAAGGAGGTAACGTTGTAGAATACTTCGGAAAAGAGCGCGTAGAGCGAATCGACGAAGGTGTTGTTCTACACCAATTCACAGAAGGATATTATGTACCGGTGACTACGCGTCGCGGTATGCTTTTTACTACGCAAGACGAGCTGGCATGGGAATTGGCCAAAGGCAAATTCAACGCGCCAACACAAGACAATTTGATCGCACAGAACTACGGTCTTACGCGTCAGGCGGTAAACTGGCAACCAATCGCAGCCGATTCTACCGGTAAATTTACAAGTCGCGATCTTCGCAACTCCTATTTATATACTTCTTTCAATGCAGACAAAGATCAGGTTGTGTTGCTAGAGGCAGGCGGACCTACACGTACATTCATCAATGGCATGCCACACGAAGGCGACCACTATGACTTTGCGTATACATTGACTCCGTTTGTATTGAAAAAAGGGCAAAACGACTTTATTTATACACACGGTCGCTTTGGTCGAGTAACAGCTCGCCTGATTGTTCCAAAACAAGCAGTGATGTTAACTCAACGCGATATGACGTTGCCAGATATCATCAACGGCGAAACAGATAGCAAATGGGCTGCAATTCGTGTGATCAATACCGAAAACAAAGCATTGTCGGGTCTTCGCATCGAGTGTACACTTCCAAGCGGGGAAAAAGAAGTCTTTGCCGCAGATGAAGTAATGCCGATGAGCGTGCGTAAACTTAAGTTCAAAGTGCCTGCATCAAAAGCAAAAGCAAATGGCGAAGTAAAGGCTACGGTAAAACTAATCGACAAAAGCGGAAAAGTAATTGATACGACTCAGATTGCACTTCAGCAACGCAACGCAGACACGTATCACGAACGCACTTTCCTAAGCAACGTAGATAAAAGTGTTCAATACTATAGCGTAGCTCCGTCTACAACAAAAGGTGATGAGCAAGCATTGTTCCTAACGGTACACGGAGCTTCTGTTGAAGCGCGTAACCAAGCACGTGCTTATGCGCAAAAAGACTGGGGACACATGATTGCGGCAACCAATCGTCGTCCATTCGGTTTCAACTGGGAAGAGTGGGGACGTATCGACGCAATGGAAGTATTGGCCGATGCAAAACGCGTATTCAAAACGAAAGACGATCGCACATATTTGACCGGACACTCAATGGGCGGACACGGAACATGGTACTTGGGTGTAACATATCCAGACCAGTTTGCCGCAATCGCACCATGTGCAAGTTATCCGGATATTGCTAAATATTCACGTCCCGAAGCAGACAAACCAAACGAAGGTAAAGCGCATTTCGGAATGATCGAGCGTGGAGCTCAAGGCGGACGTACCTTAGATTTGAAACGCAACTACCTGCAATCGGGTGTATATATCCTACACGGCGATTCAGACTCTGTTGTAAAGATCGACCAAGCACGCCGTATGCGTCAGGAGCTAGGCGAGTTTCATACAGACTTCTGCTACTACGAGTATCCGGGCGGATCACACTGGTATAGCAACGAGAGTGTAGACTGGAAGCCAATCTTTGAGTTCTTCAATCGTCACACAATCCCGGCAGATAGCGCGATGAACCGTGTTGAGTTCTACACAGCATCACCGGCTATTTCGGCAACCAATCACTGGCTGCGTATCGATCAGCAAAAGAAGGCGTACCAAGTTTCAAACGTATTGTTCGACATCATTGATAATAGCATCAGCGGTACAACCAATAACGTAGAAATGATTACGTTCGAAACAGGTAAACTGGCTTCGAAGAACTTGAAGTCAATCATTATCGACGGTCAAACGATTGCATTGAATGGTGAAAAAGAAGTTACATTAAAGAACGCAGACAACAAATGGACTGTGATCGAAGGTGTGCCAACCTCTCAAAAATATGCACAACGTTCGGGAGGTTTCAAACAAGCATTTGACAACGACGTAGTCTTTGTATATGCAACCGGCGGAAACAAAGCAGAAAACGAATGGTATCGTAACAAAGCGGCTTTCGATGCGGAAACTTTCTTGTATCGCGGCAACGGTTCGATCGATGTGATTGCAGACACTCAGTTTAACCCCGTGAAATACAAAGATCGTAACGTGGTAGTTTATGGAAATGCCTCGAACAACAAAGCATGGAACAAGCTACTTAAGAACGCTCCTATCCAAGTGAAAAACGGCGAAATCAACTTCGGCGGAAAACAAATGAAAGGAACAGATCTTGGTACTTACTTTGTATATCCTCGTCAAGACAGCGAAACAGCCAGCGTAGGAGTTGTTGCAGGTACAGGTATCGAAGGGATGAAAGCAGGATATGCCAACGACTACATCTCGGGTATCACCGGATTCCCGGATGTATTGATCTTCAATGTTGATATGCTTCGCAACGGTATTGAAGGCGTAGAAGTGTCAGGTTTCTTTGGTAATGACTGGAGCATCGCAAACGGCGACTTCACCATTACAGAAAAACAAAACTAAGTACCATTAGATACTATATAAAGAAAAGGCTACCTCGCTTGCGAGGTAGCCTTTTCTTTATAAATCATGTCTTTATAAAGCATTGGTTGGACAAGGCTTTAATCATCCAAAGCTGAGAAGCAAAAGAGCCGACTACGAGTGCAGCCGGCTCCTTAAAGGTCATTACAATAAGTTTTACATGGTTTTATCGTCAAATACATTACGTTTTTATATTTACTACATTGAGAATGATTCAGTGCAAAGGAATAGATATTTGAGCGTTCATGAAAATTAACGACGGTGACAAAAAGTGGACAATCGAATTTTATCGAGAAAACTAGGTTGATCTATCTAAAGAGGATATTTATACACATTGTCCAGTCGAAATTAGTATTGGAAAGATCTGATATAAAGTATATATTTGTATTGTTTTCAGAAGTTTATAAATTTGCTATACCATCCATGAATAATAATAAATCAATTATTTTGTCTACTTGTTTATTTCTTTTAGTTAGCATAACCCTAAGTGGACAAACATATAAAATTGATAGTTTAAGGTCCTTGATAAAGGAACACACAGTTACCGATACCTCAAAAGTAAATTACCTCAATTCCCTTGGTTTTGAATTGTATAATCGTAACGCGAGCGAAGCCTTGGCGTTGGCACAAGAGTCAATGCAGATAGCTTCTGCATTAGGATATCACAAAGGAAAAGCAAACAGTATGTGGGTTTCCGGTCTTGCACACATGAGAAACAACAAAGACGAGGCGTTAGACAAATTTACAGAGGCATTGAAAATAGCGGAGGTTATAGACTATAAAGAAGGAATATGCAATTACCTTACAGCAATAGGTAATATGTGGAGTGCGAAGGGAAAGCCGGAAGAAACAGAGCAAGCATATATTCGAGCCCTTGGTGTAGCCGAAAGTGTCGGAGATTTGAGTTTGATTCAGAAGTGTCGAATAAATGTAGCCAGAAAGAAAATGAGTGCCGGAAAGTATCCAGAAGCGGCTCAATCCTTGCACCAAGTTATTAATACTGCCCGACAAATGAATGATACACTGCTCTTGGCAAGAGCTTGTAGTAATCTGGCTACGGTAAATATGAGACAAGGAAGTACAGCCATGGGTTTGAAATATTATTTTCAATCGTTAAGATACAATGAAAAGATGAATGATCTCTCTGGTACGATTCTGAGTTTAATTAATATAGCAAGTGCACAAGCTCAACACAAAGACAGAGAATCTGCTATAGAAACAATCAATAAAGCATTGACTATGGCAGAGCAAGCGGGAGACTCTACCCGAATATCATTGTGTTATACGGTAATGGGGAATCTTTATTCAAGAACCGACATGCAAAAAGCTTTGCATTACCTGCATAAAGTAGAATCAATGAAGCACAGTTATAGTACGGTACAGCAGGTGACCAACTTGGTTAATATTGGATCCATCTACATAGACTTAAAAGAACTCGATAAAGCAGAAGTATATCTGTTTGATGCTTTGGATTTAGCCCGGCGTATCGAAATTAAAACAAGCATTGCCAGTGTATACGAAAAGTTATCGGTACTGTTCTTAGCCAAGGATAATTATGCGCAAGCCATAGTGTATGCACAAAAGACAATCGCCTTGGCGGCCGAAATAGGTCGGAGCAACTTGTTGGCACGTGGATATAAACAGATGAGTGATATCTTTGTCGCAAAGGGAGACTATAAACAAGCCTTCACACATTTAACTACCCACAAGGAGTTGAGCGATAGTATATATCATGAAAATGACGTACGAAAGGTTGCGATGTTGGAAAGCGAATATGTTTTTTCGAAAGAACGGGACGAATTGAAGCAAAAGCAAACAGAGATTCAAATCATTGCCGACAATCAAAAACAAACAATCCGGTATCTCGTTGTGATCTCACTATTGGTACTGCTAATTGCGATTATTCTATTTCGATGGGGAAGGTTAAAGAAGCGAGTACTCTCTCTTGAGTTGGAGAATATCAGTCAGGAGCTAGATACAAATCGAAAGGACATTGCAGTAGCGCAACTCAAGCTGGCTCAAAATTCAGAGAGAGATGCACATACCGTAAAGGTGCTTGAGGGAATTGCCAACACGGCACAAGGAGTAGACAAGTACAGTTTGAAAAGCTTAAT
The DNA here is from genome assembly GCA_051656605.1 of Tannerellaceae bacterium. Lineage (GTDB taxonomy): Bacteria > Bacteroidota > Bacteroidia > Bacteroidales > CAMTPD01 > UBA12018. The sequence goes on along the minus strand of JBOGCF010000006.1, from coordinate 70,310 downwards.
CGGAGACTATAAACTAGATGGTGCATACACAAACTGGGAAGAGTTTGAAGCTATATTTAATCAAGTGGATACAGCCTTTTGTCAAAACCTGAATCGACAGTATCCCTCCCTTACTCCCAATGAGCGACGGCTATGTATCTTTATGAAGCTAAATATGAGCAATAAAGAGATCTCTCAAATAACCTTTCAAACAGAAGATGCGTTGAAGAAGTCCCGTATGCGTCTACGTCGAAAGCTCGGCATCGAACGGAGCGTCAACCTTGCAACGTTTATTCAAAACATATAATATTACTTCAAGTCATAATACATAATATAGTTGTCCGGTTTCGATACAGCATAGAGTCGTTGTTCTTTTTCATTGATATCAAAATAAATCAGATCCTGATCAAGCAAATACTTCTTTACCGGTTTTCCGTTCCAGTCAAAGACATATACACAATTTCCTAAGTTATAATTTGATTCTCCGCCTTTGTGTTTACCCGAATACAAAGCATAGATATACTGATCAGTTGAGCAGATATTTACATATGCTTTTTTAGTATCTGCATTCGTTGAGAGGATATTCATCTCCAATGATTTTGCTTCGTCAAAAGCAAAGTTAAAACCATCTTCCGGACCTTTGATTGTGTTGAGGATCTCTCCATTCACATTGAATATCTCAATGGCGTCGAGGTAATTTCCGGCCAGTGCAACCTTCGATCGATCCGGCTTCATGGTCATCTTGGCATCAAATAAAATGCTGAGGATAGAGGCCGGAAGTTGATCTGTAAATGTAATGTGCGGATTCTGAACTCCTTTTTTCTCCATCGTTGTACGGTCTATGATATAGAATCGATCTTCATGATTCCAAGGATTTGTACAAATGAATTGGCTGCTACAAATCCATGAGGGTGTTGCCGGAGCAAAGGGGGTATTGTTATTCTTCGTAAACTCTATTTTATCTGTTACGACAGACTTCATTTCTTTGGCGATGGCTTTTCCTGAAAGCTCCAACCAGCGTTGGGTAGCATTATCATAAATCCAAATGTTTGCACCATCAAAAGAAGGTGAAAGTTCGAATAGAGATACAGCTTCATTCGGCCCTTGTCCTTTCTTTACAACTTGCCCCTTGTATACTCCCTTCTCAAACACATGAATCAGTGGGTCATTCATGTTATCGATAGCGTATAATGTAGTCCCAATTGACTTGACGAGGAATGGATTTCCGATAAAGTCATTGTTGTAAATCTGGTGTTGTAGGTGAATGGCTTCTCCAAAATTTGAATCCTGAAAGAGTTTAGCTTGTTTGATTTCGATTAAGTCAGAAGTAAACGTGCAGCTACAAGCCGTTGATATAAGAAACAAATAAGCAATGGCTGTCGCAAAGCGAGAGAAAACAGAAGCAGTAATCATGGTCAATTAATTGAACAAAGTTTGTTTATATGAAAAAGCTCGGGGCTACTACTACGCTGATGGGTAGGGGGTAGCTCCGAGCTGTATGGTATATTAGAAAAGATCAAGTTCTGCTGCCGTAGCAAAGTCGCCATTTGCAGCAATCTCTGTCGCTTCAATCTTTACAAATTGTGAGCTTACAGGTGTTTTGAAGAAGTGGAATCTCTTTTCGGGATCGTTGATCAGATTACCAAACTCAAATGTGTCGGCTTTCTTCCACGTTTTGCCGTCGTTGCTAATCCAGATTGTACCTTTGGCGATCATACCTTTCGAGTTTTCCTTTTGTGGGGTATACGCAAAACCATTCAACGTCTCTTTTTTGCCCAGGTCGATTGCAACGAATGCAGGAGCTTGTGCCGGAGTAGAAGCCCAATACGTTTTCGGGTTTTCGTCGAAAGCAGCAACCGCCTTGTGTTTCGCGTCTTCGCTGCTCGCACTAAGCAACTTCCAGTTCTTTTTGATCAGACCAAGACGTTCCTGGCTAACGGCACCGGTTTCTTCGTTCAAGATAGCTACCGCTTTGATCTCGCCGTTTGCCATATTGAAAGGTGCGGTGTACTCTGTTGCCGAAGCAGAAGGAGTTTGTCCGTTGGTTGTATAATAGATTTTGTATCCCGCGTTCAAATTTTTGGCAACATCCTCTCCGTGCGCTTTCCATCCGAAGTCTTGCGGTTTGGGAGCAATCGTAACCATACCGTCGAGGCTGCGAGAAATGATCAGTTGAGGCGGACGCGACTGGTAGTGGTGTGCCGAAACGGTACTGATAGCCGGTGTAAGTCGTGCCGAAGGAATACGTACTCTCAACTTCGAGGTCGTTACATCTGGGAAGCGAAGAATACGCTTGTATCCGATATTGGTTGCACTAGCCACCTCTTTCCATTGGCCGTTGATCCACGCATCTACCGCATGTTCCTCTACGCGCTCGCCACGTTTGCCAATCGGCTCTTGCAGCACAATGCGATTCACGGTAATCGGAGCAGGTGTTTCAAGGATGATCCCCTCGTTTCCGTTAGTCACTTCGATAAATGTCTCGTCGTTGTTGTCCAGTAAAGCCTTGTTGCCTTTTGCACCTTTCAGCAAATCTGTACCGTATGTTTCGTTGATACGTTTGCCCGTCTCTACAAGCACATTCACATCCGTAGGCGAGAAAAGTCCGTCTCTATTAGGCGGAATATTCAATAAGAACGTAGAGTTGCCACCCACCGAGCGTTCATAAATATCGAAAACGTCGTCTACACTTCTCACTTTTTGGTGTGTATCGTCGCGGTAGAACCAACCTTCACGGATCGATGTATTGGTCTCGGCTTGTTGATAATGCAAGTAGTTTCCTTTTTTTAGCTGAGCTCTGCTGCCAAGATCCACATCGGTAAGATCTGGAAAGTACACCATTGTATCGGGATTCTCCGTATACGGGATCACGTTCCATTCGGTAGAGCGAGTTCCGCCCGACTCGTTTCCGCACCAGCGAATGTCTTCTTTGCCAAAGATCACTGCTTCGGGAGCAACCGCTTTAATCAACTCTTTCCATGCGGCATAGTTGTAGGTTTGTCCGCCCTTCGTTTTGGGATGAGCGCCATCAAACCACACTTCGTGTACAGGTCCGTATTCGGTAAGAATCTCGAACAGTTGATTCAGGAAATATTCATTGTAGTCGTCAACGACAAATTCAAATGTCTTTTTGTTTTCGAACGGGCGTCCTTCTACCGGTCTTGGTATGGTGCGTTTGGTATATTTGCTCAAGTTGCCATAAAGACCCTTGGGATTTTCGATTTGAAACAAGTCGGCCGGAGAAAGATAAACACCCAATTTCAGTCCGTACTTTTGGCACGAAGCCGAAAGGTCTTTCAATATATCTCCTTTGCCGTTTTGGAAATCCGTAGACATAACACCGTGGTCGGTATAGCGACTTTGCCACAACACAAAACCATCGTGATGCTTTACAGTCAAGATCACCATCTTCATGCCGGCAGCCTTCATGGCTTCGCACCACTGATCGGTATCTATGTTTTTAAGATCAAATACCTTGGGGTCTTCTTTTCCGTCTCCCCATTCTTTGCGCGTAAAGGTGTTTGGCCCCATGTGAATAAAGGCGATGTATTCATTGCGTAATGCCGAAAGCTGATTGGCGGTAGGAATTATATGAGCTGCCTTTTCGAGAATAACTTGTTCGCTATCTCCTTTATTAATTTTGATGGTATTGTCAAAGTTGACCGTTTGGGCCGCCATGTTTGAAAGAAACATAGCTCCCGTAAGAGTTAGAAGAGCAATTTTCATGTTTGTGTTTTATAGGTTTGCAAGGCAAAGGAACTTATTTTTTGTGGAAAGAAAAAAAGAAAAGGATATAACCGCGATGTATTATAAAGCATAAAGAGCAATACAGTCTCTATAAAAAAGCAATAGCTGCGATGCCCCTTCGCAGCTATTACACTAACACATACTAACCATTAGAAAGTTTCATGTTGAAATAATGTGTGCATAAAGCACACCACCTAAATTACCCGAAATATGTATGAAAAATAAAGTATGCCTAAAGTGTTTAGTTCGTATTGTTCTTATAAAAATAGAGAACTCTATGCACTAGAGTCTCTATTTTCAACCCGAATAATATTTGAAAAACAAGTATGTTGTGAAAAACATTCAAAGTTGAACTAGACTGAACAAAGTGTTATTCATGGTAAAGACCAAGTCGTTAAGTCAAGTTTTTATTGCACTACAAAAGAGGCGTTTATTTGCATAAATAGTATTGTACTATTTTCTGATTACATTGTATTATGTACGTTTATTTAATGAATTAAGAACGAACACCTTGAGTTGTGCCCGAATCTGGTATATAAAAAGAGAGCAGCAAGCCAATATAGGCCTGCTGCTCTTTTGTTTTACAGATCGTATGATAGAGGTTTCTTCCTGCTCGCTGTGAGACCGGAAGCTAACGATCTATCCATGCAAATCATCCAATTATTTCTTTTTCGGACAGCTTTTAGTCTTGTTGTCGCAGTTCTCTTTTGTTTGCTTTATACACTCTTTCTTATCTTTCGTGCATTTGCTTTTGTCTTTTGTGCATTCTTTCTTTTGAGTGCACTCAGTCTTTTCTTTCTTTTGATCTTGTGGCGACTGAGCAAAAGCCAAAGCCGGTAATGAAACTAAAAACAACGAAGCCATTAAAATCTTTACAGTTTTCATAATTCAATAATTTATTGGTTGGTGTTTATAAAAGGAGCAAAGCGATTTCATTTCGATACCACTTCTTTGTCCTTCTTTTTCTATATAGTCGTCTCGATCTTTGTTTTCCTGACAGATCAGCGAGCTATTTGTAATTCATTAACACTTGTTTCTGTTTGTCGCATATAACGATCAAACGCTTTCATTTATTACAAATGATGAGGCCTAAAGTAGTTATTTATAAATCATTTCCATGCAAATATTGTTTTTTTGTTATCATAAGGAGAAACATTAACAAATCCTATTATATTTGTCGTGATATAATCACAATCTAATCCCATGAGTATGAAAAACATTTTTTTAGCAGCCAGTGTATTAATGCTTTGTTCGTGCGCAAGCGAGTCGTCGCAAAGCGGTATAACTACGGTCGACGTAGCTTCCGGAATCAAAGAAGCAAAAGCCCTCGCCACGTCATCCCTGTTTGATAAAGTCGAATACATTCCACTTGAAACAACCGACGAAAGCATCATCAGTAAAATTGCAGACATCCGTGTGATGGACGACTACATTCTGATGTCTTCGAGCGACCTGCCGATCAAATTATTCGACCGCAAGACCGGAAAGTTTATACGGGAGATTGGCAAGCTTGGCGGCGGCCCCGAGGAATATAGCCGTGGTGGCGGAGCTCCTATTGTCATGTATGTTGATGCCGGCGACCAAACTATCTATGTGGCTTCACAAAACAAAGAACTCCAACACTACGACGTAAAGGGGAATTACTTAGGTAAAATAGCTTACCCCGGCAATATAAAGAAATATACTGCCAATAACCAGTTCTTTATCGACGGAGGCAATGTGCTTACTCACAGTAGATCCTATATTGGTAATTGTCCGTGGGAAACTGCTCGCTTCTCTGAGCAAACCACTGCCGACGCCGATACCACAGCGCAAATTCATCCGCGTAAAGCATGTGATATGAGTCAAATAGAGTCGATATCTGTTTGGAAGGATCAATATACCCATTTGGGAGGAAACGGTTCACTTTTTCTGACCATGAAAGACGGAGGCCGATTCGAGATTGTTCCCGAAAGTCCGTCGATTTGGAAAATGAATGATGCCTACAGGCTGAAAGGACTCGACGTAGATACCATCTACAACATCGTAGACAATACGTTCGTTCCTCACCTGGCGTTTGATTTGGGAGAGTGGCAATGCACCTACGACGAAGCCTTCCAGACAGAGGCGTTGAAGTCGAAAATCAAGATCGACTTTGTACTCGAAAACGACGATTACCTGTATCTGCGGATGCACAAAGGGCTACGTCCGGGCGAAGACGTTGTAGAGTACTGTGGTTTTTACGATAAGAAAAACAAGACTACGCATGTGACCGATACCGACAAACTACGCGACGAAGCTGTCGGAACCGACCTGCGAATCCGAAACATCTCCCCGAAGGGCGAGTTTGTAGCACTGCTTTATCCGCACGAAATAGAAGGAGTTAAAATCAATGGCAACCTTATTGGAGACGAGGATAACCCCGTAGTTGTAATCATGCAATAGTTACAACTTCATGTCACCGGGCTTGATATAGCCTTTCTTGCGCATGAACTCCGAAATAGCAAATGCCACAATAGCAGGAAGAACCATGGTAGTTGCCAGAATCAGCACCGTATGATCGGCACCCATGGTTTCAATGGCCATCAGCTGACCCACCAGTCCGCTGGTTCCCATACCTGCACCCACGCTGTTGTTTTGTAGTTGCACACCCACCGTAGCTACAGGGCCAAGTAGGATCGAAGTCAGTATAGCCGGCAGGGCAATCACAGGTTTCCGTAAAATATTCGGCACCTGAATCATCGACGTTCCAAGCCCTTGCGAAATCAGTCCGCCCCAACCATTGTCACGAAAACTCGCTACCGCAAAACCAATCATATGCGCCGAACACCCCATGGTGGCAGCACCCGCCGCCAATCCGCCCAGCGATAACGAAATCGCGATAGCCGCACTACTAATCGGAAGTGTGAGTAAAATCCCCATGATACAAGCAACCGCCACGCCCATCCAAAACGGATGCAGCATCGTGGCACTGTTTACCAACATGCCCAGCGACTGCATAAACTCCGCGATTACCGGAGCAATGTAAATTCCCACCAGTCCACCCGCCAGAATCGTAGCCGTAGGAATCACAATGATATTTACGGGAGTTCGGTTATTTACCACCTTAGAAACCTCTGCGCCCACAAGCGCCGCCACCATCGCACCCACGGGTTCGCCCACTTTCAATACCGCAACCGCGCCATCCATTGCAATGGTGTTGCTGCCGATAATACCGCAGATCAGACACGAAAACACCCCGAGCGGCGGTGCCCCCAACGCATAAGCAACAGCCGCGCCAATAGCAGCCCCCATGCAGTATTGAGCCATTTGGCCAAACTGTACAAGCAGTGGAATCGAAACCAACGTTCCCACCTGTTTCAGGATAAGTCCGATAATTAGTGAAGCAAACAAGCCGAGTGCCATCCCGTTCATCACCTTGATGAGGTAGGCATTTCCCGATTTAAGCAAAGCAGTCTTCGTCATGATCTGAGTCTAAGTATAGTGTTTCAGCATGCAAAGATAACTAGAAACAAAACGTGGCAATGCGGCAAAAAGGTTTCAGACCGATAAACTTTGTTCTATTTTTGCACGACAAACGGTTTGCGCCGCCGCAAGCCTTCAAAACGAACATACAGATGAAAAAGATAGGAATCCTTTCGGATACACACGCGTATTGGGACGATCGCTATGCCGAATACTTTGCGGGCTGCGACGAGATATGGCATGCCGGCGACATCGGCTCGGTAGAAGTCATCGAAAAACTAAGCAAGGTGGCTACCTTGCGCGCGGTATATGGCAACATCGACGGCACGCCCGTGAAGTTGCTTACTGCCAAGACGCTTCGCTTTCGCGTAGAACAAACCGATGTGTTGCTCACACACATTGGCGGCTATCCCGGCAAGTACGCGCCCGAGATCAAGGACGAACTGCTGCGCGACACGCCCGACTTGATGGTGTGTGGTCACTCGCACATCCTGAAAGTGATGTTTGATAAGAAACTCAACATGCTGCACATCAATCCCGGAGCCGCCGGTAAATACGGATTTCACAAGGTGCGTACGCTCATCCGCTTCGTGATCGACAAGGAAGAGATGAAAGATCTTGAGGTGATCGAACTGGCGTGATTAAAGTCGTTGGTGCGGAGAAGTAAGTTCCTTTATCGCATTGGTTAGCTTCTTTTCTCACGTGCATTAAGCTTAGACAGGTACGTGTCTAAGATGTGTACACGTACGTGACGCATTCTTGTCATATACCTGTCTAAGTTGTGTACAGGTACGTGTCTAAGCTTAATTGTCGCAATGCCGCACTTTAATCGTTGTTAATCGCAGAAACAAAGCTTTCGTTCCGGTGGTTTAAAGTTATAGTTGACTGTAAATATTCTAAACTATAATACAAACCTATATGTATAGAAATGAGCACGGAGAGGCGGTAGGACAATTGAAGGTTCTCTTTTTCGATGTAAACGAAACGCTTCTTGATATTTCGAACGTAAAGCAAGCCGTAGCTGAGTTGTTGGAGAACAAAAAGGAGCTTGCCGACCGTTGGTTTAACCTGATGTTGCAATATACGTGGATGGAGACCATGGCCGACCGATATCATGACTTTGGTGAAGTGGGACTGGCTGCGCTGCATTCGATCGCAAAGATGAACCACATCTCGGTAGATCCGGCTAAAGCAATCAAAGCGATTGTCTTGATCAAGGAGGCGCAACCTCACCCCGATGTGGAAGAGGGATTGCATCTGTTGCACGAGATGGACTTCAACATGTTTACCCTTACCAACTCGAGTAATCCTACGATTGTGGCACAGTTGCAAAACTCGGGACTGCGACGCTGGTTCGACGGCATGCTGAGTGTCGAAGACATTGGTTTCTATAAACCGCACCGCCATGTGTATCGTTGGGCTGCCAATCGCATGAACGTGAAGCCGAGCGAGTGCATGCTTATCGCGGCGCATGGGTGGGATATTTTCGGGGCGCTCGAAGCGGGCTATCGTGCTGCTTTTATCGAACGTCCTCAGCAGGTGCTTTATCCGCTTGCCGAAGATCCGGAGATCATCGAGCCTAATCTCATCAACGTGGCCAAACGAATCATAGAATTGGAACGCTAACAGCCTGCTTCGCCTTCGCGGCATCGAAAGAGCCATGTGGGGTGGAAGCGCTGTTACCGTATAGATATAGCAAAGGCTGCCTCATTGCGGGGCAGCCTTTGTTTTTGTTCGTCGCGAACGATTTATATCCTGTTCGTTGAGGCGGATGGGTTACAGTTCTTGCAACTGAATGTTGCGCCACAACACCTTGATCGGTTCGCCGTCGTGAATCTGAAGCGCCACGCGGCCTTGTCCGTTACCGATTTGCGGATCTTGGATGTCTACCATCTCTTCTCCGTTGAGCCAGGTCGTTACCTTGTCGCCCAATACACGGATGCGCATGGTATTCCAGTCGCCTTCTTTGAGAATCTCTTCCTTTTCGTCCGGAATTTGTACCAACCAGCCGCGACCATACGATTCGTAGATACCGCCCGTGTCGTTGCCTTTCGGAGCCACTTCTACTTGCCAGCCGTTTACTTTTACTCCCTCGGGAACAAACGAACGGATAAAGACGCCGCTGTTGCCGTTTGCTACTTGTTTGAATTCGAGTGTAAGGTCATAGTCGCGGTAGTAGTCGCGTGTTGCCAGGTAACCATACTGACGATCGGGACCGCTTTCGCAGATAAGGTTGCCGTCTTCTACGTACCACTTTTCGGTTCCGTATGCTTCCCAGTTCGAAAGGTCTTTACCGTTAAACAAAGCAATGGGTTGCTTTTCTTTGCGCGGAAGCTCCTTGATCTTCATGTTGCGTATCCACGTGCGGTCGCCGTGGTCTTGCAGACTGATGCGGCCTGTTTTGGCAAGTCCGAATTCAGGGGCGTTGTTCCACTTGCCACTGTTTTTGCGTTGATGCCAGTCGTCGGTCCATGCTTCAAACTCCACCACCTTGTAGCCGTTGAGCCAGTGCTCCACGTGTCCGTTGTCAAATACAATGCGGGAATTGTTCCATTGGTTCGCCCCTTTCATCGCCTTGCTGATGTTTTGATTGGTTGTGTGCATGGCGTAGTCGGCACCTACCTTTTGCCAGTCTTCCAGCTCGCCTTTGAAGCCGATGTCGTCTAGCATTTGGTATTCGGGTCCGGTAACGTAAGGGACACTATACATCGGACGTTCTACAACGTGATACATCAATCCGCTGTTGCCGCCGTCTACGACCTTCCAGTCCCAGTCGATGATAAAGTTTTCGTACTTATCGTTTGTCACGATATAGCCTGCGCCGTCGCTGCCGTTGCCTAGTGCAGTGAGGCAACCTTCTTCAACAGCCCACGGGCCTTTTACTTCGGTTCCGTTGTAATCTCTCCATCCCTGAAGCGACTCTCCGTCGAAAAGAAGTTTCCATCCCTCTTGCTGTTCTGCTTCGGTAAGCGTGTTGTGTGTCTGTGTACACGACGATGTTCCAAGTACTGCGGCTGCCAGGAGGCAAGCCAGGTTAACTTTCTTCATACTGTTTGTTTTTCAGTGTATTATTAGAAATGAGTGTATAACGTATTCCTTGTAAAGGAATTCTATGGTCTGTGTTTCTCTGTGGCAAATATATACAAAAAAAGAGCCGCGACAATGCTTTGTCGCGGCTGTATCTATTTTTAGTGAAAATAGTTTCTTAGCAAGCTTTGAGGCTCATATCCAAACTCTTTACAGAGTGAGTAAGCGCGCCTACCGAAATATAGTCTACTCCGCAAAGGGCGTAGTCGCGTAGTGTGTCGAAGGTAATACCGCCCGAAGATTCGAGTTCGAAACGTCCGGCAACTTTCTCTACTGCTTCTTTGGTTTGAGCCGGAGTAAAGTTGTCGAGCATGATACGGTCTACACCACCAACGTTCATAACCTGTTCTAGCTCGTCGAAGTTACGCACTTCGATTTCAATCTTCAAGTCCTTTCCGTTTTTCTTTAGGTAGTTGTGTGCGCCGGTAATTGCTTTTTCGATTCCGCCGGCAAAGTCAACGTGATTGTCTTTCAACAAGATCATGTCGAAAAGGCCGATACGGTGATTTACGCCGCCGCCGATCTTTACGGCTTCTTTCTCAATCATACGCATACCCGGAGTTGTTTTGCGGGTATCCAATACACGTGTCTTTGTTCCTTCCAGTTGCTTTACATACTTGCGGGTTGTTGTAGCAATACCGCTCATACGTTGCATGATGTTGAGTACAAGACGCTCTGTTTGAAGTAGGGATTGTGTTTTTCCTTCAACCGTGAATGCAATCTCTCCTTTTTTTACTTCGGCACCGTCGTTGATGAATGTAGTGATCTTTAGATCTTTGTCAAACGAGTGGAAGATTTTCTTTGCCAATTCAACACCGGCCAGTACACCGTCTTCTTTGATGATTAGTTGTACCTTTCCTTGTGTTTCGGCAGGGATAGAGCAAAGGGTTGTATGGTCGCCGTCGCCGATATCTTCCGCGAAAGCTAATTTGATTAAGTCGTCAATTAAGTTAGTCATTTGATTCGTCTATTCTTATCGATTGTATGATCAAGTTGTTATTAGCCACCTTGTAGGTGATGTTTACACGATACGTTCTGCCCGAGGTTGTAAGCTTTCCAACCATAAATCCCGACTCCCGTTTTTCGCCGCTGTGCACAACGTCGAAACCCGAAGGGGTATTTTGACGGAAAAAGCTTTCGAGCTTCTTAACGGCTTCGCGCGGAGCTACTTTGCCCGATTGCGATCCGATCTGAATGTCTACAACCGTATCAAAGTCAGAGGATAGAGCCTGAGCGTTTCCTTGCTTGAAGGCTGCGGCGATGTCGTTCTTTTGTATCGAAAAGCTATAGAGTATAATAGCTAACGTTGATATGGCCAGCAATGTGAGTATCTGTTTCATAGCTTATTAGTATTAACTTAGTGAGCAAAGGTATGAATATTTCTCATAACTTAGCAACAAATGTTTACCTTTGTAATAATAGAACTTGATATTTAGAAAAGCAAAGATAGAGCGATGAAGATTTCATTATTGGTGATTGGTAAAACAGACAACAAGATTTTTATAGACGGTATCAATGAGTATACCAAGCGTTTGGTGCATTACATTCCGTTTAGTCTCGATGTGATTCCGGATATAAAGAATACGAAAAACATGACGGAAGAGCAGCAAAAGGAGAAGGAAGGCGAACTGATCCTGAAGAACGTGCAACCGGGAGATTACTTGGTATTGCTCGACGATAAGGGAAAAGAATTTACGTCAGTCAAGTTTGCCGATTACATTGAAAAGAAGACGCACACGGTGAGTAAGCGTTTGATCTTTGTGGTGGGCGGCCCTTACGGTTTCTCGCAAAAGGTATACGACGCGGCTTCGGAGAAGATTTCGCTTTCGAAGATGACGTTCTCGCATCAGATGATACGCATGATCTTTGTAGAGCAGTTGTACCGCGCCATGACTATCCTCAATAATGAGCCTTATCATCACGAATGATAAAAAAAAGAATCCCTGTTAAAGACTGCGGTTGATAGTGTACCGTTCTTTAACAGGGATTGTTGTATCGGGTCGATTGTGTTATCGATGTGTTTTTTGAAGCAACCAGAAGTCGAGCAGCGTCATGGCTGTCATTGCTTCTACGATAGGCACCGCGCGTGGAAGTACGCAAGGATCGTGACGTCCTTTTGCTTTGAGAAGGGTGTCGTTTCCTTCGGTATCTACGGTGTGTTGTTCCATAAGGATGGTTGCAACCGGCTTAAAGGCTACACGGAAATAGATGTCTTGTCCGTTGGAAATTCCGCCTTGTATTCCGCCCGAATAGTTGGTGCGTGTAGAGACGTTGCCGTTATCGTTGTAGAAAACGTCGTTGCGTTCCGAACCGCGATAAAGCGCACTTTCGAAACCGTCGCCGTATTCAAATCCTTTTACGGCATTGATGCTAAGCATCGCACTTCCCAATATCGCGTGTAGTTTCTCAAATACGGGCTCGCCTAGTCCTACCGGAACACCTTGAGCAACACATGTAATGATGCCGCCAATGGTGTCGCCTTTCGACTTCACATCGGCAATCAGTGTTTCCATTTCGTGTGCTTTTACCGGATCGGGGCAGCGCACTGCATTTTGCTCGATTTGCGCGAAGTCGTATTCTTGATAAGGAGCTTCTAGCTTGATGTGCCCCACTTGTGAGGTGTAGGCGTTGATTACGATTCCTTCTTGTGCTAAGATGAGTTTGGCAATTGCGCCGGCTACGCAGCGGGCAATGGTTTCGCGGGCCGAAGATCTGCCCCCGCCGCGATGATCGCGTATGCCATATTTGGTTTGATAGGTATAGTCGGCATGTGACGGACGATACAAATCTTTCATGTTGTCATAGTCTGACGAATGCTGATTGTCGTTGCGAATCAGGAACCCGATCGGTGTGCCGGTGGTCTTACCTTCGAATACTCCCGATAAAAACTCCACTTTATCTGCTTCTTTGCGCGGTGTAGTGATAGACGATTGGCCGGGACGGCGTCTGTCTAGCTCAGCCTGAATAAATTCCATATCGAGTTTAACTCCGGCCGGACAGCCATCAATAACTCCACCAATACCTTGTCCGTGCGATTCGCCGAAAGAGGTTAATCTGTATATTCTACCGAATGTGTTCATTGTTGCAGATGCTAAGTGTTTGTACAAATAAAGTTTACTGTGTGGCTTTGCCAAGGATGTGAGATCCTTGATCTATATAAAAAGAAAAGCCAATGCGAATATAATTGTTTAAATCATACCGCATCGGCTTTTTTTATAAAATCTTGACTGAAGAGTGAAGCATTAGTGACATCCGCAACCGCTACCGCAACCGCTGTCTGAGCAGTCACCTTCGTTGTCGCCACAGCCACAGCTACCGCAACCGCCTGTCATTTGAGGCATCATTGCAGCCAACTCTTCTGCAGTTGGTTCGTGTACGTCGATTACTTCTCCTTTGAAGTGAAGTGTTTCACCTGCCAATGGGTGGTTGAAGTCCATTACAACTTTGCTGTCATCAACAGATACTACAGAACCGTTAAGACGGTTGCCTGCGTTGTCCATCATTGGAACTACGTTGCCTGGTTTGATTACTTCATCATCGAATTTACCGTCTACGATAAACATATCTTTTGGAAGCTCAACTACGTGCTCTTCGTCGTATTCGCCGTATCCTTTTTCAGGAGAAATAGTGAAGTCGAATTTTTCGCCTACTTTCAAGCCTACTAGGTTCTTTTCAAAATCTTCTAGCATCTGACCGATACCAAAGATAAATGTAAGAGGAACTTCTGGTGTTGCTCTTTCCATCAATTCAACTTGATCACCTTCACCTACAGTCAAGTCATATATGACTGACACCATTTTATTTGCTGAAATATTCATCTCTTAATGTTTTATATTTAGGATACTTGCAAATATAGAGATTAATTGTTCATTCTTTCAACTGCTTCTCTTAAATTGTTCAAAGCTTTTTCAATAATTGCTTTCGGACAACCTACATTGAGACGCATAAAGCCTTCGCCGCCTTGCCCAAAGGTAGAGCCGTCGTTGAGCGCTAGTTTTGCTTCATTGATAAAGAAGTTGACAAGATCTTTCTGGTTCATGTTTAGCCCTCTGCAATCAAGCCAGATAAGGAATGATGCTTGCGGGCGTACAATCTTAAGTTGTGGAATGTGTGCGGCAAGGTATTCTTCAACGAAGTCTACGTTTTTCACGACATAATCCATCATTTGATTCAACCAGTCTTGTCCGTTCGAGTAGGCTGCTGTTGTGCCAACGTAAGCAAAGATGTGTGCTTGGTTGAGCTCGCTCGACTCTAGGAAATAGAAGAACTTATCGCGAAGTTCCTGATTTGGAACAATAGCGAACGAACTTACGATCCCAGCAATGTTGAATGTTTTGCTTGGTGCCATGAAGGTGATGCTGTTCATTTTAGCAGCTTCGCTTACGGCAGCATATGTATTGTGTGTATATCCCGGAAATGCCATGTCTGAGTGTATTTCGTCAGAGATAACAAGGATATTATGTTTTTGACAGATATCGGCAAGTCGCGCTAGTGTCTCTTTATCCCATACTACTCCACCCGGATTGTGCGGATTGCAAAGGATAAGGATTCTGCATTTGTCGTCGATGATGCTTTCCAAGTGATCAAGGTCCATCTTGTATTCACCATCGATAAGTTGAAGCGGATTGTCTACGACTTCACGTTTGTGAAGTTCCGGAATATGACGGAAGGGAGGATAAACGGGAGGTTGAATGATTACTTTATCGCCGGTGTTGCTAAAGCATTCGATCACAAAGGCGATACCTTTAACGATACCGGGAATGAAGGTGAGCCATTCTTTCTGTACTTCGAAGTTGTGCTTGTTGCGTACCCAGCTGATAATGCTGTCTTGATAATCTTTTGTTGCGAAAGGATAGCCGAAGATCTCGTGACAACATCGTTCTTTTAATGCGTCAACGATGAAATCTGGTGTGCAAAAGTCCATGTCTGCAATCCAAAGAGGAATAAGATCCTCGCGACCGAAGCGCTCTTTAAGCAAGTCGGCTTTCATGCATCCTGAGTTTTGGCGACACACTACTTTGTCAAAGTTGTATTGTTTCATTGTGTAAGTGTTTTCTTGGTTGCAAAGGTAATTTCATTCGGATTAATTCGCAAATATTGTATAAAAAAGCAATGTATTAATTGCAATATGTTGTAAACTCTGGCTTATTTGTAATAGTATATAGATCCGTCTGTAAATAACTTTAAAGTGTATTTATAAAAATAATGCGCCACTTTTGGTTGAGTGGCGCATTGTATATCGGTATTATTTGAGCCAATCGAGCATGTTGGCTTTTGTTGTTTGTTTTACTTTTCCTGATTTGCTATTGAATGTAACCTCATAAGGTTTTTTCAGGTTGCAGTGCAGGTTTGTTATCTGCTTTTCGGTCGGAGTAACGTGTAGTTGATTACCTTTTCTTTCTACTTTGCAATTGTATCCTTTGATTGTTCCATCAGGTTGTTCTAGGATGAAAGCATTGGTTAGGACTGCTTCGCCGATGCATTTAAATACTTCGTGCACGTCATTGTCTTGTGTATTTACAGTTTGCCAATCGCTCACCATGTCGATATATTGCTCACCGATTACAAACTTCTTGGTTTCATACAAGCGAGGATGCGGATTGCCAAAGCTAAGGCTGTCTGCCGTTACATTTAAGTCTACGCTGCATGCTTGCTCTACTTCCAGGTGCGGATCAATCACAAACGCCCAACTTAGTTTGCCGGTTTGCGGATCAATTAAATTGGCAAATGCTCCCATCGCATTGTAGGTTTGTTCCAACCATTTGGCTTCACCGGTCAATAGATATGCGTAGTAGGTAGCATAAGCTCGCCATGCACTCCAGCCGTGAGGGGAGTTAAACATATTCGGCAACATTTGCACGTCATATTGTGCTTCCCAGAAACGCATGGTTCCTTGGCGGCGACGACCATCCGGAACGCGCAGTTGCGTAAGACAACTATGGCTGTTCAAGATATCGAGCATGGCTTGGGTGTAAGCAGCTTTGGCTTGCTCGTCTTCTTGCAGTAGTGCAAACATCCCGATTTGCAATGCAGAGCAAGAGATCATACCGTCTTCAAAGGTAAGCTCTCCTTCTGTTTGAAAGTCGCCTTGTGATGCTACCAACTGATCAATTGCTTTCTTTGCCGATGAATAATGGCGCTGATAAGCCTCATTCCACTTTGCATCGGTTTTGCCAAGTTCTTTCTCTATAATAGCAAGTTCCAAAACGCTTTTGGCAATATAGATAACACTGGTGTAAATAACACCATGGTTGTAATAAGCACCGTCGGCACGTTGTGATGTAGCGATCATCCAGTCGGCAAGTTGCGAGGCTCTTTTTATATCATTGATATCACCAAATGCTTCGTACTTATCGACCAGCATGCCGATTGTAGTGGATGTATTCTGGATGCGCGAAGCATAATACTTGGGTTCCATTTTGGTGGTGTCGTGAAGCAGCTCGAATAGGTATTCGAAACGAGCGGTTGCCTGAGCATCGATTGTTTTCTCCGGGAAGTATTTGCCGGCAATAAACGCAGAGTAAAAACCGTACCAGCTTTCGGCATGCGAGGTTGCTTTTTGATCGTACTTCATACATCCTTCACGTGCTTTTTCCATCACCCATTGCCAAGGCTGGTGCACGGTAATGATAGCCTCAGATATTTTGTTGTTGGCTTCGGCAAGTAGGACAACTTCGCCGATACATGGGGCGTTGATCGTTGCTTTATATACGCCGTCTTTTGCGGATGTTTCAATGTTTTGTTCTTTTCCATTGGCAAAACGAGCTTTTAAGATTGGCTGTTGTTCTGAATGGATCGAGATGTTTATATTTTCACCAGGGACGCATGTTGTTTGTGCAATCTCAAATACCGGAGCTCCTGTAAGGTTGGCTGTAGCCTTTTCCAAGTTGGCAATGTCTCCGATATTAACAAAGGAGATCGTCCAAGTCTTCGACTCATCCGGCAGAAGTTGATACAAGTTTTGCGGATTGTGCTCAGGGAGTGGCAGCGCATTTAATAAGTCTAGGTTTAGTGATTCGATACGGTGTCCCATAAACCAATGGGGAGCCGGATCCATATATCCCAAATTATAATCGACACTCCAAGAGGCGATCGGTTGTTCGCTTACAACTCCCAGTACATGTTCAGACGGAGTTTGCAGGTAGCCGTAGAAATGGGTCTTTTCACAACGCATCAGGGTAGGAAAGTATTTGCCAAACCATTCGGGATACTTGTCCATATAGGTGTCGATACCCAGCTTGATTCCTGCTTTTTGAGGCTGGAAAGGAACAAAGCCTTTGTTGGTAAGCGTAATCTCGATAGCCGGATTGTTTTGATACGTGATGTATTTCATGTTGCACTCAACGCGATCAATGGTTGCGACAAAGTTCTTTTCGCCGGATGGAATCCATTGGGCCGTAGTCGTTTTCCCGTTTATTGAGGTATAGAAATTAGGGCCTGCATTCGCATTCTTGAAGAAAGGGATGGTATCGTTAGCTCCTTTGTTTGAAAAGATAATGTTTTCAAGGCTTCCTTCGCGGGCAATGTTCATTTGCCATCCTGATTTGGATAATTTCTGTTGTGCATTGCTGTGCGGGGCACTTGCGCATAGAATGAGCGAGCCACACAACAGGTGTTTTTTAATGCTTGTTTTCATCGGTTTAGTTTAGTTAGTTCGAATGTTTGGTATTCGATTTTAAGAGGCAAAGATAGAAATTATAACTAAAGTCTAACTAGTAGTAAGGTGATATGTACTTGCCCGATAAACCATGGTGATTTCTATTTTAATGCACGAAAACACGACCGCCAGGTACGAAAACACGACTGCTAGGTATGAAAACGCGACCGCAAGGTACGAAAACCCTACACCGATGTGTGGGTAATGAAAATTGTGAAAACAGAAAAATCACGTTACTACCACGATTTTTTGTGGTAAAAGAGCAAAAAAAGAAAGTGGTACGAAAACACGACCAAGTGATATTTTTCCCCCCATATATATAATATATATAAACGTATTTATAAGGTGATACGTTTATAAATTAAATTATGACCGACGAAGTAATCTGTCAATGTGAGAGGGGGCTGGATGATGAAGAAAAAGATATAATTACAATCATGCAACGGGTGTGAGCGAAAGCTTTTCAGTGTAATCGTCTTCGCCGAAAACAGCAAAACGTTTTCATTGAAGGCGTAAAACTGTTTTCAATGAAAACGTTTTGACCTTTTTGCTTTATGTCTCAAGCTTATGCTGTTTCATAAAAATAGGGGGTTCACGGCATAATACGCACGTTCACGTACGTTGACGCCCGTTGACGGATAGTTAGCGATGATGAGGTTGTATCTTCGAATCGTGATCATAAAACAACGATCGGTTAATTTAAAGCAGAGTTTAGAATATGAAGAAATATGGGCACCTGATAAACCAAGAGTACTTCAACCTTAGGCGTAATGAAAAGATATTGTTGAAAATGATAAATGGTGTTTTGTAAAAATAGTGTAATTATTTGTTGGTATTGTGTAATAATATATCAAATATATTCATTATGAGCGCGAAAATGAAATGGATAATATAGTGTAATAGATTGACTAAATGAGCTATAAAGTTTATAAAACTCTTTGTTAGATTTGTCGCAGTTGAATCTATTTGATCGTTTGTATATGAAAGTATCTTAATTTGATAGCTTAGACAAACGTTTGTATGGTATGAGGGGTGTGATTTGTTGAAGCTAACCGACAAAATGAAATTTATTTCAATAACATATAATCGCCCTGACTTAAAAAAGTAAGTCTATGAAAAAACAATTCGTTAATTCTAATCAGGCAAAAAGACTGTTGTTAGGAACTTCAGTCTTATTGCTTACAGCACAAGGTGCTGTCTCGGAAAACACAACCAAACAATTGCCTAATGTGTCAATTGCTTCGGTATCTCAACAAAAAACACATACATTGAAAGGTGTTGTGATCGATCAAACCGGAGAACCGGTTATTGGAGCTAATGTGGTTGTTAAAGGAACTACGCTAGGAACAATTACAGGAATCGATGGAGACTTTACGTTAGACGTGCCGTCTGATGCAATCTTGAAAGTAAGTTATATTGGCTATACCGATCAAGATGTTCCAGTAAAAAATCAAACATCATTAACAATTACGCTGAAAGAAGATAATCAGCAATTGGACGAGGTTGTTGTTGTAGGTTATGGTGCTCAGAAGAAAGTGAATATGACCGGTTCGGTTGCTTCCGTAAACTTTCAAGATCAAGCCATGTCTCGTCCGTTGACCAATGTTTCTTCCGCTTTATCGGGGCTAAGCTCCGGTGTACAAGTAATGCAGGGATCGGGTAAACCGGGTGACGATGGCGCAACGATTCGGATTCGTGGTGTAGGAACCTTAAATAATAGTGATCCGCTTGTTATTATTGATGGAGTAGAGGGTGTTATGGATGCGGTAAATCCTCAAGATATTGAGAGTATTTCTGTATTAAAAGATGCTGCTTCTTCAGCTATTTATGGTGCACGTGCGGCCAACGGGGTAATTTTGATCACCACTAAAAAAGGAAAATCAGGAAAGTTTAGTGTCAATTATAGCGGTCGTGTTTCGTATGCTCAACCAACCAATTTGATCGATATGGTTTCTAACTATGCCGATTATATGGAGTGGATGAATGAATCTTTTACAAATATCGGACAAAATCCTCACTTCTCACAAGGTACAATTGACTTGTGGAGAGAGAAATCAAAAGATCCAAATGGGGTAAATGAGAACGGTGTGCCTAATTATGTGGCTTATCCCAATACAGACTGGCAAGGCGCCATGTTTGAGCATGGCTTAATTAATGATCACAATGTTTCGGTGAATGGTGGCGGTGAGAATGTTCGTGTGTTGATGTCGCTAGGTTATTTGGATAATCCCGGCTTGGTTCAAAATACGGGGATTCAACGTTACAACATGCGTTTAAACGTTGAAGCAGATATCACGAAATGGTTGAAGGTGGGAACGCGCACATTCGCTTCGATGGAAGATCGAGATCCCGGTAACTTCGATAATGCGAATAACTATCTTCGTCAAACAACTCCGGGGGTTTATCCTGAATGGCAAGGGAAATACGGTGCGCCGGAAGCTCCGGAAGAAAGTGCAACCGCAAATAGTTTATTCTGGTTTCTAAATGGTGTAGACGGGAAACGAAAAAAAAGTCGATTTAATACGACAGTCTATTCAAGTGTTACGTTTATGAAAGGGCTTTCTTGGGACTTTAATCTGAACTACCAGCGTCGCTGGGATGAAGAGAAAACATGGACCAGAGGAATTGATAAGGTTCGTTTCAGCGATGGAAAAGTGATGAGTCCGGCAACAGCTCCTAGTGAGATGACAACAGGATTCAAGAATTATGCAAACAATGCATTGACGCTAGAAAACATTCTTCGTTATAACACGACGATTAATGACGATCATGATATCGCAGGTTTGCTCGGGTATCAAGAATATCATTATTATGAATACGACAACGATGCTACAAAGAAAGGCTTAATTGATCAATCAGTAACGACACCTGGGTCTGCGACTGAAATGATTAGTATTGGAGGAAGCTCTAAAGAAAGAGCAACTCGTTCATTCTTTGGTCGTGTAAACTATGGTTATAAATCTCGCTATTTATTCGAGGCCAACCTTCGTAATGACGCAAGTTCTCGCTATCATAAGAACTATCGTTGGGGGTGGTTTCCATCATTCTCGGGGGCATGGCGTTTGTCAGAAGAGGCTTTTATGGAAAGTACCAGAGGTTCTCTTGATAACTTAAAACTTAGAGCATCGTGGGGTAAGCTTGGCAATACAGGTGGTGATGATGTCGGTGATTATGAATATCAGTCTGTATACGGCGTGAGCAGATACTCTTTCAATGGAATTCTTAACTCTGGTCTTGCTTCTACTTCTATTGCAAATACATTGCTTTCGTGGGAGTCGACAGCGGTTACCAATGTGGGTATCGACTTAGCGATGTTGAATAATCGACTTACGTTCGAAACCGAATATTACCACAAGAATACAACCGGTATTTTGTATCGTCCCAACATCTATCTGACAATGGGGGACAAAACAGCTCCTCGCAAGAATATTGCTGAAGTTGTAAACCAGGGAGTTGAATTCACCGCAGGATGGAAAGATCAAGTTGGACAGGTAAACTATCAAGTGTCCGGAAACTTCTCTTATAATCATAACAAGGTTACTAAATACAAAGGAGAGCATAATGCTTACTGGGGGACAGATAAAGATGGAAATCCGGTATACATAAATAACATCGGAGATGTTTCATCCGGAGGCAATGAGCCAATCGTACAAGGACAAACGATGCATGAATACTATTTACGTAATACCTATAGTGGAACAGGGCGAGGGTATGATGTTGATGGTATTAAAGGTGGTCCGAAAGATGGAATGATTCGTACCGAACAAGATATGGCTTGGTTACAGTCGATGATTTCAGATGGATATACGTTTATGCCAAATAAGACTGTAGGGAAAAATAAAATATGGTACGGAGACTATATCTATGCCGATACCAATGGAGATAAAATCTACGGTAGTTCGAACGATAGTGAGTTTCAAGGCTATTCAAAGCACCCGAAATACAACTTTGGTATGCAGATGTCTGCTCAATGGAAAGGTTTTGATATATCTATGAACTGGGCTGGAGCAGCCGGATTTAAATTATATTGGGGACCTGCAACCGGTTATAATTCTCCGTCTATGCGTTTGGGTGTTGGATTAGGAACGGAGATTGCAAACAATCACTATTTCTATGATCCGGAGAATCCGGCTGATCCCCGCACAAGTATCAATGCGAAGTATGGCCGTTTAGTTGCGTCAGAAGAGGGATATCAAAACTCTCAAGAGAGCACTAATTACTTGTTTAACGGAAACTATTTGAAGCTAAAAAATCTGACCATTGGTTATACGTTGCCTCAATCTTTGACAAGTAAGATTTACTCCAATAATATTCGCTTCTATGTATCTGGTGAAAACTTATGGACTATTACTAAGTTTCCGGGACAAGACCCAGAAATGGGCGCATATCCAGAATATACCTCAGTAAGACAATTTGCTTTTGGTGCAAACATAACATTCTAAATTTGAGTATAATGAAGTCAATATATAAAGCAATCTTAATGACAGCTGCTGTATCAGTGTTTACGAGTTGTCAAAGTGATCTGATGGATCTTTCACCCGAAGGCTCAGTGAGTTCGGGTAATATGTGGAATACCGAAAACCTAACAGACTTAGGAGTTACCGGTATTTACAATACACTCTTTTATGGTGATGTTGCAAAAGAAGTATATAAGTTCGATTGTTTAGGCGTTACAACTGATTGTCGTGATGCCGATTATAACCTATTAAAAGGATCGGCAACGGCAACAGATAAATCATTTACAGAATATTGGAAATTTCATTACGAAGGGATTCATCGAGCCAATGATGCAATCAAGAATATACCGTTAAAATCTCCGGTCGATGCTGAAAAGAAGGCTCGACTTGTGGCTGAAGCTAAATTCTTACGTGCATTTTTCTATTATAAATTAAATATGGTATACAAAGGTGTGCCTTTGTATTTGGAACCCATTGAGGTAGACGAGTGTACAAGAGGTCGAGAGACAGAAGAAACGATTTGGAATACAATCATCGAAGATCTTACGGCTTGTATCAATGAAGTAAATTTACCGGATCGTTATCCTGCCGGAGATGCAGGTTTTGGACGAGCTACAAAATCAGCGGCTTACGCATTGCGAGGAAAAGTATATATGTGGACGCAAGAATATGCTAAGGCAGAGGCTGATTTTGCTAAAGTAGGAGAGTTGGGGCACTCGTTGTTTCAAGGGAACTACAAAGAATTGTTTAAGGAAGCAAATGAGCAAAGTCCAGAAATGGTTTTCTCTGTGCAATGTATCGGGCAAGAGAGTTATGGTAACGATTTAAGTTTTAGATATGGAAGCCGTGTGTCTTTTGGCTCTTGCTGGAACTCTTATTTGCCAAGTACAGACTTCGTAGATAGTTACGAATGGGCTGATGGAACAGCATTCGATTGGAACGACGTGATACCGGGATACAATGAAATGGCACCTGATGCGCGTGCGGTTTATTTCTTTAGAGATAACATGACACAGGCTGAGATAGACAAGATGGCAAAAGATCAAAAAGCAGATATGTCTAAATATTTATCAGAAGGCAATGAGGCTCGTATCAAGAAAGCTTATGAGAATCGTGACCCGCGTTTGACGGCTTCAATTATCACTCCTTACTCTCAATACCTTGGAGCTAATTCGGATAAAGCGTATACCTATACCTTGCGTTGGCCATATCGAGGGTTTGATACGGAAGAACCATTTGATGTGAAGACAGATACAAACAATCGTTTTTACTATCTGTTCCGTAAGTTTGTTGCTGAAGGATCTTCTGAAATTCCAAATAGAACATATTCTCCAATAGATATTCCGATTATCCGTTATGCGGATGTTTTACTGTCGAGAGCAGAAGCGATCAACGAACAAGGTTTTAGTACCGCAGCAATTGATTTAGTGAATCAAGTGAGAGCAAGAGCTGGTGTTGCATTGCTTCAAAACACAGACCCATCAAAACCTACATACGTAAATAATCAAGCGGATTTGCGCGAGCGCATTCGCAAAGAACGTCGTTGGGAGTTTAATGGAGAAGGGGTAAACTTCTTTGACGAGATGCGTTGGAAGACTTGGAAAGAAACTAAGTTCTATCAAGGTGCAGGCTTGAAGCAAATTTGGGGACAATCACAATATACCAACTCCTGGGGAGGTGATTATCTATACACATGGCCTATTCCTTCGGCAGAATGTCAGATGAATCAAAATCTTGTGCAGAATGAAGGTTGGATCAACTAATAATTTTCGATATTCATAAGCTAAATAGAGGTTGGGTGTGTTTGTGAAAACACGTCCAACTTCTTTGATTTTAGAAGAACGAGAATTCTCATAAAAAACATACACCATGAAACAATTACTTAACTTATTCATCATGTTGCTATTTGTACTGTCGGTACAAGCACAGTCTACGGTAACATGGACAGAGCCTTCGCTTAATGCAGCCGCTTCGATGCCAATAGGAAATGGCGAAGTTGGTGCAAACGTATGGATGCAACCCGATGGAACACTTAGCTTTTACGTTTCCCGCACAGACAGTTGGGCCGGATCGGGACGACTGATGAAACTTGGTCGTGTCGATATTTCGCTTACTCCCAATCCTGTTACAAACGGCAATTTTGTGCAGTGTCTTAATACTGCGGACGGAGTATACGAAGTAAAAATGCCAACCTGCGAGTTAAAACTTTTTGTTGATGCGCAATCACCTGTGATCTATGTTTCGGGGAAGAGTAAAACAAAAGTAAACGTAAAAGCTGCAACGGTGAGTTGGCGGAAAGAAACAAAAACAGTAAAACCGGGCTCGGCAGAAATGCGTGGCTTTTGGGGATTGCAAGATATTCCCGACTCGATAGGACGAATCGAAGAGCATGCTGATATCGTATTGAACAAACCCAATGCTCTGGCTACTTGCTATAGAAATCAAAACTCATTGTATCCTTTTACACTCAATTTCCAACAACTTAATGTTGATGAAACGACTTATGGTGATATGTATAAAGACCGTACCTTTGGTTTATACATTCCACAAAACGACAAGTTTGTAAAACAGAACGATACATTGTTGAGCACAACACCCCCTGTGCATGCATTCGACTTGAAAGTAATTGCGTATACCGCTCAATGTGCGAGTACCGAAGCTTGGTATGCACAAGCCAAGCAAATTGCCGACCAAACTAAATCAGAAGCAAAGGCATTAAAGCAAACCAAGAAATGGTGGAATGACTACTGGAAAAGAAGTCACATCGTGGTATCTACACCAGATCAAGTAACAGGAGAGCGAATTACCGAAGCTTACAATTTACAGAAATGGATTTCGGCTTGTGCCGGACGTGGAAATTATCCGATCAAGTTCAATGGTAGCTTATTTACTGTAGATGCGGTGCATACGGATAAAGATAGAGACTTTGGTCCCGATTTCCGTTTGTGGGGCGAGTGCTTTTGGTGGCAAAATACACGATTGATGTATCATCCGATGTTGGCAGCCGGCAACTTTGATATGATGCGCCCTTTGTTTGAGTTGTATAAAAAGAATATGCCGGTATTCAAAGCCATTAGCTCCGACTTTTATGGAGTAGAAGGAGCTTCGATACCCGAAACCATGTTGCCATTCGGAACTTATTCGTGTCGCGACTACGGGTGGGACAGAACCGAAAAAACAAAAGGCGAAGTAAACAATACCTACATTCGCTATATGTATAATCCCAATGTGGAACTGATCTGTTTGATGCTAGATTATTACAACTATACAGACGATGAGGCTTTCGCAAAGGAAATGCTTATCCCGATGTCGAAAGAGTTGCTTCTTTATTTTGATAACCGATTTGGCAAGGATAAATCAGTAGCATTGAAGATAACCCCTACACAGTCGCTCGAAACTTATTGGTATGGTGTGATAAATGATTTGCCTACGGTAGCCGGATTGCATGCATCCGTATCGGGTTTGCTGTCGCTTCCTCAAGGTTTATTGGATGAAGCTGAGGCGGCTTGGTTAAGCAATCTGCAAAAACGATTGCCGGCAATACCGTCGAACGACACCACATTCCTTCCGGCCGAAATCTATGATCCGAAGCGTAGCAATGTCGAGAATCCCGAATTGTATGTTATGTTTCCATTCCGCCAATGTAACTTTTCAACGCCAGATAGAGCGAAAGGCGTTAAAGCATTTAATGAACGAAAAATAAAAGGACACCAAGGGTGGTATCAAGATGGGCAACAAGCCGCGATCTTGGGGCTTACCGACGAAGCTCGCGACAATATCCTGAAAAAGATAGATAATAAGCATCCCAATCATAAGTTCCCGGTATTCTGGGGACCTAACTTCGACTGGCTTCCCGACCAGGACATTGCCGGCAATTACATGCAAACTCTGCAAGATATGGTGATGCAAACCTATGATGGAACCGTATACTTATTACCGGCTTTTCCGAAAGACTGGAATGTCGACTTTAAGCTTTACACTCCGGCCGGTTGTACGGTCGAAGGGCAGTGGAGTGATGGTCAGTGGCAAGCACAACCCAAAGCCAAAGGCCGTAACAGTGAAAAAGTAACCATTCGTAACTAACAACTAGATCTCATTATTACCATGTTCAGACAAACACTTTTATTTATCGGTCTTTGCGGAACTTTAGTTGCCGCGCAGCCGCTTTTTGCTCACGATTATCGTGACTTGCTTCAAAAGGAAATGAAGCCTGAAGCTTTGCAAAATGCACTTCTGCTCAATCAGAAATGGGTACCTTATCCCGCATACGCAGATCGTGCAGGCTGGGATCAGTTTTTAGGAGCAAACAAAGCCCGTTTAATCGCTCAGGGAGAAAAGCAGCTCGGCTACAAATGGCAAGTTGTGCAGGCAACCGATTACTTGGAGTTTCAAAAAAGCGGATCACGCGACATCATGCAAGATCCGTTTAATCAGAACAACAATGCGCTGGCGGCACTCTTCTTTGCCGAACTGGCCGAAGGCAAAGGCCGCTTCACACCACAAATCATAAATGGAGTATACTATCTGTGCGAAATGACATCGTGGGCACTATCTGCTCATCTTACCTCGCAACGTTCGCGCACATCGCTACCCGATCATCGCGAGCATTATATTGATCTTACAGCCGGAAACCTCGGGTCGATGCTTTCATGGGTCTACTATTTTTTGGGAAAAGAGTTTGATAAAGAAAACCCGGTGATCTCGATCCGCTTGCGCGATGAATTGCAAACCCGTATCCTCGATACCTATATGCGCGAGAGTCACTTCTGGTGGATGGCTTTTAATGCCAAACCGGAAACGATGGTCAACAATTGGAATCCTTGGTGCAACTCCAACGTGTTGCAATGTTTTATGTTGCTCGAAAATGATCCGAAGAAACTAACGGAAGCTGTACACCGCACGATGATTTCGGTAGATAAGTTTATCAATTATACCAAAAGCGATGGAGCTTGCGAAGAAGGCCCATCCTATTGGGGGCATGCGGCAGGTAAGATGTACGATTACCTACAGTTATTATCAGACCTTACAGGTGGGAAGGTTTCAATCTTTGACGAAGCCATCATCCGAAATATGGGCGAATACATTTCACGCTCGTACGTAGGCAGCGGATGGGTTGTCAACTTTGCCGACGCGGCAGCGCGGGGCGGAGGCGAAGCACCGTTGATTTATCGTTACGGTAAGGCGGTAAACAGTGATGAGATGTGTAGTTACGGAGCATTCTTGGCATCGGCAAAAGAAGAGCAGATTAAGCCTTCGGTTGATATATTCAGAACGTTGCAAACCATCTTGAATGAGGATGCAATGGCAAAGGTTGCCCCTAAACACGAAACGCCCCATTATACATGGTATCCCGAAACGGAGTTTTGTTATATTCAGAACCCTAAGAATGGCTTTTTTGTAGCTGCCAAGGGTGGATACAACAACGAAAGTCATAACCACAATGATGCCGGAACGTTTTCTCTTTATGTCGACGACCAACCGGTATTGATCGATGCAGGAGTAGGAACCTATACCCGCCAGACCTTTAGCGGCGAGCGGTATTCGATCTGGACCATGCAAAGCAACTACCACAATTTGCCTCTGATCAATGGTGTTCCTCAGAAGTTCGGTGCCAACTATAAAGCTACGGAGGTAGAGTTTTCTCCGTCGAAGAAACAATTTACGGCAAATATTGCGACAGCATACCCCGAAGAAGCACAAGTGGAAAGCTGGAAGCGAAGTTACCGTCTCGACAATGGAGGTTTGGTAATCAAAGACAACTTCAAGCTCAAAACAGCAAAGGAAAATAACCGGATTCACTTCTTGTCTTACGGAGATATATCTCTTGATACGCCGGGTAAAGTGATCATCAACGTAAACGACAAGCAGATTGCTATCGAATACGACAAACAAGCTTTTCAGGTAGATAAAGAAGCCATTGCTTTAGACGATAAGCGTTTGTCAAATGTTTGGGGAGATACGATCTATCGATTGGTCTTTACGGCTCTGGATTCTAAAACAGAAGGAAATTATCAGTTTAAAGTAGTGAAGCTTTAAAAAGTTGATAAAATTGTATAATTTAGCAAAGCTTACAACTCGAATAAATAAAGAATAATCATGAAAAAGACAATTGGACTGACGCTTATGGCGTCGCTGATGATTGCCTGCTCGCAAACTGACACTAAGAAAGAGCAGTTTATCCAAGAGAACGTAACGTTTGCGGATGCACAAACAAACAACTTAATCAATATCGTACAAGACTCTACTGTTTTTCCGCGTACCTCGAAGGCAGATGGATCGCTTCGTTGTACCAAGCGTAACGACTGGACAGAAGGTTTCTTCCCGGGTACACTTTGGTACATCTACGAGCTCAACCAATCGGAAGAAATGAAAAAGAATGCGCTTCGTTGGACACATGCACTCGAGCCTTTGAAAACATTGACATCTCACCATGATATCGGCTTCCTTATGTATTGCAGTTATGGAAATGCCTACCGTCTCACAGGTGATGAATCGTATGTAGACGTATTGGTTGAGTCGGCAAAGTCGCTTTGTACACGTTTCGACGACAGAGTAGGAGCAATCAAGTCTTGGAATTACCGCAAAGCATGGGATGGGCAAACCGAATGGTTTTATCCTGTGATCATTGATAATATGATGAACCTGGAGTTGCTTTACTTTGCGGCAAAGAAAACCGGTGATAAACGTTTTAGTGATATTGCAACCAAGCATGCCGAAACAACGGCCAAGCATCAGCTTCGTCCCGATTACTCGTGCTACCACGTAGTAGACTATGATACATTGACCGGAGCCGTTAAAGATCAGGCAACTTGTCAAGGGTTTACCGACAACTCGGCTTGGGCACGCGGACAAGCTTGGGGTATTTATGGTTACACCATGGTATATCGCGAAACACAAGACAAGAAGTTCTTGGATACTGCACAAAAGATGGCCGACTATTATTTAGATCATGCTAATCTACCGGAAGATAAAGTTCCGTATTGGGATTTCCATGCCGGCGTAGAAGGATATAATCCTGAGTGGGAATACGATGCGTCACGTTTTACAACCGTACCGCGCGATGCTTCCGCTGCTGCAATCACTTGTTCGGCTTTGTTTGAGCTAAGTGGATATCTTGGCGATGCAGGAAAGAAATACCGTCAAAGCGCTGAAGAAATTCTTTACAATCTGGCTTCGCCTGCTTATCGTGCAGAACTTGGAACCAACAATAACTTTATCCTCATGCACAGTGTAGGTAGTATTCCGCACAAACAAGAAATAGACGTTCCGCTTACCTATGCCGACTATTACTTTATGGAGGCATTGAACCGTTACAAAGCTTTGTAAGAAAAAAATAAAAGAACATCGTTGAGGCGATAAAGCAACAAAGGCATCTTCAAATACGGAGATGCCTTTGTTTTTAGCAATAAAAGAGTCACCTTTGAATTATGAATCATATTATATCACGTATCAAAGCAACTTATCCCATAAGTGAAGAAGCCCTAAGCGCGCTTACTTCCTATATGCAATTGCGTGAGATTCCTAAAAATACCCTTCTAGTCAAGTCCGGAGTCGTAGATCATAATGTCTATTTTATCGAAGAAGGGTTAACCCGTTCCATTTTTCATCACGATGGCGAAGATACTACTACCTGGTTTAGCTCAGAGGGTGATATCACTTTTGGTATGGGATCTTTATATTATAATAAGTCTTCGGTAGAAAGTGTAGAAACGCTAGAAGATTGTAAGATGTATGTAATTCCGATTTCAGCGCTTAATTTGCTTTATTCAGAATATATAGATATCGCTAATTGGGGACGTATTGTACATCAAGACGGATACAATCAGTTGAGTCATATATTCGTAGAGCGTTTACAGCTTTCGCCTACCGAGCGTTATCATTATTTTCTCAACCGATTTCCAGGAATTATAAATCGAGTAAAGCTCAAGTATGTAGCTGCCTTTCTTGGAGTTTCGATCTATACACTTAGCCGTATACGAGCCGGCAAATAGGTCGTTTTTTGCTTTAAAGCAAAAAATAGCCGTTCTTAAATCAATAATTTTGTTTTTTGATGAATTTGTCAAGCGAGATTGCTCTTTATACATTGCATCAAGCAGTAGTAACTTCTAACAAATCAATTCATAAAACAAATAACGATGAAAAACAATCAGCATGTAGTTTGGCTCGACGTGATGCGTCTTGTAGCCATGTTTATGGTGGTATGCTGCCACTGTGCCGACCCATTTAACTTCTATCCGGGCGAAGCTCCGGCAAATATCGATGAGATCAAATTCTTCGGAGCCCTTTACGGTTCTTTCTTGCGTCCGTGTGTACCTCTTTTTGTGATGATAACCGGGGCTTTACTTTTACCGGTAAAGGAAGAACAGTCTATCTTCTATAAGAAACGAATCAGTCGTGTCTTTTGGCCTTTTCTAATTTGGTCTGTTATCTACAATCTGTTTCCTTGGATCACAGGTTTACTAGGTTTGAACCCGGAAATCATTCTCGATTTCTTCCCTTACTCGGGAGTTGAGGCTACACGCCAGTCATTGGCAGTTTCGTTAGGATATATCGAACAGATTCCGTTCAACTTCTCTCTGATGGACGTGCACATGTGGTACATTTATCTGCTTATCGGTATCTATCTTTATTTGCCTATATTCTCGGCTTGGGTCGAAAAGGCTTCGGAGCGTGCAAAGCTTTTGTTTCTGATCTTTTGGGGGATCACCACGTTGCTGCCATATTATAATCAGTTCGTTTCTCCTTATTTGTGGGGAACTTGCTCGTGGAATCAATTTGGAATGTTGTATTACTTTGCCGGATTCAACGGATACTTATTGCTGGGGCATTACCTGCGAAATCACGACTGGTCGCTTTCGAAGATTACAATCGTTGGATTACCGATGTTTGTAGTTGGCTTTCTTGTTACATTCATTGGATTTAGACACATTACAGCGCTTCCCGAATATAGTGATGAGATGTTGGAGTTGTTCTTTACCTACAATTCGCTCAATGTGGTGATGATGACCTTACCGCTGTTTATGTGGATCATGAAGGTGCGTGTTCAATCTCCTTTTATACAGCAATCACTGGCCAATCTTACAAAATGTGGATTTGGAGTATATATGATTCATTACTTCTTTACGGGGCCGGCCGTACTGTTGGTACGTGCAATGGGAATTCCTGTAAGCTTGCAAATATTGGTGGCAGGAGTGATCGCCTTTACGGTTTCGTGGGCTATTGTAGCCGGAGTTTACAAACTTTTGGGAGCAAAGACCAAATACATCATGGGATAACGTTTTTGGTGAATAAACCTATAAACGCAAAAAGAGGAGTTCAATCACGAACTCCTCTTTTTTATCCAATTCATAATACTGTACATCAACTATAATATGTACTAGAGCTAAAGCTATTCTAAGAATATAACTAGAGAATTAAGAATGTGAACGGGTGGTTACTCCCGTGTTGTGATTACTTGTTTTCAGACAAATATTCAGCTACACCTTCTTGTGTAGGTTTCATTCCTTTTTTACCTTTCTTCCAGTTTGCCGGACATACTTCACCATATTCTTCAACAAATTGTAGTGAGTCTACCATTCTCAAAGCCTCTTCTACGTTACGGCCCAATGGAAGGTCATTTACAACTTGGTGGCGTACTACACCAGCTTTGTCGATTAGGAACAAACCTCTGTATGCCAATGGAGCGCCGTTGAATGCGATTTCTCCGTTTTCAGCTTCTACATATTCACCTGCCAAAACATCATAGTTCTTAGCAATTGTTTTAGAGAAGTCTGCAACCAATGGATAGTCTACACCTTTGATACCACCATGGTTTCTTTCTGTTTGTAACCACTTCCAGTGAGAGAATTGTGAGTCAACAGAGCAACCTACTACTACAGTGTCTCTTTTAGCAAATTCTTCCTTTAGATCTTGGAAAGCGATCAATTCTGAAGGACAAACGAAAGTAAAGTCGGCAGGATAGAAGAAAAATACTACATATTTACTGCCTTTATATTGTTCTAGAGAAAAGTTTTCTGCAATTTCTCCACCATTGATAACTGCTGAAGCGTTGAAGCTTGGTGCTGGTTTTCCTACTAATACTGACATAGACTTATAATATTTAAAAGTTTAACTTACTGATTGTTTCTAGTGTGTCAGGCTTTATTTCCTTTCCACATTGCAAAGATGCGGTATAAATTTGGTTTGATTACAAAATAGACTATTGGAAAAATCAATATAGAGATAGGTTAAAACTAATGCGGTATTTATATTGCTGATAAACAGGGGTTGTGAAGTCCTTGCTAGGTCTTTGTAGATATTATAAAATGTGCTTGTTTATTTTGGATGTAAAATTTCGATATCTATGATGCGTGTAAAGAATCCAGGTTGATGTTTATTCCTTAGATGCAAATGAATGATTCTAAAAAGTCTGTGAAAACCTTTTTGCGGTTGGAATAAACCCAGCCTGATGTTCGCACATGAGGCTGGGTTAAAGAATCAATTGTTACTTATAATCGGAATATATAGTGTGATAACAA
Organism: Tannerellaceae bacterium; assembly: GCA_051656605.1. GTDB lineage: Bacteria > Bacteroidota > Bacteroidia > Bacteroidales > CAMTPD01 > UBA12018. The sequence continues at coordinate 37,422 of JBOGCF010000006.1, read as the reverse complement.
AGTCTCTGTTTTTTGAACAGTGATGTATGTTTACCAAGTTTTCCGTATGAGAATCCGGCAATAATTCCCGACTTCTGGGCATATGAGCATAGAGTAGTTGCTGCAAGAGCTAATGTTAATACAATCTTTTTCATGAATATTGTCTATTAAATTGATTAAATATTATCGAGCCATTCGGATTGGACAAGGCTGTAGCCTCCCAGTACGCCAAATCCATTCTCGATGTTGGTGTATGTAGGACGTTTGGGGGCCAAGTCTGAGTCGCCGAGCTGGTTGTTGTTGATCTCGTTTACGTTTTTGAGATATTTATAAAACGCTTCGGAGAATGTGTAAAGGCTGATTCTGTAAGAATAGATATACTGTCTTTTCTGCTCACTCCAATTATCTTCTTGATTTGGCCAATAGTGGATGCCTGGCTTTAATGTGTAGTTTTTACCTTGAATGTTGGTATCGTCCCAGATATAAATATCATGAAGTTGATCAGGGGTAGGCATAAAAAGATCGTCTAACTGAGTGGAATTTTTCAGTAACGGTTCTCTGTTGGTGTCTATGCTTTGTGCATATATATAGGATGAGACAAGGGAGTCGTTTTCCCATGTTTCCTGTTTTGTTTCAATGCGTATGGCGTAATAGTCTTTGCGATCAGGATGATCGGTAAAGTTGATTTGAAACTCGACACACTTAGTGGTATTGCTATGTCCTAGTTTTAAAGTTATATTATTCAATATAATCAACTCAGGAATAGAGGTAGATGATGCAACAGGAGGCAGGTTTTTAACGTGTGCCGATAATTGGATTTGATCACCGGGTTTACATGGAGCTGTGGTGAAAAAGTGAGGACCTGCTGTCGGGTCGAGCCGCTCGACGGGCTTGCTGTCACCATTTACAGAGAACGAGATATCGGCCTCCTTTACTCCCGAAATGAGAAAGTCGTCGCTTTGCAGAGGAACACTGGGTGAGAGTTGAATCAAGGTTGTATCTCCATTGCCCGGAAAACAATAGGCCACGAGTTTCTTCTCAGCATTGATGCACGAGATATCGAAATTGTATGAGCAAGATGTAGTAGACAGCAGGGCTGTACCTATGAGTATATTTGTAAGTTTCATTTGTAATCTAGAATTTTAGTGTATAACTAGCAGATGGTATGATCGGGAATATGCCCACGGCTTTACCCTTGAAGCCACCACCGGGATTCGGTTCTACGTTCACAAAGATGGGGTTGATGCGGCAGTAGGCATTGTAGATGCTTAGGTTCCAGATTCGTTCACGTCCGCGCTTTGTTGTACCTCTGAAATTGATTCCTACATCGAGACGGTGGTAATTGGGAAGCGTTGCGTTGTTTGGTGATTCATAGACCCATTGTGGCGGAGTTGTACCAGGAATGCCCGGGAGTTGAGGACCATTGATCATTTGAGTGGGTATTGTCACTTTGTTTCCTGTTCGATAAGTCCATCCGGCATAAGCATCGATCTTTTTACTGAATTGATAGTGTGCCGAAAGAGATAGACGGTGTCGGTTGTCGTACTTGTCGGGATACCAGTCTTTGTATAATTCCTCAAACTTTCGTTCGCTCCATGACAAGGTGTAGGATGCGTTTGCAGAGAATTTCTGAGTTGTATATGCCAATGCCACCTCCAAGCCGTAGGAGCGTCCTTTTCCATCGGTAACTAAGTTTTCCCAGTTTTGCGCGTCGGGGATAAGCGAGTTCCCTCCGTTGTATTCGAGCAGATGATCAAGTGTTTTGTAATAGCCCTCGATATCTAGGTGCAAGTGAGGCGTGAGATCGGAATAGATACCTGCCGAAATCATTCTGGAGCGCGACGGTTTAACCTTGCGAGTAGAAGGCACCCAAAAATCAGAAGGTAAGTTTAGATATGTACTGGCCAATTGATGTACGAATTGGCTCATCTCGGTATACGAAACCTTGAGTGCGGTACGTTGCGTACAAAGGTATTTCAATGCGATACGCGGTTCTAAGGAGTAGTAGTTTTTGCCACTTACATTATACAATGCAAAGTAAGCACCGATATTTGCTTTGAATCGATCCGTGAGTTGAATATCATCTTCGGCATATATGGCGAGTTCGTTGCCTATGTATTTGTGAGCATTCGACATGAGCAATGTGTCTGAAACGATGCTGTCATTAAATGAACTAAAGCTGGAAGAGCCGTGCGGCTTGTAGATGTGATGCAAATAGTTTGTACCGAAGCGGATATAATGTTCCTGGTTGGGGCGATAGTCAAACTCTACACGATACCCAATATCATCAATGGTAGATTTCCATGTATCTGAAAGTTGGAAGACTGACTCTGTTACGTTGTCATCTTTGAAATGGTGCGACTTTTCGGAATAACGAAGCAGCGAGTTGTTACGTGAATACACGGCAGAGAAGTTTGAAAAAAGCTTAGCGGAGAGCTGGTAGTTCCAATTGGCCGAAACCGTATGGTTGCCCCATGAAAATGTTGATCGGGTTTGATATTCCTCTCTGCTATCTATACTGTATTCAAAAAACTGATCGGCTCTGGTTTTTAACGCATCATTGCCCGAGTAGAAACTCAGGTAGGCCTTGCTGCGATCCGAGAATTTGTGGGTTATCTTAGCATTGAGATCGTGAAAGGCAAAACGAGTAAGAAGTTTGGTTTCATCTTGTGCGAGGTTTGTGATTCCACAAGCCAATGCCATGAGTGCATCGGCCCAACTACGACGCATCCCTACAATAAAAGACGTTCGCTCTTTAATGATAGGGCCTTCGATGAGAGCTCTACCATCGAGCAATCCGATTGAAAACAAGCCATGAAACTCTTTAGCATTTCCATCGCGGGTGCGCACATCAACCACAGAGGAAGTACGTCCTCCATAGCGAGCCGGGAATCCGCTTTTGTAAAAGTCTACATTCTTAATAACGTCCGTATTGAACGAAGAAAACAGTCCGCCTACATGGTTGACCTGATACAATGGGGTACCGTCGAGCAGAAACAAGTTGCCGTCGTTGGTTCCTCCCCGAACAAAAAGACCGGAGATTAGGTCAGTACCCGGAGCGACACCCGGAATGTTTTGCAGTGTCTTAATCAAATCGGGAGAGCTGAACAAGGCATATTCCGTATTTAGTTGTTGTGGCGAAAGGCTAATCTTTCCTGTTTGGGTAGTATGGATAGGAGAGTTGAGATCACCCAATACCACAACTTCGTCAAGCAGAGTCCCTTCTTCGAGGGTGATATGAACCAATGTATTTGAGTGCAGATCAATATCAAGAATTTGTTCTTTGTATCCGACATATGAAAAGCGGAGTTTTTGCTTGCCCGGAGGCAAAGTAACACTGAAAAAGCCATAAGCATTTGTTTGTGTTCCTTTGTTTTGGCCGAGCACATACACGGTTGCATTGATCAGGGATTCTTTGTTGGGATCGGTAATGTACCCGCTAATCGAATACTTTTTTTGAGTTTGCTTGGCAGGAAAGAGCAAAATGTGTTTTCCTTGTACCTCCCAACGAAGATCGTTTGGCGTCAATAACTTGTTTAAGGCATTGCCCAGTTCGAGCTGCTCAATTGGTGCCCCTTTATAAGGTTTGTTTAGTTTAATATCTGCGTCGTATACAAAGTTTATATCTTCTTTGCCTTGTAAAAAGTCGAGGCACTCCTTGATGGTTTTTGTTTGTTGTGCCGAAGCATTTGTCGGGACAAGAACAAAGAACAACGAAAAGGTTAAGAGGTAAATGTATTTCATAATCTATAAACTGGTTAGTTCGTTTCGTTGATTTCGATTTGTAAAACACGTTCAATCATATTGATAATAACACCCTTCTGATCGGCATCAAACTTGCCACTCAGACGCTTGTTTGTGGAGTTGGTGCTGAGCTGTGTTTGATAATACGATGATAATTGGTCAAGAACATCCGATATCGGAGTGTTGTCAAACTCGAAGAAGCCTGTTTTCCATGCAATACGATTGGGAGAGGGGGCTTCGATTAGCTGAGGTGTGGCTTGATTCTTTTTCAATACCGCACCCATGCCTTGTGTTAAAATGACACCGGTATCATTAGAGATAGGTGTAAAAGAAACTTTCCCCGAAGTTACATATACTGAGGTTTCTTCGGCTTCATAATTTACTTCGAAAGCAGTACCTAATACGGTAATACGAGCCATTGTATTTGTAACCTCAAACGGGCGAAGCGTATTAGGCATTACTTGGAAGAAAACCTTTCCGGTCATTTCCACCAATCGGGTTGGGCTATCCTTATATGCCTTTTTATTGTAACGAACAGAAGCATTCGGGGCAAGAGTTATCCGGGTACTGTCGGGAAGTACATACTCGGCTTTTACATCACCGGCAATTAAATCAACCCATGTAGGAGTGGTAGACTGGTGATAGACACCAAGGCCGATAGCAATGATCACAACCACGGCAGCAGCTAGCTTGTAAATGCCGGCAGTGCTTCTTCTTTTGGGAATATCAATGTGTTGTTGGACAAGAAACCGTTGATAGGCTTTTTGCGTGTCCAGTTGATTGGGCTTGTAGTAGCGTGCTACAAAGTTGAGACATTTTTCTTCTATTGAGTTCATGCAATGATTTATTCTTTACGCTATGACGGAGCGTATGGAAAAAACCACTACGTGTTTTTGAAAAAAAATTAGCCAAAGATGAAATAATAGATTCTTTCGGCACTCTCTCGCAATTGCTTCAATGCTTTACGCACATGGTTTTCAACCGTATTAACGGAGATGTCGAGCTTTGTAGCAATCTCTTGATACTTTAATCCGTCCCGTTTGCTTAGCAGAAATATCTCTCGGCATCGTTCGGGAAGTTTATCAATGGCGGTCCATAAGCGAGCTTCGATAATCGATCTGCGTTCACATTCTTCTTCCGAAATGTATGTGTCGAGATCAGACGGTTCAAGTGTAATAGGAAGGTGGTCGCTTTGGCGAAGCTCATCGACACACTTGTTACGAACCATAGTATATAAGTATGATTTGATATTGGCAGCAGGTGTTTCGGATGTTTGTTTTTCCCAAAGATTGGCAAAGCACTCCTGTACGATATCTTGGGCCACGTCGGTGTCTTTTACATAATGTAGCGCAAAAAGTGTAAGTGGACGGTAATAATATCGAAACGATTGTTCGATGGAGTCGAGGTGCTGTTGCTGGGTTAGTTTGGTCATAAAGCAAAAATACGGATTGGTTGTTAGGGAACAAAAACGACGGCGAATATAGAAATAAAATTGTAATACGTTTCGTAACATAAATGAATTGTGTATGTAATTTGATTGTCAAGCGTGCTTAACGCGGAGGTAATGTGGTAGAGGTAGCTTTGCAGTGAACAAAAAACGCAAGTTACAAACTAATATTTTCGATAAATAAACTTACTCTACTCTAAAATTACTCCAATGAAGAAAAATGAGTTGATGCGAAGAAGATTTCTTCACATGCTATTTGTCCTTTTTGTTGTATCGTCGATGGCTTCGGAGCTTGTCGCACAAAATGTTTCTAAGCTGAAAGGCGTGGTTACAGGCGACGATGGTTATCCGGTGATCGGAGCAAACGTTACGGTAAAAGGAACCACGGTAGGTACCATAACCGACTTTGATGGCAACTACTCTATTGAAGCAGAAAAAAACGCAACCCTAGTATTTAGTTACATCGGTTACATCTCACAAGAAATAAAGCTGAAAGGCGAAACGGTATTAAATGTATTATTGAAAGAAGACGTTCAGGCGCTGGGCGAAGTGGTGGTAATCGGTTACGGTGACACACGCAAAAGCGACTTGTCAGTAGCTGTTTCTTCGATGAAGGTATCGGACGGACTAAAAGGTCGCTCGCAAAATATCGAAGGAATGATGCAGGGACAGCTTCCGGGTGTTACGATTGCCAGCAACGGTGGAGACCCGATCTCTTCTCCTTCTATTACCATTCGTGGAAAAGGCTCACGCGACGGTGATAAAGTATTATATATTGTAGACGGAGTGCCGGGTGCGCCATTTAACGCGGAAGACGTAGAGTCGATCTCTGTATTAAAGGATGCGGCATCGGCTGCTATCTATGGAGCTCACGTAGGTTCGGGTGGTGTGATTGTGATCACTACCAAGAAAGCGCAAGCAGGTAAAGTAAAAGTAGACGCAAACATCTATTACGGTATCCAGCAGGTATACAAGAAACCTGAAATGCTTGATGCTGCACAGTACTCACGTGTAAGAACCGATGCGGCTATCGCTAGTGGCAAATCAATCCCAACGGGCTTGGATCCGGAGATCTACGGTTATGGGCAAACGACACGTACCAACTGGTTGGACGAGATCTTCAGACTAGGATCTACTCAGCACTATGCGGCTTCGATCACAGGAGGTAGTGAAACCTTGAAAGCTTTCGCCTCTGTATCGTACGACAAGCTAGAAGGAACCCTTCTCAATACAAATCGCGAGAAATTGGGCGCGAATGTGAACATTGAATTTAAAGTTAACAACTGGCTTACCTTTGCGCAACGTGCAAGTTACCAGTATATGAACGGTCAAGGCGGAGTAAACACGACGTCTCACACCGGAGTTATTGCTTCGGCAATGGCAATGCCTCCTTCGGCTACGGTTTACGAATACGACATCAACGGCAATCCGGTGCTAGGTGTCAACGGCCAACAACAGTTTGGCGGTACCGTTCCGTTATGGGCAAAAGAACTAGGGGTAGCAGGAACGTTCGGCGAAATCCAAAACCCTGTGGCTACGTTGATGCGCTTGCGTCAAAACAGACCTGATCAACGTATCTTCTCAACTTCTACACTTACAGCAAAACCAATCACAGGCTTGACAATCAAATCAGACTTTTCCGCTGCGTCAAACACGGCACGTTCGGAAGACTTCAAAATGAGAGTTCCTGAAATTGGTAACCCAAACAATCAAAACTCGAGAGGAATCAGTTCTTCATGGGGAACCAACTGGTTGTGGGAAACGACTGCAACATACACAAGAGAATTTAAAGAAAAGCACCTTTTTACAGGTATGTTGGGTTACACAATGGGGTATGAAAACTACAGATCCAACTCATTGCGAGTGTACGGATTCGACCAAGAAGACGACTGGGCACAATCGGTTGTAAACGGAACCGACTGGACAAAAGAAAAACCAAGCGAAGAGTTTTGGGAAAATTCACAGGTTTCAACCTTCGGACGTGTTTCTTACTCATACGAAGATCGTTATTTCCTTACAGGTAGCCTTCGCTACGATGCTACTTCAAAGCTATATTACAAAAACAACTCGGGCGTATTCCCTGCTGCTTCGGCAAGCTGGAAACTATCTTCCGAAAAGTTCTTCCCAAAGCAATCGGCGGTAAGTTTGCTTAAACTACGTGCCAGCTGGGGACAAATCGGTAACGTTGCCGCGGTAGACAACTACTCATACAACGTGAAATTGCAACAAGATCCTTGGTTTACATTCTTGGGTAATGCGGGGCAAACACCAATTCAAGGTCTAGGTTTGGCTACCATTGCCAATCGTAACCTTACTTGGGAAACGTCGGAGCAAATCGACTTAGGTCTTGATGCTAACTTCTTCAACGATCAATTGAACTTTACGTTCGACTACTTCGTAAAAGACACCAAAGACTTGATCGACCAGATTACCGTTCCTTCGGTAGGAGGAATCAAGGAAGCGCCTCTGGGCAATATCGGAAGTGTACGCAACTCAGGTATCGAGATGAGCCTTTCGTACAATGGCAAAGTAGACCAGGTAAACTACATGCTTACGGGTAACTTCTCTACGTTGAAAAACGAAGTGACAAGCCTTGGCGATAAAGATCGCATCGCTCACACTCAAAACGTACGCAGTTTGGCACCGTTGCAATCGGCAGTAGGAGAGGCTTGGTACTCATATTACTTGATCAAAACAGACGGATTGTTCCGTTCGCAAGATGAGATTGACGCATACGCAAAAGATGGTAAACTAATTCAACCAAATGCGCAACCGGGAGATATCAAGTTTGTCGACGCTAACGGCGACGGTGTTATCGACGACCTAGATCGCATGTACATGGGAAGTTACAATCCAACATACACATTCTCTCTAAGCGGAAGCATGGATTGGAAAGGATTTGACTTTGGATTCCAACTGCAAGGAGTAGCAGGAAACAAAATCTTCAATGGTTCCAAAGCGATGACTTATCCAACCGATCAAGGATGGAACATCTCAAAAGATTTGCTTGATTCATATACTTACAATCCAAACTCAAACATTCCTCGTTTGGCGATGGACGATAAAAACAGCAACTACTCTCGTGTTTCAGATTTCTACCTAGAGAAAGGAAACTACCTACGCTTGAAGAATCTGACAGTAGGGTACACGCTTCCTAAATCGGTACTAACAAAAGTTGGTTGTCCCGATTCAAGAATCAGAGTATATGCAAGCGGTGAAAACTTATTCACACTTACAAAGTACAGCGGTATGGACCCTGAGGTTGGTAACAACGGTCTCGATGGAGGTCGCTACCCGGTATCACGCGTGTTTACTTTCGGTTTAAATGTAAATTTCTAATCGATTCGATGTCTGAACTTTAAAAACGTTTGAATTTTATGAAACTAAAATATATATTTGGATCTTTGCTTCTATCAACAGTATTGATGTCTTCGTGCAACGACTTCTTGTCGCACGAGCCGGTAGGAGAACCATCACTCGAAGTTTTCTGGCGCACCGAAGATGATGCGCGCAAGGCAGCAGACGGTCTTTACTTCTGGACCGCAAAAGAAGGAGTTACCGGCCGTGGAGTGATGTGGTACATGAATGCCAGCGACGACATGGTAACGGGGCGTCCGCAAGCAGGAGGTGCAAATATTAAAAACTTCATCCTTGATAACAGTCGTGACGTGAAAGACACATGGCCTACCATGTACCAGCTTATCAAGCGATGCAACGATATCATTGCCAACGTTCCGGGAATGAATATTTCCGACAAGGTGCGCAACGAAGTAGTAGGACAAGCCTACTTCTTTAGAGCATGGGCTTACATGTGGCTTGCTCCACACTATGGCGACAACGCTGCCAACGGAGGTATTCCGATTGTAACCGAAGACGTAACGGTGGATAACATGGATGTGCCACGTCCGAAAACCGTTTCGGAAAACTACAAATTCGCCATCAATGACTTCGAAAAAGCAGCAGAAATGTTGCCGTACTTCTCAGAGTTGGCAGTAGAACAATACGGTCGTCCGCACAAAACGGCAGCTTGGGCTTATGCCGCAAAAGCATCGCTTTACAATGCACAATACGAGACCTCTTCACTAAACGACGTGATCGAGTTTTGCGACAAAGTAATACCTCATCACCAATTGATGGCAGAATTCGACGACGTATTCAAAGTAGACAACAACTGGAGCAGCGAATACATTTGGTCATGGACCAGCACCGAGGTCGACGGCTCGAAGCTTCCGGGTGTAATGCTCGAAAACAAAGGCTGGGGACTTTACAACGGTTGGGGTTACTTCATGCCTACCATCGAACTGTTCAAAGAGTTTGAACCGGGCGATAAGCGTAGAAAAACAACCATCCTAATGCCGGGTGATGAGTTTATGTTCCTTGGCGATAAACGCCAATATTACTCAACTACCAGCGAATCGGGCATGCAATTCAACAAATACATGGATCCGTTTAAGCCGGCAGACGCAGTAGGTAAATTGGTGAATCCCGACGGAAACAACATGACTACACGTTTAAGCATTCCGTTGATCCGCTTCTCTGAAGTATTACTATGGAAGGCAGAGGCTTTGATCTGGCAAGGAAAGAACGGCGACGAACCGTTGAATCAGGTACGTACTCGTGCAGGTTTGGCTCCGATTTCTAATGCAACCAAAGAAGACCTGAAGCATGAAAGACGCTGCGAGCTTGCAGGCGAGTTGACAAACCGTCACTTCGACCTTGTACGATGGGGAGACGCACAAGCAGCTTATGCCAAACCGCTTCACGGACTCAAAACAGAGATCAAAATGGTAAACGATAAGATCGAGATCACAAAGGTGGATACCATTCAGATCTGGGAGTCGCGAACATTCAACCCGAATATTCACCACGTATTCCCAATTCCTTTAGACGAGGTAAACTCGAGCAAGAATTTGAAACAAAACATGGGTTATTGATTACACGCACATGAAACAGATTGTAAAAGACAGCTTAGCATACGGACTGGCAGGAACATTGGCTTTCCTTGCCACGATGACCATGTCGGCTCAAAACCGACGCGACGTTCCGCAAACGTTCGAAAACAAAGACATGTACGACGTCGTACGTGTAGCCCCAACCAAAGGCAAGAAAGTAAAGAATGTAATCTTGATGATCAGCGATGGTACGGGTACTTCTCACTTCGCCTCTGCATTGGTGGCGAATGGCGGAAAGTTGAATATCACTGAAAACGCAATGGCGGCAGGTTTGGTTCGTACCACCTGTGCCAACAAACTGATCACCGATTCGGGTGCTGCGGCTTCGGCCATGGCAACGGGCGAGAAGGCCGATTATCATACCATCTCGGTAAACTCCGACGGATCCCTTCGTCAAACAATCATGGACGACGCAAAGAAGAAAAACCTGGCTACAGGAGTGGTTGCCACAGTGCAACTTACCGATGCTACGCCGGCTGCATTCTGCGCGCATCATACCGATAGAAACAATGCTTGGGAACTAGCTCCTCACTTCTTGGAGTCGAATGTAGATTTCATCTTTGGCGGCGGAAGCAAATACTTTGCAAACCGTCCCGATGGCAGAGACCTGTTTGCCGAGATGAAAGCAAAAGGTTACCTAGCTACCACCAATGCCGATGAGGTGTTGAACGCAAACAGCGCAAAGGTTTTTTGCTTGACCGATTCATTGGAAATGCCTCCGGCAGAAAAGCGCGACAACCTGTTGTCAAAAGCTTCCCTTAAAGCCGTAGAAACACTTTCTAAGCAGAAAAACGGATTCTTCCTCATGATCGAAGGCTCACAAAGCGACGACTATGCGCACGGAAACGACCTGTACAACACCATGATGGAGACGCTAGACTTTGACAAAGCTACCGGCGAAATGCTAAAATGGGCTGAGACAAACGGCGAAACCTTGGTGCTTGTGGTTGCAGACCACGAAACGGGAGGCTTGTCTCTTCTCGATGGAGATGAGGCAAAAGGTTCGGTAACTGCGAAGTTTACAAACGGCGGACACACCGGAGTCTTGGTATCTTCCTTTGCTTACGGCCCGGGTAGCGACGCGTTTGGCGGTGTATACGACAACAACGAAATTTTCCATAAAATAAAACGTTTATTAGGGTTGTAAACCTGAATCTAATCAAAGAAAAGGATCATAATGAAAAAGAATAGATTTGCTTTTTATTGGCTTGGATTGGCAAATTTAGTAAGTGCGTTTGCGTTGACTGTGTCAGCGCAAACCTTGCGCTTCGATGCCAACGGAAACTTTAAGATTGCACAGTTTACGGATGTGCACTTCAATTACGGCGAAACAGCATCTGAGGCAGCATCGCAACTAATCGAGGAAGTATTGGAAAAGGAGAAGCCCGATCTGGTACTGCTTACAGGTGATATCGTTACCGCAAAACCGGTAAAAGAAGGTTGGCTCAAAGTGACGCAACCGATCGTAGATCGCAAACTTCCGTTTGTAGTAACCTTCGGAAACCACGACGACGAGCACGGTTGGAGTCGCGACAGCATCAGCAATTTACTGCAAACCATTCCGGGCAACCTGAGTGCCGATCGCGTAAAAAGTGGCAACCCTGATGCGGTAATCGAACTACTTGACGCAAACAATAACGTGGGAGGTTTGTTATATTGTCTCGACTCAAGAGCATATAGCACCTTGAAACATATCGAAGGATACGGATGGTTTACGCAGCCGCAAATCAATTGGTTTCGTGAAACCAGCGCCAACTATACGGCAGCAAACAACAACCAGCCGCTTCCGGCATTGGCATTCTTCCACATTCCGCTACCGGAGTATACACCGGCCTTTGGCAACGAAAAGGTGAAGCCTGTAGGTGTGAAAAACGAGAAAGAGTGCGCGCCACAGATCAATACCGGAATGTTTGCTGCAATGCAAGAAGCCGGCGATGTAATGGGTACTTTCGTAGGTCACGACCACGTAAACGATTACATTGCGTATTGGCATGGAATCGCCTTGGCGTATGGTCGTTTTTCGGGAGGCAAAACAACCTATGGCGATCTTGTAAATGGTGCCCGCATTATCAACATGAAAGAAAATCAACGCACGTTTGATACCTATATTCATGTGTTGGGCAAAGGAAAGATTCATGAAGCATCTTTCGACCCGAAAGGACAACTGTAGAAAAACTATTATACTTCTAAGCTAGTTTTTTCTTACTCGAACCGGAGAGAAGCATTGGGGGCTTACTCTCCGGTTTTTTTTTGTTTGAACGTTTCCGATTCATAGGTTACTTGAGTTTCGAACGTCGTGAGAAGGGAATCGTTAGATGCCCATCAAACAATTCACTCTTTACTATGATCAAATCGTTCGATGCCCATCAAACGATTTGTTCTTCACGACAATCAAATCGTCAGGTCGCCACCTGACGATTCGTTCTTCACTATGATTAAATCGTCAGGTCGCCATCTGACGATTCGAACTTCATTAGGTTTGAAATGAAAGTAAACGAACGGGCAAAATGAAGTATACAATTCGTCATTTTGAAGGTTGCTTATTTTGAAAAATGGCACCATGGAAGTTCTAAATAAACTTGATTTGCATAGTGAATTAATCTTAAAATGGTTGATAAATTTAACGGCGTATCTTTTGTTTGATTCTAAAAACGACCGTTTTACTTTTGAATTATAAGTAAAATGCATCTAAATGATGGTAAAGTGTAATTTTTATGAGAAGTTTTTTTGAAAAATATTTGCTCGTTTAAAAATTACTCCTACATTTGCAATGTCGAAAACAAAATGAAATAAAACAGGCACTATGGTAAACAATATGTTACATATTATTCTCGTGGTCATTCTTCTAGTCATTAGCAAGGATGCGAGAAAGGTATGTAGATAAATCATAGTGTAGTAACAGGATATCTAGAAAGCCTTTCTCATAATTGAGAAGGGCTTTTTTTATAACCGGATACCAGAAAAAATAGGTCGCGATATGAAGAATCAATTACGAAGTTCACAGTCTACACAAGGTAGAAGAATGGCAGGAGCCAGAGCCTTGTGGAGAGCTAACGGAATGAAAGAAGAGCAAATAGGCAAACCCATCATTGCTATTGTAAATTCGTTTACGCAGTTTGTGCCCGGACATGTTCACTTGCATCAAATCGGACAGGAAGTAAAAGCCGAGATTGAGAAGCTGGGCTGTTTTGCCGCCGAATTCAATACGATTGCAATAGACGACGGAATCGCCATGGGGCACGATGGTATGCTTTATTCCCTTCCTTCTCGTGATATTATCGCCGACAGTGTTGAGTACATGGTAAACGCGCATAAAGCCGACGCGATGGTATGCATCAGCAATTGCGATAAGATAACTCCCGGAATGTTGATGGCTGCAATGCGCTTAAACATTCCTACGGTATTTGTTTCGGGAGGCCCGATGGAGGCAGGAAAGTTGAAGAATCGTGCGCTAGACCTTATCGATGCCATGATTGAAGCTGCCGATCCTTCGGTTTCGGACGAGCAGGTAGAGCAGGTAGAACGCTCGGCTTGTCCTACGTGCGGCTCTTGTTCGGGAATGTTTACTGCAAACTCGATGAACTGTCTTAACGAGGCGTTGGGCCTAGCACTACCAGGCAACGGTACCATCGTTGCAACACACGTAAACAGAAAACGATTGTTTGAGCAAGCTGCTCAGTTGATTGTTGAAAACGCGAACAAATACTATTTTGAAGGAGACGACTCCATTCTTCCACGTTCTATCGCTACCCGTGCCGCATTCCTCAATGCAATGACACTCGACATTGCCATGGGTGGTTCTACCAATACCGTTCTTCACTTACTTGCCATTGCTCACGAAGCCGAGGTTACCTTTACAATGGATGATATCGATGCGTTGTCGCGTATGACTCCTGTATTGTGCAAGGTGGCGCCCAACTCACATTACCACATTCAGGATGTAAACCGCGCGGGTGGTATCCTTTCTATCTTGGGCGAATTGAGCAAAGCTTCGTTGTTAGATACTACGGTAAGCAGGGTAGATGGTTTGACGCTTGCGCAGGCAATCGATCAGTATTCGCTTTCTTCGCAAGGAGTAACCAAAGAAGCCCAACTGTTGTGGAGAAGTGCTCCGGCCAATCGTTTCAACCTCGTAATGGGTTCGCAAGACGAATACTACATGGACTTAGATAGCGATCGTACCGCAGGCTGCATTCGCGACATGGAGCATGCGTATGTAAAGGATGGCGGATTGGCGGTACTTTACGGAAACATCGCTCAAGGTGGTTGTGTAGTAAAGACTGCCGGTGTAGATGAAAGTATCTTCCATTTCGAAGGCAAGGCTCGCGTATTCGACTCGCAAGAAGCTGCTTGTGAAGGTATCTTGGGCGGAAAAGTGAATGCCGGTGATGTGGTGGTGATTACCTACGAAGGACCGAAAGGCGGACCGGGTATGCAAGAGATGCTTTATCCTACGTCTTACATCAAATCACGCCACTTGGGCAAAGAGTGCGCACTGATTACAGACGGGCGTTTTTCGGGTGGTACTTCGGGGCTTTCGATCGGACACATTTCGCCCGAGGCGGCTGCCGGAGGCAACATTGCCCTTGTAAGAGATAATGATACAATTGTAATAGATATTCCTTCAAGATTGATTGAAGTGAGACTTTCTGACGAAGAGCTAACACTTCGCAGAAAAGAAGAAACAGAACGCGGAGCGAAAGCTTTTACGGCTCCAAACCGCGAACGCTTTGTGCCTAAATCGCTAAAGGCTTACGCTTCGATGGTTGCATCGGCCGATAAAGGCGGAGTAAGAATTATTGAATAATCACGAAAAGAGCATTACTATGGATACGCAAAAAATAACCGGAGCCGAAGCCTTGCTCAAAACATTGATGGCTGAAGGTGTAGATACGATCTTTGGTTATCCCGGCGGCGCAATCATGCCGGTGTATGACTGCTTGTATGACTATCGCGACAGACTAAACCATATATTGGTGCGTCACGAGCAAGGGGCTACGCACTCGGCTCAAGGGTATGCCCGAGTTTCGGGTAAGGTAGGAGTGGCATTTGTTACTTCTGGTCCGGGAGCTACGAATACGATTACGGGGATTGCCGATGCAATGATGGATAGCACACCGATGGTGGTTATCTCGGGTCAGGTGCATGCCCCACTGTTGGGTTCTGATGCTTTTCAGGAAACGGATGTGGTAGGGATTACCCAGCCGATTACAAAGTGGGCTTACCAAATACGCAAACCTGAAGAGATTGCATGGGCAGTTTCGAGAGCTTTCTTTATTGCTTCTACCGGACGTCCGGGGCCTGTGGTTCTCGACTTTACCAAAGACGCGCAAATGGGATTGGTGGATTATAAATATGAGAAGGTAAATTACATTCGCAGCTACAATCCGAACCCGAAACATGAAACCGCGCATTTGGAAGAAGCCGCACGTTGTATCAACGAAGCGAAGAAGCCGCTTGTGCTCGTAGGACAAGGGGTAATCTTGAGCGGTGCGGAAGAGATCTTGAAGAAGTTTTTGGAGAAAACACAAATACCTGCGGCTGCAACCATTCTCGGTTTGTCGGCTCTTCCGTCAGACTTTCCTTTGTACAAAGGGATGCTGGGTATGCATGGCAACGTAGGTCCTAATATGAAAACAAACGAATGTGATGTGCTTTTTGCCATCGGGATGCGCTTTGACGACCGTGTTACGGGCGACCTTCAAACGTATGCCAAGCAGGCACGAATCATTCACCTTGATATAGACTCGGCAGAGATTGGTAAGAACGTTGAGGCGGATATTCCGCTTGTCGGAGATGCCAACACGATCTTGCACGATTTGATCGACTTGGTAGATGCGACTGAGCGCAACGAATGGGTACGTTCGTTTGATCCGTACGAAACCCTGGAGCACGAATCTGTAATTTCAGAGGAGTTGTCTCCGAAGAGCGGGCCGCTCAAAATGGGAGAAGTAATTCGCAAAGTATCGGAAGCTACGCAAAATAGCGCGGTAATGGTTACCGACGTAGGGCAAAACCAAATGATGGGCGTGCGCTACTTCAAATACAATCAGAGCCGAAGTGTTGTTACTTCGGGTGGTCTGGGTACCATGGGCTTTGGCCTTCCGGCTGCTATCGGTGCCAAAGTGGGAGCGCCCGACCGTACGGTTTGTCTCTTTGTAGGCGACGGCGGTTTGCAGATGACGATCCAAGAGTTGGGCACCATCATGCAATCGGATATTGATGTGAAGATTATTCTTCTCAACAATAACTTCCTGGGTATGGTGCGTCAGTGGCAAGAGCTTTTCTTCAACGAGCGTTATTCTTCAACGATCATGCAGAATCCTGACTTTATCGCCATCGCTGCCGCTTATAAAATAAAAGGGGCAAAAGTGGAGAAACGAGAAGATATCGACGCTGCGATCGATACGATGTTGAATCACAAAGGGGCTTATCTGCTCGAGGTTGCCGTGGAAGAAAAAGGGATGGTTTATCCGATGATTCCTGCCGGAACGTGTGTGACAAACATCCTGCTTAACGAAACACAACGTGTAAAATTGTAATCAGAAGAAAGGATCAGCAAATGACAACAGATAATCAACATCAAGGGAAAACCTTGTATACTGTGACAATATTCTCGGAAAATATTGTAGGTCTGCTCAATCAGATCACAGTGCTGTTTACTCGTCGCAACCTGAACATCGAGACGCTTTCGGTTTCTCCTTCGGCCATTGCCGGTATTCACAAGTTTACCATTACAACGTTTTCGGACGAGGCTACGATGGATAAAGTGGTGAAACAAATTGATAAGCGTATCGATATTGTAAAAGCTTATTACAATACGGACAAAGACTTGGTACATCAGGAGATTGCTTTGTACAAACTCAATACTGAGAAGTTTATGTCGATCGGGACGGCCGAACCGCTGCTACGTAAATACAACGCGCATATCCTCGAAATGACACCAGACTGCGTAGTGCTGGAAAAGACCGGTCATTACGAAGAGACGCAAGCTCTTTTCGAAGAGTTGAGCCAATCGATCGGTGTGCTTCAGTTTATTCGTTCGGGACGTGTGGCTATTACACGCGATAAGGTAGAGCGACTAAGTGATATGCTTGCGCAGAAAGAGCAAGAGCGTAATCACAACCAATAAGAAATTAAAGAAACAGAATATATTAAACTCATTAAAATAATAAAGTTATGGCTATCATGAATTTTGGCGGTGTTGAAGAAAACGTAGTAACCCGCGAAGAGTTTCCATTGGAAAAAGCAAGAGAAGTACTTAAAAACGAAACAATCGCTGTAATCGGTTATGGTGTACAAGGTCCGGGTCAAAGCTTGAACCTTCGTGACAACGGTTTTAACGTGATCGTGGGTCAACGTAAGGATTCAAAATCTTGGGACAAAGCTGTTGCCGACGGTTGGGTACCGGGCGAAACGCTTTTCGAAATCGAAGAAGCTTGCGAACGCGGAACTATTATTCAATACCTGCTTTCAGATGCTGCTCAAATCGCAGTATGGCCAACTATCAAGAAGTATCTTACTCCTGGTAAGGCGCTTTATTTCTCACACGGTTTCGGTATCACGTACAAAGAACGTACAGGTATCGTTCCTCCGGCAGATATTGACGTTATTCTTGTTGCTCCTAAAGGTTCGGGTACTAGCCTTCGTCGTATGTTCCTTGAAGGTCGTGGTCTTAACTCTAGCTACGCTATCTTCCAAGATGCTACAGGTCGTGCAAAAGAACGTGTTGTTGCATTGGGTATCGGTGTTGGTTCGGGTTATTTGTTCGAAACAAACTTCAAACGTGAAGTTTACTCTGACCTTACAGGTGAGCGCGGTACATTGATGGGTGCTATCCAAGGTATCTTCGCTGCTCAATACGAAGTGTTGCGCGCAAATGGTCACACGCCTTCTGAAGCTTTCAACGAAACAGTTGAAGAGTTGACTCAAAGCTTGATGCCGCTTGTTGCTGAAAACGGTATGGACTGGATGTATGCAAACTGTTCTACTACTGCACAACGTGGTGCGCTAGACTGGTGGAAGAAGTTTAAAGATGCTTCTAAACCGGTATTCGAAGAACTATACAGCGAAGTGGCTTGTGGTAACGAAGCTCAACGTTCTATCGATACAAATAGCAAAGTTGACTATCGCGAGAAACTAGAGGCTGAATTGAAAGAGCTTCGTGAAAGCGAAATGTGGCAAGCAGGTGCGGTAGTACGCAAACTACGTCCTGAAAACAATTAATCTGAAATTCCACACATATTTGTTAGTAGTTTTATGTAACGGGGTCAACTTCGCGAGGAGTTGGCCCCGTTTCTTATTTGTATGTTAAATGAATAGTGAACTAAGGTGTATTTTTCTATGTTATTATATAATGAGTGTAAAATGTGATAAAGTGGAATCAATTCTAAGATCGAGGTTTGCGACAAAGCAAGTTTTGTCGCTATTGTTTTGGATATATCTGATTGGTGCAATCGGCTTTTCATTGAATTTTACACGAGTAATCTTTTCACATTTATCATGGTGCACTTTGTTAGTCACCTTTTTGCTTATCTGTATCAGTGAGCGAAGGAATCTAAAGTCAAAGAATGCCGTGTTTTTTTTCATTCTCGGATATTTATTTTCGTTTGTGATTGAAATGATCGGGGTACAGACCGGTGTGTTGTTTGGAAGTTATCAATATGCATATGGATTAGGCCTAAAACTTGCAGATACACCTTTGCTTATCGGTATAAATTGGCTTATGCTCACAATGGGGAGTGCAAGTATTTCGAACATGCTCATAGCGAATGCAAATAAAACAATACATATTTTGTTAGGTGCTTCTTTGATGGTGTTTTATGATGTACTGATGGAACAGGTTGCATCGTTTATGGAAATGTGGAGTTGGAAGGATGATCTGATTCCGATTCAAAACTATGTAATGTGGTTTGGTGCATCTTTGGTAATGCATGGGTTGTATCGTTATTTTAAGATACAGCAGGAAACGAAGATCTCAGTATCTGTATTTGTTTTTCAATATCTATTTTTCTTAATACTAAAAATACGTTATCAACTTTGAGTATGATTTATCCGAAACATAAAAGAGCATGGATGCTTTTTTTCGACATTTATAATCGATTTAAAATGAAGTTTAATCTCTTTCAACATCGAATTATATATGACGAAACGAGTTTTATGCATTCACACAAATCGTACTTAGTTATATGCAATCACATTTCTTGGTGGGATGGTTTTTGGGTATTACGCTTAAATAAATTGATTTTTAAGAAGCAGTTTCATGTAGCGATGCTTGAGTCTGAGCTTAGAAAGAATAAGTTCCTTTCGTACATTGGTGCATTCTCGGTTCCAAGCTCACTCTCTGAATTACGAAAGTTCTTTCAAGTCGGGAAGTCCATCTTAGATAATAAAGAGAATATGCTTTTGTTCTTTCCTCAAGGTGAATTCGCAAGTTTGTATGATCGGGACATTCACTTTAAGAATGGCGTATGGCAATTATTGAATCAATCGCAAGAAAATGTGGAAGTTGTATTTGTTGGAAACTTTATCGATTATTATTCACATCAGAAGCCTACATTGTTTAGTTATGTCGAACTGTATAAAAGACCTTTTTCCGGCTTGATTGATTTGCAACATGCTTATCAGGTTTTTTACGATACTTGTATGACTCATCAAATAAACAATAAAGAAACATGATTGGATTGGTGGTCATAGTAATTCAAATGTTGTTTTTTACGATCGTACTAATCAATTATTTTTTTGCTCCGGTGCTAAGTTTGCCCAAGCAAGCGTTGAAAGCAAAGAGTAAGAGTGTTTCTGTATTGATTCCGGTACGAAATGAAGAAGAACATATTGGAGACTTATTAGATGATCTTTTTGCTCAATCTCGCTTGCCGGATGAGATCATTATTTACAATGACGCATCAGTAGATAAAACAAAGTTGATTGTTGAGTCTTATATTGAAAACTATCCACACATCTTACGAATCATTGACGGTGAAGAATTACCCAAGGGTTGGTTAGGTAAAGCACATGCTTGCTATCATTTGGGAAATGCGGCCAATTGTGATTATCTGTTGTTTCTAGATGCGGATGTTAGGTTACACGCATGTGCGTGTGCGGCTATTGTGGATCAGATGGTAAAGTATAATTGGTGTTTGTTGAGTGCTTTCCCAAAACAGCTCATGAAGACTTGGGGAGAGAAGGTGGTGGTGCCAATTATGAACATTGTTCTACTTTCTTTATTGCCATTGCCGTTAATCAGGGTAAAACGATTTGCTTCTTTATCAGCTGCAAACGGACAAATGATGTGCTTTGAACGAAGTGTTTATATTGCAAATCAATTCCATGAATTAGTAAGGCAAGAGAAAGCAGAAGATATAGCTATTGCGAGAATAATGAAGAGGCTTAGGTTGCGGATGATGTGTTATTTGGGAGGAGAGGTTGTATCGTGTCGGATGTATCAAGACTTGAAGTCTAGTGTGGATGGCTTTTCTAAGAATTTGGTTCTTTTCTTTGGTGGTAGTGTGGTAGCAGCATTGTTATATTGGAGTCTTTTTCTAATCGCTCCACTATATTTTCTTTCTAATCTCTTTTTATTTGCTTCACTTGTTTTGATCCAAGGCATGTTGCTTTTTTTCATTGCCGTAAAAAGCAGAGGTAGCGTAGAAGATTATTTGTTGTACTCAATACCTCGGATGTTTCTGTTTATTTATATCCTAGGCAAAGGATTGTTTTGTCGTTATTCAAAAAGACTGTTATGGAAAGATCGAAATATTATGTGATGTGTTTGTTGTGCTGGTTTCTATTTCTGGAAATAGGAAGTGTTTCTGCTCAAGATAAATCAGATATGCTTTTAAAGGCATACTTAAATGGTGATATGAATAGCTGGCTAATGTATATCGAAGATGCTCAATCGAAGAATGATCAAAGTGTGCAGCAACGGCTAGAATTGTTAGATTACGAGTATGGCTATATTGCTTATTTATTGTCGGTAAATAAGAAGAAAGAAGCTTCAGCTATGCTTAAAAAAGCGATCTTACTTTTGCAATCTTTTCCCAATTGGGAGGATGATGCGAAACTGCTTAGCTTAATGTCTGCTTTTAATGGCTTTCGAATTGCTCTTTCTCCTTTAAAAGCTCCATTTCTTGGGCCTCAAGCACAAGGCTATGCCGAGAAAGCCATTCGTATTGCAGAAGATGAGCCTTGGGGGTATATTCAAATGGGTAATATAAAGAATTATGCTCCTTCTATTTTTGGTGGAAATAAGCAAGAGGCTTTGATGTATTATCAGTCGGCTCAGAAACTATTTAAAGTAAAGATGCCAGATAGATATATAGATAATTGGCAGTATTTGAATTTAGTAATTACAATGGCGGATGTTTTTTTTCAAAACAAAAATAGAGTAGAAGCACAGAGGCTATATAAGTATTTAATCGAATTACATCCCGACTTTAAATGGGTTAGAGATGATCTTCAGTTTAGAACAAAATAAAACTTACAATATGGAAAAAAAGAAGGTAATCGTCGTAGGTGCAGGCTTTGGCGGACTATGTACTGCATTGAGGTTAGCATCAAAAGGTTTTGATGTCGAAATTGTTGAGCAAAACTCGAATGCAGGCGGGAGATTAAATATAATCGAAGAAGATGGTTTTCGTTTTGATACGGGACCTACCTTTTTTAGTATGTCATACGAGTTTGAGGAGATGGCTAAAGATTGTAACATCAAACTTCCTTTCGAATACGAGCGAGTAGATCCATTGTATGCAGTAAACTTTGCAAATGGGAATAGCTATTTACTTACTTCTGATATCGCAAATCTATCTAAGCAGTTTGAACATTTGGAGCCGGAGTTTGAGCAAAAGTTTAAGAGATACATAGATCGAGGTAAGTATATCTTTGATAGTACGATACAACCTATCGTGAAAACGAATCATTCCTCTATGATTGATTACATTAAATCCATGGCACAAACACCTCCGGAGTTAGGTTTGATGTTGTTGCGCAACTTCTGGCAGGAGGTTTGTCGCTATTTTACGAATGAAGAAGTGCGACAAATCATGTCATTGGTTGCGTTCTTTTTAGGAGATACTCCATTCAAGACCTCATCCATATATACACTCCTTTCATATACAGAGTTTTGTCACGATGGGTATTATAATGTAAAAGGCGGTTTGTATAAAATAGTAGAAGGAATGGTTGATGTACTCAAAGAGCACGGAGTAACCTTTACTTTTAAGACACGTATTGTAGGATTGGAGCAAGAAAACGAACGAGTTGTTGCTTTGGTAGCAGATAATGGAACTTGTTATAAAGCTGATTTATTTGTTGTCAATATGGATGCTGCTTTATTTAGAGGACGAGTTTTAAAGAGAAAAGTTTTTGATGAAAATCATCTTTCAAAGATGAGATGGACATTTGCCCCACTTACCATCTATCTTGGTTTAAATAAAAAGATAGACACAATCTATCATCATAATTATTATTTGGGAAGTAACTTTCGCGAATATGCTGAGAAGATATTTACCAATCAAGTATCGATGGAGCGTCCTTATTATTATGTCAACGTTCCTTCTCGTATGAATCCGACGTGTGCACCGGAAGGAAAGGAAGCTTTATTCTTTGTTTGTCCAATGCCTGATTTGAGGTATAAAAAAGACTGGAATGATGTAAATCAAATCGTGGATGGTATCATTGAAGATTTTGAACATAAGTCTAAAACTTCAATAAAGGAACATGTCTGTTATCAGAAGGTATTATCGCCTATTGATTGGGAGAAGAAGTTTAATCTCTACAAAGGAAGTGGGCTAGGGTTAGCTCATAATTTAGGCCAGGTTGGCTTCTTCAGACCAAAGAATTATGATGAAGAGTTGAAGAATCTTTTCTACGTTGGAGCATCAACTGTTCCGGGCACAGGTTTGCCTATGTGTGTGATTGGTTCAAAGTTAGTAACGGAGAGAATTTTAGAGACCTATGGAAGTATATAATAAACTATCTGGGAATATTAGCAAAAAGACAACACAAGCATATAGTACTTCTTTTTCATGGGCAATCAAGATGCTTGATAAAGAGATACATCAGCCAATTTATAATATCTATGGATTTGTAAGGTTGGCCGACGAAATTGTGGATAGCTTTCATGGTTATGACAAAGAGAAGTTATTGAATGATTTCGAAGCAGCAACATGGTTGTCGTTGCAAGAGGGGATAAGTGTGAATCCGATCTTACAGAGTTTTCAGAAGACCGTAAATCAGTTTAACATAGACAAAGCGCTTATTGAGTCTTTTTTTTACAGCATGCGAATGGATTTGCGAAAAACAAGTCATGACCTAGATTCTTACAATCAATACATTTATGGGTCGGCAGAAGTTGTAGGATTGATGTGTTTAAAGGTCTTTTGTAAAGGGAATCAGAAGGAATACGACCAACTAGCTCCATATGCTAAGAAATTAGGGATGGCTTTTCAAAAGATTAATTTCTTAAGAGATCTAGAAGATGATAGCGTAAATAAAGGGCGACAATACTTTCCTTCATTGCAAGAGGATAGGCTCACAGCTGATGCTAAAACTCAGATAGAGACAGAAATTCATCAAGATTTTAAGCAAGCATTTAATGGGATTCGCTTGTTGCCTTCAAATGCGAAACTAGGTGTGTATTGTGCTTATTGTTATTATGTCGAACTATTGAATAAAATAAAAAGATCTACAGTCGGAGATCTTTTGCAAAGCAGGATTCGGGTTACTAACTCTAGAAAGCTGTTCTTGATGTTATCCGCGATGTTAAAAGTTCGTTTCAACCAAGTTTAAACCTTTTTTCTATGTGTGTACTAATTCAATATAAAATGAAAACCACTGATGTCTTAGATAAGTCCCAAGGGCTTCATCTTAAAACAATATTGGATCCAAATGCCGGTTTTTGCGATGGAGCGTCAAGAGCCATTCGTTTAGTAGAAGCATATCTTAAAGAACACGATCATTTGTATTGCTTGGGAGAGATCGTTCACAACGAGCATGAAGTGAGTCGACTTAAATCAATAGGGCTTGAAGTAATTACTCATGATGATTTATGTCAGATCTATGACAGTGTTATCCTTTTTAGAGCACATGGTGAGCCTACCTCTTCGTTTGAGATAGCTTATCGAAATAATAATATTGTTATTGATGCTACTTGTCCTATTGTGAGAAGTTTGCAGAATCAGATAAAGGCGTCTTTGGAGAAATATCCAACAGTGCTATTGTATGGGAAGTCGGGACATCCCGAGGTAGAAGCAATAAAGGGGATTACAAAGAATAACGTTGTTGTTTTTGATCAGGTAGATAGCTTAAATTTTGAACAAAGCGACTCGGAGATTCAATTGTTTTCTCAAACAACACGTCTTTCGTCGGCATTATCGAATGTCGCAGAGGTATTAAGACAAAGAGGGCATGTCGTAAGAGTAAATCACACAACATGTAGAAAAGTAGAAGATCGTATAAACTCAATAAAGAGAATGGCTTTGGATGTTGACGTCTGCATATTTGTTGCAGATGTGAATTCGTCGAATGGAAAAACGTTGTTTGAGTTATGTAAGAAAGTAAACCCCCATACATTTATAATCTCAAATCAATCAGAGATAAAGAAAGAGTGGTTCAAAGAATATGGTATGGTAGGGATAACCGGTGCAAACTCAACGCCGTTGTGGTTTCTAAAAGAAGTTGCAGTTTACTTACAGTCTATTTAATTGCTGAAAATAAAAATAGATGGAGTGAGTTGGGAAGATAGCCCCGACTCACCTTTTATTTTTCAAGAGCATATATACAGAGAAGTAGGGAGCCGCTTTTACAGTAAATAAAATCAATCCGGCTACTACCGTGCATATACAAAAGATGAAGAGGGTATTGTAGTTGTAATGTTCAATAAAGCTTCCGCCCAATGCTACTCCGATTCCAAGTCCACAGTCCCAAGCTGTAAAGTAAGTCGAATTGGCTGTTCCCCGTTGGTTGTCCTCGGCCATTCGTACAAACATAGTTTGAAAAGCCGGTGTAATAAAACCGTAAGCCAAACCAAACAAAAAGGCGCAAATATAAAATGTGGTGAGATCTAGTAATTGCAAGAAGAGACCCAGGGAAACGAGTAAAATAATGATGCCGGTATAAATTACGGCATTAATTGTTCCTTTGTTAATAACCTTGGCACAAGCAATGCGCCCGATCACAAGTCCGGCTGCTAAGATGGAAAAGAAAAAGCCGGTTGCTTCATGAATTCCGATCGATTTGCTATACAAGCTGATGTAATTGGTCATAACGCCATAACTGATTGCAACAAAGAAAAAAGCCGCCGCTCCCCACATGCCGCGTCGGAGTATTAGTGAAGCTTTAAGACTAGGCTTTGCTTCATTTTTCTTTGCGGGTATAGCCGACTGCTTTATGAATATGATCGCAAATAGACCTAACAAGCATGCGAAGAAAGCAAACCCGAATATAAAATTGAAGTTATAATTATTCATTAAGAATAGACCGATAGCAGGGCCTATTGCCATGCCTAAGTTTGTTGCCATACCAAAGTAGCCAATCCCTTCGCCTCTGCGATTTTCGGGAAGAATATCTACAGCCAACGTGTTTGCCGAAACGGTGGTAAAACTAAACATGGCTCCGTGCAATACCCGCAGCAAAATGAAGATTATGATAAGAGAAGAGAACATATATCCCGCACAAATCACCGTAAACAAAGCGTAGCAAGCGAGATACATTGGTTTTCGGCTGAATAAATCAACTACATAGCCTGATATCGGACGGCAAAGCAAAGAGACTATATTGAACAGTGATAAGATAATTCCAGCTGTAGTTCCGCTTTCACCCAAGTGCATCGTTAAATAAAACGGAAGCGTTGGTATCAAGATATAATAGGAGATGAAAAGCATGAAATAAGAAAAAAATGCAAACAGATAGGCTGGTGTCCATAGGCGGACACTGCTAGATGCTGCATCATTTCGAGAGACGGCAAAAGAAGCCGTAAGAAGGTTTATCCCTTTCGACATTACAAATTTGGTTTTATGAGTGATTGGTTTTATTCTATTGTTGGTCATATTGATGGTTGCTTCTTATGTATTGATCTGTGGTTGTATGAATTGTTATTCAGAGGGGAGAAAGTCATCCCGTTTAGGCGTGAAAATATCGACAAGCATACCTGCTTCTAAGCACACTACTCCATGGGGTATGTTTGGCTCAGCGAGAAATGTGTCTCCTTTCTCTAAAGTATATCTTTTTGAATCAATTTCGAGCTCGAAGCGTCCTTCTGCAACAAAACATCCTTGTGTGTGTGGATGTGTATGCAATGCTCCGATAGCATCTTTCGCAAATCGAACTTTAACAATCATGAGATTGTCGTTGTAAGACATAATTGTTCGACTTACTCCCGGTGCT
This sequence comes from Tannerellaceae bacterium, assembly GCA_051656605.1. Classification (GTDB taxonomy): domain Bacteria; phylum Bacteroidota; class Bacteroidia; order Bacteroidales; family CAMTPD01; genus UBA12018. The sequence continues at coordinate 10,917 of JBOGCF010000006.1, read as the reverse complement.
ACTTCCTCCCATTGGTTTTTATCTTTACAAATAAACTGATCTTTCATTGTCTTGTCTCTGAAAACTAATTACTATGCAAAAATAGTAATAATTAATGAATAAATATAGCTTAAACAATGAAGGCAGTGCATAAAAACGGCTCATATATTGTAATCTAAAATTACATGGAGTTTTTTCTTTCGTAAAAAAGAAGCGATGTTATTCTAATAAATGTGCAATATCTTTTTTAATTTGCATACCACATTGAGAAGAAGGGCATATTACACGATTTTAGCCGCATTGTTCGCTTTATTGTGCCTTTGATGTGATTGAATTATTTGTTAGATCTAAAACTACAAGATATGAAGAAGCCTATTTTACGAAGGGTACTGGTATGCTCTGCTATTGTGAGTGGAGTGGCTGGGTTTGGAGGTTGTTCGATATTGACCGAACCTGTGGAAGATGTCGCAATAGTTGACTTGCGTTGTGAATACTTGACCAATCCGCTGGGTGTGGATGTACAAGACCCTCGTCTTACTTGGTGCTATAGCGGAAAAAGTCAGCAGTTTAAGCAAGAGGGATTTGTTGTTTGGGTTTCGACCGATTCTTCTTGGGTTGCTAAAACAGACACGATTACTCGTGAAACCTACAAGCAATTTATCAGTGGAGTAGAGAAGTTTTCAGATGCAGACGATCTCGTTCGCAAGAATACTTTTTCTCACTTGCACGCAACAACCGATTCCTTAAATTACTTTTCAATAAACAAAGGCAACAACTCCAAATTTATTCTGGATGTACAAGGAAAGCTTCGTCCATATCAAAAATACTATTGGCGAGTACGCACATGGGATATTTATGGGAACACATATTTAAGTGGTGCGATCGGTTCATTTACGACAGGGCCTACAGACGAAGCTGAATGGATCGGGAAATGGATCTCTGATCATCATGACAAAGAGTTTCGTCCGGCTCCTCAGTTTCGCAAAGAGTTTACATTGAAACAGCCTGCATCGCAAATCAAATCGGCACGATCCTATATCTGCGGTTTAGGTTATTATGAAATGTGGATCAACGGCAAGCGGGTAGGAGATCATCATCTTGATCCCGGCTATACGCAATTTGACAAGCGCACACTCTACGTTACGTATGATGTAGATTCGCTTCTTGCCGATGCCGACAATTGCATCTCGGTATTGCTGGGTAACGGTTGGTTCAATGTTCAATCCGAAGCAGTATGGAACTTTCATGAGGCAGCGTGGCGCCGTCGTCCGCAAGTAATTTGTGAAACACGCATTGAATATCTTGACGGAACAACACAAATCATCGCAACCGACGAGAGCTGGAAAACTGCAACAGGAGGATTGCAATACGATAACCTATATAGTGGGGATATCTATGATCAAAGCAAAGAAACACGAGGTTGGCGACAAGTGGGGTATAACGATTCTACTTGGATTCAAGCAACAACCGTGTCGAGACCGGCGCCGTTATTGCAATCACAAATGATGCCGCCTATTCGTGTCAGTCAAGAAATACAGCCAACTCATTTTTGGAAAGTAAATGCAAAGAAGTATATCTACGATCTAGGGGTAAATATTTCAGGTGTAGCGCGCTTGGATGTAAAAGGAAAATCCGGAACAAAATTAATGATGCGTTACGGAGAGTTACTCAAAGACAGTACGGAGATAGAACAGGGGAATATCAATGTGTACTTTCATCCGAAAGACACCAGTGAAGTTTTCCAAAGTGATGTATTGATCTTAGGAAAAGATGGAACCGCAACTTTCACTCCGCCTTTTACATATCATGGATTTCAATATGTAGAGGTAACCTCTTCAGATTCGATAGAATTATCTGCCAAGAGTGTAACGGGACTATTTATGCATACAGACCTCGAGCAAGTTGGACATTTTAGTTGTTCCAATGATACATTGAATAAGATTTGGGAAGCAACGAATCGCTCTTATCTATCCAATTTGCATGGTATCCCGACCGATTGCCCACAGCGCGAAAAGAACGGATGGACAGCCGACGCGCATGTTTCGGTCGATTTGGCTTTGCTCAATTACGATGGCATTAAATTGTATGAGAAATGGATGAATGACTTTATCGATAATCAGCGCGAGGCTGGAGATATTTCCGGAATCATACCAAGTGCCGGTTGGGGATATGGAGAATGGATCGGACCGGTTTGGGATGCTGCGATGTTTATCATTCCAAACGCATTGTATATGTACTATGATGATGTTCGTTGCATTCAGAATATATATCCAACCTGTGAGAAGTACTTAGATTATTTAAAGACAAAAGAACACGATGGATTACTCAATTACGGTCTGGGCGATTGGCTTACTTACAAAACGACCACACCAAATGAGTTTACCTCTTCATGTTTTTACTATTATGACAATATGCTGATGGCTCGGTTTGCCGAAGTATTAGGTAAAGATGCTAATCCCTATTTAGAAAAGGCAAAACAGTTGATGCAGTTGATCAACACCAAATACTACGATGCTAAGAAGACAACGTATGCCAACGGGTCTCAAACGGCACAAGCATTGGCATTAGCTATGAATATAGTTCCTCAAGGGGATGATAAGCAAGTGGCGGCAAAACTTGCCGATATGATAAGATCAAATGGGTATCATCTCGACTTTGGAGTGTTGGGTAGTAAGTATGTACCGGCGATGTTGGCGAAATATGGATATTCCGATGTGGCCATAAAGATGATAACGAATAAAACGGCTCCCTCGTGGGCTTCTTGGGTAAATTCACCCAATGGATCTACGCTGCGCGAAACGTGGGAGTTGTCGCCTGAGTTTAGAGATGCCTCTTTAAATCATGTATTTATGGGAGATGTAAGTGCATGGATGTATAATGTTCTAGCAGGAATCAATTACAATGAAAAGAATCCGGGTTTTCGCAATGTGATTATATCTCCAGTTTTTGTAGATGGGATCGATTGGGTTAAGGCTTCTTATAAATCTGTGAATGGCATAATTAAGTCGGAATGGAAGCGTGTAAACGGAGTGATTATGTTAGATGTTGAGATACCGGCTAATACGACAGCTATTCTTCGACTGCCCGAAGCATCGAAGGCGGAATCGAATGAAGACGCTAGAGCAATCAGTGCAGTTTATGAACTGAACTCCGGAATCCATCACTATAATATCAAGTTAAATCAGACCAAACGTCGATAAGTGTAATTAGAATACAGCGTATTGTCAGTTTAAAGCTTATCGCGTAAATGATAAAAGTCCGCAAGAGAAGGAGACCTATCTTCCCTCTTGCGGACTTTTTCGTTACGATCGGTTGTTATTTAGTTTTCGATGGAGCATATAGTAAGTCAGCAGCTTCGCTCAACTTGCCATCGTCATAAGATAAGGGCAAGAAGGTGAATTGCCACATGACATCTTTGTACGTAATGGGAGCATCGAGAACAACCAAATTCCAGCCTTTCTTTAGCTTAATCTCTGATGGTTTGCGTGTCCAGAACAGCTCTTCGTCTTCGAGCGGAATCTCATTTGCCGGGTCGTGCCATGTATGTTTTAAGTAGCGAAAGCCACCTGGGTTTTCCCAATTGGGCGGAGTTACTTGTACTCCGTTAATAAAGAGGTCTCCACCATTCGGGTCCCACTCGCCTTGTTGCGGCATACCGGTGCTCACGCGGTTCGATCTGGCTTTGGTTTCAAAACCAATCCAACACGGTAGCGTTTGTGCTTTAGGCGAGAAGATATACGTATAAGCAAAAACGGTAACAGAATCGGGCGATTTCACTCCGAGCTTTTGTGTGTAAGCTTTTAAGTCTACACTTGCACCGGCTTGTTTACTCCAGGTTAGTTCCGAAGGCACTTCTCCTTTGTTGAGGCGGCTTCGGATCTCTTTTATTTTATGCTGATCTTTGATCGATATAGGATTGCTAAGCATCCAATTCATCGAGAGGTTGGCAAACCACAGAAACGGTTCGTTCGCGAAAAAGCGATTGCGGAGATCTACCATGCGTGTTTCAAATTCGGCAAGCTTATCATAGGCTTCTGTTTGTTGTGTTGGGGCAAGGTTGATATACTCCTCTTCCGAGGTAATACCCCCTTTCCAATACCGTTCGGCAAACGCCAAGACTCCCGGCCACACCGGATTTTGCGTAAAGATCTTTTCCTTTTGTGCAACACGGATATCGGGCCAGCAACACAAAATTCCGCCCAAAGCCCTATCATTTCCCGCAGCAACGTTGCACGGAGTATGCTGTATTTGCCGTTGCACAAAGATGAGCGGATTAAACATATTCAAGTAACCCATGTACGAGTCTACATAGGGATTGTTTTGAAGCGTAGAATCTTTCTCAACCGCTCTTAGTCCGCTTTCGCCCCAAAGTTGCAAGATGGTATTTTCGCCACCTTTCAGTCCCGGACTCCAAATCAGCGGCATTCGTCTGTCGTTGCGTACAATCTGCTCCATCTTTGCCATGAATTCAGTTGGATTGTCGATGTGTACTTCATCACTTCCGATATGGATCAACGGGCAATCTTCTACAGGAATCTCGTTAAAAAACTCCTTGAAACAAGTCTCCAATACTTCCATTCCTTGCTTCGAAGCCATATCGAAACCGAACGTCGTTTTAAAGTATTCGCTGTGTCCCGGTACATCAATTTCGGGAATAATCATGATTTGTCGCTCTTTGGCATAACGGATCAAATCGCGGATTTCATCGTAGGTATAGAAACGTCCCGTATCACGGTCTTTTTTCTGAAAGCGGGCATCGTTGAGTTGAGGAAAAGCCTTACACTCGATACGCCAAGCCGGATTGTCGGTTAGGTGCCATTGAAACACATTTATTTTGTAAAGAGCTAGCAGGTCGAGCTGCATCTTTAAAGAATCGAGTTCTTGAAAGTTGCGACCTACGTCGTGCATAAAACCACGCGTTGCGAATGCCGGGTAATCATTGATCGAAACCTGCGCAATGGTAAAATGCTTGCCTTGTTTCTCGATCAGCTGCGTCAATGTTTGTAGTCCGTTGAATACACCATGATAGGTTGAGGCGGAAAGAGAAGCCCCTTTGGAAGTTGTTTCCAACAAATACCCTTCTTTGGGTAACTGCTGAGGCGGAAGCATGGTGATAGCTAGCGGATAAGCTTTGTGTTTCGCGGCATCAGCAGGAGAAGAAGTAAGCCGGATATCGAATCCCGGCTGGTGTTTTCGTATCAACTCAATCGCGGTAGTTAGTCGGGAGGTTAGCGAGTCGGGGGCAACGATAGCTATACGACTAAGTTTTACATCCTTTCCCTGCAGCTGCAATTGCTGGGGAGAAGGGATTAGGTGCACTTGTTTAGCCTTTGCACCAAGGCAAACTGCCAAAGCGCAGGTCAGAAATAAGGTAGTTCTATTTTTCATGCAGTGGTATAATTAGACAGGTATTTGAAAAAAAGCGCGGGAGCTTAAAACCGTTTCCGGCTTTATTCTCCCACGCCATTGGTAGTGTGTTTAATTATGAGGAGTTTCTTATTTCATCGAAACAGGAGAGATCAAGAAGCTAAATTTGTAGTCTTGATATGGCATCATATATTGCTCAAGCGGAAGAGTTCCCCAGCTAGTTACACAGCCTAGACCCATCTGACGAGAGTCGATCAAGAAATTTGTATAGCTTGCTTTTTTTACCAACTCAGAGTGGCGTTGATCTTTTTCGGCATCGTCGTCTAGCGATTCTACCGTGTAATCAAGAGCAGAAGCCGAGAATGGCGCATCCGAAACGAATAGCAAACCGCGACCGTCTACGTCTGTGTTCTTCCACCAACGGATATCGGTTTTGTTTCCGTTTTCTTGCGGACGGATATACGAGTAGAAGTTGTCAGAAACAAGTTGCTCGTATTTACCGATAAACTCGCTGCTATTTCTATCCGCATAGTTTTCTACCGGACCGCGACCATAATACTGAACTCGGTCTATTTGCGCAGGCATTGGGAATTCCATACCAAAGCGGAATAGATTTGGCATATCCTTCGCATTCTTGTCGGTTGTTAGGTTTTCCGTTACAAGGATTTGACCCAAGCCATTGATTGTATACGTCATTTCAAGTTGTGCTTTCAACGCTTCCAACTTATAGTTTGCCGTTACAATAACCTTTCCGTTATCAGTCTTAGATGCAAGTTTTTCAAGCTTCATCTCCGGATTTTTCCATGCTGCATATCTTTTTTGCAAGCCTGCGCCGTAGTCATTATCGGTAGGAGCGCGCCAGAAGTTTGGCTCTACGAACTTACCTTGTTCTACCATTTGCACGCCGTTTACTTCAAAAGAAGCAATGAACCCGTTTTGCTTGTTAAACTCAACCATAAAGTTAGGAGTTGCCACTTGCAAGAAGTTGTGATCGTTGTCTTTTACAGTAGGAACCAGTTTTGTTTCGTTTGCCGCGAAAGTTGCGTCTGCCGTAAGCGGAGCAAACTGATATGGTTGCAATGCGATTTGATCCTTTGCAAGTTCTGTTCCCGCAGGAAGGATACCATCTGCTTTTTTCGTTTTATAGTAAACGTTTAGGAACACCTCTTTGTAGTCACCAGCATAGTCGGCAGGAGTAAAGCCAAGATCGATTGTTTCCGTCTTTTGCGGTGCCACTTTCAAGTCATCAACAATACCGGTTTCGATCACCTCGCCATCGGCTACAAGTTCCCATTCCATACGGTAGTTGCCCAGGCATTTGAAGAAGTTTTCGTTGTACACGTTTACTTTACCGTTTGCCACATCGGCAGGAGTTGTAAAGATCGATTGGTAGTAGTAAGCAACTTCATTCATGTGAGGGTTAGGCACGCGATCCGGAGAAATCAAACCGTTGTTCATAAAGTTATTGTCCGAAGCATCGTATTTGTTCCAGTCTCCACCGTATGCATAATACATGGTACCGTCTGGTGCGTATGCACGCAACGACTGATCTACAAAGTCCCAAATAAAACCACCTTGATAAGCAGGATATTTACGAACAAGATCCCAGTATTCTTTGAATCCACCTTGCGAGTTACCCATTGCGTGAGCATATTCACATTGGATCAAAGGCTTTTGAGGATTGTTTTTCGAGTACTCTTCGCTACGTTCATAGCCTGCATACATCGGACAATAGATATCGGTATGATCTTTAAGTCCCGCTTGTTCGTACTGAACCGGACGGCTCTTATCGTAATTCTTAATCCACTTGTAAGCCGCTTCAAAGTTGGCTCCGTCGCCGGCTTCGTTGCCCAACGACCAGAAGATGATAGAAGGATGATTGTATCCGCGCTCTACGTTACGTTGGTTGCGTTCAAGGTGAGCTTTTGCGTAGCTTGGGTTCTTTGCAAGTGTTTCCTTGCCATATCCCATACCGTGCGACTCAACATTTGCTTCAGCTACGACGTAGATACCATATTCGTCGCACAAGTCGTACCAAAGATTATTGTTCGGATAGTGACATGTACGCACTGCGTTGATGTTGTTTTCTTTCATCACTTTGATGTCTTGCAGCATACGTTCTTTGGTAACTACGTAGCCTGTAAGCGGATCCAGTTCGTGACGGTTTGCCCCTTTGAACAAAACCGGCTGTCCGTTTACCAACACCTGTGCATTCTTGAGTTCGATCTTTCTGAAGCCGACCTTTACCGGAATCGACTCTACCACTTTATCACCATTCATCACGGTAGCGGTAAGTTGATATAAATAAGGAGACTCTGCACTCCATTTATTAGGAGCATCAACAGAAAGCGTTGTTTTGATATTGCTTGAAAGCTTTTCGCTCTTTTCAGCAATTACTTTACCTGCTTTATCTTTTAGTTCAAGTACCAATGTGCCATTTTTAGAACTACCACTTGGCATGGTTACATCTACGGCAAGTGTACCATTGGTATAGGTTGCATCAAGATCCGGAGTTACTCTGATATCTTGAATATGTTGTTGATTGCGGGCATACAAGTAGCAGTCGCGACCGATACCTGATAGACGCAAGAAGTCTTGGTCTTCAAGATAGGTGCCGTCGCTCCAGCGAAATACTTGCAAAGCAATTGAGTTGCTGCCCGGTTTCAAATATTTCGTAATGTCGAATTCAGCCTCTAGTTTGCTGTCTTCGCTATAACCAACAAATTTACCGTTTACCCAAACATATACGTTTGAAGTAACCGAACCTAAATGAAGATAAACTTCTTTTCCTTTCCAGTGTGCAGGAAGATCAAACGAACGGCGATACGAACCTACGTTGTTGTTCTCGACAGGTACGTTTGGCGGATCATTTTTAAACTGATTTCTCCACGCGTAACCTACGTTTACGTAGATAGGATTTCCATAACCTTGCAGTTCCCAAAGTCCGGGAACCTGAATTTCGTCCCAACCTTTGTCATTAAATCCTTCCTGAAAGAAGTCGGTAGGACGTTGATCTGCATTCTTCACCCAATTGAATTTCCATTTTCCGTTTAGCGACATGAACAAATCAGACTTATCGCGTTGCGATTGAGCTGCTTCTTCTTTCGATCCGTAAGCAAAGTAGTTGGTATGCATCGGAGCTCTGTTCACCTGATTTACTTCAGGGTCGCGCCACTCTTTGAAGGTTTGTGCATAGATTCCGTTCGAGGCAAACGAAAGCGCAGCAAGTCCAAATAGTAAATGCTTCATAGGTAAGTTTGTTTTATGTTGATTATTTCTATATTCTTTCGAGATTCAAAAATATTAATAATATTGCCTCAAAATACCATTAATATATGTGTTGCATATCATGTTTTTACATTTTAATGCAAAAAAAAACGTCACCGAGAGCTAGTCTCGGTGACGTAATCATTTATATAGGATCAGAAAATGCTTATTTAGCTACCTTTTCAAGACGTTTCATCAATGTGAAGATGATTGTACCTGAGATAACACAGCAGATTGAGAAGAATGCCCATACTTGCCATAGTTCGGCAACACCCCAAAGGATAGTACCTACAACCAAAAGTTGGTTACCTAGAGCAGTTGCACACAACCAACCACCTTGCATAAGTCCTTTGAAACGAGGAGGTGCAACTTTCGATACGAAAGAAATACCCATCGGGCTAAGGAATAACTCTGCAATAGTAAGAGAGAAGTATGTTGAGATCAACCAGTATTCAGAAACACGGTCAGGATCTACACCGTCAGGAAGGTTAGATGGTGCCGTTACTCCTAGAGATCCAACGATCATGATAAGGAACGATGCAGCTGCAAGGAACATACCGATACCAATCTTACGAGGAGCAGATGGCTCAGCACCACGTTTGTTTAACCAAGCGAAGTATCCTACAACAAGAGGTGTTAATGATACAACGAATAGAGGATTAAATGATTGGAATAACTCAGGAGAGATTGCAGATCCGTCTTGAGAAACGAATGTGTTATAATAGTTATATGCAACAATAACACCAATGGTTGCTACAACCGCACCAATTACTTTATTACGAATAGATCCTTTAGAAACAACAACTAGAAGACCTCCAATACCTGCTGCAACTCCTAGAAGAGAGAATACATTAAATAACATACTAGACGCAGGTCCTACATGTGTTACTGTATAGTCACGTGCAAATAATGTTAGCGTAACACCATTTTGGTGGAATGACATCCAGAAGAAGATAACGATCAAGAACACAAGACCAAGCGCGATAAGACGTTGCTTTTCTTCGTTCCAAGGCATCTTTTCTACAGTTTGTCCGTTAGCAGCAGCAGTAGCAGCTTGTTGTGCAGAAGTTACGTCTCCTGCAGCTAATGATTTCTTGCAACAGATGTATACAATCATAGAAAGAGCCATAGAGAATGCTGCAATTGCAAAAGCAAAATGGTAACCAGTGTTGAATACATCAAGGTATTGTGATGCAAAAGAACTTAGATCGGTAACAGTAGTTCCGGCTGCTTTATTTGCCATATCTTGCAAAGTTGCAGTATCTGTCAATGTTCCGTTTAGTTGCTCGTGGCAAAGCTTTGGAAGAGCACCAATATATGAGAAGCCATTCTTTTCCAACCACCAGTTTCTAACACCTGTAGCAGCAAATGGAGCGAAGATTGCACCAACGTTGATACACATATAGAAGATACTGAATGCACGGTCGCGAAGTTGGCTATATTTAGGATCGTCGTAAAGGTTACCAACAAGAGCTTGAAGGTTTCCTTTGAAAAGACCATTACCCAAAGCAATAACCAAAAGACCGGCAAGTACAGGGTATAGACCTGTGCCCGGCAGAGCAATGATAATGTATCCGGCAAGCATTAAAACGATACCTGCAAAGATTGTTTTACCAAGTCCTAACCATCTGTCGGCTACTAAACCACCAACAAGAGCCAAAACGTAGATTAAGAAATAGAAAGTTGAATAAATTGTTCCTGCTTCAACTTGGTCCATGCCAAATTTAGCTTGAAGGAACAACAGCAAAATTGCCATCATGGTGTAGAACCCAAAACGTTCTCCCATGTTTGCGATAGACGCAATGATAAGTCCTTTAGGATGTCCTTTAAACATGTTGTTAGTGTTTTATGCTAAGTTAAAATTATTCTTTAGCAACAAAGATAAAAAATCTTTCCATAAAAGCAAAAAGCTATCATTTAAAAGGAGATAACAGACGATTGTCACCTTTAAGGCGTAAAGCCGCTCCCCTTTGTAGTTTATGTAGGTTTTTTGTCTTTTCTTCTGCACGCTTGTTATGCTGTACAACATAAACGCTCTAATAAAAGATTTAGTTAAAAGAGTATTTATATCTGGAGTGAGTGTTGTCTTGTTTGGCTTTAAAAGGAAATTGTTTTGTTGCATGCTGAACTTTAGGATCGATTGTCGTAAAGTTTAGGAACAAACATAGTGAAGACTGAATCGTCGTACGTTGTTATATAATTGTTATCTCTTAAAAAAGGTATAGAATAAGGCAGAGGAATCGTTTGTATAGAAAACTGTATCTGACGTTCGGTCCCTATATCTTTTACATCAAAAACTGAATA
>JBOGCF010000005.1:0-1039 GCA_051656605.1 Tannerellaceae bacterium | reverse complement strand
CATCTTGGTCGAATGTAATCTTGCGCATCGATTTATCCTTCGGATCATAGATTGCAAGATTCATAATTACACGTTCTCCGTGTTCACAAGGAATACCGTTGTAACCGATGTTTGTAGTAAACAAAATTCGGCCATCGGGGAGGTAACACGGATCAGCAAACTCAAGATCCGGCTCAGGAAAATTTGTGATCACTTTAAGGCTATCGCCACTTAAGTTTACCTCATAAATGTGCCATGATGGATATTCTTGATTGTAAAAACCATCCAGAATAACAGGTTTTGCAGATGCAAAAAGCATTTTATTTGCGTCCCAGTGCATTTGCACATCGGCGATACCTTCTCCATGTTTCGGTTTGAAGATGGTGCGTTTTGTTTGCTTTTGAGCTCTTAGATCTGAAAGTTCGCAAAGTTCAGCATCATAACCCGTAGGAGGGGTTTCGATAAGTCCCATGTAATTACTGAAAGGCATGCACATTTTGTTTGCCATTGCAGAGCGAGCATCATCACCTAGTCCGAATCGTGTAACCACGATCTTGTCGATATCTAGTGCCGGATTGGCTAAGGTAATGTTTCTTTGTTTTTCGATAAGTACTACCGCTTCAGCCAAGGCTTTAGTGCTATCTGGTCCATTGATGCGCGATTTTACACCTTCGAGGTTGGCTTTGATAAATTCCAATTCTTTTTGTGCATTGGTATAATCAAATCCCTGTTGTGTTTTCATGTCTTCAATCGCAAGCTGCAATGCTTCCGGGTTTACCCAATTGATACGTTGGCGAATATCTGAGGCAGGGGTATTCGCCAGCAAAGGAGTAAACGAATTTAGCAAAGCAGCAAGAGATGCTACTTGTAAAATGGTTGTACGTTTCACGGTAATTTTGATTTGATAATATTCAGTGTTTATTATTTTGTTGCGTGTCTGTAACCTTTTACGCGATCCCAAGCACCACGAGTAAAGTCCGGAATCTCTACAGGAGCCGACTCGTTAGCGATAGAAACAGCTGTAAGTGGAACAAGACAACACCATTCTGCAAGGTCATAA
>JBOGCF010000004.1:0-1396 GCA_051656605.1 Tannerellaceae bacterium | reverse complement strand
AAATATTGGCAACCAAATTGGGTATAGCAAACAGGGAAATGGATATGTTTGGTGCTATTTTTAATAATCGAAATGATTTGCAAATAAGATAAGTATATGATATAAATAAAACCGACTCTAATTGGGTCGGTTCATATCGGAGACTTTGCGGTGGCTTTGCTGTATTATGAAAGGAGCAGCATCGTGCTTTGTCACGGCTGAATTATAAATTTTGCCATTTTTGCAAGCTTGCATTTTTCTGAAATTTCGTCTATAATCTGTGTTGCACGTATGTGTGAGATCCCGACCTCTGAAGCTACACTTTTAATATCTGACATTGTAGGCTCTCCTTTGCCATTGATGGTTGTGGTATGATAGCCGTTAAAGCCGTTACTTGGCAGTAGATCATATGCGGGAGATAGCTTCCATTCTTTATCAATGAGTTGAAAAGAGAAGTTTTTGGCATGGTCGTCTCGGTTGGAAATGATAACATTAAAAACGAGTATGCGGAATAATTCATGTACCTGTTCCATATCTTTAGTCAGATTAAGGCATACTTTGAGCAGTATTGAATAGTCTAAACTCGGGATACGATAGTTGGCATGTAGTAGTCCGGCTGCGCTTATAGTATGTATTCGCTTGTTTGTACCACGATCGAAGCGCTCTACTCCAAAGTATTTTCCATCAATAAGTCGTGTCTCGGGCATTCGAATTCCACACTCCTTGGCAAGTAGTGAATATTGATATTCCGTAATTCCAATATCGTACGGGTCGGAGGTGGCTTTGAATTTAACGAGCCATTGTTTGCCATCGATACTTGCGAATACTTTTGGGCGTGCACCGCCTGATGAGCCACCATATGCATATAACTCGTCGATAGATTCGTTACTTTCTTTATCTTTTAATAGTCTTTCTGCTTCTGCTGCTAGTTTGTCGAAATCTAAGAAATCGGCATTTGAAGTGATGCTTTTATCCGGATAATACATCAATGCTCCTCTGCCGGTAGTGCCAATGAGCGATAGTCGTTGAAGTACTGATAGCTTATAGGGATTGATGCCTTTTTCTTGTAGAAAGCGATCTAATAAAAGACTACCCCAACCATCAGGAAGTGAGTCATCGAATACCCCGAAATTACCATTAAACGGATCGCGTTTTGCAACGATCAAGCCGGGACGAAGTGGTAGGTAATAGGGCGAAATGGATACTCCTGATTTCAAATATTCCGTATTGTATTCGAAACTACAGAGACCATCGGGGGTGAGTGCCATACGCCCTACATGCTCTTGATTCATCCAAATCTCCAGAATTTCTATGCTATTCATTTTTACCTGCTCGTTTACGTTGTTTTGTTTTTTGTGCATTCAAAAGCTCATCTATGCTTTGGTAGCTTTGCCGAGTAAAAAGATCTTGAAAATCA
>JBOGCF010000003.1:0-56922 GCA_051656605.1 Tannerellaceae bacterium | reverse complement strand
TTTCAAGCTGCATACAGTGTTTGCGAGTTTGCTCAGAAGTGTTGATAAGATCCCAGATCTCTTCCATGCTCATAGCAGCAGGTACTTCGATTGCAACGTGTTTGCCATCAAGCATCGCTTGTTTACCAATCTTTGCGTGCGAATCCCAAGGAGTAGCCACATAGATAAGGTCAATGTCTGGCATAGCCGTCAATTGTCTCCAAGCAGCAGTATCACCGTAGAATTCTTTTGCTTTTGGGAAACCTGCGTCAACAAGACGTTTGTTTACATTTTCAACGCGACTTTGTTCTACATCACAAAGTGCTACAACTTCAACACCAGGGATGTTTGTCATACGGTGTACAGCACCGGGACCACGCATACCCAGTCCGATAAAACCAACACGTACTACAGGAATCGGATCAACAGCAAGTTGTACAACGTCTGTTTGTCCGGTAGGGCGTTCCGGTGTAGTTGTTTTGATCATTCGAGAAGTCTTCTCGCTCGCATCTGCGGTATTTGTTCCACCAACGCATGAGGTTAGCGTCATACATGTCAAAAAACAAGCAGTTAGCGTGCTTGCTTTTGCATACTTAAATAGTTGTTTCATTTATTATAAAGTTGAGCAGGAAATAATAAGATAAATGGAAATAAGAGAATGCTCTTTCATAGATAAAGCTTTGCTTTTCATTAGAAAGTAAGGCATTCTCTTATTCTTTTAATATGCTAGGTTTGTATTATTGAGGATATTTTTGTTCCGTTTTACCGGGAATAATTTCTGCAATATTTGTAAACGGATTTCGATTAGATTCAGTAAGCGTAAGTTTAAGGAATCTGCCAGACGAAGGGGTTTCCAGGCTTAACTTATGATCACTAATGCTCGCTGTAGTAGAAAATAAAACAGAGCCAATCCTTTGCCAATTTCCGGTATTGCTGTCCATGTCATAATCAGAACAGATTTCATAATATCCTGCTTTGGTATCAGAACTGTTTTGTCTTCGAAACGTATGAATGTCTTCAATATCATAAGCTTCGTTCATATCTATAATAATCCAGTGTGGAAGTGGCGCATTTCCATTATCCCACATTGAATGCCAAAATGTATTTCTATCACCATCAAGTACAGCATTTTTTCCACCCCCATCAGAGGCTGTTTCGTCAGATACGGCAATTGCTTTCCATAGAGAACGATCAAATCCGATAAACTCTGACTTGGGTTGTATCGCGATGGGAGAAGACCAATCTGTGTAAAATGTATCAATGGCTGTTGCTTCCGGTAAATAGGCAGTTCTATATACGAAGCTATCTCCAATTGGACGACAATTTTGAATTTGAATATTGTTTTCAGCTCCGATTATTGCTGTTTGATCGTTATACTTTATTTCTGTAAAAACATATTGATTAGGAGTGATCGACCAGTTAATATTGAATCCGTCCGCGATATCGAAAGATTGATAATTAGCATCTTTCAGAACACGGTTACTTAAAGAGGCTCGGTAATTGTCTCCGTAAGTGGAAACGAATAGGTCGGTTGCAATTGATTTTTGATTAAACGAGTTGTAATTGATAATTTCGAGATCATAATTACCCTCAGGTAGCCTTATCTCTTGCACAATTGAATCGCCTTCGATTTTTGTGTTGCTGAAATTGATAACTGTCGAGTCTTTTTGGTTATTATAGAAAACAACACTTTTGGTAAATTGAGATATATTTTTGTATCGAAGTGTCAGAATTATTCGATTGTATCCGGTTGCAGCATAGCAGGTGTCAACTTGTTGAAGGTATGTTTTCTGCTCTCCATCGTGGTATTGCATATGTACATCCAAATGATTTCCACAAGCAGATAATAATATGCCTGCAAATAATATGATTAAGAAGTTTTGTTTCATAACTTATTAATTAATTAGATTAATATCTATCATCGCCAAAGAACTTAAATTCACTAGAGCTTCCATACTCTTCTGAGAAAGAGAAGTTGCTAATGCATTTTAAGCGAATATAGCTATAAGGCTCTGTTTCTAGGGGAACTGTAAATTCATGTCCGCGATTTAAGGCGATATCTAAGTCTTCTTCATCAAAAGAGCCCATACCGAGCGGGAGTCCTGATTTCTTTATAATTTTACAATTCATGATTTTAGTCCAGCCCTCAAAAGATCCATCCGTAGCAGGCGTATTTGAACCCCATATTTCATATTCTTGTGCATTACCACCTGCATAGAAGTGCATGTAGCTCATGTCTGCCCAAGCGTATTGCCAAATAACAATTCGAGATAGTTTTACTTTTTTGCCCAATTTAATAGAACCATACCATGGAATGGTCGATAAGTCAGGCCAGTAATCACCAATATTACCATTGTCCCAAAGTCGCTTCATGCTAGGGATATTTGCAGAAGGGATATTGTTAAAGTATTGATTTGGCATTATCTCGAAAAGTTTCGAGTCTAATTCTTGCTCATAAAGAGGTGCTAATACAAACTGTTGTTTAGGGGAGTAGTTTTGCCATTTATCTCTAATTTGGATGATAAAGTTAGACTCTACTGCTTCCAATCCACGAATGGCAAATTCTCCTTTCTTATTTTTCGAATAGTACGAATCTATTAAGATTGTGTCGTTATCTTGTACTTCTGAGACAAATATACCAATTGGACTTTCATATTCATTCTCCCACGAAATCTGCATACCACCAAAGTCTGCAATTGTTTTTATCGTTTCTTGTATTTGTAGAACAGGGGATTTTTCCGGATGAATCACAATTGTTTTTACATCCGAATAATTTTCAGAATTGTCAACAACGTAAAGATTGATATCATAATCAATCTCGTCCATAAAGCCTTCAACAACAATAGAATCGTTTAAGTGTGACGATCTCACTCGGAACTCTTGGCCACTCGAAATAATATACCTTGCTTCCACAGCTTTTATATCCGGTTCGTAAGGAAGCTTATATTTAATAACGGCACCACCTGCGATATTGTTGATTTTGATATCTTGTTCAGCAAGAGCCGCCGGTGCCTGGTTGTCATACTTCACAGGCATTCCTAAGTCTTCATTGCAACTCGATAAAGTACAAGCTGCAATCGCTGATAATATGTATATATATTGTTTCATGTTTTATTAACTGTATTAATTTATTACCAACCTTTCATTTGCACTAACAATGGATTTGTTGTAAGATACGAGAGATTGATAGGCCAGAAGTAATCTTTCTTTCCAAATTTAGGGCTGAAGCGTTGTATCTCATTGTAGAAGTCCGCAGCATTCTCTCCATCAACGTCCCAGCCTGTAATTGGAGTATTTGCCAATGCCTCTAGTTTTAGCCAACGTCTGATATCCCAATAACGATGACCTTCAAAGCTAAGCTCGATAAGGCGTTCTTGATGAATGATCTCACGAAGACCTTCTTTAGAGTGAGGTTTTGATGTGTTGGTTGACAAAGCCCAAGATGCATCAACGCCATCAAGACCTGCTCTTTCTCTTACCTTGTCTAAGTATAATTTTGCATCGGCTGTTGGCCCATTTACTTCATTCGAGCATTCGGCGTACAATAAATATAGATCCGCAAGTCTGATGCGAGGGAAAGGGTATTTAATTCGCGTCAATACACCACCCGATCCTCCGGTCATTTCGGTACGTACGTTTATCAATTTTTTTGGCATGTATCCGGTAGCCGGCCACCAAGCTTGGTATCCTCCCAGATTCGCCATCTCTTTCTTGTACATTTGTACTACATACGAATCGTTTCCGGACATACCACTACCATACCATCTGCATCTATTAAACGCAAGGCTGCCATAAAAGCGAGGTTCTCGATTCAGGTTAAGCGTTGGTTGAAACTCTGTTTTGTCCATAAAACCGGCATCTTTATCCTCCGGCATGCACAATTTGTTAAGTTGAACATCTTGCCAGTCTGGATCTTCCGAAATCGGAATACCTTTATTCGTATAATATTGTTTTACGATTTTAAGAGGTATATTCAAGATTGCGGACATTCCGATTCCTAATGGAGTTCCACTAAGTAATTTCGGCATTCCTTGTGATTGAAGATTTTCAGAGGCCGCTTGTACGTCTGCCCAAATCAATTCTTTGCTCCATCTTTCGTCTGTTACAGCGCCTCTAACGGTATGTTCAATTTGTTTTTCGGCAGAAGTGACACCTTGCTCAACAAATTCATACAGCATGTTGTCGGCATTGTTACATTCTTCAATCGCAGCTTTACATGCGTCATATGCCTTCTGCCATTTCTCATCAGAATACGAAGGCATTAGGTTTGTTCCGTCTTTGTTTGTCCAATCTGCAAGATATTGATTCCCGTTGTACAACGGGCTGGCCACCATTGTAAGTAATTTTGCTTTCATTGCCAATGCGATTGGTTTGCAAAAACGACCGTTTTCTTCAACCGGATTAAATACTTTCGTAGGTAATGCTTTTGCCGCATTATCGAGAAGCCCTACAACATAATCGACGCATGCATCTAAAGGAGATCTCGCAAATCTGACTTCTTCGGGAGTCGAGTTAAGGGGAAGTTCTTTGTCTACAATCGGAACTGGTCCGTAGTTTCGGATAAGCATATAATAGCAGTAAGCCAAAATACATTGAGATTCAGCAATCCATCTCTGCTTGGTAGATGGATTTATATTCTGCACATTACTAATATTATTTTGGAATATAAAACACTTCCGTATTGTTTTGTATAATGTAGAATAATGGCTTAATAACGGAGCGTTTGCGTTTTGATATCCCAATAACATCTTAAATGCATCGTGCTCAACGATACCTTCTTTAAGTATGGTTTCGGGAGCCCAAAACTCATCACTTCCTAAATAGGCAGCTCCTACTCCTGCATGATTTTCGACAGGAATGCCGGCATAACATGTTAGCAGATACCTTTCAGCTGTTGTTTCATCAGCAAAAGCATGTTCGAGTGTTGCAACATCATCCGGGACTACATCCAGATAATCACACGATGTATAACTTAAAGCGCAGCAAAGTGCAAGTGTTTTTATAAATTTCATAATTCTGATTTAAATACCTAGTTGAAAACCAATGTTATAAACTCTCTGGATTGGATATCCCAATCCGTTGCCTCCCATTTCGGGATCCCATAATTTAAATTTACTAAAGGTTAGTAAGTTGGTTCCGGATGCATAGATACGTAGATTCTTGACAAATACTTTTTTCAGTATCTTTTCAGGGACAGTATATCCTACTTCCAATGATTTTAATCGTAAGTATGAGTTGTCTCTCATAAACCACGTACTAACTTGATCGTTGTTTTCAATTGTGTGGGCAGAAAGGCGTGGCCAAAGTGCATATGGATCTTGATTGTATTCAGACCAGTGGTTGTCTGCGTAAATCTTAAGCAGTGCATTTGAGCTTTTTATATTTCTGTCATCGTCATTATCGATAAAAGGAGCTGTCGCATTTCGATCAATCCAAAAAGACGATCGGGCATTTCCTTGAAAGAATGCAGATAAATCAAAGCCTTTAAATCCGGCAGAGAAACCAAAACCATAGGTGATTTGCGGAGTAGTCGGATAGCCAATTGGAACTTTATCTTTGAAGTCAATGATTCCGTCGTTATTGATGTCGCGGTATCTGATATCTCCGGGGCCGTATTGTCCAAATTGTTTAGGAGATGCGTCTACTTCTGCTTGGTCGGTAAATAACGATTCTGCGATGTACCCGAATTCTTGGCCTAGAGGCTGGTTGATGCGCGAAAGCCATGGAGCATCTTCGTATACAGGTTCTTCATAGACTTTATATTTACCAACAGCATATGTAAAGTTAAGACGACCTTGTATCCACAGACTATTAGCAAATGCCTTGTTATAGTCTATAGATCCGTCAAAGCCATTACTATAGGCTTTCCCAACATTTGAGCGTATGGCCGCTTCAAACCCGGCCTCAGGTGTGATGAATTCACGATTCATAAGAATGTTAGATCTGTCTTCTCTAAAATAATCGGCAATAATCTTGATGTCTTCAAATAATGTCAATTCAACACCTAAGTCTAATTTTTTAGAGATTTCCCATGTAATTTCATCATTGGCATATCGATTGATCTCTACAGTTGGTCTATAAGATGGGCTGCTTAGATCTGTACCAAACCCCGGAGCCTGAGGTCCATTTAGATTCACGTTAGATAAATAGAAGAATCGATCATTGATGTCACCTATTCGGTCGTTACCGACAAGACCATACGTTGCTTTAAATTTCAAAGCCGATATTGTACGCTCGTTAACGAAAGATTTAAAGAAGTTTTCGTTAGATGCCAACCAACCAAGACCAACCGATGGGAAAAATCCAAATCGATGTTTCTTTGAGAAACGTTCAGAACCATTGTATCCGAAGTTACCTTCCACAAAGTAGCGCGAGTCGTATCCGTATGTAAATCTTCCGGCCAAACCGATGTTGCGTTGCGCTAATGAGCTCTGTAGATCACTGGCACTAGAAATACTCTTATCTCGCATGGTATATACCAATAAACCACCTACATCATGCTTGTCATCAAAACTTCTGTTGTAGTTGATCGCACCTTCCATGTATACGGCAGCTTCGGTCCACTCGTCGCCTTTGTTATAATTCAGAAACTCTGTACCTGTTGTCGGATTTAGGTTGCTGAGTTGATATACATCTTTGTGTTTATCATATCGTTCTACGATATAATAATAAGGATTATAAAAGCGGTTAGCAGAGAAAAAAGAGGTTCGATCTGTATTGATGTTGATTCTGGCAGATAAACCCTTTGTGATCATATCCAAGTTTTGCTTAATCTCTGCTTGCATTGACAAGAATGTACGGCTATAGTTCTTATAACCTTTTACAACTTCAGCGTATGGGTTTAAAGCATCACCTGTTTTTATGTTACCAAATAAAATATGCTTTGTGAACTGATTTTTTTCATCAGCAGCATAATAAGCCGGGAAATCGGCAGGACTGGCACGTGTAATCATTTTGTAAACATCATCACCTTCTTGTAGCGGACCCGAATAGTCATCAAAACTACCTGTCATTCTCAAGATCGCTTCAGTTGTTTTCGTAACATTTACATTAATGTTTGAGCGAACATTTACTCGATTAATGTTGATGTTCTGATTGAAGTTGTTGCGTTTGTCAACTTGCAAAAGACCAGTGTCATGCGAATAGTTCGCAGCAATATAGTATTTCGTTACGCGTCCACCTCCACTAAGATTCAGATTGACACGTTGATTATTGGTTTGATCCTTTAATAACATGTTATACCAATCTACCTGCGGATATACATATGGATTGAGTCCGCGGATGGTATTATCAATTTTTTCTTGCGAATATGGAGTGATAGCCAATGGATCTCTGGTTGTTACAGCCTCGTTATACATTTTCATGTAGGTGATCGGATCTGCGGTTTCGATCTTACTAACGGGTTGAGATATCGAATTCTCGAAGCGGATATTTAATCTCGCTTCACCTTCTTCTCCTTGTTTTGTGGTAACTAAGATAACTCCATTTGCACCACGAGAACCGTAAAGTGCGGCTGATGTGGCATCTTTTAAGATCGAAAAACTTTCGATGTCATCTGTGTTTAGACGAGCTAAGTCTTCGGAAGTCAACTCTAATCCGTCAATTAAGATGAGGGGAGAGTTTGCGTATCCGAAAGATGTTACCCCACGCACAAAAAACTGAGCATTGTCTTTTCCCGGTGCACCAGAGCTTTGATAGGAGATAAGCCCGGCAATTCGCCCCCCCATTCCTGTAGTTAAGTTACTTGAAGGAACTTTTAATTCGGCAGGTTTTACAGTTGAGATGGAACTTACGATACTCTCTTTTTTTTGAGTTGCAAAGGCAACAACTTGAACTTCATCCAGAGCTTCCGAATCATCAAACATTATAATAATTCGAAAATCTTGGAGGTTATTTCCCTTATATGTTATTTTCTGAGTTTTATAACCAATGTATGAGATGGTAACGATTTCTCCTTTTTTGATGTCATTCAATTGGTAATTACCATCAAGGTCTGTTGTAACCCCTTTGCTAGTGCCCTCAACGTATACACTAGCTCCGATTAGAGGTTCGTTATTTTGATCTACAATAATACCTTTTATTGCCTTTTCTTGGGCAACTACACTTGTTGGTTGTGTGTTGCTTTTATTCAGTTTTGCAATTGCTATATAGTCGTCGACTTGTTTGAATGAGTAGTCTGGTCCTAGTACGGCAATCAGAGCTTCTTCGATATCAGAGGTGTTAATGTTTACAGAAACACTCTTTTTGGTATTTACGTCTCTGTTGTTATAGGCTAACTTAACACCTGTTTGAGATGAAATCGTTTCTAGTGCTGTTTCGACATTTACTCTGTCAAACGATAAGTTAACATCGTATTTGTCTTGAAAAACGGAATTGAAGGCAAAGCTGTTAACGGTAATACCGGCAATACATAAACAAAGGGTTTGCCTTCTCAAATTTCTTTTGAATTTTGAGTGTGGTAAAAATGATTTGTTTAAATCTTTAAAATTCATAACTTTGTGGTTAGCAGGTTATTTTTATATTTATAATCCTATGTTAATCTGTGGTTGAAGAGGTGGTATTTGCGAGATACTGCCTCTTTTTTTTTGTGTGGTTATGTCATGGGTGCACCTCCTTTACATGTTTTAGCGTGATTTTATGATCGGTTTTTATAAGTTTGATATTTGATGTGAAATTGATTAAGTCAAGGATCTTATTCAGATCTGTGTTTTTGTCTATTTCTAAAGAGAATCGGTTTTCTTTGATGCTTTCATTGTCGTATTCGATTTCAAAATCATACCAATATTGCAGCTTTGCTAGAATGACATCGATTCGCTCATTTTTAAAGATGAGTTTATTGTTGATCCAACTTGTATAAATACGAGTGTCTACTGTTGCGGTCGCAGATGTTTGTTTGGCTTTGTCAAATACCAATTGTTGCGAAGGTGTAATAACTTCTTCCTTTCGGTCCGGTAAAATCACAGCAACTTTACCTTCTACAAGTGTGGTTTCAATGGTAGACTGTTTCTCGTAGCAAGAGACATTAAAGCTTGTGCCCAACACTTTCACATCAATGCCGTTTGCTTTTACGATGAAGGGTTTCGACGCATCTTTAGCTACGTCAAAATAAGCTTCACCAATAAGGGTTACTTCTCTGGTTTGTTCCGTGAAATTGTCAGGGTAGATTAGCTCCGATCTTGAGTTTAGCTTTACCCGTGTTCCATCCGCCAAGTTTAATTCATACGTTTTGCCAACGGGAATAATCAAGCGGTTTGTCTTGAGAGCCGACTTGCCGGATGATTGTTCTTTTGATTGGTTCTTTTTGTATGTCAACTTTTTATCACTCGACTCCTCTATTTGTAGCTCGGAGAGGTCAGCTTTTGAGTCTGACTCCGTTAACGCGACTTGCTTGCCTGTGCTCAAGATCAAAGTTGGTTCAGCAAGTTCTTCAATATTTAGATTTGTAAGAGCAACTTGGTTGAAGTTGTCTGTATTGCTTCTTTTGTACAAATAGCTGCCCAAAGAGGCAACAAGGAGTAGTGTGGCTGCAATTCCAATCCATGCAGTTTTATTGTATATGCTTCTTTTCTGGATGGTTTTGTGTTGAAGTTTATTCCAAGCTTCTTCAGAATCGAATGCAATGGTTTTTTTAGGAGAACGAAGCGACCGGTCGTGCAACCGTTTCAATTCGTTGTATTCTGCCTTATTGGTATCAGATGCGTGATACCAAGTATTAAATAGCTCCATCTCTTCGTCCGAAGCTTCTTCAGATAATACAGCTAGTATGATATAATATATTTTTTCTGACTTCATTTTTCCTTGTCTTTACCCTATATACAATTGTGGATAAAGAAATGGGTAGGCTTATGTCAAAAAAAATAAAAGATAAATAATATTTATTCCGGATAGTTCGCCTTTTACAATTCGATAAGCTTCTGATATATGATACTTTACCGTGTTGACAGAGATGCCTGATATTTCTGCGATTTCTTTGTATTTCAATCCTGATACAAACTTCAAAAGAAAGACGGCTCTACATTTTTCGGGTAGTTTGTCTAGTGCAGCTCTTACTTCCTCTTTGTATATAAAATCCTCTTCTTCATCCATATCTTTACTCCATTCGGTAAGTAATTCATCGTAAAAATTTTGTCTGGTTGTTTCTGATTTATAGTGATTGATGCAGCTGTTGCGGATGGTTTTAAGGCTGTAAGGTATAAAAGCTTCCTCGGGGATGGGTAAATGTTTTTTCTCCCAAATATGTACGAAGTAATTTTGTACAATATCTTCTGCGATTTGACTATCCGACAATATATTATAGGCATAGTTGCAGAGAGTGCAGTAATGCTTCTTAAATAGGGATTCATAATATGTCTTGTCAGATACATTCATTTCATTTAGTCTAATCTAGTCTTCGGGTTAATAAATGCGAACGTAAATAAAATTTACAACAAATCAAAGACTCTTTTATGATATTTCTAATTTGTGTCGGTTTAATGCTTAATTATTGAGATGATTGAGTTTTATGCGAGTGGTGAGTATAGATATCTTTGCTAATTAATTTAAAAATAATTAAATGAAACAAGTTTCTGAAAACACCGACGAAAAGAAACGAAAGTCGAGGGCTAAGTCTATACAAGGTGCCGGATCGAAGAAGAATGCAGCGAAAACACAAAGAGCAACAGCCAAGAAAGATGTTGAAGCGAAGCAAAAAGCGAAGGCCAGGCAGCAAGCGGCTGCCAAGCAGAAAGCTGAAAAAAAGAAACGTGATGTAGCCAAGAAAAAAGCCGCAGCGAAGCAAAAACCAGAGGGTAAGCAAAAAACACTAGTAATGCCTCGAGCCGATAAACGTAAGAGTGCTGCACATAAGATCAAGCTGGATCCGAAGCCGAAAGAACAGCCGGGTAGCGTGGGCGACTATACTGAAGCCAAGTTCCGACTTGAAGATACTTTATCCCAACTTTGGGGAATTGCGGAGGGATCGCGATCTCCAAACAAAGTAGAGGTTATTGAGTTGCTAATGACTTTGGTCGAAGATATTGAGATGCTCTTGAGGCATGTGCCACTCGACAGCATTGAGATTCTCAATCCGCACGAAGTAATGAATTGCATTAAGCAGATGGAAGACGATGGCTATCTGAAGTTTCGAGATAGTAAGATGGCTCGTATTTTATTGAAGAGCTGTGTGTTTGAAAGCTGTGTTGTCGTTAGCGAGCGTATACTCTCCGAATGGCTCAAAAGGCGGTAAAATTGGTTCGATAACAGCAAATGATGCAAAAACGAAATATTTTTACATTCAAGCCTTATGTTTCTGTAAATAAGGGTTTTGTTGAGCGAGTGGTCTCAAATTATCGTGCAGCTAATTATAATGGGAAATATCGGACTGCTTATTTCTTATTTTCTTGAAATATTCTAACTTAATCTTACTTATTGACCCCTGAAATCAACTGATTTTTTCAATAAAGCGTTGCATACTCAAATTTGCATTCGCTCCCCTCCGCATATACCTTTGCGTTGTATTACATTATTTAACTCACAAAATATATAAATTTATAAATTACCATGAAGAGCTATTATTTGCCTTTTCTAATGCTTGATGAGTTTGCCAAGCTTCCACGTCCCGAAAAACTGTTGCTAATCGGTTTGTATCATCAATGGATCAATAACAATTGTCTGCCGGTGAGATTGGATAAGATTGATATAAAAATGCTCCATCAGCTTACTACAATCGACGATTTGAATCTTGAATCCTTGCACAAACGCAGATGGTACCGTATGCGTCAGTGTGGGTTGCTACTTTCAGATGATTCGCTCTCATTTGTCACTAATCCGGAGGATAATTTAGCGATAAATCTATCGCTGAAAAAGTCAGACAAGCAGATCTTGCTCCACTCAAAACAGACCATTAACGAACGAAAACCGTGCGTTAAGGTACGGAAACGGAACACGAAGGTACGGAAATGCGACGCGAAGGAACGAAAACCGTACACAAATTCTCCCGACAAAGAAGTGGAGAATCTTAAAAAACTAAGGCAGCATCCCAATTTTTCGTCACCAAAGAGAGGTGATGACGATGTGTCCGAAAACCGTACCGAGTGATATTTTTCAACCTATATATATACATATATAAACGTATTAAAGGGAAGATACGTTCATACATGTATAGCGATAAATGTAGAAATTAAGATTCTTTTAAACCATAAAATCATTTACAGATCATGGCACAAATTCAGTTCAAAGATTCGGGAAACGTATACGATGTAGCAATCAGCCAACGAGGGAGGGGTAAGAAGCTTTACCACTGTCCGGAGTGTAGCACCAATCGGAAAAATAAAAAGGCTAAGACCCTTTCATGGCATAATGATACCAAAAGCGGTTACTGCCATCACTGCAACGCTTGGTGTAGATTGGCCGGTGCGTATTCTGACAAAACACCTGTTTCGTACCAACCTGCCGAGCCGGCTGTGCCTCCCGTAGAGCGCTCACCCGAAGACTGCCATCAAGAAGTGATGCGCAAGTATCCACTCCACAAACGTACCCTAAGCCACACTGCTACTCAGTGGTTGCAAAGTAGAGGCATCAGCCGGGACACGGCACTGTCAATGGGGGTTTTTAGCATCATGTGTGGCGACAAGATTGAGGCAATCGGTTTTGTGTATAAGTATAAAGGGCTGGAGGTAAACATCAAATTCAGGCGTTTGCACGAGAAGTCGTTTTTCTTTGCCGTAAAAGATGCACCTAAGATTGCATACAATGCTCCGGCTATCGGGCAAAGTAATTCCCTCATCGTGGTCGAGGGTGAGATGGACGTACTGGCTGTTGCTGAGGTTGGTTTGCCGATCGCGGTTTCGCCACCCTGCGGCGCGGGAGGTTCGCAACAGGAGTGGACGCTGCGTCATCAACAGGAGCTGACCACCATAGACCGTTTTGTATTAGCCACCGACCATGATGTCAAAGGCTTCGAGCTACGCGATACGCTGATGGAGTTGTGGGGTCGTGAGCGCTGCGACGTGGTGAAGTTTGATGCCGTAAAAGATGCCAACGAACTGCTGCTTACAGCCGGAGCCGACGCATTGCGTGAGGCTGTGCTGAGAGCCCGAAAACAAGAACCCGTGTGTCCTTTTCTTACCGACATCCGACTAAGGAGAGAGGAGTTTCTAAACTATTTCCGATATGGAGGAATGGTGGGTAAGGAGACTGATTTTGAACCGCTCGATAGTATCGTGCGCTGGCGTACAGGTGCTTTGGCATTGGTTACCGGTATTCCGGGACATGGCAAATCCGGTTTTCTCGACTTTGTGATGATGTTGCTCAATCGTAAGCACAACTGGAAGGCTGCCGTATATAGCCCCGAAAACAACCCGTTGGAGCATCACATCGGCAAATTGGTATCCATGATGACCGGCAGTAGGTTTTCGCCCGATTGCATGAGTGAAGCGGAGTGTTTGCAGGCCTACGACGAAGTGGCAGATTCGTATTCGTTTATCTTGCCCGATCTATGCAAGCTCGACGATATTATCGCCGCCATTACGTGGCTTGTAAAATACCGCGGTATCAAGATGGTTTCGATAGATCCGTTCAACGTGTTGGAATTTGCCCATGTGCCCGGTATGCCCGAAACCGAACAAATCAACGATGCCTTGAAAAAGCTGCATCGCTTGGCCCAAGAGCTTGATATCTTGATCTTCGTGGTGGCTCACCCGCGCAAAATAGAGGTGCGGAAGATGAATAAGCTCGACCTGCCGGTACATCGTATACCTACACTTTACGACGTGATGGGGTCGTCGCACTTCTACAACCACGTCGATTACGGCATCATCGTGTATCGC
Organism: Tannerellaceae bacterium; assembly: GCA_051656605.1. Lineage (GTDB taxonomy): Bacteria > Bacteroidota > Bacteroidia > Bacteroidales > CAMTPD01 > UBA12018. Next base: position 43,138 of record JBOGCF010000003.1, on the reverse strand, counting down.
GATTATGATACCAAAGGTGGTTATGGGCAGTCGGTGAAAATCATATTTGAAAAAATCAGATGGTGCGAACTGGGCACTCCCGGTTCGTGTACCGTTGAATTCGATATCTCAACCAGTCGTTATCAGGCCGAAGGATGCGACGATGTGGAGAATGTGTCGTGGCTCAAGGCTCTCCCAGAAACGAAATAATACAAGCTACGAGTACGGGCGAAAGTAATTTACGCTGAGGTTTCCAGCCTTTGGCTTCCAGTGATTCGCGTAGCCCCCGGGTTTCGCGAATCCATTTGCTCAGCGTTTTTGATGCGGTCTGAGGCGTAGCAGCAGGGCTGTAAAGCATCGCTAATTCTTGAAAAGTATAACTGCGACATGTAAACGGTGATAGCGACACCTGAGCTGTTTCTTGAGGGGATGCGGTATTTTTCATGATCGATTTGTTTGTACGACTGTTTTTATCCTGTGTTTTATCTCTTAAATATACAAAAAAAGGATTCTAAAAGCAAGTTTCGGTTAGGGTAAAGTGCAGTTAACTAGTGCTTTATTTCGATGTTTTTTGTGTCTGTATTCATGTGCAATCGTTTTCATTGAAGACGGTTTTACGTCTTCGACGAAAACTGTTTTGCGTCTTCAATGAGAACGATTTGTCTTTTTGCTGCATTTCTAAAACATCGGTTTGTCGAAAAAAAACAGGGGGTTCACGGCATAATGCGCACGTTCACGGCATAATGCGCACGTTCACGCACGATGACGCACGTTGGCGGATATGTCGGGGTCTTGGGGTTGTATCTTCGAATTGTGATCAAAAAATAGCGATCTGTTAATCTAAGTATCAACTTTTAAAACAAAACAAGAAGTATGGCATTAAAGTACAAAACAGTATGGCGCAAAAATATGCACAAGGATGCTGCGGCAGATTCGAAGCTTGTGTACGGCGCAACAAAATCGGCCGGGAAATACATGCTGGAACAAATGTGTTCGGATATCAGCGAGATGAGCACGGCTAGTGAGGGGGATGTGAGACTCGTAATTTGCGGAATGGTTCAGATTATCAAAAAAGCATTGCTCAGGGGCGAAACCGTGGTAATAGATGGGTTGGGGAATTTTCAGCTTACGGCAGGCAGTACGGGTGCGGCAACCGAAGAGGAGTTTAAAGTGCACATGATGAAACGTCCCGGGCTGGTTTACCGACCTGCACAGTCGATGCTCTCTATTCGTGATCAGGCCAAGTTCGAGCTTATTGAGACGGTAGAAAAGATGGAAGAATGTGACAAACCACATTCACTTGATTAACCTAAAATAAAGAGAAGACATGAAGACTAGAAATCCGTTTGTAAATAAAAAAGTCAAATTTGTAAAGCAGTTTTTCGAGGCTGCCTCCGAAGCCGCAAAGGCCTTTGACCTGAATGTGTCTGTGATGCTCGCACAAGCTGCAATCGAGTCGGGCTGGGGCGAAAGTGGTATCTCTACAACAAACCACAATTATTTCGGGATCATTGCCTGTGGTAAACCCAATAATTATTGGCACGGTAGCAAAAGCGCACTCACCAAACGCGGTCTGAGTTTTCGACGCTACAATTCGCCTACCGACAGTTTTATGGATTACGGCCGATTGCTTCGGGCTCAGTATCCCAGAGCCGCCGCACTTTCATATCAACCGGCCGGGTTTGCGCAAGAGATAGCCTATAGTGCTTATATCTGCGAAATAAACGGCGACGATCGCGTCCGTTATAAAAAGCTGCTGATTGCCATAGAGCAAGATATTCGGGCAATTATGGACGACGAAAAACTGATTGTCGTTGATACCCGAAAAGATCCCGAATGTGCCGAATGCGTCGCATGTGGTGCATAGTGTAAACCTTATAAACAATACAAAATGAAGAAATTTAAATCGTTGCTCGAGTTTATCTGGGCATTGCTGGGTCTCATCTTAGGACGTTGTCCAAAATCAAGACCTCCCGATAACTGTCCGCTGAGATAGAACACGGGGCATGATCAAAAACAAAGCGGTTGTCTTATGATTAGGAATAAGACAACCGCTTTTTGTCTGTCTAAGGTTACAACTTATTGCAAGTTGAACTTCAACATTTTTTTGTCTGTACACTTTTGTTTGATCTCATCTATAATGGAACGGGAGATTGTTTTATTAATACCGGCATCCTTGGCTAGAATAATTACGTCATTTAAGCTCGGTTCACCTTGTCCGTTTATAGTTGTTGTATGATAACCATTGAATCCGGTGCTCGGTAGAATATCATATGCGGGAGATAACTTCCAACTACCATCTATATATTGATACGAAAAATTCTTTGCGTGATCATCTCTGTTTGAGATAATGATATTAAATATCATTATTCTAAACATCTGTATAACTTGTTCCATATCACGCGTAAGCGACAGCGTGAGTTTTAGTAATATGGAGTAGTCAAGACTTGGGATGCGATAGTCAGCATTTAATAATCCGGCTGCACTAATTGTATGTATCTTTCCTTTTGCAGTTCTATCGAATCGTTCTGTTCCAAAATATTTATCATTGAAGAGTGTTGTTTCACTCATTACGATACCGCAATCTTTAGCAAGTAGCGAGTAGTTGTATTCTACTTCTCCAATATTTTTCGGGTCAAGTGAAGCTTTGAACTTTACAAGCCAATGCTTACCCTCAATAGTTGTAAATACTTTGGGTCTTGCTCCACCAGAGGAACCTCCATAGCGATATAGACCTCAATTACTGGTATTTTATCCATCGTTGTTTGCTCTCTTTCGTTGTTTGCGTTCGTTCTGCTCAATTAACTCATCGATGCTCTGATAGCTTTTTGTTGTAAATAGCGAGTCGAAATCGTTTTCCATTTCAAGAGCTATCGCAATCATAACAAGTTTACGTAAAGAAACCTCGCCTTCACGTTCAAATCTGCGATAGGTCGCGATTGGCATACCTGCTTTTGATGCCAACAGCTTTTGAGTCCAGTTTTTCTCTAATCGTCGCTCCTTTATTCTTTCAGCGATTAAATGTAGTATTGAATCAGGAGTTTTGTTTAGTAATGATAATATATTGTCATTTATCATTTTGTTTGTTATTTAAGTGATAATATATTGATATAACAAAGATAGCGGATGTTTTGATAGTTAAGCTGTATTCAGCTTATTTTAATATACATGAAGATGCAGGAGGACAGAATAATAGGGCGGTGTGTGGCATATTAGAAAAGCTTCGGAGACAGAGGTTTTATTTCTGACTCCGAAGTATATTATTTAAGCGATACTCACTAGTTTGATTTCGAATATTAGCGTAGAGAAGCCTTTGATATTTCCTTCGGGACGATTTCCATAACCTTTGGTGTAGGGAATGAATACTTCCCATGTAGAGCCTACAGGCATAATTCTCAAAACATCTTGCCAGCCTTCGATTACTTCATGTACACGGAATAGGGCCGGAAGGGTATCGTTGAGGTTGGAGTCGAACTCCTTGCCGTCGATAAAATAACCTTTGTAATAAACTTGAACAAGAGAAGTAGCTCCCGGTATTTTTCCTTCACCTTTTTCTATAATACGGTATTGTACACCTCCCGTTAGCTCAATTACACCTTCTTTTGCTTTGTTTTCTTCCAGAAAACGAAGGTTGCTTTCTTTGTATATATTGCCTTTGTTTTTTCTGCTCATAAATAAGAGAATCGTTGTGTTGTATGTTTATAATTTGATTTCAATTCCAACGGGGCAGTGGTCCGATCCGTCGATCTCAGGATAGATAAAAGCCTCCTTTACCGATTGCTGAATAGACTCTGATACCAAGAAGTAGTCGATACGCCAGCCGATATTCTTAGCACGTGCTCCACCTCGATAACTCCACCAACTATACATTTCTGTTTTGTCAGGATAAAGAGCTCTGAATGTATCAACGAAACCGCCTTGGGTATATCGATCCATCCCGTCTATTTCTTCTTGCATAAATCCGGCCGTTTTGTTGTAATTGGCTTTCGGACGAGCAATATCAATAGGCTTATGGGCAACATTCATATCTCCACATACGATTACCGGTTTCGATTTCTCAAGGTTTTTGAGGAACTCAAAAAATGCTTTATCCCACACTTGACGATAGTCGAGTCGGAGTAGTTCGCTTCCGGAGTTAGGAACATAAACATTAACCAAATAAAAGTCGGTGAATTCGGCAGTGATAACACGTCCTTCTTTGTCGTGTTCGTCAATTCCAATTCCGAATGAAATATTTAAAGCCGGAGTTTTAGATAGAATAGCTGTGCCGGAATAACCTTTACGTTCGGCCGAGTGTGAATATATATGAAGCCCTTCAAGAGAAGAAAGCGTTTCCGCAACCTGATCATCTTGTGCTTTTGTTTCTTGCAGGCATAAAATATCGCATTGAAGCGATTCGAGATGATCGAAGAAAGATTTCTTGGCAATGGCTCGAATCCCATTTACATTCCATGAAACTAATTTCATACTAACCCTTTTTTTTATTTATAGAGTGAAGATAGTGAAAGATTCTTTGGCTTCTTTTCTTTTTGGGTATAAATAACTATTCACTCGGAGCTCTTCTCTCTTATTGTTGCTTCACAAAAATGAGTTTGTCGGTATTGTAACCACGTTTTTGTGCTTTTGCCAGTATTTGCTTTAAGATTTCTTCGGGCAATGTGGGGGTACGTGACAATATCCACAAGTAATTGTCGCTAGAAGAGCCGATCAGCGCATACGAATAGTCTTCTGCTAGTTCTAAAATGTAATAGTCGGCATAGAACCAGAGAAAGAATGCAACCTTTAACTTGCCGGGTTCATTTAGGTTGGGCACCTTGGCTTTACCAACAGCTGATTTTAAAGAACCGTCTAATGTGTGTTTATATCCCTCATTGACGACCCTAATTCGGTTGCCGGGAAGTAGTGTATAGGTCGCTGTTACGCCAACCAGGTCACGCTCAAAGCTGTGATCGTATCTCGCAATTTCGTACCATTTACCCATGTATTTCTCTAAATCAACTTTTCCAACAGTTGTTTTATCGATGTCTTGAGCCTGAGTATTACAAATGGTTGCGCAAGATAAAAGCACAATACTAGTTGATAATATAATGTTCATATAGGTGCACTTTGTTTAAAAATAGAACAATCTAAGGGGGTGAGAATGTTTAGCAATGCACTATTCTTGTATAAAAAGCTGTAAATAAGATTGGTTTTTCGATAGGTGTATTCCTTGCGGACTGATGGGGATTTGGATTTATGGATTATCTTGAAGGATAGCCCTTTCTTTATATAAGTAGTCTTTTTCTTAAAGTGTATTATTTATTGTTGAAAATTAAATAATTCGATATATAATTATATGGTTAAATAGTATGTATCGGGATGGTGTCGTTTTGGTGCGTAAGCTTGTTCACCTTTTTGTTTTTATGTAAATAATTAGTATCCGTATTTGAGTTGTGTGATTCGTATCCTATTTTCTATTTGTAGCAAAAATGCTTGTTGTTGGGTTTAAAATTAATAATAATGACCAATTTTGTGTTGTTTTTTGTATATTTGTGCGCTAACGCTGACAAATCAAACAAGTAATAGATAATGAAAAACGAGAATTGCTTATTTGCAAAATGCATTATATTTGCGATAAGCATACTTAGTTTCAATCCTTATGGATTGAATGCTAAATGTTTAAATGGATTAAGTTCTTTAGAGCGCGATAGTTCTATAATTGTAGGAAAACTTAATAATGGCTTAACTTATTATATTAAAAATAATGAGCAAGAAAATGATAAAATTGCTTATTCTTTAATTCTAAAAGCGGGATCTCTTGATGAAGATGAGTCACAGAGAGGTCTTTCGCACTTCAATGAGCACTTGTCTTTTGATGGAACGCCAACATACAAAGATGGCATCTTAGATGGTCGTTTTCTTTTTGATAATCCTCCCAAAGGCTTTTTTATAAACGCACTTACTACACAATCAGAAACAGTTTACTGGGTAACAGTTCCTGAAACGAGAGAAACATTGATTGATTCTACCTTGTTTTTGCTAAGAGATTGGTTATATGCAGACTTCAATTCAGAAGAAGCAATCGCAAAACAACGTGGGATTATAGGAAAAGAATGGTTAGAGTTTCAAAACGTAGATGAGCGCAATCGCCAACAATGGTATCCTGTTTATTATAATAACTCAAAATGGGCAACACGTCAATCAATCGGTTTACTCGATGTGATTAACAATGCATCTAAAGAAGAGATTGTACGTTATCGATCCGATTGGTATCGTCCCGATCTAGCGGCAATTACAGTGGTAGGAGCTGTAAATCCAGATTTGGTAGAACAAAAAATCAAGCAACTTTTCGAAGTAAATGCTCCAAATAAAACCAGCAGACCCAAAGATAACGTTTCGATTCCGGACAATAAGAAACGAAACATTGTAATCACCAGTGATAAAGAACAGCAGTATTCATTTTTAGCAATTTATCATCGCAGACCAGCTGTGAATGTAGCATCAAAGGAATGGATTACGCGTGCTGCTCAATATTCGTTGATGAATTTTATTATGAGCGACCGTCTTACGGAAGCGCAAGAGGCAAATGGCGAAGCTGTTAGTTATTTGGGTGCAATGACATTCGACTTGATCAAGCCCGATTGGATTTTTTCACCGAATGCTTCAATAAACAGAGGTAAGGTAAAAGAAGCAATAATGGTTGTTGCACGAGAGCAAGAACGTATTGCACAGCATGGGTTTTTACTCAGAGAACTGGAGAAAGCAAAGGCGATTGCTTTAAAGCAGCAAGAATATAAAAAGGCAGCGACTTCACGCTCCAATCAAGATTGGACCAAATGTCTTGAAACAGAATTTCTGACCAACTATCCGGCCATGGCTCCTAATGTTGAATCGGAGTTGTTTATTAAGGCGATTAATTCAACTACGGTTCAAGACATGAACAAGCTGCATGCCGAATTATGGAATGAACTTAATAGCCATGTAATTGTGACTGTACCGGAAGCTGATTTGGCTATAACACCTTCTGTTGAAGAAATAAATACACTACTCGAAAGCGTAAAAAAAGAAACTCTTGAAGTTTATAAGGGAGTGGATATTTCCAAACCGGTATATGTAAATAATGATTACGGAAAAGCAGGTAAAATTAAACAGACAAAGTCATTAACGACTCTTCCTGTTTATAAATACACTCTTTCGAATGGAGCAGAGATTGTTTGTTACCATGATAGCACAAAGAAAGGTACGATCCAATTTGAAGCTATAAGCAAAGGAGGTAAGAGTCTGTTACAACCAAAGGATGCTTTATTTGCCGATTTAGCCTGTGATTTATACAACAACGGACCTGTTGGAGCTTATTCGCTTTCCGAGTTTAGACGATATCTGAATGGTGCGCAAATGTCTCTGAATACTTCTGTTACAGATGTTCATGAAACTATTAAAGGTTCGGTTTCAATAACAAACTTCGAATTGTTTTTGCAGCGAATCAACTTGCTGTTTACAGACCTTTCTTTTACAAATAACGCATACGGTTCTCTATTCCTTCAACAAAAAGAGAAGATGAAAGCCCAGCAAGCTTATACATCCTCTTTGTATGAGCGATTTGTGAAAAACACACGTTCGGGTTTATCACAATCGATGGAGTTGTCATCAGCAGATATTGATGCAATGGAGTTGAGTGCTCTTGAAGCAATTATGAAAGATCGCTTTCATAATTTGTCCGACTTTACATTTTACTTTACCGGTGCAGTAGATGAAGTCGAGTTTAAGCAACTTGTAACCAAATATCTTGGCGGTGGTAAAAAAACGAAACGTGAAAACTGGGATACCAGCAAAATGAACCCTTTAAAAGGAGATCATACGTTTGTACTAGAAGCAGGTGCCGATCCGAAAGCAATGGTTACCTATGTGATTGGAGCTCCGTTTGAAATGAATATGAATAACACGACTTTGCTGCAAGCAATGTCTCCGGTAATCACCAATACGTTGTTTCAACGTATTCGCGAAGAGCTGCATTTGGTATACGACATTCGTATGGAATTAAAGTTGCAAGCTGTTCCGGTAGCACGAGCCGACTATGAGATTACATTTCAGTGCGAACCCAAAGACGCAGAGTTTATTTGTTCCGAAATTAATAAGGTTTTTGCAGGCATAGTAGCCAATGGTCCTGCAAAAGAAGAACTTGAAGGTATAAGAGGAATGATGCTAAATTCGAAAAGAATGTATGGATCCGACGATTCGTTCCGACTGGGAATGATTCGCAGTCATGATCAATATTATAACAACGATTATGTGCAGCAGTTGTCTAATCTGGATTTCATTGAGAAAATGACAAAGGCAGATATGACAGGAATATTGTCTCAGATTTTGAATAGTAATGAAGGCTTGAGGGCTGCTTTTATAATGACGTCGAAAAACTAATCTATTAATCAAATAATTACACGGTGGAAAAGAAGTTTAACGGATCAAGGTATCCGGTAGCAGCTTTGTTGTCTCTCTCATTGTTGAGTGTGCCAATGGATATGGTTGCTACAGATGTGAATATCACTGATCACTTGGCAGTAGGACAATCAAAATCCAGAATCATTGAAGGTATAGTAAAAGATGATTTAGGAGATGTTCTTCCCGGAGCATCTGTTGTGATAACGGGGACAACACAAGGTGTCGCAACCGATGTTGACGGACGTTTTACACTGAAAATAAACACAGACAAGAGTGTGGTGCTTTCAGTATCCTACTTAGGGATGGAAACGCAAGAGATCATTGTGACACCTAAAGTAAAAGAATTGTCCATAGTGCTTTTGCCTCAGCACAAAGCATTGGATGAAGTAGTTGTAACAGGTTTTCAAACTATTTCTCGAGAACGTTCATCCGGTTCGGCGGTTATTCTTTCAAAAGAGAAACTAACACAGATAAAAGCTCCCAATATTACATCAAACCTTGAAGGTTTAGTTCCCGGGTTAACTACTTACGGTGGAGGGATGTCTATTCGTGGTAACTCATCATTCTCTATTAATTCTCAGCCGCTTATCGTAATTGACGGAATGCCGGTAGAGAATATAACCAATGCTTTTTCGGATAATTCTTCTACCGGTCTTGGGCTAGTGAATCCCGAAGACGTTGATAACATTACGGTATTAAAAGATGCAGCGGCAACTTCACTTTATGGTGTGCGAGCAGCAAACGGAGTTATCGTGATCACCACAAAGAAGGGTGCGACACAAAAGCCGGCTGTCACAGTTTCGGCCAATTTCTATATTACTCAAAAAAATGATTTAAGCTATAATAAATACGCATCTACAGCAGATATCTTAGACTATGAAGTTGAGTATATGCTCAACGACCCTACCTATAAAGAGAATCCTCTCGACTATTTCTCAAAGATTAATAATCCGATGGGATATGGCTACTTGTCGCAAGCGAAACAGTTGTATTATAAAATGGCGATGGGAGATATGTCGCAAGCAGATGTGGATGCACAAATTGCCGGTATGCGCAATCGAGATTACCGAAAAGAGTACTTAAAGCACTTTACACGCAATAGCTTTACTCAAGATTATAATGTATCCATCTCTCAAGGAAGCGATTTTGCACAAACCTATTTTTCGGCTCGTTTTCAAGATAGCAATGGTGGGCGTGTTGATGAGCGAAACAGCAAAATAGCGTTGAACTTGAACAATACATTCAAATTCACGAAGTGGTTGAAGCTGACTACGGGGATGAATATGAATATAGATCAAGATCGCGATAAGTATATGGGTGGAAGACGTGCGGATGATTATGCAGATGCAACCTATTATATGCCTTATGATCAAATCTTAGACGAACAAGGGAATCGTGTCCAGTTGTATCCATTCAATCAATTAAGATCGGAAGAGATCAATGCGAATCCTAATTTTCAGCACATGGGATTCAATCTGTTTGATGAAATGGAGGCAGGCTCTAAAAATAAAAACAGAGATGTGTATTTGAAGGTATTAGCCAATGCCGAAATCAAACTCTTGCAAGATCTTACCATGGATGTTCGTTTCCAATATGAAAATATAAATGGAAAGAATGAGCAATTCTCCTCTGCACAGTCTTATGAGATGCGTTATTTGATCAATCAATTTACCAGTGTTGAGAGTGATCCGTATTATGGAGACTTCATTACATACAACATTCCCAAGGGTGGGCGTTTGCAAGAAGCAAATCGCATCATGCAAAACTACAACTTTAGAGCTCAGTTGAATTACTCTAAAGTCTTTAATGAGAAGCATGCACTTACGGCATTGGGAGGTTTCGAAATGCGTGAAAATAAAATAAGCTACTCAATCAACGAGCGATATGGTTATGATGATCAGCTACTTTCGACTCAATTGATCGACTGGGATTATCTTTCTAAGTATGGAGTGGTAGGGTTATTGTCAAACAATGCAATGAAGCTTTCTCCTAATGTGACGATGGCCAATGCGATGCACCGTTATATTTCAGCATATCTAAATGCGGGATATACATACGACGGAAAATATTCGGCAACAGCCAGCGTGCGTATGGATCAGGCCGATTTATTTGGTACAGATCCGAAGTATCGTTATCGTCCGTTGTGGTCGGTAGGTGCGAGTTGGAATGCCAACAATGAAGCATTTCTGAAAGATCTTACATGGATTGATATGTTGAAACTGCGTACATCCTATGGTATTACGGGTAATGTAGACCAAAACTCGACACCATTCTTGCTTGGTTTTATTTATCCTTCTCCGGATACCGGTGATATGACAACAGACGTGTTGACTCCTCCAAATAAATTATTACGTTGGGAGAAAACAAGCTCATTTAACTTTGGTATCGACTTTGCTGCATTTAATCGATTAAATGCTTCGGTTGACGTATATCGCAAATACAGCTCAGATCTATTAGCCCCAAAACGTTTCGACCCGTCGATGGGATTCCCCGAAGGACGCGTAAACAATGGTGCGATGAAGAATCGTGGTATCGAGATGAGTGCGTCTTATGATTGGATCAGAACAAAAGATTGGAGATTGTCAACACAATTGACGGCAGCATATAATAAAAATACCATTGAGAAAATCGACTTCGAACCAACCAATGCGCTTGATTTGTTGAAGAATCCGAATGGATATTACATGACCGGGTCTTCTCGCGGAACCATGTATGCATACCACTATCAAGGACTCAATGAAACAGGTGATCCAATCATTCTCGATGAAAATGGAGAAATGGTAAGTTATGATGCCGTACGTAATATCAATGCAATCTATTCGGTAGGGCAAGTGACGCCAAAGTGGAATGGTATGTTGAATCTGACCGTTCAATACCGCGATTTCGAGTTCTTTACCCGTTTTGTGTATTATACAGGACATAGCATGCGCAACGACGTATTGCCTTTGTATCAGGGAGTAGGATTGGATAATGGAGACATGCATCGCGACTTGGCAAACAGATGGACACCGGATAATCAGGGTGATATTCCCGCGATTAACAAATACGGAGCCGATCCCAATAGAGGCGATCATTGGAAATATGCAGATAAGCATATCTTGAGTGCTTCTTTTATTCGTGCTCGTAATATTGGATTGGCTTATCATGTGCCGAGACCATTCTTGCAAAAACTAGGCTTAAAATCGGCCGTGCTGAGAGCGCAAGTTGACAATCCGTTTACGATCAAATTTAACGACCAAGGGATCGACCCGGAAGCTTTCAATCTAAATGGAGGGTATCGCAACGATGCCATCATGCCTACCTATACATTTGGTGTAAATGTTAGTTTCTAATTTCATAAGCATAACTCAAGAAAAATGAAAATAAAAAATATACTAAGTGCCTGCATTCTTATGGCTTTTATGTCGGGATGCGGATATCTGGATGTTGTTCCTAAAGGAGAATCGGTAATCGAAACGGTAGATGATTATTTAGGACTGATCGAGGAGCTTAACTCCAATTATGCAACAATCAACTTTATTGATTTGCCCGAAGAGGTGATTCATTATAATATGGATGATGTGATGAACTATAAGTATCCGCTGATGTCTTCTAATTATCTGTGGGATGAAGCCTTTGATCGGGCAAAGTTTATCGAACGAGATGATTTGTATAATGCAACTTATAAGCGTATCGCAAAGTTGAATATTTTGCTTGATGGTATCGACGACGCAAAAGGTTCGGATGTGAAGCGCATAAAAGGTAAAGCCCAGGCGCATATCCTGCGTGCTTACAATTATTTTGTGCTCGTAAATGTGTATGCAAAACCATATAATGCAGAAACGGCTGCAACCGATCGTGCAATCATTCTCCGCAGTGAGTTTAACATGGAGTCTACTCCGGAGCAAAGTTCGGTGCAGGAGGTTTATGATTTTATTCAAGCAGATATCGAAGCAGCACTTACCGATTTGCCGGAGAGAAGAGACAATCCGTACCGTCCGGGCAAAGCGTTGGGATATGCATTGAAGTCGAAAGTTCATTTGTTTAAGGGTGAACTCGATGCAGCAATAGATGCTGCGAGTAAAGTTTTTGATTACAATGTCGGACTTTGGGATTTAGAGCTGTATGCTGATGAGAAGTTAAGCAACCCGATGGCTGTTGTAGATTTCGATATGCCGGAATGTTTGTTGCATTACAACGGCAATAACAGCATGGATCCCGAGCCAATTCACATTACAAAAGAGCTTGCAGCCATGTTTGAAGAAACAGACTTGCGTAAAGAGCTTTTTCTTTTCCGTGGTCCGCATCCGATGGCCGAAAAAGGAGCACTTTGCTTTGGAACGTACAATAAAGTGCGATGGAATGTGGCCGGTATGCGTTTGTCTGAGGTGTATTTGATTCTAGCCGAGTGTTATGCTCGCAAAGGAATGGTGCAAGAGGCATTAGACCAGGTGAATACGTTAAGACAGTCTCGCTTTAGAGCGGAACACTTTGTGCCTCTTCAAGCAAAGGATGCAGCAGAAGCTCGTCAAATTGTTGTAAATGAACGTCGCAAAGAGCTAATGCTTACCAATAACTCGTTCTTTGATATGAAACGATACACTGTAATACCGGAGTATCGCCGTACACTGACAAAAGTTGTAAATGGAGAAGAGCGCATCCTTTCTCCCGACTCACATTTGTATGTGATACCGTTCTCGATTGAAGCATTGGAGAGTAATCCGAATCTAATTCAAAACAGTAAATAAAATCGATTATGAAATTAAATCGCTGCGTAGCAGTATCATTGCTCGTTCTCTCTTGTGGAGGATCGGTGATGGGCCAAACAGTTGCTAAGATTATAAAGAAAGGTGGCAACGAAGCAAAGGCTATGTTCAAAAAAGATGGAGAATCTAAGTTTGTACGAATTGAGCCAGATGCAAATAAAGAATATATTCTAGAAATAGATAAAGCTGATTTAGGCTTTTATGTCTATGCAGATAAAGACTCTCGCTACCATTCGTTGTACGTGAGCGAAGGCGATGAAGTGGTGATCAGAGAAACTGAAAACGGTTTTGTTTTCGAGGGAGACAATGCTGCTGAAAATCAGTTCATGAAAGAAAACTATTACATCGGTTATGCAGAGAATGAGCCGGCTCAGTTTTCTGAAGGTTGGATGGCTGCTCGCCGCAATGAGGTTGCACGCTTGATCGCGGCAGCACAGGCTGCACCCCTTTCTGCTGATTTTAAGGAGAAGCAAAAAGCTTTGGTTGAATTTACAGACTTATATCAACGTCTCGAAGGTCCGGTAAACGCACGTATATTTAGAGGTGAAGATCCGGTATTGGCTCCTACTTATTATGCAGAGCTCAAAGACTTGAAATTTGACGATCCGAATATTGTATTTGTAGGGAAATGGTGGCAAACCATGTTGACCGCTTTTGAGCAAATGGAGCGTGAAGGTATCATTCCATTGTCTACATCAGGTTATTTCGCCGAATATGCGAAACGAATTCAAAATGCAGACGTTCGCTCAGCATTCTTGCTTGCCTTATTGAATCATACACTCGATAAAGGTTATTCAGATGACTTTCCGTTGTTTGTGGCACAAAGCGAAAAGTTTATAACAAAGGACAACGAGAAACAAAAGCTTGCTACTTTGAATGAGCGTTATGCAAAACTGAGAGATCTCAATGCGGCTGTACGTCGTGGTGTTCCGGCTCCGGATCTAACCATGGTAGACCTTCAAGGTAAATCCTATAAACTGTCCGATTACAAAGGAAAAGTTGTATTGATCGACTTCTGGTTTATGGGTTGCGCTCCATGTAAAGCAGAGATGCCTTATTTGGCTCAAATGGCAAAAGAGCTCGCAGATAAAGATGTTGTATGTATATCCTTGTCGCTTGATTCGGGTGATGCATTGATGGAAGGCTGGCGCAAGTTTATCGCCACAAAAGGCAATGAAACACTCAATGTGAATTTGCCTGGCGGGTTTACGTCACAAGAATGCAAAAACTATCTCGTACGCGGAGTGCCTCGTATCGTGATTGTAGATAAAGAAGGAAAAATCGTTGATGCATACGCAAAACGACCATCCGATCCAAAGCTTAAGAAGCAATTGGAAGAATTGCTGTAACAGCAAAAGAACTATTTAAGGAGATCCGGGTTTTATTTATAATTCCCGGATCTTTTTTTTTATAATACGCCTTGTGGATATGGATACAGAAGCAAATTTTGCGAAGAAGATATTAAAGCGGATAGAACTCTTACCAGCTATGGCCAAGTCAGTAGCAGTGCTTCTTTCCTATTGGTTAGGCAGTTTCTTGACCTTTCATATTCATGAAAACACGGCTTATATCGGAGCAATGCTAGCATGTACTTCCGCGATTGTTGTGTTGCAAAAGGAAGATCTAAAAGGCTCATTCCGCATAGCCTGGCTGCGTGTAGTGGGTACCTTTATCGGGGCTGTAATGGCAATCTGCTATCTGTTGTTATTTCCCTTTTCTGTTTTAGGAATGGTGATTGCTGTGTTTGTTCTAGATCTTATTTGTATGCTTCTAGGTGTACCCGACAATGGAAAAATGGCAGCCGTAACGCTCGTCATCATTCTCATCGTTTCAATTTATTCTACTAATTTACCACCCCTGCTAAACGGAACTTTGCGCTTTTTGGAATCCGCCATAGGTACGAGTATTGGGCTGTGTATGGTATGGCTCTTAGGATATATAGATCGTAAAAAGGCATTGTTGCTTAAAGTGAAACAACCTCAAGACCAAAATGGAAAGCAAGAATAGGTAAGCTTTCTTTTTATATTACATATCTTCTAAGTCAAAGCATGCATACTTTATTTTATGTCTGTTTAGTATTTTCTTTTTCAAGATTTCAATCTTAGCGTCTAGCAGTTGAGGCTTAAAGTTTTTGCGTTGACGTTTCACTTCTGCTACCAGCGCCTCTTTGTTGTCTAGTGTAATTGCCAAAATATCAATTTCGTTCTGATCTCCTTTAGGCTCCCACCAAGAGCCGATCGCACGATAATCGAAACTCTCTTGTAGCTTTTGTTTAAAGTACAATTCCAATGTCTTGCCCGAGTAGGTTGGATAGTCACTTAAAATAATCTTTGCCAATCCGATATAATTACCCAATTCGATCAAGGATCGATTACGTTCTATATAGCGAAACCAAAAGCGTAAGAAATTGTCAGAAACCTCATATCTTACCGTTTGAGAGCCTTCTTTGGCCAAAAGAGGACGCTGTTTCTTTATTACCTCATAAACTGTTTCCAGTTTATTTAGCTGACCTCCTATACTTTTCTCTCCCATAAAAGACTCGATCTGAGATTGTGTGTTTAGGCCTGAAGAAATAGCATCTAAGATTGAAAAGTAATTGCCATATTTTTTGCCAAACTCTTGAATTAAAAGATTGCGACCCTCGTCAATAAAAGGAGAATCACTTTGGCAAATGTATTGAATCATATCAGGGATGGAGAGAGCTTGGTTGTCTACCAATAATTCAATGTATTTAGGTATTCCTCCCGTAAAAGTGAATAATGCGAGTAGTTCATCATTTGTATAGTCCGGTTTGTAGTCGGCCATTATTTCTTTGAGCACAGTCGTAGTAAAAGGAGTGAGCTTCATCATAGCATCTGCACGACCGAATAAAGGTTCTTTCTTGTCTTGAAATATTTTAGTCATTAAAGAAAAGATAGAACCACTTACCACAAAGTTGATATTTGTAATGATGCGGTACTGATCCCAGTAGTTTTGAATCTCACTGTATACAGATTCGTTTACATTAGTAAACTCCTGAAATTCATCGATAACTAAAGAGAATTTACGGGTTTTTCCTTGCTCGAGTAGAAAACGAAATACTTCGATAAAAGAGTCTATTCGTGGAGTAAAAACAGAAAGCTGTTCCTGTATATCCCGACAAAAGCCATGGCATAAGTCAGCTTCACTTTTACGACTCACAAACAGGTAAATGATTATATCATCTTTCAGTGCATTTAAGATGAGCGAAGTCTTTCCGATCCTACGTCTTCCGGTAAGTACGGTGAGTTTAGAATGGTCATTGTATGACATCTCTCTCATGCGTTGCAGGTCAGATATTTCTTTTGATCGATTATAGAATTTCATAAGCTCACTTTTTTACAGTGGTAAAATTTACGGCTGTTGTAAAGATAACAACAGTGTATTAATAAAGTTCTTTTGGGTTTGCTTTTTTTACCGCCGTAAATTTTACCACGGTTGCAAAGAGGGTGTTGGTATGTATGACGCAATGAAATAAAAAAAGGTTTAGAAACATTGTTTCTAAACCTTTTCAGCGGAGAGGGAGGGATTCGAACCCCCGGTACCTCGCAGTACAAC
The DNA here is from genome assembly GCA_051656605.1 of Tannerellaceae bacterium. Classification (GTDB taxonomy): domain Bacteria; phylum Bacteroidota; class Bacteroidia; order Bacteroidales; family CAMTPD01; genus UBA12018. The sequence continues at coordinate 26,420 of JBOGCF010000003.1, read as the reverse complement.
GGTTTTCAAGACCGCCGCAATCGACCACTCTGCCACCTCTCCAAAAGAACTTGTTAGTTCTGCACTCGTTTTCTCTCGATTGCGTTGCAAAGGTAGTTATATATTTTGAATAAACAATAGTTGTGCGAAGTTTTTTTACAAAAATGTAAATTCAATGTTCTTTAAAAAAGCATGCATGCTTCTTGCAAAAAGAAGTTTGGCGTTTGGGCAAACGTCGTTATCTTTTCGAGGAAAGAGCAAAAAGGCCGCACGAAGAATCTTTTTTGTTATTACGAGAAGCATCAAAACTCTTTATGAATACTTTTTTTATACTTATTTTTACGAAGTATAATTTCAATTTAGACCTAATTCTTAGACACATGAAAACAAACGTCTTGTCCCTTTTTTCCATTCTCTTTATGTCGTATTATGCTCCGTGTGCTTGGGGGCAAACGTCGCCCGCTTCCGATATAAAGGAAGTGCAAGCCAATGTGCAGCGAATCCTTAACAAAGATAATGGTACATTGTGGGGTATTGAGTTGAATACGCCGGTCGTGTTTATCGACCAAGCGCGTAATGTGTGGGCTACGGCACAAGATAAAGATGGAAGTTTGAAAGATGAAGAAGGTTTGTTTCGGGGAAAATATCCGATCGAAAAGAACATTGCCAATTCTACCACAACCATTGCCGGACAGCGATGGACGATGGTGATGCTTCCCATGCGTGGCAGTCTCGACGCAAAGACCAGACTGGTTGTACACGAAATGATCCATTATTGGCAAGATAGTTTGCAACACAGTTCGGGTTTTGTATTCACCAATCCACACATTGACGAATTGAACGGTAGAGTCTTGTTGCAGCAAGAATGGAATGCCTTGATGGCGGCAGTGATGCACAACGATCAGACGCATCGAAAGCAAGCAATAACCGATGCGCTCACGTATCGCAATCAGCGACGCTTGTTGTATCCGGAGGGGATAAAAGACGAAAATGCGTTCGAAGTATCGGAAGGCTTACCCGAATACACCGCCTTTACACTTTGTACTGATGATGAGCAGGCATATCGACAACTACTAGCCGATACCCAAAAAGCATATATGAAGAAAGAAAGCCTCACCCGTTCGTTTGCATACTTCTCTGGGCCGTTGTTGGGTTACTTGTTAGATCAATCGGGTAAGCAGTGGCGCAAGCAAATCCATGCGTCATCTGATATGGGAGCTTTGTTGGCCGATGCGTATAAGATTTGTCTAGACGCAGGGAGTACTTCGCGATATGAGGAGATCCGAGCAAAGCATGGATATGATTCGATTTATCCGTTCGAGTACGCTCGGGCGCAAAAGATTGAAGAACTTAGAAAGTATTATCATCAAACGTTCAATGAATCCTGTGTACTGGTATTGCCTTTGTCGAAATGCAATGTCAGTTTTGATCCCGGGAAAACGTTTGCTTGGAAAGGAGAAGGAACCGTTTATTCAGGGATGCGCCTTGTGGATGAATGGGGTATATTGGAATGTGGAACAGAAGATTGCTTGATGCGTGATGATTGGCGAAGCGCATTGGTGTCAGGTTCAGAGATCAAATGTCCGTGCGATGAAGAGGCCAAGTTGATCGAGTGGGGCGATTGTAAACTCACCTTGAATGACGGGTATAAGCTTGATAAAACAGCTCCGATGAAATGGACAATCATAAAGTCCGAATAAGAAAAAAGGAACGAACCCGTCATTGAGTTCGTTCCTTTTTTTTAATACAACTATTTTGTTTAATCGTAAAGACTCTTGTACCGTTTGCGGGAGTTATCGCTTCAAGAGGTAGTTGATCAGGCAATAACCGCCAAGGATTTGGATTAGCATGCCGGGGATGCCGATGCGGAAGTCTTGCACGGCTTTGAAGAAGTCGCCTATCATTGCCCATTCTACCAACGTGCCGAATATTTGATACGTGAGCACTACCAATATCAAGATCGGGATGGAGATGCGCTTGAAGTAGTGTGCGGCAAAGGCAGCACTGCAAGCTAGGAATACCGACTTGGTAAGGATGGCCGGAAGTACGGACATTGGCGGCATGCCAAACAGCAAGTGATTTACGACCGGAGACAGTATGGCTGTAAGCAGTCCGGCTTGCCAACCGTATTTGTATGCCGCAATCAGCGTGAAGAAGTAAATAGGCAGAAAGATAAATCCACCTTGCGGAACGGTGTGTGCCAGTTGAGGCAGCACGATGTTGCCAATAACGAATAGTGTGGCAAACAAATAGGTCTTTGCCTGCGTATATTGAAGCGAGTAAAGTTTTACGGATGTTTCCATTTTGAATGTCTTTAAAGGTTGATGAATTAATCAAATCTCGAAGCCGAATCACAGCGTGCGTTTATGCCGGATTGCAACGTTGGCGCATTGTGTTGATAAAGTCGGTGATGAGCGGCATTAGTTCGGATACTGAGTCGGAGGCCATGCAAATCTGCTCCAATGGGCAACCGCCCGTTTGGTCTCTGTTTTGGATCCCGTCTACACACAGCTTGTAATCCACATGCACGTTGTGTGCTTGAAACAGCGCGAGTGCCGACTTACTGATCACTCCCGCATATACCTTTGCCACGCCGCCTTGTATCATCAAGGCCGCCGCCCCTTTGCCAATCACTTTGTCGGCCAGTGATGCACCGCGCAAAAAGGCAGCATCGTGATGCAGCAACTCATACACATCAATCACACCCCTGCGGGTAAATGTGCGCACGTCGGCGCCGTTTTGTATTACGCACGAATAGTTGCCTTCGTGCAGCAAACTGATCAACTGGTTCATTCGAGAGTTTCTTGTTTAAGTTGTTCTACAAAAGCATCGATACGATGCAAATCTTTCGGGATGTTGATGCGCTGCGGACAATGTTCCGAGCACTGATCGCACCCTGTACAGTGGTTGGCCTGTCTCAGTTTCGGCACGCTACGGTCATATCCTACGAGAAAAGCACGACGCGCCTTGGCATAGTTCTCGTCCTTACTACTCTTTGGCATGTTACCTTCGTTGATACACTTGTTGAAATGCAGCAACACACCCGGGATGTCGATCCCATAAGGGCAAGGCATACAATACTTGCAGTCGTTGCACGGAATGGTAGGATACTGCAACATCATTTGTGCCGTTTCGTCGAGAAATACATTCTCTTCTTCCGTCAGAGTTTGCAGAGGCGAATACGTTTTTATGTTGTCTTGCAAATGCTCGAGGTAAGTCATTCCGCTCAGTACGGTAAGCACTTTGGGCGGACTCCCGGCAAATCGAAATGCCCATGAGGCAACACTTCCGTCGGGGTTGCGCTCTTTCAATCGGGTGAAAATATACTGCGGAATGTTTGATAAGCGTCCACCCAGCAGCGGCTCCATCACAACCACCGGAATATCCTTTTTAGAGATCTCACTGTACAAGTAATCGGCATTCACGTTCGCCCCTTTGGCATACTTCCAGTCCGAATAGTTGAGCTGAATCTGAATAAAGTCCCAATGTACATCGTCGTGCATGGCAAGTGCCTTGTCAAACTCCGCCTGTGTGCCGTGAAACGACCATCCCAAGTGTCGGATGCGTCCCGCTTCGCGCTCTTTGAGCAAGAAGTCGAGAATACCATTGTCGATAAAACGCTTTTGCATGCTTCGTTCGCCTTCCGATCCCACTACGTGCAGCAGGTAGTAATCAATGTAATCCACCTGTAAATCTTTAAATGAATTGTGGTACATCTTTACCCCGAAGTCGAAATCATTGTTGGAAAAGTTCGACATCTTGGTGGCAATGAAAAACTTCTCACGCGGATGACGCTTCAAGGCATTCCCCGTAGTTTTCTCAGACCACCCTTGAATGTACACTGGCGACGTGTCGAAATAATTCACGCCATGCTCGATGGCATAATCGACAAGACGGTTTACCGCATCCTGATCAATCACATTTCCGTCGCCCGCAGGAGAAGGAAGTGTAGGCCAGCGCATGCAACCGTAGCCCAACAACGAAACCGTATCGTCGATAGAAGGCAACTTTCGGTAACTCATTTTACCTTTCGGAACGGAAGAGTCTCCACCTTGTTCGCCCGAAGCAGACGTGGAGCAGCCCGTAAGTACCGCGGTAGTCGAAGCCGTGCTGATGCCTACAATCTTGAGGAACCCACGGCGATTCATAGCTATATCTTTATGCATAGGAAGTCGTGTTAAATGGTTTTATGAAGTTCGTGCCCCTCTACGTAGATCGCACTAACAGGGCGCGACGGACACAGGTGTTCGCATGCTCCGCAGCCGATGCAACGTTCGGTATTTACAGCCGGAACTTTCAGCGATTCGGGATCGTTTGCATCAGACGGAATCATCACGATGGCATCGGTAGGACAATGGCGTTCGCAATTGCCACACGGTTGGTTGTCGGCAATGGGGATGCAGGTTTCTTTGTGCCACACTGCATGACCGATTTGAATGGCCGACTTGTCGTCTTTGCCAATCTTGGTGATTGCTCCGGCCGGACAAACCTCAGAACAGATCGTACATTCGGGGCGACAATAGCCTTTCTCGTACGACATCTGCGGCTGCATAAACGTCTCTAGTTGCGACGAAGGGCGCAACACACCGTTGGGACAAGCGGTGATACAGAGTTGACACGCCGTACAACTGTTTTTCATGTTGCGGGCATTGAGCGAACCCGGAGGGGTAAGCGGCGTTTGGCGTTTAGGAGCCTGCTTGTCGATGATATCCGCAAGTCCGCCATCCATCTTGATATCGGTTGCTTTCTCTATGATTTGCGATTTGAGCGAAGTCGCCATCAGCAACGTAGCTGCCGAAAGAAATCCGCGACGCTTCTCTTGTGCCGCATTTGCCGGGCAGACGTTTGAAGTATCTTGTTGCGGAGCCGCTTGTTTGCGTGCATACGCATATCGGAACGAGAGGGCATCCTTTTTGCATTTGCCAATGCAGTTCATACAAGCCACGCAACGGGTATAATCGATCGCGTGCGTTTTCGAATCGATACAAGCCGCTTTGCAGTGGCGGGCACACAAGCCACAACTGTTGCACGACGATTCATCGATCACGATTTTGAAAGCCGAATAACGCGAAAGCACTCCGAGCAGTGTACCCACCGGGCAAATGGTATTGCAATAGGTGCGACCGTTTTTCCAGGCAAGCACCACCACAACCACCAGCGTAACGGCTGCAACCACCATTGTCGGAATACTTTTTACCCACACATCTACGTTGTAGAACGCATAACTGTTGGCTCGTTCGGCTGCAGAAGCAAGCAGGTTGTTTCCCCATTGCCACACGGGCAGAAAGAAGTTGTTGGCAATGCGTCCGTAAGCGGCATACGGGTCGAGCAGCGCGACAATCACACTCACTCCCGCAGCGATTGCCACAACAAAGAGAGCCAGAAAACCGTAGCGAAGCCATCTTTTTGCCGGAGAGTAGGAGTAAGGAAGCTTTTTGCCAATACGTCCGGCACAGGCAAATAGATCTTGAAAGATCCCCAGCGGACAAATCACGGAGCAGTACACGCGCCCCAAGATTAAGGTGAGCAGTACCAGAAAAAGCACAACGCCAACATTGAGAGCAAGGATAGCCGGGACAAATTGAATCTTGGCCAGCCAGCCCAACCATGCATGCAGTGTGCCGGAGAAATCAAGAAAAAGCAGGGTAATGAGCGTAAAGCTTACGGCTGCCATTGTGAGTCGTAATTTTCGAAGCATACGTGTTATGAATTAGAAGAGGTTTTAATAATCGTTTATCATCCAGGCCTTGAACTCGGCCGCCTTGTTCTTGCTTACATAAATGCGCTCGGGAACGGGTGTGTTCAGCGTAATGAGCAACCTGCTGTCGAACCAGATGGTGATATCGGTTACGCTTTCACGGTTGATGATGTATTGCTTGTTGGCTCGGAAGAAATCTTGCGGATTGAGCATAACCATGATTTGTTCCAGCGTTTTGGCATAAGGCAGCGAGTGGCCGGTATTTAAGTAGACAGCCGTACTTTTATCAGCCGTATAAATGAACGAAACATCGGTAAGGGTTACGGGTACCAGCTTGTCTTTGTGCGGAATCAGCACTTTGTCTTTGTACTTTACAGCGGGAGCGAGCACAGGCATTTGCGCGATGTACTGCATCAAACTGGCTTTGCTGAGTTTCTCAAACTTCTCCAGCGCCTGCTTTACCTGCGACGTTTTGATCGGTTTCATCAAGTAATTGATGCTGTTTACCTGAAAAGCCTCAATGGCATATTGGTCGTAGGCTGTTGTAAAAATGATCGGCGTGTTTACCTCGATCTGATTAAAAATCGCGAATGCCGAGTCGTCAGACAAATGAATGTCCATAAAGATGAGGTCGGGCAACGGATTCGTGCGCAACCACTCTACCGTGCGTGCCACACTTTCGGTGTTGGCAACCACCCCGATGGTGGAATCAATCTCATGAAGAATATCTTTCAGATTCTCATAAGCAGAGGTTTCGTCTTCTACTATCAATACTTTCATGGCTCTATCGTAAAGGAAGGTAGACCTTGAAGCTGTATTCGTCTTGCTCTACCTTTATTTTTCTGTTTGTTAGCAATATAAATCGATTCTCAATGTTTTTAAGTCCGGTTCCGTTTGTCTTTGGTTTACAGGTCTTCGGATACACCGGATTCGAAACAACCAACTCGTCTTTTTCATTCAGCGAAATAGAAATCACCATCTTGTGATCGATGTCGATGATGTTGTGCACCACGATGTTGTCTACTAACGGAAGCAGCGAAAGTGCCGGTAGGGTATATTGATCTTTATCCCGATCGCTGATTTGAATGTCGAAAGTTAGTTTATTGGCAAAACGCACCTCCATGACATACCGGAAAGCCTCGATAAAGTCGAGCTCTTCACGTAGCGGAACCAGTCCTTTGCGGTCGCTTTGTAAGATGTAGCGGAAAATGTCGGAAAGCTTGTCTACATAGTCGAGTGTTTTCGTGTCGTCCTTTTTGCGGATCAGCGAAGATATGCCGCTGAGCGAATTAAAGAAGAAATGCGGATTGATCTGATTCATCAGCGCGTTGCAGCGACTTTGCAAGTTTTCGGTTTTGAGTCGCTCGATTTCAAGCTCCTTCTCCTGTTGTGCGGTATAGAGCAGTGCCAACTGACCGATGAGTGTACAAATGGCACAGACTACAAAAAACTGAAAGATCAGGATGCTGCCGAAGCAGTCGTGCGCTCCATACGACTTGGCAAACCAATAAAAAACCAGGTAGATCAGGTAAGCGCCCATCGAGATGGCAAAGTTGTGCATAAATCGTTTTTTGAGATTAAGCAACGAGGCTTTGCCCAGGTTGTAGCGAATCAGGCAATAGAAGAGTGCCCACAAGTAAGCAAATCGGAAGCAAAAGAAGAGGCTATATACAATGGCTTCAGTGGTGCCGGGTAGCATCTGCCACTCCCAAGGTATGCATACAATGTTGGGGTAGATAATAAACAATGCACTGATAAAGCTTACAAGCGGAAGTTTACGGATGGTATAAGCGACAAATGAGTCCATTCTCTAAAGGTTTAATAAAAGCAAATATAAATAAAAAGACGAAGAACTTCTGACCTTTTGCTTTAAAACGAAAAAAGGGATACTCAAGACGAATGAGAAGGAAATAGCCCGTGTAGATTGTTTATAATCATGTAACACAAACTGAAAATTGTGTAACACATTGGGGGGATGCTTGCACGATCTTTGCGGTATCAAACGTTATAGAAAAGAATCATTCGGGTATGAAAACAGAAAAATATATCTTCCCTATTGAGGGATTGCATTGCGCTTCTTGTGCGGCAAGGGCACAAAAGGCATTGGAGGAAAAAGGCGGCGTGCTCAATGCAACCGTCAATCTTCCGTCTTCTAATGTGACGATCGAATACAACGCGGAGCAAATTTCGCCAGAGCAGCTTGCCGAAGCCGTGAGCAAAGCAGGCTATAAACTGATTATCGGAGAGGTGAATCAGGAAGTCATGGAGCAAAAGAAGCAAGCCGCGTATCAGCAATTAAAGCGTGAAACCATCTGGGCTGCAATACTCTCGGTGCCGTTGTTTGTAATCGGTATGTTTCTGATGTCGGCACAATGGGGTGGCGTGGTATCGGCTTTGTTGGCAGCCGTGGTGGTCTTTTACTTTGGGCGCGGTTTCTTCGTGCGCACCTATACACAGCTCAAAAGTCGCACCGTAACCATGGATACCCTCGTGGCCTTGAGTACATCAGTTGCCTATCTTTTTTCCCTTGCCAATTTGCTGTTTCCGCAGTTCTGGTTGTCGCGCGGTATCGAACCGCACCTCTATTTTGAGGCAGCCGGAATGATTGTAGCCTTTATTCTGATTGGTCGTTTGCTCGAGGCTAGGGCCAAGAACAGTACGGCTTCGGCTATCAAAAGCTTGATCGGTTTACAGGCAAAGCATGCGCTGGTAGAGGTAGACGGGCAGCAAAAAGAAGTTGCCATAGAGTTTGTACACATGGGCAATACCGTGGTGGTGCGTCCGGGTGAGAAGATTGCGGTAGATGGTGAAGTACTCGACGGCAGTTCGTACGTAGACGAAAGCATGTTGAGTGGCGAATCGATGCCGGTACTCAAAGAAACCGGAAGCAAAGTGTATGCCGGAACGATCAACAAAGATGGTAGTTTTCGATTCAAAGCCACCAAAGTGGGGAGTGAAACGGTGTTGTCGCACATCATTGCCATGGTCGAACAAGCACAAAACAGCAAAGCACCGGTGCAGAAGTTGGTCGATAAGATCGCTTCGGTATTTGTGCCCGTGATTATAGGTTTGGCCATACTATCCTTTGCTGCATGGATGATTTTTGATCCGTCGGGTGGTTTCACTCATGGTATGCTGGCATTTGTGACGGTACTTATTATAGCATGTCCGTGTGCGCTAGGACTCGCTACCCCTACAGCCATTATGGTAGGCGTAGGAGCCGGAGCACAGCGAGGTGTTTTGATCAAGGATGCCGAAAGTTTGGAGGTTGCTAAAAAGGTAGACGCGGTGGTGTTGGATAAAACAGGAACCATCACCGAGGGGCATCCTACGGTAGAAGAAGAGACTTGGTATACCGAAGATCCGATCTTTAAACGTATCTTGCACGCGTTGGAGATTCGCTCTACGCATCCCATTGCGCAAGTGATTGTCAAAGATTTGTCAGACCTCGAAGTGGTAGCACTCGAGGACTATGAAAATGTTGCAGGTTTTGGCGTACGGGCCAACTATGACGGAACACTTTATTTTGCCGGAAGTCCTGCTTTTGCCGAGCAATATGGTGTGCAAGTAGATCATGCTGCTTTTGAGATCGGTAGTGTTGTGGTTTTCGGTAAAGAAAATGAGCTATTGGCATCGTATACGATTTCAGACGCAGTCAAAGCTAGTTCGGAAGAAGCAATTCGATCACTTCACGCACGTGGCATCGAGGTGTATATGCTTACCGGCGATAATCAGAAAACCGCGGCACACATAGCATCGAAGGTGGGAATTACTCAGTTTAAAGCATCCGTGCTGCCGGCAGATAAGTCGGAATTTGTCAAAGCCTTGCAAGCACAAGGACATACGGTAGCCATGGTGGGCGACGGTATCAACGATAGTGCGGCATTGGCACAAGCCGATCTGAGTATTGCGATGGGTACCGGAAGTGATGTGGCAATGGACGTGGCGGGTATTACCATTGTATCGTCAGACTTGCGCAAGATTGAGGAAGCCATTACAATATCCCGTTTTACGGTACGTGCCATTCACCAAAATCTGTTTTGGGCATTTATTTACAATCTGATTGGAGTGCCGGTTGCGGCAGGTATCCTTTATCCGTTGTTCGGAGTAATGCTTTCGCCCATGATTGCGGGTGCGGCAATGGCACTTAGTAGTGTGAGTGTGGTAACCAACAGTTTGCGCATACGAAACAAAATAGCGAAATAAGTAAAAAGAGAACAATGCAAACAATATACATTAAGAATATGGTTTGTGATCGCTGTGTGATGGTCGTGCGAGATATCTTTGCACGACTATCTATAGAGGTTGCACATGTGGTCTTGGGCGAGGTGGAAGTTCCGGATACGCTTACGGCAGAGCAGGTAAAACAACTAACATCCCAACTCGAAGCAGTGGGTTTTGAGGTGATAGACAACCGTAGGTCGAAGTTGATCGAGCAGATCAAGAACTACATTCGCGACCTGGTATATCGCCAGGAAGGAGTGCTGAAGGTGAATCTTTCAGACTATTTATCCGCTCAGCTACATCTGGATTATCCTTATTTGACAACGCTTTTTTCCGAAGCGGAAGGAACTACGATCGAGAAGTATTATATCGCCCAAAAGATCGAGCGCGTCAAGGAGCTTTTGGTGTACGATGATCTTTCGTTGAGCGAAATAGCGCATCGGCTCAACTATTCAAGTACGGCTCACCTAAGCAGTCAGTTTAAGAAGGTTACGGGGCTGACTCCGACTTTTTACAAGCAACTTGCCGACAAACGTCGCAAGCCTATCGATAAAATCTAGGAGCTATTGATAGACTGTTTTGTTCCATAGATTTCTTAACCTTTATAGGATATTTATATTTGAGAAGATAATTTATCAGATTGTAATGTAAATCTCTCACATTGATTTGAATGTAAGTAAAATCAATGTGAGAGATACTTATTTATAGGAGTGTTTAAGATATTTATGTTAAAGTGAATGTTTTAAAAGATACTTATATAGCGCAATAAATCATTAATTTATATTCCTTTTTTGTCAAATATAAACTTAGCTGTAATTTAAAGCCTTTAACCATTCCGAATGGTTGGAATAGCAACCTAACCTTAAAATGATTTTATGTATGATTAAAGACATACGGAAAGCGCTGCAGGTCGTGTTTTTGCTTTCTTTTGTATTTATATTGATGGGCTGTGAAGATAAAAAGAGTGTTGATACACTTGGCGAAACAGAACATTATTTTGATGAGAAAGTTACTTCTATTTCTTCCGGCAACGGAGGCGTTTCATGGGTAGGAAGTGAGACGGGAAGGATCTGGCGTGTGCAGGGATGTAGCTTAGAACCCTTTGATGTTGGTTCTGAACGCGTATATAAAGTAGTATCGGCAGAAGATAAAGATGGCAGCTCGTTACTGTGGATCGGAATTCGTAACTCCGGACTACAGAAGTGGAGTATGAACAGAGCCGGTGAATTAAATAAACTTGTAACCTATAAAATACCGGTAAAAGAAAACCACTATTCCCCCTATGATATATTAAAATTCAGAGATACTATTTTTACAGCCACAACACAGGGCTTATACAGTGTGTCCGTTAAAAGCGAAAGTGACTCCATGAAGCTTGTTTATCCTGATAGAAATCAGCTCAGTGATAAATACAACAATTCTTTTCCGGTCAAGAATCTGTGTGTCTGTAATGACTCAATCCTGTGGGCTTCAACAGATCATGGCGCAATCATGGTGGATCTGTTAAATGGAAAAACGAAACTGGTATATAATGACATAAACATATCGCATGTATCTTTTAATAACGATACATTATGCATTCTTAAAGAGAACAAACTAATTCGATGTAAGCCGGATGGAACTCCGATAGATTCGGTATTACTCCAGTTTAGTCCTAAGGTCTATTATCAGGCCAATCAGATACATTATTTTATAGACCGGGATAATATGCTTTTGAGCAAGAATCTCAGAGAGTTTAAGATGATTCCTCTTCGTAAGAAGATTTCAGATAAGTGTCGTAATATAATTATACCGGAAGCAGGAAGTGATTTTTTGTTGCTTCTGATGGAAGATACGCTTTGGCGTATACCTGTGCATTCGGGAATCTTTAATGGAAATGGCCTGGTTAAGATCGCATGTGAAGATGATAATAAGAAGTACTACCTTTCATCCGATAATATACTTTACCTGCAAAAGAATGATGAGCTAGCTTGTCCCGTCTTTTCATTTCCCAAAGAAGAACAGATTGTATGGATGTGTGCAAGCCGTGATAAAATCTACTATTATAATACCGAGCAGGAGGTAAAAGAGGTTGCAATCTCTGGTTCTCCGCTTAAAAACCTGATTACGCATGGCACGCGAATGATCTATCAGTCGAGACATAAAATAACTTCTGCTTGTCTGAAAAATAGAGATGATATTGCGGAGATGTATCTTGGAGTTCAGGATGGTTTATTGTTGCTTAATTTAAAGTCGGGAGAGGTTCGTGAATTACCGTCATTCTCAAATCGGTATGTTACATCATTTTTCTTTCCTCCTCACTCCAAACTTCTTTATCTTTCAACATTAAATAATGGTATCTTTTACAGTTCGGCAGATTCTGTTTTCACCTCAATATCCGATACGAAACAGCATACAGCAGTGAAGGATTTGATTGTAACGGGCAGTTATCCACCGCAGCTTATTTCGTTAACCAATCACGATATTCTTTCTTATAGATCAAAAGACAGTATTCTTGCCCGGGGATGTAATAAACTGCTCTATGTGAATGATACGCTGTTTTATACCTTGTCCGAGTTGGGGATTCGCAAACTCGTTATAGACTCTGTCGGAATGTTACACGATAAGGGTAATTATTATACAGATATACGTTTTAATCCGGCAGCATCCTTTGTGAGCGGACAAAAGTTATATCTGGGCTCTGATATGGGAGTGCTCGTGCTTGATTCAGGAAATGAGAATGCAATGCGATGGGTTTCTTTCAAGCCTGACAATTTCTTGAATATCAAAAGTGTTCTTGTGGCGGTCGCGCTTTTGGTTACAGGGCTGCTGATCTATTCATTTCGCCATATCCGGAGGCGGAAAGCAAACAATCGACAGCTACAGAAGCGTGTTGTGCATCTGAGTCAATGCTTGGAAGAACTAAAATGCTATTATAATCTTACGGATGAGAAAGAATTGAATGAGATCAAAGAGCTAGAACAAGAGATTGGCGCAATCGATATAAACTCACGCAATCGTAAGCGATTGCATGTTACGATCAAAAGGCTGACTGATGAGATTATACAAAAAAACAGAGATGTGAGTTTTAGGTTGCTTAAGAAACTAGATGATCAAATTGTATCCATGTCAGCATTTGCGACGAAAGAGAAAGATTTGATGATTGCGGTTTCGGTAGATATTCAGAAATCAAACAATCTTGAATTGATCAAAAATCAACTCAGTATCAACGAGAAGTGGATGAGTGAATTCACGTTTCTTGATAGTAGGCTCGGAGAACTGAATAAGAAACTGCAAGGTGTAATTGAGATAGAGGGCGTAAATAAGGATATGATGCAAATGCTCGAGTCTTTGAACGAGGGGTTATACATCAAATCTTTGTCTGAAATGATGCTGTTGTACCGGTCGCTCGAAACTGCATACGACTCCCTTTTTACCGCTCAGACTCTGAGTGTTATTCTTTCTCATGCTGATCAGATGTCGGAAGCTCTTCGTAAACGGAACACCAATGACATCGTTTCCCAAATTTTAATAGATCGAATTGAAAAGGCGAAACAACAGACCGATCCGCTTCATCGACTCGCGCTTCTCAAGGATTTAGAGCAGATAAATAAAAGAATGGAGATTCTTCGTATCATTGATCAGATGCAAACTTGTATGGAAAGTTATACAACAATTCGCGATCATATCATTGCAGAAAATGATGGTTTAGTGAATAGACGATTTGATAAAGATCTCGAATCATACATTGCCGGGCATACAAAAAAGCACGTCGATAATCTCGAAAAGCTGACGGTTTCGTTCTACAAAGTTTTGCAAATGACAGACCCGTTTGTAGTAAACGATGTGCTTAAAATATCAAGCTATTATCATCAACAAGCGAAGGTGCTCGCTCTTCTTATTGCAAACCCAAGGGTTAAAAGATCTCTTATTCCGGGCATGTTGGGTGTGTATGGAAACTTAAATCCTGTAATAAGCCGATTAATCAATAGCAAGATAAAAAGTAACGAAGAAATTCTAAAAGGTTATATTGAAACAGACAGCATGAATATGGTGTTTGTTTATTATATTCTTAAACTGATTGATTGATAACTGTTTGAGGTTTATTGTTGCGCATAGTTGCATGTGTGAATTTTATCGGAATAAACACATGCAACTATTAGACAGAGGCCGGCGCTCTACATTTGCCACTGTTTTTAAAGCACATTTAAATCTAAAAACAGTTACATATGAAAACAAAAACATTTTTTGCAGCACTATTGTGCACCATGTATTCATTTAGCGTATTTGCGCAAGATGTAAAGATTAAAGACAGAAGAACCAACCCGGATCTTTATTTTCTTGAAATCACAGAAGTACCTAACAGTCTTGAATTGTTGCCTCCTCCACCTGCTCCCGGCAGTATTTTATTCCTTAACGATGAAGCTCAGTATGAATGGGGCAAAATGCAAAGAGATACACCGCGAGGTGATCAGGCAGTAAGTGACGCACGTGTAGGCGGCAATGGAGTACCGATGGCATTCTCAGATGCTTTTGGTGTAGAAATCAGTAAAGAAAATACACCGGAGATTCATAAACTCATCATCAACATGCGTGAAGATGCCGGTGATTTGGCAACACGTCATGCAAAGGACCACTATATGCGCGTTCGCCCTTTTAGTTTCTACAATGAACCAACATGTAACCCGGAGCAACAACAAGAATTATCTACTAACGGATCATATCCTTCAGGACACACATCAATAGGTTGGGCCACTGCTTTGGTATTGGCAGAAATCAATCCCGAACGTCAAAATGAAATTCTTCAACGTGGTTATCAGATGGGACAAAGCCGTGTAATTTGCGGATATCACTATCAAAGTGACGTTGATGCTGCTCGCTTGGTAGCAAGTGGAGTAGTGGCACGTTTGCATGCAAACGACGGTTTCATGAAGCAGCTTGATAAAGCAAAAAAAGAGTTTGTCTCGTTGCAGAAATCAGGCAAGGTGAAAAAAAGTGATAGAAATTAATTAGCCAGACACCTTTTAGAATCTAAACAGCCAAATGAATAAATCAATATTAATGGGCAGTCTTGTTGCTGCCCTATTATGCGGTAACGCACAGGCACAGGAGAAGAAATTGGAAGTGAGACCGACAGGTCGTATTTTAGTAGATGGCGGATGGCTTGATTCAAACAACAAAGATTTGACAGGCGGATTGGCTATTCCGGATATACGAGCAGGAGTGAAGGCATCTTACGGAGCTTACAAAGCCAAAGTAGATGTAGGCTTTGCTTATTGTAAACTTTCGCTGAAAGATGTATTTGTTGAGCGTTCTTTCGGACAGCATAATCTTGTCAGACTCGGATACTTCGTTCACCAGTTTGGATTGCAAAGTTGCACCAGTTCTTCGATGAAAATATCGATGGAAGAACCCGAAAGTAACGAGGCTTTCTTCAACTCCCGTTTGATTGGTGCTATGTATATGCATAACAAAGGAAAGTTCTTTGGTACACTGAGTTTTCATGTCGAAAATGAGGCAATAAAGAAAAACACCGCAGAAACAGGTAAACAAGGTTATGGCATGATGTCACGCCTGGTTTACAGACCATTTATCGAGGATGGTAAAATCTTACATGTGGGTATTTCCGGAGCTTTTGAAACGCCACGCTACAATAGCAATCCGGAGTATAATCACAAGACATTTGTTCTGAAATCGAATTTCCCGTCACGTATATCTAAGGTAGTGGCTCAGGAAGCAACTATTTTAGATGCCAAACGCCTGTACAAATTTACGCCCGAAATTTGTATGGCTTATAATAAGATTGGTCTTGAGAGTCAATATTATTATGTAAATGTACAGCGTAAGAATAACCCTAATTTCAGAGCCAATGGAGCATATGTTCTATTGCGCGGAGTCCTATTAGGGGGTAAATATACCTACTCTACATGGGATAGCGGAATTGCTACACCCCAACCAGGTACTTTAGAGTGCGTACTCGGATATAACTATGCAAACTTATCCGATAGTCATGCCGGCATTTTGGGCGGACGTCAGAATGATGCTTCTCTAACATTGAATTATTATATCAATAAATATATGATCTGGAGACTTCACTATTCATATACCCGTGTTGATGACAGATCCGGTTTTGATAATGTTACACTGAACGCTATTCAGACACGTTTTCAGGTAATCTTCTAAACTTCTTTTTTTTACACAGAAAAATAATGCATAAAAACAGCGATTATTATAGCTCTGATTTCGAGCTGTTATAATCGCTGTTTTTGTTTTATATAATGTCAGACATTGCTTGTCGGCACTATTGAATATGAATCAGTTTGTGTGTTTGCAAGCTAAGTCGCCATTGAGGATGCTCTAGAATGTACTTAATTACCTCCTCTGTGTTTTGTCCCGAACACGGCTGAAGGAAGTAGTATTTTGCCGGAGTCTCAAGCCATACGCTCGGATCAGTACCAGTAAAAACTAACTTCAATTCATCAATACGAGTTAAGCATACTTTTCCGCCATCTTTGGGCGAACAGGTGATCCAATCAATCTTCTCAGGCAACGTTTTAGTTCCGTTTGTTTCGATGCAAATGTATTTACCGGCTTTATGTAGTTTATCTATAAAGTCTTGATCAATCCATAGCGAAGGCTCTCCTCCGGTGAGTACAACTTGATTTGCGGGATAAGCGTTTATTTGCTCGATGATCTGTTCATCAGACATAACTGACCCGGTATCGTGCTGTGTATCACAAAACGAACACTTCAAGTTGCAGCCCGAGAAGCGAATAAAAACGGAAGGTACACCGGTATAGTAACCTTCTCCCTGCAAGCTATAGAAGATTTCGTTAATCTTTTTCATAGACAGCAGTATTTCCTTCCGACTCTTGTACTTCAACCTTAAAGCATGTGGGGATTTGATCACAGATCCATCTGGCAATATTTTCGGCAGTTGGATTCATCGGTACTACTTCGTTGAGGTTTTTGTGATCAAGTTGGTTCATGACAACTTGCTTGATGTGGCTAAAGTCGATTACCATTCCATCCGAATTTAATTCGAGCGAACGACAATGAACTGTGATGATCCAATTATGACCATGCAATTGCTCACATTTGCTTGGATAGGAAAGATGAAGGCTGTGAGAAGCCGAGATTTCCATTCTTTTGATGACTGTGTACATAATGTATTTATTAAGTATAAATCTGTGGATTTAATGTCACCTCAATCCGTGATAAAGATATAGATTATTGATGAATTTTGATAGCGTGTTTTATAATAGCCAGTCTAAAAAAGTAGTGTATTTTTCTGCTATGCGATTCTTCATTCGAGGAATCATGCGTCTTGTTTCACTCCAGTCTTCGAGCGAAATGGTGTCGTATTTCTTTGCCAATCGGGCAAGATACCAGTCGCTGATAAGGCGGCTATACTTTTCACCGGCACCTCTGTAGGTACGCAATTCCCTTGTTTTATACCGATTGGGATAGTTTACATAGCAATACGTGCCATAGATTTCAAACTCCGAAAAAGCATTCGGATTGTCGGGAGTTGTGGCACGAATGGCTTTCTCTGTCCATGCGTCTCCTGCGATATCCAGACTTTCTATTTTGGCAACGATTTCTTTCATGATCGCAGTATCTACAATCATATGCTCCGCAATAAAGGAGTAAGGAACCATTTTACCATAGCCAAACATGCGTTCGATGGCTTCAAAATAACTTTTATGGTGTTCTGTTTTTGGAGTAAAAACCATCTGATCACCTTCGAGAAAACTCAACTTGTGAAGCGGAATCGTATCACTATCCCATATCAAGTAATGCTTCTTAGCGTATTCGCTTCGTGCAAAGTTCATCTTCAAAAATTGCTGATAGTACCAGCCAAATCTAAAGTCACAGGTAAAATGAGCGTCAGCAACTTCCTTCAAGCGTTGGCGGTTGGGCACAATTAACGTTTCATCCAACGGGATCACCCCGTACTTAATCTTGAAACGGTCGCTATAAAACTTAAAATTGTTTTTGTCGGTAAGAATGTATATCGCATCCACATCGATATTCTTTCGAATGTATCGAATGGTTTTCTTTGAGATCAGGCAGTCTTTTAGGGTCGTACAAATAATAATATCCATGCAAGTTTGATTAGTGGTAATTCATTGGGCAATCTTTTTTGCAAAATTACAGTGCAAAGTTGGTCATATAATTTGAAAAAGTATTCGCTCGACGACCTCTTTTTTGTGGTTTTCGTCTCCCTTTACATTAGATGCTAAAAGACAGGTGTTTTTAGGTTTACTTTTAATACTTATTTGGTGAATTGGAGCTCAAAATAAGTGTGCGAAATTGTGTCAGAAAAAAATACAACTTGTCCGAAAACACGACCGGAACGTTCGAAAAACCGACCGGAACGTCCGAAAACACGACCGGAACGTCCGAAAATCGGTCAAAAACGTCGGTTTTTCGGACAAATTAGAGTGCCGGATACGTCCCGATGTTCTCTATTTCTTATGGTTATATCTAGATTTACTGGGGAGTTGATGGTCGTTTGTTCTGTATGAGTTTTAAATGAAATTTTACCCCATATATATTACATATATATAAACTGCTTTTAGGGTGCGTTTATATTTATGAATATATGAATATTCGCGCGGTTGCAAAAGCGACTTGAGAGAGTCGGATTGCTCGCATCCGTTTTCGATGAAATAAGCAATTCGTCTTTGATGAAAACGGTTTTACATGCTCGACGAAGACTGTTTTGTGTCTTCAATGAAAACGTTTTTAGAGTATTATACGGCATATTACGCCAGTTGACGCACGTTTACGCACGTTCACGGATTTTTCACACTCGGCTTGTATTACCTTCGAACCGAATCAAAAAATCAATCTCATGAACAAACGATCATTGCAACAAAAGAACTGCTATTCAAGACTCAACGCATTTAAAGCATCGAAGGGTTATTGCCCGCTTTCAATAATCCTTTGGCGAACCTTATCCCATGCATGGGTTCCAAAAAGGCAGCTGCGATGCATGGTCTGCAACATAACGCGAAAGCGCGACATCGGAACAACGAAGCTCAAAACATTGGGGTTGAAGTATGGCCGAACCGACGGATCAAAGAATCCGATAAACGACCGATGCCCATTGTTGCGGTTCTCATTAATTCAAGTCCGCTTAGAATAAATCATATTCACCACCATTTCCGGAGTCTCCTTATAGTGCTCCTTTTGTGAGACAAACTGAGGAACAAACTCCGGCATGTCGGTGAAGCCGCAATAAAACTTTCCACCAACGCAGCCAATCGTTTCACCGGTCAAACTCACGGGCGTACCATTCGCAATCTCATTGAGATGCTTAAAGAAGCAACCACCGGTCTTGGCAGTATCAGCAATGGCACGATCGGAATACCAAAAGCAATAGGCAGTTGCGTGTTTTCACCAAACGCCTCTCTAAAACTCGCGATAAAGGTCTTGTTATCCATGCAAATTAGATTTAATCAAACATGGTGTAATATAGTGAAAGTTTCTTCTTATCATATGTCTTTGAGGTGATTAATGAGTCCAAACTCTATGAATACACCATTCTAAAATGCCCATTAGATCTCAGCAATAATGAGTTTTCAGGGAATATTTCTATAAAGATAAAATCTTTCTTCAACGAAAGAACTTCACCTCTATCGATTGGGACTTTTTCACCACTTCGAAAGACAACGTACCTGTATGTTCGGGAAATCGACTATCAGGGGTTGTCCCAACTTGGGTTTTAACCACAGATACATGGAAATCTTATGAATATAAATCAGCTTTTGGAGAAGCCAATATTCAATAAGTCTATTTGTATATATCTTTGACGTAATAAACTCTGCAGAACAGCAAACAGCATAATTTATCTAAGTTGCTGAACTCGATCAAAAAAATACGCTGCTGATTTGAATAAGACATTTCTTCAAAATACGCCAGCCTTAATCAGACTTTTTAATCTGGTCAAGGCTGCTTATGTAAATGGACGCTATGATCCAGACTTTGTTGTAACTTTTTTGTCAAACCAGAAAGACATTCTCACTAAGAAGAATACAAATAATATCGAAATTGCAATAAGTGGCAATAGGCTGTTGCAATTTATAAAGTAAAGTGAGAGTAAAATTGCTCCGCAAATTAGAAGTGATGTTATTAAGAACCACTGACGTGCTCTTAATTGTTCTTTGGTTTGTTTGAGATTACTGTAGCCTTTAGCCAAACGGGTATTAAAAATTACCGGAATACTGCTTATAAGTAGTATTATTCCTCCAATAAGATATATAATCATAACAACATGGTTTTTGTCAAAGAAAGCTAGAAATATATTATACCCCAAATACTACGTGTTTAAATAATGAAAATGTTTTATTAAAACTGAAATTACATGATCTGGTTATCAATAATTCTTTGCCTTACTTTGACCCATGTATGGAAGTCGAAATTGTAAATATAATAATTTGATATTAAAGTATTTTGCAACTGTAATTGTTAATAATTATGTTTGTGTGGCGTTGCGTGTGTTTAATATATAGCAAGTATAAATACAGTGTGGAAATATCTTAAATAACATAGTGACTATTGATGTTTAGCTTTTATGATATGCATAAATGTTTGATTAAAGTACAGAACTTTCTTGTAATATTATTTTGCAAAAAGTACATATTGTAAAATAATATTCACATGTAAAATAATATAGGTTAATTATAATGTTGATTTTGAGTATTGATTATCTTTGTTTAAAAATAATTTTTCACATGCTTGATCAATCTTTTAGTATTGAAACGATAAATACTGTTTTTATGTTGTCTAACCGTAAAGGGCGGATGAAAAAAGAATTTCTTTCAGTAGAATATCTTGATGCTGCAAGAGAGTATAGAAAATTACTGCATCAGTTAAAAACACTAAGGAGAACATCTAAAGAAACGAGAACATCTGATGATGAAGAGGATATTCGTGAGTTAGAAAGGGATTTAAAACAGCAAGCAGCAAAACAGAATGAATTGTTAAATATACATATTTCAAATATTGCAGATAATATCAATAGACAGACATTTCGATTTGTATTAACACCAGACCTGAATAAAGATATAGATAAGCCTAATTATTTAATTGGTAAAACAGCAGAAGAGTTTTTTGCGATGCAAATTTTATGTAGAAATTTAAAGCATTCTTTTGATTTACAGATGACAAATAGAAATGATATGCTTTGTCAAGTAAAACAAATATTGAAAGAAGATCGGCATGATAAATATATCATTAGAACCGATATTCGGCATTGTTTCGAATCCATCCCTCATAATTTGCTGTTCGAATTAGTAGATGGTAATACATTATTAGATTATCGGAATAAGTCAATGTTAAAGGGTTTGATATGTAAAGAATTTGAGCGTAAAAATCAACGACGTTTAGTTTCATCAAACAATACAGGTATACCTAGGGGATGTGCAGTTAGTTCATATTTAGCAGAGTTATATTTATCAAAGATCGATGCGGAAATTAAGCGTAATCTGTTAAATATCGCATACTACAGTAGGTATGTGGATGATATCATTATTATAATACATCCTGAAAGTGCTTTAAATAAACGACTCTCGATTGAAGAGTGTTTTAGAATTGTCAAAGTGGCTTTTGAACAGAAAGGCTTGATGTTAGCTTCAGAAAAAACAAAATATATTAATACGCAGACGCACTCAACTTTTGATTTTGAATTATTAGGATATAAATTTTCCGTTTCAGGGAATGTTTCTGTATCTCACTCTGAGAATAAGAAGGTTAAAATAATAAAGCGAATTGATGCAATATTTAATGAGTTCGATACAGTAAAAATAACGAATTATATAAAAGCCAAATCATTTTTATTTGATGCTTTGCGTATTTTGACAGCAAATACAAGTTTGCATAATAACAAGAAATCCATTAAAATCGGTGCTTATTACTCTAATCAGATACTTGATGATTTGGTCTGTTTACAGAAATATGATAGCTATTTAAAAACTAAAATAATGGAGATAAAGATACCTGCTGGTGTATTTTCTACAGAAATAGAGAGGAAGAAAGCAGAGGATATCCTTCAGGACGTTCTTCTTAGAAATGCACGTTTTGAAGAAGGGTTTAATACTAGAAAAAGATTTTGTATAAGTCAACAACGTTTTCAGGAAATTAAAAAGTCATGGCTATGAAAAAACGTAAAAAGATAAAATTAAAATATGGAAAAGAGCGACCGCTCTTCTCTGATGTATTGCCATATGAAACTCCATTGACATTTTCTAATCGTTATTTTTATCGATTTGTATCTAAATATAAATGGCATTTTGACAAGAATGCATCTTTATGTGCGGGGAAAAGGCAATCAGATAAAGATGCATTCAATTTTGCGAGTCTACTATTTGGTGCTTATGATGTTGATTTTAGCAAACACACTCAAATGGAGAAAAATGTGTTTTATCCATTTCAATTTAATATAGCTCATAAGACTGGTAAAAGTCGAGTTCTTTCGGTAATACATCCTTTTAATCAATTACAGGTTGTTGATTTTTATGAACAATATAGATATTCAATTTTATATCTTTGTTCTAAGAGCAACTATTCTTTGCGTAAGCCAACTAAGGTAGCACAGTATTTCTATTATAGAGATAAGTTACATGCGAATTTACTTGGAAAAAAAAGAGATAGCGTAGAGTTGTATTTTAATGAGTATGAGAATTTAAAGAGTTATTTTAGCTATCAAAAATATTCTAATATTTATAAGTTTTACGAAGACTATAAATATCAACGTGCTGAGAAAAAATATAAACATCTTATGAAATTTGATATTCAGAGCTGTTTTGATAGTATATATACACATTCTATTTCATGGGCAGTTGGTGGAGGGCGAGATAATGTAAAGTTGCTTAAAGCGTACAGAGGGAACTGGGTTGGAGATGCTTTTGACAAATTAATGCAGTCGCTAAATGCACGCGAAACTCATGGAATTGTTGTCGGGCCTGAATTTTCTCGTATTTTTGCTGAAATTATTCTTCAAAATATTGATGCTAGGGTAGAGCAAGAGCTTCTTGTTAAGTGCCATTTAGCAAACAAAGTGAACTATGAGTGTTATCGTTATGTTGATGATTATTTTTTGTTTTATAATGATGCTAATGAACGTCAAGTTTTCATAGACTGTATGGTGCGCCTGCTTGCAGAATACAAGTTATATATTAGTCCTTCGAAGACAATTGAATATAATCGTCCTTTTATTACAAATGTTACAAAAGCGAAATTAAGAATAAATAAGTTGATGCAACAACTATCTAAACAAAAGTTATGGGAGTGTCAAGATTTTGATTCTGAATCGATTAATGATATTGAAGATGTGAGTGATGTATCTATAAGAAGCTTTGATCCTAATGATGGACAAAGTGAAATAATTGCGATTGAAAAAATATTATCAGCAAAACTCTCATTATATATTGATTCAAATAACGTAATTACAGAGCTAAAATCAATAATATCAGAAGTGGGGGTTTCATATAATGAGGTTGCAAATTATACTTTAGAAATTTTAGGAAGAAAAATAGATCGCTTCCTTACAAATTTTGATATTGGTTATAAGGCTCTTGTTTTTGCAGACTCTAAGTCTGTTGAACAAAATGAGAGGATAGATAAAATGAAGCGAACAGCTCAAAAGCAATTAGTGTTATTTATAAATAAGATTATTGAGATTTCGTTTTTTATTTATAGTGCCAATCGACAGGTTAATACGACATTGAAGTTGCAAAAGCTATTAAACTCTATTGTAATTTATATAAAGAGTGATTATAGACAACAAAAAAATACAGAAGTTCGTTTCGATGCATATTATCGAGACTGTGTTCTGAAAAAAATTCAAGATGAATTATGTTTAATTTTAAAGACTACGGGTAAATACAGTAATACAATGTATGAAAGCGTATATCTTCTGGTATTGGCAAAGAGTTTGGGTACAAAATATCTCTTTTCATCGCAGATTCTTGAAGCATATATAAATGATAGTGAGCTCAAATATAATTTATTTATATGCCAAGTTCTATTGTATTATTATGGCAATCATCAAATATATGTAAACCTTAAGCGTCAGCTGTTTCTTGAAATTTGCAAGCTGTATGGTGATGTAAGAGAGTCAGAGAGAAGTCGAAGTGCAGAGTTGACAATTTTGACAGCAGATTTGATGGCGTGTCCATATCTTGAGAAATCAGATAAAGTTGAGCTGCTCAAAAAAATGTGCATCTCAAAATTAGATATTCAAGATAGTATTATTAATTTTGCACAATACAATAAGTATATTTTTACAAAATGGACAAGTTTTGATCTAAATAAAGAATTACAAGCAAAGATTTCGCAGGAGGTTTATTCATAGTCTTAATGTGAATGGTCCAACTATTATCACACACATAACCTTTCACAAGTGTCACGGATACAAATGATATTGAATAGTCCAAAAGTTGGTGAGGAGTTTAGACCAAATGCGAATTTCTTTGTTTAGTCTACCTATTGTCTAGAAGATTGCAATAAATGGAGTATATGTTGTAAATTTAATTATGATGTATGCAGAGTTATATTTGAAACTCAATGAAGGTTTTATAAATGTGTGTATTCTGTTGATTTAACATAGTTTGAGTCGTTATGAGAAATAAGATAGCATTTATATATAACTTGACTCAATTTAGTGTCTGTATAGTTGTTGTTATATCAATGTATAATTTGGTTTTTTTTCTGTTTTATGGAGTACATGAATACAAATCAAATACTTCATTAGAATATTGATCAAGTTTATTACAAAAAGGAAAACATCTGTTGGTCATGTATGCAAATTTATCATTAGCTATTTCAATTGTTAAGAGTATAAATGCTAGAGTTTCTTTTGTTTTTATTTCGTCACTAGGGATTGATACTTTATTTTTCGTGCTTTTGAAATATAAGCAGTCTTCTCTAATGAGTTTTATTTGTCCGTTTTTTAATTTATTTATTAATATTGTTGCTAAGTTTATTCCTATAGTCTCTTTTAATCTAGAACCTATGAATAATAGATCACTATTTGTTGCAATTTTATGTTTCGTAAAGTGGTTGGACATTGTTTCTGGTTTACTTTTATTTCCTGTATTTCTATAAAAACAAACTTCTAATTTTACGGCTTCTTCTAAGAACGTAATGCCCATAAACATTGCTTGTGTATAGAATCCCGATCTAATCAAGCACATTACTGAATTTATTAGATCTTCTAAATGTTCAATAACTTTGTTAAAGTCTTCTGTTGTAGAAATACAATCTAAATTTTCAGAAAATCCATTTATTGCATTTGATAATATGTCATTGTATGTATTTATTTTCATTTTTGAGTTTTATGTATAAAATTAAAGATGTCTGTTGTGTGCATTTCTGAATGACCAGAGCGATTGTCTATGGTTTTATTTATCTTTTTTTTAATATAAAATAAAATAGTATAGGTTGAGTTTGATTTTTAATATTTGGAAAATTGTCAAGAATTGATTTATCTAATAAGTCATAAACATAAATCTCTTTAAATTCCGTTATTTCTAAATTATTCCTATATATCAATTCTTTATAGGTATTTATAGTGTGTTTGTAAGTCTCAATAACTATTTTGTCTTCATTAATATTCATTGATGTTTGTTTGTAGTTGTGGTTAGGATGAATATCCGAAATAAATATCTCTCCTTCGTTATTTAGTGTTTCAGTGATTATTTTAAATGCTTTATCAAGTTGTTTAACATGGGAGAAAACTCTATTGGAAATAATCCAATCAAATTTATCATGAGATGTATATGTCGTTAAATCAGTTTCTATACAAGTTAATTGCTTATTTGCTATATAAGAGGGGTATTTTGACTTACATATATTTATCATTTTTTCGCTAATATCTATTGCCAGAATTTTATGACCTTTCTTAATGAAGCATTCTAGGTTATTGCCACTACCAACCCCAAGATCTAGACCAGATCCAATTTTGAGATTTTCACACCATTTAATTATATAGGGATACTCATTGAGGTGCCAAAAGATTTGCCATTTCCACTCGTCATATTTGTAGGCTATATGATTGTATCCATCTCGAGGATTATAATTTTTTATACTCATGCTACTTCTTAGGATTTTTGATTAAACTGTCTATTTTAATTGTTAATTCATTTAATCGATGTTCAATCTTTTTGGTATCTATATTTTCTTTTTTTAATTGTTTAGTTTCTTGATTAACTTTGTCGATTTCGAATATGATTTTCTCAAGATTGTTTTTTGTTGATATATTAGTTTTTTCCCATACCCATTTTGAAAAGAAAGGCTCCAATGTCGCAAAAATGATCAATAGAGTAAGAACGATACCCCCAAAAGTAAACGATGATTTAACGTCTTGTAATATTTTAGGTGTGATGTTTTTTTCGTAAGCCCCCGAGTAACTACACCTATTTTGGCTTAAAATAAAGTTCTTCTTTTGGCGTACACTAAAAAAGTAGATGTATGACGAAAGAAGAATTTAAGTTTATACTAGACCGACAACAGTCAAGTGGTTTATCAGTTC
>JBOGCF010000002.1:0-148975 GCA_051656605.1 Tannerellaceae bacterium | reverse complement strand
CTAGCTTTGTCACTAACATGTAAATACCTTAAGATATTAAGGTGGTTATAGCGTTGGGGTTCCACCTCTTCCCATTTCGAACAGAGAAGTTAAGCCCAATAGCGTCGATGGTACTGCGTATAGTGGGAGAGTAGATAGCTGCCGTTTTAGCTCGCAGAGAGCAAACAGTAGAGCGAGTCAGTCGAAAGATTGACTCGCTTTTTTTGTATCCTATTCATTCTTTTCTTGTCGAAGTGATTCTGATCTTTTATATCGATTTATTATTAAAATTGTTCAGAGCCTTGTTTACCTCAATTTCATGGTCAAAAGTCTTAAAATCTAATTATGTTTCTGATATTTTGTATTTAATAAATATCTTTGTCGTAAATATTCATTTATGAAAATTACATTCCTAATAATAGTTTGTATGTGTATCTCTATAGTTGTCGATGCTCAAATTCGTTTTGGAGCTAAGGCATCATTAGGGTATACATCATTATATCAAAAAGTAGATGGAATCAATGTTGGCGATCATAAATTTGGATTTGACGCAGGTGCTATGGTTGAATTCCCCCTTTCTAAACGCTTTAGATTTCAACCAGAGCTTCTTCTAGCCAATAGAGGGGGAAAGATTTATCTTGGAGAAATTGATCGTTCACATTATACACGATTAGACTACTACTCGTTAGTATTACCTCTTCATGTAAAATATCTAGTTGTCGATAAAGATGCGACGATGTTTGTAACGGGAGGACCTTATATCGCTTGCAACCTGTTTGGCAATATCAAAAACAACTCTGGCAAAAGAGATATGACTTTTGGAAAGTCTAATGAATACGATATTCACAGATTTGATTTTGGAATTTCTGCCGGTATTGGAGTAGAGTACAAACAATGTATCTTTGCTGTAACGATGTATGGCGGATTATTAGATCGATTATCAGATCCTAATAATAATATACCTGCAGCATACCAAAGCAGTGTGCAATTTTCACTTGGCTATTTTATAAATAAATAATCTATATCATGATAGAGTTATTGAGAAATAAAAATCTGTGTTTATATACAGGCTTATTGACTATCTCATTAGCATCTACTAATCTAAACGCCCAATCTAAAACCAATGTAATTTATATTATGGCAGATGATTTGGGGATGGGAGATTTAGGATGTTATGGTCAGCGTTATATTAAAACACCAGCGATTGACAAATTAGCTGCAAATGGAGTAAAGTTTACACAACACTATTCAGGTTCAACAGTAAGTGCACCTTCTCGTTGTGTATTAATGACAGGTAAGCATACTGGACACTCTAACATTCGAGGTAATATCGGTGTAAAAGGAGAAGACGGTTATCCATATGACACACCACTTTTGGCAGACGAAGTAACTGTTGCAGAGTTGTTCAAAACTCAAGACTATACCACTGCTTGTATTGGTAAATGGGGGATGGGAGCACCAGGAAGTGAAGGTCATCCAAACAAGCAAGGTTATGACTATTTCTTCGGATATTTAGGACAAGCCAATGCTCATCGTTACTATCCGGATTTCTTATATGAGAATAACGATAAAGTGATGCTCAATAAGAAAGTCTATACTCACGATCTGGTCATGGACAAAGCATTGAACTTTATCAATGAAAACTCCGATAAACCTTTCTTTATTTACCTAACTCCAACAATTCCTCATGCAGATCTAGCTTTGCCAGAAGGCGAATTGGGCGAATATGAGGAGATGTTTTGTGAGAAGCCTTATCCAGGTGGAGGATACAATGCCCAACCAAAACCTAAAGCAACTTTTGCTGCGATGGTTTCACGTTTAGATCGAGACG
The DNA here is from genome assembly GCA_051656605.1 of Tannerellaceae bacterium. Lineage (GTDB taxonomy): Bacteria > Bacteroidota > Bacteroidia > Bacteroidales > CAMTPD01 > UBA12018. The sequence goes on along the minus strand of JBOGCF010000002.1, from coordinate 147,165 downwards.
TGCAACGTATTATGGATTTGCTAGAAGAAAAAGGTATTGCAGAAAACACAATGGTGATCTTTACTTCAGACAATGGTACGCATATTGAAGGTGGGCACGATCCATTCTTTTTCAATAGTAATGCATCTTTTAGAGGAACCAAGCGCGACTTATATGAAGGTGGCGTAAGAACTCCATTCATTGTACATTGGCCGGCAGCGATTCAAGAAGGTAGCACTTCCTATCATGTTTCCGCTTTCTGGGATTTCTTACCGACTATGGCAGATTTAATTGGAGCTAAAGTACCTTCAAAAGTAGATGGTATTTCGTATTTGCCTACCCTTACTGGAAAAGGAAAGCAAAAAGAGCACGAATGTCTTTATTTTGAATTCCATGAAGAAGGAGGCAAGCAATCTGTATTGAAAGATCAGTGGAAACTGATTCGTTTGCAAGTAAATAAGCCGGAAAAGACTTATTATGAGTTGTATAACCTCAATTCTGATCCGGGTGAAGTTGCAAATGTTGCCAAGAAATATCCGGCTAAAGTAAAAGAATTGTCCAAATTAATGGATAGAGAACACACGACAAACGATCGCTTTCAATTTGCATCAGAGAAGAAGTAAAATCACAGATTAGACTTCTTAACGCAATGAGTTGCAAAACTATAAAACGGTGAAAATGTGAGGGGAATCTTTTGTATTTCGAATAAAAGCTCTACCTTTGCAGTCCGATTATTATCATTTTACACTAAGACTTTTGTTTTTAGTGTGTTATAAATTCATGTGTCCTGAAGATAATTTAATCGGGGACGTGATTGATTATTTATTAACAAATTAAATTTCAAGCAGTGGATACTTTAAGTTACAAGACCATTTCTGCAAACAAAGCAACTGTAAACAAAGAATGGGTTGTTGTTGACGCAACCGGACAGCATTTGGGTCGTCTTTGCTCTAAGGTGGCAAAGATCCTAAGAGGCAAGTACAAACCAAATTTTACTCCGCACGTAGACTGTGGTGATAACGTTATCATCATCAATGCAGACAAAATCGTTCTAACTGGAAACAAGTGGAATGACAGAATCTATTTGAGCTATACTGGGTACCCAGGTGGACAAAGAGAGAATACTCCAGCTTCTTTGATGAAAAAAGGTGAAGACCGTCTTTTCAGAAAAGTAGTAAAAGGTATGCTTCCTAAAAACCGTCTTGGTGCTAAACTTCTTGGCAACCTACACGTTTATGCGGGTACTGAGCACAAGCATGAAGCTCAACAACCAAAAATGATTGATATAAACTCTCTTAAATAATAACTATGGAAGTAGTAAATGCATTAGGAAGACGTAAAGCTGCCGTAGCTCGTATTTTCGTTAGCGAAGGAACAGGCAAGATTACTATCAACAAGCGTGATCTTGAAAATTACTTCCCTTCAACAATCCTTCAGTATGTTGTTAAGCAACCTTTAAACAAGCTTGCTGTTGCTGAAAATTTTGATATCAAAGTAAATCTTAATGGTGGTGGTTACAAAGGACAAGCTGAAGCGCTTCGTCTAGCTATCGCTCGTGCACTTGTAAAAATGAATCCAGAAGACAAACCTGCTTTGAGAGCAGAAGGCTTCATGACTCGTGACCCTCGTGCTGTTGAGCGTAAGAAACCAGGTCAACCAAAAGCTAGAAAAAGATTCCAGTTCAGCAAACGTTAATCTTATTTGTAAGTTGCTTGCAAGTAAAATACGTTTAGTATCTAAATTGCTTGGATTTTTTTTACAAGAGGTTTGTAGGAAAACTACCTGGCAATTGAGTTAACAAAGAATGTAAACGATATTAAAACAAAACAAATGTCAAGAGTAAATTTTGATCAATTACTAGAAGCTGGTGTTCACTTCGGACACTTAAAAAGAAAGTGGAACCCTGCAATGGCTCCTTACATTTTTATGGAGCGTAATGGTATTCATATCATTGATCTTTATAAAACAGTTGCTAAAGTAGATGAAGCTGCTGCAGCACTAAAACAGATTGCAAAATCTGGTAAGAAAGTATTGTTCGTAGCTACTAAGAAACAAGCTAAGCAAGTTGTTGCTGACAAAGCTGGTTCTGTAGGTATGCCATATGTAATCGAACGTTGGCCAGGTGGTATGTTGACTAACTTCCCTACAATCCGTAAGGCAGTTAAGAAAATGACTACTATCGACAAAATGGCTAAAGATGGTACATTTGATAACCTTTCTAAAAGAGAGAAACTTCAAATTACACGTCAACGTGCGAAACTAGAAAAAACTCTTGGTTCTATCGCAGACTTGAACCGTCTACCTTCAGCTCTTTTCGTTATCGACGTAATGAAAGAACATATTGCAGTGAAAGAAGCTCTTCGTTTGGGCATTCCAGTATTTGCAATGGTAGATACTAACTCTGATCCAACTCCAATCGATTTCGTTATTCCTGCAAATGATGACGCTTCAAAATCAATCGAAGTAATTCTAGGTGCAGTATGTGACGCTATCTCTGAAGGTTTGGAAGAAAGAAAAGCAGAGAAAGTAGATTCAGCTGAAGAGGCTCCTAAAAGAGACCGCAAAGCTAAAGCTGTGAAAAAAGACAGAACTAAGAAAGAAGACGAAGCTTTGAACGCTATGGATTCTTCTGAAGTTGCAAAAGACGCAGAGTAATCTATTTAGCTCACTAAATATGTAAGAACATGCCAATGTGCTGATTAGAGATATTCGATTGGCATATTGGCATTTCTTTTAATCGACAATTTCAACTCAACTAAATAAAAAGATATAGTTATGGCTGTTACAATGGCTGATATTACTAAGCTTCGCAAAATGACCGGAGCTGGTATGATGGATTGCAAAAACGCTTTGAATGAAGCGAATGGTGATTTCGATGCTGCTATGGAAATCATCCGTAAAAAAGGACAAGCTATCGCTGCTAAGCGTTCAGATCGTGAAGCATCTGAAGGTTGCGTACTTGCTGCTTCTAACGGTGACTTTGCTGCTATCGTTGCATTGAAATGTGAAACTGACTTCGTTGCTAAAAACGGTGACTTCGTTGCTTTGGCTCAAAGCATCCTTGACGCTGCTATGGCAAACCGTCCTACTTCAACAGAAGCTCTTCTTGCTCTAGAAGTAAACGGACAAGTTATCTCTAGCTTGATCACTGACAGAATCGGTGTTACAGGTGAGAAAATGGAAATCGGTTTCTACGAATTCGTTAACGCTGCTACTACAGTTGCTTACATCCACCCAGGAAACATGTTGGCTACAATCGTTGGTTTCAACCAAGAAGGTGTAGAATCACAAGTTGCTAGAGATGTTGCAATGCAAGTTGCTGCAATGAATCCAGTAGCTGTTTCTAAAGAAGAAGTTCCAGCAGAAGTTATCGAAAAAGAACTTGCATTCGGTCGTGAAAAAGCGCGCGAAGCTGGTAAACCAGAAAACTTGATCGAAAGAATTGCAGAAGGTGGTTTGAACAAATTCTTCCAAGAAAACACACTTCTTTCTCAAGCATTCATCAAAGACAGCAAACAAACAGTAGAACAATATTTGAAATCTCAAAACAAAGATCTTACTGTTGTTGCTTTCAAACGCGTAACATTGAACGTAGAGTAATCTCTATCTTCAACACAATATTAAAAGGAGTATCCATTCGGGTGCTCCTTTTTTTGTTACGCGGCGTTTGTGTAGAAAGACTGCATAACCCATGACATAAAAGAAAAGGCCATCTAATATACATTAGACAGCCTTACTTACTCCAATTAATCTGAACAATTAATATATCGTTTTACAACGAGATTGGAGTTCCATTATAGAAATCAAGTATCTTGGTTCGAAACACGAAGTTGTATTTAGCCTGAGCTTGTTCCGAAAGACTTTGGGTAAGTTTGGTTTTCGCATCTGTGTATTCATAAACCGTACTTTTGCCCGCATCATATCGGCTTTGAGCAAAGGAGAAGGCCTCTTTAGACGCTTCTACGGCAACCGTTGCGGCATCAAACTTCTGTTGAGCAGCAACCGCATTGTAGTATGCTTGTTGTATCTCTTTATACAAGGTCTTCTTACTATTATCAAGCGCCAATTGGCTCGTATTGATATCAATTCTACTGTTTCTCACGTTATTTCTAACCTGAAAGCGATTAAATATAGGAATAGAAAGTGAAAAACCAATAGTTTTTCGTTCATTTTGTTTTATTTGATCTTTAAAGCTAATGTTGGTATTTCCATCTTCACTCCCACTATAATGGTAGTAACCATTACTATACGACGCATTAAAGTTCAATTTAGGAATATAATCAGCCTTTGCAATTTTTAGTCGTCTTTTGCTGCTTTCGAGCAAAAACTCTTGCTCTTTGATCTGAGGCTTCACTACTACCGCATTGTTGTAGATATCATCGGGAGGAAGAATACTTCTAAGCTCCCCATCGAGATTATTACTCAAGAACGGATCTCTAATGTCGAAATCCTCGCCAAACTTTTCGAGTTCGAGCAGCTGACTTAGGTTCAACAACGCAAGCTTTCGATTATTCGTTGCATCCGTTAGCGACACTTCATCTTTGGCAAGTTGAGCTTTGATATCGTAAAGTTGAGAGATCGGAACACTTCCTGCGTCAACCAGCAATTGCGTTTTTGCAACCTGCTGTTTGGTCAGTTCCACCTGCGCCTTGTTGATCTTCTCAAGTTCTTTGTAGAAAAGCGCATCGAGATAACTGTTGGTTACCAGCAACGACATATCATCTTTCGCCTTATCCAGATTCGCCATTGCAGCCTTCAGATTCAGTCCCGAAGCCTTGATCTGGTTATAAATCTTCATACCGTCAAAAATTGGCATCGAAGTCCCGATATTCACACCCGTATTGGCCGAGTTGCGATCTACGATTACCCCTGTTTTGGAAGGAGAGCGACCAAAGTCGAAGTTTTGACCGATCGAACCATTCAAGTCGGGAAGAAACGACATCTTCGCCGTATTTTGGTCGATCTCTTTACTAGCCACATTTTGCTCCTTCATCTTGATATCGATATTGTGCGCAGTGGCATAATCGATACAATCGGTCAGGCTCCACACCTTTGGCTGTTGCGCCTGAAGCGAAGCCGCCAAGAAGCTAACCGATATTGCTACTATATATTTCATGAACATTCAGATTAAAACAAACACATACTATTTCTCTTCAGCCACGTTGCCGCGTACCTTTTCACCCTCTTTGAGTCCTTCGATCACTTCGATGTTGATCCCGTCTGAAAGCCCCAATTTTACAGGTTGCTTCTTAAACTCCTGAGCAGGTTCGGTTGCAGTAAGGATGTTAACGAAAGCAGAGTCACCCTTAAATTCGATCGCACTTTCGGGAACCGACAATACATTCTCCACCTTGTTGAGAACAATCTCCGCGTTGGCACTGTAGCCCGCACGTACAAAAACACCTTCGGGAATTCGGGCAGCCGCCTTCACTTCAAACAGCACCGCGCCGTTTTCCTCTACACCTTTCGGCGCAATGTACTCAAGCGTAGCATCAAAACGTTTGGTGTCGAGAGCACCAATGGTCAAGATAATCGGCATATTCTCTTTAATTTTACCCACCTCAGTTTCGTCCACTTTACCTTTGAAGATCATATCATTCATGTTGGCAATACTGGCAATGGTAGTACCATCGTTGAAGTTGTTGGATTGAATCACCGAGTTGCCCGCTTTTACCGGAATATCGAGAATCATACCGTCGATTGTAGATCTTACCTGCGTTGTACTCAACGAAGCCGACTTCTTAGAAATACCATCACGGATGATATCGTAGGCATCCTTAGCATTGTCTACCTCTTCTTTCGCCTTCTTGATATCCGCTTCGGCCTTTTCCATTTCTTCTTTCGCAATTACCCCTTTGTCGAAAAGCCCTTTCTGGCGATCATACGTCTGTTGAATTTGATTGAAGTTGATTTCGGCCACTTTGATGCGCGACTCTGCCGAGTTGAGTTGCACCATTTCGGGAATCACCTTAATCTTGGCGATGATCTCCCCGCTACGCACCATTTGTCCCGGCTCTTTCAATACTTCGGAAATGATACCCGATATCTGCGGTTTGATCAATACCTCGTCGCGTGGTTCGATCTTTCCCGTAGCTAAAGTTTTTGTTTCAAGCGTGTCTCGCTTTACCTCTAACAATTCGTACACCACAACTTTAGGTTGAGACTTTTTCCATAAGAAATAGAACGTGGCGATAACCGACCCAATGATTGCAACAATGAGAAGGATTTTAAAGATTTTCTTAATCATATAGTTGTATTTTATTTGTTATTCGAATTTGTAAAACAGCTATTCATCGCGGATAGCATCAATGGCCTTGATCTGCAAAGCGCGCCATGCCGGGATAAGTCCCGAAAGCAAACCACTCACAAGCAACACCGCCGTAGCATAAAGTGCTACAGAAATACTAATAGTAGGAGGTTCGATAAAACTATCATTCGAAGGATTCATCATCATAATCTGAGAGATACCATCCAGAATAGCCACACCAAGCACTAACCCAAGTAGTCCGGCAGCTGAAGTGATCAGCAAACTCTCGTTCATAATCTGCAACAGAATATTCTTCGGAGTTGCGCCCAAGGCACGTCTCACCCCAATCTCGCGGGTGCGTTCACGCACGGTAACCAGCATGATGTTACTCACCCCAATCACACCGGCCAGCAACGTGCCCAATCCCACGATCCAGATCAGTGCAGCGATCCCCATAAAGAGATATTCGAAAGTACGGAACTGATTCTCAAAACTGATAGTACCCACAGCCTGCGTATCGTTAGGGGCGATCTGGTTGTTTGCTTTTAGCACATCCATGATCTTTCCACTGATATCATTGGTCGAGTATTCGGGCAATGCCGTTACACACAAGAAGTGAAACACATCGCCAAAGTTGCCTGTTTGTTGCAAAGTTGTAATGGGAAGAATCACGCTATCTTCGGTGCGTCCGCCAATATTGGCTTTGGGCTTAGCCTTTATTACACCTGCAACCTGATAATAAATACCATTCACACGGATGTATTTACCAATAGCCTCGTCGTACGATTTGAATAAGTTGTCGCTCACGCGTGTACCGATCAGGCACACTTTGCGTTTGTCCATAATATCAATATCGTTGATCAATCGACCTGCTTTGATGTATTGCGCTTCTATTTTGAAGAAGTCGGGATATACTCCGCGCACGCCGTGCGTAGCCGACTTGTCTTCGTACACAACATTGTTGGTGGGGCGGGCACCCCAAATCATAGGAGAGAGGTATTCGATACCTTTTACTTTTTGGCGGAGAATGTCGAGGTCGCGGTTGCGCATCGACCACGAGCGTCCCTTCTTAAAACCTTTGTACGGTTCGCTCGTTTGATCGTTCCAGAAGAAGCACGACTTGGCTGCGAAACCATCTACATTTTTAAACATTCCTCGTTCGAGTCCGTTTCCGGCACCCAATAAGAGCACCAGCATTAAGATACCCCAAAACACACCGAAGCACGTGAGAAAGCTTCGCGTTTTATTGCGGGTAATCGTAATCCAGATCTCTTGCCAGCTATCTATATCAAACATATTATCTACAATTTTCAAGGTTATTCATGACGCATGGCTTCGATGGCCGTAATCTTTACTGCTTTGCGAGCAGGGAAATACCCGGCCAGTACTCCGGCCAGAACCAGCAGTCCGGTAGCCGAAACGGCAAGTGACAAACTCACGGTTGGGTTGCGGAAGATGGAGATATTATCTCTACCCGTAGGAGCCCCCGCAGCCATTGCTTCGGTAATTGAGTTGGCAATTTCGGTAACACCGATTCCTGCCACCATGCCGATGTAGCCAAAGAGCACCGTAAGAAAGATCGACTCTACGATAACGAGACGGATGATCGATCCCGGCGGCGCGCCGATTGCTTTCCGGATACCGATTTCACGCGTACGTTCGCGCACCGAAATCAGCATGATGTTACTCACGCCCACAATTCCGGCAGTAAGCGTTCCGATACCGACAATCCAGATGAAGACCATAATTCCCGAGAAGATTTTACCAAACATAAAGAACTCTTCCCCTGTATTCCATATCGGAAGAGCCCGTCGGTCTGCGGCATCAAAGCGGTGACGACGGCCCATGTTTTCGCGGAAGGTCATTTCATACGCTTCGTTTTCTTCTTCGTTTTTGATTCCGTTTACGGTAAATGAAAGCGAGTTCATTCCCGATCCGCTATTGTAAATCGTTTGTCCGGTGGTGAAAGGAATGTAAGCCGGCGCATCGTTCGAGGCATTGTCGTTGGTATATACGCCTACGACTTTAAACATGATGTTGGCCACGTTGACATAACTGCCCAGCGGATCTTTTCCTTTGAACAAAACCTCTTTCATTCGGGGGCTGATGATGATCACTTTTCGGCGTTGCACGATATCGATGTCGTTGATAAAGCGTCCGTCGCCGGTCGACATGCGTATTCCCTCCATCTTTGCATGGTCGGGATAGACCGACTCTACGCCGTATGAACCATATTCGGCATTGTTTGAGACCTGCAGGTTCTTGCTGATCGAAGCAGAAGCATACCCTACATTTTTGTTTTCGATGCGAAGTCTGTTGTAGTCCGTATTTTGGAATTCGATTCTACGGTTGGTCTGAAGTCCCTTGTAGGGCATGGAAGAAAAGCCCGGCCACACCATGATTCGGTTGGTAGCCATGTTGCGAAAGTTATACATCATCCCATTCTTCAAGCCATTACCGGCTCCCACCAAAACGATCAGCATGAAGATTCCCCATGCCACCGAAAAGCCCGTGAGAGCAGTACGCAGTTTGTTCTTTTTTATGGTACCGAGAATCTCTCGGAGAAGGTCAAAGCTGAACATGATGATTGTGTTTTTCGATAGATCCGATAAGTCCGTCTTTAATATGAATAACCCGGTCGGTTTGTTCGGCAATCTCCTTTTCGTGCGTTACGATTACCATGGTCATCCCTTGGTTATTTACCTCACGAAGCAGTTTCATCACCTCGTCGGTAGTCACGCTATCCAATGCACCGGTAGGCTCATCGGCCAAAATGATTTTCGGATTACTAATCAAGGCGCGGGCAATGGCAACGCGTTGTTTTTGTCCGCCCGACATTTCACTGGGCAAGTGATGTGCCCACTCTTTTAGTCCCACCTTATCGAGGTATTCCAGCGCAAGCGCATTTCTTTTCTTACGACTTACACCCTGATAGTAGAGCGGAAGCGCCACGTTTTCGATTGCATTCTTATACGTAATCAAGTTGAACGATTGAAAGATAAAACCAATCAGTTTGTTGCGGTAATGTGCAGCCTGTGTTTCATTCAGATTCTTGATAAGGTGATCGTTTAGATAGTAGTTGCCCGTATCGTATGTATCAAGGATCCCAAGGATGTTGAGCAGGGTAGATTTGCCCGATCCCGAAGCACCCATGATCGAAACCATCTCACCTTCTTCTATTGTGAGGTCGATTCCTTTCAATACATGCAATGGCGCGCCATTGTAGTAGGTCTTGTTGATGTTTTCCAGTGTAATGATAGACATAGTCTGTATCTTTATTAATTGTGTACTGTTTTTTCAAAACTTATGCATTTGCCTAATGATGCTGCAAATATATCCATACTTTAGTACTATGCAATGCAAACTACCTTGTAAATTATTCTCTTTAGATAAATTAACGCGTTGTTGCAGCAATAGGATGTTGATAAAGCAACGGCAAAATGCTGTTCTAGAGACAATCCGGTTTATTCTATTAGACGCACGAGTTTGATAATTGTTACAATCTTATGTGTTTATTGTAAGTATTAAAATTATTCATAGTGAAGAACGAATCGTCAGATGGCGACCTGACGATTCGTTCTTCACTAGTTTTAAATCGTCAGGTCGGCACCTGACGATTTACTCTTCATTCGAATCAAATCGTTCGATGCCCATCAAACGATTCATTCTTCGTTATGATTAAATTGTTCGATGGGCATCAAACGATTCAGAGGTCACTAAGATTGAAATCGATCAATGGGTAAATTGTAGGTGATGTATGCAGTTGGTCGTAGGGCACGTTGCTGTTGGTGATTTTTAAGGTTGCATACATTTCGATTAAAATTTACCGAAAGCGGTATTTTTTACATAAAAAATAGGGTGCGTCTCTCATTTCTTTCAAAAAGCAAGCATACATATTTTTATCCTTATCGTGCTTATGTTCATTAAAAAAATAAAAACTCATAAATTGGAAAAAAAGCATTCATCTCATTTTGTTTATACATTGATATGCTTGATAGATAAAGGATATTGATATTTGAGATGGTTTGTATCAGACGAAATGTTAATGTTAAATAGGTTGTATTTGTCTCGTTGAAAGAGATTTGTCTCAATTATTTTTTATCTGTGAAATGTTGTTTTTTATTTCTAAACCCTATATATTTGCCTTTAAAGTAATGAATTAAAATTTATAAGCATATGGTCATGGAAAAGCCTTACGTAGTAGGTATAGATATTGGCGGAACAAATACTGTATTCGGTATTGTTGATGCAAGAGGTTCGATTCTTTATAGCGGCTCTATCAAAACAGGTCAGTATAAAGAAATTAATGAATATGTAGATGCCCTTGCAAAAGGCCTTACTACAGTTATCGAACAAGCCGGTGGCATTGAAAAGATCAAAGGTATCGGTGTAGGTGCGCCTAACGGTAACTACTTTAATGGTTGCATTGAATTTGCTCCAAACCTACCATGGAAAGGAACAATTCCTTTGGCAAAGCTTATTAGCGAAAGACTTGGAGGTATCACAGTAAACCTTACAAACGATGCGAATGCAGCTGCTATCGGTGAGATGACTTACGGTGCTGCTCGCGGTATGAAAGACTTTATCGTAATCACACTTGGTACAGGTGTAGGTAGCGGTATCGTTGTAGGCGGCGATCTAGTATACGGTCACGATGGTTTTGCAGGAGAGCTTGGTCACGTAATTATGCGTCGCGGCGAAGAAGGTCGTATGTGTGGTTGCGGACGTAAAGGTTGTCTTGAAACGTATACTTCAGCTACAGGTGTAGCTCGCACAGCACGCGAATTCCTAGAAAAGCGTGATGAGCCAAGTGTATTGCGCGAACTTGATCCGGCAAATATCACATCGAAAGATGTATTTGATGCAGCTATCAAAGGCGACAAACTTGCGTTGGATATCTTCGAATTTACAGGAAATATGCTAGGTGAAGCGTTTGCAGACTTTATTGCATTCTCTAGCCCTGAAGCAATCATCCTATTCGGTGGTCTTACAAAAGCAGGCGACTTGATCATGGATCCTATCAAGAAAAGCATGGAGAAAAACTTGCTTAAAGTATTTGCAGGCAAAACAAAATTGATGTTCTCTGAACTGAAAGAAAGTGATGCGGCAGTATTGGGTGCGAGTGCTCTAGGCTGGGAAACCAGAGGCGAAGCTTAATTCATAAACATATATGCAAAGAAAGGTCTTCTATCGTAGAAGGCCTTTTTTTGTAACAACGATCCTCATACTATGAAACATCCATTATCTCAATTTACATATTGCCCCAAGTGTGGCGCGCATTCGTTTGTCGAAAACAATGAGAAGTCGAAGAAATGTACGGCATGCGGCTTTGTATATTACTTCAACTCTTCGGCGGCAGTAGCTTGTTTTTTGTTTAATAAAGACGGACAGATGTTGCTGGTGCGCAGAGCTAAGAATCCGGCAAAAGGAACGCTCGATCTGCCGGGCGGTTTTATCGATATGCACGAAACAGCCGAAGAGGCAGTGGCACGAGAACTGGAAGAGGAAACCGGAATAGGATACCTCGATTCGTGCGAATATCTTTTTTCATTGCCCAATATCTACGAGTACTCGGGCTTTGAAGTGCACACACTCGACCTGTTTTTCAAAGCAACTGTTGATAACTTCGAAGAAGTGGTTGCAGCAGATGACGCAGCCGAGATCCTGATTGTAGATCCCGCGACACTCGATCCCGAAGCCTTCGGTTTGTTATCAATCAAGAAAGCAGTCGAGCTTTACAAGCAAATGCTATAACGATAAGAGCGATCCGCCGATACAATTACTTGTTGCGGAGTCGTCCTTGTTTTCAATTTTAAATCTAGATACCATGAAATACTATACACCTTTCTTATTGTCATTTTTATTGTTTGGCTGTATCGGTTGCAACAAGCAAAGACCGGTAGAGCAAACGGGTGCTCTACTCGAAATTCCATTATACAGCGCAGTGCCTACGGTGCTGACCAACTTGTCTGACGTGGCGGAGAAGGTTGAGTTTTGCAACCTATCGAGTGAGGTCTCTTTTAAAAAGAAAATCCCGAATGACGTGGCCTTGACCGATAGCTTCGTGTTTGTTTTGCTCGACGACGGGATTTATCAGTTTGCAAGTAATGGCGATTTCGTTCGAGTGATTGGCCAACGGGGAAAAGGAACTGGAGAGTTTAAGCGATTGATGCCACCGCTCGAAGTTGATGCCGACAATCAAATCTGCTACGTTGCCGATAAAGGCAATCAAAAGATCATGGGTTTTAATTACGACGGTACGCTGAATAAAGAAATTCCGCTTCAACAGCTTTGTGTGATGAACCTAGTGGATAGCGAAACGTTTATGCTTACGCCCAACTTCAAAGATCGTTTTATGCTCAACACAACTCTGGCAAAATTAATAAACGGGAAAGGGGAGGCGATCGAAACGATCAAAAGTTCCTTTTATCCCATCAACAAAGGAAATCGAAAAGACTCTCACTACGGAGCATTCTACAATCCGGTTTGGCGATACAACGATTCTGTTTATACGATGGAGTATGGCAACGATACCATCTACAAACTTGTGGATAAAGCGTTGATACCCGACAAAGTGCTTACGGGCACTACCTACAAACCCTCCCTGTTTCATTTGTTTCACAGCGGAATGCCGGACAAGGTTATTGTAAACTCTTTGTTTCTTCGTCCCAACTCGGCCGTGTGCGAATCGGATAGTTTTCTCATGTTTCGTACCAAATATGCCGACGGGCGTTTCTTTATGATTTACAATAAGCAAACCGGAGCAATCGCACGAACAGATCATCCCGACGCAGAAGTCCATGAAAAAAGAAAGCAGCGTTTGTCCTCTTATTTTATTGACGACGTCCTCACCGGACAAAACTTTGAGCCCGTTTACCAAAGTGGCAACAAAATCATCGGACTCATATCCGGCTACGATCTTTACGATGCAAAAGACGAAATCCTTGAGTTTGTAAAAGCAAATAACCACCCACAAGCAACAACCTTGACCGATGTTGTATCACGATGTGATCTCGACGATAATCCCTTGCTTATGATCGTAACCTTGAAGTAGAGAGAAGGCTTAGTCTTTCATCGATATTGTAAATGTTATATGAAATAGATTAATGTTGTTTGTCTGGTTTTCATGATAAAAGAGTATAAGTTTTACATTATATAATACAATACAATTGCAGTGAAAGAATACCAATCTAACTTCTTTTCAGTATATGTTACGAAGAAAATAAAGGTCTAGTCCTTGTTGAGTATTCATCAACAAATCAAACAAAAGTTTATTTATACGTGTTGTATGAGTAAACCCAACATGTGCATGAATAGCTAAACTTATGGCGGTTGAAAAGACGTATTATTGACTTTATTTGGATGATAAAGCAGTGTCTATATCCTCAAAGAAATAAATCATTTATAAGTTTAAGTATAAAATACTCATTTGTTTCGTGAAATCAAATGGGTTATTTTTTAAATTTGTGCACTGAAAACCAGGAATATGAAGTATAAATTCCTTAATAAATGTGATTACTGATGAAGAAAGCGATTATACCCGTGTGCATTCTGCTTGCAACACACTGTGCCTATGGGCAGAGAAATCAGCAATTTGATGCTAAGGACAGGCTTTTTGTAGAAGGTAGAGAACTTTTCATATTGAAGAACTATCCGGGATGTTTGGATAAGCTCGAGGCGTATAAAGAAGATGCTTCTAATCAAGATTTGATTCAAGAAGCAGATTTTCTGATTGCTGCTGTTGCTTACGAACAAGGATCGGAAGAAGCGTTGTCACTTCTGAATGAGTTTATGGACAATTACCCAACGACTCCTCATCGTGACGAACTTTTGTTTATGATTGGTTCTTGTCATTTTGCAGAAGAGAACTATCAAAAAGCTGCATTTTGGTATGATCAAAGTAATGTGGATAATTTGTCGCCCGAACTTCAGCAAGAGTATTGCTTCCGTTTGGCGTATTCACTGCTACAAACTAAAAAGATTGATCAATCGCGCCACTACTTTGAACTACTTAAACGCAATTCGAAGAAATACGAAGAGACTGCAACGTATTATCTAGGTTATATCGACTACGCCAAAGGAAACTACAAGGCGGCGCTTGCTACGATGAACAAACTTAAAAATGATAAGGTGTTTGGTGAGCAGGCTTTGTATTACATTGCACAAATTAATTTCCTTGAAGGTAAATACGAACAAGCGATCAGCGAAGCTAAAAAGCTTTTGAAAGCATATCCGGATAGCAAAAATAACTCGGAAATGAATCGTGTGATTGGTAATTCATACTATATGTTGAATGCACCCGATCAGGCGATTACTTACTTAGAGAAATATGCTTCAGCTGTAGATTCTCCTCTTCGTAGCGATATGTATATCTTGGGAGTTTGCTTGTTTAACAGACAAGACTACAGCGATGCCATCAAATGGTTGGGCCGCGTGGTAAACAAACAAGACGAGGTTACTCAAAGTGCTTACCTATATTTGGGTCAGTCTTACTTGAAGCTGAAAGATAAGAACAATGCCCGCATGGCGTTCGAAATGGCTTCGAAACAAAACTACGATAAAGCTGCCAAAGAGGCTGCTCTATATAACTATGCGTTGCTTATTCACGAAACAGCATTCTCTGGTTTCGGTGAATCGGTAACTATTTTCGAAGAGTTTGTGAATAACTATCCAAACTCACAATACATTGATAAAGTAAACGACTACTTGGTAGAGGTATATCTTACTACTAAAAACTATCAGGCAGCGCTGAACTCGATCAATAAGATTAAGAATCCAAGCAACAAGATCTTGGCTGCTAAGCAAAGTATGTTGTTCCACTTGGGTACACAAGACTTTACAAACAGAGATTATCAACAGGCTGTTAATTACTTTAATCAAGCCATTGCCATGGGCAACCTTGGTGATGACATTCGCAGCAATGCTTATTTCTGGAGAGGGGAATCTCACTACAGAATGAATGAGTTTGCTCGTGCGGCCGACGATTTCAAAGCGTATCTGAATACGGCTGCAAAACGCAATACGCAAATGTATGCGTTGGGTCAGTACAATCTTGGTTATGCGTTTTTCAAACTAAAACGTTACAATGAAGCGTTGGAGTATTTCCGTCGTTATGTAAATCAAGAGACCGACCAGTCGCTTACATCCGTAGCTGATGCCTACAACCGTATTGGTGACTGCTTGTTCAATAACCGTCAGTTTGCCGAAGCGGAAACTTACTATTCGAAAGCTGCCGCATTGCAACCGAAAGCCAACGATTACGCAATGTATCAAAAAGGCTTCTTGCTTGGTTTGCAAAAAGACTATACACAAAAGATTCAGGTGATGGACAAGTTGCTTCGCGACTATCCGCAATCACAATATGTAGACGATGCTTTGTTTGAAAAAGGTCGTGCGTATGTGATGCTTGAGAAACCAAACGATGCGATCTCTACTTTCGATCAGTTGATGCAACGTTTCCCGCAAAGTGTTTTGTCGCGTAAAGCCGGTGTACAATTAGGTTTGATTTATTTCAACGAAAACCAATTGGAGAAAGCTTCTGCTGCTTACCGTAATGTGATCAACAAATATCCGGGTAGTGATGAAGCTAAAACAGCTCTTCAAGACTTGAAGGCGGTATATCTTGATTTGAATGATATCGATGGTTATGCAAACTATGTGAAGTCGTTGGGTGGTGCTGCTCAGTTTGAAGTAGGAGAGCAAGACTCACTTACTTATCTTGCTGCCGAAAAACAATTCCTAAAAGGCGAAACCAAATCGGCCGAACGCAGTTTGATCAACTATCTACAAAACTATCCGAGTGGTGCGTTTGCTCCGAATGCAAACTTCTACCTTGGTTCGATCTATTTCGCAGAAAAGCAATACCCTGAAGCTCGCGCTAAATTCATGCAAGTGATCAATAGCGGAGATATGAAATACATGGAGGGTGCTTATGCTCGTCTTGCCGAAATGGATTACTTGAACAAAGAGTATGACAAAGCCTTGATGAACTTCAAGAAACTACAGGAAGTAGCCAACGATAAAGATAATATCGATGCTGCTAAGTTGGGTATCATGCGTTGTTCAGAAATCTTAGGCAACAACAAAGAGGCTATTGAAGCTGCTAATAATTTGTTACAAGATCCGAAGTTGTCTCCTGAGTTGATTGCCGAAGCGCGCTTTGTGAGAGCGAAAGCTTATATCGCAACGAAACAAACAACCAAAGCAATTGAAGACCTAAAAGCAGTGAGCAAAAATACACGAACCGTGTATGGTGCAGAGGCTAAATATCTTCTTGCGCAAGTTTACTTCGATAGCAAGCAAACCGACAAAGCAGAAAAAGAATTGATGAACTTTATCGAAACCGGTACACCTCACCAATATTGGTTGGCGCGCGGATTTATCTTGCTTGCCGATATCTATATCAGCAAAGGTGACGATTTTCAAGCTCGTCAGTATCTTGAAAGCTTGAAAAACAACTATAAAGGAAATGATGAGATTTCCGATATGATTCAAAACAGATTGAGTAAGTTGAAAAATTAAGGAAGGCTACAATGAAGAAAGCAATATATTCAAAGCGAAACATGCGTGCGTTGATGGTTGGAACCATGTGTATCGGTATCGCAGTAAATACAGCGGCGCAGAGCAATGATCAAAAGAAAGAAGAAACACTAAGCCGTGAGATGACGCTCGAAAAAGAGTATGACCCGTCGCTCGGTGATGCT
This sequence comes from Tannerellaceae bacterium, assembly GCA_051656605.1. Classification (GTDB taxonomy): domain Bacteria; phylum Bacteroidota; class Bacteroidia; order Bacteroidales; family CAMTPD01; genus UBA12018. Next base: position 130,236 of record JBOGCF010000002.1, on the reverse strand, counting down.
TCGAAGGTGAATTCTTTGCCTGAGATTATTGAGATCGAAGTGCGCAAAACTCCGATTACCTATTCTAACTTTGTGTTGCCTTTGCATCCACAACGCGAATTGTTTGTGTTGGGTTCGGGCAATTTGATGACTGAAGTTCCTAAATCGTCAAAGATAGGATACTTAAACTTCGGTATCGGAAACTACATGAACATCAACGGTGATCTTGGTGTGCATATCTTGGATAATGAGTCGGATAAGTTGAATATCTTTTATTCGAACCGTACTACAAATGGCAAGGTAAAATACTTGCAACAAGATATCAAACAGAAGATCAAACTGAACGATAATATTGGCGGTATTAATTATAGCCACAACTTTGAACCGATGCGTTTGATGCTAGGTGGACACTATGGTTATTCGGCATTCAATTACTATGGATATCCTGCTGATATGTCTTTGACTCCCGAAACAATCGATCAAAATAAATACGATCGTGATACCAATCAGGCGAATCAACAAGTGAGAGCTTACGTTGGTGTGAAGTCAAACGGAGAACCGGCTCTTAACTACGAAGCAATGCTTGAGTACAATATGTTGTCGCATAAGTATTCTTTCTCTCCTGAAGATAAAGGGGTAAAAGAAAATGCGGTTGCAGCGACTTTGGATTTGAACAAAGACTTCGACTCGGATAAGTTGATTGGGTTGAATACCCATGTACACTATTTCAACTACTCATTGCCAAAACTTGAAGGTAAAGAGTTCTTCAACTTTGAAAATCACGCTGATGTAACGTTGAATCCATACTTTGGTATCGAAGGCGGAGACTGGAAATTGCGTTTGGGTGCTAAAGCGGTGATCATTACCGGAAAGAACAGTGCTTTTGTAGCTTCACCTGACATCAAGTTTGACTATACCTTTGCCGGTACTTCTCAATTCTACATCGACTTAGATGGAGGTAATGAAGAGAACAGTATGTATGAAGATGCAAAGATCAATCGTTATGCGAGTCCGGTAGAAGGATTGAAAGACTCACGTACGTTTTTAGACGGAACGTTTGGTATTCGCAGCAATGTGAATGGAGCTTTCTGGTTGAATGCATTTGGTGGTTACCAAATCACAAACGATCAGCACTACTTTATTCCGGCAGTAGAAGAGGCTTGGGGTAACGTAGGAAATGCCGTATATATGGATACGAAGATCTTTAAAGTGGGTGCACATTTGCGTTATAGCTATCAAGATATGATTACTGCTTCTGTGAAGGGTACATACTATGGCTATTCGTTGGATAAGTTTAAATGGGGAATCCCAACAGAGACAGCTCCGGCTCCTGAAGACTTGAAGCCATTCAACAAGCCAAGCTTCGAACTAGAGGCAGGTCTTACCGTAAAGCCAATCAATAAATTGTCGTTGATGCTGAACTATTACTTAGGATCGGGCAGATATGCATTGGTAAATGATGAAACTGTAAAAATGAATAGCATCAATGAGTTGAACTTTACAGGTACTTACAATATTAATTCTACGATTGGTGTGTATGTACAACTAAACAACTTGTTGTTCCAAAAGTATGATCTATACTGGGGATATCCGGCACAAAAGTTTGCTGCGATGGGTGGTATAAATGTCAACTTTTAATGTAGTGACGAGCTATTCAAACAAATGATATCTTTAAAAACTTCCTCTTTGAATGAACTATTCGGAGGAAGTTTTTTTATTTACTATAGAACGACAGTGAGAGGATCTTCGCTATTTCGAAGATTTTATTGTTGTTTTTTGAATGATGGTCCTTTAAAAGAACCAATATTTACTTAATATATTAAGTATATGCACGTAATTTTTTGCGAAAAGAAAAAGAGTATTAAATTGTGCATGATAACAAAGTATGTTTTTCTTATTTTTGCAATCCAATATAAGAAGCTTGAAGAAAGATGCATAAGAATTTGGTCATTGTAGAGTCACCTGCCAAGGCAAAGACTATCGAGAAGTTTCTAGGACAGGACTTCAAGGTAATGTCGAGCTATGGTCATATACGAGACTTGAAAAAGAAAGGGCTCGGAATTGATTTAGAACACAATTTCAAACCCGAATACATAATCTCAGAAGATAAAGAGAAGCTAGTAAAAGAGTTAAAATCTGAATCGAAGAAAGCCGACATGGTATGGTTGGCATCCGATGAAGACCGGGAGGGAGAGGCGATATCGTGGCACCTTTCGGAAGTGTTGGGCTTGAAGAAAGAAAATACAAAGCGGATCGTTTTCCATGAGATTACGAAAAATGCCATTTTGCATGCAATTGAAAATCCGCGTGATATTGATATTAATCTTGTCAATGCTCAGCAAGCTCGTCGTGTATTGGACCGTATTGTTGGTTTTGAATTGTCTCCTATTCTTTGGAAAAAAATTAAGATGGGACTTTCGGCTGGCCGTGTACAATCGGTGGCTGTACGTCTTATCGTAGAACGTGAGCGCGAAATCAATCATTTTGTATCGGAAGCTTCTTATCGCGTTATCGCAAATTTTATTCTGCCTGACGGAGCAACAGTGCTCAAAGCAGAGTTAACCAAACGACTAAAGACCAAAGAAGAGGCCCTTAAGCTTTTGGAAGCTTGCAAAGCGGCAGCATTTGAAATTGATGATATCTCAAAGAAACCGGTTAAGAAATCACCGGCCGCTCCTTTTACAACATCTACACTTCAGCAGGAAGCAGCTCGTAAACTGGGCTACTCTGTTTCGCAAACAATGATGATTGCTCAGCGATTGTACGAATCGGGGTTGATCACATACATGCGTACCGACTCGGTGAATCTATCTGATCTGGCTCTCAACTCGGCAAAGAATCTGATTGTAGAGACTTACGGTAAAGAGTATCATAAAACAAGAAAATATCATACGAAAAGCAAAGGGGCACAAGAGGCTCACGAAGCAATTCGTCCTACTTATATCGAGAATGAGCAAATTACAGGTTCGGCACAAGAAAAGAAACTGTATGATTTGATTCGTAAACGTACTATTGCTTCACAAATGGCAGATGCAGAGTTGGAGCGTACTACGATTTCCGTTTCGATTTCAGATAGTAGCTTTCGATTTGCTGCAGTTGGAGAAGTGCTTAAATTCCCTGGCTTTTTAAATGTATATCGTGAAAGTACCGATGATGACTCGGAAGGAGATGGCGAAAACGGACTACTGCCTCCGGTTTCTATTCACGATAAACTGGCATTGAAAGATATGAATGCGACGGAGCGCTTTACGCAACGTCCACCTAGATATACAGAGGCGAGTCTTGTACGCCGACTTGAAGAGTTGGGTATTGGTCGTCCGTCTACATATGCTCCTACCATACAAACGATACAGAATCGTGAGTATGTAATCAAAGGAGATAAAGAAGGAACTGATCGCGAGTATACGGTTCTTTCCTTGAAAGCAAACAAGGTAAAAGAAACGTTGAAAACAGAAACGGTTGGGGCTGATAAAGGTAAATTGATGCCAACAGATATCGGAATGGTGGTGAATGACTACTTGACTGAGGTTTTCCCGAATATCCTAGAATACAACTTTACGGCTAGTGTAGAAAAAGAGTTTGATACGATTGCCGATGGAGAGTTGGAATGGACAGATGCGATTGCGAAGTTCTACAATGTTTTCCATCCGATGGTAAAAGAAGCGGAAGCATTGAAGACAGAATATCGAGTAGGAGAGCGCGAACTGGGTATCGATCCGGAAAGTGGCAAGCCTGTCTTTGTAAAGATTGGACGTTTTGGTCCGGTTGTGCAAATTGGTGTGGCGGCTCCTCCGAAAGAAAAAGAGTCGAAAGAGGCGAAGGCAGCAAAAGCAAAACTTTCGAAAGAGGAAAAAGCGGCTTTGAAGGCTGAAGAGAAAGCTCGAAAAGAGAAGGAAAAAGAAGATAAGCCAAAGTTTGCAACGTTGCTAAAAGGTCAATCGATCGAAACCATTACACTCGAAGAGGCTTTGAAGTTGTTTGACTTGCCTCGTACAGTTGGTGAGTTTGAAGGAAAGGTTGTCGTTGCAGCAATCGGACGCTTTGGTCCGTTTATTCGTCACGACGCGAAGTTTGTTTCCATCCCGAAAGGATATGATCCGCTTTCCATCACGTTGGATGAAGCAATTGCTTTGATCGAAGCCAAGCGTAAAGCTGATAGCGAGAAGTTTATCAAGAGTTTTGAAGAAGATCCGGAGCTGCAAATTCTAAACGGCCGATTTGGTCCTTATATCTCGTATCAGAAGAAGAATTTCAAGATTCCGAAAGATACAGAGCCTGCATCGTTATCGCTCGAAGATTGTATGAAGATCGTCAATGAGCCTGCTAAACCGGCGGCTAGAAAGCGAGCAGCGACTAAGAAGAAAGCATAATTAGATTTTATCAAGCATATAGAGCTGCTCTCTTTCAGAGGTGCAGCTCTTTTTTTAACCTTGCTTCAAAATAAAAAAGAGAGTGTCCTGTGGACACTCTCTTTTGATTTTATAGTTATCAACACCTGTTGATAAGTCTTACATTCTTTCAGGGACTTCGATGCCAAGTAGTGCCATACCTGTGCGGATGACTTTGGCTACGTTTTTAGATAGGATAAGACGGAACAACTTAAGATCTGCATTCTCCTCTTTCAAAATAGAGAAGTCATGGTAGAATTGGTTGTATTCTTTAACTAGGTCATAAACATAGTTTGCAATGATTGCAGGTGAATATTGAGAGCCGGCTTCTTCTACTACGCTTCCGAAGTTTGCTAGTAATTGAATAAGCGTTTCTTCTTTTTCAGAAATCTCAACTGCCGGAATTGTTTTGCCTGCTAGTTCGATTCCTTGATCTGCAGCTTTGCGCAATACCGAGCAAATACGAGCGTGAGTATACTGGATAAACGGACCTGTGTTACCGTTGAAATCGATTGATTCTTTCGGGTTGAAGGTCATGTTCTTACGAGGGTCTACTTTCAAGATAAAGTATTTCAATGCACCTAGACCAACTGTTGTTGCAATTTTTTCAGCTTCTGCATCAGTGCAACCGTCTAGTTTTCCTAGCTCTTGAGAAGTTTCACGTGCAGTGGAGATCATTTCGTTCATCAAGTCATCAGCATCAACTACAGTTCCTTCACGGCTTTTCATTTTGCCTTCAGGTAGTTCAACCATACCATACGAGAAGTGTACAAGGTCTTTTCCCCATTTAAAGCCTAACTTGTCAAGCAAGATAGATAAAACTTGGAAGTGATAGTTTTGCTCATTACCTACAACGTATACCATTTTATTGATGGCGTAGTCGTCGTAACGAAGTTTTGCTGTACCGATGTCTTGTGTCATGTATACTGAGGTGCCATCGCCACGAAGCAGTAGTTTATGGTCAAGACCTTCTGCTGTAAGATCTGCCCATACCGAACCGTCTTCTTTTTTGAAGAAGATACCTTTTTCCAGGCCTTCCATTACTTTGCCTTTTCCTTCAAGATAGGTTTCTGATTCGTAGTAGATCTTATCAAAATCTACACCCATCTTTTTATAAGTTTGATCGAAGCCGGCATATACCCAGTTGTTCATTGTTTTCCAAAGTTCAACTGTAGCTTCATCTCCAGCTTCCCATTGGCGCAGCATTTCACGCGCTTCCGCCATAAGAGTAGAGTTTGCCTCTGCTTCTTCTTTGGTCATCCCTTTTTCTTGAAGTGCCGCAAGTTCTTGTTTGTAGTGCTTGTCAAACAAAACATAGAAATCACCAATGAGGTGGTCTCCTTTCTTTCCTGTACTTTCAGGAGTTGCGCCTTCTCCCCATTTTTGCCATGCAAGCATCGATTTACAAATGTGGATACCACGGTCGTTTACGATGTTTGTTTTAACAACGTTGTAACCATTTGCTTTTAGGATTTCAGAGATACTGAACCCAAGTAGGTTGTTACGAACGTGACCAAGGTGTAGAGGTTTATTTGTGTTTGGAGAAGAGTATTCGATCATTACAAGTTCAGAGTTTTCTGTTGCTTGTTTTGTGCCGAATTGATCGTCTGTATTAATATCGTTGAGAAGAGAGATCCACGATTGTGCAGAGATAGTAAGGTTTAGGAACCCTTTGATTACATTAAAGTCTGCAACCGATGATTCGTTTGCGCTTAGGTATTCACCAATTTCCTGAGCTGTTTGTTCAGGTGATTTCTTTGAAATTCTCAAAAATGGGAATACAACAAGAGTAAGGTGTCCTTTGAACTCCTTTTTAGTTTTTTGCAGTTGTACCTGAGACGCCGTAACCTCTTGGTCGTATAATGCCTTAATGGCGTTAATTACGGCAGCGGAAAGTTGTTGTTCGATAAACATATCTCTTTGCGTAATAATGGTTCGTTATTTATTAATGTGCAAAGATAATAGTTTTGACGTAAGGGTATAAAAAAAGAGAAGCAATTCGTGGCTTCTCTTTTCAGAATGCAAGTGTCTATAGTTAATTACTTCACAGCTTCTGCAAGTTCTGCACCAGCTTTGAATTTAACAGACTTCTTAGCGGCAATTGTAATTTCTTCTTTGGTTTTAGGGTTGATACCTTTTCTTTCACCTTTTTCAGTGATTGAGAAAGTTCCAAAACCAACAAGAGCAACTTTTCCACCGTCTTTAAGCTCATTTGTAACAGCGTTAAGTACGGCTTCTACTGCTTTTTTTGAATCTACTTTAGTAAGTCCTGATTCTTCAGCTACTGCATTGATAAGTTCAGTCTTGTTCATGGTAACACATGTTTGTATTTGTTAAACAATAAAGTTTGACTTTATGGCGCGAAACGCTTTGGTTATCTGCATTTCGCACTCAAATGTATGTTTATTTTTTTGAGAATCTGAAAGTTTGATCTGTTTTATTTTCAAATTTTCTATATTTTCTTTATTTATAAACTATTTTGTGGTCTATATTGTTCCTTTAACCGCAAAGAAAGTTTTGAGAGTCTTTAAAATAGCTGATTCAATCAGCAAAAAGAAAATATATTTTATCTTTGCGCAAAATGTAAAACATCATGAACAGACAGGTTTCAGGCTTTTTATCTAGTATACCGGTTGTAACGAAGAATATTATAATCGTTAATATTATATTCTGGTTGGCTAGTTTGACATTGCCAAAAATAGGTATTGATTTAATTGAATTGTTGGGGTTACATTATTTTCAGGCTTCTGATTTTAAAGCATTCCAGCTGTTAACGTATATGTTTCTACACGATACAGGATCGTTGTTCCATTTGTTTTTTAATATGTTTGCGGTGTACATGTTTGGCCGTGTCTTGGAAAATGTATGGGGTCCAAAACGATTTCTGACGTTCTATTTAGTGACAGGAATTGGCGCTGCAATTATACAAGAGGCTGTGTGGGCATTTACACTTCGAGATGTGATTCATTCTTCTTATGAAATGATCAACATGGGAGGAAATAATATAGTAACAAAACCAGAGTTTCTAAATTATTTTGTAACAATTGGTGCTTCAGGGGCTGTATTTGGTATTTTGCTTGCTTTCGGAAAGTTGTTTCCAAATGTACCTCTTTACTTTATGTTTATACCGGTCCCTATAAAAGCAAAGTATTTTGTGATTATATATGGATTAATGGAGTTATTCCTAGGTATAGGAAACTTCGGAGGGGATAATATTGCGCATTTTGCACATCTTGGCGGTATGTTGTTTGGATTTATTCTGATTAAGTACTGGCAGAAAAAAGATAAAGATAATGGACGCTTTTTTTACTGATTATAAAAAGATGTTTCATCGATACAATATAGTGACCAAATTGATAATTATCAATTTGGTCGTTTTTATTGTTTTAAGGTTAGGAAGTGTTTTGGCCACGTTATTTAATTTAGACGTGGTATCTCTACTTCAAGCTTTAGAGGTCCCATCTTCTTTGCACCTTCTTGTTTTAAGGCCATGGACTTTGTTTACTTATATGTTTGCACATTATGATGTGTGGCATATTTTGTTTAATATGCTTTGGCTTTATTGGTTTGGCCAGCTTTTTCTATACTTCTTTACACCTCGACAATTTGTTGGAGTATACTTGTTGGGAGGATTATCTGGTGCTTTACTATTTATTCTTGCTTATAATACCTTCCCTTATTTTGCCTCTATAACAGAAAGTAGCTATTTAATGGGGGCTTCAGCATCTGTTATGGCGATTGTTTTTGCAGTTGCTTTTTATAAGCGAGACTATGAAATATCGTTGTTTCTTGTAGGCCGGATAAAGTTGATTTACCTGGCATTGTTTACTGTATTGCTAGACCTGTTGATGTTGACATCGTCAAATGCTGGGGGGCATATTGCTCATATTGGTGGTGCTTTATTTGGAATTTATTTTGCGAATCGAATGCAAAGAGGGTATGATAAAACTGCATGGCTTAATCGTATTTTAGATAAAATAGCGAATTGGTTTAAGCCGAAACCTAAAATGAAGGTTACGCATCGTCGTAATGAAACAGATCTTGAATACAATACTCGTAAACGTAGTGAGAGTGAAGAGGTAGATCGTATTCTTGACAAATTGAAGAAATCAGGTTATGATAGTCTGACTGCCGAAGAGCGAAGAAAGCTCTTTGACGCAAGCAAAAAATAAATGGTATGAAATTGCTACGTGTTTTATTTCAATCGATGGTTGCTGCAGCAAACGTTTTTATTGTCGTTTTGCTCGTTGCTTCAGCATTCTCTGATAGAGTATCACCGAATTCAATGCTAATCTTTTCTTATTTAGGATTAGCATTTCCGATACTAGTATTGATTAATTTATGCTTTTTAGGATATTGGTTGTTTTTTAGAAAGTGGTATATGTCATTGATTCCTTTGGTAGGATTCTTATTGTCGATAAATGCGTTGCAGATATATTTCCCGTTACATTTGAAAACGGCTACGATACCAGATCCTCATATAAAGGTGCTTTCTTATAATGTGATGAATTTTGCATACAAAGATCATACTGAGGAAAAACATAATCCCATACTTGATTATATTGTAAAAAGTAATGCTGATATTGTCTGTTTGCAAGAGTATTGGGGGCCATTGAAAGGGTCACATTTAAAACAAGCCGATATAAAGAGAGCTCTAAGGATGTATCCTTATTTCAAAGTGCTTTCTTCACCATCTGCGGGAAATGATCTTATTGGTATCGCTGTGTTTTCAAAATATCCAATTCGTTCTGCCCGAAAAGTAAAATATGATAGTGCCTATAATTTATCCGGTGTTTTTGAATTGGATGTAAAAGGGAAAAAAGTCACATTAATAAATAATCACTTAGAATCCTTTAAACTAACTCTGCAAGATCGAGAGGATTACGAGTCTTTTTTGAAAAGTATGAATTCAAATATGTTTGATGAGTTAAAATCGAGATTGCATGGTCGACTAGGCCCTGCGTTCAGACAACGAGCACATCAAGCTGAAGTCATTTCAAAAGAAGTTCAAAACGCAAAAGGAGATTATGTTGTTGTATGTGGTGATTTTAATGATACTCCAATATCATATGTGCGACGTACAGTTCAAAATGGCTTGAAGGACGCTTTTGTTGAAAGCGGATTTGGAATGGGGAGTTCATTTAATCGAAATCTCTTTTATTTTAAAATCGATTATATACTGCATTCGTCGAATATGAGGGCTTATAATTGCACAGTTGATAATGATATATCGGAGTCGGATCATTATCCAATCTGGTGTTATCTTACATTTAAATAAAAAACAAACGCCACGTTCAATCTATAAGAGAGAGCGTGGCGTTTGTTTTTTATCTCGGGTTTATTTCTTCAAAGCATCTTTTGCAGCATTATGGATGTCAGAGAAAACTCCTTCAACAAAGAAGAATGTTGCATTGCAAAACGCCTCAGGGTCTTTTATAGAGCTGATTTTATTTGCTTTGCCATTCTTGCTTATAACCTTCTCTGCAGGTATTGATTTTTGTTTTCCGTCAACTTCGTATGTATATGCAATGTCATTTATTTCGACTTGATAGCTGTTGTCAAAACACTTGACGTGCATTTTATACTTCATAACGGTGCTGTCTTTATCATTAATGAGAAGTTCTATTTTAGAGCTACAAAAGATGGTACTATTCTTTTTATCTTCCGACATGTTGGAGATAAAATAGTCTTTTCCATAATTCTCTTTTGCCCATACACGTATCGCTTGATATATTTTTTGTTTTGAAGCACCTTCAATCGATTCTTGATCAGAGTAGCAAACTTTACCCTGCTTTATAGGTGCGCAATTGTCTACAGTTCCATTATTCCCTTGTGCAAAAGAGTAAAGAGGTAAAAGTAGAAGCATTAAAAATAGAACTCTTCTCATAGTTTTGTTTTATTGAGTTAGTATTTAATCCAAGCATTTATAATCTCACCTCCAAAAAGAGTTGGAAGGTCTTTGCTAGAATATTCATTTTTCAATGATTCATTGTTAAGGCCATCTTTGAAAAGTGGTTGAGTAAGCGTTTTACGACATTCGATAATTAGCCAAGCTTCATTAAAAGCTTTACTCCCTGAAGGAGTTGTAATCGGCGTAAGTCCTGATTCTTTCACCTTGTCAGTATCTTTACCAGATTTACTACCACACATTTTCAATACGTCGCGATAGGCTTCCGGGTAAAAAGATAAAGTATATGTATCACTGTTGCGGAGCAAGGAATAGGTGTTGCGAGCCGGAAAAACGAAGCTAAATGCTGTTGGTTTGCCAAACATCATACCAAGGCCACCCCAGCTCGCTGTCATCATATTGAAGTTGCTTCCATTTCCAGCTGTTATCAACATCCAGTCTTTACCGAGCATCTTAATAATATTTCCTGGAATCTTCTCAACGTCTATTTGATTGAAATCTTCAAGTCCTTTATTTGCTGTTAATGGAACAGCAGTTGTTGTTGTTGTTGTTGTTGCAGGAGAAAGCTTAACTGCTGGTTTTGTCTCAATCGCATTACTACTTTGGGGATTTGTTGAAGTAAGGGCTGTTGCAGCGCTCAATCCTGTAGATATCTCTGCAAAAAGATTATCGACCATATCTATGGTGTGTTTTCTAAACTTACCATTACCACGATTTAATTTGCCTTTAGAAAGAGCATTTTCATCATCAATCCATTCCTCTGCTTTGTATTTCTCTGGTTCTTTTTGATAAGAAACATTGTATGCATAATTGATATTGCTTACTTCAGTATTACAGTTATTGTCGTTGCAATAAAGTGTTACGCGGTAATTGATTAAACTTCTGTCCAAAGAGAGTGCTTTATTGGTAAAAACCAAATAATCTTTTGCACTACAAACGATAGTGCCGTCTTCCGGATTGGTGAAGATAACACGATCTTCATCGGTGTTAAATTTTTCTTTCGCCCATTGTAAAGCAGTGTTGTAAACTTCGGTTTTATTCTTTCCTTGTAGATTGAAGTTTTTGCTAAAAACAACTTTCCCATCCACTACAGGAACGGCTCCTTCCAGGTATTTATCATCTGTCTGTGCAAACCCTATAAAAGTATGGGTTAATACCATAATTAGTAGAACAATGTTTTTCATGTTTCTTTGATTTAAAGATTGATGTTGCAAATATATTATTTGATGAGCAAATCTAGCTATATGACCTACAAATATTTGGCTTGTTTATATCCAGAGAACTGAAAAAAAGTATATATTTGCATCCTGTGAAAAATAAAAATGATTAAAGTAATAACATAAAAGTAAGATCAAAATGCAAAACAAAGGATTTGTGAGAGTCTTTGCTGTTCTGCTTACGCTTGTGTGTGCGTTTTATCTATCGTTCTCTTTTGTAACGAGATACTACAATGACAAGGCGGCAGAGTACGCCGGAAATGACTTGGCAAAACAAAGTTATTTTCTTGACTCTTTATCTACTCAAAAGGTATGGTTGGGGTATACTCTGAAGCAGTGCCGTGAGATGGAGATTAACCTTGGGCTAGACCTTAAAGGTGGTATGAATGTGATATTGGAATTGAATGTTGCAGACGTACTTAAGTCTTTGTCAAACAACAATCAAGACCCTAACTTTATTAAAGCCTTAGAGCTTGCTCAAGCTCGTCAAGCTACTAGTTCAAAGGATTTTATTTCTTTATTCTCAGAAGAGTATTTGAAGCTGGTTCCTAATGGGAAATTATCAGTTTTATTTAGCACTTTCGAGCTAAAGGATAAAATCACACCACAATCTACAAATACAGAGGTTGAGTCTATCTTGCGCGAAGAAATGAAAAGTGCAATCGATAACTCATTCAACGTGTTAAGAACTCGTATTGACCGTTTTGGTGTAGTTGCACCAAATATTCAACGCCTTGAGACTGATGGTCGTATCCTTGTAGAACTTCCTGGTATTAAAGAACCGGAGCGTGTAAGAAAGCTTCTTCAAGGTAGTGCAAATCTTGAGTTTTGGGAAACATATGAGCTTGGTGAAGTATACCAGCAGCTTGTAGCAGCTAATAATATCATCCGTGACTACAATACATCTCTTGAATCTGCACAAGCAGAAGGGGATTCAACCGTAGCACAAGCGATGGAAGCTGGAAAAGATTCTACAGGCTTGAAAGTTTTAGATGCTATTTCTCAAGGAGATGCTCAGGTTTCACAATCAGAGGCTGAGTTTGCAAAACAATACCCATTGTTCTCAATATTGAATATTAATCAATATAACGGACAAATCGGTGCAGGTCCTGCGGTTGGTATTGCACATAAAAAAGATATGGAAACGATCAATAACTATCTTCAAATGAAGCAAGTGAAAGATCTTTTTCCTCGCAATCTTAGATTTTTCTGGACAGTTAAAGCTGTTGATGATAAAGAACAATATTATCAGTTAGTTGCAGTAAAAGCATCTAACCGCGATGGTAGTCCTGCTCTTCAAGGGGATGTTGTGACTGATGCTCGTGCAGACTTCGCACAAAACGGTCGTGGCCAAGAAGTAAGTATGGCTATGAATGCTGAAGGTGCTAAAGCTTGGGCTCGTGTAACGAAAGATAATATTGGTAAATCCGTTGCAATTGTATTGGATGGTCTTGTATATTCTTATCCAAACGTAAATGACGAAATTACGGGTGGACGTTCTCAAATTACAGGTAATTTTACTCCGGAAGAGGCGAAAGACTTAGCAAACGTGCTTAAGTCTGGTAAAATGGCTGCTTCTGTTCGCATCGTTCAAGAAGATGTAGTAGGTCCTTCTTTGGGTCAAGCTGCTATTGAAGATGGTGTGATTTCTTTTGCTCTTGCTTTGATCTGTTTGATGCTTTATATGTGTTCTGCTTACGGACTTGTTCCAGGTATGATCGCAAATGCAGCAATGATCGTAAATGTATTCTTTACGTTGGGTATTCTAGCGTCGTTCCATGCTGTTCTAACCCTTTCAGGTATTGCTGGTATGGTATTGACTTTAGGTATGGCTGTTGATGCGAATGTGCTTATCTATGAGCGCGCAAAAGAAGAGCTTCGTGCAGGAAAGAATGCAGCTCAAGCGATGTCTGATGGTTATAAGAATGCTTTTTCAGCGATCTTTGACTCGAACTTGACTACAATCATTACTGGTGTTGTATTGTTTTACTTCGGAACTGGCCCAATCAGAGGTTTTGCAACAACTTTGATTATCGGTCTTATTTCATCTTTCATTACAGCGGTATTCTTAACACGTCTTGTATACGAAGGTTTGTTTGCTAAAGGCAAACTTCAAAATATGACTTTAACAACTTCTTTGACTAAGAATTTGTTAGTGAATCCAACTATAAACTTCTTGGGTAAACGTAAGGTTGGTTATTTGATTCCTGTTGGTGTAATTGTGATTGGAATCATATCCATGTTTACACTAGGCTTAAATAAAGGTATTGACTTTACAGGTGGTCGTAATTATATTGTGAAGTTTGATAATGCAGTGAATACAGAAGATGTTCGTGAAATGCTTTCAGCAAGTTTTGACGGTTCTGTAAGTGTTATTCAAATTGGTACAAGTGATCAAGTTCGTATTTCTACAAACTATAAGATTGCAGATACAGATCCAGAAGTAGATCAAAATATTGAAGCTAAACTTTATGAAGGTTTGAAGCCTTTATTGAAGCAAGGTACAACTCAAGAACAATTTAGCTCGGTAAATATTCAAAGTTCACAGAAAGTAGGGCCAAGTATGGCTGACGATATTAAAGTCGGAGCTTTCTGGGCAATCGTATTATCGATGTTGTTAATGGGTGTTTATATCTTATTCCGTTTCCGAGATATTGCATTCTCTGTAGGTACAGTTGCATCGGTTATTGTGAATGTAGGTGTAATCTTTAGCTTTTATTCGTTGTTGTGGAAAGTTATGCCTTTCTCTATGGAGATTGACCAAACCTTTATTGCGGCTATTCTTACTATTATTGGTTATTCGTTGAATGATACAGTAGTAGTATTTGATAGAATCCGTGAAACCTTGGCGCTTTATCCAAAGAGAAGCAGATTCCAAGTTATCAATGATGCTTTGAACTCAACATTGGCACGTACATTCAGTACTTCTTTCAGTACATTGGTTGTTGTGCTTTGTATTTTCCTTTTAGGAGGTAGTACAATTCGAAGCTTTACTTTCGCAATCTTAATCGGTATTGTTTCTTGTACGTACTCAACATTGTTTGTTGCTACTCCTGTAGCTTACGAATTGATGCGTCGTAAAGAGAAAAAGAACGAAGAGAAGAAATAAACTTCATGCTAGATAGGAAAAGGCTCAGATTTTTCTGAGCCTTTTCCATTTAATACACACTACAAATAAAGCGGATAGTCTTCGATTAGACTATCCGCTTTATTTGTAGTGTGTATTTATTATTACCATTGAATAGGAGCTTCTCCTTTTGATGCCAGATATTCGTTGGTTTTACTAAAATGCTTATTCCCAAAGAAGCCTCGGTGAGCAGAAAGAGGCGATGGGTGAGGTGATGTTAAAACCAAATGTTTATTTGTATCTATAAAAGCACCTTTCTTTTGAGCATATGCTCCCCAAAGTATAAATACGATGTTTTCCTTTTCTTCTGCAATCTTATGGATTACTGCATCTGTGAACTCTTCCCAACCTTTACGTTGATGTGAGCCTGCTTGATGTGCTCTGACTGTAAGAGTTGCATTGAGAAGCAAAACACCTTGTTCAGCCCATCTCGTTAGATTTCCATCTTTAGGGATTTCGCTTGCAAAATCATTTTGAATCTCCTTGAATATATTAACGAGCGAAGGCGGAAATTTGGTTCCTTCCATCACAGAAAAACAAAGTCCATGCGCTTGCCCTGGTTCATGATATGGGTCTTGACCGATAATCACAACTTTGACGTTGTCGAAAGGACAAAGATCGAATGCATTAAAAATTAATTTAGCCGGAGGGTAAACTGTCGTTGTTTTATATTCGTTACGAACAAACTCTGTTAGATTATAAAAATACTCTTTGTTGAATTCTGCCGATAATTTATCCTTCCAGCTTTTTTCTATAGATACGTTCATTTGAATTTTATTTAAATCAGGTTCATGCCATTGGCAAGAGCCTCCTCGCGCATATCTTCAGGCCAAATGCTTGCTTGAATTTCTCCAATATGGGCCTTGCGAAGATAGAACATACATAGTCTCGATTGTCCGATACCGCCACCGATACTTTGAGGAAGATCACCATCCAATAAGCGCTTGTGAAAATACAAATTTGCTCTGGATTCTTCACCAGTTTCTTTTAATTGTCTTTCTAGAGCTTCTTTATTAACGCGAATACCCATCGATGAAATCTCAAAAGCACGACCAAGTATATCATTCCATACTAGTAAGTCGCCATTTAAGCCATGGTGTCCATTACCTGTCTCTGTACTCCAATCATCATAGTCAGGGGCACGTCCGTCATGCTTTTCCCCATCACCTAACTTGGCACCAATACCAATAATAAATACAGCACCATATTTTTTTGATATTTCGTCTTCTCGTTCTTTCGGAGAAAGATCTGGATACATCTCAAGGAGATCCTCTGCATGAATAAAGAATATCTCTTTTGGTAGAATTGGTTTAATTAAAGGGAACATTTCATAAACTAAATATTCAGTTCTGACAATTGCTCCGTATATTCTTCTGACAATTTCTTTCAAGAAATCAATATTTCGATCGGCATTGCTAATTACGAGTTCCCAGTCCCATTGGTCCACATACAAAGAGTGTAAGTTGCCCAGTTCCTCATCAGATCGAATTGCATTCATATCTGTATAGATCCCATACCCTTCCTCTATTTCATAATCTGCTAAAGTCAATCTTTTCCATTTCGCTAAAGAATGTACAATTTCAGCTTTTGTATCATTGAGGTCTTTGATAGGAAAACTTACGGGGCGCTCTACTCCATTGAGATCGTCATTGATCCCCATACCTTTTAGAACGAAAAGAGGTGCAGTTACTCGACGAAGTCTTAGTTCACATGATAAGTTTGTTTGAAAGAACTCTTTTATCTTTTTAATTCCAATTTCTGTTTGTCCTAAATCAAGGACTGCTTGATAGCCTTGTGGCTTTATTAAATAACTCATAGATTGTTAGTTTTTAGTTTGTATATGGCAAAGGTATATTCTTTGTATTAATGTGCAAGTAAAATAGCAAATAAAAATTGCAAAAGTTTATTTCGGTTTTGTTTTGTCTTTCAAAATGCTTTTAATAACAGGTTGTTGCTTTCGTTATGATATTTAATGGTGGTTGTTGGTGAAAAGTTTGTAAGAAAATTATTAAATGTTTATATTTGCATGTAAAGGTCCCTTAGTTTAGTGAATAGAACGTCAGATTCCGGTTCTGAAGGTCACTGGTTTGAGTCCAGTAGGGATCACTTTGAAAGCAGTTAGATGTATATCTGACTGCTTTTTTGTTTTTTGAGTTTACATTTATAGCTAAGAAAGATGTTTATTCTGTTTTATTGCTTAAAGTTTGTTTAATTGAATGATCTTGTGGATTTTCAGATATATTTGCGATAAATGTATTTGATTGTTGAAATGTAACTTCTTAGAGTATGAAACGAACGACTTTATTATTCCTAACGATGTTGATGTCTATTGTATCAATAGAAGCTCAAAATATCATTCATAATGAACTAGAAAGACAAGATCTTTCAGGGTCTAAATCCACGCAAAAAATGCTGAAACGAAAGGTTGCTATAGCTCGATTTACAAATGAGACGCGGTATGCTAAAGGGTTATTTTTTGATAAAGAGAACGACCCTATGGAGAAGCAGGCAATGGATATCTTGAGTTCAAAATTAGCAGCATCAGAAAAATTTATTTTATTAGAAAGATCTGACTTGGATCAGATAATAGCGGAGCAAGCAATAAATAAGTTAGATACATCATTAGTTGGGGCAGATTATATTATTGTAGGAGCTATTACCGAGTATGGACGGAAGAATACAGGTAATTCTAAATTATTCTCGAGAAGCGTTAAGCAAACAGTTGAAGCAGGAGTTTCGATTCGATTAATCGATGTAGCTACCGGTGAGATTGTTTATTCTGAAGAAGCTAAAGGAGAATCTGAGATCAAAAGTAAAACTGTTCTAGGTTTTGGAGGAGAGGCAGGCTATGATGCAACATTAGATGATAAAGCAATAGAGGTTGCGATCTCTAAATTAGTTGAGAATGTAATTACTAATTGTATGGATCGACCTTGGAAGGCATATTTGATTGAAGAGTTTGAAGGTGGATACATCATGTCTGGTGGAAATTCACAAGGAGTAGCTGTTGGAGATATTTTTGAAGTTTTTACGAAGGGAAAAAATGTAATAAACCCACAAAATGGAATGACGCTTCAATTACCTGGAAAATGTGCTGCAAAAATAGAGGTTGTATCGCTGGGTGGTGATACGGCGAATAATGAGTTTTCAGTTGTTAAAGTGATTGAAGGCGTTATTGTAAATGGGGAAATGTTCAACTATGTTGTAAAAGAAAGAGTATTATGAAACGACTATTACTTGTTTGTTTATCTCTGTTTTTGCTTTCCGCGTGTAAAATGGGCCAGTATTCACAAACTTCGCCTATGGAAAATGTCTCTTATTTGCAGTTTATAACTATGGATAAACAATCTCCGAAGTCTGTAAAGGTATATATCGATGACAATCAACCATTCGAAGCAAAAGTAAACAGAGTTAAACCTCATACAATCAAAGGTGATGTATATATGGTTTCTAAAGGTAAACACAGAATTAAAATTATGGATAAATCTGATTTATTATATGATTCAGAGGTCTTTCTTTCTTTGCAAGAGACCCGTCAAATTATATTGCCATGAAGCTCATTTATTTGTTAAGCATACTTTGTATATTCACGTCATGTGGATCATCTAACGAGTTGTATAGTTGGGGAAAGTATGACAAGACTGTTTATCAATTTTACTCAGATCCAGGGGATAAAAGCACTCTAGAGTTGAAACAGACTTGTATAGAAATGATGCGCAAGGCTAAAAAGAAAAAGAAACCCATTCCTCCTGGTATTTGTGCAGACTACGGATATTTATTACTGAAAGATGGATTTCAAGATGTTGCACAAAAATATTTTGAAATGGAGGTTGCTTTGTATCCTGAATCAACTGTTTTTATTCAACAAATTTTGAAGCGAACTAATGAATCGAATTAATATAGTCATTTTAGTGTTATTTTATTTTATGAGCTTTACCTCTTGTTATACGAGTAAAGTAAATGTCGTTGCTGTAACGAATGATCCAGAGCAATATCTGCAAGAAGATAGCATTCCGAACATTTTAGTTATTATGCCTCCTATAAATAAAACACATCACGTGCGCGCAAAAGAGTATTTTTATGCAACATTAGCTAAGCCTCTTGTGGAGAAAGGGTTTTATGTAATGCCACCATTGCTTACTCTAGATTTCTTAAGACATGAAAGTGGATACGATTCGGAACGTTTTTTGAAAAGTAGACTTTCAAAGTTTAAGAAGTATTTAGGAGCTGAAGTTGCATTATTTACGATCATACACCGATGGGAAAAGTTGGCTATGGTTGGAGCTGTATCAGTGCAGGTCGAGTATATCTTTAAGGATACTTCGACAGATAAGATTTTGTTTCGAAGAATCATAGAAACTGAAGCTGATGGAACGATTGACTTGTCAACAGATCCTAATTCTAGTGACAATAGTCAAACAACTTTAGCGGCTGAAGCTATACTCTCATTGGTTTCAATCTCTCTAACTTCATTGAATTCTACACAAATAAAGCATCATAGAGTAGCACAAAAGTGTAACGAAGAACTTATGAAATATTTACCTGAAGGGAATTATAGAAGAATTGAAAATAAAGTAATTATAGAAGATGTGGCTGTTGATTGAATCAACCTACTGTGGTGATTTTACAATCGATAAAGTCTATAAATAAAAAAAAGCTACCTTGTATAAGGTAGCTTCGTGGGTCCAATAGGATTCGAACCTATGACCCCCTGCTTGTAAGGCAGGTGCTCTGAACCAGCTGAGCTATGAACCCGAATGTCTAAATAGAAAGAATGATATTATTCCGTGGGTCCAATAGGATTCGAACCTATGACCCCCTGCTTGTAAGGCAGGTGCTCTGAACCAGCTGAGCTATGAACCCGGAAGTCTTTAATAAAAAAGAACTTGTTTTATCGTGGGTCCAATAGGATTCGAACCTATGACCCCCTGCTTGTAAGGCAGGTGCTCTGAACCAGCTGAGCTATGAACCCGATAAATAAATTAATAAAAAGAACTTGTTTTTTATCGTGGGTCCAATAGGATTCGAACCTATGACCCCCTGCTTGTAAGGCAGGTGCTCTGAACCAGCTGAGCTATGAACCCGATAAATAAATTAATAAAAGAACTTGTTTTTATCGTGGGTCCAATAGGATTCGAACCTATGACCCCCTGCTTGTAAGGCAGGTGCTCTGAACCAGCTGAGCTATGAACCCGATAATTGTGCAGAAGAGATGTTTTGTTCTCAATTGCGATGCAAAGATACGTCATTTTTTTTATATTGCAACACTTTGGGAGAAAAAATCAAAAAATAAATTGCATCAGCTTCAAAAATAGAATAATATATTAACTTTGCAGTACTACAATAATAAGATTATATGGAATTTACACCGCTAACTGCTGTATCACCCGTTGATGGGCGTTATAGAGACAAAACTTCGGTATTGTCGGCTTACTTTTCAGAATATGCACTGATCAAGTATAGAGTGCAGGTAGAGATAGAGTATTTTATTGCATTGATGGATGTCTTGCCTCAGTTAAGTGGATTGTCTAACCCGGGGCTTATCGAAGATTTGCGTAAAGTATACAAAGATTTTTCGGTTGAAGACGCAAAGAAGATCAAGGAGATTGAAAGTGTAACAAATCATGATGTTAAGGCAGTTGAGTATTTTATTAAAGAAAAATTCGACTTGCTTAAACTGGAAGATTACAAAGAGTTTATCCATTTTGGGCTTACTTCGCAAGATATCAATAATACCTCTGTACCTTTGTCAATAAAAGAAGCATTAGTAGATGTATACTACCCAATGTTTACAGATGTATTGGATATGCTTAAAAAATATGCCAATGAATGGAGTAACATTTCAATGCTTGCTAAAACACACGGACAACCAGCATCACCAACTCGTTTGGGTAAAGAAGTAATGGTTTTCGTATATAGACTAGAAAAGCAGTTGGAGCTTGTAAAAGCAACTCCTATTTCTGCGAAATTTGGTGGAGCAACAGGTAATTTCAATGCTCATAATGTTGCTTATCCATCCGTAAATTGGAAAGATTTTGGAAATGATTTTGTAGCAAACCATTTAGGTCTGGAGAGAGAGGAATGGACTACACAAATTTCAAACTATGATAATCTTGCAGCTTTATTTGACGGTCTAAAACGTATCAATACTATTTTGGTCGACTTAAACCGTGACTTCTGGCAATATATCTCGATGGAATACTTCAAGCAAAAAATTAAAGCTGGAGAAGTAGGATCATCTGCGATGCCACACAAAGTAAATCCAATCGACTTCGAAAATGCAGAAGGAAATTTGGGTGTTGCAAATGCAATATTAGAACATTTGGCTGCAAAACTGCCAATCTCAAGGTTGCAACGTGACCTTACAGACTCGACGGTACTTCGTAATGTGGGTGTGCCATTTGCACATATGTTAATTGCATTGCAAAGTTTATCAAAAGGTTTGGGTAAATTGTTATTAAATGAACAAGCTTTGTATAATGACCTTGATAATTGTTGGGCTGTTGTAGCAGAAGGTATTCAAACTATTCTTCGTAGAGAAGGATACCCGAAACCTTATGAAGCGCTTAAAGCTTTAACTCGTACCAACGAAGGTATAACAGAAACTTCAATTCGTGAATTTATCGACACACTTCAAGTAAGTGATGATGTAAAAGAAGAGTTGAAAAAAATAACACCACATAATTATACTGGTATTTAATATTAAATGAGAGACGTAACCGTGAGGTTGCAAAAAGAGTATTTACAATTCAATTATTCAGGAAAATGAACACAGACAGAGAAGATGCTCGTCCAAGAAAAGTAATTGTTAGAAACAATGACTATCAAGAAAGAGATGGACAAGAAAGAAGATCTTATAATCCAAACTTCAGAAATGAAGGTGGTTATGAAAAAAGATCTTACGACCGTTCAGGTGGTAATCGTCCATCTTATGGCAATCGTCAAGGCGGCGATCGTCCATCATATGGTAATCGTCAAGGTGGCGACCGTCCGTCTTATGGTAATCGTCCATCTTATGGCAATCGCCCATCGTATAACAACGATGGCTACAATCAGAATCGTTCTTACGGAAATCAAGATGATCGTTCTGCACGTGTGTATAGCTCAACTCCAGAAGGGGGCGACGATAGTCTAAAAAGAAGAAGACCTCGTGTAGGTGAAACCAGAACACCAAATTATGACAATAATAATAGAGGTGGCGGTTATGGTAGACCACAACAAGGCGGCGGTAGTTATGGCAGACCACAACAAGGTGGCGGTTATGGCAGACCACAACAAGGCGGCGGTTATGGCAGACCACAGCAAGGTAATAGTTATGGCAGACCACAACAAGGTGGCGGTTATGGCAGACCACAGCAAGGCGGCGGTTATGGCAGACCACAACAAGGTGGCTATGGCAGACCACAACAAGGTGGGGGCAATCGTCCAATGCAACGCAGAAGTGATGATTATAATCCAAATGCAAAATACAGCTTCCAAAAACAATTGAAGTACAAAGAAGTATTGGCAGATCCAAATGAGCCAATTCGTTTGAACAAGTTTTTGGCTAATGCAGGTGTATGTTCTCGTCGTGAGGCCGATGAATATATCCAAGCTGGAGTTGTAAAGGTGAATGATCAAGTTGTAACAGAATTAGGTACTAAGATCACAAGAGCAGACAATGTTACGTTCCACGATCAGGCGGTAAGCATCGAAAGTAAGGTGTATATCGTACTTAACAAGCCTAAAAACTGTGTAACTACTTCAGACGATCCACAAGAACGTCTTACAGTAATGGATCTTGTAAAGAACGCATGTCGTGAAAGAATCTACCCTGTAGGTCGTCTTGACAGAAACACAACAGGTGTATTGTTGTTGACAAATGATGGAGATCTAGCATCTAAGCTAACACATCCATCATACAAGAAGAAGAAAATCTATCACGTATGGTTGGATAAACCGGTAGCAATCGAAGATATGGAGAAGATTGCAAATGGTATCGAGCTTGAAGACGGTGAAATTCACGCTGACGCAATTAGCTACGCAACTGAAGACGACAAATCTCAAGTTGGTATCGAAATTCACTCAGGTCGTAACCGTATTGTACGTCGTATTTTTGAAACACTAGGTTACCGTGTTACAAAACTAGACCGTGTTTATTTCGCAGGTCTTACTAAGAAAAACCTAAGCCGTGGCAAATGGCGTTTCTTAACTGAAAAAGAAGTAAACATGCTTCGCATGGGAGCATTTGAATAATAAATAGATTTAGCCGGTTTCAAAAGCCGGCTAAGTTTTTTCATTAACCATGAATTTAATTTAGAAATAATGGAAACAATTAGTAGAACTAAAATCGTAGACGCGGTTAAAAACCCGGCTATTGGTACCAAAGTCAATGTAAAAGGATGGGTGAGAACCCGTAGAGGAAACAAGCATGTTAGTTTTGTTGCTTTAAATGATGGTTCTACAATTCATAATATTCAAGTTGTGATTGATATGACTCGCTTCAGTGAAGAAGAGTTGAAACCAATTACAACAGGATCTTGTATCAATGTAAACGGTCTTCTTGTCGAGTCACAAGGTAAAGGTCAGACTGCTGAGATACAAGCTGAAGAAATTGAAATCTACGGAACTGCAGATCCTACGACTTATCCATTGCAGAAAAAAGGTCACACATTAGAGTTCTTACGTGAAATCGCGCACCTTCGTCCGCGTACCAATACTTTTGGCGCAGTATTGAGAATTCGTCATGCTATGGCATTCGCAATTCACAACTACTTCAACCAAAAAGGATTCTTCTATCTACATACACCGATCATTACAGCATCGGATGCAGAAGGCGCTGGTCAAATGTTTCAAGTTACTACATTAGATCTTGAAAATCCACCGCGTACAGAAGAAGGTAAGGTTGATTATTCACAAGACTTCTTTGGTAAGCAATCAAATCTTACGGTGTCAGGTCAATTGGAAGGAGAACTTGGAGCAATGGCTTTAGGTGCTATCTATACATTTGGTCCTACTTTCCGTGCAGAAAACTCAAATACACCTCGTCACCTTGCAGAATTCTGGATGGTAGAACCAGAGGTTGCCTTCAACGAGATCAAAGAAAATATGGATCTTGCGGAAGACTTCTTAAAGTATTTGATTCAATATGCATTGGATAATTGTAAGGATGATCTTGAATTCCTTTGCAAAATGTGGGATAATGAATTGATCGATCGTTTGAACTTTGTAGTAGCAAACGACTTTGTTCGTCTTCCATATACAGAGGGTATCGAGATTCTAGAAAAGAGTGGTCATAAATTTGAATTCCCTGTTAAATGGGGTGTGGATCTACAATCAGAGCACGAGCGCTATTTAGTAGAGAATCATTTCAAGAAACCGGTAATTCTAACTGATTATCCTAAAGATATCAAGGCATTCTACATGAAGCTTAACGAGGATGGTAAAACGGTACGTGCAATGGACGTGTTGTTTCCAAAAATCGGAGAAATCATTGGCGGTTCTCAGCGTGAAGAAAATTACGACAAGCTAGCAGCACGTATCGAAGAAATGGGTATCCCAATGAAAGATATGTGGTGGTATCTTGATACACGTCGTTTCGGAACAGCACCACACTCAGGTTTTGGTCTTGGATTCGAACGTTTGTTGTTGTTCGTAACAGGTATGGCAAACATTCGTGATGTAATACCTTTTGCAAGAACACCTAAAAATGCTGAATTCTAATTCAACAATATCCAAAATAAAAAAGCTTTCATCGACAGATGAAAGCTTTTTTTATATCATTAAAGACCCAAGCAAATTAGATCGATAGAATACGAAGTGTATTTAATAGATCACGATTGATTGGTTTGTCATTTTTGATTGCTTTTGCGAAAGGAACATATACAATCTGATCGTTATGGATACCAATCATTACGTTGCGTTGATCGTCAAGTAATGCATCAACAGCAGCAGCACCCATTCTACTAGCCAAGATTCTATCTTGTGCTGTAGGCGAACCGCCACGTTGGATGTGACCTAGAATAGTTACACGAACATCAAATTGAGGATACTCATTCTTTACACGTTCGGCAACGCCCATTGCACCTCCCGTAATGTCGCTTTCAGCTACCAATACAATACTACTGTTTTTAGACTTACGGAAACCGTTTTCGATTGTTTCGGCAAGTTGGTCTTTTTCTACTGCAATTTCAGGAATGATTGCAGCCTCTGCTCCTGAAGCCAAAGCTCCGTTTAATGCAAGGAAACCTGCATCACGACCCATTACCTCGATAAAGAACAAGCGCTCATGAGAAGAAGCTGTGTCGCGAATCTTGTCGACTGCTTCAACAATCGTATTTAGTGCTGTATCGTATCCGATGGTTACGTCAGTGCCAAACAAGTCATTGTCGATCGTACCCGGTAATCCGACGATAGGGAAGTTGTGTTCTTGAGCAAAGATGCGAGCACCGGTAAGGGTACCATCTCCACCAATTACTACCAAAGCGTCGATACCTTCCTTTTGTAAAGTTTCGAAAGCTAGCTGACGTCCTTCGGGAGTCATGAATTCTTTACAACGAGCAGTCTTGAGAATAGTACCACCTTGTTGGATGATATTACTTACATTCTGCGTTTTGAAAGGAATGATTTCTCCGGATATTAATCCGCGATAACCGCGATAAATACCTTTTACTTCCATTCCGTTATAGATCGCTGATCTTGTTACTGCACGGATGGCAGCATTCATACCGGGAGCATCGCCACCCGAAGTCAAGAGACCAATGCATTTGATATTAGACATAGCCTTATTGATATTGGTTGTTTGCTACAAATGTAAGAATTATTCGATTAGAATGAATCGAGTCAATTGTAATCTTCATAAAGAATTAATATGATTAACAGATTGATCGGTAATTTGTTTTGATTTTGAATTTATGATTAAATAATGTTGATTTATCTTTCAAAGTATAAGTTGTGAGTGTTGATTGGGTAGACATGTGATCAAGGAATTGTAAAGTTGTATCGCGATTGTTCGTATACGTAGCTATTGTTGACGCAAGGGTTGATTTTAAAGTATAGAGTAATTGATTTGTGAAGGTTACAATTATCTTTTTATGTATATGTTGATTCTAATTCTAAAACAAACGAAGAACGAATCGTTCGATGCCCATCAAACGATTTACTCTTCATTAGATTCGAATCGTCAGATGGCGACCTGACGATTATTTCTTCACTATGATTAAATCGTCAGACCGCCTTCTGACGATTTAAAAGTTATATATTAGATGAATGATCTTCCTTTGGGTTGTTGATTAATTCTACTTTGGTTGCTACTTTTTCCATAAGCCATTTCGGAGTAGACGTTGCTCCGCAAACACCAACGTTTTGTACCCAATCGGGAAGTTTGTCGGTAATTTCGTTGTCTTCCGAAATAAAGATGGTGTGCTCATTGGCACGCTTACATTCTTCAAACAGAACTTTCCCGTTCGAGCTTTTGCGACCGGCAACAAAATAAACCCAGTCATGTTTCGAAGCAAAGTCTATGATGCTTGGGATTCGATTTGCTACCTGACGACAAATGGTGTCGAAGTATTCGAACTGAATGCCTTCTTGCATGCGCTCTCTAATATACTCTACGGTTTTGTGTAGGCCTTCTATCGACTTGGTCGTTTGCGAGAATAAAATAATGGGACGCGAAAAGTCTAGCACATCAGCATCTTCAGGTTTTTCGATTACCACCGCTTTGCCGTTGGTTTGTCCTACAAGCCCGTTTACTTCAGCGTGACCGATTTTGCCGTAAATCACAATTTGTCCGTTTTGAGGCTCAACCAAGTGAAAGTACTTGTTGATCTTTCGTTGCAATTGTAATACAACAGGGCAGGTTGCATCTATAATTGTTATTTTATTATGCTTTGCCGTTTCGTAGGTCGACGGAGGTTCGCCGTGAGCACGAAGAAGGACTTTGGCGTTTGATAGCTTTGAAAGATCTGAGTGATCAATGGTTGAGAGGCCTTTTTGATTGAGGCGACTTACTTCTTGGCTGTTGTGAACAATGTCTCCAAGGCAGTATAAGGGTTGGTTGTTGGCCAATTCTCGTTCTGCGCTTTCAATGGCTTTCACTACACCGAAGCAAAATCCCGAACCTTGATCTATTTCAACTTTAATCATAGATTCTTGTATAGTTTTCGTTGTTTATGATTTCACAACGCTGTTAAATTGTTCCAGTAACCAAGCCTTTTGCTGTGCAATGGTGAGGTGAGAGTTGTCTAACTCAAGAGCATCATTGGCTTTGCGAAGCGGACTTTCGGCACGAGTTGTATCCATTAGGTCTCTTTCTTTTACGTTTTGTAGTACCTCGTCGAAGGATACATCACTTCCTTTAGCTACGAGTTCATCTACGCGGCGTTGTGCTCTTACCTCGGGAGATGCTGTTACGAAGATCTTTAGTTCTGCATCTGGGAATACGGCTGTGCCGATGTCTCGGCCGTCCATTACGACACCTTTGGCTTGACCCATTTCTTGCTGCATGGCAACAAGTGCTTGTCGTACAAATTTGATTGCACTGATGATGCTAACCTTTGAGGCTACTTGCATGCTTCGTATCAACGACTCTACGTCGTTGCCGTTTAAGAAAGTATCGCGCTGCTCGGTTTTAGGGTTAAGTTCGAACGTTATATGGATGAGATGGTTGTCAATTGCATGTTTCAAGGCTTCTTCGTCGACACGATTATCAATAATCATGTTATTCTCGATCGCATAAAGAGTCACGGCTCTGTACATAGCTCCGCTATCAATATAAGTATAACCGATTTCTTTAGCCAAATCTTTGGCCATAGTGCTTTTTCCACACGAAGAAAAGCCGTCTACGGCGATAACTATCTTTTTCATGAGTCTTGTTTTTATCAAATATGATGATTTATGTGACAAATTTTCGGTTCAAAGATACATTATTCGAGAAAAAGTTTTTACTTTACACCGCATTTCGAAAACACTTTAATTTTTTCGAATGATTATTAGATAATAATTGTGTAAAACGGCTAAGGATTGCGGTTTTTCAGTTATTTCAAATTGTTTTTTAGCTTCATTGAGATGAAGAAATAAAAAAAATTGTATTTTTGCTGTATTGAGAAACACATAAAACATTATAAACATATGGAAATCAAGAAATCGCCTAAAGCGGACTTGGAGGGAAGCAAACAGTTGTTTGTCCTTATGGGATTTGTTGTTGCGCTTGCTTTTTTGTTCGTAGCATTTGAATGGGGTACTCGTGATGTTAAGAAGGTTGAGGTCGCTGCTGTCGGAGACATCTTAGCAGAAGAGGAAATCGAAGTTACGATTCAACAAGAGGTTGTTCCACCACCTCCACCACCTCCTGCACCAGTTGTAGTAGAAGCATTGACGGTTGTAGAAGATGACGTAGAGTTGGAGCAACAAGAAATTGTAACATCAGAAGATAATCAAAAATCTGCACAGACAGAGGTATACACTCCTCCTGTTCAAGTAGAAGAGGAAGAAGAAGATACCAATGAAATCTTCGTTACTGTAGAAGATATGCCTGAGTTCCCGGGTGGACAAGGAGAATTGATGAAGTACATTGGTAAATCTATCAAATATCCGGTTGTAGCACAAGAGAACGGTATTCAAGGTCGTGTTGTAGTACAGTTCGTTGTAAATAAAGAAGGTAAAGTAACAGACGCTGCAGTAGTAAAAGGGGTAGACCCATCTTTGGATAAAGAAGCTTTGCGCGTTGTTAACGCAATGCCAAAATGGAAACCGGGATCACAACGTGGTAAGCCTGTAAACGTAAAATATACAGTGCCGGTTCAATTCAGATTGCAATAATCGCAACATAAATAAAATAAAAAGAGGCTGCACATGCAGCCTCTTTTTATTCATATATCTATCTAGAACTATCTATAGTCGATCGCTTATGTATACATTTAAAGAGATCTTATCTCAGGTCGAATCATATGTAACTCAACTCGAGTTTAATACTCCTCCAAAAACTTTATTTGAACCAATCGAATACATCTTATCTTTGGGAGGAAAACGTGTGCGTCCTGCACTAACGTTGATGGCATGCAATGTCTTTACTGATCAAGTAGATAAAGCTTTGGCTCCGGCTGTAGGAATTGAGGTGTTTCACAACTTCACGCTATTGCACGATGACTTGATGGACTGTGCAGATGTACGTCGAGGTAAAGAAACGGTGCATGTGCGCTGGAATCCTAATGTGGCCATTCTTTCAGGAGATGCCATGTTGATTGAGTCGTATAAGTTGCTGTCAAATGCTCCTGCCGAATGCTTAAAAGAGGTGCTGGATTTGTTTTCAACAACAGCAACTGAGGTTTGTGCCGGACAACAGTTTGATATGGAGTTTGAGTTGCGTGCAAATGTAACAGAGGATGAGTATCTGGAAATGATTCGTCTCAAAACGGCTGTATTGCTTGCTTGCGCATTGAAAACAGGAGCGATTATTGGAGGTGCTTCTCAACAGGATGCTTCGTTATTATATGATTTTGGGATTAATCTCGGATTGGCTTTCCAGCTTCAAGATGATTTGCTTGATGTATATGGTGATCCTAAAGTATTTGGTAAAAGTATCGGTGGAGATATCTGTTCCAATAAGAAAACTTACATGCTTATCAATGCATTGAATAAGGCTTCTGATACGGATCGTATGCATATGAATGAATGGTTCTCATTCAAGATTTTTGACAAGAAAGAAAAGATCGAATTCTTTACATATATATATGATACGTATGGAATTCGTAAAATGGCAGAGCGAAAAGTTGCTCAATATTTTGAGACCGCAATGCTTTGTTTAGAGAAAATTTCTGTACCTTCCCATAACCTTTCAGCCTTGCGAGAGTTGTCTCAAATGTTGATGGGGCGTAAATCATAAATCGAATTTCAGACAAATGAGTATAGTTGATACGCATTCTCATATATATGAGATTGAGTTTAAAGATGATTTAGATCTGGTAATTGAGCATGCAAAAGAGAACGGAGTAGAAAAGGTTATCTTGCCAAATGTAGATTTGGAATCGTTAGAACCATTGCTTCAGGTTTGTGTAAAATATCCCGATTATTGTGTTCCTGCATTGGGTTTGCATCCTACAAGTGTAAAAGGAGATTACAAGGCAGTGCTGGAGTCAATATATAACTCGATAAAAACTCAATCAAATGTTTGTGCAATAGGAGAGATTGGTATCGATCTATACTGGGATCAGACGTTTCTAGAACAGCAAAAAGATGCTTTTGTTCAACAATTGCGATGGAGCGTCGAAATGGATTTACCTGTGATTATTCATACACGTAATGCGCATCGGGAAGTCATGGATTGTATCCATGCTGTAGGTGCGGATAAATTGCGTGGAGTATTTCATAGTTTTTGCGGAAACAGAGACGAATTAGAAGAGATACTAGGACTCGATTCATTTATGATTGGAGTTAATGGAATCGTGACGTTTAAGAACTCCGGGTTAGCTCAGACTTTTTCGGGTTTGGATATTTTGTCTCGAATTCTTGTCGAAACAGATGCTCCGTATTTAGCACCTGTTCCTTATCGTGGCAAGCGAAATGAGCCTGCATACGTATGTAAAACTCTTCAAAAAGTTGCCGAAATTTTTAATTTAACTGTTAATGAAGCTGAATATTTGATTCGTCAGAATACAAGAAGCTTATTTAAGATCTGATATTTACTTCTCGGGGTTTTGTAAATCGGTGAATATAAATCAAGTAATTATGTTTAGACGTAATCTTGAAAATAGATAGATTTATAAGTGCAAAAGTTTGTATTTGGGATTTTTTTTGTATTTTGCGCCCGAATTTGGAGAGAGATAAAAATAATTAAAAATTGGAGCGATGCTCGAGTGGCTGAAGAGGCACGCCTGGAAAGCGTGTATGCGCCAAAAGCGCATCGCGGGTTCGAATCCCGCTCCCTCCGCAAAGTTTAACGTATTAGTTTAGCTTTAGTAACAATAATCAAAAAAATAATTTAAGGAATTATTAATCTTAAAATTAAACACACAATGAAAAAGTTATTTTCAATTACCTCTTTCATGGGTCTATTTTCCCTAGGAATGTCGGCTGTAGCAATGGCTCAAGATGCTATTTCAGCTGATGCTGCTGCTTTGGATGTGGAAGGCGGCTTCCACCAAGCGTTGAAAACGAAGTTTATCGAAGGTTCTCCTATGTTTATGAGCTTCGTAGCTATCGCTTTGATTTTCGGTTTGGCTTTTTGCTTGGAAAGAATTATCTATCTTAACCTTGCTGAAGTAAACCCAGACAAATTGATCAAAGGTGTAGAAGAAGCTTTGGAAAAAGGTGACATCGAAGGTGCTAAAACAATTGCACGTAACACAAGAGGTCCTATCGCTTCAATCTATTATCAAGGTTTGATGCGTGTAGATGATGGCATCGATGTAGTAGAAAAAGCTGTAGTTTCTTACGGTGGTGTACAAGCTGGTTTGCTAGAAAAAGGTCTTTCTTGGATTACTTTGTTTATCGCAATGGCTCCATCTCTTGGATTCTTGGGTACTGTAATCGGTATGATCTTCGCGTTCGACAAAATCCAACAAGTAGGTGATATCAGCCCAACAGTTGTTGCAGGTGGTATGAAAGTTGCCTTGATTACAACAGTAGGTGGTCTTGTGGTTGCTTTGATTCTTCAATTGTTCTACAACTACATCCTTAACAAAGTAGAAGGTTTGTTGAACAAAATGGAAGATGCATCAATCACTCTTCTTGACCTGGTAATCAAATACAACGTAAAATTCAAAAAATAAAAAATCATGGCTGTTCACAAAATTAGAAAGATATCTAGTTGGACGCTGTTATTTTCTTTGATTATTACAGTTGTCGTTCTAGGCATGTTTTACTTTGGAGGCGCAGTTAAAATGGAGCAGTATGAAGAACCGGTTCCGGTTTATACAACTTTGCTTCTTAACTGGTGCTATGTGCTTTGTGGAGTAACTGTTGTGTGTACTCTTCTTTTCGCACTATTCCAATTCTTCAATTTGTTGAAAGAAAATCCAAAAGTTGCAATGCGTTCACTTTTGGGTATTGCTGCTTTCGCTGCGTTGTTAGGTGTTTCTTATGCTATCGGTAACGATACTCCACTTGCTATCCCAGGATACGACGGTGAAGAGAATACTCCTTTCTACAACAAACTTACAGATATGTGGCTTTATTCGTCATATGTTCTTACACTATTGATCATCCTTAGTGTTGCAGCAGGTAGTGTAAAACGATTCTTAAGTAAGTAATCAATAAACGAAGAAGAAATGGCAAGAAAAAAAAGAAAACTGGCCGAGATTAACTCCAGTTCTTCTGCCGATATCGCTTTCTTGTTGCTGATCTTCTTCTTGATTACAACATCTATGGATACAGATAAAGGTTTGGCACGTCGTTTGCCACCACCTGTACCGAAAGATCAAAAAGATCTTGATGTAGATATTAAGAAGAGAAACCTTTTCGAGGTTCGTTTGAATCAGGACACGAAGATGATTTTGGCTGGAGGGGAGTTTGTAGCTCTCGAGCAGTTGAAAGATAAAGCAAAGGAATTTATCGTTAATGCAAATGACGATGCGCATCTACCAGAGAAGTTAGATGTTGAGATTCCTTATTTCGGGAATGTAAAAATTACAAAGAATCATATCATTTCGTTGCAGAATACGGTAGATACTCCTTATTGGTGGTATATCGCTGTTCAAAATGAGCTTGCAAAAGCTTACAACGAATTGCGTGAGGATATTTCGAAACAGAAATTTGGCAAATCATTCGAAGAGCTAAATGATGATGAGAAAGCTGCTGTAATTGATTACTATCCTCAAAAGATCTCAGAAGCAGAACCTAAAAAACATGGAGGGAAGAAATAATGGGAAAGTTTACTAAGGCCGGCGGCAGAGAGATGCCAGCATTGAACACTTCTTCACTTCCTGACTTGATCTTTACGCTTTTGTTCTTCTTTATGATGACAACAACAATGCGTGAGGTGACATTGAAGGTTCAATTCAAAGTTCCACAAGCAACAGAGTTGCAAAAGTTGGAAAAGAAATCGTTGGTAACATTCATCTATATTGGTATTCCAACTGAAGAGTTCCGTGCTAAATTAGGTACAGAGCCTCGTATGCAGTTGAACGATCAATTTGCTGAAGTTAGCGAGATTGAAAACTATGTTGCTCAAGAGAAATCATCTATGAAAGAAGAAGATCAGCCATTTATGACTGTATCTCTTAAAGTAGATGCAAATACAAAGATGGGTGTTGTTACAGATGTTAAGCAAGCACTACGTGATGCTTACGCTCTTAAAATCAACTACTCAGCTGCTCAAGGAGCAAACAAAAAAGATTAATGATTTTATTTCATATCTTAAAAGCTACCCTCACGAGGGTAGCTTTTTTTGTTTCTGATTTGTTTATATCTTAAACGTTATCATTTCTACTATGAGCACATCCACTTTTATTCATAATCGGATCAACGACTTGTATCCGACTATTGTTCAAGATTATCAATATCTACATCAGTATCCCGAGTTATCATTCGAGGAGTATAACACCTCTGCGTATATTCAGAAAGTACTGGATTCTCTATCTATACCTTACCGAGCCGGTATTGCAGGTACAGGCGTTTTGGGTATCTTAAAAGGAATAAATCCTTCGTCTAAGGTTATAGCTCTTCGTGCAGATATGGATGCATTACCTGTTTTGGAGGAGAATGAAATCCCATTTTGTTCGGTCAATGCTGGAGTTATGCATGCTTGTGGACATGATTCTCATGTGGCGGCTTTACTTGGTGCTGCTCGCGTTTTAGCTGAAATGCGAGATAGCTTTGAAGGTACAATCTTATTGGTATTCCAGCCAGGTGAGGAACAAGATCCGGGTGGAGCACGCCTAATGCTTGAAGACGGTGTCTTTGATGAGTATGAGCCAGCGTTAATTCTTGGTCAGCATAGTAATATGTATGACGAATCCGGTATAGTAAGCTTTTGTAACGGTGCCGTTATGGCTTCGGCCGATGAGATTCATATAAAAGTTAAAGGTAAAGGTGGTCACGGTGCTATGCCTCACAAACACACAGATGCAGTTCTGGCAGCGGCTCAAGTGGTAGTGGCTATGCAGCAAATCTTAAGCCGTACCAAAAATCCGTTTACTCCTATGTCGCTTACATTTGGTCGCTTTATTGCTGATGGGGCAACCAATGTTATACCTCATGAAGTTGTACTTGCAGGATCGTTGCGTTGTTTTGATAAGGAAGAGCGAGAGAAAGCCAAACAACTGATTCCGATCATTGGTCGTCATACTGCCGAAGCTTATCTATGCGAATTTGAAATCAAACAAGATGATGGATATCCTGAAGTAATAAATGATGATCAGGTAACCAATGCTGCACGATTGTTTGCCCAAGAATACTTAGGAACGGATCATGTTAAGGCGTTTGAGCCCCGTACAACGAGCGAAGACTTTGGATTTTATACCGAGAAATACAAGGGTTGTTTTTTCCGTTTTGGCGTACGTAATAAAACTGAACGAGGTGCTTCACATACTTCGACATTTCTTATCGATGAAGAGTCTTTGAAAACAGCGGCAGGAACAATGGCTTATTTGGCGATTCGTTTTTTGCAGTGATTGATTCGTATAACTTAAGCTAATGGTCCCATTTATTAGATTACACCAGGTTATCAACAAACTGTTGATAAGTACGATGTATTAGACCTTGGTTTTATCTTATAAATGGGATTTTTGAGCTAGTTACTTTATATTGTAATTATATACTTCTGTATATATGATAGGGACAATTGTTTCATATTCATTTTCAAGATTAATATTTCCATACGATAGAAGCACCATTGGAACTGAGGGTTCTCCTTTTCGATACGGTGGCTGAAAATATGGAACATTTCCTTGTACGAAGCCGTTGCGTTCATAAAAAGCAATTCGTCTTTTACAAAGATCATTGAGAGGTTCTTCTGCTTCTAAAATAACGGGTTTATCCTGTATTCTGAGTACTTCTTTTAGAAATAATGCCCCGATACCACCGTTTCTAACTTCCGAATTGATAGCAAAATGTTCAATAAAACTAAACTTTTCAAACCTCCAGCAGGTTATAAATCCAGCATATTCTAAAGTAGCCGTTTGGCATACATAGATATGCATTGTATGGCTATGTCGAAACAAATCTATCAATTTGTCATAATCTCTTCGTTCTTCTGGTGGAAAACTATTGATATAGGTTTCTTTTATTTTTACGAGGAGGAGCTGGTCTGATGGTTTTACATCGATTAAACGAATTGCATTTTCATGATTCATAATTGTGAATTTTAGATTCTTATCTCTGTAAATTTACATTTTATTTGCAGCACTAGAATATAATATTTACGTATCTTTGCGCTCTTATTCTATTAACATTTAGTCAATCCACTATTGATATGCGACATCAACAATTAGATGAATTGGATGAAAAAATATTGAAGCTCATTATTAGCAACGCTCGTATTCCATATTTGGAGGTTGCGAGAGAGTGCAATGTTTCAGGAGCTGCCATTCATCAAAGAATTCAGAAACTCGTAAACTTAGGAGTAATCAAAGGTTCTGAATTTATTCTCGACAACAACAAAGTGGGATTTGAAACATGTGCCTATGTAGGACTTTATCTTCAAAACCCTGGACAGTTTAATTCTGTTGTGGAAGAACTATCGAGAATTCCTGAGGTAGTAGAATGCCACTATACTACCGGTCAGTATGATCTTTTTATTAAGATCTATGCTAAAAACAATCAGCATTTGCTAAACATTATCCACAAAAAGCTTCAACCATTAGGGTTGGCTCGCACAGAGTCTTTGATTTCATTCAAGGAAGCATTTAAAAAGCAAGTGCCAATTGATTTCTCTGAATAAGAACAATACTGTTCTTTGTTATTTTTAGAGTAAACAAGTAAAATAAGAAAACCCTTATTGCATATTCTTACGAATGTGTAATAAGGGTTTTTTATTTAAATATCATCCTCACTGCTTTTAGCTCCTGTAATTGAAGTCAAATACATATCAAGCATTCGTTTCGCAGCAATAAAGGAACTTATTTCAGAATTCAAGACCTGCTGTTCCGTATCCGGCAAAGCGGCCGAAACGATTGGATTATTATAAAAGCTATCACGTAGTGCTTCGTTGATGCTTTCATACATCCAATATTTAGACTGTTCTCTTCGTTTATGATCGAAGTAACCATTCTTTTTAGTAAAGGTGACATACTCATAAATCATATCCCAGATCTCTTTTATCCCCAACGCATAATAGCCTGAGTAAGTAAGAACCTGAGGTGTCCAACCGGAGTCGGTAGGAGGGAAGAGGTGTAAGGCATTTTTGAATTGAGCCATTGCTAGTCGAGCCTTGTCAATATTATCACCATCAGCTTTGTTGATAATAATACCATCAGCCATTTCCATAATACCTCTTTTGATGCCTTGTAGTTCATCTCCTGTACCTGCCAGTTGAATAAGCAAGAAGAAATCTACCATTGAATGGACAGCTGTTTCACTTTGTCCCACTCCTACGGTTTCAACAAAGATTGTATCAAAGCCGGCAGCTTCGCAAAGGATGATCGTTTCTCTGGTTTTGCGCGCTACACCACCAAGCGAACCAGCAGAGGGAGAGGGGCGAATAAAAGCGTTTTTTTCTCGTGATAAATCTTCCATTCGGGTTTTATCTCCCAAGATACTACCTTTCGAACGTTCACTACTTGGGTCAATCGCCAAGACTGCAAGTTTACGTCCTGCTTTGATCAAGTGCATGCCAAAGGCATCGATCGAGGTACTTTTCCCTGCACCGGGTACACCCGTAATACCGATACGCACCGATTTGCCCGAGTACGGCAAACATTTCTCAATAACTTGTTGAGCTATTACTTGATGTTCGTGTTTCGAGCTCTCAATAAGTGTAACAGCCTGACTCAATATCGTAATATCGCCCTTTAGAATACCTTCAACATATTGATCGGGTGTAAAGTGACGACGTTGCACTTTCTTTCTAGACTTTAGATAAGGGTTAACCGAAGGCAACATTTCAATTCCCTTATTCACTTTCAATCCTTTATAATTCGGATCGTTTTCGGGATGTTCCATCATTTTGTTTCTATTTTACATATACACGAATCATTCTAACCGGACCTTTAGGATCGTTTGTGATTAAGTAAACTGTTTTTTCAGTGTAACCCGTTACTCCTTTAGGATCTACAGTTACTTTGAATGTAGCAGCTTGTCCCGGTTTTATTTCTTTTTTGCCTCCAGTTACCTCAATTGTATCATCATCACCAACCAATGAATAAATCATCAAAGGAGACTTTCCGCTGTTTGAAACCGATAAATCGCGAGAAGCTTTAGACTTCGATTTACTCACTGTTCCCAAGTCAATCAAAGAGGTTGATAGTTCTACTTTAGGAGCATTCGCTAGTTCGGCAGCTGTAAGCTTCGAAGAAGTGTTAACCACATTTGCTCTCACAGTGATAAAGCCCTTTACAGGTTGTTTTCCAGTTTGAGTAATGGTAACAGGTATTTGAGATACGATACGTCCCGGAGTTTTAGCAAGACTTCCATCATATAAAATAGTAATCTCTCCAGTCTCATTGGCTCCGAGAGATGTATTATTAACTGAAGCATTCAAGTAGTTAGGCATTGAACCAAACTGGATAGTCATGTTGCTATTCCCACCATTTTGTACAGAGATGCGTTCTCCTCTTACTTCTCCCGGGTTGATGATATTAAAAAGAATATCATTCGTGCTCATTTTTAAGTTTCCAATAGATGAGAGCATTGGTTTACCGTCAGGCTTATTCGTAACAACAGTACCCTTGATACTTAGTATAAAAGCACCTTGCTTTCCGTTGCTGTATACAGATATTGTTTTGTTGAATGGTCCGGGACGTCCTGCCGGATTATATGTAGCCTTAACAACTCCGGTTTTGCCGGGAGCAATTGGCGACTTTGTCCATTCAGGTGTAGTACACCCACATGAAGCCGTGACCCGATTAATTACAAGAGGAGCTTTCCCCACGTTTGTAATAATAAATTCATGTGCAACTGGTCCGCCTTTTTCTTCAATAATACCAAAATCATGAATGGCGTTACCCACAGAGATTACTGCACCATTTTGTGCATAAATTGAGCTAAAAGAAAGTAATGCTACGAGCATTAATACAAATCTCTTCATAGTATGTATCTATCATATTTAAGTTATACATCAAGATAATAGTAAAGTTTTGCGAATACATCTCACCCCCTTGATGAGTCAAATATATCGCAAAACTTCTTATACGAACAAAGTTAATAATATTCCTATATCTTACTTATAGAATCACTTCATATCCGTATCAATTGGCAATCCTTGCGAATAGTTTACAAAGCGAGGCGCATAAACGGATTCTATGCTTGCGGGAGCAGCAAGATAATCTCCTTGACGGGAAACAAATGATTCCAACATAATTACATGCTTTCCTGCAGGTAATTCCGAAATAAAGATGTTTGTGTACAAGTCTTTTACATCGAGATAATATCCGATCGATCCGGCAAAGCTATATCCCGATTGCGAAGAAGCTGGTTCTAAGCATCCCGAACGCCAATCACGTATGCATACATAATTCATCGTTCTGTCTGCAGAGATCTCAAGCTTGGTTACAATTACATCCCCGTTATTTAGCTTACCTGCTTTAGTTAGCGGTATCAGTTCGGGTTTGTTGTCGGCAAATCGTTTCACAAACAAATGCCTCCGAATAGAAAGTTCAGAATTATTCTTCTCAATAGAAGCAACCGGAACATTGTATTGATAAAACAAATTTACCCAAGCAATGTTGCCTCCTGTATTTGCAACTGTAATGCGATTGATAGAAGAAGTCCTTGAATCCTCATGCATCTTATTGCGAATAACGCCGGTTTGATTACTACTTTCCGAGAAACTATACTTTTGATCTCCCCATGAAATATCGACATGACTACTGTTGTCTGTAAAAGAACTACTCGTAAGGATACCATACACAGCCGATAATGTAGCCGGTGTGGTAGGCCATTGCTGCACTTCTTTTTGTCGGATCAACCAAGTTATCAACAAATCTTTTTTCAAGTTGAATGCGTCTGGTCGTATCGTTTGCAAAGCATGCATAGCCAATACGTGTACCGAAATTGGGGATAAGAAAGCTTCCGCGCCTGTATACATTGGATTATTCCAGTACATGCCAAGCGAACTGTTCACCGTTGCGATTGCGA
Source organism: Tannerellaceae bacterium (assembly GCA_051656605.1). Lineage (GTDB taxonomy): Bacteria > Bacteroidota > Bacteroidia > Bacteroidales > CAMTPD01 > UBA12018. Next base: position 91,407 of record JBOGCF010000002.1, on the reverse strand, counting down.
TAAGGTTTTGTGCAATTGCTTGAGCAAGCTCTTTCTTGCCATTAGCCTGCATCAAAAGAGCAATCATTGCCTTATCGGCAACAGCTTGTGTAGCCCAATTCTCTTCCGCTTTTGCAGTAAAGAAACGAATAGCCTCACGTGCTTCTCCGTTTTCAGGAATATCGCGATACAAACTTCTTACATATAAATAGAAAAGCATATCATCGGTAAGCGAATAGGTTGCTTTCTCTTTGATGCGATCATATCGACCCTTTACCGCATTATCGAGATAGTTCAAGGCTTTTATTTGCATCATCTTCTCGGCTTCGCCATATTCTACAGCATTTAAATCAATCAGACTCGCCATACCATATAATACAGACAATGTAACAGACATATCACCCGGCATATTTTTAAACCAAGAGATACTGCCGTCTTCATTTTGCAAAGCGATCAGTTTCTGCATGGCTGTATTACAATTTGCAGTAAGCATATTTCGATTCAGCAGATTCTTTAGAGCCAATCGCTGCTGTAGTTCTCGATTCGACTCATTGAGCCAAGGCGTAGATTGAAGATTCAGATCGGTCAATAAAGCACCTTTGGCTAAGTTCGATTGCAGCTTCATTTCAGATGTCGTAGCACTCAATTGAGCCAACCGACTCTTTATACCCGGCACAAAGTCGATTAATTGCATTGCTGTTTTACCGGCAAAGAATGCACCCAGTAAAGAGATCGCGTTGTCATTATCGTGAGCTTGCAAATAAGGCAATACTTCTACAGCCATCCATGCCGGGTTGTTAATAACTTCGATCGTTGCAATTCCGTTTGGCATATGATCCGTGTTTTTCAACAAGTCGGTCCATCGAAGCTCCATTGATTCACCAGCTTTCAAAGAGACCTGTTTACTACTTGTCACAGCATAGTCTTCAGGTAGCACCGGAACGATCACTTGTTCTCCGTCAGCGTATAACTTAGAATCAGCAATGGCTTTGAATATCAAGAAGTTTGTCCCTTTAGGGATTCGGAATTGCCAAGTTGCAACTTGCGAAGTATTTCCTTTCAAGTCAAACTTCTGCCCCATTACATCAATCGTTTTCAATACAGTACCAGACTCATCAGTTACTTGTAAAGTTGTTGTTCCCGATAAGTTATCAACAGTGTTGTTAATAACTAAGGCAGATAGATCCACAAGATCACCCGAACGAACAAAGCGAGGCCAGTTTGGCTGTATCATTAACTGTTTCGACGAAACCATGTAATCAGTTTTAGTACCCACATTCATTGAGGCGGTATTTGCCAGCAACATTAATTTCCAGCGGGTGTTAACCTCCGGAACTTTGAATGAGAAGGAAGCCTCTCCTTTTTTATCTGTTTTGAGTTCGGGATAAAAGAATGCGGTTTCGAGCATATTCGTCCTGATATTATTGGGCTGCATTGGTTTTGGAGCCGGCGCAGGTGCCATATCGGTCGTAATCATAGCCTCTTCTTCCACCATGTTGTTGGCAGACTTCGCAAATCCGGCAGTAAGCAAAGGCATTGCCCGGTATCGGTTTCTTCCTAGCATGTTGGGCGTGAAATAGTTTTTCCAATCAAACACCCATCTTGCCGCAATGTAATTACGATATTCGGGCAATGAAGCATAAGCTTGCAAATATTGGTTGTTAAACATCACCCCGGAGTTGAAAGTAGAAGGATATATTTGTATCGACTGAAGTGGATCAATAGACCAATTGTTTGTTGCAAACACATCCAGAGCTGCATCGTACATTCCGGCCAGAAGCGAAGCATCAGCCGCGGTAGAATCCGGGTTTTGTACGCGAATGGTATAAGTAAGTTCTGCACCGGGAACTGTTTTGTCGGTAAAGGATTCAAATTTCACAGCCAGTGTTTTGTCTGGTTGTTTGCGTTTGATCACAACCGACTCTTGATATACCTTTCCTTCTTTTACAAACGTAAAGTATACGACAGCTCCATTTCCCATTTCGGCAGTATATGGAATCACGAAGCGTTGGTTTTCTTTGCTCAACGTCACGCGGTCTCGTTTCAAGTAAGTGCCATTTGCTACTACTTCATAGAGTAGATGCACATCTTTCATATAGGTACCAAATGTGATCCACGTCGATTTGCCGGGCACAACATTTGTATTCATCGAAGCCATCCAAACTTTTAGATTGGCAGGAGGCAGTTCGTCTTTCAGATTATAAACCATAATGCGACGCACCTCTTGCGCTGCCAGTCCGTTTGTTGTTTTAGCTTCTATCGTGAGTTGATAACATCCCGACTTAAGGTTTGCAAGCGAAGACAGATCCACCGGTTTTCCACTTGTAAAAGGAAACGTTTGAACGATCGACTTTTCTACGCGAACCGTGCTATCGTTATGCATACTATTTAATAAATCACCGTATCGGTCAAATTGCTCAGTACTTGTAACCTGTTGTATGTTAATCGTACCGTTTACAGCAATCAACTCACCATTGGCATTGGTAATGCTTATCGTTGTTTGCGGAATCCGTTCTTTATCGATCAGTTCTGCAAGATCGGTATTTACATTGAGAGCGTTCTTGCCCACGGCAATTCGTGTATCTGCAGTTTGAGTCTCTCCGGCCATATCGGTCGCATTTATATTGAATTGATACCACACTGCCTTTGGCCAGAAGTAACTACCGGTGTCTTCTGCATCCTCTTTCTTGGTTTTGATACCGATTCTAAAGTTGCCCGAAGCATCTGTTTGCAAAGTACCGGCAGCAAAATTCGCTTCATTTTGTCCCTGAATAAAGTAACGAGCCATTGAGACTTTGTCTACTTGATAACTGATTGCGCAGTTAGGCATTGTCACACCATTGTAAGCAAGTACCTGTCCCGTTACAAATACAGAGTCTCCGGCCTGGTATACAGATGTATCAGGATTTAGAGCAATGTAGAAGTTTGGACGCTTATAAGCTTGCACTTGTATAGAGGTTGCACCATCCGGAGTGCTCAATGTAACAAAGCCATTGAGCATATCTGCCGGTAGAGCAAAGCTACCGGAGAAACCGCCAAAGTCGTCCGTCGTATAGTTATATGTATAAATCTTAGATCCGTTATTGCTACTCACTGTGAGTTCGCCGGTTGTTCCTTTTATCACATTTGCAGTTAACTGATCCGACTCAAAGACAATTCCTTTGAAAGAAACCGTTTGTCCCGGACGATACACTGCTCGATCTGTAAACAAGCTCACTTGCTTGCGCAATTTTGTTTGCGCATTGTTATTTCCGTAATAGCGGTCGAGCGGATTAAGAAACGAAGCGTATGATTTGCCATCCGTTACGCGATAACGATTGATCTCTTTTGCATCGAAATAAAAATCGGCAATGCCGTTACGATCAACTTTGACCGAACCTTTTTCTTGTAAAGCATCTCTCCCTTTTGACGAGCTTTCATTGTAAAGCATCAGAAAGGCATTGCGTAGCGGTTTGCCGGTAAGCCAATCGACGGCCACCACTTCGCCCGATTGAGATTTGTTGTCATTAGGACTCGGACGGAAGAGAGAAGCCGTTTTACTCACCGTAAAGAAATCGGATGAAATCATATCATTGGCAGGACCGGTTATCGTAATACGATAATACCCTTCTTGCGACAACGACAGCGGCAACGTATAAGTCTGTTTCAAATACGGTGCCGTTTGTGGTAACGTTATATCTTTATTATAAACAGAAACCGTATTATTTATCGCCGAAGTATCGATAAGTGAAGAAAGGCGAAGCGCTTTATCATCAATTGATAACTGCTCGATATTCACGCGAAACGAGTTTATATTGCGGTATGAAAAATCAATAGAGGCAGCATGTCCCGGATAAAGTTGGCTCGGAAACTGCGATTGAATATACGGAATGGTGATTTGATCGATGATTCGTTTTACCGATGCAATCTGATCACTGTTGGGAAAGCGAGCTACAGCGGCGGTGCATAATTCATATACTTCTTTGCAACTCTGACTTTCGGGAATGTTATAATCACTTAGAAGCATTTGAGCTTTCTGAGCAATTGCAGTTATGATATACGGATCATTGGCATAGGTTTTGATCAATGCATCCAATGCTTTTCGATACTGTTGATTTGCGACTTTTCTGTTCCCTTTTGTGGTATTGAGGACGAAGTTTAAGCGATCTAGTTCACTTTGAATAAGAGCCGCGGTATTGCCTTGGTTACTTTTTTCAAAAGCAATGAGTCGGTCATACAAGTTCATAATCTGTGAACGATCGGCATCTATTTGCTTGAGCAACGCAATGTCTTGCGTGATTAAGAATTCATACAACGAGGTATACACATCGGGCAAGTTGCTGTTTTGCTGAATGTTTGTGATTAATTTCGGAAAAGCATCAACGTGAATCCCGCCAAGCTCTACTTCATTCTTTAATGACGCTTGTATGGCCCACTCTATTTTCTGCTTCAGTTGTTCTTGCGAAAGCGCAAGCAACGGAATGCTTCCGTCAGTAGTATTGTTGAAAGGCATAATACCCATCGCGGAGCTGTTATAATAGGTTGCATAGAGATATGCTAACGAATAATTTGCCAAAGCCTTTTCTGCAACATTCGCGGTAACAGAAGACGTGGCAAACTTTTCGAGAGGTGCCAATTCTTTTGCGAATAGATCTTTGTTTTTTTGCGTCGAATCGCGCAACTGAACTAGCAACGTTTGAAGTTCTTGTGTTGAATAGGAAGATGACGTTGTCGCTTTTTGTGCAAACAAGGCTGGTAGTCCCATAAAAAGAGTACCCGCTATCGTAAAGATTACTTTTCTCATATCCATTTTCTTTTGCCGTTAATATCTATCTATAATAAGGCTTATTTTCAGTAAACAGTCCCTTATGATAGATAGATACAATATCGGAATAAAAAAATGTTTATATCGTAGTATAGTTTGTTAAATGTAAGAGTCGTTCTCTCTTATATAGCGTAAAAGTTGCGAGAAAGGGGAATAAACAACAAAAGAGTCGAACCTGTAAATCAACAGATTCGACTCTTTTGCCTTTCGGATACAAGCAATAGCTTATATGGTCTCTTATTTTCTTCTATTCAATGTAACAAATGAAAACGGATACGGGTTCTTTTCGTCCGCGTCGTGATCTTCGCGAGCTACAATCTCCCATTCGTCGGCCTCGATTTGAGGAAAGAAGGTATCCGCATCTTCAAAATGATGGTGAATATAGGTCAGATACAAGCGATCTGCTTTGGGTAATGCCTCAGTATACAATACCGCACCACCGATGATAAACACTTCTTCTTCCGATTCGAAATGAGGTAAAGCCTCTTCGAGAGAATGGTATACTTGGCAACCTGCAAACGTAGCTCCTTCGGTGCGGGTAAGCACCACATTGGTACGATTGGGCAAAGCACCTTTGGGTAACGACTCAAATGTGCGGCGCCCCATAACGATGGTATGCCCCGAAGTAAGCTCCTTGAAGTGCTTGAGGTCGGCAGGCATGTAGCACAACAAATCGTTGTTCTTACCAATTGCGTTCTCTTGCGCAACGGCTACTATGATCGATAATTTGCTCATCTTTGATTCTTTCTTTCTACTTTATACGGCCACTACACCTTTGATATGCGGATGCGGATCGTATCCTTCAAGTGTAAAGTCTTCGAACTCGAAGTCGAAGATACTCTTTACTTCCGGATTGATTTTCATTGTAGGCAACGTGCGCGGCTCGCGGCTCAACTGTTCGTTTACCTGATCCATGTGATTCATATATATATGTGCGTCGCCCAATGTATGTACAAACTCTCCCGGTTTTAGGCCGGTAACTTGTGCCATCATCATCAATAGCAATGCATACGAAGCGATGTTGAAAGGAACACCCAAGAAGATATCTGCACTGCGTTGATACAACTGTAAGCTTAGCTTTCCGTCGGCTACATAAAACTGAAAGAAAGCATGGCAAGGAGGTAGGTTCATATTGTTGAGATCGGCCACGTTCCATGCACTCACGATAATACGACGCGAGTCGGGATTGTTTTTAATGGTTTCTACCACTTCCGAAATTTGGTCAATATGTCCGCCGTTGTAGTCGGGCCAAGATCTCCATTGGTATCCGTAGATGTGCCCAAGGTCGCCATCGGCATCGGCCCATTCATTCCAGATACGCACGCCATGGTCTTGAAGATACTTTACATTCGTATCACCTTTCAAGAACCAAAGTAGTTCGTACACGATCGACTTCAAGTGAAGTTTCTTGGTCGTGATCATCGGAAAACCATCTTCAAGGTTGAAGCGCATTTGATGACCAAACACACTTTTTGTACCCGTGCCTGTACGGTCTTCCTTAAACGTCCCCTCTTTGAGAACGCGTTCAAGCAATTCTTTATATTGTTTCATTGCGTATGTTTTTAGATTACAAATATACAATGAATAAACGGATCACGTGGGTTAAATTCTGTATACGTGAATACTAAGCTTAGACACGTACGTGACGCATTCTTGTCATATACCAGTACACATCTTAGACACGTACGTGTACACATCTTTGTCATATACCTGTCTAAGCTTAAGGTTTGTAAGAATAGGGCTTAGTTCTGGTGAGCAGCGTGCTTAAACTATGTGATGTTATAGCATGCTTTTAATGACATCGTCCAGACTTTCTTCCTTGTCTAGTCCGAATTTCTGACGCAGACGGTAGCGAGCCATATTGACGCTGCTGTGAGCAATACCCATTAATGCCGCGATTTGATGGTTGTCTTGCTCCAAAACAATCAGCATACTGAGCAGTTCCTCTTTGCGTCCGATGTTGGGGATTCTTTCTTTCAAAGCAGGAAGAAAGCGTGGATGGAGCTGCTCGAAGCGTTGTCTAAACTTCGGCTCGCCCTTCTCTTTGAGTAGTCCCGGCGTAACGGCTTCAATTTCTTTTCTACTGTCTTTCTCGGTCAATATGTCGGAGAGTTGTTGCTCTACTTGTACGGAATGTTGATTGACTTTCTCTAGATTGTCGAGCATCGCCGTGAGACGTTGTTCCATAAGTTGTTGTCGCATCAGATACATTCTTCGTTTGTAGAAGAAGAATGCTAATGTTAGTATTATTAATGCGAATGCTGCAATAAGATAGAGGCGGATGTGGAGATTTTTGTTTTCAAGCTCAACTTGAGCTAGTAATAACTGTTGCTCTTTCTTCTCCGTTTGAAATTTCACGATTGTTTCTGCTAGCTTTTTTGCATTTTGCTTATCGAGACGAAAATCAATCTCATTGAGTAAAGCTGTTGCGTATTGAATTATTTTTTGATCTTCTTGCTTTTGTATATAATGGGTTAAGGCATCGGTGTAGGCTCCTTCAATGTAGATTGGAGATGCTGATTGATTGAGCAACTGATACATACTATCGAGCATGGCTTCGCCTTGTTGTTGCTGTTTTAATTTAAAATAGCCACGAGCCAATTGGTGAAAGGCTTTGGCACGATGAGCTGGTGTTGCTTGTGTTGCAACGCGCTCTAGCTTTTCGATTCCTTTAGTTATCGAATCAACAGTATTACTGTGCTTTATAATGAATGCTCCCCAAAGAAAATCGATATCAACAAGACCACTATTGTAGGGAAGCTCTTTACAACAACTATCTGCTTTTTCTAAGAAATGAAACGTCGAATCTGCATAACCCAGTTGTTTCATCACCTTTCCTTTTGTTGTGTAAGCAACGCCTGCACACATTGGATTATCATGCTTGTGTGTTACGTTTTGTACAGCAAGTGTAGTATACGCATTGGCATATTGAGGCAGATCCCAATATAAATATAGTTCAGCTAAAGCATTATAAGCATTGGCTTCTCCGAGTAAATCTTTTTGTTTTCGTGCTTCTTGTACGCTTTGCAAAAGCAGATCTGTAGCTTCATTGATCTTACCGGTACGCTTGTAGAGGTTACCAAGCATGGAGGTAATCCATTGTACACTGGTGGGTGTTTCGCTTAAGTTCGCTTGCTCAATTGCTAGGTTACACCATTTTATCACATCCTCTTGTTTATCTGGATTGCTGAAGAACACAGCAGCGGCATAGGCATAATGTCGAAACAGTCGCTGTGGTGTTGGGTTGAAGATGGGCATATCGAGGGCTTTTAAGGTAAGCTCTTCGGCTTCGCTCATTCGCTCGGTACGTGATAAGGCGTAGCCTAACAAGGAGAATACGTCTCGCATGCAATATTGTTGAATTAACGAAGGTGGATTTTCTGTCAGATAATAAAAATAATCAATGCAGTCATCTGGACTGCCTTCGCTTTGGTAACTATTGAGCATTTGAATCATGGCATTTACCACAATTGGCTCAAGTTGTTTTTGAATGTCTTCATCGTTTGAGTTAAATGTTAGACAAGCTTTGAATGCGTCGATAGCTTCTGGATAAGACTGGGATTTTTGCAATGAACGAGCTTGTTGATACTGTTTTTCGAGATTGTCTACTATTGCATTATTTTGTTCGCCTTCAGATGTAGCTATTGCTTGTTTTGTGTCCTTTCTGTGACATGCGTGTGTGAGTAAAGCTATGCAAATGAGACTAAAACAACAGAGGAGATGTTTTATTGTGTTTTGTCGCATGGTATGATTGGAATATTTGTATTGTGTTTCCTTAAATATATCGACACAAATGTAATATGAATAATCGGATATTGATAATTAGTTTACATGGTGACCAAAAATTGAATGTTATATTCAGATTTATACTCTGTTGTTAATGCTCTTAAACTGCTTGTTATTTAGATATGTATGAAATGTATATTGATTTGTAGATTCTGTTTTTTAGTTTTAACGAAGTGGATGTTCTAGTTTTGAATCGGCAATAAGGCTGATCTGAATACTGTTATTTTGAAGTTGGTTATTTAGTCTCTTGTAGTGCTTACTAGATGGATCTGTTGCAGTCATCCACTAGTCTTAGTTCTTATAAGGGCTAGTTGAAAAAGCTTCAATATAGTTTTAGAGATAATATTTTGGATTATAATTAACAAAGATTTAAATAATGAGATAAAAAGAGGTATATGTTTTTAGAATTAGATATTAATGTCTCAAAAGTGATATTTTGTCTTATTTTAATTATTTCAATGGATGTTCAATGTGAGTAATTTGTACTCATATGTACGTTTTATGTTTCAAATATGGTAAAAATATACGGTTTGGTTAAAATAATAATACATGTGTAATTTTTGAAACATTTTATGTGCAATGAAATTGTTCTTTTGCATTCAGCAATGTAGTGATTTTTATTGAGCTTATTTTATTAATGCTAACAAATCAAGGTGCATATGATTACGAAGTATAAGAGGCAGTGGAGCGTGCTGATGTTTATTTTATTTTTCACAAGCACGTATGCACAAAAGGTAGCCATAAAGACCAATTTACTATACGGAGCATATACATTGACTCCGAATTTAGGTTTAGAAATCGGTGTAGGAAAGCGTGGAACTCTCGACTTGGGCGGAGGTTATAATCCGTGGAACAGAGAGGGATCGTATAGTAATAACAAGAAACTTACGCATTGGCTTACTCAAGCAGAGTATAGGCACTGGTTTTGTCGAACATTTATGGGGCATTTTATAGGAGCGCATGTATTGGGGACTCAATACAATATATCGGAGCATAAGTTACCGCTTTTGCTTGGAAAAGGATCCAAGAACTATCGATATGAAGGTTATGGTGTGGGCGGTGGTTTTTCATATGGTTATCAGTTTTTTCTAAATGCTCGTTGGAATGTGGAGGCTTCGCTCGGAGTCGGATATGCCCGTCTGCATTACGATCGCTATCAATGTAACAAATGTGGCTCTTTGCTCGGAAAAGAGAAACGTAATTATTGGGGGCCGACAAAGGCTTCGATTTCGGTAAGTTATATTATCAAATAAAGTGAAGCGTATGAAGTGGTTCAAATTATTTCTTATAGCATTGATATGGTTTATCGTAGACCATGCAAACGCGCAAAATAAGCAGTATTCGGGAAGTTACTCGATCCAAAATACAGCTCTTACAGAGGAGGGTGACTCAATTCTTGTACAAATGCAGATTGTTCCAAATGATTTTAAGGTGAAGTCTAATCAATCAATCAGTTTTATACCATGCTTGACAAATGGAGAGCACCAACTTCAGTTACCTCATATCACGGTAAAAGGAAGAAATGAATACAATGCATACAAACGCGAGTTGGCATTGGCTTCGGAACAAGAGCGAGCATTCATTACTGAGCTTACATATGCGGTGGTGAAGAGTGATAAGAAGTCGATCGAAAATCCGATGGCATATCATTATATGGTAGGAATGGAGCCTTGGATGGAACAAGCCGTGCTTGCTGTATATGAAGATGTATGTGGCTGTGGTGATGCTGCAAATCGAATTAAAACCTGGAGTAATCTTGCAGCAATAGAGTTGCCAAAACCCAAAGAACCGATTTTGCCCTTCGCAGAAGAAGAGGTGTTGAGTTCGATAGACTTGGTTGTAGAGTCTGTCGATTCAATGAAATACATCTTTGTCGATTTTAAAGTAAATCGTTCAGATATTGAAGCTTCATATTTAAATAATGCCCAGGAGATGGACAAAATAACAGAGTTGATTGCTCGCGTACAACAAGATCCGGAGCTCAAGATCAACACGATTCTGATCACTGGTTTTGCATCACCCGAAGGTTCGGTTGCATTGAATCGAAAACTATCTATCGCTCGTGCGCAAGCGTTTGTCAAGTATCTGAAAGAAGAGTTGAACTTGCCCGAAAGTTTGTTTAAGGTGGATGCCAAAGATGAAAACTGGGATGGAGTACTCGCTTTTGTTGAGTCGTCTAATCTTGAAAGTAAAGACGAAATCTTAGCGATCTTACGTGATGAAGCCTTGTCGGTCGAACAGCGAAAACAAGCCATTATGCAAGTTGATAACGGAAAGTTTTATGCGTATATGCTAAAAGAATGGTATCCGCATCTCCGAAAAGTAACGTGCTATATCAACTATGAGCGCAAACAAATCAACGAATAGATCAAATCGTATTATTCATAGTAATATGCGAACCGGATTCTAAACCATATTCTCAAATGTAAAAATGTATACGTGATGAAAAAGATGATTTTCGCGGCTTTACTTGCTGCATGTATTGGATGTTCCAATCAAGACGACGTTGTAATGGAAACTGGAAACAAAGTTTCCTTGTCTGTGAAATTGAACTTCTCGGACTTTCAGACCAAAAGCGGAGACACTGCTATCGATGACTTACCGGAATGGAGCCAGCTGTTGCTAATTGCCTATAATAGCGATAATGAAATTAAAGGAGAGGTAAGTTTAAGTAAAAAAGAGTTTAAGGAGTTGACTCCTGCACGAACAATTCAACTATTAGAGAAGTCTGATGACCCAAAGCTTGTCGGGGGTAAAGTGTTGGCATATGTTGTGGCTACAGGCAACGAGTGGGGTACGATAACCACAGATTATAAATCCCAGACTCCTCAGCCTAATTTGCCTGTATTAACAAACGAACAAAAGGATATTAATAATTGGCAACCAGGAGGATTTATTAAATCTACAATTGCAGGAAAGTTTGTTAATGTGCCTTATTATGGCGTTTCAGAGGCTATTATTGATAAAGGTCCTGGTGTGGATGGACACCACCAATTGACTGCAACCGTAGATGTAATACCTGAGTTGAGCCGTATTCAAGTATTAAATACACCACAAGAAGGAGGCACTAAGGAAGTTAATGGAAATACGATAACAGTAACTAGCATGACTGTTGAGAATATTTACGTTAATCGTGTAACAACAAATGGGCAGCTTGTAAATATTTGTACCAATGAAGACCAAGTAGAGTCTGGTTGGTTTGATGAGTTTTATGCTGAGTCGAAGAGTCTAGTAGGTTTAACAGATATTGGAACTGATAAAGGATATCAGATCTTTGATCAAGACAGACCGCAAGTAATTGTGAAAGTTACGTATCAACTCAATGATGAACCAAAAGATTATACAGGTTATTTAACGATTGAGAAGTATAGCTATGAGACTGTAGTATCTGGTGATTTATTAGTTTCTAAAGGTAAAGTATATGATATAGACTTGAGCAAGTTACAGCCTACTTATGATCAAATCGGAGATGAGCCTTATGATAAAACGGTTTATTATGATTTGTCTGTTGATGTAACTGTACACGACTGGGTTCCAGTAGTTGTAGAACCAGAACTATAAGATTGAATTGGAGAGATGATAATCGGGTAGAAGGGAGTTGTTTTCTTCTGCCCGATAAGTTAGACATACTGAATTGTGAATTAGAAAACTGATGATGATGAAACATAGCCTGATTTATCTTTTTATGCTGGTGATTGTATCGGCATCATACATGACGAGTTGCACAAAAGAGAACTTGAAGTACTGTGAACCGGGTGTAGAGCTTACATATTTCTATGAACTAAATAAATATTATACAAATCGCTTTGAAAAAGAAGTTCATAAGCTATCAATTTATGTTTTTGATCGCGATCAGTTGTTTTATCAAGCATTTGTTGTTGATAATCCGGCCGAACTCGGCAATGACAATGTGATTCATCTCCCTCTTCCTGCAGGTGATTGGCATTTGGTTTCGTGGGGTGGTATGCAGAATACCTATACGATTGGATACTTAGATCCGCTAAGCACGGGAATACCGAACTTTTCGCCGGGTCTTATTCCCGGGGTAACGACGCTAGAAGCTTTTCGTTTGGTTGTCGATTATGATCGGGAGTTACCTACAAATCCAGACGAAGTAGGAGTTACGTTTGATGTGGATGATCTTTATTATGGAGCGAATAAGAAAATAACAACGTTCACGGATAAAGTAGTCAAGGAAACGATCCCGATGATGAAGAATACACAAGAGATTTACTTGAAGATGGATGTTTCGTTTATACGTGTAAACAAGCAAATATCGCGTCCGGCTGAGGGTTTTGATGTGTATGCAACCGTACGTAATGGTCGGTATACATTCGAGAATCAAATCGGAGAATATGCGCGAGACCTACGTTATATGCAGAAGGCAGGGATACAGGGGGATACGTTGATTGCATCCTTGACAGTGCTTCGTTTGATGGAAGAAGATGAGGATGGTTTCTTACGTATTGAAAGCAGTTATTTACCTGATAGAAAGATTGAGATTCCGATTGTTGAGTCTATCTTGAAACATCCAGAATATAATACGCAAGAAGACTTAGACCGAGAAGATATGTATGAGTTTAAGATTGGCTTTACGGCAGATCTTGATGTAGTGGTTAACATTAACGGGTGGGAATTTATACCGGTAGACCCAGAATTATGATGTAAAGTTATGGATGCATGTAAGAGTTTTATTGTATTTGTTTTGTCTGTTTTGCTTGTCTCTTGCACGGCAGATACAGATTATACAACAGAAAGTAGAGAGGATGTGTCATGGGGTATTCAGGTAATGCCCAAAAACATTGTGGGTGATACGGTGGATGGCGTAGTTATTTCATCTATTCGAATCTTAATTGCTGATTATAAACACGACGGGTTGATCGTGCACAATGGCTTCTCGTCGGATCAATCGCTTGAGACAACACCGGAGGGAAGTTATCGACTAAAGCTGCAACGCGGCGAATATAAGATTTGTATTCTAGCCAATGAACCCGCTCATATGACATCGGCACTCAATTCATGTACGAAAATCAAACAGTTGAATTCGGTAAAGTTGAGAGCTTCGATGAATAAAAATGATATGGTCTTCTACAAAGAACAAAATTTCACAGTACGTCCTAATCCTGCGAATCCAGAAACTTGTATTATTGCTGTGGATGGAAAAGATTTGGCAGGGACTCAGATGAAACTGGTTCTTGATAAATTGGCAACTAAAATATCACTGCACGTAACAAAGCAAACAATTGATCCGAAAGATCAATTCGACATTATTAATGTTCAGGTTCTAAACGTTCCGCAACATAGTTTCCTTATACCTGATTGTCAGTTTAAAGATGCTCATGTAACTATTGAACCATCTATTCAAGAAACTTCCTTTATAGTAAATGGAGAAAAGAAAACAATTCTCCCAGAGTTGTTTTTGCCGGAGTATATATTGGAACATGAAACAGATGCAACGTATGCTACATTATTATCCATTACGGCGTTGTACAAACGTGAAGGATCTGATGGTTTAATAGTCAACTATACATTTCCGATACCAGGTTTTAATGCTAAGTCATATAATATGTATCGCAATTATTACTTTGATATCCATGCTACAATCAAGCATCGAGGCGACTTTGATTATACACCATCTATAAGTGTTGAGGTAGCTAAGTGGGATATTGCAAGTTCAGGTGAAATAGATTTAGGAGGCAATGTGTTTACACACAGTCAAACGTGGGAAGAAGGAACAATTCCCGGGGATGCTTTGAATGAAGTACGTGTGGCAAATAATAGTAAAGCCACATTGAACTTTACGTTGTCTTTTCCTAAAGGAGCTATATGGACTGCTCACTTAACAAATAATCAAGACTTCGAGTTTGACTTAACAGATGGCGGAGTCCGTCAGGGTATTGCGACAGAAGGAGCAGTACGGCAGATTCGGGTGAAGCCTTTACGTGCGGTATCGACAAATAATGTGTATACCGAATTATATATTACTGTGTTTAATGGACAGCAGTCTGTAGAGATTGATCTTAATGATTTGGGACAAAGTGCTCCTGTGGATGGAAAACGTTTTATAATCAGACAAATTCCAAATTGATATGAAAGTAGTTGTGATGATGTTTATGCTGATAATGTGTTCTTGTATGAACGAAGATATTAACCAACGAGTAGGATCTGCATCAAAAACGATCAGTTTTTCGTTGGTTAATACCTCTTCTTCAGTTCCTTTTACTAAAGGAACACGAGCTATTGATGCATTGTACCCAAATGAAAGGGTAATAAATAAATTACAAATCTTATTATATGACGAAACGGGTACAACTTGCTTGTTTCATCCTGAACAGAAACAGGTTATACTCTCAGGTACTGATGTGCAGATCATAATCCCCGAACAAGTTGCAGAGGAGAAGTTGATCGGTCAATCTTTGCAAGTATATATCTTGGCCAACTGTGAGTTAGATAGAGAATCTGTACAAGCATCGTCTCTTTTAAAGTTGAAGCAGCAGATACTAGATAACCAAGAGGATCGTTCGTTTAATAGAGAAAGTGCTCCGGTAGACTTTGTTATGGATAGCGAAGTGTTGCAGATGACATTTGATGGTAGCCAAAATCAAAATTTGGGTAAGGTTACGTTAAAACGCGCGGCAGCAAAGATTATTGTTGATATTTCAAACGCTGTGATAGCAGGATATACACCAGGGAATGCTACAGTAACATTAACAAACTATCTAGATAAAACAACAATAGGGAGAGAATATCAATATGATCCGATAACTAGTGGTACTGCTGTAGATTATAAGGATGGGGTGCGAGCACTCACGGCAAATAATGATGATGATAAGACTTACTTTATGGACGCGGCTAATCCGCTTTATTCGTACTCAAATGATTGGAGTGTGAACATGGAGGGCGAGACTTATGTAACGATTGCTCTTGAGTGGACTAATAATGATAGCAATGATAAAAAGGTTTACTATTATCGAATTCCGTTTCAATTCATCGGGGGAACTGGAAACATTGAAGCTAACCAATATAAATTGCGTCGGAATTTCGTATATCAATTCCTTGTTAATGTAACGCAGTTAGGAGGATTAGAACCGGAGAGTGCACTTGAATTACGTGCTAACTTTGATATAATTGACTGGACTACTCTTCAGCTTGATGCGTCTTTAGTTCAATTTGATTTTCTGTATGTATATAATCCTTTTGTCGATTTATATAATAAGGCAGACTATAAGTGGGAGTATAAGTCATCAAAGCCTATTTCATTTGAGATTGAAAAAGTAATGTGTAACTACTATGAGCCATCAGGAGAAATTAAAGTAAAACATTATACTTCGGGCGATCCTCAATATCCAACGATAACAGATTTAGGAGAAGAGGTTGTAGGTTCTGGGAAAAGTTACTTTTCGTTATCATCGATGATTCCGATCAACTATGTGCCCTTATTTATTTATTTGAATGTAAAGAACTCCGCAAATATGTTGCAGGAGGTCGTTCTCGTTATTTATCCGCCACGCTATGTTACTGCTCAGTATTCGACAAACAGTCCATATATTGCAGGAGCATGGGAAAAACCAGATTCTGAGGGTAACTTAAGTGGAGGACCTGGCATTTATGGAAATAATAGACCAGAAGGAAACTCTAGTATGACGAACTTTAATCTGTTTACAGTTTCCACGACATCTCTAACCCTTCAAGACATGAATAAAGGGTATAAAGTCGGTGATCCAACAACGTTAATAAAGCATCCATTGTCAAACTGGAAAGGAATAGATTACTATCAGACATTGACAACTGAAGAAGCGAATAAGGTCATCTCTCCTCAATTTGTTGTAGCCTCGCAACGAGGTATTACAAATAGCAGAGAATGGGATAAACAGCAAGAACGTTGTGCTAGTTATCGAGAAGCACCTTACCTCTCCGGTACATGGCGTATGCCTACAACTGCTGAATTGGAAATAATAAGTGCTATGCAACGCGACGAAAATAGTGCGATCAAGAATTTGTTTGTTCCAACTGGAAGTTTGAGTTATTGGTGGGCAGCTGAAGCTATAGAAAAAAGAAATCATAGAGCTGTAAATTTGGCTACAGGAGCTACAACAAGTTCGAGTGGAAGCCAGTCGGTGCGTTGTGTGCATGATGTTTGGAGAGATAGTAAACAATAAAAAGGAGGAAGCTGTATGTATAAGATAGTTGGATTAATGATTGTTTTCATTCTGTCACTTAGTGGCTGTAGTGATAACATGTCGGGAAGGACAGAGTTGTATGATCGTGATTTGAAAGTCTCTTTTACATTGGAGGATAAAAGTACGAAGAAAGAAGGGATGATAAAGCACATGCATGTGCTTGTTTTCGATGAGTCGGGTTTGTTTATATCTCGTCATAAAGGGATTGCAACTTCAAATGGAGCCGGTGGTGAGTATATTTTTAGAAACATCACTCTTTCTGTAAATGAAGCAAAGAGAACATTGCATTTTATTGCAAATTATGATTGGTCGGCATTCTCAGATGCGGCTCATTTACGCAAGCATGAAAGTGAAGTTATAACAAAGCTTTGTACGACCGAAGGAGAGGTTGCATATTGGCAGCGCATCGAACTTGAAAAAGGCTTTGAAACAGAGGCCGGTGGAACATTGCATTTGTCACAAACAGTTTCTTTGCTTCGAAACATTGCACAAGTTGCAATTGTAAATAAAACAAATCATAATCAAGAGTCTAAAGTTTACCTGACAGATGTGTCATTTGCGGTATGTAATGATTTAGATCGCGGAACTGTGGCTCCTTTTGATCGAATTAATCAAACGTTTGAGCAAGTAGCAACAGAACCTTCGTCCTTTGTGATCAATACAAATATCAATGAGTCTGATTTTATTTCAGCTCAAAATAATGAATTTGGGCCATTGCTTGCAAAGAGTCTATATGAACGGATCAATTCAGCGGCAAAGCAAAACACATTTGTCATTTTAAAAGGATACTATCAAGCGACCAAAGAAAGTATAAATACGACAACACCTTCGTATTATAAACTTGATATATGTGTAAACGGAGCTTCTTCTCTTCTAGATATAACACGAAATACCTGTTATAAGATAACCTTGCATGGTGTTGCGAGCGAAGGATACTCTTCTCTGTCAGAAGCGATTGCAGGAGCTTCAAATAATAATATTAATGCATCTATCGCCTCTTCCGAAATCTTACAGGTAAGTGATGGGAATACAATTCTCACCGTAGATAATACGTTGTTGACGTTTACAGAAACAGGAATTGGCTTCTCTGTCGGATATGTATGCTATGATATAAAAACGGGAAAGGTTGATAATTCGGGAGTAATCGTAACATTGGAGCAAGATGCAAACTATCCGGTTGTAGCAGGTACTGTCAATAGTTCTATTTCGGGGATTGTAACCGGAATTACGGCATCAAACCTTCCGGTCAACGATATCTATCAAGCAACCATTACCATCTCAAAAGGTACTTTATCTCGCAAAGTAAGACTTCGATTACGTTCTCCTATGAGTTTTGGGAATGTAATAACGGATCCGGCCGACGGTTATGTGGATAAAAAAACAGGAGCTCCTGTTTCGATAAGTTTTACGTTTCCGGCCGATCTCGAACAAGAACAGTTTCCGATCCCGGTATATCTTTATACCAAAGGTCTATCTCCAAAGGTTCAAGGCGGCAACAACGATGGGAATTTGTCAATTGATTCCACGCCTGATGGTAGTTATCGTTATATATACATGGCACCATACAAAGGTTTTGATGCAATGAACAATCCGATTATTCATACCATACATCTTCAAACAATATTTTCGTATATTAGTGAAACGGTCGTACTTGACTCTGATTTGTTTCAAAAAGAGGTGATATATATTCGAAATAGGTAAAAGAATAAAGGACATAATGGTTTTATCTTTCTAACAAAGAACAATTAGTCGTTTTTCTATCACTTGTTTTATATATAAGAGCTGAACGATTAAATGTTAAAAGCTATCAGATTTAGCCTCTTTTATATGGGTGATTTAGGCTTTTAATACGTATCACTCTAGCTTTGTAGTTGAAGTAAATAAGACAGCTTATTTAAATTACATAAAAAATGAATTATCAATTTGCGTCGACATATAGTCTTATTATAATAATGTATCTATTGGCTTTGTTTTTACTCCTTAGGTATGAGAAGCATAATAGAGCAAGGTTATTTTTAGCGATTTCTTTTTTACTGTTTGGTACATCCATGTTATACCAATTTATATATGCTTACATCTGGAATAAGGTAGAGCAAGTTGGTTTTTCAATATCTACGCTATTGATCACAACGTTTACTTGTGTTGCTAGTTTGGCTTATCCTCTTGAGGTAAACTCCGTATTTTCAGTGACAATAAAGAAAGTCTTAAAACTTTTTATTCCGTTCTTTATTATAGGAGGGATTTGCTTTATTGCTTATATAAATGGATATGTTTTTCAGTCGTATAATCTAACCGAATCACTTTTTAATTATTACCCTGATTTAGACGTGATGATTTATTTATTGTTATTAGGATATATGGTGGTTTGTATTATATATGGCATTATACTTTTATCTACATTTAGAACTTCAAAACTTAATGAAGGTTGGTATCGGAAGTATTTGATTACATTTATCATAATGAATATTCTCTATGAATTATCGATTCTTAGTAATGCAGGTTTACATATGATAAGCAAATATTTGTTTGTACTCTGTTGCGCATATATTACATATTTAGAGTTGTTCGAGCGGGAGAGTTGCCAATTGCAGATGGATATTTTACCGAACCAATCGCTTAACAATGTTTCTCCTTTGATAAATAAACGAGCAAAATTTTTGCGGATTAGGCTCGTAGAATATATGGAGACAGAAAAAGCCTGGCGTGATCCTGATATTACGGTAAAGGACGTAACGACCAAACTTCGCACCAATCGAAGAGTGTTAAACACGGTCGTACAAGAAATGGGATACGATAACTTTCCCAGTTATGTAAACTATTTACGAGTAAAAGACTTTACAGAGATTATAGAGAACAGTAAAGACGATAGTTTTCAGAATATATTTTTTAATGTCGGCTTTAAGTCGCGGGCAACAGCGCATCGGAACTTTAAAAATATAAAGGGAGTATCACCCTCAGAATACTATGACTCTGTTCGGATTGTAGAAGAGGAGTAAAGTAAAATCAGCCATGAATCACCGCACTAGTGATTCATGGCTGATTTGCTTTTATACAATCAACAAGCCTGCTTCGTTGAGGGCTTCGAAAGCCGGCGAAGCGAGGAAGTCTTCGAGTTTAATCGCTGCTTTGTCGGTAAGTAGCTCGGCAAAAGCTTCGAGGGTTACGGCTTGTTCGGCACTTGGCTTCAAGCTTGGCAACGTGTTGTGCAGGAATTGCGCCAGGTTGTTGGTGCAGTCGCACGCCAGTGTTTCTGTCTTGTTGTTGATGACTAGGCGTGTTGCGACAGACTTTTTGCCTTTGCGGTTGCGTTCGGTTTGTTCGATTTCGGTAGCTCCACCTAGCCAAACGATCTTTTGTCGAGGGGAAATGCTACGCTTTTCGTGCGAGTCTATTACCCGTTCGATGTAGGATGGCGGCAGCGTAGTACGCGGAATCTTAAAGTCGAACCATTTGTGAAGCGGCAAGTCGAAACCTGCACCCTGCATGTAGTTATATAGCGAAACGCGAAGACCTTCTGAGAATAGTCCGTGATCGCACCCTATCTTATCTACAAACTGCACGTCGTTTTTGGCAAATCCGCCAAAAGGACCTTCTATGACTTCTGCGCCAAAGCTTTCGGGTGAAAGGCCTACCGGACTGTGCGCCGTCATGGCAAATCGGTGCCAGAAGCCTGATTGTACCACTTCGTTCTCGAACAACTGGCGAACAGTCTCCATCGAATCGATCGTCTCTTGTGCTGTTTGCGTAGGGAAACCATACATCAAATAGGCATGCACCATAATGCCCGACTGCGTAAAGTGATTGGCTACGCGTGCCACTTGTGCTACGTCGACCCCTTTATTAATCAGCTTTAGCAAACGATCCGAAGCAATCTCCAATCCGCCCGATACGGCAATACAACCCGCAGCTTTCATCAATCGGCAAAGGTCGGGCGTAAAGCTACGTTCGAAACGAATGTTGCCCCACCAAACCACCTTCATGCGTCGGCGCAAGATCTCGAGGCAAAGCTCTTTGAGCAAAGCAGGCGGTGCAGCCTCGTCGACAAAGTGAAAGCCCGGTTCGCCGGTTTGTTCCATAATCGTTTGCATACGGTCGGCCAGTTGTGCCGCAGTGGTTTGATTAAAACGCTTGATGTAGTCGAGCGAACCATCGCAGAAAGCACATTTTCCCCAGTAGCAACCGTGCGCCAGCGTCATCTTATTCCAGCGTCCGTCGCTCCAAAGCTTGTGCATCGGGTTTGCGATTTCGATGATCGAAACGTATCGGTCCAGGTGTAGTCCGTCGTAGTCGGGATAACCACATTCGGCGTGCGACACGTCCTTGATGGCTATATTCTCGAGGTAAACCGTCTTGTTCTCTCTTAATACAAACGTGCGGTTGAGTTCGTCTTCACCAACCTCCTTGTTGAGCAGGCGAACCAACTGAAGCATCGGAATCTCTCCGTCGTCGAGTAATATATAATCGGTATATTTAAAGATGCGTGTCTCTTCGAGCGAGCGTAGTTCGGTGTTGGGAAAGCCGCCGCCCATCGCGATTTGCACGGAAGGATAATTCGCTTTGATCCACTCGCCGCAGCGAAGCGCCGAATACAAGTTGCCCGGAAAAGGAATGGTAATCCCCACCAACGTCGGATTGTGTTGCTCCATTTGTTGTTTGAGCTGAGTTATCAACAGGTTGTCAATAACTGTGAGCGGCTTCTCAAGTTCGGCCTGCAACGCATCGAACGAAGAAGCACAACGGCCCAACTGCTCGGCATAGCGGCTAAATCCGAAATGCGGATCAACGGCTTCGGTAATCAAGTCGCCCAAGTCTTCGAGATAAAGCGTGCACAAATGGATCGCTTTATCGCGCAAACCGATCGCGCCAAACGCCCAATCCAGATCTTCCGTATGTTCAAAGCGTGAAGCCTGCGGCAGAAAATCGCCGTCGGCAATCAACTGTGCCAAGGTTTGTCGCTTCCCTTGCAAGAAAGCAATCACGCTATCAATCGTATCGAGGTAGGCATCGGCCATTTCCACGATATGCAACGAATTTTCGGACAAGAGATCTTTCTTGTCGCGCGCCATTTCGAAGCACACCGAAAGCCCTTGTCGGGAGAAAAGTGCAAGGAAAACGTCAATGCTCAAGTCGCACTGCGCCGTCTCGATCCCTTGTTGGGAAAGAAACGCTTTGAGGTAGGCCGTAGCCGGATATGGAGTGTTTAGTTGTGTAAACGGGGGAGTTATAAGTAATACTTTCTGCATCATTCAACTAGCATTAATTGATAGGGCAAAGGTAGGGTTTTATTCATTCACTTGGGGCACGAGTACCTGCAAGTTCGCGTTAAAGAAATACATATCGCGATGCTTGGAGGATGTTGAAAACTCGGTAAAGTCTGACCGATACCCCTCGGCATACACTGCGATAAGATACTGTTGGCCGGGTTGAAGCGGCAAGGTGAAAACCGAATCGCGACACACGCGCTCTACCGTTTCGCCCGATTGGGAAACCAGCTTGATCCGATAGTTTGCCCGAATATCCCCCGGGAAAAACGAAACCGTTCCCTGCAATTGATGCGACGGCGGTACATGCTCAAAGGCAAAGAGACTTGAATAACCTTTGGGGTGCTCACGCGACGATGCGAAATACCCCTGCTTACCGTTCGAGAAAAACGCAATCGCATAATCATCGGCCGTAGAATTAATGGGAGCGGGGAGGTGTTCTACCCGTATTGGTAGTTGCTCGCGAAGGATACACTGAAAGATGTCTTTTCCGCCAAAGCCGGCATGTCCGTTCGAGGTAAAGCAGAGGGTGGTATCGTTACGAAACGACGGATATTCTTCGTCGAAGGGAGTATTGATCAGGTCGCCCAAGTTCTCGGGAATGCTATTGTGCACAATTGGAAAAGCAATGCGGTAGAGATCATAACCACCCATTCCGTTGGCTGATTCATCGTTGCCTACTCTCGATTGCGCGGTAAAGTAAAGCCATTTTCCACAAGGAGAAAAGCAAGCATGCTTGGGGTTTGCAACATCGGATAGCGGGATGGATTGCGGAATACTCCACGTATTGTTTCTTTTTTCGGTGAGCAACAATTCGTAATGCACCCCTTTGCGTTCGCTTCGCCTTGTAACTACCATAGATGTTCCTTTCGGATGCACGGCACAATGCTCTTCTCCGTCAGGGCTGTTGATCGCGTTGGATAGATGAACGGGCTTGGCTATACTGTCGGGCGTAGCGATGATGGCAGAAAAAAGATCGGCAAACTTCTGTCCCGTTTGTTTGCTTTTGGCGGTTCCGTACGTCTGCTTTCGGTCGCTGGCAAAGAGCAATTGATGATCGTTGAAGATCACGGGCGCCCATTCGTTACGTGGCGACTCCGCTCCTTTTACAACCGAGACCCGGTAATGCAATGATGCCGGATCGGCAAGCAGATCTGCTTTTGAGGGAGAGTTGAGGCGGGCACGGCTACTTTCCATCCGCGCACGAATCTGTTCCCGCTTTGCTTTGTCTTTTCGGTCGGTTTTCGCATATACCTTTCGATACGACGCATAGGCCTCGTGCCAATATTCGTGGGTATAACTCCTTGCCGCATCCGACAAATGCGTCGCCGTGCAACCCGTCGAAAGGAAGCAGATCAGGCAAAGAACGTATGTAAGGAGTGCAAATCGGGGACAGGGTCTTTTCATGGTGTCGTAGGATTCAATATTTACAATAAGCCTTGTTTATGAAAGAAATACAAGTGCTTTTTGCGGGGCTAAAATAGGGTTTTTGTGGATGTTTTGCGCGCTAGATTGCAAAAAACGATCGATTTTTCAGGTTCAGAAAATGGGTTTTTAACCACAATCAAAAGGTATCAGGCTCGTGATAAAGCAGCGTGAAAGCGTGAATACGACAAATTTGGCTTGAAAACCAAGCTTGGTTCGTGCAAAAAGCTCGTTTGGTTCTCGAAAAAAGCAAATAACCTTCCCGGAAAAACCTAATTTGGTTCTTTTGTGAAGGTTATTAGGTTTTCGAGGAGATCATTTTTAGTCACCGTGAATACTTTTTTCACTCACCATGAAGAGTGTTTTGGTTTATAGTGAAGACTGTGCACACTCTTCACTATAACGCAAAACACTCTTCATTGAAAACGTTTTGCCTCTTTGGGGCGTTTGTGCGTCGTTGTTGCGATGAGGCTGCGACGGCTGTGCTACCTCACGCCATACCGGCGGCAGAAACCACGCTGCGAGAGTTGAGCCGTTACAAATTGTAACCACTCAAAGCCGACCGCAATCATTTTGCCGACCCGAAAAAAACTTCTCCATAACCATGCGACAAACTGGTTATCAACTCCGGTGGTTTTCCCGTCATACTGTAAGCAATAATTTGGTCAGGAAAGATCGTCAACCAGACACAAAAATGCCCTTTTCGCTATAAATGCCGATAATCGTGGCAGTACCAAGCAATGATCTGCTTTATTCGAAAGTATACAATAAGGTTTGGTTTGGAGCTAATGTTTTGTACATCAGGTTGCTTAACGGGTTACAAACTTTGTTAATTCAGCTGAGACTTAACATATTTATATCAACTATTAATGGTACGGCTGCGTTTCATTACAAATGCAATTAAATCCAATGTATATTTAAATTCAACGGAGTATGAAACAGTTTATAAAAGGTTTGGGGCTTAGTCTTTGCGGTTTGATGATTTCGGCAGCAGTAAGTGAGCCGGCCGAAGCGTGTACAAGGGCTTTGTATAAAGGCGAAAATGGGTTGGTTATCGTAGGGCGTACGATGGACTGGATGGAAGATATGAAAACAAATCTTTACTTGTTGCCAAGAGGAATTGAAAGGCGTGGTGCGGTTGGCGACAAAGCAGTGGTTTGGAAAGCTAAATATGGAAGTCTCGTGGCTTCGGGATACGAAATCGGAACAGCCGACGGCATGAATGAAAAAGGGCTTGTAGCAAACGCTCTTTATCTGGCCGAGTCGAGCTACCAACGTCCCGGCGATAACCGTCCGGAACTCAACATCTCTTTGTGGGCACAGTATGTATTAGACAATTTTGCTACGGTAGACGAGGCGGTACAAGCATTGAGTCAAGATTTATTTCAAGTGATTGCTCCGCAACTTCCTAATGGTTCGGGAGCTCAGTTGCACTTGTCGATATCCGATCCTAGTGGCAACAGTGCCATTTTTGAGTATTTCGACGGTAAGATCGTGGTGCACGCCGGGCCGCAATATGTGGTGATGACCAATTCGCCTCGGTATGATAAGCAAATCACGTTGAATGATTATTGGCAACAAATTGGTGGTTTGGTGATGCTTCCGGGTACCAATCGTGCTTCGGACCGTTTTGTTCGCGCATCGTTTTATATAGGCGCCATTCCGAAGACTGCTAGTTTTCACGAAGGTGTTGCCGGCGTATTTAGTGTAATGCGTAATGTTTCGGTTCCGTTGGGTATCAGTACTCCTAATCAGCCCAATATCGCATCTACTATTTGGCGCACGGTTTCGGATCAAAAGAATAAAGTCTATTATTATGAGTCTACTTTGTCTCCGAATGTTTTCTGGATCAATCTCAACGATCTTAATTTTGCCGAAAACGCATCGGTGAAGAAGTTGGCACTTTCAGAGGGGCAAATCTATGCCGGAAATGCAGCCTCTAAGATGGTAGATAGCAAACCATTTGTCTTTATGATTGAATAACCATATTGATGTAATTGTTTTTGTGAAAGGCTCATTCACTGTTTATTTTTCCAAAAGATGGTAATATAGTATCATAGGTTGGGTAAATAGTGGATGAGTTTCTTTGTTTGATGCTATACCTTTGTTGGCATAACGAACCGAATAATAGGTATATACCATGAAACACTACAAGCATTCTATGTTGGCACTGCTTGCTCTCTCTTCCATTCCATTAGCAGGATTTGGGCAAAACGAAGTGCCTCTTTTTGCACAGGTGAAAAGGGCTGAGCATGTTTTCAATCGAATCAAACCCGAATCAATCGCGCTTTCGCTTTCGCATCGGGCAAAGAACGGTGAGGATGTGGCTTCACAGCAAAAGCAGTTGCAGCAACTCAACAATCAGCGACAAGCTATCGCGCGGCAAATAGCCCCGTTGACCGATTCGGCAACCTTTGTAAAACAAGTGGCGGAGTTGGAAGCACTCGAAAAGCAAATCGCCTTGTCGAATCCCTCACTAGCCTTCGATCAAATCCTGGTTGCCAATTATAGTTTGGGCGATAAAGCGCGCAAAGCCATGGCTCCTTCTTTGGGTACGGCTCCCAACAACTGGTCGTCGCTGCTTTCGTCGCGCCGAAAAGGGTACGACGCAGCCTTGGTTGTCCTTTCCGACTTGAACGGATCGTTGAAGAAAGACACGATCTATCAGCCCGGGCACGACGCTCCTTTGTCGGACATTCGCCTCAATTGGAATGCCGACGCTGTGCTGTTTTCCTCGACCGATACCACGGGTAAGTGGAATGTTTACGAATACAACCTCACAACGAATACACATAAAAAAGCAATCGACAGCGAAGAGGCCGATCTTGAATTCTGCGACGCAAATTATTTGCCCGACGGCAAACTGATCGCGACTACCAATATCGGATACAACGGCGTGCCGTGTGTGCACGGAAGTGATATGGTGGCCAACTTGATCTCGTATGATCCGCTGTCGAAAGGATTGAGAAGGCTAACGTTTGACCAAGACGGCAACTGGAATCCCGTGCTTCTGCCCAACGGGCGCATCATGTATACCCGTTGGGAATATACCGACCTTACGCACTATTTCTCGCGCATTGTGATGCACATGAACCCCGACGGCACCGAAAACAAAGCGTTGTACGGTAGCGGTTCGTACTTTCCCAATAGTATTTTCGACGTGCAGCCCATCTCAAAGTTTGGTTCTAAGTTTGTCGGAATCATTTCGGGGCATCACGGCGTAGCCCGCTCGGGAAGGCTGATCATCTTTGATCCGTCGAAGTCGCGCAAGGAAGAGCAGGGGATGTTGCAAGAGATTCCTTTTCGCGATCGCAAGATCGTGCCCGAGATAAAAGACGGACTCGTAGATAAGGTTTGGCCACAGTTTATCAAGCCTTTTCCGCTCAACGAAAACTATTTTCTGGTTGCGGCAAAACCATATCCCGACGCGCTGTGGGGTATTTATCTGGTCGATGTATTCGACAACATGACCTGCATTGCCGAATACGAGGGTGAAGGACTCATCGCGCCTATTCCGTTGCAAAAGACAACCACACCGCCCGTAATTCCCGACAAGATCAAACCCAACGAGAAAGAGGCTACCGTGTTTATTCAAGATATCTACGAGGGCGAAGGGAGCCGGGGTATTCCGCGTGGCGCCATTAAGTCGGTCCGTATTTTTGCTTACGAATATGCGTATGTACAGTCGCCTTCCGACCACGACGCGCAGGGTATTCAAAGCGGATGGGACATCAAACGCATCTTGGGTACGATACCTGTTGAGGCGGATGGTTCGGTGATGTTTAAGATTCCTGCCAATACGCCCGTATCGATTCAACCGCTCGACTCTGCCGGAGCTGCTTTGCAATGGATGCGTAGCTGGATAGCGGGAATGCCGGGAGAGATTGTCTCGTGCGTGGGTTGCCATGAAGATCAAAACCAAATACCGATTCCGAAACGTACGATGGCGGCTTTGAAGGAGGCGCAACCGTTGGATGTTCCTGCGGGAGGTGTGCGTCCGTTTACGTTCAACCTCGAAGTGCAGCCGATACTAGACCGTGCGTGTGTTTCGTGTCACGACGGCACAAAACAAGCGATGGACTTGCGACCGGGCAACGAAGTAGACTACAAGCGTGGTAACTATACGAAGATTCACCGTGTGTATGAGCAGAGTTATCTCAACCTGCATCCGTATGTGTACCGACAAGGTCCCGAAGCCGATATGTATGTGTTGAAACCGGGCGAATACCACGTTGATAACAGCGAACTCATTCGCATTTTGAAAAGCGGACACCACGGGGTGAAGTTGGACGATGCCGACTGGCAAACGCTGTATCAGTGGGTCGATTTGAATGCTCCGTACTTTGGCGCATTTATGCAAATGAGTCAGTTTAAGAACAACGACCAGTATGAACGTCGTCGCGAACTGGGCCGCAAATACAGCAACGTCGATGTAGACTGGCGAAATGAGCTGGAAACGTATGCCAATTATATGAAGTCGCAACAACCGGCAGGCTTGGAGCGAGAAACTTCCACGTCGAAAAACGGCAAGACTCCGAAGGTGAAAGGATTCCCTGTAAGCGAAGAGCAAATGGCTACCTTGCAGAAGACGCAACAAACGAAAACGATCGAAGTGGCTCCGGGCATAGCGGTTGATTTGGTTTGGGTGCCGGCGGGCAAATTTGTGATGGGGGCATCGGATGAAGTGACTTCGTCGCCACAGCGAAAAGCTGCGGTGGAGAAGGGTTTCTGGATGAGTAAAACGGAAATCACCAACGAGCAATATACGGCATTGTTTCCGCAGCATGATAGTCGCATCGTAGGGCAATTCTGGAAAGACCATACCACGCCGGGCTATTGGGTCAACGGCAAAAAACAACCTGTAGTACGTGTAAGCTGGGACGAGGCAAACGCCTTTTGCGATGCGCTTTCCAAGAACCTGAATGCAACCGTTGCGCTACCTACCGAAACACAATGGGAGTGGGCCGCTCGTGGCGGTAACGATACAGACTTCTGGTTTGGAGAAAAGGGTGCGTCGTTTGCACGTTACGAAAACTTGGCCGATACTTCGCTCACCAACTTTGCGGTGCAGGGAGTAGATCCGCGGCCAATGAAACCGACCGAACCGATGCGTGCGTTTTGGGATTTCATACCGAAAGTACATGCCGAGAATGACGGCGTGATGATTGTTGCAGACGTGGCATCGTACGAGCCCAACAACTGGGGCTTGCATGATATGCTTGGCAATGTTGCAGAGTGGACTCGCTCGGCGAAGTCGGCTTATCCGAAGATGGAAGAAGAGAAAGACAGCGAATACAAAGTAGTGCGTGGCGGTTCATGGTGCGATCGTCCGGCCTTTGCCACCGCATCGTATCGCAAGTTCTATAAGTCATGGATGGCACCTTTCAACGTAGGTTTCCGCATCATCATCGAAGAATAATAGACGTAGTTATATAATAAAGACGGGGCGTTGGCATTTGTGCCGGCGCCCCGTCTCTGTATATTGTTATCGTAGTAGCAGCGAACTGTCTCCGTAGCTTAAGAAGCGGAAGTCGTGTGCTAAGGCATAATCGTAGATTGGTTTCCAGTTGCCGTCGACAAAGGCCGAGATCAACAGAAGCAGTGTGCTTTGCGGCTGGTGAAAGTTGGTCACGATGCCGCGTACAATCTTAAACGAATATCCCGGTGCAATCATAATCTGCGTATTGGTCATTAGTTTGTCGAGCTTGTGTACCGACAGGTAATCGAGAATATTCTGCAAAGCTTTTTGAGCCGTGATTGTAGGAAGTTTTCCTTCATAAGGCATCCATTGCGTCACTTTTAGATCGGCCGGTTGCGCATTCGGGTTGGCTTCGAGAATGGCACCTACAAAGTAAAGCGATTCGATCGTGCGTACCGAGGTTGTTCCCACCGCGATCACGCAATCGATTTTGTGCAACAGGTTCTCGATCGTTACTTTATTCACCGAAATAAACTCGGTGTGCATCTCGTGATCTTGAATCAGTTCACTTTTTACAGGTTTGAAGGTGCCGGCACCAACGTGCAGGGTAACCTCTTCGCAGGTAACGTGTTTCTTTTTCAAGGCCTCGAAGACTTCGGGTGTAAAGTGTAGCCCGGCCGTAGGAGCAGCCACCGAACCTTTTACTTTTGAGTAAACGGTTTGATAGGTTTCAAGGTCGCTTTCTTCCGTTTCTCTTTTCAAATACGGAGGAATCGGGAGTTCGCCGAAGGCATCCAATAGCTCCGCGAAAGTAACATCCGCATTGTCCCACGTAAACTCCACAAGGTTGCTTTCGCCGTTGTTTTGAATGCGCTCGGCACTCAAGGTTACTTGCTTGCCGCACACTTGAAGTTGTTGTTGAAGCAATCCGCTTTTCCAACGTTTCGAGTTGCCTACCAAGCATACCCACGTGCAGCGTTCGGTTTGTTGAAAAACCAGCGCGTAGTCGTTGGGTGCATAAGGTTCGAGACAAAAGATCTCAACCACCGCACCGGTATCTTTGGTGAAATGCATGCGTGCCTGAATTACTTTCGTGTTGTTGAAAACCATCAGTGCCTGCTCGGGAATGTAATTGTCGATTTGATTAAACGTATGTTCCTCAATTTCGCCGTGGCGGTAAAGCAACAGCTTTGAAGTATCACGCTTGGGAAGTGGGAATTTGGCGATCCGTTCGTCGGGAAGCGGATAGTTATATTCTTCTATTTTGATTTCTTTTGTCTGTTTCATTTGTTCTAAACTATATGAATGCAACCATTCGGATACGGTTGGATTTGCAAAATTAATGTATCTTGCCGAAAGAGCGTTGCTTTGTTTTTATATGTTCATAAAAATAAGCAACTTTGCACGTATAACAATTTAGAAAAATAGATCATGAGCGTTAAAATAGGCGATAAAGTTCGCTTCCTAAATAGTGTGGGCGGAGGAGTTGTAAGACGATTCCAAGGAAAAGATATTGTATTGGTTGAAGAAGAAGACGGCTTTGAAACTCCGGTACTGATTCGTGAGTGTGTTGTGGTAGAGCAACAAATACAGGTGAGCAAAACGGTACAACCAAGCAAGGAGATTCAAAAGGCGGCAAGTCGTACCGAGCACAACGATCCGGTGTATACGCCGGAAGAGATCAAAGGCAACGATGCGTTGAATGTGTATCTTGCCTTTTTGCCTGTGAAGCCAAAGGAGCTTTCAACGACCAACTACGAAGCATACATCATCAATGAGAGTAACTACTACTTGTCGCTTTCGTATCTAAATAGAACCGACGACGGCTGGAAGTTGCGCTATCAGGAAGAGATCGAACCAAACACCCGCCTGTTTATGGAGGAGTTTGTGAAAGAGGACTTGAACGACTTGGAGCGTGTGTGCATTCAGTTTACCGCATACAAAAAAGACAAAGCGTTCGCACTTAAAAATGCGGTATCGGTAGAGATTCGTGTAGACACGGTGAAGTTCTACAAACTGCACAGCTTCAAGCAAAGTGAATTCTTCAACGAAGGGGCTTTGGTGTACAATGTGGTACGCAACGACTTGCCGGTAAAAGAAATGGTGATGTCGCACCACGACCTCGAAACAATGATGAACCAAAAGGCGCGTGTAGAGCGTCGTGCAACACAGCGTATCGACAAATCGGAACGTAGCAAAGGGGATATCGTTGAGGTGGATTTGCACATCGAAGAACTGATCGACGATACTACGGGTATGGACAATACGGCTATTCTGCATTATCAAATGGATGAATTCAGACGCGTATTGGATCAATACAAACAGAATACCGGGCAAAAGATCGTGTTTATCCATGGTAAAGGCGAAGGCGTTTTGCGTAAAGCGTTGATGGACGAACTAAGACGCAAATACAGCAAATACGGTGTTCAAGATGCTTCGTTCCAAGAATACGGATACGGCGCAACGATGGTAACAATCAAATAAAACAAACTAAGTTATGGCACTTGAAATAGAACGTAAGTTTTTGGTGTCGGGCGACTTTAAAAAAGACACGTATCTGGCCGAACGTATCGTGCAGGGATATTTATCGTCTGTGCCCGAGCGTACGGTGCGGGTACGCATCCGCGGAGAAAGAGGTTATCTCACCATCAAAGGGGCTTCGAATAAAGCGGGGTTGTCTCGCTTTGAGTTTGAAAAAGAGATTTCCGTTGCTGATGCCGAACAGTTGATTCAGTTGTGCGAGCCGGGCGTAATCGACAAAGTGCGTTACGAGGCCAAAGTGGGGATGCATACCTTTGAGATTGATGAGTTTCACGGCGACAACGAAGGCTTGGTGATGGCCGAGGTGGAGTTGCAAAATGAGAAAGAAAGCATTGAAATTCCGGTATGGCTGGGCAAAGAAGTAACCGGCGACGTCCGCTATTACAATGCCATGCTATCCAAGAACCCCTACAAAAACTGGAAATAAATAATCATAAGAGCATAAACTATGAGCGAGTCCATCCGTTGGGAACAACGTTTTTCAAATTACAAAAAAGCGCTGAGTCGCTTGAAGCAAGCTGTCGAGTATATTCAAATGCATCGCAAAGAAGCTGCGGACAATTCTATCTTGAACGAGATTGTACGAGAAGGGGTTATTCAGCGATTTGAATATACGCAGGAGCTGGCTTGGAAGGTAATGAAAGACTATGCCGAGTATCAAGGTAATGATACATTGGGCGGTTCTCGTGATGCGATACGAGAAGCTTTCTATTTAAAGCTAATTGTTGATGCGCATGTGTGGATGGATATGATTGTTTCCCGAAACAAATCTTCGCACACGTACAACGAAGATACGGCAATCGAGATTTGTAATAAAGTGACCGACTTGTATTATCCGGCTTTTGTAGCCTTTGAAGAAAAAATGGATTCGAAGGTGTCTAAGTTGAAAGGTAGTATATTTGATCTTTGAGTATTAAGATGAATCGGTTTGGTATAAAAGAGGAAGAGCTATGCTCTCTAAAGAATCTATTTGCTTCTACGGCAGAAGTTGAAAAAGTTATTCTTTTCGGGTCTAGAGCAAAAGGAAATTATAAACCTTACTCAGATCTTGATATTGTTTTATGCGGAGAAGATGTTTCGTCTACCGTATTGGGAAACTTATTGATGAATATAGATGATTTATTGATGCCTTATAAAATAGACCTGCTTTTATACAACAGAATAACGAATGAAGCGTTGAAGCACGAGATTGAAACCTTTGGAGTTGTAATCTATCAGAAAAACAAATAAAAAAAGAACACTATTAATTGATGAAGAAAGTAATCGTTTCACTGGCAGTGGCACTGCTAACTCAGCCGCTGCTTGCCGATGAAGGCATGTGGTTGTTGCCACTTCTTAAACAACAGAAATTTGATGAAATGAAAGCGTTGGGCCTTGAGCTCGAAGCGAAAGATATTTATAGTCCCGACTCTAGTTCGCTCAAAGATGCGGTTGTGATCTTTGGTGGTGGTTGCACGGGCGAAATGATCTCTCCGGAAGGTTTGTTGATTACCAACCACCACTGTGGTTACGGTCAAATTCAACAACACAGTTCGGTAGAGCATGATTACCTTACCGATGGCTTCTGGGCGATGAGCCGCGAACAGGAGTTGCCCAATCCGGGACTAACGGTTACGTTTATCGACGCGATCGATGATGTTACCGATTATGTGAAAGAGGATTTGAAGAGCGATACTGATCCAAACAGCATGAAGTTCTTGTCTGCCTCTTATTTAAATAAGTTGGCTGAAAAGAAAGTTGGCGCGGAGTTTCTAAAGAATAACCCGGGCACGGCTGTAGAGATCAAACCTTTCTTTGGCGGAAACAAGTATTATATGTTTACGAAAAAGATTTTCAGCGACGTTCGTTTGGTAGGAGCACCGCCTTCATCAATCGGTAAGTTTGGCGCGGATACCGACAACTGGGTGTGGCCTCGTCACACGGGCGACTTTTCGTTGTTTCGTGTGTATGCCGATGCCAATGGCAATCCGGCTCCTTACTCAACGTCGAACGTTCCTTTGAAACCAAAGCGTTACTTCAAGCTTTCTACCGGTGGCGTACAAGAGAATGACTATGCTATGGTAATGGGCTTTCCGGGTACAACAAACCGTTATTACACTTCTTGGGAAGTAGCGGAACGTCGCGATATTGACAATGCGGTTCGTATCAATATCCGTAACCTTCGTCAGCAAGCTATGCTTGAAGAGATGCTTGCCGATCCGCAAGTACGTATCCAATATGCAAGCAAATATGCGGGTTCGACCAATGCATATAAGAATGCGATCGGAACAAACTGGGCGATCAATAAGCGTGACTTCGAAGGGGTAAAGAAGCAAATGCAAGACGAGTTGTTGGCTTGGTCGCAAAAGAATTGCCGATCGAATTACATCGAAGCAATCCAAACACTCGAATCCATTGTGGCCGACAGAGCAGATCTTCGTTTTCGTCGTGCAATGTTGGATGAAGCGTTGCTTCGCGGTATTGAATACGTGAAAGTTCCCGCGTCGATGGATACCTTGCAAGCTGCATTGATCGCAAAAGATAAGAAAGCAATCGCGGCAGCTTTGCCTGTGTTGCAACAAGCCTTTGACAAGTTCCAAAACAAAGACTATTCGCCTGCGGTAGATCGCAAGATTGCGAAAGTGCTTTTGAAAGAATATACCAAGTTGGTTCCTGCGGGCAAAAGACCGGCTTACCTTGAACTGATCGATACAAAATTCAACGGAGATACCGATGCATTTGTAGACTTTACGTTCGATACTTCGATCTTTGCCAGCAAAGAAAACCTTGCTGCATTCATGAAGAAGCCATCGTTGAAGCAACTTAATGCGGATCCGATGATGAATTTGGCAGCTTCGGTACAAGAAGAAAATGCTACATTGAAGAAGGCATTGGCCGATTTTGATTCGGGCTATGCGATTGCGCATCGTGCTTATCTGAAAGGCTTGATGGAGATGAAAGGTGAATTGACTATGGCTCCGGATGCAAACTTCTCATTGCGTATTACGTACGGACAAGTGAAAGGTTACCGTCCTACCGATGCGGTGACATACGACGCGACAACTACGCTTGATGGTGTGATGGACAAAGAAGATCCGAACAACTGGGAGTTTGTAGTTTCGGATAAGTTGAAAGAGCTTTACAAGCAACAAGACTTTGGTCGCTACGCAAATGAGCAAGGCAAACAACCGGTTGCTTTTGCGGCAACTACGCATACCACGGGTGGTAACTCGGGTAGCCCGGTGTTGAACTCGCGCGGCGAACTGATCGGTACCAACTTTGACCGTAACTGGGAAGGTGTAGGTGGCGATATCGAATACTTACCAGACTATCAACGTTCCATTATCGTGGATGTTCGCTACGTATTGTTTGTGATCGACAAATATGCGGGAGCAGGATATTTGCTAGACGAAATGGATATTGTAGAATAAACCAACGGGCTGCCTTTTCTTTTGATTGGTGTAGTCTCTAAATACAGAAAGCCGAAGTGCAACTCTTGTGTCAAAGAGTAGCGCTTCGGCTTTACTATTTTTACGATCAAAGGTTGGGTTGATCGAGTACTTTATATATGGCTAGAATCAGCATTCAGTATCATTTAGCTTCATGAGATCCGACATGATTCCGTCGGAGATAAAGATCCCATCGCGCGAGAGTTTGATGGTATTGTTGTTGCGCACTAATAGTCCTTCTTTTAAGAAAGGCTCTGCTTGCTCGAGGCAATACGACAAGTAGTCGGCTCCAAAGTGAGAGGTGATATAATCCAGCTCAATACCCCATTTGGTACGAAGGCCTGTGAGTATGTAGTCGTTGTAACGCGTACGGGTATCGAGCTCTTCCACTTCCCGGTTTACGGTGTTTGCGTCGATGCGTTCAATATACTGTTTGATCGAAGCCACGTTCCATTCCCTGTTTGTTCCGTCGAACGAATGAGCTGAAGGGCCCAATCCTAAATAAGGAGTAGACTGCCAGTACGAAGTATTGTGCTTGGAGTAGGCGCCGTCTTTGGCAAAGTTCGAGATTTCGTATTGTTCGATTCCTGCCTTTTCGAGCTCGTCGATTAGCATCTTAAACATTTCCACGCTCAACTCTTCATCTGCCTGTTTTACCTTCCCCTTTTCCCAAAGTTTATAAAGCGGCGTACCCTCTTCATAGATCAGGTGATAGGCCGAAAGGTGAGGTGTGCCCAGTGAAATCGCTTCTTGAATATTGCGTTCCCACTTTTCGAGAGTTTGATCGGGCAGTCCGTAGATAAGATCAATACTAATGTTTGTGATGCCATGTTTGCGACAAAGGGCAACCGCCTCTTTAGCCTGTGCGGCCGAGTGACGTCTGTTTAGAAAATGCAGATCATCGTCGTCGAAACTTTGCACACCCATACTAATTCGGTTGAATGGTACCAACGCAAGTAAGCGGGAAAGGAATTCGTCCGTGAGGTCATCGGGGTTTGCTTCGAGGGTGACCTCTTCGCACGAAGAAAGATCATAGAAGCGACCTAGTTGTGCCATGATCTTTTCGATTTGCTCCGGGGATAACTGCGAAGGAGTACCTCCACCGAAGTAAATAGTTTTGATGGATTCGTTGTGTAAATAGTCTTTGCGAAGTTCGATCTCTTTGCATACTGCGTCAACATATTCGTTGATCAGGTTGTGATTGGTTTGCGTATAGAAATCACAATAAGCACAACGCTTGGCGCAGAAAGGAACGTGTATATATATGCCGGCCATACGGTTCAGGTTTGATGAGTTCAATCAGAACAAAGGTAGTGCTTTTCTTTTCGATTAGCCTTCTATGTTGTAAAACATTGAATTTTAAAGTGAAACATGTATTGTGTTTTTATTTCATTATTTCTAATTTGCAAGCGACAGCAAGCAACCAACTACTGTTAATACTTGTTTTAAATAGGAAAACAGTTTAAAACAAAGACCACGAAGAAACGACTATTCATTCAATAGAATATATATTACGTTGAACCAATAAATACTATGAGTTATGAAAGTGTACCAATCTAATGAAATCAAGAACATCGCCATCTTGGGAAGTTCTGGCGCCGGGAAAACCACTCTCGCAGAAGCAATGCTATTCGAGAGTGGTATCATAAAACGTCGCGGATCAATTGATGGAAAGAATACGGTGTGCGACTACTTCCCCGTAGAGAAAGAGTATGGCTATACAGTCTTTTCTACGGTTTTTAGTGTAGAATGGCAAGGGCGTAAACTAAACTTCATCGACTGTCCCGGATCAGACGACTTTATCGGCGCGGCAGTCTCGGCTATGAATGTTACCGACACGGCTCTGATGGTTATCGATGCTCAGTATGGAGTAGAAGTAGGGACCATCAATCATTTCCGTTACACAGACAAATTCCACAAACCGGTTATTTTCGTTATCAATCAGCTCGACCACGAAAAAGCAGACTATGACAATGCCGTTGCGCAGTTGATAGAAAACTACGGCTCCAAAGTCGTGCCCGTGCAATATCCTATCAGTTGCGGAGCATCATTCAATGCTGTGGTAGACGTGTTGAAGATGGAAATGTACCGTTGGAAACCAGAAGGAGGCGTACCTGAAGTATTGCCGATTCCGGAGGAAGAAAAAGAGAAAGCCGAAGCATTGCATCAAGCATTGGTCGAAGCAGCCGCCGAGAATGATGAGTCATTGATGGAAAAGTTCTTCGATCAGGGTACACTTTCTGAAGATGAAATGCGTGAGGGTATTCACAAAGGGCTGATTACCCGCGGTATCTTCCCGGTATTCTGTGTAAGTGCAGCGCGCGACATGTGCGTACGTCGTACACTCGAGTTCTTGGGCAACGTAGTTCCGTTTGTAAGCGAAATGCCGAAAGAAAAAACAGTAGACGGTATCGAAGTCGCACCAGACGCATCAGCTCCAACCAGTTTGTTCGTATTTAAAACAACCGTAGAACCACACCTTGGAGAGGTTTCTTACTTCAAAGTTATTTCGGGAACCGTAAAAGAGGGCGACGACTTGGTAAATGCAGACAGAGGTTCGAAGGAACGTATCTCTCAGATATACTGTGTGGCCGGACAAACCAAAGATAAGGTCGAGAAAATGGTGGCCGGAGATATCGGAGCAACCGTAAAACTAAAAGATGTACGTACCGGTAATACGCTGAATGCAAAAGGTATTGATTATCGTTTCAACTTTATTAAATATCCGGAGCCTCGCTACCGTCGTGCCATCAAGCCCGTGAATGAAGCAGACGCTGAAAAGCTAAGCGAAATCTTGACTCGTATGCACGAAGAAGATCCTACCTATATCATCGAACATTCAAAAGAGTTGAAGCAGGTAATTGTATCGGGTCAGGGCGAATTCCACTTGAAAACATTGAAATGGCGCATCGAGAATAACGATAAACTACCGATTGTATTCTTCGAGCCAAAGATTCCGTATCGTGAAACCATTACGAAGAGTTCACGTTCTGATTACCGACATAAAAAACAATCGGGCGGTGCCGGTCAGTTTGGCGAAGTACACTTGATTGTAGAACCATATTACGAAGGAATGCCGTTGCCGGATAGTTATAAGTTCAACGGGCAAGAGTTCAAGATGAATGTACGTGACGTGCAAGAGCATCAACTACCTTGGGGCGGAAAACTAGTCTTCGTAAACTCGATTGTTGGTGGAGCGATCGAAGCTCGCTTCCTTCCTGCAATCTTGAAAGGTATTATGGGACGCATGGAGCAAGGACCGCTTACCGGATCGTATGCCCGCGACGTTCGGGTTTGCGTATACGATGGAAAAATGCACCCGGTAGATTCGAATGAGATTTCCTTTATGCTTGCCGGTCGCAATGCATTTAGTGAAGCCTTTAAGCAGGCCGGACCGAAAATCCTCGAACCTATTTACGATGTAGAGGTTTCTGTGCCGAGCGAAAAACTAGGCGATGTAATGGGCGATCTTCAAGGACGCAGAGCATTGATCATGGGTATGAATAGTGAAAAAGGATTTGAAAAGATATCGGCAAAAGTACCTTTGAAAGAAATGTCCTCGTACTCAACTTCGCTTAGCTCCTTGACCGGAGGCCGCGCTTCGTTTACCATGAAGTTCTCAGGTTACGAACTCGTACCAACGGATGTACAAGACAAGCTATTGAAAGCTTACGAAGCACAACAACAAGAAGAATAACGCATATACAGACTTATCAACCCCTGCCTGGTCGCTTGATCTTGCAGGGGTTTCTTTTTTATCAAAGTTAGAGGCCGAATGAACCGTTCTTGCGAGCGGCATTCGGCCTCTGGTGTTGAGTAGAGAGAATAATAGATGTGATTATAACTTGTTCAAAGCTTGAGCTAAGTCTGCTTTGATGTCGTCGATGTGTTCGATACCTACAGAAATACGTAGGCCGTTAGGTCTTACGCCGGCAGCAAGTTGTTCTGCGTCGCTCAACTGTTGGTGCGTTGTAGTAGCCGGATGCACGATCAATGATTTCGCATCGCCTACGTTTGCCACATGCGAGAATAGAGAAAGGTTTTCGATTAGTTTGGCAGTAGCCTCTTTGTCGCCTTTCACATGCACTTGCATTACACCACCAAAACCATGTTGCAGGTACTTTTTCGCATTAGCATGGTATGGGCTGCTCTTCAAGCCCGGATAGCTAACACTCTCGATCTTCGGATGTTGTTCGAGCCATTCGGCAAGTTCGAGCGCATTGTCGCAAGTGCGTTGTACGCGAAGCGAAAGCGTCTCCAACCCTTGAGTAAGCATAAAGCTATTGAACGGGCTGATGCAAGGACCGAAGTCTCTCAAGCCTTCCACTCTGGCACGAATTGCAAAAGCAATGTTACCAAACGGACTGTCTTTGCCAAATTCTTTTCCGAATACCAAGCCGTGGTAACCTTCCGACGGTTCGCTAAACTGAGGGAACTTACCGTTGTTCCAGTCGTAATTACCACCGTCGATAAGTACGCCGCCCATGCTCGTTCCGTGTCCGCCAATCCATTTCGTAGCCGAGTGCGTAACGATGTTTGCTCCCCATTTGATTGGTTGGCAAAGGTAGCCACCGGCACCGAATGTATTATCCACAACCAATGGAATCTCATGCTTGTGAGCAAGTTCGGCAATCGGTTCAAAGTCAGGCACACTGAAAGCAGGGTTACCGATTGTTTCCAAGTAGATTGCTTTCGTGTCTTTATTGATCAAGCTTTTGATGCTTTCAAACTTATCACCATCGGCAAAACGAGTTTCTACGCCTAGGCGTTTGAACGACACTTTAAACTGATTGTATGTTCCGCCGTAAAGGAAAGAACTCGATACGATGTTGTCGCCTTCGTTTACAAAGTTGTTCAATGCCAAAAACTGCGCCGCGTGTCCCGAAGCCGTTGCAACAGCAGCAACTCCACCTTCCAAAGCAGCCATGCGTTTCTCAAACACATCCGTAGTAGGGTTCATCAAACGTGTATAGATGTTACCAAATTTCTTCAACGCAAAAAGGTCGGCACCGTGCTGCGCATCGTTAAAACCATAAGCCGTTGTTTGATAAATTGGTAATGCGCGAGAGCAAGTTGTTGGG
This sequence comes from Tannerellaceae bacterium, assembly GCA_051656605.1. GTDB lineage: Bacteria > Bacteroidota > Bacteroidia > Bacteroidales > CAMTPD01 > UBA12018. The sequence goes on along the minus strand of JBOGCF010000002.1, from coordinate 51,503 downwards.
TCTACTTCTTGTCCTGCATGTACTTGCAATGTTTCGAAATGAAGTTGTTTCTGTTCCATGATAATGGTTTGTTAGAATTTATAATTTGAATATTATTTTAGTTTTGGGCAAAAAAAAATCCTTATCGTTCGGTGCATTGCACTTCCGGATAAGGACTATATCTTGTTCTTAAAAGAATTCAGACTTAACTTAAACTCCCGGGTACGGCAATGCAGGACAAGCGACACATTCGCATATCCATCTCACGCATCATCATCATTGCTGACGAAAGGGTGATTGTTGCTGTATTGAAAGTTTTTCTCATTTTCTTTGTTCTGATGTTTGAGGCAAATATATATCAAATTTCAAACAATGCAAGCTGTCTGATTAATTTTTTTGACAAAAAACTTCACATAGCTTTCAAATCGCTCATCAGTAAAGCATTCTTTCAAAACAGTTCTACAAGAATAAATAGAAAACATGTTGGATAATATACGGATTGATTCGGTGCAAGAACATAAAATACTACATCTTTGTACCGTCAGATCAAGGGTATACTTGTTTTTGAGCAACAAAATAAAACCGAATTGCAACCAACCGAAATTCAATAAGCAGTTTACATGAAAAGGCTCAGCTTACTTATTATACTACTAACGCATGCTCTATTTCTTTGTGCCGATAATGCCTGCCAGGTCGATTCGCTCCTGCACGTTTTGGATGAGAGCATCAAAGAAAAAGCAACTTACACCACACAAAAGCAACAGACCATTTCAGAGCTTAGCGCACAACTCGACACCACACGTTCGGTTGCCGATAAGCTTCTCAAATACGGCATACTATTCGATATCTACAAAAGCTTTCAGATGGACTCGGCCTATCATATTGCCGACAAGCGATTGACTTTAGCACAAGAATTCGGAGATCCGTTCTACATCGAAATGGCACAACTCAATAGAGCCGAAGTCATGATTGTAACGGGTATGTACAAAGAAGCGCTCGATATTTTGGATTCGATCAACGTACACAAACAAAGGCGTGAACTCACCGAATACATCTATCACTTGTATCATTCGCTCTATATGTTGATGGCTCAATACTCATTTGCCGGACCCGAAAAGACCCATTACAAACAGCTCGAATATGCCTACAAAGACTCCATATTGTCACTTACCGATACAGGGCACATCACATACGGATTGGTTGAAAGCTCAAAGCTTTTGCTCGAAGGAGATACGGACAATGCCTTGGTAATTGCCTTGGAAACTTATCAAAACAACATGGACGATAATCGGATTTCTGCCATGATTACCAATACGATTTCCGATATCTACAACGCAAAAGGAGACACTGTAAATGCCGAAAAGTATTTGATCCTGTCGTCTGTTTACGACATGCGAAGCGGCGTGAAGGAGTACATGTCGTTGCCGCGACTTGCCTTGTTGTTGTACAATCATGGAGAGATAGACAGGGCTTATTCGTATATGAAATGCTCGATGGAAGACGCCATTTATTGCAAAGCACGTTTGCGCACGCTCGAGATGTCGCGCATGTTGCCCATTATCAATACAACATACGATCTCAAGATGAAGCAAGAAAAAAACCGATTGCTCCTGTTCTTGTGTATCATCATTGTGTTGGCAGTGGGTTTGTCGATAACCATGTTCTTTATCTACAAAAAGCTCAAAGAATTGGCCGCAGCACGTCAACAACTTAAAATCACCAATGTACACCTTAACAGTGTCAACGAAGAATTGAATAAAACCAATCAGGAACTCACCGAAGCCAATCACATCAAAGAAGAATACATCAGTTATGTTTTCAACATGTGCTCGGTGTATATCGACAAACTCGACAGCTTCCGAAAGAAAGTAAACCGCAAACTCAAAGCCGGACAGTCGGAAGAACTTTACAAAGAAGTGAAGTCAAATACGTTGGTAACGGACGAGCTTCGTGAGTTTTACAAAAGCTTCGATTCGATCTTTCTAAGCATCTATCCCAACTTTGTGAAGGACTTCAATACGCTGCTCAACGACGATGAAAAAATCTATCCGAAAGAAGGAGAGTTGCTCACTCCCGAACTTCGCATCTATGCGTTGGTACGCTTAGGGATTAGCGACAGCGTGAAGATTGCAAGCTTTTTGCATTACTCTCCACAAACGGTCTACAACTACCGACTCAAAGTCCGCAACAAGTCGCGCATTCCTAAAGAAGACTTCCCCAAAGCCGTAAAAGCCTTGGGCCAACTCGACATTCTCCACAAAACTCCCGGCGACAAGCAATAAGGAACGATGAAAAAAAGAACCTGCATACTGTTAAGAAACTAGCAGTACGCAGGTGTAAAACAACTCGGTTGGTTGTAGTTAAGTTGCAATTATTGAAGAATCCACATTAGTTTGTTGACGTCGTCTACACCTCCAAATTGACGGTTTACAGCCTCATTTGCATTTTCACCATTAAAGTTGAATTCAGCTTCAGGGTACATCCATCTTACTGGAATTTTATCTTTTACAGGATTCATATTTGATTCAGGATTAATAGGGAGTTTTGGATATCCTGTACGTCGATAATCAAAATATGCATCATATGGGTGCTGCATGAATGAAGCTAAATAACGTTGTAAAATAATCTTCTCAAGATCGGCTTCTTTAGAACCAGTAAGCTGTATCATTTCTTGTGCAAGATACGAGTCTATATACGCATCTGTAATCGCACGATTGTGATGATATGCAACCTCATTTGGGGTATTCGTTGTTATAAAATCCATGCTGGCACGTATACCTTTCTTATATAATTCATTCGCATCATCTTTTATCCAACCTCGAAGTGCTGCTTCAGCAAGAATAAAATTCTGTTCGGCATAGCCAAGTCTGATCAACGGTTCACCTTCTGGTCTGTTTGTATATCTGGTATTTAACTTACAAAACTTATCCTCACCAGCCAATTCTGAAAGATCTGAAAATAAGGCGGAAGGATCAATGGATAGGTAAGCAGACCAATCGCTTTCATCTATACCATTTTCTAGTTGATACTTTGATGGTGATGCATAATAAAAGAGTCGATAGTCATTTAAATTCTTAAAATTATCAATGATCACGTTAGAGAGCATGGCATAATCTGCATGTTTTGTCTCTGTTTTATAGAACGGGTATATCTGGCCGGCTTTATTCGAATAAACGAGTTGTAAATTATCCGAGTTAGAGGTAAACAGATCTCTTAAAGATACAATCTGTGCGAACCGATACGCAATGTTTAAATCTGCGTCTGCTTCTTTTTTTGATAAGTGTAAAAGTACTTTTAGTTGGAATGCGGTAACTGTTTTCTTCCAATTATCTGGATTTCCTTCAAAGATTGGATCTCCGTCAAATTTACGGCCTTTGCTAAATAAAGCATATGACTCGTCTAGATCGTTCAGGATTTGAAGCATGACATCTTTTTGAGTATCGTACTTTGGTTTTTGCACACCCTCTTCTCCTTTCAGTGCATCGCTATATGGTATATCTCCAACTTCAAGTGAAGCATAAAACAGTTTATATGCTTTAAGGAACAAAGCTAGTCCGGTATAAGAATCTTTATCAATGTCACTTGATGCCTCTAACATCTTTTTTGCCGTGATTAGGATTGTATAATTATCAAAACTAGTTCTGCCAAATAAGTTATATTGTTCACTCGCGGCATTTTCAGCCCAACCAATTTGTTTACTTAGCATATTGTCATATACAAATACTTTATTTCCTCCTTGTTTTGTTATATTGAGGATTAAGGCTGTAGCCATCATTGAAGCAGTTGCTTTTGTCGCAGCGTCAGGATTGGTATTAATATCATCAAACTTTGAGCAAGATGAAAGTAGTAAGCAAAGGGTTAAGCCGTTTGCAATTAGATGTTTTATATTCATAGCTTTATAGATTTAATTTGATGTTGAACCCAAGATATCTCATTGACGGAGAACTAAGGTTATCAGAGTCTACATCCGGATCGGAATATTTAAACTCTTTAGCCCAGATAAATAAATTGTTTCCGACGAATCCAATCGAAGCTCCTTTAATCTTTGTCTTTTCTAAGAGTGAATTAGGCAAGCTATAGGTTATTGATAATTCTCTTAATTTAAAGAACGTTGTTTTTCTAATATTCTGGAAAACTGCATTTCCAGACCATGGCTCATAGGTTCTGATGTAACTTTCATAAGAAACTTCTGTGTCATTTGGTGCAAAAATACGTGTGTCATTTAAGATATTCCCATTTGTATCATACTCTACTGCACCTGAGATGACCTTAACACCTTGTCCAATATAGCTTTTGTTCCCATTTACAACTTCGTCGTAGCGCCATTGGTTATCACTAGCAGGGTGAGAGCCTGAATTCCACATAGCCTGTTCTGTTCTAGCAAAAGCCAATCCACCTACACGGCCGTCAAACGATAAGGTTGCGGATATATTTTTGTATCGAATATGCGTATTAAGTCCCCAAATCCAATCAGGATATTCAAAGCCTTTAACTGATTGGTACTTACTTTTTACAGGATATCCATTGTTATGAATAATATTTCCACTTGGATCTCGTTCCCAGTCATATACTCCGTACCAGTCCCAACGTTCACCTGCTGCAACCCAAGGCTTTTGTGTTGAATAGATTGGATCCACTTGTGAATAATAATAGCGATCTCGCGACCAGTTCCCTTGGATACTCCAATCCCAGTTTTTAGTTTCAATAATATTAGCCGTAGCAGAAACTTCAACCCCCTTTCTAACCTGTTCTTCGTCGTAATTAATAAGCGTACTTGTAAAACCGGATGTTGCACTAATTTGCGCACTCCTTGTCAAATTGTATTTCAGCTTATTATAGTATGTAACATCAAAGCGAAGTTTGTTTTGAAGAAGGAAAAATGCTGTTCCTATTTCATAAGATCTAGAAGAGGTTGGTTCTAACAATGAATTTCGAATAGATGAAGGGTATATCGCAGTGTTTAGGCCATTCCATACATTGGTTTGTATACTATATGCTTGATTCGTCTCGTATACACCTAAGTCATTCTTTGTAACAGTCCATGAACCTCTCACTTTCCATAAGTCTAACCATGAAGGATTTTCAAAAAACTCAGACAAAACGATGCTAGCAGCAGCAGACGGATAAAAGTAAGACCTTGTTTCAGAAGGCAGAGTAGACGACCAGTCGTTACGTCCCGTTACATCAATGAAAACAGCACTCTTCCAAGATGCAGAGAATTTTCCATAAACAGAATTTAATTGTTTTTGAGTATATGAGCTAGAAGCTTTTATAGGATCCACAGAAGAATTTAGTGAGTAGAATCCGGGGATACTTAATCCATTTCGTGTATTTGCTGAAACTTTATCATCAAAGTAATAATAGATTGTAGCACCAACAAATCCATCAAGAGAAAAGTCGCCCAGCTTCTTTTCAGCCATAAGAAGAGCGTCATTGTTTATGCTAAATCCAGAAGCTTTAGCAACTTCAAAATATCCGTTTTTATGCCATCCGCCTCTTGCTCCAACGGGATTTTTCCATTCAGAGCGAGATATATACGCATCAACTCCGGTACGTATAGAGAAGTTAAGCCAAGGAAAGATCTCATATTTTCCATATAGATATCCATTAACTTTATCATAATCATTCTTTGATGTTTGTTCCTGAGCCAGGAAATACGGATTATCATACCAAACGTCATTCATCCAATTTTGTTGCTCATCCTTCTTTATCCAATAGTTCTTATAATCTCTCAAATCGTAGTCCGTACCAGTCCACACAAGCAAATTATAGATGTAACCACCTCCTCCATATCCGGCACCTTCGCCGTTTGGATAAAAGCGTTTGTTGTAGATTGCCCCACCCTCAAAAGACAATTTTCCAAACTTCATATCACCGGAAACACTATATGTAATCTTATTAAGTTTTTGGTTTGGGTATTGTCCTTTATTATATACATGGGTCAATGAAGTTCGAAAACTTCCGTATTTGCCTTTCTGACTGATGTTAATATTGTTGTTTGTGATAAAACCAGTCTCAAGGAAGTTTCGGAAGTTGTCTTTCCCTTTCGAAGTTAAAGGCATTTCTTCCCATTCATATGTATACGGATTATATTGTACAGCAGTACGTCCGATATCAAGCTTATCACCCCAAACATAATCGGCAGGATTATACTTACCTCCAATCCCGGTACTATATCCACTTTGCGCCTCCGGTATGGCAAGGTATCCGGCATTAAACATGGTACTACTATTGAGTTGGATATTTAAACCTTCCTGACTTCCTTTTTTTGTCGTAACCATGATTGCTCCGGCACCACCTCTGGCTCCGTATAGTGCGGAAGCAACAGCTCCTTTAAGTACATCTAACGATTCGATATCATCTGCCGGAATATCACGGAGTGAAAAGTTTCCATAAGGTACACCGTCAATAACTAAAAGAGGAGATTCGCCACGTAACTGTATCGTTGGTGCCGTATTAAACTCAGTACTGTTTTTCACGTTCAGGCCGGCTACTTTTCCTGTTAGAGCAGTGGCTACATCAACCGTTTTTACGTTCGCTAAATTGTCTCCGGCTACCTTTTGTACTGCGTAGCCAAGAGCTTTTTCTTCACGTTTGATACCGAGGGCAGTAACGACCACTTCTTCTAGATTCTTGGTATCTTCACGCATGGTTACAGGTATAACTGATTTGCCATTTACGGCTACTTCTTGCGGCATGTAGCCGATGTAAGAGATGATTAGTGTGCCGTTTGACGGAACTGTGAGCTCAAAGTTTCCGTCAAAGTCGGAGATGGTGCCTGTTGTAGAGCCTTTAAGTCTTACGTTTGCACCGATGATCGGTTCGCCACTTTGGTCTGTGATTGTGCCCGTTATTTTCTTTTCTTTCTGGTTTTGTACGCTTGTTTTCGCTTCATTGTCGCGTTGCTTTTCGTTTGCTTTTTTTGCGAGAATGATGTTTTTATCCATTACCGAATATTCGAGGTCTGTATCTTTCAATACCCGTTTTAATATCTCAAATACATCGGAGCCTTCCGTATTTACGGATACCAGTTGTTGCGTATCTACCTGGTTGTTGTTGAAGAAGAACTTATATTCCGAGCGGTCTTCTATCAAGTCCAGTACTTGCTGTAGTGATGTGTTTTTTACTTGAATTGAGAGCCTTATATCTCCATCCGCAACAGAGGCATAGGTAGATAAGGGTGTTGATGCCAAAATACATAAAGCAATCAGTCTTTGCCGTGCTTTTGTTTTTCCAAAGAAACTTAGATCAGAAGTTTTACTTGATCTTTCGAGGTCTAGCTTTTTTCTAAATACCATGTTGTATAGATTTAAATTAGATATTATTCGTTTCGGTTTGCACAATATAAAATGTGCAAAGAAGGTGCCGGTTTGTTGCAACGCTGTTTCTTTCGTTTTACATGGGGATTATTTATAGAGTTCGATGACGGTTTTCTCGGGAGAGAGCGTGTCATCTTCTATGATTTTATAGTGAATGGAAGACGCAAGCATGAAGTGATCTAAAATCTTCGACAGCTGCTGTGTTTTAAATTCGCCTGTAAAATGTAGGTTGTACAGAGCACGATCCTTCACCCTGAACTCTGCATTGAATCTGCGGGACAGAACCTCGAGCGCATCTTCCAGCGATGTATTCCTCAAGACAACTTTACCCTCTTTCCATGCAATGTCGGTTGCGACAGACGCGTTTGGCACGTGGGTGCATTCGTTTGTATCCTGATTGTATATCACTTTATTGTTGGGGTTCAGCTTTATTCGGGTCTCTTTTGCATTTGGAGTGTTGTAAATGAAGTCGACGGCACCGCTGGTCAGCGTTACGGCTACCGGAGTTTGCTCAAAGGCAACAATATTAAACGTTGTCCCAAACACTTCTACGCGTGTATTGTTTGTGCTTTCTACGACAAAACGTTTGCGTGCATCTTTCTTTACCTCGAAGAATGCCTCTCCTTGTATGGCAACATTTCGTTCATTTCCCGCAAATTCTGACGGATACTTGATCGATGAGTTTCCATTAAGCCATACATGCGTACTGTCGGGTAGTAGTATGGAAGCAATCATTCCGGGCATTGTTTTGTATTCTAAAAGCTGCACCGGCTGCGATGATTGTCTGTTGTATATAAAGTATGCCGAAATAAGCAAAGGGATAAATAAGATTGCCGCAACACGCTCCAGCCTTTTGGCTGCAGTCTTGTACAGTGTGAAACGGGAATTCCGTCTCATCCGTGAATTTGTTTTTTGCAGCGCGCTCTCTACATCTACGCCAACGATGGCCGCGAGCGAATTCATCGATTGATAGAGAACGTATGCCTCTTGCGCGATTTTGCGGTTCTCTTCGTTTCGATTGATCCACTGCTCTGCCTCTTTTTCTTCGTGCCCAGTTAATGATCCCGAGAAGTAAGCGGGGAAGTCTATTTTATATTTATCCGTTGATGTCATACGATTTGAATGGATTACTTTTCATTTCAATTACGTATATATGACGAATACAAAAAGAAACCTCCTAAACCAAATCCAAACTTTTTTTATTCTTTTTTTTAATATTACTTTGTCAAAGAGGTTGAAAAAGCCCCTTAACGTAAAAAGACTTACCTATGCTTAGCTCAATTTTTAAATCAACCAGTCCGCCGTTTGAGGTAATATTCCGGGAGTATTATCCGATGCTGTATAGTTACGCGCTTCAATATATTGTGCCACAAGACGCAGAAGAAGTTGTACAAGACGTAATGATTTGGTATTGGGAAAACCACAAAGAACTCAACATCGACCTATCATTGAAAGCTTATTTATTTAAGGCCGTTCGAAATCGCTGCTTATCTCAAATCGATAAATTGCAACGGCAAAATAATGTGATCGAATCGTTTCGGTTAGAACTGCGCGAACTATTTGAAGATCCCGACTTTTATGTTGTGGAAGAACTTGTAAAGCGAATAGATACGGCCATAAATAACCTGCCGCCAACGTATAGGGAAGCATTTGAAATGCATCGATTTCAGCACATGACGTATGCCGAGATTGCACAAAAACTAAACGTGTCATCCAAGACGGTCGACTACCGCATACAGCAATCCCTAAAGTTGTTGAAGCTTGAGTTATATGATTACTTACCACTCATTGCCATGCTTTTCAAGGTGAATGATTATCAGGCTTAGTGCTTGCGTTTTAATGGACGAGATATGGGTATTTGGTCAAACGGATGGATGCGTTGTTCTATAAACGCATATCACAAGTAAAAAAATACACGAAGCCTTGTTTGCATTGGATGGAAACTGGGTTGATTGGTGGGGTTTTGCGCGCTAGATTGGTGAGATTTGTGATTTTTGAGGGTTGGGAAAATGGGTTTTGGCGTAGTGGGTTTGAGGTTTGGATAGGATGTGTCAGTGCTTTTTATAAGGATTTTATTGATGGGTGATAGAAAGGTTGCTTGCTTTTTGCAAAAACCTTGCTTGGTTTGCCCGAAAAGCATGTTTAGTTCTTGGGAAAAGGTCATTTAGTTCTTGCGAAGACTTTTTTTCATGTTCATGAAGATTTCAGATAGTTACCGTGAAGACTGTAAAAGTTTTCCCCGAAGAGTGTTTGCAGTTATAACGAAGACATAAAACAGTCTTCATTGAAAACGAAATCATGCACCAAGCGTGAGTGAATATACGCACCGAGCGTGCGTAATGTTGTAGTAGGGGTAAGGAGTAGTGGTTGTTTGCATGAGAAGGTGTTGTGCGTGTGTCATTGGCCGTAGGTTTGGGTAGAAACGATTCTCAGGAGAAAGAGTTTTGCAAGGTGTTTGCTTGCGGAGCTCTTTTTGTTTTTTCTGTCAGTCTGTTGCGAACTTGCTTATTGAAGACGTACCGAGTGTGTAAGCGATTGCCGGCTTTGGGGTGGCAATGTGGTAGATTCAAGATGGTATTCGTTTTTGTTCGTCTAGCGATAAAATGACCTTTTGAGACGAAAAAAGAAGCCTTTATTTGTATCCTTACAAATGTGTGATAAATTATCATTTTACAATAAGATGCTTTGCAGCCCATCGGATTAGGGTGTATAGTGAATTGTTTATATTCGTAAAACCAATGGATATAAGGCAACCAATAAGCAATGTTTTCACAGTTTTATTGATTAAGTTTTATGAAATAGTGTATGTGAGAGTTTACTATAATGCAAATGAATACTTACTTTGTAACAGATCTTATCGGTGTGTAAACTATTGTTGTTTAATGTATTGAATGTTTGAGTCTATTTACTTTTACACTTTACCATGTTGCTGTATCCATTAATTGTTGTTATACTTTTGTTTTAAAATTACGAGCGAATAAATAATTCAAATTTTGCCAAGCCATGAAAATAAACCAACAAGGATGGAAAAAGTTTTTTTTCCTTTTTACGGGATTGTTTATCCTACTCAATGCTTCGGCCCAAAGCAGTGGTAAGATAAAAGTAAAAGGTGTCGTAAAAGATGTAATCGGGGAGCCTATTATCGGAGCAACGATCTCCGATAAAGGAACACCAACGAATGGAACCATCAGTGACATTGACGGGAATTTCACACTCGATGTTGCTGCCAACGGAATTTTGCATGTATCATATATAGGATACATTACACAAGACGTTCCGGTAAACGGAAAAGTAAACCACACAATTGTACTAAAAGAAAAAACTGAATTGCTCAACGAAGTCGTGGTTATCGGTTACGGTAGCGTACGCAAAGAAGACCTTACCGGATCGGTTGCCGCAATTAAAGTAGACGAACTAAACAAAGGATTGTCTACCTCGCCACAAGATTTGCTTGGAGGTAAGATTGCCGGTGTATCCGTTATATCGGGCGGTGGCGAACCGGGTTCGGGTTCTACCATTCGCATTCGTGGCGGTTCGTCGTTGAGTGCAAAGAACGATCCGTTGATCGTAGTAGACGGAGTGATCCTTAGTAATGAAAATGTTGGTGGATTATCAAACGGGCTCAGCACGATCAATCCATCGGATATCGAAACCTTTACTGTATTGAAAGATGCCTCTTCAACCGCGATCTACGGATCAAGAGCATCCAACGGGGTTATCATCATTACAACGAAGAAAGGGAAGTCGGGCAAGTTGAAAATCAACTATACCGGCAATGTATCGGTAAGCTCACCTCGCAACAAGTTTGACGTGCTTTCGGGCAATGAATACCGTGATCTTGTAAACGGAATGCCTTCGGCGACCGATGCGATGAAGCAAGCCTTGAACATGTATCCCGATACCAATACCGACTGGCAAGACCAAATCTATCGCACAGCGGTAAGCACCGACCACAACGTAAGTATGTTTGGCGCGATCAAAGACATGCCTTTCCGTGCATCGTTGGGATACACCGACGAAAACGGTATCCTTAAAACATCAAACTTCCAGCGCTACACCGGTAGTGTGTCGTTTACGCCTGCGTTTTTCGACGATCACTTCAAGGTAAACTTAAATGCAAAGGGAAGTTACATCAAAAATAGATTTGCCAACAAAGGCGCCATCGGTTCGGCGGTATTTTACGATCCAACCAAACCGGTTTATAACGACAATACCATCTACGGAGGTTATTATACATGGACAAACGACGGTACGCCCGACGGTCCCAAAAACAGCCAAGGTGCTATCAACCCGGTTTCTATGTTGTACATGACAAGCGACCGCTCGAATGTAAAAACATTTGTAGGAAACATGCAGTTCGACTACAAGTTTCACTTCCTTCCTGAATTGAGAGCCAATGTAAACCTTGCTTACGACTACTCAAACAGTGACGGTAAACTAACCGTAGCTCCGAATGCTCCTGCCGAATACGGTGAAGACAAAGACAAATCGGGTAGCCGCAAATACTACAATGAAACATTCAAAAACAAACTGATCGATATTTACTTGCAATATGCGAAAGAGGTAACAGAAATCAGTAGCCGCTTTGATGTAATGGGTGGTTACTCGTATCAAAGTTATCAACAAGACAAAGACCGTGTGAAGTATTACTTGTCTCGCGATCCTGAGAAATTTGGCGAAGAAACTTCGGTTATTGATCCTTTCTTCGACGATTCAAGAAAATATGTACTGCTTTCGTTCTACGGTCGTCTCAACTACTCGTTGATGGACAAATACCTGCTTACGTTTACACTTCGCGACGACGGTTCGTCTCGTTTTGCCAAGAAACATCGCTGGGGCTTGTTTCCATCGTTGGCTGCGGCATGGCGATTGAATCAAGAATCGTTCCTCAAAGATGCGGAGTTTCTTTCCGACTTAAAACTAAAACTAGGCTGGGGTAAAACCGGTCAGCAAGATATTTCGGACAATTGGTATCCTAGCCAACAAAGTTGGTCGTCGGGCAAAGGTGGCGCGATGTATCCTTTTTACGATGAAAACGGAAATGTAGAGTGGGTAAACGTAGTGAAACCTACTGCTGCCAATCCCGACTTGAAGTGGGAAACAACAACTACCTGGAACGTAGGTATCGACTACGGTTTCTTAAACAACCGAATCAACGGTACATTGGATTATTACTACCGTAAAACAAACGACTTGCTCAATGCGGAGGTAAACGTTCCTGCCGGAACAAACTTTGCCGAATTGGTAGTAGCCAACATCGGTTCGCTTACCAACAAAGGTCTCGAGTTTTCGGTTACCGCCGTACCTGTGCAAACAAAAGATTTCACATGGGATGTAACCTACAATGTTGCATGGAACAAGTCGCGCATCACTTCCCTTACATTCAACGATGCGATGGCTGTGTCGCCGGGCAAACGTTTCGAATCTACCGGAGGAAACGGTGCAAAGACCATTAAAATACACAGTGTCGGTTACGCTCCGGGCTCTTTCTATGTATACGAACAGATGTATGACGAAGCCGGAAAACCAATCGAGGGTGCATATGTAGACCGCAACAGCGATGGTGTTGTCAACGATAACGACTTGTATCAATTCAAGAAACCGGATGCGGATGTATTGATGGGCTTTAGCTCGAAGTTTACTTACAAAAACTGGGATTTAGGTTTCAACGGACGTGTAAGCTTGGGCAACTATATGTACAATGCTACTGAGTCTAACAATGCCGGTCTTAACGTAAGTGACTTGTTTGGTAACAACAACTTGTCGAACCGTACGCCTTATGCACTTGAAAACGGCTTCAGCACACGCCAACGCTTGTCTGACCTATACGTGCAAAACGCATCGTTCCTAAAGATCGATAATATCACATTAGGCTATAGCTTCAAAACCAAATGGGTAAACGGCCGTGTATACGGAACCGTACAAAACCCAATCATCATTACCAAGTACAGAGGTCTTGATCCTGAGATTTCGGGAGGGATGGACAGAGAGTTGTATCCTCGTCCGGTACGTTATATGATGGGTGTTAATATCAACCTTTAATTTGAGTCGTCATGAATAAGCTTTTTAAAATAAAGAAACTGTTTTGGCTTTCGATCATCAGCTTGGCTATTTTCCCTTCTTGTATCAACGATCTTGATCAGGAGAAGCCAAACAACGAAGATGTAACCAACATCATCAACGAGCAAGGGGCTCGTGCTTTCCTTGCAAAGATCTATTCGGGTTTCGGTTTGTCGAGTAATCAAGGACCGGCCGATGAGAATGACCTTACCGCTCCCGACGGTGACCAAGGTTCGCTGGTATTCTTGCGCGGTATGATTACCATGCAGGAGTTTCCTACCGACGAAGCCATCTGGAACTGGAAAGATGAAGGAATCGTAGAGCTTGTAAACGTAAACTGGGATTACACTACAAAATACGCCTACACATTTTACCAACGTGCGATGTTGAACATTCGCTATTGCCAAGAGTACTTGCGCATGTTTACGCCCGAAACGGGTATTAAAAACGTAGAGCAGTATCGCAACGAAGTGAGAGCTATACGTGCGATGAACTACTTCTACTTGATCGATTTGTATGGCAACCCGGGAAAAGTGTGGGATGATTCCCCGCTTGACGATAAAGGTTGGTATCCATCTCAAATGGGGCGCAAGGAGTTGTTTCAATTGGTTGTAGCAGACCTTGAAGATCTTGCAGCAAACAGCAATTTGCCGGAAGTACCTAGTGCCGCAACATACGGACGTATGACAAAACCGGTAGTATGGACGCTACTTGCCAAACTATACCTAAATGCTGAAGTATATGCGGGCGAACCGATGTACGACAAAGCGGCTTCGTATTGCCAAAAGGTAATCAATGCCGGATTTGGCTTGGAAAAGAACTATGCCAACTTATTCTGCGGTGAAAACCATTTGTCACCACAAAACGGGAATGAAATCATCTATGCCATTCCGTTTGATAATACCAATGCTAAAAGCTATGGCGGAACAAGCATGTTGATTGATGGTGCTTATGGAGGCGAGTTTAGTGGTAATTGGTTTGGTATAAATAGTTCGGGCTGGACCTGTTTGAAGCCAAAAGAAACCTTGGTACGCAAGTTTGACTATGCTCCCGAAGCCGGACTAGACCGATTCAAAAGTAATACCAGATTGGATAGCAGATACCTATTCAACGATGTATTGACATACGACAAAGCGGGGGTAGATGCTCCCGATGCGGCTTGGCCGTTTGATGAGAAAACAGGCGAGATTCTATACGGTGTAAAGAAACGTCGTGAGATCGCTTCCAAGCTTGCCGATTGGGACGCAGGTTTCCTTTGCTACAAATTCACCAACCTGGGTTGGGATCAGAAAAGGGTAACGTTGACCGATTTCCCTAACACAGACTTCGCGCTATTCCGCCTTGCAGACGTGTACTTGATGTATGCCGAATGTGCGGTGCGTGGGTATGGTGACAAATCGTTGGCTCTTACTTATGTAAACGCACTTCGTACGAGAGCTTTCCGCGGTGATACTTCGGTAGGTCAAATCGCAATGGGCGATCTTACTCCGGAGTTTATCCTTGACGAACGTGCCCGCGAATTGTATTGGGAAGGACATCGCCGTACCGACCTCATTCGTTTCGGTCTGTTTACTCAAAACTATGTGTGGCCGTATAAAGGTGGAGCCGAAGAGGGGATTGCAAATATTGATACACGCTACAACCTGTATCCGATTAGCGACAGAGACTTGACTTCGAATCCGAACCTTGTTCAGAACCCGGGTTATAAATCGATCAACTGATAAATCTGCTTGAATTATGAAAAGAATAACAAACATCATAGCGCTGATGGCGGTGGTACTTGCTTCGTTTGCCTGCAGCGATGAGCACGATCCGGTATATGTAGCCGGAGGAGAAAAGGCCGCACAAATTACACATCCTAAATCGGGCGATGCTTATGTGCTCGACAAAGCGAATAAGTTCGGGGTACTCGATACGTTTACGTGGGGAAAAGCCGAATATGCATTGCCTACGGGAGTTCGCTATCTTTTGGAGATTGACAAAGCGGACGGAACGTTTGAGAGTCCGGTACGTTTGACTTCGCTTGCTGCCAATCAAGCTAGCTTTACCGTAGAGGAGATGAACAACGCATTGGGAAAACTTGGTCTTACTCCAGGAGAGGAGAGTACCATTCAAATGCGTCTTACCAGTAATGCTTACGGAGGTGAAGAGGGGAATGTTCCGTTGGAGGTTTTCCCGACATTGCACTCAGAGATTATTCAACTTTCCGTAACGCCTTTTGAAGAAGACCGTGCTTATCCGGAGAATCTGTTTATGATCGGTGCCGACTTTGGTGGTTGGAACTGGGATGATGCAGGTGTGGCGGAGATGGTTCCGGTAAATGGTAAGCCGGGCGAATTCTGGTGTATCCGCTATTTCAATGCGGGCAACGGATTCAAATGGGCGCCGAAACGTGCTTGGGCAAATGACTTCAGCGCATTGGATACCAATACGGGCTTTATCCAAAAAGACGGTAACGCGATGGTTGAGGCAAATGGTTTGTATATGGTGTATGTAAACATGAAGTCCGGCGAAATCTACATCGAACCGGCACAAGTATATGGTATGGGCGACTGCTTTGGCGGTTGGGACGAACCGGTATTGTTTGCCAACAATGGCGAGGTAGCGGTAAGCACAACTGTAGGTGCGGGCGAACTTCGATTGTATGCGGGATCTACGATTGCAACGTCCGACTGGTGGACACGTGAGTTTATCATCATTGACGGTCAGATTCTGTATCGCGGCAATGGCGGAGACCAAGAGCGTGTACAAGTTGCAGCCGGAAAAACGGTGACACTAAACTTTAATGCCGGCACAGGCACAGTAAAATAATAAAGAATCTGTGGGGGGCATAGCCATGGAGTGCCTCCCGAATTTCTAAAAACAATAAGAATACAATGAGACAATCAATCCTATCATTTGCGCTGGCTATTGGTGCTTTGATTCCCAATGTGAAAGCTCAGGAGGTGCAATCTCCCGACGGAAAACTGACGATGAACTTCTATCTGCAGGAGCAGGGCAAGCCTACCTATACATTGGTTTATAAAGGAAAAGAGGTAATCACTCCAAGTACACTTGGTCTTGAGTTGGTGCCCGAAGAGGTAAGTCGTGAGTTTTGGGACTTCTCGCCCGAAGGTAATACGGCTCAGCAAAAAGATGCAAAAACAAATCTATACAGCGGTTTTAAGGTAACGAACACTGCAACTGCTTCGGTAGACGAAACATGGCAACCGGTTTGGGGTGAGTCGAAAGACATCCGCAACCAATACAATGAACTGGCCGTAACGTTGAATCAACCCGAAACGGATCGTGACTTGATCATTCGCTTTCGTCTCTTCAACGACGGACTCGGTTTCAGATATGAATTTCCTCAGCAAAAGAACTTGATCTACTTTGTAGTGAAAGAAGAGCATAGTCAGTTTGGTATGGCAGGAGACCATACTGCATTCTGGATTCCGGGCGACTACGATACGCAGGAATATGACTACACTACTTCGCGCTTGTCGGAGATAAGAGGTTTGATGAACAAGGCGATTACGCCAAATTGTTCGCAGACTCCGTTTTCTGAAACAGGTGTACAAACATCGTTGATGATGAAGTCTGACGACGGACTCTATATCAACTTGCACGAGGCTGCTTTGGTAGACTATTCGTGTATGCACCTGAACTTGGATGATCAAAACATGGTGTTTGAGTCTTGGCTTACTCCCGATGCACAAGGGAACAAAGGGTATTTGCAAGCTCCTTGTTCATCTCCTTGGCGTACGATTATTGTAAGTGATGACGCGCGCAATGTGTTGGCATCCAATATGACGCTCAACTTGAACGAACCTTGTAAGATTGAAGATACTTCATGGATCAAACCTGTAAAGTACATCGGTGTATGGTGGGAAATGATCGTGGGTAAGAGTTCGTGGGATTACACGAGCGATCTTCCAAGTGTGCAACTTGACGTTACCGACTATACCAAAACCAAACCGCACGGAAAGCATGGCGCGACTACGCAACATGTAAAAGAGTATATCGACTTCGCTGCTGCGAATGGTTTTGATGCTGTATTGGTAGAAGGATGGAATGTAGGTTGGGAAGACTGGTTTGGCAAGTCGAAAGATTATGTATTCGATTTTGTGACTCCTTATCCTGATTTCAACGTGGCGGAAGTACGCGACTACGCGAAAAGCAAAGGGGTGCAAATGATGATGCACCACGAGACTTCGGGCTCGGTTCGCAACTACGAACGTCACATGGATAAAGCATACCAGTTTATGGCAGACAATGGATACAATTCTGTGAAAAGCGGCTATGTGGGTAACATCATTCCACGAGGTGAACACCACTACGGACAGTGGACAAACAACCACTACTTGCATGCGGTGAAGAAGGCTGCCGACTATAAAATCATGGTAAACGCGCACGAGGCAACTCGCCCTACAGGTTTGTGCCGTACTTATCCTAACTTGATTGGTAACGAGTCTGCTCGTGGTACCGAATACCAGGCTTTTGGCGGTAACAAACCAAATCACGTAACGGTATTGCCATTTACACGTTTGATCGGTGGTCCGATGGACTATACTCCGGGTATCTTCGAGATGGATGTGGAAAAACTAAATCCGGGCAATCAATCGCACGTAAACAGTACACTTGCTAATCAATTGGCTCTTTATATTACGATGTATAGCCCGCTTCAAATGGCTGCGGATGTAATCGAAAACTACCAACGTTTTCCGGATGCATTCCAGTTTATCAAAGATGTGGCTATCGACTGGGACGAAAGCAATTACCTGGAAGCGGAACCGGGACAATACATCACGGTGGCGCGCAAGGCAAAAGGTTCTGACAACTGGTTTGTAGGAAACGTAGCCGGAGAAAACGGATACCAATCAAAGATTGTGTTCGACTTCCTTCAACCGGGCAAAGAGTATGTGGCAACGATCTATAGCGATGCTAAAAACGCACACTATAAAACGAATCCGCAGGCTTACGAAATCCGTAAGGTAGTTGTGAATAACAAATCAAAATTGTCTCAGTTGTCGGCTCCGGGCGGCGGATATGCGATCAGCATTTTCCCTGTTACCGACAAAGCGCAAACAAAAGGGTTGAAGAGACTTTAATTGAATAACGTATAACCGTACAAACCCGGCCGGCTTTGTCTGTATCTTGTTGAGGCGGAGCCGGCCTTTTTTACGAAGGATATGAGAAAGTTGCTATTTTTTATACTATTACTCTTTTCTGTGGTTCGTGGAGTTGATGCCCTCGAAATCAAGAAGCTTGAGCCTGCTTTCTGGTGGGCGGGCATGAATAATCCCGAACTGCAGATTCTTTTGTATGGCGATAAGATTGCCGATTGCAACGTGACGCTGTCGTCGAAAGATGTTGCGATCAAAGAGATTACCCGCTTTGAAAATCCCAACTACTTGTTGGTTTATCTCGACTTGAGCGCGGCTGCCCCGCAACGATTCGACATCGAATTGCAAAAGGGTAAAGAACGCAAGAAGATTGCTTACGAATTGAAACAACGTGAGGCCGACTCGCAAGCGCGTACCGGATTTAATGCTTCGGATGTACTTTACCTGATTATGCCCGATCGCTTTGCCAATGGTGATGCGTCGAACGATGTGGTGAAGGGTATGAAGGAAGCTCGCGTAGATAGAAAAGATCCGTTTGCCCGTCACGGCGGCGACTTTAAAGGGATCGACAATCACCTCGATTATATCAAAGACTTGGGCGTAACGGCTATTTGGCTAAATCCCGTACAGGAAAATGATATGGCACAAGGTTCGTATCACGGCTATGCGATTACCGACTACTACAATGTAGACCGTCGCTTCGGTTCGAACGAAAGTTTTAAACAACTTGTTGATAACGCACACGCGCAAGGAATGAAGGTGGTGATGGATATGATCTTTAATCACTGCGGAAGTGATAACTTCTTATTTGTCGATAAACCCTCGAAAGATTGGTTTAACTTCCCGGATAAGTGTGTGCAAACGACTTACAAAACGACTACGCAATACGATCCGTATGCATCTGACTGGGATCATAAGGTGGCGATAGACGGATGGTTTGTAGAGTCGATGCCCGACTTGAATCAACGCAACCGACATGTTGCGCGCTACTTAATCCAGACGAGTTTGTGGTGGATCGAGTATGCCGGACTAAACGGGATCAGACAAGATACGCATCCGTATGCCGACTTTGACTTTATGGCTCAGTGGTGCAAGGAGGTGAATGAGGAATATCCCGACTTCAACATTGTAGGTGAGACGTGGTATGGCAACAATGTGGCAATCGCGTATTGGCAAAAGGACAGCAAACTGGCTGCTCCGCGCAACTCAAACCTGCGTTGTGTTATGGACTTCCCGCTTATGGATGTGATGAACAAGGCTTTTGACGAAGAGTTGAATTGGGGTACGGGTATGAACCGTATCTACGATTACTTATCGCAAGATGTGGTCTACACCAATCCGCTCGAGTTATTGATCTTCTTAGGAAACCACGATACGTCTCGTTTTATGAAAAACGAAAGCGAAGCGGCCGATTACAATCGTTTTGCGCAAGCATATGCGTTTCTGCTTACCATGCGCGGCATTCCGCAGTTGTATTACGGAGACGAGATCGGAATGTTTGCCGATAAGAAAGACGGTGACGGTGGTTTGCGTGCCGACTTTCCGGGCGGATGGAGTGACGACGCGAAGCGTGCGTTCTCTGCAACCGACAGAACGGATCTGCAAAATAAGTACCATGCTTATTTGAAGAATCTGCTCGATTGGCGAAAAGGAAACGAGGTGATCGCAAAAGGTTCGCTTAAGCATTTTGCACCGAACAATGGCGTGTATGCCTATGAACGAAGACTGGGTGATAAGTCGGTTGTGGTTTTCCTAAACGGATCGGACGAGGCAAAGACAATCGATCTTGCCTATTATAATGAGATTATCCCTGCAAAGCAGGCCAACGATATTATTGGTAATAAAACAATTGACCTTACAACCAACCTTACACTAGATAGCAAAGGTGTTTGTATCTTAGAGTTTAATTGAATCGGCTTTAAGATACTTTTTCAGTAAAACGTTTATCTCTTCTCAAATTAGTGTTAGTAATGATCAAGGGGCTGCCTGCGTAGGTAGCCCCTTATTGTTTCTGATTTTTTGCGAACTTTGTTTGCTACTCCCGTTTTTTTGTTACGTTTGTATCGACTATTGTATTGTATAATAGTAAAATGACTATTTGTAATGTTTCAGAAACCACTTAAATCGATACGTATGAAAACAATCATGACGACTTGTTGCTGCTTAGCGATGCTTTCTTGTGTAGAAGGGAATAACGCTTCGACGCAAAAGACGGATATCCCGACTATAGATCTCGGAAATAATTATCCTGAAAAAACGATTCAACTGGAGGATATCGCAGATGTGGAATATATTCCGCTCGAAACAAAAGACGAGGTACTCGTTTCAAGGTTTCAGCGTGCAGTCGTATTGGATAAACAGATCATTTTGCAGAATCATATGCAAGGGGATGTTTTTATTTTTGATCGCAAAGGAAAGTTTCAGAGCTCGTTCAATCATAAAGGTAACGGCCCTGGTGAGTATATGCAAATATTGAGTTTTTCAGTAGATCCCGAAGCAAAAGAGATTTTCATTCAAGACCATCCCGCACAGAAAAGAATACAAGTATACTCGTTTGCCGGCAAATTTAAACGCTCTTTGCCTACCAACAAGCAACTCACGCTTGGTAGTATCTACAATTATGATGAAACGTATTTATTTGCCGACTGGTTTGCTCAGGTATATGATCCCGAAAATAAAAGCAAGCTGAATGATCGCCCGTATCTAGTTATAGATAAACAGACAGGAGAGCTGAAACCGTTGCCATTGAAAATAAAGAACCAAGAAACAGGAAGGCATCGGGTAAAAAAGGGAAATGGCTCAAAAACGCTTAAGTTTCCCGTTTGCCGGGTAATGCAAGCGGGTGATGTTGTGATCTCTGATTACGGACTAGACACGACTTGCGTCTTTGCCAATGGAAAGATGACTCCGCTTTTGGTGCGTAATGTTGCTGAACAAAAGAAAAAAGGCGAAGTGATATTGTCTACCATCCTGGCCAAAAGTGACCGTTATGTAATTGTTGATAACCTGAACAAGCAAGAGCAGGTGGAAAAGATCATGAATGGAGCAAAAGAGGTAGAGTCGACCCAACTGCTTTGTGACATGAAGAGGGGAACAATACACGACTCGAAACTGCGGTTGTCTACAATGCCCGATCAAGATATCACGATCAATAATTTTATTTTGTTTGAGGATGCGAATCAAATGTTACTGAACGTGGGTAGCAACGACGAACTGATTGACTTGTATGACGATAATAAACTAAAAGGCCGCTTAAAGGAAATTGCCTCGAAATTAAAGATGGATGATAATCCCGTACTCGTATTGGCCACATTCAAAGACTAATAAATCTAGTGTAGACTAAAAATATAGATATATGAAACAACTTAAAAGTTTATTGTTATTCTGCGTTTCTGTTGCTTTTTCAGCATGCAATAGTTCGTCGGTAAAGAATGTGACAACGGTTGCACTTGACGATAGTGAAATAACTGTTTGTAATGAAAGTGAAGTAAAAGATAAGCGGGAGGTGAAACTAAGCGACTTGGTGGAAGACTTCCAAATTATCCAATTCGAAAATAAAGAAGAGGCATTCTTTAAATCACGATGGTTCTTTTTTTCTGACAACTATATCTGTGTGAGACAAGAAGGAAAGAATGTAAAGATGTTTGATAAATCTGGGAAGTATATAGCAGATATCGGAGAAATCGGACAAGGTCCGGGTGAATATAAATTTGCATATGATGTTATTATTGATGAAAAAGGTCAAAGTATATATGTATCGGAGATTGTGAGTAGAGCAATCATGAAATATGATATGAATGGAAACTTTATAAGAAACATCCGACTAGGGGGCGGTAAAATAAATAAGGGACGATTGTTTATTCAACCGGATGAAACGTTGTCATTGGCTCATCTCTGTTTTACAGATATGGATAATGTTTTTACGGCAGCCAATATTCAGCTGAATAATAATGATAGTGCAAAATATATTTACACTGATGCGCTGGCGTCTATTTTTAAGGATAAGGAAAATAAGAACGGAGGTTATAATAATGAGATTTGGTCGTATCGCAACGCATCCGGCTTTCCTTTTATGATGACATTTACAGATACCTTATATCACTACAATAGCGTTGCGAATGAAGTGAAAGCAGTGTTTACAATGAAAATGGATCCTGAGAAGAAGGGGGATTCTTTTTTTATCTATAATGAGTTTCCTCATTACTATGTAGTCATAATAGTGGGCAAGAATGGGAAGCTTATTTTAGTGGATAAAAATAACCAAGAAGCGTTTGAAGCTAAGATCGTGAATGATTTTATGGGTAACCTTGATGTGCATCCAAGTTTTCAAGATGGATACTACTTCAAAACCTATGAACCGTCGGTACTAAAAGAAAAACTTGAAGAACAAATTGCTTCAGGTAAATGTCCCGAAGACCAAATAGCGAAGCTATCAGCCTTCAAAGAGACTCTCAATGAAAACGATAATAATGTGCTGTTTCTCGGCAAACTGAAACAGTAATGGAGCAGTGGGAAGAGTGCTGTTATAGTTGATGAATTTGTCAAATAGAATACAATAAGGACTTTGTTAATGTGGGCAAATTCTGGGAATAGCTGTTGTTGAATATCAGTTAGTTACATTCAAAAATGGCATGTCTGTTTTTGTTTATTCGTTTAGTGTACAGTGTTTTAACGTGATATTCGGAATTTGACCTCGAAAAGTTTTCAATAAGGAATTTTGATGTCTGCACGGCGATCGATTCGTAAGTAGTTGAAAAGCAGGCGTGTGCTAGTAGTGCTGCCGCCCATTATATTGTAGAGAAAAAACGAGTTCGATATAACGGCTCTGCTTTTATAAAAATACACACATATAAAGAAAGCGCCTTTGCGATGTAATGTTCTCAGATTACTTAGAACGGTTACATTGCAAAGGCGCTTTATATATTTAGAATGAATTTACTCTACATGGGTAGACAGGATGCGGCGTTTCATGAGGATAAACCAGATGAAAAGGACAAGTCCTTTGAGCATACACGAGAAACTAATAGCCCACCAGATTCCGTCGATGCCCCAACCAAGAGCAACTAGACCGAGTGCAAGAGGAATGCGCAATACATTTCCGGCAACACTTACAACTGCGGGAGGTACGGTGCGACCGGTACCATAGAATAGTCCTTGTGTGGTAATCTCCAACATCATCAACATTTGAGAATAACCGGAAATACGAAGGTAATTTCCTCCCTGTGTATAAGCTTCGGGATCGGGCACAAAGATGGAGAAGACTTCATTACCGAAGAAAACGAACAATACGGTAGAGATAATTCCGAATACCGATGTCATGAAAAGGGTAGCTCGATAAGCCTTAAACACGCGAATGATTTTTGAAGCGGCAAAGTTTTGTGCAACGAAAGCTCCCAGTGCCGTTGAAAATCCTTGCGACGTATTCCAAGTTATGGCTTCTATTTGTCCGCCCGTAGTCATACTCATCAATCCGATATGTCCGCCGGTAACCGAAGCAATGCGGCACATAAACATGTTGATCACGGCAAACAAACTGTTGAGTAAAGCTACCGGTGTACCAATTTGAAGAATACGCTTCGTGTATTTCCACTGCAAACGGGTTATAAACGAGAAACCTCCCATCAATTGAGCCTTAGAACGTAGCGCATAAATAAATAAGATGAATACGATGAATTGAGAAGTCCATGTCGCAATAGCAGCTCCGATGGTTCCGAGTCCGGGAATAGGGCCGAGTCCGAAGATAAGTAACGGATCTAGAATCATATTGGCAACAAGACCGGTTCCGCTTAGGTAGAAAGGAATCTTGCTACGTCCCGACGCATTGTAAACTCCCGAAAAGGTTGTAGCTAAAAACGTGAATGGAATAGCAGTAGATACAATACGGAGGTAGTCGACTGCATTTCTTGAAATATCGGCATCTAATTTATATAAGCTTACAATCGGGATAGCCGAGCTAAATAAAATCAATGCCCAAACGATAGAAATAATAAGAGCAATCGTTGAATTATGAGAAGCGAAAACCTTTGCTTCATCGTTTCTTTTGGCTCCGATTGCCTGAGCCACTGTAACCTCCGAACCCACTTTTGTTAATAGCGATATCGATGAGGTAAACCAGATTAAAATACTCACTGCTCCCACAGCAGCGACAGATTTACTTCCAAGACGACCTAGCCAGGCCATGTCGGTAAGGTTGTAGGCCATTTGAACAAATGAGGTGGCCATAATAGGCAAAGCTAAATTTAAGAGTTGTTTTAGAATAGGGCCTTGCGTTAAGTTTTTTACTCCTTGCATTACGATTTAATTTTTTGGACGACAAAGGTACACTTTAATCATCGGAAACGAGGCTGTTTTTAGTGGTAGTAATTGTAAATAATAATGAACTCTGATTAAATTGATTTATCTTTACATCGACTAACCGAATAAATACAAGCTTATTGACATGAAGAAAATTCTATTGAGCTGCTTTATGCTTTTGTCTGTACTGATGGCAAAGGCACAAGAGCAACCCGAATGGCAGTCGCAATATGCGATTGGAAAGAACAAGATTGCGCCGCATGCTTATGTGTGGCCTTATGCAGACGCTAACAAAGTAATTGAACGAGAACACACCACTTCTCCTTTCTATCAAAGTTTGAACGGGCCGTGGAAGTTTCATTGGGTAAAGAACCCGGCAACTCGTCCCGTAGATTTCTACAAACCGGAGTATTTTGTGGGCAACTGGGCCGATATTCAGGTTCCGGGTAACTGGGAACGTCAAGGATACGGTACTGCTATTTATGTAAATGAAGACTACGAGTTTGGAAAAGGAAATCCTCCTTTTGTTCCTGTTGAAGAGAACGAAGTAGGTTCGTACCGTCGTACGTTTACAATTCCGGCAGATTGGAAAGACCGTCGTGTTGTTTTGTGCTTCGAAGGAGTTATCTCTTTCTATTATGTGTGGGTAAACGGAGAATTGCTTGGTTACAATCAAGGTTCTAAAACCGCAGCAGAGTGGGATATCACCGACAAATTGAAAGACGGAGAAAATACTGTAGCATTAGAAGTGTACCGTTGGAGTGCGGGTTCGTATCTGGAGTGTCAAGACTTTTGGCGCTTGAGTGGTATCGAACGTGACGTGTATTTGTATAGTACGCCAAAACAATATATCGCTGACTTCAAAGTAAACTCAACGTTGGATAAAGAAACCTATTCGGTAGGAGAGTTTGCATTGGAAACAACCGTAGAAGGTCCTCAAAAAGGGATGACTTCTGTATCGTATCAATTATTGGACGATGCAAAGAATGTAGTGGCTGAACAAACCATTCCGATCCGATCACGTGGCCTTTCTAATTGTATTGTTTTTGATAACAAAACCTTAGAAACGGTGAACCCATGGAGTGCGGAGTCTCCGAATTTGTATTCGTTGGTGGTAACACTCAAAGATGAAGCCGGAAAAGCCATGCATACTACCGGTTGTCAGGTTGGTTTCAAAACCAGCGAAGTAAAAGACGGCCAGTTTATGGTAAACGGTGTTCCTGTACTTATCAAAGGAACCAACCGTCACGAGCATTCACAAAAAGGACGTACGGTTTCTAAAGATTTGATGATTAAAGATATTGAGTTGATGAAACAGCACAATATCAATACGGTGCGTAACTCGCACTATCCTACGCATCCGTTGTGGTATGAATTGTGTAACCAGTATGGCCTGTATGTAATCGACGAAGCGAATGTAGAGTCGCATGGTATGGGTTATGGACCTAAGTCGCTTGCAAAAGATACAACTTGGCTTTCGGCACACATGGACAGAACGCAACGTATGTATGAACGCTCAAAGAATCATCCGTCTATCATTATCTGGTCGTTGGGTAACGAAGCTGGTGGCGGTGTAAACTTCGAGAATACCTACAAATGGTTGAAATCGGTAGAAGCAAATCGTCCGGTACAATACGAGCGTGCAGAGAAAAACTTCTATACAGATATCTATTGTCCGATGTATCGCTCTATTGATGCAATTCAGGATTATGTGAAAGAAAAGCAAACACGTCCGATCATTTTGTGTGAATATGTACACGCAATGGGTAACAGTGTGGGCGGATTACAAGATTATTGGAATGTATTTGAAGCCGAGCCACAAGCACAAGGCGGATGTGTATGGGATTGGGTAGACCAATCGTTCCGCGAAATTGACGGTAACGGCAAATGGTTCTGGACATACGGTGGAGATTACGGTCCGAAAGGAACACCAAGCTTTGGCAACTTCTGTTGCAACGGTTTGATTACTGCCGATCGTAAAGCTCAACCGCACTTGCTTGAAGTAAAGAAAGTATACCAATACATCAAAGCAAAACAACTTGATTCGAAATCGGGCAAGGTGGAAGTGAAGAACTGGTATGACTTTACCAACTTGAATGCTTACAACCTAAACTGGGAAGTTGTTGGTGATAACGGCGCAGTGATTGCTTCGGGTATTGAAACGGTAGACTGTGCTCCGCAACAAACCGTTGTGATCAATCCGGCAAAGGGGGTAAAAATACCTTCGAATGTAAAAGAGGCTTTCTTGAATTTGAGCTGGACTCCAAAGCAAGCAACTCCGTTTATTTCGACTTCACATGAGGT
This sequence comes from Tannerellaceae bacterium, assembly GCA_051656605.1. Taxonomy (GTDB): domain Bacteria; phylum Bacteroidota; class Bacteroidia; order Bacteroidales; family CAMTPD01; genus UBA12018. The sequence goes on along the minus strand of JBOGCF010000002.1, from coordinate 24,442 downwards.
TGCGTACGATCAGTTTGCGTTGAAAACAAACAAATCAACAGCAATGAAGAGCGGTAAGAAAGCCGGAGCTTCGATAAAGATTGCAGACAAAACCATTTCGAACGATGTCGTATCGGCTCGTTTCAATGAAACAACCGGAGCATTGGAATCGTTTGTTTTTGCAGGTGAAGAGTTGTTATCTTCTCCGCTGGTGGTGAATATGTATCGTCCGTTTACCGACAACGATGGCCGTGACGGTAAAGGGGTACGTGCATGGAGAGCTGCCGGATTGGATTCTCTTTCTCAGAAGTTGATTTCTTTCAAGAGTTCTAAACAAGGAAACGGGGCAGTTATTAACACCGAAGTTGCGTTTATCAACAACAAAGCACAAAACGTAGCAACTGCTAAAATTGCATACAAGCTAAACGCGAATGGTGAATTAGACGTAGAAACGTTGTTGATTCCGGATACCGCAATCGTAAAATCGGTAGCACGAATGGGTATTACATTCGATACTCCGGATGCATACAAAAACGTATCGTTCTATGGTCGTGGCGGAGCAGAGTCGTATGCAGACAGACGTCAGGCCGGCAAGATTGGAGTATATACTACCGATGTAGAGCGTATGTTCCATTACTATGTGAAACCGCAAGCTACGGGCAATCGCATGGATACACGTTGGATGGCATTGACAAACGATGCAGGAAAAGGGTTCTTTGTAACCGCGCCTACTGTATTTGAGTTTAGTGCTACACCATATACCAATGCTGTGATCGACAAAGCAACACACATTAATCAGTTGGAGCGTACGGGTACAACTACGTTGAACCTAGATGTAGCTCAAATGGGTGTTGGTACCGCAACTTGTGGTCCTGGTGTATTGTCTCCGTATTTGGTGAAAGTAGAACCTACACGTTTTGCGTTCCGCATAAAACCAATGCTAGAGTCAACATTGGAGCAATTGAACGAGTTGTATTAATCAATACAAGCTATAACAACCGCCCTGTTAAATAACGATAGGGCAGTTGTATCAAATATCCTTATAGTGCATGTGTATACTGTACTATAAGGATATTTTTTTGCTTTTTAAATTGAAAGCAATATCTTTGATACTCATACAATAAAGACTACTTAAATCGAAAAGTTTAACCCATGAAACACATTTCATTGATGTCGGGTTTGTGTGTTGCAATGAGCTTGTTGTGCAGTTGCAATATGAATACAAACCGCGACCAGCAAAGAGGTAATCCAAATTGGGATGCCGAATTCCCGGGTGTTTGGAAGGCAACTATTGCCGAGCCCGAAGAGATCAACTTGCTAAACACTGCGCATGCATTGCCGGTAGCAGATCGACTGAAGCGAAAAAGCACGACTAACTTTCCCATTGACAAATCAGAGATTACGTATTTCGTAAAAGACGGAAAGACCTTTCTTCGTTTTCCGCTAGAGAAAGACGAGCAGATCTATGGGCTTGGTCTCAACTTTCAATCGGTCAATCAGCGCGGACAGTCGAAGCGTTTGCACATGGACCATTATGGAAACAGTGATAATGGACGCACGCATGCACCTGTTCCATTTTTTGTTTCCTCAAAAGGTTACGGCGTATTGTTCAATAGTGCTCGCTACATTGATGTACAAGTAGGAGTAGGAGTACGTACCGACAGTAAGAATCCCGCGATTCCATCGGATCGAAACACCGATCCTGCTTGGAATCCGCAACCGTATTCCGATAATCTCGAGGTTTTGATTCCGGCAGAAGGAGCTGAGGTTGTCCTGTTTTCGGGAGATAATATGCTTGACGTTATCTCGAGATTCAATCTTTATTGTGGTTCCGGTTTTATTCCTCCGAAATGGGGATTGGGATTCTGGCACCGCACACCTACGCTTTTCAGTGATCAGGATGTAAAGAAAGAAGCAGATGCTTTCAAAGAAAAAGGCTTTCCGCTTGATGTGGTAGGGCTTGAGCCCGGCTGGCACTCGTTGGCTTATCCTTGTTCGTTCGAATGGGACGAATCGCGTTTTCCCGATCCTGCAAAATTCGTAGATCAAATGAACAACGACGGTATCAAGGTAAACCTTTGGTGTAATCCATACATCGCAGAGCAAACAACTTTGCATGATCAGCTAAAACCATATTCGGGTACGCACACGGTTTGGTGCGGAATTGTGCCTGACTACACGATGGAAAAACCGCGTAAACTATTCAAAGACCACATTCGTAAACATCAACTCGACTACGGAGTGACTGGATATAAGATGGATGAAGTAGACGGATTTGACTGTTGGTTGTGGAACGAGTTTGCCGAATTTCCTTCGGGTACAAGCGGCGAACAAATGCGCTCGATTTATGGAAACCTGATGATGGACATGCTTGATGAGGCATATCGCGAAAAGAACGAACGGACCTATGGATTGATTCGTGCGGTAAATGCCGGAGGAGTTCGCTTTCCGTATGTCATATATAATGATAACTATAGTCACCGCGACTTTATCACCGCAGTGATTAACAGTGGATTTATCGGCGTAATGTGGACACCGGAAGTTCGCGCCGGTAAGTCGTCTGAAGAATGGGTGCGTAGAATGCAAACCACTTGTTTTGCTCCGATCGCGATGATCAATGCATGGGCCGACGGCACCAAACCTTGGTCATTCCCCGAAGTATACGACGAGTGTAAAGAGGCAGCCTTGCTTCGTATGCAGTTGCTCCCTTATCTATACAGTACCTTCTCGCAATATTACACAGAAGGGATACCACCTTTTAGAGCAATGAACTTGATTGAAGGCTTCGACGGTAGGGTGAAAAAAGAGAAAGGAAAGCTTGACGCAACCGACAATCCGTATGAGATGGTAACCGTACATGAGGTGAAAGATCAGTACTTGGTGGGAGATAATATTTTGGTTGCACCGGTATTTGCGGGCGAAACAGAGCGCAATGTGGTATTGCCACAAGGTAACTGGTACGATTTCTATACGGGCAAATTAGTTGGCAACGGTACGATTGTGACTATTCCTGCTCAGCTCAACCGATTACCACTGTTTGTAAAAGACGGAGGTATAGTACCGATGATTCCTCCTGTTCGTCAAACGTCGGAATGGATCAGCGGCCAACCGCTCGAGATGCGCGTATACGGCTCGGCCGATGGCTCATTCGATTTGTACGACGATGATGGTGTAAGCTACGACTACACCAAAGGAAAGCAATCGCTTCGTCGCTTCTCTATTTCAAACGGATTGCCTTCGATCGAAGTGGTAGAAGACAATGGCGGATGGACTTACAAAGATGTGAATTGGAAGTTTATGTCGAAATAATAACGTACACCTTATATATAATGAAAGCAGCGTGACAAGAATAACTTGCCACGCTGTTTTGTATATACCATATAAAAAGAACAAATAGTTGAAAGTCTAGTTTACTATTCTAAGCTGACTGTTGCATTCGGATTAAGTGTATATGTTGTTCTACCGCTCCACCATACAGGGGAAGTATAGTTGTTTTTGTGCTTAACCGCTTCAAAGTTTTCAGCATTGTTGTTCGCCTCTTCAGATGGATAGAAGAAACGTTCACACCAATATACGTTCACCATTGGAGTGATTGGAAGATTACCACTGTTGTCTTTGATCAAACGACGTATTTCATTAAATCCTTCATAAGGATTAAGGATATTATAATGAATAAGCTTTTGATGAAGTAAGTGATTCATTTTCTCCAACTGGCTCATCGAGTTGAAGCGAGTTGCCGCAAAATCAACGTATTTGTGCAAGTAGTCATAGTCCAATGCTTTTACACGAGCAGCAGCAGGTACATGTTGTAAGTCTGGTACAGTAGATTCATTGTACGTATTTGTCGTGTTAAGTTTGTAGTAAAACTCAGACGACGAAATAATAGCTTGTTTCAAGTATTCTGCAGGATTGATAGAACCGAATTCTCCCGGCCATCTTACGGCAGCTTCGGCAAGAAGCAGTAATACTTCCGGTGCTTGAATTACCGGGAAGTCCATGTCGAAGTTCATGAAAGTAGCTCTATTGTAGCGCGTCACTAAGCGCGATGGATCCCAAGCTCCGATTTTTGCATCATCATTTTTATAGATCGAATCAATTTGCTCAGGAGTATAGTACTGAGATAAATAAGCGTCGGTATTGCTTTTTACCTGTGTTACCGGGAAGCCAATGTACTCTCCGTTTCTATTCGGTTGGAAGATCACATACAAACGAGGGTCGACCGTATCGCCTGGTTTGTCATGGTAATTAAACAAGTCTTGAATATAAAACTTAGGAGCGATAAGGTCCCATCCTCTTTCATCAAATCCACGGTAGAAAAGCTCAGAGTATACATTGAGTTTGTTTCGTTCTCTAAACTCAATGTTTTGAGAAGTCTCCATTACAATGCGACCATCAGCGATGACTTCTTTAATGATTTGCTTGGCAACTTCAGGTTTTACGTGGCAAAGACGCATGGCCATACGTAAACGCAACGAGTTGGCAAAACGGATCCATTTATCTATGTCTCCGCCGTTGAGGATGTCATTGGATGTAAACTTTGTTTTTTGTCCCGAAGTAGCAAAATCAAAGCCATCAAGCTCTTTCACTGTATTGGCCAACTTTTCAAGCAAATCCATATAGATTGCTTCTTGTGAATCAAAGGCTGCATAGAACTGCTCTTGAAAAGCGCCGCCTACTTGAAAGTAAGGAATGTCATCGTATAAGTCGGTCGATCGCTGAAAAGCATACGCCTTGACAACATCACTGCATAAGATATAGATCTTGTTACTTGCTTTGTCTTCTTCACTCATATTCTTATAAAGAAGATGCATTGCATTGATATCTTTTGAGAATTGCACATTTGTTTTGCGAAAGATATCCCAGTTGAATGGCTCGCCACTCCATCCGGTCCAAGTCTTTACAGGTTCGTTAAACTGCTTTACATCGGTAAATACCGGATTAACTCCGATACCCATCATTTTGGTAAACCCTCTTAAGTAATGGTAAGTAGGGCCGTATTCCATACGAAACAAATGACTTTGTTGAAGAGACGAAGCAAAAAACAATTCAAACTTCGGGTCTGTAACCTTATCAGGATTGTAGAATTCTTCTTCGAGCATATCGCAACTAGTTGTTCCTACCAATAAGGAGAATGCGAATAAGCCTTTCTTTAATATATTAGTTGTCATAAATGAGCTTTATTTAGAATGAAACATTAAGACCAATACCGAAGCTTCTTACCCCCGGAATGTTAGAGATTTCAGTGTATGAGTTTGTCGATTGAGCCGACTCTGGTGTTACGTTTGGAATTGCTTTATAGATATAAAACAAGTTGTTTCCAAATACCATTACTCTTGCGCTATTCATGCGTAATTTACTTACGATGTTTTTGGGTAAATCGTAGCTAAGCGATAATTGACGCATACTGATGTAATCACTTTTATAGACTTGATCTTCAAGAAGCGACATACCTCCTTGCCAGTAAAGACGACCGTAAAACTGTTCGGCAGTAATTAACTGGTCATTTGTTGTTCCATCGCTTTTCACGCCAGGCACAATCACACCATCGTGTAGTACAAATGGATACTTCGAGTCGGTAGGAACTGCAGCCGAGTGCTTGTCTAATAAAACGCGAGTACCATCATTATTCATATAGTATGGTAATCCGCCGCGAGCTTCATCGCGATATTTAAGAGATTCTTTTCCCGATCCGTTACCAAGAAGATACATATTCGTTTGCGAAATCATTGTTGCTCCAAATTGGAAGTCAATAACAGCATTCAATGTAAATCCTTTGTATGTAAACGAGTTGGTAAGTCCACCAATTACATCGGGAGTGATTTTGCCAACTTTCTTCCACTTGGTATTATCAACTTCCCAAACGCCATTACCACCCACAACGCGTTCGCCTGTTTCATTTACCTTGTAAGGGTTCACCCAGATTTCACCGTATTGTCCTTTTTCTGGAGCTACGATTCTTGCACCGGTTGCACCCCAAAGGTTTTGTTCGGTAATACCTTTTGCCAGTTTATTTATTTTGGTTGTATAATTTGCAAGGTTTACTCCTAGGTTCCAGGTAAAGTTCTTCGTAATAATAGGCTTGGTATTGATAGATAACTCAATCCCCTTTTGTCCGATATCTCCGGCATTCATTCTTACTTCTTTTACACCGGAAGAGGATGGAACGGGCAGCGTTACGATTTGGTTGTATGTGTTGTTTGTAAAGAACGAAAAGTCGACAGAGATTCTGTTCAGCTCAAGGAATGATGCTTCCAAACCAAACTCATACTCTCTTTTGCGTTCCGGTTTTAGGTTCGGTTTAGGAAAGCCTCCGTTTGATCCGGCAAAGTCGGCCGGCGGAAGATAATCGCCCATACCTAAGATTGGAAAACCGCCGTAGCTGCTTAAAGCAAAGTCAACGTTTCCGTAGTAGCGAGGCCCCGGGCGACCTACATCGGCCCACGATGCTCTTAACTTACCAAACTTGATGAAGTCAGGAAGTTTTAACGATTCTGTTGCAATCCAAGACAAACTCACCCCCGGATAGAAGTATGAATTGTTTTGAGGAGGAAGAATAGAAGACCAGTCATTACGAGCTTGCACTTCGGCATAGATCGCATTGTCAAACGAAAGTTGGGCAGATGCGTATACACTTAAAAGAAGATCTTTCCCTCTGGCACGGTCGGCACGCGGTCCGTTCGGGTTTCTGGTGTTGTTCATCGAGAACCAATTCTCGATCGAGAACTCTTCCTTGATGTAGATGTTTTGTTGCTCCATCTCGTTACGCTTGATGGCTCCACCTCCCATGAGGCTAAGTCCCCATCGGCCAAATGTTTCGTTATAATTGATGGATGATTGCGCATAGAATGTAGTGAGTCTTCGGTTCATCAAACCGTAATAACCTTGTTTCGACTCTTCAGCCAACGGACGACCCACTTTGTTTTTAACCTCTTGTTCAACGTGTGTATAGTCCATCCCTCCAAGGGTATTCCAAGTAACTTTATCGCTAAACTTGACGTCCATTCCTAGCGATTGGATCAAGTGATTACGAGTGTATCTGTTGTCATTCTCTAGCTGTGACCAATAGTATTCAGAGATATAAGCAGAAGCTGGGAATCTATTTTTCATTGCTTCATTCGAGAAATAGTTGTAGCCGTCTTGCGTCACCATCATATCTCGAATCAGCGTAGGAGACATTTCACGAGGAAGACCATAGGTTGCTATATCTTGAATAGAATAAGGCGCATTGTGGTCTTTTGTGTACGTATAGTTTGTATTTACTTTTAGTGTAATATATTTGTTGGCCTTAAGGTCTCCATTGAAACTAAACGTGTGACTTTGATTGTCAGCGCCAACACTGATGTGTTTAAAGTCTCGGAAATTGTACGAAACCCTAAAGCTACCCAGATCGCCCGAGTTACTTAATGCCAGGTTAACATTGGCTTGTCCGCCCGTACGAAACATATCATACATGTTATTCTTCTGTGCAGAATAAGGTCTGTATGTATTGTCCCACCAGAGTAAGTCACGCCCATCCATTTTTGGTCCGAAGTTAGAACCTCCGCCATACCATAGCGCTTCTTTCATTTCACCGGTAACGGGATCTTTCATCATGTAGAACCCATCCGGAGATATATTGCTTAATGCGGCAGAGCCCGGGCTCGATCCCGATCCGAATTCATTTTGAAGTTCCGGTGCATAGGCTGCTTTGTTCCAACTGTAATTTGTGCTAAAGTCGATACCTAATCCTTTTTTACGTCCCGACTTTGTTGTTATCAAAAGTACACCGTTGGCACCTTCTGATCCGTAAAGAACGGCAGCTTTCGCACCTTTTAAGATTTCAATGGATTCGATATCTTCCGGATTAATATCGTTGATACCGGTTCCTCGGTCACCTCCCGATACACTGTTACGTGATTGCCCTGTGTTTTCATCAAAAATAGGAATACCATCCACAACGATCAATGGACGAGTATTTGAACTTTCGGTAAGAGAAACAGCGTTTCTTACTTTGATATTCATACCTCCGCTAGGTCCCGATGCTGTGGTGGCTAGCTGTAATCCCGATGTTTTTCCATAAAGAGCAGACATGGCATTCATTGGTGTTCCTGCATTGGTAATGTCATCAGACTTGACACTACTCACTGAATAGCCTAGCGCTTTCTTTTCTTTTTTCATACCAAGAGCAGTGACTACTACTTCGTTTAGCTCTTCGGTATCTTCTTTCAAAATGACTTTGATGTTTGATTGTGACTTGATCGGAACCTCTTGTGTTGTATATCCGATATACGAAAATACCAGAGTGCCATTCTTTTCTACACTTGGAAGAGTAAACTGTCCGTTTTCGTTACTAACGGTTCCAACTGTAGAGCCTTTGAGCGTGACATTAACTCCGATTAGCGGTTCGCCCGCTTCGTCAGTGATGACTCCTGTGATTTTTTGTTTTTGTTGAGAAACTGTTTTTTCATATACTTCGATGATTCTATTTTCAGCTTGAATAGGAGAAGACTGAAGAACCAAAGAAAAGCATGAAATTCCTAAAAGAGATAGAGTTCTTTTAGATAAGGGTTTTTTTCTTTTCATGTTTTTAATTTAAAGCTTGTATGTAGTAAGTGGTATAATATACAATTAGAATCTAGTTGCAAACATATACATAAATTATACAACATAGTGCTGTTGATGTAAAAATGTTTCACATAAAGCTTTCGTATTGTTAATTATTGCTGGATATATTTCAAATAAAAGTTTATGGTACGAAATACACTCAGTCGAGCAGAATGTTGGGGCGTTATAAAGCCTGTAAAGCAGTTGTTTAAGATATTTGATGTAATAAGTAAAGATAATGGAGGCGTTTGTTAAGTGTCGTGCAAGTAATAATTAAGCTTAGACAGGTACGTGTCTAAGATGTGTACACGTACGTGACGCATTCTTGTCATATACCTGTCTAAGTTGTGTACAGGTACGTGTCTAAGCTTAAGGATCATATCAAGTATAAATAAGATAGATAATATTTTCTTATAAAGCTCTCGAATCTGTCGGTTGATATGCGTAATTACGAGTAGACGGTGATGTAAGATTGATAGAACGTGAATGCTTTTTGATAGAAAGGGATAAATGACGAATAATTTATAGATACAGATCAATTTCTTTAAGGATGTGAAGGAATGTTTTTATTGATTTGCAGCAAACAGGTCGATTGAAAGTGTCAACTCTTAATAATCTTATCTATATGTCATGAAAGAATACGTATCAATGTTTGCCGGCTCTGCGATATGCGGAGGTTTTGCTTTCGGCATTTGGCCCGAGATGTGGAAAACTTATGGGCTACTGGGCGGATGGTTTGCCGCTACTTTAATCATCGGAATCATGTGGTATATGAATCACTACCATGGTATCATAGCAAATCCAAGTGGGAAAATATGGCTCGATCAAGGTTGGTGTATCGGTTCGGCCGGTATAGCATGGGGGATCGTCCGTTTTCAAGGAGGTATTATCAACTTCTTTGATGCGGCTCCTACGTTGGTGCTCTGTATGATTGGTGGTGCGGCTGCCGGTATTTTGGTTTGTTATCTGCGTAGAAACGCTCAAAATAAATGATTATGACGAGTTGGCTATTGACTTATAATGATGTTTTCGGGATGTATAATGCCGGAATATTCACAACGTTGTTTGGTGCGTTTGCCGTGACGTTTACAGTGCTTCAGTGTTGGCCTAAACTGGTGAAAGACTTTGGTCCCATTGGAGGCTTTATGGCTGCTTCGGTTATGATTGGAACTTTTTGGATTGTAAACCATAAACTTCCGGGTTTTGGTTTTTCTACAGGTTTACTTCCCGATGTGGAGGGACTATCCATGCAATTCGGACTTATTCATCAAGGGGCGAGAGGTAGTGCTCCTTGGGTGGATATGGGATGGTCTATAGCTACGGGCTTTTTTCTCTGCGACTTGCTTTGTGCGCCGAGTAAAATGCGAGGTGCTCTTGTAAAGGAGGCGTTTCCTCGTTGGGTTGTAATTATCGTAGGTGGTATTGTAGGCGGTATTTTGGTTGGACTTTCCGGATATACGAATGCGGTGCTTTAACGAATAAATAAGTTTTATCGTATGGCTAAATATATTATTGCTCATGATTTGGGCACAAGTGGCAATAAAGCGACTCTATTTTCTGAAGACGGTCGGCTGATCGCTTCACAAACGGTTTCTTATCCTACTCAGTTTTCGGAGGGAAACAGAGCGGAACAAAACCCGGATGATTGGTGGAAGGCAATTGTGGCAACTACGCAGGCATTGCTAAAACTTGTTTCGGCAGATGAGATTGCGGGTATTGCGCTTAGCGGACAAATGATGGGTTGTCTTTGTGTTGATAAACACGGAACGCCTTTATATCCGCATATTTTGTATTGCGATCAACGTGCAACGAAGGAGGAGGCTTTTCTTGCTGACAGAATCGATGCGGATGAGTTTTATCGGATCACGGGGCATCGGATTAGTGCTTCGTATTCTATTGAGAAGTTGATGTGGATTCGAAATCATCATCCCGAGATATTTGCAAAAACATACAAAATGTTGAATGCAAAGGATTATATCAATTTCAAATTGACCGGCGTGATGGCAACAGATCCATCTGATGCATCGGGAACAAATGCGTATGATATCAATACATGGCAGTGGAGTGATCGAATCATTGAAGCCGCGCAGCTGGATCTGTCTTATTTTCCGGAGGTGAAGCAGTCTATTGATGTGATTGGAACGATTACCTCTCAAGCCGCAAAAGAGACAGGACTGAAAATAGGTATGCCTGTTATTTGCGGAGGAGGAGATGGCAGTTGTGCCGGTGTTGGTGTTGGGTCTGTGGCTCCGGGTAGTGTATACAATTGTCTGGGGTCTTCTTCCTGGATTGCTCTAACGGTAGATAAGCCGATCGTTGATAAAGAGCGTCGCACGATGAACTGGGCTCATGTGGTTCCGGGCTTATTGCACCCTTCGGGCACGATGCAAACTGCGGGGTCGTCGTATAATTGGATGGTGAATGAGTTGTGTAAGCATCATCAGAAAGAGGCGAAAGAGAAAAGTGTTAGTGTATTTTCTTTGATCGATAAAGATATTGAGAAGTCTCCATTGGGTGCAAATAAACTATTGTTTCTACCTTATCTGCTTGGAGAGCGTACTCCACGATGGAATGTGGATGCGAAAGGGGCTTTTATCGGGCTTACGCTTACACATTCGCATGGCGATATGCTACGGTCGGTAATGGAGGGTATTACGTTAAACTTAGGATATATTGTAGAGATATTTAAACAGCACCTTCCGATTCAATCGATTACAGTAGTGGGTGGAGGTGCGCAAAACGCACTTTGGCAGCAGATCATGGCTGATGTTTATAATACCGATATTCTTATTCCGAACTACTTGGAGGAGGCAACTTCTGTTGGTGCGGCCGTTTTGGCGGGGATAGGTGCAGGATTGTATCCTGACTTTTCAGTAACCGAACGGTTTATAAAGACGGAGAAACGAATTACTCCTATTCCTGAGAATGTAAGGCGTTATCAACAACTAATGCCTGTGTTTGACGATGCCTATTTTGCCTTGTGCGATGTGTATAAGAGTTTATCCAAAATGACGATTTAAAATAAGAAAGATATGAGAAGTGTTATTGTACGATCACCAGGTCATATAGAGATAGTAGATATTCCTACTCCGGTAATTTCACCTTATCAAGCGTTGGTAAAAACAGAGATGGTTGCGTTTTGCAATGCAACAGATCGAAAACTGATCGAAGGTCATTTTCCGGGTCAAGATGATTATCCGATGGCACTGGGACATGAAAACGTTGGTATTGTAGTTGCGAAAGGTGATAAAGTAGAAAACTTTGAGATTGGAGATCGTGTAATTGGCGGGTTAATTTCAGACTTATCATATGCCAATTTGCACAGCGGTTGGGGTGGCTTTAGCGAGTATGTTGTAGTAAATGATTTTGAAGTGCTAAAACGAGAAGGTCTCGCGACACCGGAAGCCGGATGCTGGGATAGTTTTGAGATACAGAATAGGGTGTCTAAAACGGTAGCTCCCGATGAAGCTGTTCTTGCTTGTACATGGCGAGAGGTATTGGGTGCATTCAAGGATTTCAATTTAACTCAGGATAAAAAGGTGTTGATTTTTGGAGCTGGTCCGGTGGGCTTAAGCTTTATTAAATTAGGACGTCTATTCGGATTGAAGCAAATTGATGCAGTTGATGTCAGCACTGAGAAATTAAGGTTGGCCAAAGAGATGGGTGCAGATCATTGCTTTGAATCGGGTCGGGTTGCGAGTGAAGAGTTTTTGAAAGAGCATGGAGCTTCGTATGATACAGTTATAGATGCGGTAGGATTGGAGAGTATCGTAAACTCAGCATTAGCCTTGGTAAAAATGGGTGGTGATGTTTGTGTGTATGGTGTGATCACGGGTACTCCTACTTTATATCTTGAAAAGGCTCCGTATAATTTTAATTTACGGATTCATAGATGGCCTACAAGAAGTGAAGAGAAAGTAGCTATGAAACCGTTGACCGAATGGATCGAAGCTGGCACATTAAGTGCTTCAGATTTTATATCGCATCGATATAAGATTGATCAAATAGAGGATGCCTTTGCGGCGATAAAACGAGGCGAAGTAATAAAAACAGTAATGACCTTTTGAGGTGTATAGTAAGATAAATAGATTATGGAAGAGTTAATAAAAAGTTTGAAGGTTGAAGAGTTGGCTGCAATGATTGACCATACCTATCTGAAACCTTATGGCGATAAGAGTAATATAGAGAAGTTGTGTAACGAAGCAATGGAATATGGTTTTGCAATGGTTGCGATCAATCCGGCAGAGGTAGAGACTTGTGCAGCATTACTTAAAGATTCGAAGGTACGAGTTGGTGCGGCAATTGGGTTTCCATTGGGACAAAATACACGTGAAACAAAATATTTTGAAACCGTAGATGCAATTAACAAAGGTGCGACTGAAATCGATACGGTGATTAATCTCCGAGAACTGCAAAAAGGAAATGTTGCGTTGGTTAAAGGTGAGATTGAAGATCTTGCAACATTGTGCCGTGAAGCGGGGGTAATAAGTAAGGTGATTTTAGAAACTTGCTATTTGACAGATGATGAAAAGCGTAAAGTTTGCGAATTAGCTGTTGAGGCGGGCGTTGATTTTGTAAAGACATCAACAGGTTTTGGTACAGCCGGAGCAACAGTTGAAGATGTAAAACTGATGCGTGAAGTAGTAGGACCAGAGATGGGAGTTAAAGCAGCAGGTGGTATTCGTGATATCGACTATGCATTACAACTTATCAAAAGTGGAGCAACGCGTATTGGGACATCAAATGGTATTGCAATTGTAGAGGCTTTTAAGTTATTAAAGAATCAATAAAGAGAGAAAGGAGTATTTGTGTTTGCACAGATGCTCCTTAAAAAAAACACTTATGAAGAAGCTTTTTATATATTGCTTGGTTCTTTTCATCCTTCCTATTTTAACAAGAGCTCAGTCTGTTGATTATTCTTCCGGTCTTTATGTTACCGATTACTCTGGAAATAAAGTATTGAAGTTAAACAATGGGAGGGTAGAATGGGAGCATGAGGCTCCGATGTCAAATGATTTATGGGTGCTTGAAAATGGGAATGTATTGTTTGTAACCGGACACGGAGTTTTAGAACTCACATCAGACAAGGATACAGTCTTTAATTATCAATCAGAAAGCTTGATATTTGCTTGTCAACGATTAAAAAACGGAGATACGTTCGTAGCTGAATGTAATAGTGGAAAATTACTAGAAGTAAAGCCCGACGGAACAATTAGAAAGTCTGTTTCATTGTTGAAAGCAAATGAAAAGGCCCCTGATAGTTATATGCGCAATGCTCGACGACTAGATAATGGAAACTATTTGGTAGCACATTATGGAGAGAAACGAGTTTGTGAATATGATACAAATGGTAAATGTATTTGGCAAAAGGATGTGCCGGGAGGTCCTCACTCGGTTGTTCGAATACCTAATGGTAATACATTAATAGCCGTAACTGATATGACCGGTGATCCGGGTATATGGGAAGTGGATCAAAAAGGAAATTTAATCTGGTCTTTTAGCAATGAAGACACGAAAGGGGAGCCTCTTAAGTTTATTGGAGGAATGCAATATTTATCCTCTGGAGATATTTTGTTTGCGAATTGGACAGGGCACGGGAATGTGCAGGATAAGAAGCATGTATTATTAGTTGATAGAAATAAAAAATTAAAGGTTATACTTGATAATACAGATCTTGTTAGAACCGTATCCTCGGTTTTTTTGTTTCAAAATGGTAATAAAGAGTTTCATTGATTTTCATGGATATTTGATTAGTTAGTGGGAAGTCGGTCTGCGAGGTGCAGATCGACTTTTTTATGCAACTTGATTCAATTCATTCATAAAACGATTGTTTTGCGAAACATATATTCAGAATTACTGTTGTTTATATACTGTGGTTTTTTTAAGCTTATTTATTAGAGCAATGAAGTTAAAACACTGTTTAAATCTGGAGATACTCCAACAGCCCGATGATACGACATGCGGGCCAACCAGTTTGCATGCTGTGTATACATATCACAAGCATAATTTACCTTTGCAAGACGTAATTGACTCTGTTAATGCACTTGACGAAGGGGGTACTTTCGGAGTAATGCTTGGATTGGATGCTTTGAAGCGAGGGTTTGATGCTACGCTTTATTCATTTAATATGAAACTGTTTGATCCTTCTTGGAGTGATTTAACTCCCGAAGAATTGTTCAATAAGCTCGAGCAACAAAAGAAGTATAAGAAAGGAAAGCGTTTTGATATAGCAACCAAAGCTTATCAAGAATTTCTTAAGCTTGGAGGAAAAGTAGTGCTTAATGAAGTGCTAACACCAAAGTTGTTGTCTAGTTTCTTTGCCAAAGATTTACCGGTTTTGACAGGACTTAGTGCTACTTATTTGTATCAGACTAAAAGAGAATTTACAGGAAAAAACAATCAATCGGTTTATGATGATATGAAAGGTGAACCAATGGGACATTTTGTTGTTCTATGTGGAACTGATCATACAAAAGTATTTGTAGCCGATCCGTATGAAGAAAATCCAATATCAGAAACCAATTATTATGAAGTAGATATTTATCGACTAATCAATGCAATCATGTTGGGTATTATTACCTATGATGCAGTATTGTTGATAATATCGCCAAAGAAAAAGGCATGAAAAAAGTTGTTGTTGTGAACAGTCCCTCTCAGTGGGACCTAGATATTCCAGATTTAGAGGTTATTACTCCCGCAAAATATTTAAAAAATGATTGTTATGCGGATGTGAAGAATTTACGTGTGTTTAATCTGTGTCAAGATTATGCTTATCAAACAAAAGGGTATTATGTGTCTCTTTTGGCCGAAGCTAGAGGACATAAAGTTATTCCATCTGTAAAGCATTTGTTAGATCTTAAAGTACAACCGGTGGTTAAAGTTGTATCTGAAGAGCTGGATGATGTAATTCAAAGAAGTCTAAAACGAATCAAATCTGATGAGTTTATCTTGAGTGTGTATTTTGGGAAGAATCTTGCTTCACAATACAATACGCTAGCGCATGAATTTCATAAGTTATTTCAAGCGCCATTGCTTCGTATTCGTTTTGTACATGCAAATGGAAAATGGGAGGTGAACTCGATAAAAGCGATTCCTTTTAAAGAGATTCCAATGCATCATATGTCATATGTTTTCGAATTTGCAAAAGAGTATTTTACGCGCAAACGTTATGACGAAGTAAAACGAGGAAAATATATCTATGATCTGGCAATTCTGGTAGATCATAATGAAGCAGAACCACCATCAAATAAAAAGGCACTGCAAAAGTTTGCTTCTGTAGCCGAGAAGATGGGTTGTTATGTTGAGTTTATTACAAAGAATGACTACGGAAGAGTACGCGAGTTTGATATGCTGTTTATCCGCACTACTACCGGAGTTAATCACTATACATATCGATTTGCACGAAGAGCTCAGTCTGAGGGATTGGCGGTGATTGACTCACCGGAGTCGATCTTGAAGTGTGCAAACAAGGTGTACTTAGCAGAACTGTTGAAAGCTGCGAAGGTGCCTACACCAAAGAGTATTATTGTTTCAAGTGTTAAGGACGAAAAGATTCCTGATTATATAGGTTTTCCTTGTGTCTTGAAACTTCCTGACTCATCATTTTCGATGGGCGTAAAGAAAGCAAAGAACCCGGAAGAACTCAAAGAAAAGCTAGGAGCCATGCTTAAACAATCGGACTTGGTTGTGGTACAAGAATTTGTTCCTACTGATTTTGATTGGCGCGTAGGAGTACTCAATAATGAAGTTTTGTTTGTTTGTAAATACTTTATGGCCAAAGGTCACTGGCAGATTTACAACTGGGGCACTAAACAAAAAGAAGATGTTTGTGGAGAGTTTGAGAATGTGCCAATTGATCAGGTACCAGACTGTGTGATCAAAACAGCACTAAAGGCGACAAAATTGATTGGAGATGGGTTGTATGGAGTTGATATTAAAGAAATAGATGGCAAAGCAATTGTTATCGAAATCAATGATAATCCGAATATCGATGCCGGAATTGAAGATCAATTGGCAGAAGATACAATCTATAAGAAGTTGATTACACATTTAATTCATTCAGTTGATTTAAAACACATTTGATCATGAAAGAAAGACTACATCTATTTACTGCGATCGGTATTGAATTAGAGTATATGATCGTAGACAGAGATACCTTGAAAGTGAAGCCGATCTGCGATAAGTTGATCGAAAAGATTTCAGGAGAGATTTCAGGAGATTATGAAAATGGAAAGATTGCATGGTCAAATGAGTTGGTTACGCATGTGGTAGAGTTGAAAACAAATGGTCCTGCAAAATCATTTGTTGGTCTATCGGATCACTTTTACAAGAATATCGAGCAGATCAATGGACTGTTGGCCTCATTCAATGCGATGCTTTTGCCAACAGGAGCGCATCCTCTCATGGATCCGCATACCGAAACTTCGATTTGGCCGCACGAGTATAATGAAATCTATAGCTTGTATAATAAGATCTTCGACTGTAAAGGGCATGGCTGGTCCAATCTGCAAAGTATGCACATGAACTTGCCTTTTGCGGATGATGGTGAGTTTGCGGCCTTGCATACTGCAATTCGTTTCTTGATGCCAATTATGCCGGCTCTTACAGCTAGTACTCCTATTCTAGATGGAGCTCCAACCGGATTTATCGATTCGCGTCTCGAGACGTATCGACATAATCAGGAAAAGATTCCTTCAATTGGAGGGTTAGTTATTCCGGAAGCAGTATTTTCAAAACAGGAATATTACGAAAAGATCTTTAATCCGATCATTCAGGATATAAAACCTTATGATACTGAAGGTATTCTAGAGCATCATTTCTTGAACAGCCGTGGAGCAATTGCGCGTTTCGATAGAGGGGCTATTGAGATTCGTATCCTTGACTTACAAGAAGCTTCGAAAGTAGATTTAGCAATTGCAGAGTTTATATTCAGAGCTCTAGAACTATTGTCGAGTGGAGAGTGGATTTCGATCGTTCAACAAACTGCATTTAAGACAGAGGATTTGTCAAAAACATTCTTGAATGTTGTTAAAACCGGCGAACAATATATTCTTCTTGATAAGAACTATGTTTCAGCTTTTGGTTTGTCTACAAAGAAACCTGTTACGCCAATAAATATATGGGAGGTAATACTTTCGAAAGTAGAAACAGAAATGCAGCATGAAAGTATCAAGTGCATTAAAACAATTTTGGAAGAAGGGTCGTTGAGTACGCGTATTTTAAAAGCACTAAATGGAGACTACTCGAAAGAAGCTATTAATGGTGTTTATGAGCAATTGGCTGTGTGTTTGAATACCAATCAGCAATTTAAGGTTGCAAAATAAGAACCTAGATATAAAAGAAAAACCTGTTTGAAATGAGTTTTACTCAATCAAACAGGTTTTTTTATGAGGGGTATAAAGCTCAATGAGCTCTATAGGATATTAGCGGATAAACAATAGTTCTCTGTATTTAGGAAGAGGCCATATTTGATTATCAACAATTATCTCTAGTTTGTCGATATGATATCTGATTTCGTCAAGGAATGGAACCACTTTGTCGTGGTATGCAATTGCCATTTCTCTTGAATCATCCATGCTATTTGCTGCTTTGCGTGCATCTGTCATTTCGTGCACCTTAGCATTGATTGCATTGATGTGTTTCGAAATAGACTGAATTAGGCGAAGCGGCTCTGCTGCCATCACTTTAAACTCTTGTTCAGAATAAAGACCTTTCAACTTGGTTACATTGTCAAGAAGAGACGTTTGGTAACGAATTGCAACAGGAATAATATGATTAAGAGAAAGATCTCCTAATACGCGTGATTCGATTTGAATTTTCTTTGTGTAAATTTCAAGCTTCACTTCGTTGCGAGCATGAAGTTCTACTTCTGAAAATACATGTGTCGCTTTAAACATATCTATACTCTCTGGTTTTAGATAGTTGTCATAATTTAAAGGAACACTTGTTTCGCAGTCAAGACCACGACGTTTTGCTTCTTCTTTCCAAGCGTCGCTATAACCATTTCCATCAAAACGGATTGGTTTAGATTCTTTGATATATGATTTTAGAACCTGGAAGATTGCCTCTTCTTTAGAAGTTCCCTTTTCGATCAATGTATCTACTTCGCTGCGGAATAGTTGCAATTGGTGAGCCATTGCCGAGTAAAGTGCGATTAGTGCAGATGCACAGTTTACAGAAGATCCCGGAGCTCTAAACTCGAAACGGTTTCCTGTAAATGCAAAAGGAGAAGTTCTGTTACGGTCTGTATTATCAAGTAATAATTCAGGGATATGACCTACACCAAGCTTTAAGCCTTTTTTATCATCTACTTGAATTGCATCTTGAGGAGTACTGTTCTCAAATCTGTCAAGAATTTCAGATACTTGTGTACCAAGGAATGATGAAATAATTGCAGGTGGAGCTTCGTTTGCACCAAGACGGTGAGCATTTGTTGCAGAAGATATACTAGCTTTCAATAAACCGTTGTGTTTGTACACTGCCATCAAAGCATTTGCAACAAACGTGATAAATTGAAGATTTTGTGTTTGGTCTTTTCCAGGAGAGAATAAGTTAACTCCGGTATCTGTTCCAAGTGACCAGTTGCAGTGTTTTCCAGATCCGTTTACACCTTTGAAAGGTTTTTCATGAAGTAATACTCTGAAGTTGTGACGACGAGCTACGCTTTTCATTACAGACATGATCAACAAGTTGTGATCTACTGCAAGATTCGCTTCTTCATAGATAGGAGCAAGTTCAAATTGGTTTGGTGCAACTTCGTTGTGTCTTGTTTTTACCGGAATACCTAATTTGTAAGCTTCGAATTCAAGATCTTTCATAAACGCTTGAACTCTTTCTGGAATTGCCCCGAAGTAGTGGTCTTCGAGTTGTTGATTCTTTGCACTCTCGTGGCCCATTAGTGTGCGCTCGGTTAGAGCAAGGTCGGGACGAGCAGCGTATAACTCTTCGTCAACAAGGAAGTATTCTTGTTCCCATCCTAAAAATGAAGTAACTTTTTTTACGTCTTTGTCGAAATAGTTACAAACGGGAGTTGCGTGTTCGTTTACTGCTTCGATAGCACGGATAAGAGGCGTTTTATAGTCCAGAGCTTCTCCTGTATAAGAGATGAAAATCGTAGGGATACATAATGTACCGTCCATGATAAATGCAGGTGAAGAAGGATCCCATGCAGAATATCCACGTGCTTCAAATGTATTTCTCAATCCACCATTAGGAAAACTGGAAGCGTCAGGTTCCTGCTGTACAAGAAGCTTACCGCTAAACTCTTCGATCATGCCACCCTGCCCGTCGTGCTCTACAAAAGCATCGTGTTTTTCGGCAGTACCATCAGTTAGTGGATGAAACCAGTGAGTGTAGTGTGTAACTCCGCGCTCCTGGGCCCACATTCTCATTCCGGCAGCTACTTGGTCTGCGATTTCTCTTGGAATGGGATTCCCATTGTCGATAGCCTCAGTCAAAGCTTTGTAAGTGTCTTTGAAAAGATACTTTTTCATCGCTTTGCGGTTGAATACATACTCTCCATAAAATTCTGAAGTCTTTTCAACCGGAGTCGTAATCTCTACAGGCTTTCTATTTGAAGCCTTTTCTACAGCATTGAAACGTAAGTTTGACATAAAATGATGTTTGTTGACTAATACCAGTTAGATTATAGTTCTATAACGTTGCAAATATAACGTCATTTTTTGTATACTTAAGTGTCATATGCAACAATTTGAAAGTGAAATATGTTAGAATATATTATTGCTGATGCTTTTTGTTGCAATTTATTATCTTATCGTAGATCGATTTGAAAATTACACTTTATTTGCAATGTTTTTATGCTCGGTTTATCCTCTCTGTGTGAACTATCTTTTATATTTCAGGTTTTTTTAGAAGAGATGAAATCAATTGCTTCGTTGTTTATTTAGTGGAGTTGAGACTCTGTTAGACGGACCTGTTGAGAGATAGATTTAAAGAATAATTTTCAGAGTTAAATATAGATTGTCATGCGGTTAAAAGCGATAGATAAAAAGTATGCCAGAGGTTTGGCATTAAGTGGTGGTGGAGCGAAAGGTTTTGCCCATCTCGGTGCATTGACCTTATTGGAAGAAAAAGGACTGAAGCCTGATCTGATCATAGGAACTAGTGTTGGTTCTATTATGGGTGCTTTGTATGCAGACGGTTATACTCCCGCTGAAATTAAGAAGTTATTTACAGGTAGAGAGTTTTCGGAATTTGCCGAAATACAAGTGCCAAAATCAGGACTATTTAGCAGCAGACGCTTTAAGAACTTTCTCAACAAGCATTTGCGAGCTAAAACGTTTGAGGAGTTGCAAATGCCCTTTATCGTAGTAGCTACTGATTTAGACAATGGACAAAGTGTTGAATTTTCTTCCGGGCCATTAGTGGATGCTGTTTTAGCATCGAGCAGTATTCCTATTTTGTTTAATCCTGTTTTTATTGATGGCATTTGCTATGTAGATGGTGGTATTTTTAGAAATTTTCCGGTCGCAAACATTCGCTACTACTGCGATATGGTCATTGGGGTTAATGTAAGTCCGCTCGTACCGTTAGCATATAAGAAAACAATACTTAATATAGCAGAACGATCTTATCATTATATGTTTCGAGCCAATACGATTGAGGATCGAGAGTTGTGTGATATTCTAATTGAATCAGAGAAGTTTGGAGATATCCGAATGTTTGATTTGCAAAATGTAGAGCAAATTAGTAAGCTTGGCTATGATGCAGCTAAAGAAGCTGTGGAAGAAGCAGCAAAAAAAGGGTTTCCCTTGCTCAAGAATCATTTAATAGGAGGTTTTGACAGTGAATAAGTTGACTATTTATCAGGTATTAACTCGGCTTTTTGGTAATAAAAATAATACGAATAAGCCGAATGGAACATTGTTGGAAAATGGTGTGGGTAAATTTGATGATTTTACATTCGAGGCTTTATCGTCGATCAAAGATATGGGGTTCTCTCATATTTGGTATACTGGAGTGCTCGAACATGCAACTCAAACCGACTATTCAGCATATGGTATTGAAAAAGATTATCCCGCAATTGTTAAAGGAATCGCAGGGTCTCCTTATGCGATAAAAGACTACTACGACGTAGATCCTGATTTGGCCGAAAATATTCAAAGTAGAAAAAAAGAATTTGAGAGTCTTATTACCAGAACACATCAATCAGGCCTAAAAGTGATAATAGACTTTGTTCCTAATCATGTAGCTCGTGTTTATAAATCAGACTCAAGGCCCGGATGGATTACAGACTTGGGAGAATGTGATGATTCGCAATTTGCATTCTTACCTCAAAATAATTTTTATTATATCCCAGGCACTATGCTTTGTCCGAGATTCAATGTTTCAGGTATAGATAATGAGTATGTTGAATATCCGGCAAAAGCAACAGGTAATGATCGTTTAGATGCTTTTCCTGAAAGAAATGATTGGTATGACACGGTTAAACTCAATTATGGTGTTGATTATTGTGGCGGTCGTATTAAATACTTTGATCCCATTCCACCAACGTGGCATCAAATGCTCGACATCTTAAAATACTGGACTCAAAAAGGAGTGGATGGTTTCCGTTGCGATATGGCAGAAATGGTTCCGGTCGAATTTTGGGAGTGGGCTATTCCTCAAGTAAAAGAAATCAATAACAAGGTTCTCTTTATTGCAGAGGTATACAACCCTCTAGAGTATCGAAATTACTTATTTAATGGAAAATTCGATTATTTGTATGATAAGGTTGGATTATATGATACCTTAAAATCGATTATTTGTCACAATCATTCAACTTTAGAAATTACCGGTTGCTGGCAGCAACTTGAAGGCATACAAAAGAAGATGCTCAATTTTTTAGAGAATCACGATGAGCAACGTATAGCTTCTGACTTTTTTGCCAAAGATCCGGTCAAAGCAATCCCTGCATTAATTGTATCCTTTTTGATGAATACAAATCCGGTCATGGTTTACTTTGGCCAAGAATTAGGAGAGAGAGGGATGGATGCCGAAGGGTATAGTGGTTGTGATGGGCGCACTACGATATTTGATTATTGGAGCGTTGATACAATTCGAAGATGGAATAACGATGGTAAGTTTAATAACGAATGTTTGACCGAAAATGAATTGAAGCTAAGAGACTTATATATAAAGGTTGTTAATATATGTAAGTCTGAAAAGGCGGTGTCGGAAGGTCGTTTTTTCGATTTAATGTATGCCAATACAAATCATGTACATTTTGATTTCAATAGAGTGTATAGTTTTTTAAGGGGGGAAGAACATGAGGTAGTTTTAGTAGCAGCCAATTTCGCTGACTACCCACAAAATCTCGATTTATGGATCCCTCGGCATGCATTCGAATATTTCAAAATACCAGAGAGAGTTTCCCTCAATACAGAGGATTTATTGAGTGGAGAAAAGGGACAAATTATACTTGAAGAAAGTCTTCCTCTTTGTATCTCAGTAGACTCTAATTCTGCAATTGTCGTTAAAATGACATGGTGATATAAATTTTTTTTAGCGGAGGCCGCGAAGGTTTGTAAAATAGTTTTACTAATTTTGCGCCCAGATTACAAACGATTTATTCAGGTAAATTTTTCATAACAATGATGCAACAGCCTTCTTTTCTGGTGTTTTCGGGTACAAAGTCCCGTTATCTTGCAGAGAAAATTTGTGAAAGCTTGGGATGTCAACTCGGGCAAATGAACATTGACCGTTTTGCAGATGGTGAATTCTCTGTTTCTTACGAAGAGTCAATTCGTGGTAAAGATGTATTCCTAGTGCAATCAACTTTCCCTAATTCAGACAATCTAATGGAGCTTCTCCTTATGATTGATGCTGCTAAAAGAGCTTCTGCCCGTTCGGTAGTTGCTGTAATTCCTTACTTCGGTTGGGCTCGTCAAGATAGAAAAGATAAACCTCGTGTTGCTATCGGTGCAAAACTTGTTGCTGATCTTTTGGCTGCAGCAGGCGTTGATCGTGTGATGACAATGGATTTGCATGCAGATCAAATCCAAGGGTTCTTTAATGTTCCTGTAGACCACCTTTATGCTTCAACTGTTTTTGTTGATTACATCAAAACTCTTCCCCAAGAGAACTTGGTAATCGCAACTCCAGACGTAGGTGGATCTAAACGTGCTAGTACTTACGCAAAATATCTTGGTCTTCCAATGGTAATTTGTCACAAATCTCGTCAACGTGCTAATGTTGTTGCAGATATGCAAATTATTGGTGATGTAAAAGGTATGGACGTATTGTTAGTTGATGATATGGTAGATACAGCTGGTACTATTACTAAAGCAGCAGATTTGATGCTTAAAGAAGGTGCTAAGTCGGTTCGTGCTATCGCTAGTCACGCTGTAATGTCGGATCCTGCTACTCAAAGAGTAACAGATTCTTCTTTGTCTGAAATTGTATTTACAGACAGTATTCCTTATAACCAAGAAGCTTCAAAAGTGAAAATTCTTTCTGTAGCTGAGATGTTTGCTGATTCTATTCGTCGCGTATGTGACAATGAATCAATCAGCTCTCTTTATGTATTGTAATATTACAAGATAATATAGAGTTATAAAAGCGGAACAATCGACAGGTTGTTCCGCTTTTTCTTTTTACTAGACTTGAGAAGTGATTTATTTATCTTGTTAATATATAGTGTTTTATAGTTTTGTTTTTGATGTCTGCATTAATTGATAGGTGTTTATGTTGTTTTCTAGAAAAGATTGCTCAAAAAACTACTAGAGGTTTTTTGATGTCTGCGTGCATTATTTCTCCTAATATGTTGAAAATTAGGTGTGTTTCAGACGTGTTCAATCCACTTATATTGTAAGAAAAAAGAAGAGTTCAGTGTAACGCGATTTGGAGATGTTTCTACTGTGTGGCTTGTGGTATTGTTGTC
>JBOGCF010000001.1:0-70863 GCA_051656605.1 Tannerellaceae bacterium | reverse complement strand
CGGTCTGGTTATATCTTCTTTTCAGATTATTACCGCAAGGTTGCTAATGTAAATTAAGGAGGCGCCGTATACCGAACGGTACGTACGGTGCTGTGGAAGGTCGGTGATGGAACTAATCCATCACCTCCTATCCGATTGGATGTATTTGTACGTTATTTCTTATTGGCTAATCGGTTGAGTTGATTTTGTATGTAGTAGGGATTGAGATAGTGTGTCATGGGGGTGGACGATGGTGTGGTGCCGAAGGTGCGCCCTTTGCCATGATCGGCTCCGGTTCCTGATTTTTCGGAATAACTGAGTTGATACCAGTCGGAGACTTTTGCTCTGAAGATACCTGCTCTGCTTTGCTTCCGAAGCCATAATGGAAAGGTGATTCCTAGTCCGGCACAGGATACACCGTCGGTATATCTGCCAAATAGTTGAAGGGCTGCATTGCTAAATCGGCGTGTGAGTGTAACTTGTCCGCCATAATCGCCATAAATGTATCTACCTAAGGATAATTCGGCTTCCATGTTGTAGAATTTTGGGGTAAAAAGGCATTTAACGTGTGCGCTTATACGTTTCCACTTGCTGATGTTCCAGCCGTTGCGATCTACACTGGATGTGCCCGTGAGTGCTGCTGAATACCCCACTTGTACAATTCCGGAGTTGTTGACCCAATGATTGGATACAACAATGCCCATGCGGTCGGAGTTGAAGTTTCCAATGCTCATACTCCCAAAGATGTTGTGTGGCAAACGGTAGTGTTGAGATAGTGTGATAATGCCCGGACGGATTCTGTTGCCTTGGGGGCTGATGATGTTGTTGTGGATGGGAAAGATTACTTGCCCGGTAAATAGTGCTCCTTTCCATAGTGAGATTTCGATGGCAGGAGCTAGGTTGAATTGTGTCTCCCAAATGCGCTCGAAGGTGTTGTTCTGAAAAGAAAATTGAGGATAGAGCACTAGGTCTGTTTTCCCAAAGGAAGAGTTGTGCACAGGGGCGTCGTTGAATATCTGATTTTGCTGATTGCTGTATCGAATATCTAAGGCTTGTGTAAACTGCGATGTGATGTGTTGGGTTGATTCTACCAACTCTCTGCTTGCCTGTACGGTGATTTGTGGAATACCATTGGTTGCAACACTGATGTGCCATGCTTGATGGGGTGCTATGTGTAGCATGGATTCAAGTACGGTGTATAGGGCTTCTGCTTCGTTGCGCCACGCATTGTTGGTGTATTGTACGTAGTAAGTGCTATCTGTAGATACAGCTTGTACGTTTTCGAGCGCGGAGGGTAAACTCTTTGCCTGATTATTGGCCCGAAGGGTGTGTGTGTGTAATGCGCAAATGCTTGCAAGTAATATAAATGGTCTATATGCATTCATCTTTTTAGAACTTTTTCTAAGCTTACTGCTTGTTGTTTGTTGATTTTAATAGTACGTAGAGCTTCGATGTGTCGAAGTTTGTGCGTGTCGGTACCTACGTGTGTATACATTTCATGCTGTAGCAGTTGGAGGGCAATCTTATTACACTGCTTGCCGTAGTATGAGCCAAGCGACAAGAGGTTGAGCTGAAATTTGCATCCCATGTCGCGCAGCTGCTCATAATTACTGAAACTGTTGTGATAAAATGCATACCGTTCGGGATGTGCCAATACAGGTGTGTAGCCGGATGTGCGCAATTCAAATATGTGTTGATGCAACGACAGGGGGGCTCGTACGTAATTCATCTCAATCAATACTTCACGATTGGGATAGGTGAGGAGTGGTCTTGTTTTGAGTTGCTTGGCAAATCCATCGTCGAGCATATATTCTGCTGCAACATGAAGCTTGATATTGCGAAGACGTGCTTCGTCTTTGAGGGTGTTGTATGTTGAATGTATTATTTCCGGTGTATTGTCGTAAACCGAATGCATGATGTGTGGCGTACAGTAGAGTGTATGTACCCCAATATCATGTAGCGCGGATAGCAATTCTTTGCTTTGATCGATGTGTGAACTTCCGTCGTCGATGCCCGGTAGAA
Source organism: Tannerellaceae bacterium (assembly GCA_051656605.1). GTDB lineage: Bacteria > Bacteroidota > Bacteroidia > Bacteroidales > CAMTPD01 > UBA12018. Next base: position 68,862 of record JBOGCF010000001.1, on the reverse strand, counting down.
CATGACTATGGAAATCAGTAAAGCCTGTGCGTAGAATTTCGCACAGGCTTGTTTTATTTCTAAACAATGAGAACATATGTGTTTTTTTTATTCGCCATATCCATAACCATAACCGTATCCATAACCATAGCCGTATCCTCTACGGGCTTGTTTGATGTCGGTAATTACGATGCCCATGTTATTAAGCTTTTTACTTTCGTAGATTTCTTGAATGCCCGGAAGTGCTCGCTTGTCAAGTGTTCCGGCTCGCATGATGTAAAGCGAGGTATTGGCATGACGAGCTATAATCATGGTGTCGGTTACCAAAGAGATTGGGGCAGAGTCGATGATGACGTAGTCGTAGTGCTTGTTGGCCCACTCGATGAGTTCGTCTACCCGTTTGCTCATAAGTAATTCCGATGGATTTGGTGGAACCGGTCCGGCTGAAATTACATCAAGATTGGCTTCTATGATTTGATGAGCCACGAGTGCTTCAATGTTTTTTTCTTTTCCGGCAAGGTAGGTTGATACTCCGAAATCGTTGCTTACAGGTAAGCATTTATGAAGTGCCGGTTTGCGAATATCCATTCCCAATAGCAGCACGCGCTTGCCTGACTGTGCAAGGGCTAAGCTTAAATTGACTGAGATGTAGGTTTTTCCTTCTTTTGGCAAAGTGGAAGTGATCATGATCACATTATGATCGGATTGACCCATGGTCATGAAATCGAGATTGGTGCGAAGCATACGAAAAGCTTCTGCTGCCGGCTCTCTATTTCCGGGGGTCATAACCACTGAACTATCTCCATGCTTGCGTGGTATTTCTGCCGCTAATGGGGCATTTACGACACGCTCTAGGTCGCGACGATTCTTGAGTTTCGTGTTGAGCATATTTAGTATGAACAATACGATTGCCGGAATGGCTATACCCAATAAAAGTGCTGCCAATAGGATAATAGGCTTTTTGGGTGCTACAGGTATGTTGGTGCCCCATGCTGCATCGATGATTTTGGCAGGTGGTGCCGCAATTGACATAGAAAGCTCATTTTCTTCTCGCTTTTCGAGTAAGTAAATGTATAGCTGCTCTTTGATGGTTTGATTGCGTAATACGGCTCGTAATTCACGCTCTTGTTGTGGAACCGAACGTACGCGATTGTTGATTCTGTTTTCTTGGCTTTCGAGGTTATCGCGCTGAATACGTAGCGATTGTTCGAGATTACCAACAGATTGATTGATCGATGTGCGCAGTGATTCTAATTCTGCGTGTAGTGTACGTAGAATCGGGTTTTGCTCTTTGGTGCTTGCGCGCATGCGGTCGTACTCGAGGCACTGCTCGTTGTAACGTACAATTGAAGCAGTAAGTGCTGCATCTGCGATACCAAGATTGGCTGGGATCAGTTTGAATGTGCCGCTTGATTGGGCTAAATATTCTTTTACAAACTGTATCAAGCGAAGCTGGGTTTCTGTCTCGATGATTTTTGCTTCGTATTCACTCCCTTTTTGTAGTGTGAGACGTGCTTCTTCTTCGATATTTGTGAGGTTGTTTGTTTTTTTGTAGGTTTCTACTTGTTGTTCAACTCCTCCCAATTCGTCGTTGATCACAAGTAGGCGATCGTTGATAAAGGAGGCTGTGTTGCGTGCTACACGGTTTTTATCGTTGATGGCTTCATCGTTGTAAAGCTGAATGTAGGTGTTGAGAATGTCAATATTTCGATTTTGAGATGTCCCTTGGATTGACATGTTAAGTACCGACGCATTTTTATTAGCTAACGATACGGCTATGTTTTGAGATAAAGAACGTGCTGCAACTTGAGGGTTTGTAAAGGTGACAGATATTTCTTTTGTTTCTGCAAGGTGTGTTTCGTCTAGCGTTACGATGCCTGTGCCAAAGGGTAATGATACAGGGGTGTTGAATGCTAATGTTGCTTCCGTAAAAGTACTTTCCTTGTCATTAGGCGTGATGCGGAAATTCTGAGCAGACTCGATTTCTATCGTAAATGTTTGTGATGTAATAGGAAAAGAATCTTGCTTGATGTAACTGATCTTTATAGGGCTGTTGCCGTATAAGGTGTGACTGCGAAGATGTGATTTTGAGGTGTAGTTTATATCTAAACGTAGGGCTTCTACTACACGTAGTGCCAATGTATTGGATTTAAATACCAGAATCTCATTTTCGATGTTGTTGCTCATATTGCCAAACATGCCGAGGTCTTGAAACATGGCGAGCTCATTGGTGCCTCCTCCTTTTTTTTCGTCTTGCAACAGGATAGATGCTTCGGTTTTATAGATCGGTGTAGCGATGTATAAGTATCCGACAGCAAATGATAGAGTTGCCAGAATTGATAAAGCAAACCAATACCAGTGATTTAAGATGTTGTCGATTATGTCACGTAGATTGATCTCTTCTTCTTGTATATTGTTTTGTTCGTCGATCATGGGTGAATAGGGTTATCGAATTAGTAATGCGGCTATTGTTGTAAATAACGAACCGAGTGATACGAATAATGGCATGAAGGTGCTGTAATCTCCTCCGGTGGCTTTCGCTTTGTTTGGCTCTACGTATACAACATCGTTTTGCTGTAGATAGTAGACCGGAGAGGTAAATAGCTCTTTACTGTTCATATTGACACGGTAGTGTTTTTGCAGTCCTCCTTCTTCGCGTATAACAAGTACATTGTGTCTGCGTCCGTATACGGTCATATCTCCCGAAAGACCTAGTGCTTCGAGAATTGTGATGCGTTCGTTTGGTATTGTGAAGGATCCGGGTTTGCTGACTTCTCCTAAAACCGTGATTTTATAGTTCAGGTATTTGACCGTTACAATGGGATCATTTAAGTAAGAGTTGAGTCTTGTTTTAAGTGTATCGACCAACTGCTGGCGGGAAAGACCTTCTACATGCATGGTGCCAATGACCGGGAAATCGATGTTTCCGTTTGTGTCGACCAGGTATCCTTGAAGGGATTGTGCCGAAGTAAGTTGATTGGATCCACTTTGAAATGCAACCGTAGGTAGGTTGAACGGGAGTGTTGCTGTTGCATCAGGACTGCTAACTACGATTCCGAGCAAGTCATCTTTTTTGATTACTGCTTCGTACTTAACATCTATCGCCTGATTTTGATTTGTGTCAATGTCCTGAAAATAAGTTATTTTCTTGGCGGAGCATGAGCATAATAATGCTACAAGGCATGTGAAAAATAAAAATCTCATTAGTCAAATATCTTGAATTAATTTAGATACTAATTTGCTAATTTTTGGTTAGCAATATAAATAATTTCGCGTCACAAAATACATATCAAATAAAACTTCGACAAAAGTAATAAAAATATCAAACTTTTTTAGTGTTTTCTAGTTATATTATATTGTTTTGATTCTGTAAGGAGGCTTTTCTTTTTTGGAGTAGGCATATAATTGTCAATTCGTGGTATATTTTGATTACTTCTGCTGTAGGTATGATTTCCTTTTATATTTTTGAATCGTAAAATAAGACACATTACATACATTACATACATTACAAGACTGACAAGAAAATTTGTCAAGTCATTTGGGAGATAGCTGTCCGGGAGGATGGTTATCTTTTTTTTGCTCCTAATCGCTGCGTCGGAGTGTTTTCTTGAGTTCGCTCGGATTCATATTAAAGTGTGTTTTGCAATATTTTTGTAGATGCGAATGGGAGTGAAAACCAAACTCGCGGATGATGTCGGATAAGGTAATGGACTCATTCATGAGGCGTAGCTTGATCTGACCGGCTTTTTGCTTGAGTAACCACTGGTAGGCTGAGTCGTTGAACTCTGCTTTAAACTTACGATTAAAGGTGGAGGTAGACAGGCCTGTGTATTGTTGCAATTCTTTGAGACTGTTTGTTTTTAGCGAGTATTGAAGTATCATTTCCTTAAATGATGATGCATTTGAGATGAGTGGATAACAGAATGTAAATAGCTCGTCGGTGGTGTAAAAAAGCTGAAGTATCAGAAATAGCTCGTTTACTTTGCCTTGTATGTAATGCTGACAGTCGATCTGATTGACGAGTATGTCTTTGAGTTGCTCGATGTATATGCGCATCTGGCGATTGGCATCGAGCGGATAAAATGTATAACTCTTGCTTGTGAGTTGGGTGCGGAAGTTTTGAAACTTCACTTTTATAGGATCGTATGAAATGTGATCAAACTGCATAATAAGAATCTCTGAGTCTTTTGATACTGTTCCTTTTGCGACGGTGTTTTTTCCTACTAAATAAAACTGGTTAGGTAGAACTGTTTTGTTGCCTCTATTGGCATTGTAGATCTGTATTTTCCCTTTTAATAAAAAAATAACGGTGTAGTAGTTTAGCTTTAAATGCTCAAATTTGTAGTTATCCTTGTAATTGCATAACATGAAATTGATCATGTTTTCTGATGATTGTAATGCATTGATGTGTATTTTATTTTCGATAATGATTTCTCTCATAGGTTTATTTGCGAGGTTTAGTATTCTGTGCTTTAAAAAAAAAGGTCTGTCAAAAATAATATCGACAGACCTTTTAATGTATTTATGTGCTTTTTATAGCGAACAAATCAACTGGACAGCTAGGATTAAGAATACCATAGCTACCGGATATACGGTTGCATACGCAATGCTTGGCGCTCCGGTTTCAGACATCGAGTCGGCTGCCGCAAGACCCGGTGTACTGGTCATGCCTCCGGTGATAACGCCCAACAAGTCGAGCATATTTACCTTAAACACGTAATGACCTAGAATGGTTGCGATAACCATCGGGATCAGGGTGATTGCCGCTCCTACGAATAGAAGGGTTACTCCGCTTGTTTCGATCGTTGCAATGAGCTTAGATCCTGCTGATGTACCTACCTCGGCAAGGAATAGGATGAGGCCAAGCTGACGAAGTAGTGAATTGGACGATGATGACATGGTCCACATGATAGGACCTGTTTTGCCAATCGCACTTAAGATCAATGCTGTGATCAGGATACCTCCTGTAAGACCTGGAGAGAATACGACTCCCGGTGCAATGGTTAGGTTGATTTTGCCAACCAATACTCCTAATACGATCCCTAACGCGATAGGAAGGAAGTCGGTGTCGGATAGTTTTTTTGCTTCGTTACCAATATAAGTAAGTAGCTCGTTTGCATTGTCGGTATGACATACCATTACCAGTTTGTCTCCCCATTTGATGGTAAGATCGGGTGTTGGGATAAGGTCGATACCACTACGACGTACACGGGTTACGGTGCATCGGAAGTTGCGCAAAAGATTAAGCTCTTGCAAGGTTTTTCCTACCAAGCGTTTTGAGGTTACTAATCCGTCGATAACTTCGTAGTCTTCGCTAAGCGGAAGTTCCATATCGACACGTTCGCCACAAAGCATTTCTACTGCGTTTAATGCCTCTTCGGTACCTACGGCTTTGATGTAGTCGCCTTCGTGTAGTACGGTTTTGGCGGTTGGCATTTCTGCTAGGTCACCATGCATTACGCGTGAGATTACTGCGCCTGTTGCGGTACGTAGACGTAGATCGATCAAGCTTTTGTTGAATACGTTTGCGTTGTCGATTTTAAATACTGCCGTGCTAACTTCGGGATATTGTTGCAAACGATCGCTCATCATTTTGCGTTCCATCTCACGAAGGTTGATACGGAATACCTTTGGAAGTAGTTTTACAAACAAGATCACACCGATCACACCGAACGGATATGCAATACCGTACGAAATCGCTGAGCCTTCGCCTGCTAGTTCTTTTGCTGCTGCAAGACCCGGTGTACTGGTAAGTGCTCCGGTTAGCAAACCTACTACATCGGCTGTTGTAAGATCAAACAGATACTTGGATGCCACTGCTGTAGAGGCTGCCGAAAGTATCAAAATTACCGTGATGATCATCAAGGTCTTTCCTTTCGATCGGAATGACTCGAAAAATCCCGGTCCGGCTTGAATACCGATTGTGAAAATAAAGAGTGTCATACCTAGTTCGCCCAATGACTTGGGAACGATCACGCCAAAGTGTCCTAAAAATAGTGCACTGAAGATTACGGCAGACACGTCTAGTGAAATACCTTTAATGCTGATTCTGCCCAGCATAAAACCTAATGCTATAATGACGAATAACGCCGCAATAGGTGAAGTCAACAACATTTCAAACATACCCTAAAAAATTCTATTTTTTCCGGGCGCAAAGGTAAGATATTTAATTTAAGAAAAAAAGAGCGAGCATCTTATAAAAGACGCTCACTCTTCATTTCTTTAAGAATTAATCTTTGTTTTGTTTAGGATATTATCAGTAAAAAGGGATTTTTTTATTAAATCCAATTTTTGTCGGTATAGTAGCGCATTAGATTTTGAATGGCATCTTGTAAATCTCGGCGCAATTCGTCTTCGATAATGCGTATGTCGATACGATAATGGTTATTCATTTTGTGAAGCAGGTATTCGGAGAATAGCTGTTTTGCGTCGTGTGCCGGAATATGTTCGTTGAATTGTACGGTTGCGGAATGTGTATGTGCAACGACTGATCCGAATAGGTGTTTTTGTCCGTCTTTTTCGGCCCATACTTCATAATTAGTTGCACCGTCGCCAGCGGCAACACAAGGAGGTACTACGCTTTTCAATAATTGATGCATAGTTTTGAATGATTCATCAACTTTTAATCTGTCCATGACGTTTCGTTTTTTGTGATTTTACTTTAAAACAGTATTTGGTGATGTAATGTTGTAAAAAAAATAATACAAGATTTATTTTTGTAAGGCTCTATTGAAGCGAATGTGATTGATTACATCGATAACTCCGTATATAATAGCGGTAATACCACAAAACATAAAGAGATTGGCAGCGGTTCCGAACGGATTCATAATGATTAAGATGCCGGCCAATAGAATCAATACGGGGAAAATGTAATAGACTCCGGATACCGGTCCGACTTTGCGGGCTGATGCCAATACAGATAGCTGACCTACGCCGCCTAATATGAGTAAGAAGGCTATGATATACATCAGTATACTTACAAAGAATGGGGGAATGGCTATCATGGCAATACCTAGTGCGGCCATTAGGAAGCCGTCGAGTGGAAAACTGCCGTTCATAACGTATCCGGCCGATTTGGCGCGGTAGAATGATACGACGGAGATGACTCCCATTAAGAGGAGCAATACGCCTATGACTATAACGACGTAGTTGAGTGCGAGTCCGGGCCAAATAACCAGGATGATACCGAGTAGTATGGCTAAAATGCTTCGTGATACAGGAGCAGTGAGCCGGTTGATTGAGCTTGACATAGTTGTTGTATATTAGAATGTATATTTTAATAAATATGTTTTACTCAATAACAACCGACACGGGATTATTGCTCGTGTATGGGGCTTTATTTTATTATTTTTTCAGGATCGAGAGGGCCAAACGAATGAGTCCGAATCCGATATTCCCATCGAGGGCTTCGTGAATAGGTTTGAGCTCAGAGGTTTGACCTAACTTTTCGGCTGCACGGGCTACGGCTTGTATTTCGTCGTTGCTGATGTAGCGACTCCAGTCGGTGAGGTCTCCTTTTTCGACCAAATAGGCGAGGTGAGAATAGACCGTTACGGGCTGAATCTTACGAAACTCTGCTATTTGTAGCGCACCTAGTCCTTTGTGTACGCATTCGAGGGTTTCTTTGTAGGTGTCTCCTTTGGCTCTTTTCTTCCCGATGGCTTTGCGAATGGTGGTGATGAATTCTTGTCCGTACTTTTCGAGTTTTACTTCGGATACTCCGGCTATGTTGGAGAATTCGGTCATCGAAACGGGTTTATCTTCGACCATTTGCGTGAGCGACTTGTCGGTAAAGATGGCGTAGGCGGGTACGTCTTCGAGCGTGGCATACTTATAGCGTAGCTTACGTAGTTGCTCAAATAGTTGCTCGTCTTCGCTGAGGTGACTTTCGGCCTCGGTGATGCGGGAGCGTTTGCTGGATACCGGTGCCGTGGTTTGCTCGAGTTTTGCCTTGGCGAGTTGTGCGGGAATTTCGCCCATCAATACCCTGCGTCCCATGTTGGTAATCTTGAGGGTGTTGCCGTCGTTGTAGGCCATCTCGATGTAGCCGAGTTGTAGCATTTGCAACAGGTAGGCTTGCCATTCGCGAAACGAAAGGTCGGCTCCTACACCAAAGGTCTTGATTTGATGATAGCCTGCCGAGATGATCTCGATACGACGTGAGCCACGCAGGATGTCGATGAGCAGGTTTACGCCTACACGCTGCTCGGTGCGGGCTACGGCACTGAGGGCTTTTTGTACGAGGATGGTTCCGTCGATGCGCTCAGGAGGATTGAGGCATACATCGCAATTGCCACAGTCGTGGTCCATCTCTTCGCCAAAGTAGCTGAGCAGAATGCGACGGCGACAGATGTCTGACTCTGCATATTGCTGCATGCGATTGAGCTTGTCGAGGTTGGTGCTTTGCTGAGCGCTTTCTTTGGCAAAGTTGGATAGCATAACCAAATCTCCTAGTGTATAGAAGAGTAGGGTGTCGGCTTTGGAGCCGTCGCGACCGGCTCGTCCGATTTCTTGGTAATAACTTTCGATGCTTTTGGGCATGTTGTAGTGGATTACCCAGCGTACGTTCGACTTGTCGATACCCATACCAAAGGCTACGGTGGCGCAGATTACGCGTACTTTGTCGTTGAGAAAATCGTTTTGATTTTGCTCACGTTCGCTGTTGGAGAGTCCGGCATGATATACTCCGGTGCTTACTCCTTCTTCGGCGAGTTCCTTGGCGAGTGTTTCGGTGTTTTGCCGGCTGAGGCAATAGATGATGCCACTCTGACGAGGATGTCGCTCGATGAAGTCGAGGATGGAGTTGATCTTTTGCTTCTTACCAAGTCCTTTTACTACTTTGAGTGAAAGGTTGGGGCGGTCAAACGATGATACAAATGTGCGTGGGTTTTGGAGCGACAACTGACGTATGATGTCGTCGCGGGTGATCTTATCTGCCGTTGCTGTAAGGGCTACGATAGGTGTTTTGCGGAAGTAGCTTTTGATTTGCGAGAGCTTGGTGTACTCGGGACGAAAGTCGTGTCCCCATTGGGAGATACAGTGTGCTTCGTCGATGGCAAATAGCGATACGCGCATGTGCTTGAAGATGCCGTTTTCGAGTTCGCCCAAGAGGCGCTCCGGTGAAATGTATAGCAGTTTGGCCGTGCCGTTGAGGCACAATTCGCGAGCACTACGGTTTTCGCTTTCGTTTTGTGTACTGTTGAGGGTACAGGCTACGATGCCGTTTTCACGCAGTGTGTCTACTTGGTCTTTTATTAAAGACAACAATGGAGAGACCACTACAGCCGTTCCCTCCATTGCTAATGCCGGAATCTGATAACAGATCGATTTCCCTCCGCCGGTAGGCATGAGAACGAACGTGTCGTTTCCGTCGAGTATGTTTTGTATAACCGCTTCTTGATTGGAGCGGAATGAGTTGTATCCGAAGTACTTTTTTAATAGTCCTGTGATTTCAGACATCAGTATGGTGTTAATGAAAATGGATTTAATCGTTTTCGGTGTAACGTGCCGGTTTGTCGACAAAGCGTGACAACAACCAATAGGTTATCATGGCTGTAAGGACACTGTTGAGCGATGAGATGCCCGGAAGATAAAAGCTTGCCAATGCTCCGAAGGCCCATGCGGCAATTGCACTCCAACGAATGGTTACGAATGGGTGTTTTTCCATGTGCGCATAGTGACGACGATGTACAAAGAAGTAGTCGGCTATGAGTACACCTCCGATTGAGGGGATGAGTACATTTAAGAAATTAAGCCATCCTACAAAGTTGTCGTATAGGAAGATTGCGGCAGCAGTTCCGAGTACGCCATTGATAAGTACGAAGAATTTCTTGGGTAGTTTGGTGATGTTGGCAAAACCAAGTCCCGAACCGTAGATGGCGTTGTCGTTGGTAGTCCAGATGTTTAGTCCTAACACAACGATTGCCCACACGATCATTCCTTGCTTGAGCATGACATCGGCGATGTCGCTGAGTTGATAGAACGATGCACCTACGGCTCCGAAGAAGAACATCAACGAGTTGCCGATAAAGAAGGCCGTCACGGTAGTGGATACCGAAATTTTAGGTGTCTTGGCAAAGCGGGTGAAATCGGGGGTAAGACTACCGCCACTGATAAAGGATGCGATGCAGATACCAATGGCCGACGAAAGAGACATTTCTTGGGTAGGGACAACATTGAGCCAGGCTTCGAGTCCGCCGAAATCTCCAAAAGCTTTTCCAACCGACATAAAACCGAGGATGGCGATGGCCGGAACAGCAATGGCGCTTAAGATGGTGAGGGCTTTGATGCCAAACCATGCGGTAGCAGTCATAAGTAGCCCCGAGCCCCATACGAGTACAGACAGCGGTACATCGGGTAATACTTTGTGCACAGGGATGGCAAACATGGCTACACCTACACCAAACCAACCTACTTGTGTGATGCCAAGAATAAGTGATGCCAAGTAGGATCCTTTTTGTCCGAACGAATAGTGTGCCAATAGGTGGGTTGATAGTCCGGTTTTAGCTGCGATATAGGCCAACGATCCGGTATAGGCTCCCAAAAGAAGATTCCCTACAAGTACCGAAAGGATAAACATGGGCGAGGTGAGAGCTGTGCCCAGTGTGCCTCCGGCCCACATGCTGGCCGAGAAGAAGGAAAAACCGAGCATAACAACCAGCATGGTCCAGAAACCTCGACGGCTGTGTGATGCTACGTGTGTAAATTCGTATTCTTTGCTGACTTTAGTCTTTGTATTACTCATTTGTATATGTTGCGGGTTGATGCCGGATTGATGGTCCGTAAATTAAATGTATTGTGAGAAGAATTCGATTTGTGAAACCGATAGTGCTTTTAAATCTGTATTGGCATAACGAGTTGCGTCGATCTCTGGGAAGCGCTCATTTACCAACTGTGTGAAAGTCATGCCTTGTTCTGCCAACTCTAGGTTTTGTTGCCAGTATTCGAGAACGTCTTCTGCGTATTCGCTGATTAGGAATGCGCGAGAACCGGCATCGTAGATGGTACAGCGCTCGATCGGATAGCATGGGTTTTCGTATTGTGAAGCGATAAATTCAGGAGCCATTACTGCATCAAGGCGTACAAGATCGGTTCCAGTAAGCTTGATCGTAAGTGGTGTGTTGTGATCGGGTACGATAAAGCGACCTTCGATGTATACAACGTGTATTCCTTCAAAATCGGGGAAGAGTGACGCTAGGCGTTTGGCCGTGCGCGCCAAGATTGCTTCTGTTTTGATGCCACCGATGGTGAAGAAGATCATATTCTTGATGGTACAGCCTGTTTGTTCTGCTTCGTGGATCAAGATATCCAAGGCATGCTCAAGGCTGGTGCCGGTAGCTACTACATCTCCAAATACGATGCTTGAAGTTGGCTTAAGGTATAGTTTGTGATAATCACCTTCTGTGATTTCCCATTCATCGGGATTGTCGGCACGACGACGGCGCTGTGCACTGATGAATGACGAGCTGTGTGCATTCCATCCGAAGGCTTGAGCTAGGGCTTCGCGTAGTCCGAAGTTGAGTCCGCCACGTAGAATATTGAATACAATGGTTTCTTTTTCTTGCAATGTGATTTTGTCTTCATTGCTCAGTGCTTTGAGTGTGTTGCCACAAGCTTGTTGTAATTTGCTGGTGTAATCGATACCCAAACAGCGCGGGTCATTACAGATTTCACGTGTTTGTGGTGTTGTTGTGATGTAGGTAAAAACCTTTTCACCCCATGCGTTTGGTAATTCATACAAATCGCACTGATCAATAGAAGCAATTTTTTCGATCATTTTGTTTATTTATTTCAGTATTGTCGATGTTGTGAAGGGTAATTTGCTGATATGCAGTGCGAAACATAGGGAGGCATTTTCCGAATGTATTTGCATTGTCTGCTTGTCTCTTTTATCCATTCGGAATGCAAAATTAGTGCTTTTGCATGGAATCATGAAACAAAATATAATTAAAGCAGTGCCCTGATATGTTGTTATTTCTTGTAGGTGTGTAGACTTTAACATAATTTGAAAAAAGTATACAATCTTATTGGCCCTTGGTTTGTTCTATGGTAAACTATTTAATTATCAAATAACGTTTAAATTTTACACGTATGAATAATTCTGTTCTTAATTTCTGGGGAAAAAGCTCGTATTGGTGGTTGTACCTTATTCTTGGTGCAATGCTTGTGTTGTCGGGCTTTTGGGTGATGTGGCAGCCTGCTTTGGGCTATGAAACTGTTGCTATCTTATTTGGTTGGTCGTTGCTTGCAGTGGGTGTCTCACAGATTGCGATTGCTGCATCGGTAAAACGAGCAATGTCGGGATGGGGCTGGTGGATTGCCGGTGGTATCATCGATATTATGATTGGTTTGTTTCTATTGTTTGATCTTGGATATACAGAGGCTGTATTGCCATATATTTTCGGGTTCATCTTTTTATTTAAAGGTATTTCCAATTTTGTATCGTCACTGATGATGGTGGGTAAATATAAGTATTGGTGGTTGTACTTGATCAATGGTATTTTGTTGTTGGTGTTGAGTTGGATGTTTTTGATGGCTCCTGCATCGGCAGTGTTTACTATTGTGTTTATGGCTGCATTCTTATATATGTACTGGGGATTCAGTTTGATGGCTTTCTCGTTTGACTTGAAGCCAGGTAAAAACGATTGATCTCGGTTGTAGATAAGATAAAAAAAGGTCGCCCGACAAGGCGGCCTTTTTTTATCTGTAAAATAGAAACCAGATATGGATTCATAAAGATACTTTGTTGAGCTTAGGAGTTATTGGTAGTAGTATCTTCTTCTTCGTCGGGCTTGGTTGTTTTTTTGCGAGACTCAACCTTTTCTGTAATGTAAACCGTAAAGATTGGGAACATCATCATGCCGAGTGCAGCTAAAAGGACTGAGAGTACTTTTCCGATACCGGTCATGGCATAGATGTTGGAGCCTACTGTTGTTACATCCATAAATGCCCACCACAAAGCATCGGTAAATTTATTGACCATGTTATTTACCGGAGACTCGATGATGAAAAAGATCAAGCTGCTGAAGTAAACCATTGCCATCAGGATGGTAAGATAGGTTATAAGCAAACTTGTCACCTTGTTGTATGTAAACCATTTTACGATAATAATCAAAGCATAACCACCACGAATGACGGGAATAAACTTCAGAAAATAATACATCTCAGGAGTCATGTGGATAATCGCATGCTGTAAAATACTAAAGTAAGGAATAGATACCAATAGAAATACCAAGTTGTGCTTCAAATAATCACCTTTGTTTTTCTCAAGATACCAACCAACAAAGAAATCAATCATAAAAACCAAACAAATCCATAGCTGTATTTTTTGATAACTAGCACTCGTAAGCTCGGGGATTAGTTGTAGAATCTCCAATGAAAATGTTGCTACCAAAACAATACTCCCTAAAAGAACCAAAATATGAAGAAGCTTCATAATAGCAGGAGTACTAGGTTTAAAATAAGGTTTGACAGGTACCATTCTATTATCTGTTGTAATTTGTTTTTTTTATATGAAACATACATTTACTTTGTTTGGTTGGATAATAACACCTATTTTTCCATGTAAACACAGTTATTTAGTAGATATATAGCAAAAATGTGGAGCGTTGTAAACAGAAACACAGAAACAAATGTTCTAATAAAAACAACCGAAAATAGTTGATATGATCAAAAACAACCGAAAACAGTTGATATGATTAAAAACAACCATAAACGGTTGATTATTTGAAAGTGGAATTGTATATTTGTAGAAAATAAAAGTGCTATGATAAAAGCAGTTATAACAGGAGACATCGTTCAATCTACACATACAAACGTAACAGATAGAGATCGATTGTTGAATGTAATTAAAGAAACCATCAAAGCGCTCGAAAACGAATCACTACTACGATATGACATATATCGAGGTGATAGTTTTCAGATAGAGCTAAACTCTCCCCAATGGGCCTTAAGAGGAGCTTTACTTGTGCGTGCAGCATTGCTCAAAAACTCTCCGGATTATTTACGTTGGGACGCACGTATTTCCGTAGGGTTAGGAAAGGTCGAATATGAATCTCTTAATCGGGTGGCAGAATCAGACGGAGAAGCATTTTGGTATTCGGGGCGAGAGCTCGACGCATTGGGCAAAACCAAACGCCTAGTTTTAAAAACCGCCTGGGATGAAATCAACGACGAGTTCAAAGTCAGTACGGCTTTTGTTGATGATATCGTTTCGCAATGGACTATTGCTCAGGCAGATGTTATGTATGAGTGGCTACTGGATGAGCAAATTACACAGCGCGAGATTGCACAAAAACTACACAAAACACCACAGGCAGTAAGTAAAGCTCTTGCTAGTGCAAAGGCTTCACTCATTGGTCTTTATCTCGATAGATATCAACAATGCCTATCTAATTACCTTAAAAAAAATACCTATTATGAGCTTAAGTAGTATTTTGATTCTCTTGCGAATGCTAGTTGCCCACTTATTGGGTGATTTTGTATTGCAAACCGACAACATGGCCAAAGCGAAAGCTGAGCAAAACAATCGAATTTTATGTTTGCATGGGGCTGTACATGCAGTTCTGACTTATTTATTTGTGGCAATTTGGAGTTGTTGGTATATACTTCCGGTTGTTTTTATTACACATGTTGCGATTGATTACGTAAAATGTAGGTTTGAACCGTCGTAGTAGGCTTGGTATTAGTATCTTGGTTGAGGTGATGATTTCTAATAGGAAATGCCTCTGTAGAGTTGCTTGGATAGCGACAGTACAGAGGCATTTTTATTTAGAGAGTTTTCGGAGTGTTACCAGATCTCGACACGATTTTCGGGTGCGAGGTACATGGCATTGCCCGGTTGTACATCAAATGCTTCGTAGAATGATGAGATGTTTGGTAATGCGCCATTTACACGCCATCTGCCCAATGAGTGTGGGTCGATCTTGGTGAGACGAAGAATTTCTGCATCACGAATGTTGCCGGCCCAAAGGGTAGCGTACGACAAGAAGAAGCGTTGCTCCGGAGTGAATCCGTCGATCGAATCTTGTAGTTGTGCTGCTTTTACGTTTTGGAATGCTGTATACGCAACTTGCAAACCTCCTTGATCGGCAATGTTTTCTCCAAGCGTAAATGCTCCGTTGGCATGTGTGTCTCCAAGTACTTTGATGCTGTCGTATTGAGCAACAAGTCCTTGTGTTTTTTCTTCAAATCGTTTTGCATCATCGGCAGTCCACCAGTCTTTTAGGTTGCCATCCTTGTCGAACTGACGACCTTGATCGTCGAAGCCGTGTGTCATTTCGTGACCAATAACGACACCAATGGCTCCGTAGTTTACGGCATCATCTGCATCCAGATAGAAGAAAGGAGGTTGAAGAATTGCAGCAGGGAAACAGATTTCGTTTGTTGCCGGACTGTAATATGCATTCACCGTTTGCGGACTCATGTGCCATTTCTCTTTATCTACTGGCTTCTCATTTTGAGAAATCATATAATCCCATTCAAATTCAGATGCTTTCTCTACGTTGTCCCAGTAAGAATCAGTGGCAGAAATAGCTAGGGCTGAATAGTCTCTCCATTTGTCGGGATAACCGATCTTAACAGTGATAGTTCCAAGCTTCTCAATTGCTTTGGCTTTGGTGGTATCGCTCATCCATTCCAGATTTTGGATACGCTGGCCTAGTGCTTCACTTAGGTTATTGACCAAAGTAAGCATCTTTTCTTTAGCTTGTGGTGGAAAATACTCCTCAACATACATTTGACCTACAGCTTCGCCTAAGCTTCCATTGGTAGTTTCCAATGAGCGTTTCCAGCGAGGTTGTTGTTCTTGTTTGCCCGATAATGTTTTGTCATAGAAATTGAACGACGCGGTAACGAAATCGTCGCTCATATATGGAGCAGAAGCGTTGAGCAGGTTAAATGTAAGATAAGTCTTCAAATCGTCGAGTGGGTACTTTTCGACTAGTTTACCCACGGAGCCCATGAATGGAACTTGTGAGATATTGATGAATTCGGCATTTCCAATCCCTGCTTCGTCAAAGAATAGATCCCATGCAAACTCCTTGTTGTTGGCAACGAAATCTTTGATCGCAGTCTTGTTGTAGTTTTTGATCGGATCACGAAGTTCTTCGCGAGAATAAGAAGCTTTAGCGAGCTCAGTTTCAATAGCAAGTACAGTTTGTGCTGCTTTTTGAGCGTCGGCTTCACTGTATCCTGATAGCGTAAATAACTGTTCGATGTATTTTAGATAGGCGGCACGAATTTGCTTTGTTTGCTCGTCGTCTTGCAGATAATAGTCTCGATCGCCCATGTTGGTGCCTCCTTGATAGGTGTGTGCAATATTCATAGCACTATTGCCCGGGTCTGATTCGATGAACAAATAAAAGAATGACGGAACGCCTTTGCGTTGAAGCGAGGCAACCGCTTTTGCTAAATCTGCTTTCGATTGGATGCCGTTGATTGCTTCCATCTGCGATTTTACAGGAGTGTATCCTTCTGAGTTGAGGCGGGTACTATCTAATCCGGCATTGTATAGATCGGCAATTTTTTGAGCGATACTGCCTTGCGGATGTTGTGTGGCACCAAGGCCTTCGATCAAGGTTCGTAATTGTTCCTTATTGTTTTCACGCAATTCGTCGAATGTGCCAAAACGAGCATATTCGGGTTTAAGTGGGTTGCGTTTTTGCCAACCACCTGTAGCGTAGTCATAGAAGTCGTTCTGTGGAATTACAGTTGTGTCGAGGTTGGCAAGATCGATCCCTGTATTTTTTAGTTGCTCCTTTTGGTGAGAAGCGCAGCCTGTGGTTGCGATCACCCCCGCTAATAGCGGAAGATAAAAAAATTTATTCATACTTAAATTTATAACGGTTAAGTTGGGCGCAAATATAGTGATATCCTATATATACGCAACAGAGATTATTGTATATATTTACGCAAATAAAAATGCATTCGTAGTTTTACTTAAAATATACAGATCATGGAAAAGCAATATGCCAATAAGCTGATCGATTTTATCGCATCGAGTCCTACCAATTTTCATGCGGTAGAGACACTGCGTACACAACTGAAAAATAGTGGATATACAGAACTTTCTTTTGGTGACAAATGGACTATCGAGGCCGGAGGAAAGTATTTTGTTACAAAGAATAATTCCTCTTTATTCGCATTTGTGCCGGGAAATGGTAAAGTAGGCGAAGAGGGGTTCAAGCTGGTTTGCGCACATTGCGACTCGCCATCGTTCAAGATTAAGCCTAATGCCGAAATGCTGGTAGAGGGTAGATACCTTAAACTCAACACAGAGGTATATGGCGGACCGATTATGTACACATGGTTTGACCGTCCGTTGTCGATCGCAGGGCGAGTGATGCTTAAATCTGCCGAAGTATTGAATCCCGAAACCCGATTGATTCGTTTCGACCGTCCGCTGCTTACGATTCCGCATCTGGCCATTCACTTCAACAGAACGATCAACGATCAGGGCAATCCGCTGAGCAAGCAAAAAGACATGCTGCCGGTGATCGGAATGGTAAATGATACATTTGAAAAAGATAATTATTTGCTTCGCCTGATTGCCGAAGAATTGTCGGTAGAGCAAGAAGATATTCTTGATTTTGATCTTACACTTTTTGAATATACAAAAGGTTGTCTTGTAGGAGCTAACGAAGAGTTTATCTCGACGGGGCGTCTCGATGACCTTGCAATGGTGCATGCCGGGATGACAGCTTTGATCGATTCTCACGATTGTGCCAAGACGAAAGTGCTTGCTATATTCGACAACGAAGAGGTAGGGAGCGGAACCAAACAAGGGGCAGCTTCGCCGGTGTTGCGCACTGTACTAGAGCGTATTGTTTGGTGTATGAATGGCTCTACCGAAGACTTCTACAGAGCGTTGGATCATTCATTTATGATCTCGGCCGATATGGCACATGCGCTGCATCCGAATTATCCTGAAAAGCACGACCCTACAAACCATCCGATTATGAACGGAGGACCGGTAATCAAGATGCATGCCAATCAGAAATACATTACAGATGCTGATTCTGCGGCAGTATTTGAATCGATCTGTAAACTCGCCGATGTTCCTTGTCAGAAGTTTGTAAACCACTCGGATATGGTAGGTGGTTCTACATTAGGAAACTTGCTGCTTACTCAAATGGAGATGCGCGGTGTAGATATTGGCAATCCGATGTGGGCGATGCACTCGATTCGTGAAACCGGTGGTACAAAAGATCATTTGTACGTGATTAAAGCACTTACAACTTATTATAACTTGTAGTGTTTATAACTCAAAAGGAAGATTATGAAAATTATCAGAGGAAATATATTTGACTACATTGATGAGTATTGCGTAGATCCGCAAAATCCCGTTGCACGCTATTTTGAAGATGGCGGTATTGTAGTGGAGGATGGCAAAGTTAAGGAGGTTGATTTCTTTAAAACAGTTTCGGAAAAGTATGCAGATGCAGAAGTGACAGACTATTCGGGCTGCTTGATTATGCCTGGCTTTATAGACTCGCACATTCATTTTCCGCAAACCGAAATCGTAGCATCGTACGGACATCAGTTGATGGAATGGCTCAATATGTACGCTTTTCCGGTAGAAACGACTTATGCTTTTGAGCATCACGCCAAACGTATGGCAAAAGCTTTTTTGAATGAGTTGTATAGCAATGGTACTACTACGTGCGTTGCTTTTACTACTGTTCATAAGGCTGCTGCAAATGCTTTGTTTGAAGCTGCTTCGGAACACAACATGCGTATCATTGCCGGAAAGGTGGCGATGAATCGCAATGCTCATGGTGCTTTGCTTGAAGAAACAGACAACTCATACAATGATTCGAAAGAACTGATTGAGCAATGGCATGAAAAAGGTCGTGCTTTGTATGCGATTACTCCTCGTTTTGCAATTTCGTGCGATGAGCAATTGATGTTGCGTTTGGGCGAATTACATCGTGAGTACCCTACGACTTATATACATACGCATCTTTCTGAGAATAAGGGAGAGATGACGGTTGTAGATGCTTTGTTCCCGGAATGTAAAGACTATTTGCAAGTATATGAAGAGATGGGAATGCTGACGGATCGTACGATTTTTGCACACGGAATCCATTTATCAGACTCTGAAATGGAACGTATTGCAAAGGCGGGTGCTTCTATTGCGCATTGCCCTACGTCTAATCTATTCTTGGGAAGTGGCTTGTTTGATATGAAGCGTGCCAATAAAATGGGGGTTCAGGTTTCGATTGCGACAGATATAGGAGCAGGTACTTCTTTTTCTCAACTTCAGACGCTGAACGAGGCATATAAAGTGCAGCAATTGCAACATTACTCAATGTCTCCTTTCGAATCATTCTATCACATTACATTAGGAGCGGCTAAAGCATTGAAACTAGATCATTTGATTGGTAGCTTTGCCGAAGGTAAAGAGGCCGACTTTGTGGTGATTGACCCCGTAGTAACAAGTTTGCAGCGTATGCGTAGCGAGTACATGCAGCGTGCGTCATTGCATGACATCGAATCAATCTTGTTTGGTGTGCAGATGACTGGAGACGACCGCAATATACGTGCTACTTATATCATGGGTGAGTGTGTATATGATCAAACAATCAAACAACAATAAATAGAGATGAAAGGAATTGTTCTAGCCGGTGGTTCGGGTACTCGATTGTATCCGATCACAAAAGGAGTATCCAAACAGCTTCTTCCCATTTACGACAAGCCGATGATTTACTATCCGATCTCGGTGTTGATGCTTGCCGGAATTCGTGAGATCTTGATCATTTCTACACCAAATGATTTACCTGGGTTTAGGCGATTGCTGGGTGATGGTTCTGATTATGGTGTTACGTTTGAATATGCAGAACAACCGTCTCCCGATGGTTTGGCTCAAGCATTCATTATTGGAGAGGAGTTTATCGGTAACGACTCTGTTTGCTTGGTACTTGGTGATAATATCTTTTATGGTCAGGGTTTCTCTGCTATGTTGCAAAATGCAGTTCGCAATGTTGATGAGCTAAACAAAGCAACGATATTTGGTTATTGGGTGAATGACCCGGAGCGTTACGGTGTGGCAGAGTTTGATTCGGAAGGTAATGTGGTATCTATCGAAGAGAAGCCTTTGCAGCCGAAATCGAATTATGCAGTGGTGGGGCTTTATTTCTATCCAAATAGCGTAGTGGAGATTGCGAAGAATATCAAGCCTTCGGCTCGTGGAGAACTGGAGATTACAACGGTAAATCAATGCTACCTCGAAAGAAAAGAACTTTGCATGAAGACACTTGGTCGTGGTTTTGCTTGGTTAGATACCGGAACACACGATTCGCTATCGGAGGCTTCTACATTTGTAGAGGTAATTGAAAAGCGTCAGGGATTGAAGGTTGCATGTCTTGAAGAGATTGCTTATCGAAATGGATGGATTGATGAGGCAAGACTAGAACAAGTGGCTTATCCAATGCGAAAGAATCAATACGGACAGTATTTGATAAACTTGAAAGCTTCTAAGTAAAGAACTAATTTAAAAAAGCCATGCTTATTCTTCTAAGAAGATGAGCATGGCTTTTTTGCTAGATGCGTATCAGAATTATACGTTATCCTTTATTTGAGAAGGAGCTTCCGTTACCGGTTTCTTGCCTCGTAGCTTCTCATCAAGTTTTTGAAGTATGTCGTAGAACATTGGGATAACTACGGTACCAAATACCGTATTGAAAGCCATACCAAATACTACGGCTGTACCTAATGATATACGGCTGTCGGCACCAGCCCCGGATGCGAATAGCAAAGGCATCACACCAAATACAAATGCAAACGATGTCATCAAGATAGGACGAAGACGAAGTTTGCCGGCTTCAACAGCTGAGTCTCGAATTGTTAGGCCTTCATTGTGTTTGTCTCGAGCAAAGGCTACAATCAAGATACCATTCTTAGCAGAAAGTGCCATCAAAAGCACCATCCCAATTTGCGAGTAAACACTTAAGGATTGATGCATAACGATACATCCTACGATAACACCCAGTAATGCAAAAGGTATCCCCATTACTACTGCAAACGGATTGGTCCAGCTTTCGTATTGAGCTGCCAAAACAAGTATCGCAACGATAAAGGCCAACACATAAATAATCATAACTCCACTTGAAGAAGTTGCTTCTTGATAAGCCATACCGGTCCATTCGTAACCATAGTTTTTACCAAGTACTTTATATACCAGTTGCTCCATCTGTTGCATACCTTGGCCGGAACTATATCCAGCTTTCGTATTACAAATGATTGATGCAGCATTGTACAGGTCATAACGATTGATCTGATCTACACCAGTATAATACTCTACAGTAGCGAAAGCAGAGAATGGAACCATTTGTCCCTGACTATTTTGAACTTGAAGATTAAGAATATCTTCAATTGTTTGTCGTGAAGTTGCTGCACCACCCAACACTACATTGAAAATACGACCAAACATTGGGAAGTTATTGATGTATGCCGTACCTGAATATACGGTAAGAATTTCATTAACTTGCTCATATGTAAGACCTAATAGTCTGATCTTATCTTTGTCAATGTTCAATTGATATTTCGGAACATTTGCACTATACTGAGAGGTAATGCTTTCTATAGCCGGTGCATCTTTTACACTTGCTTCCAAAGCTTGAATTGCTTGCATCATAGGACCTTGCCCGAGGTTGTTGATATCTTCAAGAACAAGATTCAGACCACCTACCGTACCTAAGCCCGGAATTGCAGGAGGGTTGAATGCAAATACCTGTCCGGTCTGTATGGTTTCGTATGCTATGCCATTGAATCTGCTAACCAATGCAGCTACTTTTTGATCTTTCTTAGTTCTGTATTTCCAATTCTTTAAAGATACCCATACAGTAGAACTATTTGACCCCAAACTACCAGAAAGCATGTCATATCCATCAACTGTGATGATTGATGATATTTCATCAAAAGAAGATAGAATTTCTCTTACCTGATCAGTTGTTTGTTCGGTACGTCCCATACCGGCAGCATCTGGCAATTGTATACTCACAAAGAAATACCCTTGGTCTTCTTCTGGGATAAAGCTTGTTGGAGTTTTTGAGAACAAATAAAATGTTCCGGCAGCACAAATAACGAAGAATAGTACACCTGCTCCTGCTTTTTTCAAGAAGGCCATTGTGGTTTTTCCATACCAGTTGGCAACCTTTGCATAGAATTTATCGAACCAGTCGTAGATAAAGAACTTGCTGCGTTTTTCGGGTTTCAAGAATAATGCACATAATGCAGGTGTCAATGTAAGCGAACATAGTCCACTAATAAAGGTTGAGGCTGCAATGGTAAGTGCAAACTGACGAAACAATTGTCCTGTAATACCTCCAATAAAAGCAGTAGGAACGAATACAGCCAACATCACAAGAACGATTGCTACAATTGGACCGGTGATTTCTTCCATAGCCTTGATTACAGCATCTTTGATTGGTAAGTTGTCAGACTCCATAAGCCGATAGGTGTTTTCTACAACCATGATGGCATCGTCGACCACAATCGCGATGGCCAGAATCAGACCAAATAACGTAAGCATATTGATCGAGAATCCCAGCAAGTTCATAACGGCAAATGTCGAGATCAAAGAAACCGGAATCGTAATGGATGGTATAATTACTGCCCGCCAGTTTTGGAGGAAAAGCAAGATAACCAAGATTACAATGAGCATGGTTTCGAAGAACGTCTTAATAACCTCTTGAATAGAATCTCGGATAAAGTCTGTCGTATCCAAAGAAACATCATAATACACTCCGGATGGAAAATACTTGCTAAGACTTTCCATTTTTGCTTTTACTTCATTTGAAAGCTGAAGTGCATTAGCTCCGGGAGATTGAGCAATACCGATAAAAGAGGTTTGCATTCCGTTGTCTTTTGACACTGTTGAATAGGTAAAACTACCTAAGTCAACTTGAGCAATATCTTTTAAGCGAAGGTATTGTCCCGAAGAGGTAGAACGAATGATAATGTTTTCGAACTGATCTACAGAGGTAAGTTGTCCCGCTGTTTGAATTGCATAAGAATATGCGATGTTGTTACTTCCCGGAGGTGTACCTACGCTACCGGCAGTAGATCCGATGTTTTGAGACTCGAGAGCCTGCATTACATCTTGAACCGATACGCCACGACTAGCCAAAATGACCGGGTCGAGCCATATACGCATACTGTAATTACCGGCACCAAGCGCCATTACATTACCAACCCCATTGATACGAGATAATTCGTCAACAATGTTTAGCGTTGCATAATTTGAAAGATACAAGCCATCGTAGATTGAATCTTTAGAAAGCAAGTTGATAATCATCAACATGTTGCTTTCTTGCTTCTTGATGGTAAGCCCTTGTTGTACAACACTTGCCGGAAGGGTATTTAAAATCGGATTGATTTTGTTTTGTACCATCACATTGGCCATGTCTACATCGACACCAATGTTGAAGGTAATGGTCAGGTTGTACTGTCCGCTTCCTGAATAGGAGCTCATGTACATCATACCCTCTACACCATTTACCTGCTCCTCGATAGGAGAACCGATGGATGCGGCAATAAGCTCGGGAGAAGCTCCCGGATAATTGGCCGATACCATAATGGTAGGTGGGGTGATTTCGGGATATTGTGCTATGGGAAGATTAATCAGAGAGACTAAACCCGCTAGCATGGCCAACAATGAAATTACAGTTGCAAAGATTGGCCTGTTGATAAAAAACTTTGACACAGTGGTTTCGTTTTAGTGGATTTAAAACTCGATTATTTTGCTTCTACCGGTTTTATCGGCATATCATTTCTAACTTTTAATAGTCCGTTTACAACGTATTTGTCGCCGGATTTGACCCCTGATACAATTTCTCGTAAGTTATTACTCATTAGTTGACCTACTTGTACAGGTGTGTATTTTACGATATTCGAATCGTTTACCAAGTATACGAATCGTCCGCGTTGATCGTTTCCAATACTAGCTTCCTGTATCAATACAGCCTGGTTTTTATTTGCATAAGGCAAAATGACACGCACATACAATCCATCTCTTAATTCGCCTACATGATTGTCTAATACGGCTCTCATTTCTACCGTACCGGTACTCAATGTAACGTTAGGCCCTAAATAGTCTACTTTTGCTTTCTTTGCAAATGTATTGTCTCCACTAGGAAGTACAGTGACAGAGTCGATAGATTCTTTACCATACGAATTGTTTTTACTATTCAGATATGCATTCAGATATTGATTGTCTGACACGTCGAAATATGCATATAATTGCTTATCATCATATACAGTTGCAAGTACAGGACTAGATGCGCCATTGATGTAATTACCGAGATCATATTGATTCTTGGTAATGCGTCCGCTACAAGGAGCGGTAACATAACAATAACTTAGATTCAGTTCGGCGTTTGCAAGCGCTGCTTTAGCATCTTCAACCGATGCCTTAGCCTGATTCATATTAGCTTCGGTTTGAATTACGGAGATTTCACTTACCGCATTAGATATCGAAGCTTCTTTGGTACGGTCATACGACGCTTTTGCATAAGCATACTGCGCCTGGGCATTTGCTAATTGCGCTTTTGCTTCTTCTACTTGATGTTGATAGGTCGAGGGCTCAATTACAAAAAGTAGTTGTCCTTGTTTTACTTCAGTGCCGGGTGTATAATTGATTCGTTGTAATGTACCATTGACACGTGCAACAAGATTTACGGTTTTAAATGCAGTGAGATAACCCGGATAATCTTTTGTTAATGTAATATCTTGTACAACCGGATTTGCCACCGTAATTTCGAGTGGAGGCATCTCTTGGGCATGTTCTTTTTTCGAGTTGCTACACCCTGTTACAGCCATAATCGATGCTGTAAGACACAGCATCATACATTTGTGGTTTGCAAGCATAATTAGAATATTTATCTGTTGTTATTATTTTCGGTATCCCATCCGCCACCAAGAGCTTGATATAGTTGCACCAGATATACCAGTGTATTACCTTGTGACTGGGTAAGTGAACTTTGATATTGAAGTAAAGATTGTTGAGCAGATAGAACGTTCTGAAACTCTGTCAAACCTTCTTTGTATAAATCAATAGAAAGTTTGAGGGTTATTTCACCCTGATTTACAACGGTTCTTAGCTCGTTTATCTCTCTAATCGAGTTCTTGTATGCATCCATAGAACTTTCTACTTCTTGCACGGCGCTAAGCATCGATAGATTAAATTGGTTTATGTTTTCTTCGAGTACTGCCTTAGCTGCGGTAACAGCTTCTTTGCGTTGTCCGCCATTGAAGATGGTCCATTTCATAGTTGGCTGTATTTGCCAATTCTGACTATTCTTTTCAAATAAATGGTTCAACTCCGGAGCTGAAAACCCAAATGCGCCGTTGAGAAAGAATGAAGGAAGCCAATCGGCCTTTGCGGCACCTAATTGAGCTGCTTGAGCTTCGATTTGTTTTTCGGCAGCTCGCAGGTCGGGGCGTTGTAAAAGCAATTTGCCCGGAATACTAACCGGAATAATATGTACGGGATTAGGTAAATCTTTTGCCGACATAAAAGCATTACGCATTTGTGCCGGATATGCACCCATAAGCACCGCAAGCGAATTGATGCTGTTAGAGATCGTAGTCATAATAGAGTTACGACTCGCTTGTGTATTGTAATAAATGGATTTGGCCTGAGCAACATCAAGTTGTGAAGCTAAACCTGTATTATAGCGTACTTCTGTTATTTTCAGAATACTTTCTTGTGATTTGATGTTTTGATCGGTAACAAGCAACAATTGCTGAGCAGTGCGTATTTGAAAATACGTAGAGGCAATTTGTGAAGCTAATGAAATCATCACTGATTGATAATCGTCTTCACTGGCTTGATAGAGCTTGCGTTGCGCATTTGCCTGATTACGGATCTTTCCAAAAATATCGACCTCCCAACTCATATCAATAGCGGCATTGTATTGCGAGCTATAGATAGAAGGAAGGAGAGGATTGGCATTTTTACTAGATCTTGCTCTTGTAAAGTCTGCGGTTAATCCAAATGATGGAAGTAATGCACCATACGCACTACGCATTTGAGCTCGTGCTGCTGAGATTCTATTGATTGCCGTAAGGACATTATAGTTGTTCTGAATTGCAACATTAATAATAGAATCTAGTTGAGGATCATTAAATGATTTCCACCAAGAGCAATCAATTGCATTATTCTGAAATAAACTATCTGCCACCCACGTTTCGGGAAGAGGTTCCTTTAAATATTTACCCGTATGCTGTGCTTGTATCGCTGAGGCGGGAAGTATTACTCCTAAAGAAACCAGCAGTTTTAACATCGTTTTTCTATTTTGCTTCATCAAAATAGGTTGTAGCCGTTGTGTTTTTTCCATATGTTGATTTTAATTTATCTTCAATTGTTATATTTATACAAAGAACAAGTCAAGTGTCCATTTGTTGATTTATGTAACGTTAAGCTATTTCTATTGTGGTTAATTAATATTTGATTGATATAATAACTATATAAAGCAATGCTAAATGAACAGATGGGTGTTGTTTGATTGTTATTTATTGGTTTCTTTGTAATAACGTTATGTGTAACTTTAAAAAATAGCAGAATCTATGAAAATCGTATTTCTTGACAGATATACTGTCGCAAACGTAGACACTTCGGTTTTTGGACTGTTGGGTGATTATTCTGAATATGACTATACATATCCGGATCAGTTAATTGATAGATGTAATGGAGCTGATGTGGTAATAACAAATAAAGTGTATTTTGGTGAAGATGAAATGAAGCAACTTCCCGATTTGCGCTTGATCTGTATTGCTGCCACAGGAATGAATAATGTAGATCTTGATGCGGCTAACGAACACAATATTGCGGTAAAGAACGTCGTAAACTATTCTACCTCTTCTGTAGCAGAGCATACGTTTGCTTTGTTGCTTGAATTATATAAATCGATTCCTCATTACGATGCATATGTAAAGGATGGTTCGTATTCACAAAGCGGGCGTTTCTTCTATCCCGGACCTGTATTTCATGAAATTCATGGAAAGAAGTGGGGTATCATCGGAATGGGTAACATCGGGAAGAAGGTTGCAGCTATAGCTACTGCCTTTGGTGCAGAGGTGGTTTATTACTCTACAAGTGGAAGAAATATGGATGCAGGTTATCCGGCTATTGCTTTGGACGAACTAATGTCTACATGTGATATTATTACAATTCATGCTCCATTGAATGATGCAACCCGAAATTTGATTGATCTCAAGACTCTCAACTTGATGAAGCCTACCGCATATATTATTAATGTAGGTCGTGGTGGTATTGTGGATGAAGCGGCATTGGCTACCGTACTGAATAGCGATGCAATTGCCGGTGCGGCATTGGATGTGTATAGTGAAGAGCCTTTATCTGCTGATAGTCCTCTATTGAAATTAAACAACCCAAATAAGATTGTCTTAACTCCACATATCGCCTGGGCATCGTATGAAGCTCGTAATGCTTTGGTGCAAAAGATTGTCGTAAACATTAAAGAGACGTTCAACGTATGAAAACAGCAACTCACGCTATAACCAAAGAAGAGCTATATAACACCATTACACATGGGATTGGTGCGGTAATGGGATTGGGGGTAATGATTTGGTTTGCCATCTTATCCATCTCTACCGGAAACGTATGGTACATAATGAGCTTTTGTACCTTTGCGCTGTGTATGTTTTTACTTTACTCGATGTCGACTATTTATCATGCGATAACGAATGCCGACTTGAAACGCTTTTTCAGAAAGCTGGATCATAGTGCGATCTATCTACTCATTGCGGGTACTTATACACCTTTTACACTGATTACACTTCGCGAAGAAGGTATCTGGGGGTGGCTGTTATTTGGCTTTATCTGGTGTGCGGCAATCACTGGTATTATTTTCTCTTTCCTTAAGATGAAGAAAACAAGTATCGTGAAAACGATCTGTTATTTGTTGATGGGATGGGTGGTAGTCTTTGCAATAAAACCATTGATAAATGTACTAGGTGAATCAGGACATATGGATGTGCTTTACTGGCTTGTAGCCGGTGGAGCTTTTTATACTGTGGGTACGGTATTTTATGTGCTCGATAAGTATAAGTACATGCATTCGATCTGGCACCTGTTTGTGCTAGGAGGAACTCTATGTCATGTGATTGCTATCGCTAACTTGGTATAACTCATTTCGAATAAAATTAATATCATATAAAGCTGTCTTATCTTCGGATAGGGCAGCTTTTGTTTTTCGTGAATAATTCATGTAAACCTTATCTATTACTTAGTTGTTTTGACAAAAGATTTATGACTAAAACTACAAATGAATAATCTGTTATGAAAAAGAAAATTATATTGTCACTTCCTCATATGAGTGGCAACGAAAGAGACTTTCTTGGTGCTTTTATGGATAATGAACGCACATTTCAACCCGGAGATAATGTGATTGGCTTTGAAAATGATTTGGCTGTTTATTTAAAAGAAGATACAACGGTTGTTGCATTAAATTCATCTACAGCTGCGCTGCACTTGGCTTTTGAAATTGTAGGTGTGCAAAAAGGAGATGAAATCATTTGTCAGGCATTAACACATCCGCGTGTAATCAATGCGATTACTTTGGCCGGTGCAGAGGCGGTACTCGTAGATAGTGAAGAACGTACTTGGAATATGGATCCGGCAGAGCTCGAGAAAGCGATTGCAGACAGAAAGAAGTTGGGTAAAAATATTCGAGCAATTGTTTTGTCACATGCTTATGGTACTCCTTGTAATATAGAAGAGATAGATCGTATTGCCGGCGAAAATGATATTCCACTTATAGATGATGCTTCCGAAGCTCTCGGTGCTACTTGTAAAGGACAGAAATGTGGTACGTTTGGCGTAATGGGTGTGCTTTCTTTCGGAGAAGAGCATGTGATTACGACTTGGGGTGGAGGAGCATTGGTTTGTTCCTTGCACGAACAGCGAATCGTTGCTGAATATCTAGCGGGTAAAGAAGACATCACGCGAATTGATAAGCACGATGCTGCAATGCGCTATGATTATAAAATGAGTGAAATGGTTGCAGGTATTGGTCGTGGACAAATGACGGTTTTGAAAGATCGCGTTAAGTGTCGTCTTACCAATACTGATATATATCGTCATGCATTGAAAGATATCGAAGGCGTTACTTTTCAGCATACGGTAAATAATGATTACGAATCGAGCGGATGGCTTGCAGCTTTACGTATTTCTTCGCCAGCTAAAGTTACTGTAGATACCTTTATCGCAGAGATGGATGCTGCCGGTATTCAAACAGCTCGTATTTTACGTCCGGTCAATCTGTATGATAAATATAAATCTTTGCCATTTTATGGTAGAGGTGTTGTAAATGAACTCTATGCCGAGTGTGTTTGTCTGCCAAATGGTTCGGCCTTAGAGAATGAAGAACTTTCTATTGTAGCTGAGGCGGCTAAGAAGATTCTAGCCTAAGCTTATCAATAAACGCAAAACTAAAAATAAAGAGTTATGAAAAAATGGATTGTTTGTTTACTGGCAATCGTTGTGTCGGGATTCACAGTATTTGCTCAAGACGGAAAGAAAGGGCATAAGGGAAAAGATTATGATCAGGTAATTGCTGCAGATCAGGTTCCTCCGGTAATTCAGAACTTTATTCAGGATTATCTAGAAGGACAACCCATTATCAAAGCAAAACTGCAAAGTAATAATGTGTATGAGATTGAACTTGCAGATGGTATTGAAGTGAAGTTTCATAGTGATGGTGAATGGCATCATATCGAAAGTGATAACAAGAAACCTTTGTCGAAAGTTGTTTTAGGTTTGTTGCCTACAGATGTTTTGAATTATCTAAATGCAAACTATAAAGGTGTTGCTATTTCCGAAATTAGTAAATGTACTCAAGGGTATGAAGTGGAAGTAGAAACAACTCCTAAAAGCAAAGATTTGATGTTTACTCCTGATGGTAAATTCTTGAAAGCAGAAGAGTAATTAACAACATAAAAAAATCCGCAAGCATACACTTGCGGATTTTTTGTATTATAGAATTGTTCTTATCGTTTCTTAGAACCACGAACCGGAGCCTTTGGTCCTCTATTTGTAGTTGATGGTCTACTTTTTCCAACACGAGGACCCGATGAAGCGTTTTGTTTGGTACCTTGTTTAGGTCCCCTAGAACTTGGAGCAGCATTCGACTTCGCTCCTTTATGAGCAGAGGTTGCAGTTGCCCCTGGTTTACCTCTCATTGGTTTGCGAGTTTCAGCATTTTCAGAACTAGAAGAAGCTGCACCCGGTTTTGCTCCTTTCGGCGCAAAAGATCCTTTCGGCTTGAAGTTTGTTGAGTTTGTCGGCTTTCCATTACCTCTTACATCACGCTTATCATCACGAGACGGTTTAGCTCCATCACGTTTGTTTGTAGGTGATTTAGGCTCTGCTGTCTTATATGGACGTGAACCCGGTCTTGGTTTCGATGAGCTTTTATGACTTGGCTTGTAAGAACTACTAGAGGTTTTTTGTGCCGGTTTAGAGCTTTTAGATGATTTAGATTTAGGTGTTCCATCAGAATCCTTAATCATATCCATCAATACTTCAATTTCTTTTCCGGTAAGGAAACGCCATTGACCTAACGGAAGTTTGTCTAGTGTAATATTCATTACACGTACACGTTTCAACTTTAGAACCTCGTATCCCAAAGCTTCACACATACGGCGAATTTGTCTGTTCAATCCTTGTGTAAGTGTAATACGGAAGCGATTGTCGCCTTCTTTCTCAAACTTACATTTGCGAGTCATGGTGCCAAGAATAGGAACACCTGTAGCCATCTTTGTAGCAAACTCTTCTGTGATTGACTTATTCACAACCACTTCGTATTCTTTCTCGTGATTGTTTGACGCGCGAAGAATCTTATTGACGATATCACCGTCGTTGGTTAGAAGAATCAAACCTTCTGAAGGTTTATCCAATCTACCAATATTGAAAATACGCGTAGGATAGTTTACAAAGTCAACAATGTTATCCGATTCGGTCTGATCTGTAGTACAAGTGATACCAGCAGGTTTATTTAATACGATGTATACCGCTTCGTTTTCGTGTTTAATAATATGACCATCAACTTTTACGATGTCATTTGGGCCAACCTTTGTACCCATTTCGGCTGTTTTACCATTTACAGTTACTCGTCCTTGCTCAATACAGATATCTGCTTTACGGCGAGAACATAGTCCCGAATCACTAATTATTTTGTTTAGTCTGATATTCATTAATTTGTATGCTAATGGTATATGCTTTAATATATCTGAATGCAAAAATAATTCCTAAACTTCATTTCCTCAAATAAGAATCTATAACAATCTGAAAAGACGAGAAAATAGGATATTCTTATAAGTATAATTCTACAACAAGTTGTTTAAGCAGTGTTGAAGTTCATTTATAAATCGTGAAAGGTGAAACCCATCACAAACGGCGTGATGTACCTGTGCAGATAATGGAATTATTAGTTTTGATGTTGTCGGATCTGTATAACTTTTTCCAAAAGTGAATATTGGCAATAAGTAAGAGCCATCCTCAAAAATATTTAGATTAAAGCTCGAAAAAGTAGTCCACGGTATTGATGATATTGGGAATAAATTCATAGGAGCCTCAGGCTTAGGAGAGGGCGAAGCACAGTTTCCATATAAAGTAATATCTTGATTATAATTATAGATAAAGGAGGTTATATCCGTCTCGAAATTACTCCATATATTAGAGAATGTTTCTGTTTGTTTATTAAATATTGTATATGATGGGTTCATAGATTCCCAAATCCCCACATTTCCTTCATTATCTATATCTGTGCGAAACTCCTCATGCCGATTTACAATAGTTGTTAACGCATAAATAAGTAGGGGATATATTTTATACCCTATTAATTCTGCTCTTGATTTAAGACCCGTAATATCAAGATCTACAGTCATGCTGTATGAACATCTAACATTGTTGAAGTAGTACTCAAAATATGGGGTGCGTTTCCAAGATGATTTATCGATAGATATAAATTCTGACATAGTTTTCTATTCTAGATGTAGATATTAGCTTCATTCTTACTTGATCGAATCAAGGTGATCCATGATATTTGCCGGCGGACGTTCGTTGAGCAGTTCTTGTTTCATAAAGTCCATATATGGAGCTACGTGATTGAAGAACTGATAATATCCCTTGCAAAGATAATTATGACCAAACTCACCATGTGAATCCGTAATAAATCGGTTTTTAGGACATTCACCATAGCATGCAAAAAGGAACTCACAATCTTTGCATTGTGTAGTAAGCTTGTCAAACTTGTCATTGCCAAACTTCAACTGCATAGGAGAATACATCATTTCTATCAGGCTACTTGAGTAGATATTGCCTAATTTGTGAGAAGGGAACACAAAGTGGTCGCAAGAATAGACATCGCCGTTAAACTCGATAACTCCTGCATGCCCACACGTTTTAGCCATTGTGCAAATGCCCGGTTGCACACCCATCCAATTGGCTAATGTCGCGTCAAACAGCTGGATAAAGTATTCACCCACGTCTTGCTTTACCCATTCGTCAAAAATAGTACACAAGAAGTTGCCCCATGCTTCTGGCGTAATCGAATGCTCCGTCAGCTCAGCTTCCAAGATATGATTGGGTAATTGAAGCTTCAACTTATCTTTTGTTTTTTCATTGATACGCTCTACGATAGGCGCAAACTGAATAAACTTACAGTTGATACTTTTAAAGAAGTTGTAAAATTCGAGAGGATACTCTACGTTAAAGTCATTTACTACGGCCATTGCATTCCACTCTACATTATACTTGTTGAGCAGTTGAATACCTTTCATCACCTTATGAAACGAAGGCAAGTCTTGTCTATTGCGGCGATATTCGTCGTGAAACTCCTGTGGCCCGTCTATCGATACCCCTACAAGGATATTGTTTTCACGGAAAAACTTACACCATTCTTCGGTAATTAACGTACCATTCGTTTGGAAGCAATTGTCTACCTGTTTTCCACGACCATATTTCTTTTGAAACTCAATTGCTTTTTTGTAAAAAGACACCGGACGCATCAGTGTTTCACCGCCGTGCCAAGTAAATAAGATATTTGAAGAGCTTTGAGACTCGATGTATTCACGTACAA
Source organism: Tannerellaceae bacterium (assembly GCA_051656605.1). Lineage (GTDB taxonomy): Bacteria > Bacteroidota > Bacteroidia > Bacteroidales > CAMTPD01 > UBA12018. The sequence continues at coordinate 35,779 of JBOGCF010000001.1, read as the reverse complement.
ACTTCTCTAGAAGTTCGTCGCTCATGGTATGCTGTTTGATCTGATCGTACAGATTGCCTTTTTCGAGGTAATAGCAATATTCGCATGCAAGATTACAAACCGAGCCTATTGGCTTGGCCATTATGTACATCGGTTTAGCAAAAGGGGATAATACGGGTTGCATATCGTTTGTTCGTTATGGGATATTATACTATCAATAGAAATTATTATAAATACAAAGTTAGCATTTTGAGCGAACTTTGCTATTTTTGCCTTATACTGATTCACGAAAAGATAGAAATAATGAGTTTAAATAAAGAGCAGATTAAGGCTCAGATAGATAGTTTAAGATCTGAATTGGAAAAGCATAATTACAATTATTATGTACTGTCTAAGCCGGAGATTACCGACTTCGAATTTGATAAGAAACTTCATGAACTACAAAAACTAGAAGCTGATAATCCCGAATTTTTCGATCCGCTGTCGCCAACTCAGCGTGTAGGGAGCGATATCTCGAACGAATTTGTTCAGGTAGAACACCGCTATCCGATGCTATCTTTGGGGAATACATATTCAGCAGAGGAAGTTACCGATTTCTATGAACGTACACGTAAAACGCTACAAGAGGATTTTACAATTGTAGCCGAACTAAAATATGATGGCACATCTATATCTGTAACGTATGAGAATGGAGAACTACTGCGTGCTGTAACTCGTGGTGACGGAACTCGTGGAGATGACGTAACGAATAATGTAAAAACAATTCGTTCTGTGCCTCTCAAGCTTCGAGAGGAAGGTTTTCCTGCTCATTTCGAAATGCGAGGCGAGATTCTGATGCCATGGGCTGTTTTTGATGGTCTTAACAAAGAACGAGAAGAACAAGAAGAACCGTTGTTTGCTAATCCGCGCAATGCAGCATCCGGTACACTGAAACTTCAAAATTCTTCTGTTGTAGCTCAGCGTCGTCTCGATGTTTATTTCTATTACATGATGAGCGATACACTTCCTACCGATTCGCATTACGAAAACCTACAACTTGCACGTAGCTGGGGATTCAAAGTTCCGGAGACGATGAAACGTTGTACTACACTTGATGAAATATTTGAATTTATCAATTATTGGGATGTAGAGCGAAAAAACCTTCCCGTTGCAACAGATGGTATCGTATTAAAAGTAGATTCGATTACACAACAACAGGAGCTTGGCTATACGGCTAAATCGCCTCGTTGGGCTATTTCCTATAAGTTTCAGGCCGAGCAAGCGCTTACCCGCCTCAACTCAGTTTCATATCAAGTAGGTCGTACCGGTGCTGTTACGCCGGTGGCTAATCTAGATGCCGTACAATTGTCGGGTACTGTTGTAAAGCGTGCATCGTTGCATAATGCAGATATTATCGAAAGCCTCGATTTGCATATCGGCGATATGGTTTATGTAGAGAAGGGAGGCGAAATTATTCCAAAGATTGTAGGGGTTGATAAAGACGCACGTCTATTGATTGGCGAGAAAGTACAATTCATCAAGAACTGTCCCGAATGCGGAACACCGCTTGACCGAATCGAAGGCGAAGCAGCATTCTATTGTCCTAACGATACCGGCTGTCCGCCACAAATTAAGGGGCGTATCGAACACTTCCTTACACGTAGAGCAATGAACATTGCAGCCGGACCTGAAACCGTAGACACGCTCTATAGTGCCGAATTGATCAAGAATGTGGCCGACTTGTACGACTTATCGTTCGACGATCTTATCGCGCTTCCACGCTGGAAAGAGAAGAGTGTACAAAATCTGCTTTCAAGTCTTGAGCAAAGCAAACAAGTGCCTTTCGAACGTGTATTGTTCGGACTGGGTATTCGCTATGTAGGCGAAACTGTCGCTAAAAAACTGGCAGCAGCTTTCAAAAACATCGATGCACTCGAGCAAGCCTCATACGATGCCTTGATCGAGGTCGATGAGATTGGCGATCGTATTGCCCGTAGCGTACTCGAGTATTTCGATAATGTCGAAAATAAAGCGATGGTAGAACGCTTGCGTACAGCAGGCCTGCAATTAGCGATAAAAGAAGTAGAAGGGCTTATTACAACAGACAAATTAAAAGGCGTAAGCATCGTAATCAGTGGTACATTTAAGCACCATTCGAGAGACGAATATAAGGAACTTATTCTTGCTAATGGTGGTAAAAATCCGGGCTCAGTATCGGGCAAAACCAACTATTTGCTAGCAGGAGAAGGAATAGGACCTTCAAAACTAGACAAAGCAACCAAGTTGGGTGTTACCTTGTTATCAGAAGAAGAGTTTCTGCAAATGATTCAGGACTGAATAAACTAAATTAGATCTGTTATGAAGCTTTCAAATATGATATTAAAACGCAAGCTGCAAGGCTTGTTGCAAACCGGCAATCACGAAAGACGTTATCTTTCGTATGACGAAATTCGTACGATGGTTGTATTTGTGAATGCATCCGACTTTGATCTTATTTATGCTGAGGCGGATTCGTTGCGCAAAGCCGGCAAAAAGCTCAAATTTGTCGTGTTTGGAAAAGGAGTTAAAGAAGCTGAAGACGTAATCAATGTGAGTGGTAAACAGTTCATTTCTCGCTTTGGTCTTCCTACCGAACATTGCTTTTCTGTATTTAAAAAGCTACATGCAGATGTATTTGTCGACCTCACCGCCGACACCTCTTCATTGCATGCTTATTTATATTGGTTAGGTTCTACATTTCTACGTATTGGCATTGGCTCTAAGCCTGTTCAGTTCGTTTATGATATTGAGCTTTCGTATAAAGAATCGGCAGATATTAAATCAATTTTCGAACAAATATTATTTTATCTCCGCACAATCCGTGCAAAATGATATTTTTGCTTATTTTTGTAAGTAATTAAAGTAAATCAAAGGATTTTGACCGTATGGCAGATATAAATCTAAAAGGAATGGGAGTAGCACTAATTACTCCCTTTAAGCAAGATGAAAGCGTAGACTTTGAAGCACTGGGACGATTGGTCGATCACCAAATTCAAAATGGTACAGACTATCTCGTAGTGTTGGGTACTACAGCCGAAACACCAACGCTAACCGAAGAAGAGAAGACTGAAATATTAAACCTTGTAATAGAGCGAGTACGCGGTCGTATTCCTATTGTTTTGGGTGTAGGCGGAAACAGTACAAAAGCTGTTTGCGACAAGCTTAAGACTGGAAATTTCAATGGGGTAGATGCCATTCTTTCCGTAGTTCCTTACTACAACAAACCTTCTCAAGAAGGAATCTACAGACACTATAAAGCTATTTCTGAAGCAACACGTTTGCCTATTATACTTTATAATGTTCCGGGACGTACAGGTGTAAACATGACAGCCGAAACAACATTACGTATCGCGCGTGAATGCAAAAACTGCGTAGCAATCAAAGAAGCATCAGGCAATATTACGCAAATGGATGACATCATTAAGCACAAACCGGCCGACTTTGATGTAATCTCCGGCGACGATGGTATTACTTATCCACTCATTTCTTTGGGTGCAGTAGGAGTAATCTCGGTAATCGGAAATGCATTTCCATATGAGTTTAGCCGTATGGTACGCTTGGCTCTTAATGGCGACTACCAAAGTTCGTTGTTGATTCACCACCGTTTTACGGAGCTTTTCGAATTGTTGTTTGTGGATGGGAATCCTGCCGGTGTGAAAAGTATTCTTCATGCAATGGGATACATCGAAAACAAACTTCGTTTGCCGTTGGTGCCAACAAGAATTACTACCTTCGAAAAAATTCGCGATGTATTGCGCGAACTAAATATTCGCTGCTAGTACAAAACAATTTTACATAGAATATAAGGATCCCCCTAATGATACACAAACTTGTGTCATTAGGGGGATTTTGCGTTTGAGCTTTATCTAAGAAGCAAATTTTGTTTTCAAGGAGAGTGAAAAAAGTTTTCGTGAAGATTCTGAAAAGTCTCCATGGAGAATATGAGAAATCTTCGTGGAGATTCTAGAAACTATTCACGAAGACTTTTTTTATTCTTCCCGAAGAAATTGCAAAGTGTTTTCCCGAAGAAATGGCTATTGATAGAATTAGAGACTATCGTATGTATGATTTTAGAGAGTTATTATTGTAGTATCGTGTGAATATTTACCTGTAATGATGCATGAGAAATATTTTATGAAAATCTCAGGTAGTTTGTGTTTGCCAAAATGTTTTCAAATGCAGATATATGCTATTAATATGATAGATTGTTTTTGTCTTGCCTCGGGCATTTACCGCACATGTGTTATGTATAGTATCTGTTTTTATGATAAAATGATATATTTGTTTTAGTCGTATATTTATTTTGTTTATGCTAAAATCGACAAGTGAAAACATAGAATACAATGAATTTGTTTGAAATATGAGAAAATGCATTGCTATAATGATGTAATGTGTAATTTGAGAGATTGATCTCTTTTATAAATTTGATGATAGATGAATATTCTGCCTAAACGAAACGGAAAGGAACGAGCAAGATCGAGTGCATTCGATTTGTTGAAATACATTGGGCCCGGATTGTTGGTCACAATTGGATTTATTGATCCGGGTAACTGGGCAACCAACTTGGCTGCCGGATCTGAATATGGCTATGCGCTTCTTTGGGTCGTGACGCTTTCGTCCGTTATGCTCATTATTATTCAGCACAATGTTGCGCACTTGGGTATTGTAACCGGATTGTGTCTTTCCGAGGCAACGACTCAATACATTCCTAAACCCTTAAGTAGACCAATCATTATATCGGCCATCTTTGCAAGTATATCTACCTCGCTTGCCGAAATATTAGGTGGGGCAATTGCTTTGCAAATGCTTTTTGATATTCCCTTGAAAATAGGAGCGGCCTTCGTGATGATTGCTTGTGTAATTTTACTGATGAGCAATACCTATAAGCGCATAGAACGAGGTATAATCTTTTTTATTTCCATTATCGGATTGTCGTTTTTGTACGAGTTGTGGCTTGTAGATGTAGATTGGGTTCAGACACTAAAGTGTAGCGTTACGCCCCAGTTTCCTCGCAATTCGATGTTAATCATTATGGGCGTATTGGGTGCTGTTGTGATGCCGCATAATCTTTTTCTCCATTCCGAGATTATTCAAAGCAGGGAGTGGAATCTCGAAGATGAAAGTACGAAACGAAGCAAACTGAAATATGAGTTTTACGATACATTATTTTCCATGATCGTAGGATGGGCAATCAATTCGGCCATGATTATTCTAGCAGCCGCTACATTTTACAAGCATCAAGTAAAGGTAGACGAACTGTCTCAAGCGCAACAGTTGTTAACTCCACTTGTTGGAAATAATGCAGGAGTTGTGTTTGGTGTAGCTTTGCTGCTTGCCGGAATTGCTTCGACCATTACTTCCGGTATAGCCGGAGCATCTATATTTGCCGGACTCTTTGGTGAGACATATAACTATAAAGCAAAACGTTCGAAGCTAGGAGTGTTGTTGTCGTTTATCCCCGCAACGTTGATCATCTTTCTCATCAGTGATCCGTTCAAAGGGCTGATCTATTCGCAAGTAGTGCTGAGTATACAACTGCCCATCACCATCTTTACACAAGTATATCTCACATCGAATAAAGCAGTAATGGGAACTTATGCCAATACACGTTTTACAACAGGATTGCTGCTTGTATTGGGGCTGATCGTTACTGCGCTTAATTTTGCTTTGCTAATCAGTTTGATTTAAAGTTTTTATCTTTGCGTCTGATTTTGTATCGATCTTCGTAGATCTAAATTTAAGGCTATGATTAGAAAAATTGAAGCAGCAGATTATCCTCGTTTGATAGAGATTTGGGAAAGTGCAGTTAAGAATACGCACGATTTCTTAAAGCAAGAAGACTTTTTGTATTATAAAAAACAGCTTCCGATGTACTTTGAGCATGTATCCTTGTTTGGATTTGAGCAAGAAGAGCGCTTAGTTGGATTTATGGGAATTGCAGACCATAGTCTGGAAATGTTGTTTGTCGATAATGATTACCGCTATTGTGGGATAGGAAAGACGTTGGTAACGTATGCCATAGCTGCATTGCATGTAAACAAAGTGGATGTGAATGAGCAAAACGTTCAGGCCGTAGGGTTTTACAAACACATGGGATTCGAGATACAAAGACGATCAGAGCTTGATGGGGAAGGTAAAGCATATCCAATCCTGCACATGCAGTTGTAATTTGTTTTCATTGAAAATGCAAAACTGTTTTCGTCGAAGACGATAAAACGTCTTCAATGAAAACAGAAACGCGTCTTCGATGAAAACGTTTTTACCTTCTTGATGTCTTTTTTTTTAGGTTGCTTCAATGAATTGGCAGATGCATTGCAAAGGTAGTTCCGATGCCGGGAGTACTCGATACTGCAAGGTGTCCGCCGTGCAAACGTACGATCTGTTTGCAGAGATTGAGTCCGATGCCCGATCCATTTTGCTTGGTGCTAAAAAATGGAACAAAGATTTTATCTTGCACTTCGGGCAGAATACCACAACCGTTGTCGCTAACCGAAAGAACAATTTGTTGCCTTTGACGGTCGTGAGAGCATTGTATGACTATTGCGGCCAACTCCTTTTCGCAACAAGCCTCCGTTGCATTCTTTATCAAATTGATCAGGGTTTGCTCAATCTGCGGGCGGTCTATTAAGATAGACAAATCGCGGCAATCAGAGTGGTACGAGTAAAGGATTCGATCTGATAGATAAAGCTTTTTCATATCATCGAGCAGTTCGCCTACCGACACAGGTGTGCGTTGCGGAGGTGCAATGCGCGATAGTTTGCGGTAGTTTTCGACAAAAGTAAGCAACCCTTTGCTACGACGGTGAATGGTATGCATGGCTTGTTGCATGATGGAGAAGTCCTTTTCGTTAAAACCATTTGTCGAAGCCCGTTCGCTCAGCGTGTCGCTCAATGAAATGATTGGAGCAATCGAGTTCATAATCTCATGTGTGAGCACGCGAATCAGTTTTTGCCATGCCTCCATTTCGTTTGCTTCCAGAACGGATCCAATATTTCTGATATTGATTAAGCGCAGATCGGTGCCTTTGGACGAATACTCGGTAACACTCACTGCCAATTCGCGAGAGCGGTCACCATCAGTCACTTTCACCGCTTTTATATCGCCTGGTTTCAGAGAGAGAAGCAGAGACGGAAGGTCGGGGTTCCATGTGGACAAGTCATTGATTGATCGTGAAACATGTGTACCCAATTCCCGTGTCGAAGCATGATTCATCCAGTGTATTTTGCCCGAAAGATCGATAACCAGTATACACGTATCTACCGTGCTCAATAGTGTTTCGTAATATTGGCACCGCTCTTCACGATCCGATATACGCATCCGGATTTTGCTCAACACCAAATTCATGTCGGAGGCCAAACGCTGTTCGGCTTTCGTTTTATGTTGCAAAGAAAAGTTGATTGAGAAATCGGTGTGGTTTATTCCCTCTATCATGCGTGTGATCATATGTACGGTGTGCGATTGCCATTGTGTGGCAACGATCAGCAGGATAATTCCTAATAGAATTGTAAAAACAAAGCAAAAATAAAGTTCGTGTTGGAAAAACAGCACACCGCCCACCGATGTTGCGCACATCAACAACAGTAATACGATGAGACGAAAGTTTTGAATACGACTCATAATCCAAGTTTTTCGAGTTTGCGGTAGAGTGAATAACGTGTAATGCCAAGATGCTCGGCCGCTCTGCTCAAGTTACCTTCGCTACGCTTCATGGCCCGTTCAATAGCACAGCGTTCGAGCTGCTCCAGGTTGAGAACTTCATCATCGACGCTACGTTTTGCTGCTTGTGGCTGCAACATGAAATTATCGGGTTTCAGTTGTGTACTGTCTGATAAGATGATTGCCCTTTCGATGGCATGCTGCAATTCGCGCACATTGCCGGGCCAGTGGTAGCGCATCAATTTCTGTTTGGCTTCCCGATTAAGGCCATTTACTGGTTTCTTATACTTGTGAGCATAACGCTGCAAAAAGAAATCGGCAAGCAGCAATACATCTTCACCGCGTTCGCGAAGCGGCGGAATATGCAACTCGATCGTATTGATCCGGTACAGCAAGTCTTGACGGAAGTTGCCGTCGTCTATCATATCCCGAATTTGTGCGTTGGTTGCGCAAATGAGGCGAACATCAATATCGATAGGTTGCGTAGAACCGAGGCGCATGATTTGACGTTTTTCGATTGCCGTGAGCAGTTTGGCCTGCATCGGTAACGAAAGATTCCCAATTTCGTCGAGAAAGAGCGTTCCTCCCGAGGCCACTTCCATACGTCCGGCTTTCCCTTTTTTTGCATCGGTAAAAGCTCCTTTCTCGTGTCCGAACAATTCACTTTCAAACAGATTCTCGGGAATACTGCCCAAGTCTATATTGATAAACGGAAGTTCTTTGCGTGGCGAATCGTGATGAAGTGCGCGAGCAATAAGGTCTTTGCCGGTTCCGTTTTCGCCCAGAATAAGAATATTGGCGTCGGTATGAGCCAGTTTATTGATTGTATCCATTACTTCCTGCATGGATTGCGAACACCCGATGATGCAGGGATTGTCGTCGTGATGGTTGCTCAATGCTACGACTTTCTCTTGCAGTTGCTTCACCTCCCGGCGCGACTGGCGCAGTTTGATGGCCGACGATAGCGTGGCAAGCAGCTTCTCTTTTTCCCAGGGTTTGGGTATAAAGTCGATCGCTCCCGCTTTGATGGCACGTACCGCCTTGTCGGTATCTGCATAAGCAGTCATAAACAACACGATGGCTTGCGGGTCGAGTTTTAGGATAAGCTCCAGACAGTCGAAACCTTCTTGTCCGCTGATGGCATCGCGACTGAAATTCATATCAAGTAAAACGACATCGGGCTCAAACGTGTTCATGAAATGTTCGATTCGGGCAGGTTGTGTCGTTACTTTTATCTTTTCCACATAGGGTTCGAGCAACAAATTCAGAGCAAAAAGCACATCTTCGTTGTCATCGACTATTAATATCTTTCCTTTGGTCTCCATGGTCTTAAAATCGGTTTGTCTGCAAATATAACTTAAAATATCATGTGTTGTGTGTGCGTATTCGCACTCATTTTGTGCGCAAATGCACAGTGCTTATTGGCGTGTATTTGTGTAAATATATTGTGTATTAGGTGTTTATTGTTTTGGCATGACTTTTGATTTGTTAAATGCGGAGATACACACTGTGTCGTGTTTCTATAATTGAGAAATAATAAATCTATCACTATGAAACAATACGTATGGTTGATCGCATTATGGATGCTTCCTTTTCCCGGTGTATACGGACAGCGCGAAGAGTTGCGTCTTACTTTGCAACAGACCATTGATATAGCTCGGGAGCAATCGCTCGATGCGCAAGCTGCACGGCATAGTTATCGGGCAGCATACTGGAACTATCGCTTTTACAAGGCGAACTATCTGCCGTCTGTTACACTATCGTCGTCACCCAATTTGAATAAACAAATTAATAAAGTGACGCAACCCGACGGTACGGTTCTTTTCATCAAACAGAATCAACTGACTACCGATTTAAACGTGCAAATCAATCAAAACATTGCTTTTACGGGTGGTAATTTATTCCTGAAATCGACTACGCAGCGCATGGATGAGTTTGAGGCAAAGGTGAAGTCATGGAATTCTAATCCGGTAATCTTCGGATATGAGCAGTCGCTTTTCGGATACAATGCCCTGAAATGGGATAAGCGTATTGAGCCGATTCGTTACCGTGAAGCACAAAAGGCATATGCCGAAACAATGGAATTGGTGGCCTCTCGTGCCTGCTTGTATTTTTTCGATCTGGCTACGGCACAGGCCAATCTCGATATTGCCACATTTAATCATCAGCAGGCCGACACGCTTTATATATATGCTAAAGGGCGTTATAATATCGGGACAATCAATGAGAATGAGATGCTGCAACTCGAACTGAACAAGCTTACGGAAGAGACCAATATGATGAATGCCCGTATTCATGTAGACGATCAAATGCAGCGGTTGAGATCGTTTCTTGGCTACAATACAGAAGTGGTTTTACAGGTCGTTCCTGATGATCGTATTCCGGAGTTTGATGTTCCGCTCGACAAAGCCTTGCAAATGGCTTTTGAGCATAATCCCGATCCTGATATGTTTCAGCGACAAGTACAAGAGAGCAAAAGCGAACTGGCACGGGCAAAGGCGAATGCCGGATTGAAGGCTGATTTGTACGTGCAATTCGGACTTTCGCAAACGGGCAATACGTTTGCCGAGTCATATAAAGATCCGATCAATCAACAATACGCTAGTATAAGCATTCGCTTTCCTTTGCTCGATTGGGGGCGTGGAAAAGGCCGGGTGCGGGTAGCCCGTTCCAATGTAGACTTGGTCGAAATCAGAACAGAACAAGGATTGAAAGACTTTGAGCTAAACGTGTGTAAGATGGTGCGCCAGTTCAACTTGCAGGCTTATCATGTAGCGGTGGCGGCAAAGACTGACAAGACCGCAAAGCGACGTAATGATGTAGCCCGAAAGTTGTACCTATTGGGGAAGTCTACCATTCTGGACTTGAATGCTTCTATCTCGGAAAAAGATATGGCGCATCGCAATTATATCGGTGCCTTGAAAACGTATTGGAGTTTGTATTATGGTATCAGAAGCATTACGCGTTATGACTTTGAGCGCGACCAATTAATCAATACGCAAATGCCTAATTAAGGAGTTTATGTGGAAATAATATGAAGAATAAAAAATACAATTATGGATATTAAACTGGAAAAGAAACCTTGGTACATTCGCTTTCGCTTCTATCTGATCGGAGGGGTTGTATTCGTTGCATTTCTTATTTATGTGGCAATGCTTTCATTGGCTCCGCGTAGGTTGAGCGTAGAAACGGATAAAATAAAAATAGAAACTGTTGACGATGACCGCTTTCTCGAGTTTGTAGAGATTGAGGGTGTAGTACAGCCTATTCTCACCATCAAAGTAAATACGCAAGAGGCGGGAAGTGTATCTCGTATTGTAGGGGAAGAAGGAACACCTGTAGAGCAGGGAGATACGATTCTTGTGCTTGAGAATACAGAGTTACTGCGCGGAATCGAGGATCAGCAGGATGAATGGGAGAAACAACGGATTACTTACAAAGAGAAAGAACTTGAGATGGAGCAGAAGAGTCTCACGCTGAAGCAGCAAGCTCTGGAAGCTGCGTATGAAATGAATCGACTGAAAAAAAGTTTTGAACTCGACAAAGAGGAGTACAAGATGGGGATTAAGAGCAAAGCGCAGATGGAAGTTGCCGATGATGAATATCGTTTCAAGGTAAATAGTTTGGCGTTGAAACTCGAAAGTTTGAAACAAGACTCGGCAATGACACTCATCCGCAGGGAATTGCTGGCGAACGATAGGGAGCGGGAATACAAGAAAAATATACGGGCAAATGACCGTCTTGGGCGGTTGATTGTACGAGCTCCGATAACCGGCCAACTGAGTTTTGTAAAAGTAACGCCCGGCCAACGAGTGGGTAGTGGCGAGAGTATTGCCGAGATTAAAGTGCTGGATCAGTTTAAGGTGCATACTACGTTGAGCGAATACTATATCGATCGTGTAACGACCGGACTCGAGGCTACGGCATCGAACCAAGGGAAACGTTTTCCGATGCGGATAAGCAAAGTGGTGCCCGAAGTGAAAGACCGTATGTTTGATGTGGATCTGGTTTTTGCCGACGAGATGCCCGAAAATGTGCGGGTAGGGAAAAGTTTTCGGGTGCAGATTGAACTGGGGCAACCCGAACAGGCTATTGTGATTCCGCGGGGCAACTTTTATCAGGCTACCGGCGGACAGTGGATCTATAAGGTGAGTGCCGACAAGTCGAAAGCTGTAAAAGTGCCCATTAGCGTGGGACGACAAAATCCCCGTCAGTACGAGATATTAGAAGGTTTGTCTCCCGGTGATTTGGTGATAACGACGGGGTATGATACCTTTGGAGATGCAGAAGAGTTAATATTAAACTAGAAAAACACAGAATTTACATGAAAAATATATTGCTAGCCATTCGTATGTTGTTGCGTTTCAAGGTGTATACGTTCATCAACTTACTGGGATTGATATTAAGTCTTACCTGCGCGCTGATTATTGCCCGCTACATCCATCAGGAATATACGGTAGACCACTACTGCCCCGATCTCGACAGAACGTTTCTGATGACTGTTGTAAGAGAAGGAGATAAGCCTCGTTTATCAAGAGCAAAAGACTATAATAAAGATCCTAATTTCATAGACCCGTTGAATGATCCATCAATAGATCGCACTTCTGCTTTTATTGTGTTTGAGGATGATTGCATTACATCAGATGATCGTCGTTATGCTGTGCGAACAGTAGTAGCCGATAGCTCTTTTCTGGATATATTGCCTCATCCGGTTGTGAAAGGGCAGGGAATGATCAAGCGCAATACAGATGCTATCATTACGAAGGAAATGGCACAGAAGTTGTTTGGTGATGAAGATCCGATCGGGAAAATAATTACTTCTTCTTCGAATGTTTTGCTAACAGTGGTAGGGGTGATTGATCAGACCAAGACCAAGTCGTCGATTCAATTTGATGTGATTGCGTCAATTGATCAACAAAAATACTGGAGTAGGGTGGAGTATCTATTAGTTCAGTTACATCGGAAAGAAGATATTGTTGCTTTTAATAAAAAGAACGCAACTCCAATGAAGTTAAAAGCTTACGTGCAGATTCCGGTCTTTTATCAGCTATTTCCATTAAAGAGTTTCTATTTGGATACGGAGGTGGTTTCACATTCTGATCCAACAACTATTCAGCGAGGGAATGTTCAAAGTTTGAACGTATTGTCTATTGTCGCATTGCTTTTGCTATTTGTCGGGATCTTTAATTATATAAACCTGCATAGTGTGATAATGCTTCGCCGGGCGCGTGAATTGGGTATAAAGAAAGTGTATGGGGCAAAAGGCAGACAAATATTCGGGCAGCTGTATCTAGAGAATTGTATTGTTGGTTTAGTAGCTTTGTTTTTCATCTGGTTGCTTATTGAGGTAACGCAAGGGTTGGTTAGCAATTGGTTTAATATACCGGTACAATCCAATTGGCAGTTCGACTTGTTTGTCTCTGTTGTGTTGTTGATCTTATTGCCTTTAATCACAACGATAACGCCTTTTGTTCGCTATTATTATGCGGAGGCAATAACGTCTCTTCGATCTATAAATAGAACGGGGGGATCGGTCGTGTCACGTACAGTATTTATGTGGATTCAGTATGTGATTACCATCTCATTAGTTATTCTAGCTATCTATTTTACGAGACAGCTAAATTATATGCTCAATGCTGATTTGAATTTTAATCACAAAGATATTCTCAGTTGCAAGATGATATTGGCAAATAATATGTCTTATGATCATAATAGAGATCGATTGTCTGAGGAAAAGAAGGCGGCTGATTTTGAAATGATAAAGCAGCGTGTATCTGAATCTCCATTGTTCAGAGACTTTGCTTTTGGAGTGTTTCCTACAAAGATTATTGGCGATTATGAGTTCATTGGAAAAGATGGATCTAGTCATAAATTGTTATTTAAGTTTGTAGATCAGGACTATTTGGATCTCTATGGCTTTAAGCTCAAAGAAGGGAGATTGTGGAGTGGGGAAGACGATCGTTTAAGTTATAATCTGATTGTTAATGAGTCTGTAGTGAAATTATTCGGTCTTAAAGATGTGTTGACAGAACAGCTAACACCCATACACCGTCTTTGGTTTTCCTCGGGGATGGATGAAAATGACAGTCCTCCGTATAATATTGTTGGCGTAATCGAAAACTTTAATGCCGGACACTTATCAAAATCAAATCAACCAATTGTCTTTTTGTTTTCGAAAAGCGACTCTAGAGATGATTTAATGGTAGCTATTGCGCCGGATAAACGTGCTGAAGCAATAACATTTTTGGAGGATTTATTTCATGAGATTAATGGTGAAGGGGAGTTTACATATACCTTCTTAGATGATGAGATTGCAGCGTTGTATAAAGAAGATGCGCGTGCAGTAAAGATTTATGTAACGTTTGCGATCATTGCTATTTTAATTTCTTGCCTGGGATTGTTTGGCTTGTCGTTGTACGATATTCGTCAGCGCTACAGAGAGATTGCATTGCGTAAAATAAATGGGGCATCGGTAAAAGTGATTACACTTTTACTGCTTCGAAAGTATTTATATACTCTTCTTTTTGCTGCTGTTGTAGCATCAGGGATAAGTTATATTGCGATTGAGAAATATATGGAGAGTTATACTACCAGAGCTCCGCTCTCTGCATGGATATTTATTGTTGCAATTCTGATCACTGCATTTATCTCCTTTTGTACACTTTGGTGGCAAATACGAAAAGCGGTGCGTATTAATCCGGCAGATGTGCTGAGAGGTGAATAATGAATTATAAATCTATTGCCGTGATAAAAAACTATATAAAGGTTGCAGTACGTAATCTTCTTAAACACAAGACGCAATCAGTGATCAGTATTTTGAGTTTTGCTTTAGGTGTAATGTTCTTTGTTTTTGGATTTTACTGGTATCGTTTTGAGACTACGTTTGATGACTTTTATCCTGCTTCGGATCGTATTTATATGATTACAATAGAAAGTGAATTGCCTAGACAAAAAGGACAAGTTCCGTCGGTCCTTTATGATTTTATGCAAACATATTGTTCCGAAGTAGAGGGTCTGACTTTATATTATGAGGATAGTGGTTTCGACTTTAGTTATGGCGATGAGCTAATTAAGTCTCCTTCGTTTATCAGTGTTGTTCCTTCGTTTTACGATGTTTTTCCTCAGCAGTTGCTGTGTGGAACAATACCTGTAAAGGAAAATGAAATCATCATGAATGAAACGATGGTACGTGAATATTGGAGAAAACCGGAAGATGCGATCGGAGCGGTAATAAAACGAGTATTGCCGAGTCGTATTATGCCATTGGGTTCACATGAGTATAGAGTAACTGGCGTTTTTAAAGATGTGTCGAGGCATTCTACTTTGCCATGTAACGGGTATATATACAATGAACAAAGAAAGCAGGATATAGAGCTGGCGGATAACTGGCATAGTAGTAATAGCTTTGTCTTTGCAAGACTGAAATCAGATGCAAATAAAGATGACGTTGAAAAGAAACTGTCTGGTTTGTTGAAAGATAAAAAGTTAGCAGATCAATGTAAATTAATAAGATTGAATGAAACGCGGTTTATACTCTCTGCCGAAAGTTCTTTTTCTTATACATCGATATCACTGTTTTTATGCGCTGCTTTGTTGCTCATATCATGCGTAATATTGAATTACGGAATGCTCTATAACGCTCTTTTGATGAAAAGGATAAAGGAGATGCGACTTCGCAAATCGTTAGGAGCTTTGGATACAGACTTACTCGTACAGTCGATAATAGATTTATCCATTAGTTTAGGTTTGTCTGTTGTAGTATGCGGATGCTTTGTCGAGGTGTTTGTGAAGTTGTTTGAGCAGATATTTATGATTGAGATTATTAGATCTACATTATGGACTTATTTTGCCGTTTCTGTAATTGCAATATCATTTATACAAGCTGTTGTTATTTATAGTTTTGCATTTTTGTTTGTTTTCAGAAAGATGCATAGCGTAACATCATTTGTATTGAATAGGAAGTCAGAGCTGATACGACGTGTAGGGCTAATAATACAGTTGATCGCATGCGTATTTTTTCTTTCTGTGACATATTTATTAAACAGGCAGCTGGTCTATATACAGCAAACAGATCTGGGTTTTGAAACCGAAAATATTATTGAAATATGCATAAGTCCATTTGCTGATAACGCAGCCGCTTTTCTTAATGAGATAACTCATCTTCCGATGATAGAACGTAGAACAGTTTCTTCTCTTCCTTTTTTACACAATGAGTCATGGAGTACTAATCTGCAACTTGAATGGGAAGGCAAAGCAAATGATATAGACGGTGAAGGATTTGTTGTGATAGAGTTGAGTGAAAATGGGGACTCTATTTTTGATTTTCGCTTAAAAGAAGGCCGAATGTTTACTGAACAAGATTGGCTTACTTCTGAAAATAGGCAGAAAGATGTACTGGGGAATTCAATTTTAAATAAAGTATTAATTAACGAGTCTGCCGCGAACGTAATGGGTTTTGAGCATCCTGTTGGACAAATAGTTCGCATTCCGTTTGGATTATTTGAAGCCGGAAAGCCTAAGAATTATTACTATGATTATGAGATAATAGGGGTGGTGCTGGATTTTTATTCTTGTGGAATGAAGCAGCGTATAGGACCAAACATCATAATGCAAAATTCGAGATTTATGCAGTCTTTCCATTATTTGAAAGTAATGAAAGGATCAGAGCTTGAATGTTTGGCAGCCATTGAACGTATAGTGCAGAAGCACAAATGGACGTATGATAAGAGAAATACAGAACCAATACTGTTGAAGGATAAATTCAACGATTTGAATAACGGTGAGATTTCGTCTTTTCGTTTGTTTTTTGCATTAACAATTGTTACGCTTATTGTATCATTGATAGGGTTGTATGCGATAACAATGACTGCTCTGGAGCATAGACGAAAAGAGATTGCAATAAGAAAGATAATGGGGGCTAGGGTATTAACCATTATAGTAATGTTTGTCAGAGAATATTTTCTTGTCATTTCATATGCTGTAATTATAGGATTTCCGTTGTCGTTTATTGTTGCTCAGCGGTGGCTAGAACAGTATGTATATCGAATTACAATAGAAATAAAGGATTTTGTACTCTTGTTTGTTGTCATCACCCTCCTTGTATTCCTTACGGTTTTGAGAATAGTGACAGTAGCTGTTAGCCAAAATCCGGCAGACGTAATTAAATCAGAATGATATCATTTAAAACATACAATTATGATTAGAACAATTAATTTACAGAAGATTTTTCGTACAGACGAAGTTGAAACTTGGGCTTTGAATGGAGTTGATTTAGATATCAAAGAAGGTGAGTTTGTTGCAATAATGGGGCCTTCTGGCTGTGGTAAGTCAACATTGCTTAATATATTAGGGTTACTCGATAATCCGACCAGTGGGCAATTCTTTTTGAATGGGGTAGATGTAGCTCATTATACAGAGGCTCAACGTACTAATCTGCGGAAAGGAATGATTGGTTTTGTCTTTCAGAGTTTTAATTTGATTGATGAGTTGGATGTGTTTGAGAATATTGAGTTGCCTTTGTTATACATGGGAGTATCTGCGTCTGAGCGTAAAAGACGTGTGGCAGAAGTGATGACGCGAATGGATATTGGGCATAGAGCTAAGCATTTTCCACAGCAATTGTCGGGTGGTCAGCAGCAACGTGTTGCAATAGCTCGGGCGGTAGTTGCAAGTCCAAAGTTAATTCTCGCCGATGAGCCAACGGGGAATTTAGATTCGAAAAATGGTAAAGAGGTAATGGCGCTTTTATCAGAATTAAATGCAGAAGGTACTACTATTGTTATGGTTACTCACTCACATCATGATGCAGGTTATGGAAAACGAACAATTAATTTGTTTGATGGACAGGTTGTTAATGAAATTGTAGACTAGTATTCTTGGATGCGTGCAGTGTGCACGATAATTGAGAAGATAGTGTTAAGTGTACCTATGGCTGATAAATAGAATATATTAATTATTTTTAATCAAACCGACTGTCTAAATAATATATAATCTTACGTCTAAAAGTGTATCTTTGCTTCTACCATAGAAAAACATTTGACAATGACACTGATATCAAATACAAAAAAGATTTTGCTGCTTGCAGCAATTAACGTACTGTCGTTAAGTGCGACAGATGTTAATTTTCCAACTTCGATTCAAAAAATTGGGGAGAATATTGTAGCTATATCAAACAAAGGCAAATCAAATGTTGACTTAATAGATGTTCAAAGTGGCAATGTGATTAAATCAATAGATCTTAAATTTGCTCCAACTGGTTTGGCAAATAACAAAGATTATTTATTTGTTACAGCATCAGATCTACAAGGTGTAGTTTATATAATTAATCTGCAAAGCGGAGCTATTGAAGCGGAAATTCCGGTTGGAATGGGGGCTTGTAGTCCGGTTTTATCAGCAGATGGTTCAAAACTTTATGTTTGTAATCGCTATAAGAACTCTGTTTCGGAGATTGATTTGTCTTCAAAAAAAGTAACACGAACAGCAGATGTGTTGCGTGAACCGAATAATATCGTGTTTAGCAATGACGGAAAACGCATGTTTGTTACCAATTTCTTGCCGGCACAGCGTGCTGATGTCGATGAGGTCGCATCAGAATTGTCGGTTGTGAATATAGGCGATTTCAAGGTGGAGAAGAACATTCGTTTAGCAAACGGTAGTAATGCACTGAGAGGAATGTGTGTGACTCCTGATGGTAAATATGTGTATGTTTCTCATAACCTAGGTCGCTTTCAAGTGCCAACTTCTCAGTTGCAGCAAGGATGGATGAATACAAGTGCTTTTAGTGTGATTGATGCTGAAAAGTTAGAGTATTTAGGAGCTGTTCTTGTAGATGAGCCGGAGCGGGGAGCCGCTGGTGTCTGGGATATCGTTTGTGATAATGACTATATTTTTATTACGCATTCGGGAACGCATGAGATTAGTAAAATCGATCATAAGAAGTTTAGAGAGAAGTTTGAAGGTTATCCTCAAAAAGAAAATCTAAGCTATGATCTTCACTTCTTGTATGGAATGAGGGAACGTATTCCGATAGAAGGTAACGGTCCGCGTGCAATGATATATGCAAATAATGCATTGTATATTCCTACTTACTTTTCTGATATTCTAAATGTGTATAATGTTCCGTCTAGTACAGTGAAAGGATTGGCATTAAATCCGGATCGCGTAGAGACGAATGAGAATAAAGGGGAGCGTATATTTAACGATGCGATGTATTGTTTTCAAAACTGGCAAAGTTGTAATGGCTGTCACCCGGGAGAAGGTCGTACCGATGGTATGAACTGGGACTTGATGAACGATGGAGTAGGAAATCCGAAAAATTGTAAAAGCTTATTGCTTTCGCATGTTACGGCGCCGAATATGATTTCCGGGATTCGCGAAAATGCAGAGATTGCTGTGCGCGCCGGTTTTAAGTTTATTCAGTTTCACGATGTTCCAGAAGAAGATGCTTTGAATGTCGATTTATATCTGAAAAGCTTAAAGCCTTTGAAAAGTCCTTACCTTGTTGATGGCGAACTTTCTGAGGAAGCGAAGAAAGGGCGTAAAGTTTTTGAGAAATTGAACTGTGATGCATGTCATAGCGGACCATATTATACCGATATGAAAATGCATCGTATTGGAGATGATATTGAGTTTGAACAAGGTTGGGATACTCCTACATTGATTGAGGTTTGGCGTACTGCGCCTTATTTGTTTGATGGTAGAGCCGCAACGTTGAAGTCTGTTTTTTCAGAACATAAACATGGTATCAAGGATAAGAAAGTTTCAGATAAAGAGATTGATCAATTAGTGGAATATGTGAATTCCCTATAACAACCCGAAAATAGTAACATGAAGAACTTAATTTACTCTATCTTTCGTACAGAGGATGAAGACTTTCAGAGTGCGCTTCTATCTCTTACCGAATCATGGAGCTTAGCTAAACCGATTATACGAATTAATATTTTTGCGGCAATCTTTAATAATGAAGATTATGTTCGTAAATATAACATATTGAAAGATCATTTATTTAGTGTATATCCATCAGCTGTGCCAACATTTAGCTTGATTGCACAAGCTCCTCTTGCTAGTCGCTTGGTTGCAGAAGTGCAGTATTTTGATGGTGAGCCTAATGAATTGAGATATGATCTTTTTGCTAACATTCCTTACGTTGTGTACGAAAACGAACAGGTTAAATCTCTTTATATATCAGGTGTTCAATCTGATGTAATTCGTGTTTCGTTTCGTCAGCAATCTGTAGATGTTTTTGATACAATTGCTGCTGTTTTCGAAAAAGAAGGTTTCGAGGTTTGTGACATAGTAAGGCAATGGAATTATTTGGAAAGAATTGTTGATTTTGAGAATGAGTATCAACATTATCAGGCTTTCAACGATGCAAGAACGACGTTTTATGCTGCCGGAAAATGGAATGAGGGTTATCCTGCCGCAACAGGTATTGGGATGCAATCGGGTGGTGTGATTGTTGATATTGATGCGATAAGATACAGTAAAGAGGTGTTGTCTATCGTTCCGATTGATAATCAACTTCAGATTGCTGCACATGAATACTCAAAACGATTGTTGATTTCAGAGGTGGAAAATAAAACGACTCCTAAATTTGAACGTGCGAAAGCAGTTGATTTTGTGGATGACGGAGGTGTTATCTACATTTCAGGAACTGCGGCAATCAGAGGTGAGGAGAGTTTGCATAATGCAACGTTGAAGGAGCAGTTGGTCACAACTGTCGAAAATATCGAATATTTGATTGGCGATGAAAACCTAAATCATGCAGGTATGTCTGATGTTTGTACGCGTTCATATAAATTGTTGCGTGTATATCTTAAACATGACAAGTTTGTGAATGAGGCAAAAGAGCTTCTACAAAGAATGTTTCCGAGTTTACCGATGAGTTTTTTATTGGCCGACGTATGTCGAGATGAATTATTAATAGAAATTGAAGGTATAGCTACATATTAATTATTAATCATGAAAGGTAATCTATTTTTTAAAACGATCTGTTTTGCGGCGATTAGTGCAGGTTTTATTGCTTGTACAGGTGGTAATGCTGCCAATACTACTGCAAATGGATCTGAGTCTTGTACAAATGCTTGTGAATCAAATTTAAAAACGAATAAAGCTATGAAGTATCAAAAGAAGTACACAAATGCGGATTTTTACAAAGATGGAAAGTTACAAGCTGATGTAGCTTTGGCTGCGTATCTTGATATGCTAGAGTTTTATGGTGTTCCTTATTCAGAAAATCTAAAAAAGAATCTTTGGATTACTGATTTTGAATTAGGTGATTTCGAAAACGTTGGTATGGGTGGTATTTTCTGGGTTAATGATGCAGAGCATAACTATTTTGCTCATGAAATCTATTTATTGCCTGGGCAAATGATTGTTGAGCACAAACACCTTCCTACAAAGTATGCGGCTAAGCATGAAGCTTGGGTGCCACGTCACGGATGGGTTTATAACTATGCAGTTGGCGAAACTACACCTAATGGTCCTAAGTTGCCAGAAAGCCAAAAAGATTATATCACAGTAAGTAATTTCGTGATTCAAAAGGTAGATGAGATGGTTCCTTTGAAACAACTAGAAACTCCTCACTTCTTAATGGCTGGTGATGAAGGTGCGATCGTATCTGAATATGCAACTTATCACGATGGTGATGGTCTTCGCTTCACTAACCCTAATGTTGTATTTACTGATTGCCTAAGTCAATAGTAATTTTCAAGATAGAAATAAAAGCAGTCTGATTGCTAAACTTCAGACTGCTCTTTAATCAGAAAAACACAAACTAAACTTAATGAGAAAATTTGGTATTGGAGTTTCATTACTACTTTGTCTCGCTGCGCATAACTCATATGCTCAAAAGAGTGCTTCGAATTGGATCGATGCCTCTGTAAAGCAAAAAGCAACCTTGCGTGATGCGTTGAAAAAGGCGGGTATGCCTATAGAGTCAAAGTGGATGAAAGCAAAGCAGAAGTCCGAAAAGATTGTTGCTAACGTAAAAGGTCAAGATAAATTAGTATTAATTACAACCGGTGGTCCTGACGGATCAGACTGGGATCATGCCGCATGGGCGAATGCAAAACTAATTGCTAGCGATGGTTCTACCGTTTGGTTGGATGAGCTTACACCTATTTATACGGATGCACCACACGGCACACCTAAGTTTAATTCAAACTTTTCAGGTAAACCGGTTTCTATAGCAGGAACAAAATACGATCATAGTGTTCTGGTGCATGCTAATGGTGTGGTTGTTTTCCAGTTGGATAAGAAATTTGACCGTTTTGAGTCGGAAGTAGGTATTGATGACAACTCACCTATAGGAAGTGCATTCTTCAGAGTGCAAAATATTTTCGGAAAAGATTATGCAGACCAATTGCGCAATGTATATCCACAGGATTTGGGTGTGATTGGATCTAGTATCGACGGAGGTCTTGATATTTGGTTAACAACTGTTGATGCTTCTGTAGAAAAACAACTTGTAGAAGGTGTTATTAATAAGCTTCAGGATAAGGCTTATTTTAGCAAGCAATTAGAAGCAGTTAATAGTGTTTCTAATCTTGATGAGCAAATCAAACAATATCTTCAACTTTTTGATCAAGCTAACCAGGTTTTGAAAATTCAAGATCAATTGGCATGGTTCAATATTGAATCGATAGAGCTTGCTTATAATGATATGAAGAAGGCAAAAGGGTTTGATGTTGCAAAAAACAAACCTTTGTTTGATGAAATCATTGCATTAAATAAAAAAGGATTTAAAGGTATATATACTGGCAATGCTCAGGCAATCGCAGATGCTAATCGTGTATTAGAACTGAAGAAGGCTTTGTTGATGTCAAATCCACTTTTAGATGTGGATAAGATCATCGTGGGTCGTTATAAGATTGGAGCAAATGCACGAAATATCAATACGCATGAGTTAGGAACTCAGCCTAATAACTGGAGTAACCAAACTTCGGCAAGACGTGTTGGTTTTGATGCGGAAATTGCAGAGTTGTCTAACCTTAGAGGGGATGTACAAACTAGAACAATTTTTAAACCTTCAACAACAGGAGCTGTTTCGGACCTGAAGCTACATTGGGACGGATCTAAGATCATGTTTACTTCATTGACAAAAGACAACCGATTCAATGTTTTTGAAGTTCCTGTGTCAGGTGGTGAAGCAAAACCTCTTATTGAAACTGTAGAGAAAGATCTAGAATTTTTCGATGCAACATATTTGCCAAGTGGTAAAATTTGGGCTGTTTCAAATATTGGTTATCACGGTGTGCCATGTGTAAGTGGTTCAGATGCGGTTGGTAATGCGGTTTTGTATGATCCAAAGGATAAGAGTATTAGACGTCTTACTTTTGACCAAGATGCGAACTGGAATCCGGTTGTGATGCAAAATGGTCGCGTGATGTATACTCGTTGGGAATATACAGACTTGACGCACTACTTCTCAAGATTCGTAATGCATATGAATCCTGATGGAACAGAAGTGAAGGCATTGTATGGTAGTGGTTCGTATTTCCCGAATAGTACATTCGATATGCAACCCCTTCCAGGACACTCTTCTGCGTTTGTCGGAATTATTTCTGGTCACCACGGTACTGTGAGATCAGGACGAATGATGTTGTTTGATCCGATGAAGAGTCGTAAGGAGGAAAAAGGTATGACTCAAGAGATTCCTTTTAGAAATAGACCTATTGAGCCTATTATTAAGGATGAACTTGTAGATGGAGTTTGGCCTCAGTTTGTGAAGCCTTGGCCATTGAATGATAAATACTTCTTGGTTTCAGCTAAAATGAGCCCGGAATCGCTTTGGGGTATTTATTTGGTCGACATCTTTGATAATGTTACGCTTGTTGCTGAATATGAGGGTGAAGGTTTGATCACGCCTATTTTAGCTCAAGAAAGACCTGCTCCGGCTGTAATTCCTGACAAGGTGAAACTCAATGATAAAGAATCAACAGTCTTTATTCAGGACATCTATGAAGGTGAAGGTTTGAGAGGTGTACCTCGTGGCACAGTGAAAGCTTTACGTTTATTTGCTTATGAATATGCGTATTTGCATTCAAGATCAGACCATAATGCTCATGGTGTTCAAAGTGGATGGGATATTAAGCGTTTGTTAGGTGTAGTTCCGGTAGAAGAAGATGGTTCTGTTATTTTCAAGATTCCGGCAAATACTCCGATTTCAATGCAGCCACTTGATTCGGAAGGTAGAGCTATTCAATGGATGAGAAGCTGGGTGACAGGTATGCCTGGGGAAGTCGTTTCTTGTGTAGGTTGTCATGAAGATCAAAATAAGATACCTATTCCGAAGAAAGTAATCGCTTCGTCAAAAACACCTCATACAATTCAAGCACCTGAAGGTGGTGTGAGATCAATGACTTTCGATTATCAGATTCAGCCAATTCTTGACAGAGCTTGTGTTTCTTGTCATAATGGTGAAAATGGTTCGATTGATTTTACCGGAGGTAGAAAAGATGAGAAAACAGGATATGGCTTGTCATACCTAAACTTCCATCCTTATATCAACAGACAAGGTCCGGAGGCTGAGATGTATGTGCTTCAACCGTATGAATATCATGCTTCGACAAGTGAACTTGTGAGAATGTTGAAAAAAGGTCACTTCAATGTGAAGCTTACCGACAAAGAATGGAAAGATCTTTATACTTGGATTGATATGAATGCTCCTGATAAAGGTGAATTTATAACTAACATTCTTGATGGTAATATTGATCAGTACACTCGTCGTATGGAGTTGTCTGAAAAGTATAATGGTGTGAAGAATGACTGGAGAGCCGAGTTGAAATCTTATGGAGAGTATCTGAAATCAAAAGGAGCAATTACTCCAGAGAAACCAGAGCCTCTTAAAGAGAAAAAGAGTAAAGAAGTTAAGCTGAAAGGCTGGCCAATGTCTGCAGATCAAGCAAAAGCTCTTTTGTCAAAAGAAGGTGAAACTTCTAAAGAAATAGAATTGGCACCAGGAGTTGTGATGAAGTTTGTAAAAGTTCCGGCTGGACAGTTTGTAATGGGTAGCCCTAAAGGGAATGCAGATAACAAACAAATGTCGAAAGTTAAAATCGACAAACCATTCTGGATGGCGGAAGTAGAAGTTACAAATGCTCAATACAATGCATTAGTGCCAGAACATGATAGCCGATTTGTAGATCAGTTCTGGAAAGACCATACAACTCCGGGTTATGCAGCTAATAAGCCTGAGCAACCGGTGATCCGTGTGAGCTGGGAAGATGCAATGGCTTATTGTAAGATGCTTAGCGAGAAAACAGGAATGAATATTACGCTTCCAACAGAAGCGCAATGGGAATGGGCTTGTAGAGCTGGTTCTGACGATGATTTCTGGTTTGGTAATTCAAACTCTGACTTTGGTGCTTACGATAACATGGCAGATAGTCAGCTTTCAAAAATGGCTGTAAGTGGTGTGAATCCGGTTCCGATGTCAAAAAATAGCTATTGGTACAAATATTATAACTTTATTCCTAAAGCTGAAAGTGTTGATGATGGTAACATGATTATGGCAGATGCGAAAGCTTATAAAGCCAATCCTTTTGGATTGTTTGCAATGCACGGTAATGTTGCAGAATGGACTAGAAGTTCTTACCTCGACTATCCATACAATGAGAAGTCGAAGGAAGCATCTAAGCATCGAGTAGTGAGGGGTGGAGCATGGAATGAAAGGCCTAAAAATTCGACGTCATATATACGTAAAGCGTACTATGCATGGCAAAGAGTTAAAAATGTTGGATTCCGTGTAATTATTGAAGATTAATTTATATTTTTATAGAGGCAGTAAGAAATAAACTTACTGCCTCTGTTTTTTTATGTCTAACTCTTAACTAAACAAGTAAAATGTATAATAATCTTACTCGGATTATATCCTCTCCACGATCTACAATTGTGTTGCTATCGTTGTATGCTATTTTATTAGCAGGAGCAACATTTATAGAAAAACTGCATGGGACAATTGTCGCTAAAGAGTATGTTTACTATTCGCCGGTGTTGCTGTTGTTGCAATTTGCAATGATTCTCAATTTTATAGGAGCAATTGATCGTCTCAAACTTTTTCGTCAGAAGAAATGGGGTGTTTTGATTTCGCATATTGCATTTATTGTAATTCTTATTGGTGCATTTGTTACACATGTATTTGGTGAAGAAGGAATGGTGCATATACGAGAAGGGCAAAAAACAAATCAACTTGTAATTCAAAAATTTGACAGAACAGAACTTCATTCGTTGCCTTTTGAAATTGAGCTTGTTGATTTTTCGTTAAATCGCTATCCTGGTTCTTCCAGCCCATCTTCATATGAAAGTTTACTTCGTGTATATTATAACGGAAAAACATTTGATCAGAAGGTTTTTATGAATAATGTAATGGACTTGGAGGGTTATCGTTTCTTTCAAGCATCTTATGATCAAGATGAAAAAGGTACAATTTTGTCTGTAAACAAAGATGTTGCAGGTAGATATGTTACTTATTTGGGGTATTTATTGCTTGTTGTTGGCTTTATTTATTCGTTGATAGGAAAGAATAGTCGTTTGCGTTTCTTGAATAATCGTTTGAAAGCTTATTCGAATAAAGTGTCAGTGGTTTTCGTTTTTCTGTTTATGGGGGTAACATCTATTTGTGCCAATGAGTCCATGAACTTTGAGAAGGCTACAGAATCAATGGCAATACCTAAAGCTGAAGCCGAAAAATTTGGTTTGATGCCAATGCAGATGTATAATGGACGAATGGTTCCGGTGAATACATTCTCTAATGAGGTAATGAGGAAGTTGCATAAAGATGAAATGTATAATAATCAATCTGCAGATCAGGTTTTATTAGGGATTCTTACATATCCGCAAATTTGGTCACGCATTCCATTGATTGAGGTTCCGAATAAGCAGATTGTTAAGAACTATGCTTTGAATGGTAAGATGTGTGCTTATGTTGATTTGTTTGATCAACAAGGGAGCTACAAACTACAAAGTGAGATAGATCAAATCTATAATAAGATGCCGAATGAAAGGAATCAGATGGATAAAGATCTTCTCAAATTAGATGAAAAAGTAAATATATTCTATCAGCTTATCAATGGTAGATTATTAAATCTATTTCCGTTAGAGAACGATCAAAATCACAAATGGTTTGCTTCAGGAGACGATTTATCTTCTTTTTCGGAAAAAGACTCAATGTTTGTTTCTCGAATATTTGATTGGTATACAGAAGAGATCGCAGAAGCAGTTAAATCAGGAGACTGGTCAAAAACAGATGAGGTTTTGAGTATGATCTCTACTTATCAAAGTGCAAAGAACAATACACTGCAAATTGATCAATCAAAGCTCAAATGGGAATCGTATTACAATAAAATGCATATTTTCAGACATTGCTTTAAGTTGTATTTAATATTAGGAGGAGTCTTGCTAGTTGTATCTCTAGCAAAAATGTTTGAAGAGAAACCGATATATAATCTTTTATTTAAGATTTTTGCATTCTTCGTTGGTGCTGTTTTTGTGATGCATACATTTGGAATGGGATTGAGATGGTATGTAAGTGGATATGCTCCATGGAGTAATTCATATGAAACTATGGTTTATGTGGGATGGGCTACTATGCTTGGTGGATTATTGTTTATCCGTCGATCGCCAATAACATTCGCATTAGCTTCATTATTTACAGGGGTTATATTATTTGTGTCTGGACTTAATTGGATGGACCCACAGATTAATGCGTTGGTTCCTGTGTTGAAATCTCCATGGTTGATGTTTCATGTTGCTGTAATTGTTGCGGCATATGGTTTCTTTGGTATTTCAACACTTTTGGGACTATTTAATCTGATCTTGATGTGCTTTGGTAAAAAGCAAAAGGATCTTTTAATGCCTAAAATTCAGGAATTCACAATAATAAATGAGATGTCTATGCTTATTGGATTAATTCTAATGACAGTGGGAACATTTTTAGGCGCAGTTTGGGCCAATGAGTCCTGGGGCCGTTATTGGGGATGGGATCCAAAAGAGACATGGGCATTGATTACGATGGTTGTTTATGCAATCGTAACACATATTCGATTGATTAATAAAATAAATATATTATTTTGGTTTAATTTGTTATCCATGTTTTCTTTTGCATCGGTTCTGATGACCTTCTTAGGTGTTAATTATTTCTTAAGTGGGATGCATTCTTATGGTAAAAATGATGCATTTGATGGAATTTCTTTATATCTTTATATCGTTTTAATAATATTATCTGTTATATCGCTAGTTTCATATATGCGAATGGGTAAGTTATTAAAGAGATAATCTGTTTTTACAGTGTTAAAATTAATATCATTACAACCTATTTAATTCTTATATCATGAGAAAATTCAATCATTTTGGTGTTCCTTCATGCAATAAGCAAGAGGAAGCTGTTTTTAATGATGGTCTTCGTGTATGGCTTACTGATTATACCAACAGCGAAAACAGAATCGAACATTTGAAGTTTGAAGAAGGCAGCTGTATGCCTGAGTTAATTCAAAAAGTTGCACATATTGCTTACGAAGTGCCATGTTTGACAACAGCATTGGAAGGTAAAACTGTAATCTTTGGTCCTGCAGATGTTGACGATCAATTGAGTATTGCTTTCATCGAAGAAGAAGGTATTCCGGTAGAATTAATGTGTTTCAAAAAATAAAAGCTAACAACTAATCCTAATAAAGATGACACAGGTTAAAACTAAATTTACGAACGAGCCAGAAGCGATTACAAGTGAATTGCTTGAGGGTTATGTTTTGGCATATAAAGATAAAGTTGCCCTTGGTGGTGAAAATATTGTAGTGAGAGCAAATCCCAAAGATGAAAGCAAAGTTGCGATTATTACATTGGGTGGTGCTGGTCACGAACCTGCATTGAGTGGTTTTGTCGGAGAAGGCATGCTAGACTGCTCTGTAGTTGGTGATATTTTTGCAGCACCAGGTGCTCAAAGATTGTTTCAAGCTCTACAAATGTTTAAACGTGAAGCAGGTATTCTTCTTGTTGTGTTGAATCACTCTGGTGATGTGATGAGCGCAAATATGGCTTGTCAACTAGCAGAACGTGTAGGGATTAACGTTAAACGTATCATGACTCATGATGATATCAGTGCTGGTATCGATATCAATACAGATGATCGTCGTGGTTTGGCCGGATGTGTGCCTTTGTTCAAAATTTTAGGTGCAGCTTCTGAAGAAGGTAAGACTTTGGACGAATTGATCGAGATTGGCGAACGTTTCAATAAAGATGTTGCAACTCTTGCAGTAGCAATGGGTTCTTGTTCTCATCCACAAAATGGTGCAACAATTACATCATTAGCTCCAGGTGAAATGGAAATTGGTATGGGTCAGCATGGTGAAGGCGGCGGTGGTCGTCAAATGTTAGTTTCGGCAGATGAAACAGCAGAGATCATGGTGAACAGATTGTTGGAGCAAGTGAAACCAGCTGTAGGAGATAAACTTCTTCTATATATTAATGGTGTAGGTGCAACAACTCATATGGAAATGTGTATTGTGTTCAGAAAAGCATACCAAATCTTGAAAGAAAAAGGGTTTGATGTTGTTGATGGTAGAATTCAAGAGATTCTTACAGTTCAAGAACAGGCTGGTTTTCAAATGATTCTTGCTCGTATGGATGATGATCATGTTGATTATTTGAAAAATAAGCGTGCAGACGCTCCATATTGGACTACTATTGGTAAATAATAAAGCCTTAATGCCTGTCTGTGTCTGATGGCACAGACAGTTTATTTAATATCTATGCAACAGCTAACTATTAACGATTTCAAATTAATGATGAGAACTGCATTTGCTGATATTCAAGCAAGAGCAGATGAATTTTCTCAATTAGATGCAGTAATTGGTGACGGTGATCACGGTCAGGCAATTGTAACAGCTCTTTCAGCTGTTTTAAGTTCTGCAGAACAAGGCACTGAATTTAAGCAAATGCTTAATGATATGGGCTTTAATGTAATGTTACAGACAAGTGGTTCTACAAGTACACTATTGGGGGCGTTCTGTTTAGGAATGAGTGATGCCGTAAGTGGTGACTCTTTGGATGCAAATGGTGTGAAAGACTTATTTAAAGGAGGTCTTGCCGGCGTACAGAAACAAACAAAAGCTTTACGCGGTGATAAAACAATGATGGATGCATTGATTCCGGCTGTTGAAGCAATTTCAGAATGTTCGTCAGACGATATTCGTGAAATCATGGCTGCTGGTGCAGAAGCTGCTAGTGCCGGTGCATTGGCAACTGTAGATATGAAAGCAAACTTCGGACGTGCTCGTAATTATGGTGAGCGTTCAATTGGTTACGCTGACTCTGGAGCATCTTCTTGGGCATGTATGTTCAATGCATTCGCAACTTCTCTTAAATAATAAAGTAATACATAACGCATTAAAAGATTATAGAAATGGCAGATTTGGATGGAATCTTAGCAAATAAAGATAAAGATTACGGAATTGGTGTTCCAGTAAAAAATCAATCGTTCTTTTTAAAAGGATTAGACAACTGTGACTGGGGATTGAAAGATCGTCTAAGCAGAATGTTTGATAAGAAATCTGGTCGTACAGTAATGCTTGCATTCGACCATGGTTATATTATGGGCCCTACATCGGGTTTGGAACGTCTAGACCTTAGCATTGTCCCATTAATTGAATACGCTGACTCATTGATGTGTACTCGTGGTGCGTTGAGATCTGTAGTTCCAGCTACAGCAAACAAGCCAGTATGTTTAAGATACTCTGCTGGCACAACGATCTTGACAGACCTAAATAATGAGTGTATTCTTGATCCTCACGATGCAATTCGCGTAAATGCATCTTGTATGGCTGTAATGGTATCAATGGGCGGTACATACGAGGCTAAAACAATCGAGAATCTTGTTAAGACAGCAGATTACGGATATAAATACGGAATTCCTACAATGGGTGTAACTGCAGTAGGTAAAGAAATGGCTCGCGATGCTCGTTACTTCTCTACAGCGGCTCGTATCTGTGCTGAAAATGGAGCTAACATCGTAAAAACATATTACTGTGATGGCTTTGAAAAGGTTGTAAATTCTTGTCCGGTTCCAATTGTAATTGCAGGTGGAAAGAAACTAGAAGAAAAAGCAGCACTAGAACTTTGTTACAATGGAATCAATGAGGGTGCTGTTGGTGTTGATATGGGACGTAATGTTTTCCAATCAGAAGATCCAATTGCTATGATTCAGGCAGTACGTGGTGTTATTCACGATAATTTAACTCCTGATCAAGCTTTTGAATTATTCAACGACTTGAAAAATAAATAATTTGAACGAATGCCTTTTTATAAGGTGTTTAAATAAAAATAAAGCTGTCTCGTATCTTATATTATTATATAGGCGAGGCAGCTTTTATGTTAAATGTAAATAGCCATGAGAACAATTAAATTAAAAGTATTAAGCGCATTGTTTGCTGTAGCAATACTTGCGTCATGTAATGAGAAATCTACCTCAGACTCCAAATTACTACTAAGTGGATCGGGATGGAATAAGATCGTAATGCTAGATAAGCAATCAAAGAATATTGAGTGGGAATATGTTCTTGATAAAGGAACAGAATGTAATTCGCTAGGTTTTGATAAAGATGGAAATATCGTATTTGCATATGCCAAAGGAGCCGCTAAAATAACGCCAGAGAAGAATATTATTTGGGATATTAAAAGTCCCGAAGGAACGGAAATGCAAACAGCTACAGTGTTGGATAATGGAAATACTTTGATAGCATGGTGTGGAAAACCTGCCAAAATTATGGAAGTAGATGATAAAGGAAAGATTGTATCTGAAACAACTTTCGATACAGGGATTGAAGGGCCACACTCTCAGTTTAGACAAATAACAAAAAATAAAAAAGGGAATTATATGGTTCCATTATTTGGAACTTCAGAGCTGTGCGAAGTTGAACCTAATGGGAACCTCTTAAAGAAGGTATCTGTTGAAGGGAATCCTTTTTCATCATTGGAGTTGCCAAATGGAAATTATATTGTAGCCTGTGGAGATGCTCACTCTTGGGTTGAATTGGATTTTGAAAAAGGTGAAGTTGTAAAAAGAGTAGGGGAGAAAGATGTTGAGAATACACAATTGTTCTTCGTTGCTCAACTTTATCCGTCATCAAACAAAGGCTATTATGTTTGCAATTGGCCTGGACATGCCGATAAATCATTACGAAAAACGAATGCCCAAGTGTTTGAAATTGATGCTGACGGACAAAAGATTTGGGAGCTTCATGATTATGATAATCTAGGAATGATCTCAACCATTGCGGTACAATAACCTAATAGCTTATATATATGAAATTACAATTAATTGATATTATCATCATTGCTATGTATTTAGTTGTGATGATAGTAATCGGATTGATATTGAAAAAGAAAGCATCTAAAAACTTAGATTCTTACTTTTTAGGAGGGAAAACCCTTCCTTTTTATATGCTGGGATTGTCTAATGCATCCGGAATGTTTGATATTTCCGGAACCATGTGGATGGTTTATTTAGCATTTGTTTATGGTCTCAAAAGTCTATGGATTCCATGGTTATGGCCAGTCTTTAATCAAATCTTTTTGATGATTTATCTATCTATTTGGTTGCGTCGTTCCAATGTGCTTACAGGAGCAGAGTGGATTAGAACACGATTTGGATACGGTAAAGGAGCAAATTTATCCCATACGATTGTGGTGTTATATGCAATCATTGGTGTAATCGGCTTTTTAAGTTATGGTTTTATCGGCATCGGAAAGTTTATGGAAATTTTCTTTCCTTGGAGCGAAGTGTCTCAATACATACCCTTGAATATTCCGCCTGAATACGTCCCTCACATGTATGGAATCGTATTTACATCGATAGCAACTTTCTATGTAATGCTTGGAGGTATGCTTAGTATTGTTTGGACTGACGTTGTGCAATTTGCGATTATGACTGTTTCCGGCTTGGTAATTGCGTATATTGCAATGACAAAAGTTTCCCCAGAAGTGCTCTCGATGCATGTTCCGGTAGGGTGGAATACTCCATTCTTTGGATGGGAATTGGATTTGGATTGGTCTGCACTATTGCCAGCGGTAACAGAGCGAATGGCAAAAGATCAATATGGTCTGTTTACAATCATTGTAATGATGATGCTTTTCAAAGGTATATTTATGAGTATGGCTGGCCCTGCTCCAAATTATGATATGCAGAAGGTTTTATCTTGTAAAACACCAAGAGAAGCAGCGTTGATGAGTGGATCTGTACCGGTTGTATTGTTGATTCCTCGTTATTTGATGATTATGGGCTTTACGGTTCTTGCTATTGTATTCTTTAGTGAAGACTTTAAAGCGATGGGAAGTGCTGTCGATTTTGAAACAATTCTGCCACGAGCGATTAGTGAATTTGTTCCTGTCGGACTAGCGGGTTTGCTTATTGCCGGATTGTTAGCTGCGTTTATGTCTACATTTGCTTCTACAGTTAATGCCGCGCCTGCTTATATTGTAAATGATATCTACTTGAAATACATCAACCCATCTGCATCAGCAAAAACTCAGATCCGCGCAAGCTATTTGGTTTCGGTATTGGTCGTAGTTGTTAGTACATGTTTTGGATTCTTTGTTGAGAATATCAACTCGGTACTTCAATGGATTGTATCTGCACTTTATGGTGGATATATTGCAGCAAACTTTTTGAAGTGGCATTGGTGGCGTTTCAATGGGAGCGGATATTTTTGGGGGATGACCGTAGGAGTAATAGCTGCAATGATTGTACCTCAATTTTTCCCAGATACACTGCCTTTGTATTATTTTCCGATACTATTGGTTGTTTCTTTTATAGGATGTATTGTAGGCACATTTAGTGCAGAACCAACAGATGATCAAACGTTGATGAATTTTTATATTCGTGTACGCCCATGGGGCTTATGGAAGCCGGTTCAAGATAAAGTGGCGAAAGTATATCCGGAGGTGCCTGCCAATAAAAACTTCAAAAGAGATATGTTTAATATCTTTATTGGGATTGTATGGCAAAGCTCTCTTACCATTATACCTATGTATATTGTTATCAAAGAAGGCATGCCATTGTTTTCTTCAATAATGGTACTTGTTATAACAACTCTAATTCTTAAAAAGAATTGGTATGATAAGATGAATAAAGAAGAAAAAGAGTACGACGAATTGATGAAAAAGTTAGATTTGCCAGAAAATAAATAACCAACATAAATAAAAGAATATATTATAATGAGTAAGATTGAAATTAAAGGGAATCCACTTCCTCAGATGCCTTGGGAAGAACGTCCGCAAGGTAGCAAGGATGTAATGTGGCGCTATTCTGCAAATCCGGTAATACCAAGAGATTTGCTGCCTACATCAAATAGTATTTTTAACAGTGCTGTTGTTCCATTTAAAGATGGATATGCTGGTGTATTTCGTTGCGATGATACCAATAGACGTATGCGTTTGCATGTAGGATTTAGTAAGAATGGTATCGACTGGGATATTAAAGAAGAGAAAATTGAATTTGAATGCAATGACGAGGAGATCGGAAAGTTTGTTTATGCATACGATCCTCGCGTTTGTTTCATTGAAGATCGTTATTATGTGACATGGTGTAACGGATACCATGGGCCAACAATTGGAGTTGCATATACATTCGATTTCGAAACATTTCATCAACTAGAGAATGCCTTTTTGCCATTCAATAGAAATGGTGTATTGTTTCCTCGTAAGATTAATGGAAATTTTGCAATGTTGAGTCGCCCTAGTGACAACGGTCACACTCCGTTTGGAGATATTTTCTATAGTGAATCTCCCGATCTTGATTTTTGGGGAAAGCATAGACATGTAATGGCTCCGGCGCCTTTTGAGGTTAGTGCTTGGCAATGTACTAAGATTGGAGCAGGACCTATTCCTATTGAAACATCAGAAGGGTGGTTGATCCTTTATCACGGCGTACTTCAATCTTGTAATGGCTTTGTGTATAGTTTCGGTTCAGCAATCTTAGATATTGATGAGCCATGGAAAGTAAAGTTTCGTTCGGGTCCTTATTTGTTATCTCCTCAAAAAGATTATGAATGTATGGGAGATGTGCCGAATGTTGTTTTCCCATGTGCATCATTGCATGATCCGGAAACCGGTCGTATTGCAGTGTATTACGGAGCAGCAGATACTGTAACAGGTTTAGCATTTGGTTATATCGATGAAATTATCGAATTTACTAAACGCACATCCATTGTATAGTATTGATATGTTTTATAATATAAAATATAATTAAGGTTGTTTGTGGTATTTTTGTTATGTTTGCAGTGTAACCTTACTACCATTACTTACAACCTTAAAGCTAATACATCACTTAAGAGAGGCCGAATATATTTATTCGGCCTCTCTTTTTTTAGGTGTGCCGTGCATGGTATATAACTAGGTGGTGCAAGTCCACTATGGGGGTCGGTAGTTACCAACCATTAGCTCAAGACAAGGGTGTCGACCGTGAGGCGAATCTGAAGGAAGTCGGCGGCAAAGTCCCGAACCGAGGAACACGAACAATATCAGGCATATCCGTCTGGACGAGTTTGCCTAACAAAACGAAGTCCTATAACTACCCGGAAGGCGGAGTGTAAATGTTGCGGTTACATGAGATGAAGGTTATATATCTTACCACGGGAGATCTCATGGACGTGAGATGCTTTTTTTGCAGAACACGGCTAACAATTGCCATGAGAAGTCAGCCGAGGTCATAGTACCGCATCACGGGCTGATGAGGGAAGGACTGAACCACGTAATGAAATAGTAAATGAAGATTACCTTGCGACTCCTTTGTAGCCAGATGCTCGAAAGAGGCTCCTTGCCAAAAGAATAGGACGGAATCCGAAGGATAGGTAAGAGTGGTATTTGTCAAAAGGATAATTGAAAACAACATTTCATACACAGAAATGTGTCAAAACGTGGAACCGCCACTTACGGAACCGTATGAGTGGTGGTGTGGGAGGACAATGAGGGAAATAATCCCTCATTTCCTACCCGATTTCTTCAGTAACCAATGACCGACTAAAACGGTCTGGTTATATCTTCTTTTCAGATTATTACCGCAAGGTTGCTAATGTAAATTAAGGAGGCGCCGTATACCGAACGGTACGTACGGTGCTGTGGAAGGTCGGTGATGGA